>JAKFDE010000023.1:0-128106 GCA_036676295.1 Bacteroidia bacterium | reverse complement strand
TGCAATACAATGTATCGGTGACTGATCAGAACGGATGTTCGCCTGCGCCAAAAGTGATTACGGTAACGGTTAAGCCTCAATTAGCGATCAGTGGATTTGCGGTAACGAAATGTGATGGAGAAACAGCGATCTTAACCCCAAACATTACCAGTCCGGGCGAAGGAGCTCCGTATGACTTTATCTGGAGTACAGGAACAACTCATACACAGGTAGCCACGAGTTCGGTACCGGTAACAGCAAATTACCTTACAACCCCAAATACTTACACAGTAACGATCGATGATGGTTGTACGATCCCAAGTGCCTCGGCGGTATTTACGGTTAATGTGAATCCATTACCTACCGGTGATTTTACAGTAACGCCACGTCAGGGTTGTGCGCCTTTATCGGTAACAATGACGGCTACTTCTAATAATCCAACAACGGATCAATATTCCTGGTCGACAGATTCAAGAGGGATCATTGGCAATACAAATCCATTGTATTACACATTTATGGATGCGGATACAATAACGGCCTTTTTACAGATCACAAGTGCACAGGGATGTGTGCTTAATGTTACCAAAACAGATCATATCATTGTATATCCTCAGCCGGTAGCTGCTTTTGTGGCAGATCCGCCATCAGCAAGTATTTTGGATCCGAATATTAACTTTATCAATCAATCACAGGGAGCTGTGAATTACTTCTGGGATTTTGGTGATCCTGCAGCAGTTAATGGAAACAACACTTCTTCCTTAGTGGATCCTAGTCATTATTATGCTAATTCAGGAACATACAATGTGTTTTTAAAGGCTATTTCAGCACAAGGATGTACTCATACTACCATGTTGCCAATAGAGATCACGCCTGATTTTGCACTGTATATTCCTAATACGTTTACCCCGGATGGTAATGGCAGCAATGATATGTTCCAGCCAATGGGCGTGGGTATTGATGAAGAGAACTATCGTATGGATATTTTTGACAGATGGGGAGAAATGATCTTTACGAGCAATAACTTCAGAAAAGGCTGGGATGGTTCAGTGAAAGGAAACTCTAAAATGGCTCCACAAGGCGTTTATGTGTATAAACTGACGGTGTTTGATCTACAAGGCAATAAACACCCGTTTGTGGGACATGTAACCGTGATCCGCTCAAATTAATAATACATAATCAAATAATAGTTAACCGCCTCTGAATTTTCAGAGGCGGTTTTGTTTTATATATTTTTTTAGGGAGTCTTTAAATTAAGAGCAATAACGTATCTTTGCAGACTTATTTTAAGATTAAATGAAGAACATACGTAATTTTTGCATTATTGCCCATATTGATCATGGTAAATCTACTTTAGCAGATAGATTACTAGAGTACACTAACACGGTTTCTAAAAGAGAAATGCAGGCTCAAGTGTTAGATGATATGGATCTGGAAAAAGAGCGAGGGATAACGATCAAAAGTCACGCAATACAAATGGATTATGTGTATAAGGGCGAAAAATATATTTTAAATTTAATAGATACTCCCGGCCACGTAGATTTTAGTTATGAAGTGTCTCGTTCTATTGCTGCCTGCGAAGGTGCTTTATTAATTGTAGATGCTGCCCAAGGAATACAAGCCCAAACGATTTCTAATTTATATTTAGCGCTTGAACATAATTTAAAGATCATTCCTATTTTAAACAAAATAGATCTACCAAGTGCAGAGCCTGAAATGGTGAAAGATCAAATTGTGGATCTGTTAGGTTGCGATAGAGAAGAAATTATGTCTGCATCCGGTAAAACAGGAATGGGCGTACATGAAATTTTAGAAGAGATCGTTAATCGTATCCCGCCACCAAGCGGAGACGAAAACGCCCCATTACAAGCGTTGATCTTTGATTCGGTATTTAACTCTTTCAGAGGAATTATTGCCTATTTCCGTATTTATAACGGAAGCATTAAAAAAGGAGAGAAAGTAAAATTCGTTAATACCGGCATGGAATATAATGCCGATGAAATTGGGGTGTTACGACTAAAACAAGAGCCCAGAGATATTGTAAAAACAGGCGATGTAGGCTATATTATTTCAGGAATTAAAGAGGCGAAAGAAGTAAAGGTTGGCGATACATTAACAACTGTTGCAAATCCATGCGGAGAAAGTATTCACGGTTTTGAAGAAGTAAAACCAATGGTATTTGCGGGTATTTATCCGGTAGACACAGAAGATTTTGAGGAGTTGCGTTACAGTATGGAAAAGCTGCAACTAAACGATGCTTCATTAACCTGGGAACCGGAATCATCGTTAGCCCTAGGTTTTGGATTCAGATGTGGTTTTTTAGGCATGCTTCACATGGAGATCGTTCAGGAACGATTAGAGCGTGAGTTTAACATGACCGTGATCACAACTGTACCTAACGTTTCATATGTTGCGTACCAAACAAATGGCGAAGTTGTAACGGTTAATAACCCGAGTGATTTACCGGATCCGGCAAGAATTAATTATATTGAAGAGCCATACATTAAGGCAAACATTATTACAAAGGCCGACTTTATTGGGCCGGTAATGAGTTTGTGTATTGAAAAGAGAGGAATCATTGTTACACAAAATTATTTAACTGCAGATAGAGTTGAATTAGTGTTTGAAATGCCTTTAGGCGAGGTGGTTTTTGATTTCTTTGATCGATTAAAATCTATTTCAAAAGGTTATGCATCTTTTGATTATCATCCAATAGGTATGAGAGAATCTGATCTGGTTAAACTGGATATTCTTTTAAAAGGAGAACCTGTTGATGCTTTATCTTGTTTGATCCACAGAAGTAACTCATATAATTTCGGCAAGAAGATCTGCGAAAAATTAAAAGAGTTAATACCAAAACAACAATTCGAAATTCCTATTCAAGCAGCGATTGGCGCTAAAATTATTTCGCGCGAAACCATTAGTGCAATACGAAAAGATGTGACAGCAAAGTGTTATGGAGGTGACATTAGCCGTAAGCGTAAATTATTAGAGAAACAAAAAGAAGGAAAGAAGCGAATGAAACAAGTTGGTAATGTAGAGATTCCACAAAGTGCGTTTATGGCTGTTTTAAAATTAAACGATTAAGGCCTGATCCTATAAACAAAAAAAGGAGTTCTAAAACAGAACTCCTTTTTTGTTTGGTGTAGGTTGACTCTTATTTTAATAACATGAACTTTTTGGTTTGAACATTACCATCTATCGTTAACGAACATAAGTAAATACCATTTGGTAATTTATTGATATCTGTTTGTTCGCCAATATTAATATCGATAGTTTGGTTACCGGTAATGCCTTGAGCAGGAATAAATTCGCCAATCATTTCGCCCATCATATTAAATAGTTTGATGCTTACTTTCGACTCTTCATCATCCAAGGTATAAGTAACATTTAATACAGATGATGTAGGGTTTGGCGATAATTCAAATTGAGAAATATCCATTTTCGGAGTAGTTCTTAATGTAGAATTATGATCAGCAATAGTGGTATTTGAATCATCTAGGTTAATCATTGTTCCGGTAACAGAAGAGAACACTAGTTTCATATTTGGTCTGTTGTAAGTTCTGGTTCCTGTTGTATTATTGCACACACCACCACTAGACACATCTGATCTTAAATATAATGTATTATAAGTACTTGTTGATGTATAGTATGTTTTAGAATCAGTTGTATAGGCGCTATTATCAAAACAAATTTCTACTAATAAATTATCAGTACCGTTATATGTAAATGGAGAGCTGAAAGTGTGAGTCTTCCATCCGGTAGACGCAGCAGTATTTCCTGAATAAACGGTAGTCATGCCGGAATTGCTTAAAAAAGAAGAGCTACTAAAAGAACTAGAGGTTGTGTGTTTTATTTTTATCGAAAAACCATTCATCGTTTGAGAACTTGCGCTGGCAACATTAAAGGCTAGTGATTTGATGATGTTGTTAGTTGATGAATAACCGGCGGCAACTAATTCTGCTTTAGTAATAATGTATTGTGTTTTGGCGTCCATATAATAAGTGCCATATGGTGTAGTGGTTGTGCCTGTTCCATTACCAACAGTTAGTGTATTTGAAGTAGTGCTCGTAGTTGTAGTAGTGGTGGTTGTTGTGCTTCCACAACCCTGAGAACTTAATAAACTGGCCCTTGAACCACCGGAAGCAAATAAAGCCTGCATACGCGTTTTTTGTCCTGTAGAAAACATATACATACAACCATCGTCTGTATAATCCATGTAATTCATAAACATATCACCACTTGTTGTATTTGAACAAGTTCTGTGAGGGTAAGTAGGACAACCGTAATTGGAAGTTTGTTGGGTAGGAGTGTCACTAACCAGATCACTTCCACAACTTGCGTCTCCCCAAATATGACGAAGATTTAACCAGTGTCCAACTTCATGCGTCGCTGTTCGTCCTTTGTTATAAGGAGCAGAAAGAGTTCCTACTCGACCAAAGGCGCGGTATAAAATCACAACACCGTCTGTGGCAGCAGGCCCACCCGGAAATTGAGCGTAACCCAATAATCCGTTTCCTAAATTACAAACCCACAGGTTTAAATATTGACTAGTATTCCAGGCATCATCTCCTCCCGAAGAAGAATATTTTACTTTATCATCAACAAATGAAGTTATCGTTGTGCTTTTTCTAACAATACCTGTTGTTGAGGCTCCGGAAGGCGTTTTAGACGCTAAACAAAAATTAATTTCTGCATCGGCAGCCAAACCGGAAAAAGCACTTGGTATATTAGTTCTATCAGCATTTAATTTTCTAAAATCCTCGTTTAGGGCGTCAATTTGAGATTTAACCTGAGCATCACTAATGTTTTGAGAAGTTGTATTATAAATAACATGCACAACAACCGGAATGTTTATGACAGCAGATGTTCTCATAACACTTTGCTGTTTTATAAAATTTTCGGTTTGTGCCTCAATATTATTCATGCGGGCTTCAATCATTTTATCTTGAGATTTTAAAAATTCAAGATTTTGCATGGTTCCGCAATTTCTTTGCGCGTAAGTTGCGCTAGCCATTAAAGTAGCGGCGGCAAATAAATAAGTGGTTGCTTTTCTCATCATGTTTTTAGTTTTAAGTGATTAAAAAGAAATAACTATAACGAATATAAACCGAAAAAAGGCCGTTGGTTAAAATGCAAATAAACTACAACATTTTTTCTCACAATCCTGTAGAAAGCCTGTAATTGCTGGTGTTTCGAGCCTTGTTTCTGTAGAAAAATTGTAACAAAAAAACCGTTTTACTTTAGTTTAGCGAAAGACGCTAACCATAAAAACAAGCTTTGAAAGAAAATAAAAAAGGTAACTCCCGATTGGGTTTCAAGAGTGTCTTCTGTAATAAAAGATAATAGTGCGATCAAGAAAAAAGGCCAATATAAATAGTGTAAATTTTTTCTTTGATCAAATGCCGGATAAAACAAATAGAATAAAAACACTAAAAGACCGAGCATACCAAAAGCAACAGTGATGGCTAAGTACTGATTGTGACAGCGCAAACGCCACACGGCATCTAGTTTAGAATTAGTTTCTATATAAGCAGTATCAAAAGCGTTTTGAACATCGCCGGTACCGACCCCAATGATAGGATATTTATTAATTATAAAACAAGCTGTTTTCCAGAATTCTAAACGCATAGTTAATGTATGTCCGGATGGATTTTCGCCTCGCTTGTATTTGGTGTATTCCCAAACCAATTCTCTCCAACGAATAAACAAACCACTTTGATTGGTGTATTTATAATTAGACGCACCCATTTCGATATTTTGAATATCAGCATCGCTAAGCTGTGTTATGCCAAGAGAATCTTTAGTAAGCCCTTTGCTTGCCATGTAATGCAACAAACTATAACGCAATCCATTTCCTTTTTTGTCTTTTGCAAAATATGGTATCCGGCTTCTTTTCTCCCATTCTTTTTCTAATTCAGTATAACAAATATTAAGACCAATTAAATTACCGTTTTCGGCTAAGCCATAAACCGTATCGTTTAAATAATCCCGGCCGTTAACTGATTTTTTAAGTATGATATTTGCTTTGCTTGCAGGGTTTTCATCGAACATGTTTAAGCTTTGTAAGGCTTTACTTGTAATAAAAATAAGCCCAATAACTAACAAAATAATGATAGAAAAGGAAATGGTTTTTTTGAAAAAGGAAACGCAATAATGTAGTAGTAAAGCTCCGCCTACAATTATTAAAGACAAGAAGCCTGTTGCCATCTCTAGTTTATACATGAAAAAGATCAACCAAACAATAATCAAAATAGAAAAAGACCTAAACACTTTTTGTTGTTCCTTAACAGAAAAGTAGATCAATCCAATAACACTAAAGGCAATAAATAAAGAGAAGCGAATGTGTGACATAAAAACAGAGGCTTGTCGCACATCGATAATTGTTTTTTTTGTAAAGCCTAAGTACACTATAAAACAACAAACAGAACTAACAAATACACTGATAAAGAAAAAGCTAAAGAGTAGTTTAAATTCTTTGGCAGATAAAGGGTTGGTTGAAAATAAAATAAGAGGTAAAATAAGTAATGGTATTTTATTCCTTAGATCATCCAGGCCTTTCGGAATGTTTTCGGTATAAACCATTCCAATGAGATGCAAGAGAAAAAGCGAAATCAGAATCCAAAAAATTTTATTGTTTTTTAACTGATGCCATTTCCAGGTAAAGTTTTTTTCAAGTAACCAATTTGCCGCTAAAATAATTTGAGGAATGCTTGTAGGAACAGTTCCAAACAACATCCCGACGGCTAGTCCGATTAGTCCAAATAAAAAAATATTTCGATGCCAGTTAAGAGACAGCATAGGGTTGTTTAGTAATCCATGAAACGCAGAAAAGACAAAAATATTGCCTGATTAAATAACTAAACAGTAGCAGCTTCTTTGTAAAACCACATTTTAGTTACATCTTGCTGTACACTAGCATCCACCTCCAAGCCATTAAGGTGATCTTCGGCGTTGTACACTTTTTTCAAAGAAATAGCATAAGGATCAACTTTAATGTCTAATGGAGTAGAATGAACTTGATTACTAATATAGCGAAACATTTCAGCAGCCACTTTTTCTAACAGAATCATGTTTTCGGCTACTTTGTTTAAAATAGCGCCTTTTTCATGCATGATGTCAATGCCTTTTTGAAAATCTTTTAAATAATCTAAATCCAAAGGATCAATATATTTATTAGTAAAGGTTTTGTTTTCATGAGGTAACCAATCTAAAAACATATCCTGAACGGTTTTATTTAACACACCAAACTTCCTTCCTAAGCTGTTTTCAGAAACAAATAATTCTTTTAAAATTTTAAGATCCGTAAACCCTTTATTGGTAAATAATAAACACGGAACAGACCAGTAAATAGCCCAATCCCAAAAGATCTTAAATACCATAATCTGAGTGTTCCCCATCAATTTATATTTATCCTGATAAATTGGCAACCAACTTGTAAACCATGATAAATGCGTTTGTTCATATATTTGAGCTCTAACGGTAATGTCCTCACCGTTATGACTTCTTAAGATCAAATCGCTTAACCAGGTATTATTTAAAGAAATAAAATCACTGCCGGGAGAATAAAACGGATCCAGGAAAGCCCCTGCTTCACCGGTTACAGCCCATCTGTCAGCCGAATAAATTCTTCCGCTATCGTGAGCAAAATGTTTTAAGATTCTGAAATCAAGAATGTCTTCTTTGGCAGGACAAACATATTTTGCCGCCTGAGGCTCATGCTTATGAATCCAGGCTACTGCTTTTTCATATGTATTGATCGTATCAAAAGGATGAATGTCTTCATCGGCAACAATTCCAATACTGGTGTTTTTAGATCCCAAAGGAATTACCCATAACCAATATCCTTTGTCTATAAAATGGACGGTGCTTAAATAGCGTAGCTTTGGTGCTAAAAAATTTTTCCAGGTTTCATTCTCACTCCATTCATCAATATCTACAACACCTTTTACTCTAAACCAAGCCGCATTTACATTATGCGGTGCTTCTTTCTGAAAACCAAATTTTTTCTTTAATAAACTAATTCGGCTGGTAGCATCTACAAACCATTTTGTTTTTACAGTTTTATCGGCACGTTCATGTGCATAGATAACTTCGTGTAACCCATTGGCGTCAATATTCACGTCTTTGGCTCTGGCGGCTAATATAAAATCAGTACCAAGTTGTTTTGTGTATTTTTCTAAATAATTTTCAAAAGTTCCTCTGTCTAATTGATGACTTGGAACCGGTAGTTTTAAACGTGGACCAAGCTCTACACGATTAGATAATTCTTCTTTTTTCTCATCAGTGAAAAAGAAACGAAGTCCGTGTTTAGGTAATTCAAATTCTTCTAAGTATTCCTTTAAATTTAAAACTTCTCTGAAATAATGCGTTGCTAATTCCACAGTAGATTCGCCCACTTTGTGAGCCGCAGTAGCCGCAGCTTTATCGCGGCTTTCTAAAATTAAAATAGAAATAGTTGGGTTGGCTTGTTTTAATTGTATTGAAAGCGTTAATCCCGCTAATCCTCCTCCGGCAATTACAACATCGTATTCTTGTTTTATCATTAAAATGGGCTTTTATATACCATAACAAAAATACAATTTTATTGGTGTTATGAAGGGTGTAGACTAAAATTAACACAAATTATTCTGTGTAATATTTAGTATCATTGTGCTGTATTTTAATGAAACAAATAGGCATTAACCAAAGGTTTGACATAAAAACGGCTACAGAGGCCGATTTCATTGCTATTAAACAGTTTATTAAACAGTTTGATCTCGACGACAGATGCCTTGAGCGTGAGCAATTTTTAGTGGTAAAAGAACAGGAGGAAATACTGGGTTTTGGACGCATACGAAAACATAAAGGTTGCGATGAGTTTTGTTCTTTAGGAGTCATTGAATCTAACCGATTTAAGGGCATCGCAAAAGCGCTGATCTTAGCCAGAATTGCGATCTCAACACAACCGATTTATTTAGTATGCATTATCCCCGAGTTTTTTGAATCTCTTGGTTTTGAAATTGTAACGGATTATCCTTTAGAGATGCAGGACAAGTTGAACTATTGTATCTCAGAGTTAACAGTACCTGAACCTTATGTGGTGATGAAATATATTGGAACACATCCACATTCTTTATAAATCATTAATTTTACAGTTTCAATTAATCATATGAGTTATATAATTTCAGGCATTCAGCAATTAGGTGTAGGAAACACCAATGTTCAGGAAACGTTTAAGTGGTACCGTAAAGCTTTTGGTACAGACATTAAAATATTTGAAGAAGCCGCGATGGCTGAACTAATGTTGCCTTATACAGCAAACAAACCACATGCACGACACGCAATTTTAGCGATCAGTATGAATGGTGGCGGTGGATTTGAAATATGGCAATATACCAGCCGACAAGCGCAAAAGGTTGATTTTACAATACAATTGGGAGATATTGGGATTTTTGCAGGGAAAATAAAATCCTATAATATTCAGGCATCTTACGAGCATTTGAAAAAATTCGGAGCTAAATTATTAACCGATATTACAAACTCTCCGGATGGCAGAAAACATTTTTATATTCATGATCTATGGGGAAATGTGTATGAAGTGATCGAAGAAAAAACATCCTGGTACCAACAAAAAGATTTTAGTACAGGCGGTGTATTAGGCGCTGTGATTGGCGTAAAAGACATTGATAAGTCGATTGGTTTATACAAAACGGTATTGGGATTCGACAAAGTTATTAGTGATACTACTTCTGTATTTGAAGACTGGAAAGGTGTTGAGGGCTCTCAGAAAAAATTCAGAAGAGTAGTTTTAAGAAACAGTAAACCGCGTGAAGGAAGTTTTGGCCCGTTGTTAGGAGATAATGAAATAGAATTAATTCAAGCATTAGACTATACTCCTAAAAAGATCTTTGAAAATCGCCTGTGGGGAGATTGTGGATTTATTCATTTATGTTTTGATATTAAAAACATGAAAGCGTTGGAAGAAGCGTGTATCAAAGCCGGACAACCATTTACAGTAGATGGAGGCGCAGGCTTTGAAATGGGGGAAGCTGCAGGACATTTTACGTATATTGAAGATGCGGATGGTACGTTAATAGAATTTGTTGAGACTAAAAAATTACCGGTAGTTAAAAAAATTGGCTGGTATTTAGATCTGCGCAAACGCGATCCTAAAAAGGCCTTGCCTAATTTTATTTTAAAAGCCCTAAGATTTAGTCGGGTTAAAGATTAATAAGCCCACAAATCATCAACCTAAACCGCTTATACACTAAGCGGTTTTTTCTTTGGCTATTCTTTAAAATAATTGCATTTTTACTACTTAAACATTAAAAAATGAAGTACAAACACCTTTTATTTTCTGCCGGTATTATTGGTTTTGCCATTGCCTGTTCATCTACTAAAAAAACGCAAAGCACTCAACCGGTAACGATGGTTGCCGAACCTGCTATTAATTTAGATACAGTGAGAGTGATTGCTGAAGAGACCCCTAAAAAGAAAGTCTACCAGGCAACAAACACTAAAACGAACGACATCATTCATACTAAATTATGGGTGAGTTTTGATTGGCAAAAGTCTCAGTTAAACGGAAAGGCAGAGCTTTTAATGAAACCGTATTTTTATCCAACCAATGTGTTGTTTTTAAACGCACGTGGTATGGAAATTAAAAGCGTGAAAGGAACGGCCCTGGTTTATAAACCAATGATTGTAAAACCCGGACAAAAGATCAAAGAAGAAGACAGCTATACAGCTATGCCTCTTAATGTAAAATATACTTATACAAACGATTCTATAAGAATTGATCTGGGTAAAACATTTACCAAAGACGAAAAGTATAAGATTGAAATTGAATACGTTTCTAAACCGAATGAATTAAAAGAAGGTGGAAGCGGCGCTATCTCTAGCGACAAAGGCTTATACTTCATTAATCCAACAGGTGCGGATCCTGATAAAATGCCACAAATATGGACTCAAGGCGAAACGCAATCCAATTCAGCTTGGTTTCCAACCATTGACAATCCAACTGAAAAAATGACCAATGAGATCTACATGACCGTTGATAGCAAATACACAACGCTGTCTAACGGTTTATTGGTTGAGTCAGTTAAAAATGCAGATGGAACTAAAACAGACCATTGGAAAATGGATCTGCCACACGCCCCATATTTAGTAATGATGGGAGTTGGAGAGTTTGTGAAAATCACTGATGAACCATGGAATGGCAAAGAAATTAGCTATTATGTAGAAAAAGAATACGGGCCACATGCAAAAGCAATTTTTGGTAAAACAAAAAAAATGGTGGAATTCTATTCAAACAAATTAGGAGTACCTTATGCCTGGCCTAAATATGCACAAATAGTAGTGCGTGATTACGTGAGCGGTGCTATGGAAAATACGTCTGCTACCTTGCATGGCGATTTTGTATGTTATCAAACAACTCGTGAGATCATTGATGGAGCAAAAGGCGAGAGCACCATTGCACATGAATTGTTTCACCAATGGTTTGGGGATTTAGCAAGTTGCGAAAGCTGGTCGAACCTAACTTTAAATGAATCGTTTGCAACTTATGGTGAATATTTATGGGAAGAGTTTGAACACGGACGTGATGCTGCAGATGATCATCATGCGGATTCTCGTTTTGGTTATTTTGCACAAGCTAATCAAAAACAAGTTGACTTAGTGCGTTTTGATTATGCAGAACGTGAAGATATGTTTGATGCATTTAGCTACAATAAAGGTGGTCAGATCTTACACATGTTGCGCAAGTATGTTGGCGATGATGCTTTTTTTGCATCATTAAAATTATACTTAGAAAAAAATAAATTTAAAACAGCAGAAGCGCATGACTTGCGTTTAGCTTTTGAAGAAATAACCGGAGAAGATTTAAACTGGTTCTTCAATGAATGGTATTATGCGAAAGGCCACCCCGAGTTAGATGTAGTTACAGATTACAACGTCGAGACAAAAAAATTGAAAATTGACATTCGTCAAACGCAAGATTTTAAAACAACGCCATTATATAAATTACCAATTGATATAGACATTTATGTTGGAGGGAAAAAAGAGCGTAAGCGCATTTGGATCGATGATGTAAAAACTATTTTGACGCTTGATGTTGCTTCTAAACCGGATCTAGTGAACATTGATGCAGAACGCCAATTGCTTGCGAAAATTAAATATGATAAAACGAAGGAAGAATATGTGTTTCAATATAAAAATGCGCCATTGTGGGGAGATAGAGATGAGGCCTTGGATTATTTCAGAGATCACATGTCAGATAAAGATATTGTTGAGCTGGTAAAAAACATTGCGCAAAACGATCCTTGGCGTAAATTCAGAAGCGATGCTATTTCGATGTTAAGTGGTATAGCAAAAGACAATGAGTCTACAGTAAAACCTTTATTGTTAACCATTGCAAATAAAGATGCGAATACAAAAGTGAGAGCCGCTGCTATTAAAGCATTAGCTACAAACTATAAAGGGGACGATCTAAACGCTTTATATGAAAGCGCGTTGAACGAGCAGTCATACGCGATCGTTTCAGAAGGCTTTGATGCGATTGCAAAAT
Source organism: Bacteroidia bacterium (assembly GCA_036676295.1). Classification (GTDB taxonomy): domain Bacteria; phylum Bacteroidota; class Bacteroidia; order B-17B0; family Aurantibacillaceae; genus UBA4416. The sequence continues at coordinate 115,583 of JAKFDE010000023.1, read as the reverse complement.
CTAACACAGAGTTAGCCATGAAAAAAGCAAAAACGTTAGAGAACGAAAACTCTAAAGAGATCATGTTTTCTATTATGGATCTGTATGCTAAAAACGGAACAGACGATAATCACGAATACTTTAAAAAGATCAAAAAGAATTTCAGTGGTTTTGAATTGATGGGGTATGGAAACATGTACGGCAAATTTTTAAAACGCTCTACGAAGCCCGAAACAGCCATTGATGGAGCTCAAGAGATTGCTAAGATCGGTAAGAGCGATAATAAGTATGTGAAATACGCGGCACAAAAAGTAATGAAAGATAATTTGTTGAACGTGTGGCAAGACAAAGAAGATAAATTGACCGCAAAAATTGAAAGGGCAAAAAAAGACAATCAGGATGTAACCGCGATGTCTACTGAATTAAAAACAGTGTCAGACACTAAAAAGCAAATTTTAGAATTATATAATTCAATTAAAAAATAAAATGAACAAACAAATTCTAGTTCTTAGTGCTTTTGTAATTGCAAGCACCTCTATTGCCCAAAACAAATTATTAACCATTCAGGAAGCTGTATTAAAAGGCCGGACAACACTTGCGCCTAAGCGATTGGCTAGTTTGAATTTTATCAGTGGTACCAATCAGTTTTCTTATATTGATGAGAACATTGTAAAGGTGGGCGATAAAAATAGCGGCAAAACAAAAGATGTCGTATCTCTTAAAGACTTGAACGCTATATTAAAACTGTCTAGTAAAGATACTTTGGCAACATTGAATGCGATCACATGGAAAAACGCCAATCAATTTTATTTTTCAAATAAAAAAGGAGAATTGATTTATGCGATCGACAAAAAAACAATTTCTGAAACAGACAAAAAAGTAGAAGGCGCAGATCTGGAAGCCTATGAAAAAGAACCTGTAACCGGCGCTTATACATATTGTAAAGACCACAATTTATATGTGTCTAAAGACGGTAAAGATGTTCAGGTAACAAACGATGGTTCTTACGAGATTGTTTATGACGGACATAATGTTCATCAAAATGAATTCGGCATTCACAAAGGAACTTTTTGGAGTCCGAAAGGAGCGTATCTGGCGTTTTATAGAATGGATCAAAGTACGGTAACAGATTACCCTATTATTGATTGGACATCTCGCCCGGCAAAAAACAGGAATATTAAATACCCAATGGCCGGGAACCAAAGTCACCACGTAACGTTAGGGATTTATGATGTAAAAAACAACAAAACAATTTATGTAAAAACAGAAGGCGATAAAGAACAATATTTAACAAACATTGCCTGGAGTCCGGATGAAAAACACATTTACATTGCGGTATTAAACAGAGATCAAAACCACATGCAGTTAAATGAATACGATGCGGTAACAGGAGCCTTTACCAGAATGTTATTTGAAGAGAAAGATGCAAAATTTGTAGAGCCTCAGCACCCTATGTTGTTTGTGAAAAACAATCCTTCTCAGTTTATCTGGCAAAGCGATAAGGATGGCTTTAACCATTTATACTTATACAACATTAATGGAACGTTAATTAAACAATTAACCAAAGGTAAATGGGAAGTTAAAACCGAAAATGGTTTTGATGAAAAAGGAGAACGTTTATTTTTTCATGCTAATGAACAAAGCCCGGTTAATCAAGACTTCTACAGCGTTAATTTAAAAAGCGGAGAAATGAAACGTTTAACCTACGGTAACGGATTTCATATTTGTGTTTTAGATGAAAAAGGAAATTACATCATTGATAATTTTACGAGTTGTTACACACCGCGCGAATACAATATCACTAATACCTCATCTAAAAAAGCCATCAATATTTTTAAAGCAGAAAACCCCGTTAAAGATTATAAATTAGGAAGCTGGAGTTTATTTACAATTAAAAATAGCGAAGGGACTGATCTATATTGTCGTTTATTTAAACCAACGAATTTCGATTCTACCAAAAAATATCCGGTAGTGGTGTATTTATATAATGGGCCACATTCACAAATGGTAACTAATACCTGGATGGCGGGTGGAGAGCTTTGGTATCAATATATGGCAGAAAAAGGATTTATGGTATTTACTGTTGATGGTCGTGGAACAGATTATAGAGGAAAAGTATTTTCGCAAGCAACACACAGACAATTGGGAACGCTAGAAATGGAAGATCAATTGAAAGGGGTTGAGTATTTAAAATCTTTACCTTACGTAGATGGTGCGCGTATTGGTATTCACGGATGGAGCTTTGGTGGTTTTATGACAACGACTTTAATGACACGTTCCCCCGGCACATTTAAAGTTGGGGCAGCCGGCGGACCGGTTATTGATTGGAGTTATTATGAGATCATGTACACCGAGCGTTATATGGACACGCCTCAAACAAATAAAGAAGGCTATGATAAAAACAATTTATTAAATTATGTAGATAAATTAAAAGGTAAATTATTAATGATTCATGGAGCGCAAGATCCTGTAGTTGTTTGGCAACACAGTGTGATGTACCAAAAGAAAGCCGTAGACAAAGGCATTCAGTTAGATTACTACATGTATCCGGGACACGAACACAACGTGTTAGGAAAAGACCGAGCACATCTGATGGAAAAAATAACCAACTACTTTATTGAGAATTTATAACAATGGAAGTTAAGATAACGCCACCGGGTCCAACAAATTCAAATAACACCACTCCTGAAAACTTAGCCAGTAGTTTTGTGGAGAGAATTACACATCAGGAAAAAGAGTTTGAAAAAACACTGACAGATGATGAAGAGTATAGTTTACTGGTAATGTTACATGATGGTTCATTGATAGATGTTGAAACGCTTGGTTATCAAAATCCGGATATGGTAGTAGTAGAAGGGGTAAATGAAGGAAATCACAACATCAGATTATTACTTCATATGTATAATGTACAAATGATTTTGGTAAAATTTAAAAAAGCGACTGACGCTTCACCAATTGAAAATAAAATAGGGTACCTACAACACATTAAAAAGAATAAATAAGATTAAATCATGGACTTTACAAATTACAAACACACGGTTACCGAACGCTTTATTCGTTACGCAAAAATTGATACGCAATCCGACCCTGAATCCACAACGTGCCCAAGCACTATGAAACAAAAGAATCTGGGTAAATTGTTAGTAGAAGAATTATTAGCAATGGGAATTAAAGATGCGGAACTAGATGAACATGGTTATGTGTATGCGACAGTTCCTTCCAATACAATTAAAGAAGTTCCGGTGATTTGTTTTTGTTCACACATGGATACATCACCCGATTGTAGTGGAGAAAATGTGAATCCTGTTATTCATACAAAATATAATGGGCAAGATCTTGTGCTTCCTAAAGATGCCTCACAAATTATCAAATTTGCAGAGCACCCTGATCTGGCAGCACAAATTGGAAACGACATTGTAACCACTGATGGTACTACGTTATTAGGCGCAGATAATAAATCAGGCTTGGCAGAAATTATGGATGCCGCTAATTATTTAATGCAGCACCCAGAAGTTAAACACGGCGCTATTCGTATTTTATTTACACCCGATGAAGAGATAGGAAGAGGAGCCGATAAAGTAAACATAAAAAAATTAGGAGCCCAATATGGCTACACCATGGATGGTGAATCTTTAGGACATTTAGAAAACGAAACGTTCAGTGCAGATGGTGTAAGCATTGTTGTCAAAGGCGTTCCAACGCATCCTGGTTTTGCGAAAGATAAAATGGAGCATTCCATTAAAATTGCTGCAGAAATTATCAATCGCATCCCCAAAGATAAAACGCCGGAAACAACAGAGAAGAAACAACCCTTCATGCATCCTGTTGCAATTAATGGCGGATTAGAACAAGTAGAAATCAAATTCATTATACGCGCTTTTGACACACCAACATTAAAAGCCCTGGAAGCAGAATTAGAAGAGATCACCAAATCGGTTTTGACTAATTATAAAAAATCCAGTTACGAGTTTAAAGTGAGCGAACAATACCGCAACATGAAAGATGTATTAGACACTTGTTATTTTGTAGTAGAAAACGCTTTAGAAGCTATTAAACGTACCGGAGTAAAACCAGTGCTATCAAGTATTAGGGGCGGCACTGATGGTTCTCGTTTATCGTTTATGGGATTACCTTGCCCTAACATCTATGCAGGTGAACACGCTTTCCATAGTAAACTAGAATGGGTGAGTGTGCAGGATATGGAAAAAGCCACTCAAACCATTGTGCATTTAGCGGCAATTTGGGAAGAAAATAGTTAACGCAATTCCTTTTCGAGGATTTAAATATAAACAACGAGTCCAGTTTATTGATTATTAATAAATTGGGCTTTTTTAATGTATTTTATAGGCTATTTATATAATAGTTAAACAATATTATAAGGCGAGTAAAGCAATGTTTGTTGGATAAAATTAGGAGATTAATATTACTTTTTAGTAATTTGGTATACTAACATACCAATCGTTTTAAAATGATTTTATGAAGAAACTAAGTAAAGAGGAACTGAATGAGTTGAACCTTAAAGGCAAAGGCCGTAGTTCTGAAGTATTTAACTCCATTCTTAATTTAAAAGTAGGCGAGGGGCTGCTGATCGAACCTAAAGACTGGCACCGTAAGGCGAGCCCAAGTACCTTGGTTAAATACATTGAAAAAACACATCATTTACGATTGAGTTACTCGGCATTAACAGATGACCAGGGATGGCTTGTAAAGCGTTTAGAGGCAAAACAACACGTTATTGACTCTAATCCAAAGCCTAATGCCGTATCGCACACTGAACCGCCCGCAACGAGCATTAACGACAATCACTTCCGATTAAAATCAGAGCTTACTATTTTTTATTTAGCAAGAATTAGTTTTTTAAAAATAGAAAAAATGGAAGATTCCATTAAAGCCTCTCAGGAACATTTTAGAGATGAAAGCAGAGTTTTAATAAAAACATTGTTTGAAGAAATCATTCAGGCGTTATCTAAACAGCGACACATCATCATTGAAAATGAAAAGACCTATATTCCGTTGAAGAAATCTTAGGCTATCCTCTTTCTTTCTTGATCGGAGAAAATGCTAATGGATTAGCCGTGATCTCTTCATTCAGATTTCTTTTTTTATAGATGTCCATCGCTAAATAAATGGCTTCTTTAAACGAAGATTCGTCCGCAATATTTTTGCCCGCAATTTCGTAAGCCGTGCCATGATCCGGAGAAGTGCGAATGAAATTTAAACCGGCTGTATAATTAACACCGCTATTAAAGGCTAATGCTTTAAAAGGGATCAAACCTTGATCGTGATACATCGCTAACACGCCATCAAATTGAGTATGTGTGTGGTTTCCAAAAAAACCATCAGCTGAGTAAGGACCATACACTAACATTGTTTCTTTAGCTTTATTGATAGCAGGAACGATAGAGGTTAGTTCTTCATCACCTATAGCACCATTTTCGCCGGCATGAGGGTTTAAACCTAATACGGCAATTTTGGGTTTACGAATCCCAAAATCTTTTTGCAAACTTTGGTGTAATTGTGTGATTTTTGATAATACTTTATCGGTGCTAATGTGTTGAGAAATGTCTTTTAAAGGAACGTGCCCGGTTACAACAGCAACCCGCAAATCGTTAGAACATAATAACATTAAAGGTGTACCACCAAATTTTTCCCCTAAATATTCTGTATGACCAGGGTAGTTAAATCCGGCTTCCTGCATGGTGTGTTTATTGATTGGAGCAGTAACTAATACATCAATGTGTTTATCCAACAATGCTTGAGTAGCCGTCTCTAAAGAGATCTTCGCATATTTGCCACTGGTTACACTTGGCTTGCCTATTTCAATATTTACTTCTTCTTCGTAACAAACAAATACATTAGGTTTTTTAGTACTTACCTGACTAAAATCCTTGATCGTATTAAAATTGAATTCTTCGAGATTAAACGCTTTTCTGAAATACGAAACTGTTTTTTGTGAACTGAATAATACCGGTACACAAACATCTGAAATGCCGGGTTCTGAAAGGGTTTTTAAGATGATCTCTAAACTAATACCGTTCAAATCACCTTGAGAAATTCCGACAACTATTTTGTTTTCAATCATATTATTTATGGTTTTATCCAGCCGGCCAAGGACGCTACACGCTCTGCGTCTATGTCTTCCCACTTGGATTTTGTAATGTTAAATATAGAAATGCCTTGTTGGTACAACTCATCTCCCATCATTAATTCCTTTACTATAGCAGCATAACCGGGAGAAGTTTTAAAGTTTTTAATTTCAAAATGATTTCTTCCTACCTCTTTTCCTTTGTACCAAACGCCTCTACCGGTTGATTTTCCTATTACTTCTACCGAAAAATTACCATCAAATTCTTTATAGTTGGTTAACAGCATGGTTTCTTTAACAGGATTGATCAGGTAAAGTTTATCTTTAAAATAAAACTCAACAAAGGAGCTTTTTGTTTTTTCAATACGGTACCCCGGAGAAACAGTAGCGTTAGAGTTAAAGGTTCCTATCTCTTTTGCCTGTTTGGTTTTTAGATCATATTTTACAATGCTTCCTTCCAGATTGGTGATCTTGATATTGGGGAATATAAAGGTATGATTATCAACCCAAAAAATGGGAATACCTCCCAGTTTAAATTTAGTACTTACGCCGCCATGCCCTGCATCTTCCATCAAGACCTCTTTTGGTTTGTTAGGCGGGTAGTACAATAATTTATAAGGAGATTGTGTACGGTCGAACTCTACTTCTTGCCCTAAGATTGGTTTAAAGGCAGGTTTTTTAATTTCGTGATAAGTATTGGTTTTTAGATCGAAGTAAGAGTAGTATTTACCTTTAAAAGCATCGTTTGTAAAGAAAATGACGCTGTCGCTAGAACAACGTACTAATTTAGCAGTTCCGTCATACAATACTTTTTTCTCTTTAAGATCAACAATATTTCCGGTGTTTGAAATTAAATAGCGGTCTTTGTAGATCGTGTTTTCTGCATTATCAAAACGTAAATAATCCTTACCGTCTTTTTTACCAACTACCGTTACTATTTTTTCTTTACCGGCAAAAACATTGTCTTCAAAATCATAACGGTAAATGGTTTGTCGCAATTCGTTAGTTCCTTCTGTATCGTAGTGTACTACAATGAGCGATTCAGTTGCACCTTCCTGAGCAAAGCTGCTAAAGAATAAAAAGATACATATGTATATTAAAAGTCTCAAATTAAATATTAGAGAAAAAATCAAATAATAACCGTACGCCATAACCTGTACCACCTTTGCCGCGGTAACTATCTTTCGCGGTTACAAAAGCCGGGCCGGCAATATCAAAATGCATATATGGATACTTGGTATATTTTACTAAAAATTTTCCGGCAGTAATTGCTCCACCGTATGGTCCGCCTAAATTTTTCTGATCAGCAATATCTGATTTTAATAATTCATCGTATTCATCCCAGAATGGAAATTCCACTAAACGTTCATGCATACGTAAGCCGCTTAACGTTAGGTTTGCTTTTTGTTCATCGGTAGCCGTCCCCATACTCACAATGCCATATTGGCCAATAGCTGCAGCAGCAGCACCTGTTAAGGTAGATAGTTCTACGGCCAATTCCGGATCATAGCGTTTAGCAAAATGTAAAGCATCTGCTAAGATCATTCTTCCTTCAGCATCTGAGTTTAACATTTCTACTGTGCTGCCATCCATCATGGTAATTATATCTCCCGGAGCAAAAGCGTTGTAGCCGGGACGGTTATCAGTTGCCGGCACTAATCCAATTACATGAACATTTAATTTGGCTTTAGCAATGGCATACATCGTACAACCAACAGCGGCACCGCCGGCCATGTCGCACTTCATCAAGTCCATGCTGTTTGGCGTTGGTTTTAAACTTAAGCCTCCGGTATCATATACAACGCCTTTTCCAACTAGCACATATGGCTTTTTGTTTTTAGCGTTTTTAGGTTTGTATTCCATTACGGTAAACGTTGGAGGATCAACACTTCCTTGGTTTACGGATAATAAACCACCCATTTTTAATTGTTTGATCTTTGCTTTATTAAACACCTCTACTTTAAAGCCTGCTTGTTTTCCCATCGCTTTAAAGGCATCTGCAAGATCAGTAGCGTTTAAAACATTCACCGGTTCGTTTACCAGATCACGTGCTTTTAACGTTGCATCAACAGCAATTGATAAATTTGAAATGTTTGATGCGTTTATTTTTGAATCAACAATGTTGATGTTTGATAAGGTATTGGTTTGTTTTTTAGCGCTTGGTTTATGTTTGATAAACTGATAGTTTGAAAGCGCTACACCTTCTGCTAATGATAAAGAATATTCTTGATTATGTAATTCATTTACACAATACACTTCTTTGTGTTTGCCAGCATTTAAAGCATCACAAATGGTAGCGCCATGTTTTCTGATAGATTCTAATGTGGTGAAATGATCTTTCTTTTCATCAACTAAAACAACAAACACTAAACGAGATAAGTCGTTAAGACTTACAAATTTTTTTTCGTTTGCTTTAATTTCGTTTTCAATATAACTAACTTGTTCTTTGGTTAAAACATAGTCTGCTTTATTTTTAAAAGTAGAGCAAAGAATTACTAAACTTTGTTTTTTATCGTACGAAACTTTTTTATTAATACCTATCATGTATGCGAATTTACAAAAAACAAGGGTTGTTATCTATATTATAGAAACAGTTGTTAACTGTCAATTGTAAATAATTAACGTTTAAAGACTGATATTGATCAGGTTTTTGATAATTCTTGAGTATTAAAATGATGTCTAAATAATTTTATTGAACACAGAATTATTTATAATGTAAAAGGTCGTTTACAATTTTGTAAACGACCTTTTGTATTCAGAAACATAACAACAACAATTAATTTCCAAATTCGCTGATGAATTTAATTCGCATTAAACGAACTTCTTCTTCGCTGTATTCATCTTCGCCCAATTCTTTTAAAATGGCTTGTATATCATCTGTTTGTGCTTCGCGCAAGCATTCGTAAATTTCGTCTTTTTTATCTTCGTCAATTACCTGATCGATGTAATAATTGATATTTACTTTGGTGCCCGAAGTAACAATCGTTTCAATTTCAGTTAACAGATCATTCATTTTCAGGTTTTTATTCTTAGCCATATCTTCCAAACTCACCTTTCTGTCAATGTTCTGAATGATAAATACTTTTAAACCTGATTTGTTAACCACCGATTTAATTACTAAGTCGCTTGCACGTTCAATTTCATTTTCTTCAACGTGTTTTTTAATCAGATCTAAAAACGGTTTACCATATTTAGCCGCTTTACCCGTACCAACTCCGGTAATTTTTGTCAACTCTTCCATGGTTAATGGATATTGCATTGACATTTCTTCTAAAGATGGCTCCTGGAAAATAACGTAAGGAGGTAAGTTATTTTGTTTAGCTACTTTTTTGGTTAAGTCTTTCAACATGGCATACAACACTTCATCGGTACTGTTTGCACCTTTACCACCAACAATGTCATCATCGTTATCGCTTTCGGCATTACTGAAATCGTTATCTCTGGTAAATTTAATACTGAATGGTTTTTTCAGAAAGTCCTTGCCTTTATCAGTGATCTTCACTAAACCATAGTTTTCAATATCTTTAGATAAGAAACCATTTACAATAGCCTGACGTAAAATTGCATTCCAGAATTTATCATCCTTATCATCTTCAATACCCTTGGTCCAGGTCTCTAATGTGTCGTGTTTGTAGGATTTTCCGGTAGCCGTTAAAGTTCCCATTAAAATATTAATGATGTCTTTAACTTTATGTTTTTCTTTGCTTTCTGCTACACACTCAATTACTAATTCAAGATCTTCTTTTGCTTCAAAACGTTGTTTTGGATGACGGCAATTGTCGCACATCTCATTACATTTTGCATCATTAAATTCTTCACCAAAATAATGTAAGATGAATTTACGACGACAAGAAGAAGTCTCAGCAAACGAAGCTGTTTCCGATAACATTTGTTTACCGATCTCTTGTTCGTTAACCGGTTTATCTTTCATGAACTTTTCAAGCTTCATGATATCATCATAACTGTAAAACGTTAAGCAATTTCCTTCACCACCATCTCGTCCGGCACGACCGGTTTCCTGGTAATACCCTTCTAATGATTTTGGAATATCGTGGTGAATTACAAAACGAACGTCCGGTTTGTCAATACCCATTCCAAAAGCAATGGTTGCTACAATTACATGAATGTCTTCCATTAAGAAACCATCCTGAGTTTTAGCGCGTTCTTTAGCATCTAATCCTGCATGGTAAGGAGCGGCTTTAATACCGTTCACTTTTAAGGCTTCAGCAATTTCTTCTACCTTTTTGCGGCTTAAACAGTAAATAATACCAGATTTGCCGGTATTTTGTTTAACGTATTTAATAATTTCTTTAGCAACGTTTTGTTTTGCTCTTACTTCGTAATATAAGTTAGCACGATTAAAGGAAGATTTGAATAATTTAGCCTCTAACATGCCTAAGTTCTTTTGAATATCTTGCTGAACCTTAGGAGTAGCCGTAGCAGTTAAAGCCATAACGGGCACTGAGCCTAATTTATCAATAATGGGCCTTAAACGACGGTATTCCGGACGGAAATCATGTCCCCATTCAGAAATACAGTGTGCCTCATCAATGGCAAAGAAAGAGATCTTGAATTCAGAAAAGAACTCTACGTTATCTTCTTTGTTCAAAGTTTCAGGGGCAACATATAATAACTTGGTTTTGCCTGATAAAACATCACGTTTTACAGTAGCAATCTCCGATTTATTTAAAGAAGAGTTTAAAAAGTGGGCAATGCCGGTTTCGTTACTAAAGCCACGGATAGCATCTACCTGATTTTTCATTAAAGCGATTAGTGGGGATACAATAATAGCTGTACCCTCGCTCATGATAGCGGGTAATTGATAACAAAGAGACTTTCCGCCCCCCGTTGGCATAATAACAAACGTATCTTGTTTGTTTAGTATATTATTGATTATAGCTTCTTGGGTCCCTTTAAAGCCATCAAACCCAAAAAAGTCTTTGAGGGTTTCTTGTAAATTGTAGGTTTCAACTTCTGCAACCATGTTTGTAGTGATTAAATTGTGTGTTTTAGTGAGTAAGTGGTTTTGCTAAAAAGCCTTATAAAGATATAACAAAAATTCCTTATAAAGCAAAACAATTTGACCGCTAAATCACATTCCAAGACTAATTAGCCGAATAAAACGATGAATGGATTTGAAAAGAACGTGAATCGCTGTTAAAAAAAGTGAAAGATGAACGTAAAACACCTTAAAAATGAATTCTGAACGGTTTAGTTTTGATTTTTACGAGCATAAACGAATATTTAATTGCAATAAAAATTACAGACAGAGGATACTCGTTTTTATAAAACCCTTTTGTGTACTGATTTTCAGGGCATTTGTATAAAAAGAAAAAGGATGTTTAAATTTTTTTGGAATGTTTAAAATAATAGTACATTTGTAGCCCCAAATGGTAGATGTAGCTCAGTTGGTTAGAGCATCGGTTTGTGGTACCGAGGGTCGAGGGTTCGAGCCCCTTCATTTACCCCACTAAAGGCTGTCTGTAAAGACGGCCTTTTTTGTTTTATATTTGATAATGACAGAATTAGAACAATATATAAAATCTTATTTTGGAGTTAAGCAAAATGACCTTGAACACATTGTTTCGTTATTTAAACTAACCGAATTAAAGAAGGGCGACTATTTTTTGAAAACAGGTGGGTCTTGTAATAAATTGAGTTTTATTAAATCTGGTCTCTTGCGAATTTATGTTTCTACTAAAGACAAGGAAGTCACACAATGGATCTCAACTAAAGGGTATTTTGTTACAGATCTTTCGAGTTTAATATTTGATACACCTGCACGTTGGACGATTCAGGCTTTAACCGACGTTGAATTATATACAATCAGTAAAGAAGAGTACAATAAAATTGGAAAATTAATTGTTCAATGGCATGAATTGGAAAAACTGTTTATTGCACGATGTTTTACGATTTTAGAAGACAGAATCTTCAGCCATCTTTCTATGACAGCAGAAGAAAGGTATCATTTCTTTTTTGAGCATAATAAAGAATTATTTAATCAGGTGCCTTTACAATATATTGCCTCTATGCTTGGCATGACGCCTGAAACCTTTAGTAGAATCAGAAAAAAATCTAGCCTAATTCCTTGATTTAAATCAAGAGCAATCCCTTTACAATTATAGAACTTTGTATTGTTAAAGCAATTTAATGACATAAGGCTTTTATTAATTATAAAATTTAAATGCAGAAATCATGGCAAAAGAAATCAAAACTGAAATTGTAATAAAAGCAATTCCTGAAAAAGTTTGGACAGTTCTAACAGATTTTAATAACTATCCAAAATGGAATCCCTTTGTAAAATTGGTTATTGGTGAAATATCAGTTGGAAAGAAAATAACTGTGCGGCTGGAACCCCCAGAGGCAAAAGGCATGACGTTTAACCCAAAGGTTTTGGCGTTTGACGTAAATCAAGAGTTTCGTTGGATCGGACATTTATTATTTCCTGGTTTATTTGATGGAGAACATAAATTTGAATTGATTGACAACAAAAATGGCACGACTACTTTTGTACAAAGCGAAAAATTTAATGGAATACTGGTTCCATTTTTTAATAAAATGTTGGATAATAATACAACGAATGGATTTAATTGTATGAATCAAAAACTAAAAGAAATTGTTGAAGGATTATAAATCAAAACCTCTTCAACTGATTTCTTTCAAAATCCCATTCTGGAGTAGTGATCTCCTGGGCGCTTTCATCCAATTCATACCAGGGAGAAATAGAAGGATTGTTTCTATTGATCAATACATGTATATCCTGCGCCGGCATATAACTTTGCGCGATCATAAATAGTTTCTTGTTGGTTTTGTTGTTAATGGCCATATCCACTACAATAACAGCGTGCCCGGGCGAACCACCTTTAATAAACACATCACCAATTTGCATTTGTGATAAAGGAACAGTTTTTAATTCTTTAGTTAAAGATGCCGTGCCTGCATACGTAAATACCATGTTGAGGTATTCCTTAAAGGATTGATAAGAAAGGCTTTCTTTAGTGGTTTTAACCCAAGTTACGTTATTGCCTTTTACACTGATTCGGTTACCGGCTCGCCACTTTACATAGTTGGCATTAAAGCCATTGGTGAAATTAAAATGCAACAAATCATACTGTTTGGTTTTTAATAAATATTCTGCACGTAAACGCATCACGGCATCAGCACATTGTTGCAGATCTTTAGTGCCAACATCTATTGTTAAAACAGCTGCAGCTACTTTATTAGGCTTTTCTTGTCCGTTATAGTAATGCACCAAAGTGCCGTTCGGTTTTAACGTGATAGCCTGAAGAAATTCTTCAAATGAATTATTTGGAGAAGAGATGCGAGTATAACCGTTTGGTGTTAAAAAACGAGTGGAAATGCCTGTTCCTGTTGGGTTTAAAAGAGGAGTGGCTTGTTTACGAAAAGCAAAGACGAGACCGAGAGCAATTAAAACACATAGGGTTAAAAATTTTAAATATGTGAATCGTTGCTTTATGTTTATGGTTTAAAAATAAAGATCGTCTGTTTTCAAACGCAAATAGCGTCTCACCGAAAGTGCAGCGCTTAAACCTGAAATTAAAATACCTAATAAAACAATGGCACCAAACAACAACACTAATAAGTTAGGGTCTTGTAATTGTAACAGATCAGGAATATAACGTGTGCTAAACACTAAGAAGCCTGCTAATAAAAAGCCCGCTAATAAGCCGGCAATCACGCCCTGGCGAATGCCTTTAAAAATAAACGGTTTACGAATAAAGCCTTGTGTAGCACCCACCAAATACATAGTGCGAATTAAAAAACGTTTGGCGTAAATGGATAAACGAATGGTGTTATTAATTAAAGCCACTGCTACTACTAACAGTAACCCACTAAACACTAAAATATAAATACTGATCACCTTCGCATTATCGTTTACTTGCTTGATCATGTCTTTGTGATAGATCACTTCTTTCACAAAATGTTTTTGCATGATCTCTTTTTCAAATCTTGCTAAACTATCCACATTCGCATAATCCGAATTTAATTTCACATCTAACGAAGATAACAAGGGATTATAGCCTAAAAACGTAATAAAATCTTCGCCTAGGTCTTTTTGCAATTTTTTAGCAGCTTCGTCTTTGCTAATAAAATCAACCTTTTTGGTGTAGGCCGAAGAACTTAATTCTTGTTTTAAAATATCTAATTCAGCATTCGTGGTTGTGTCTTTTAACACCACCTGAAAGCCTACATTTTCCTTAATGTGGTTTGATAATTTTTTGGCATTGATAATGACTAAGCCTAATAAGCCTAACATAAATAAAACCAAAGCTAAACTGATGATGACAGTTACAGAAGAGGTTCTTAATTTTTGAGAAGATGTTCTATCAGACACGTTATAATTTTATACGACCAAGTTAAGTGGAATATAAAAGCATAAAGTGAGGGAGATAAAGGATTAATTAACAGGCTTTTGTTTGTAGAACCTACTTAAACAATCCCTTTATCAATTTTCCGGCACTGCTGGCTAAACTATCTGTATTCAATAAGGTTTCCGAATAATTGATCACATTATTAACTTTGTTAGGTATAGCGACCAGTTTTTTGGAATAGTTATTGGCTTGTAATTGTTTAGCCATATCAGAGTTAACAGAGAGATTGTACAGATAAGAGAACGCAATTTTTGATAAGGAGAAATTATCAAAGTATTTGTTGAATTTTTTATCGTCTTTGCTTTTTATAAAGGCACGTAACTCTGCTACGGTTTCTTTATCCTTTTCGTTATAGTCTTTGCTTTGCCCCATCTTTTTTAAAAATCGCTCCGCTTTATCATTTTTGCTGTTCTTAATACAGATGTAACTTGATAAGAAGCACATTTCTTTATTCTTAATATCAGCTTTATCAAAATCATCTACAAATAAGTCGTAATCTTTGTTGGCCTCATCTTCTCTATCGCTTTTTTCTTTTGAATAAGCACGCAAGGCATAACCTAAACTTCTTAATTCATAAAATCGTTTTTCGGGATCAGTACCGGGAACGCTGTCTAAATAAGTGGTTGATTCTAATACTTCTTTTTTATGTGAGGTAATGTAATCGATGTATGTGGTAGAACTTTTTTCAGACGTGTAATACCATTCTTTTTCGTTACACACCAAGGCTTTTAGCAAACAGGCAAATACATGCTGATCGGCTTTAGTGATCTGACTGTTGTCAATATGAGCCGCTTCATAAATGTAAATATCGGCCGGAGCACTTGGCGTCACAAACCATAAGCTTCCTAAAATAAAATGTTCGGTGCTGTTATTGTAGGCGCCAAAAATATCTTTTTCTAATGCTGTAGAAACGGTAGATGAATTACTTAAGGCTTTTTCTAACGAAGAGAATTTACTGAAGATGGTTGGCAACTCATCTTCATTGATCTGGTTGATCTCATTTTTTAATTCGTATAAGCCTTTTACTTGTTGATAGGTATCATACAAGCCGGTTACGCTCATATGTAAAGTATCTTTGGTTAATAAGCCTGCAATAGCGGAGAGGGTTTTTAAACCGGTTTCTCCCATTTTTACATTTTGTGCATTAGGATTAGCATAATCTACACGTAAAGCAATTTTAACGCCTTTATACGCCACTAATAGTTTAGAATTATCAAAAAATTCTTTCATTTCTTTTCTCTCTCGTTCAATAGGATCTTCTTTTTTTGAACAGGAAAGTAGAAACGAAGCAAGTAAAATAAGGATGGAAAGCTTTCTCATAATGATAAAATTATTTTAATAGATCAGGTCGTCTTAAGGTAGTTCTGTCAATAGCTTGTTGGTGGCGCCACTCATCGATCTTTTTTTGATGTCCGCTTAACAAAATATCGGGCACCTTCCAGCCGTTATAATCTGCAGGGCGGGTATAAACCGGCGGTGATAATAAATTATCTTGAAAAGAATCTGAGAGCGCTGAGGTTTCGTCATTTAATACACCCGGAATTAAACGAATGATCGCATCACATAAAACAGCCGCCGGTAATTCGCCGCCGCTTAAAACATAATCGCCAATCGAAATCTCTTTAGTAATAAAATGTTCGCGCAGGCGTTCATCAATTCCTTTGTAATGACCGCACAATACAATGATATTTTTTAAAGTAGATAAATGATTGCAGGTTGATTGATTTAAGGTTACGCCATCAGGCGTCATATAAATAATTTCGTCGTAAGTTCGTTTAGCTTTCAATTCTTCAATACAATTAGCAATGGGCTCTATCATCATTACCATACCGGCACCGCCACCAAAAGCATAATCATCTACTTTTTTGTTAGGAGGCAAACCATAATGCCTTAAGTCAACCACATTAACAGACACTAAGTTTTTTTGCGCCGCACGCTTTAAAATACTATGGCTAAAAGGGCTTTCTAATAAAGGTGGATGAACCGTGATGATATCAATGTGCATGATTGAAATTAATAAATTTTGGCAATAAAGTTAATACAATTATGATTGTAATTATTTCTTATTACTTTATATTTGTTTTAATAAAAACATATTATATGAAGCATATTTTATTAGCAGCAGCATTATTGGTAGGAGTATCTGCCTTTGCGCAAAAAGAAAAAAAGGAAAAAAAAGAAAAAGGCGGAGCGGAAGAGAAGATCTTATATAAAGATGCTACGTTTGAAACCGACGATTATAAGTTATATATCGTAGATGGCGTTTCAACGGATGGTTATACAAAGTTTAAAATGAAGATCTTTAATAAAACCAATGATTATTTATTAGTGAAGCCGGCTGAAATGGAATATACATCAGACGCAAAAACTGCTACTAATACCGAAAAAGGTTTAGTAATTGGGCCAAATGATGAAGACTGGAGAGTGGTTGATTTTAAAGGAACAGGAATGAAGAATGATAAATTCACAGTTACTTTAAAAGGAATTTACAAAGCATCAGCAGGTGGTAAAGTATTAGAAGCGGCTAATTTTGATTTACCTCCAACAAAAAATGAATTTGAAGCCGGTGGATTTACCTGTACATTAAAAAAACATGACGCTAATACTGATAAAGCTGTAGCAAAATTTGAATGTGCATACAAAGGAGATGGAGTGGGAATTATTAATCCATACAAATGTGCTGCAATCATGCCAAATAATACGGATAATGCGAATTCAAAAAAGAATAAAGCAAAAGTTCTAGAGAGAGGGCAATCAGATGATTTTATCGTTCAGTTTGATGAAGTAGTTGGTGCAGGCGACTTACAAAAGAAAGCCATTAAAATAAAATGGAACGAAACATTCAGAGAATCTAAATTAATGCCTTTAAGTGTTTCTAAAATTGATATAGAAAAAGATCAGGCAAAAATGGATGAAAAGAAAAAGAAGTAATTATTAGTTAAGGGCATCTCCAATTAGAGATGCCTTTATTATTTTTTTTCTAATCTCCCCCAAACTCCAAGCGGCAATTTCACGCCGCTTTTTGCATTTAAATACAGCTCACCAATATTTAAATTTGATTTGGTTTTATTGGCGAAAGGTCTTAATAAATTTTCAGGCACTAAAGCTGAAAAGCCTAGTGAATAAGCATTCAGGATCAGTAAATGTTGTTTAGGATCTAACACCTCTAGCACACTATCCATCATTTCTAAAATATTATCTTCCAGTTTCCATTTCTCGCCATTTGGTCCGTGGCCAAAAGCCGGAGGATCTAAAATAATCCCCTGGTATAAATTTCCGCGACGTTGTTCTTTTTTTACAAACTTCAAGGCATCGTCTACCATCCAACGGATATTGTCTAAGTTGGATTTTTGCATATTTTCATTTGCCCAGGTTACTACTTGTTTGATGCTGTCAACGTGAGTCACATCAGCACCCGCCGCTTTAGCAGCAATAGAGGCACCACCGGTATAGGCAAATAAATTTAAAAACTTTGGTTTATCTAATCCTTTCATGTGATTATAAATAACATCCCAATTACAGGCTTGCTCAGGGAATATACCCACGTGTTTGAAAGATGTTAATCCTAAGCGAAAGGTCAGGCTAGCATTTTCTGAAGAGTCGATCGGATAATCAATGGTCCATTGTTCAGGCATTTTCTTCAACATTTTCCAATCACCACTCGAACTGCTTTTAGGTACAAATTTTACATGCGCTTGTTTTTCCCACTCGCTATTAGAATACACTTTTTTCCAAACCGCTTGTGGTTCGGGGCGAATGGTGATGTATTTGCCAAAACGTTCAAGTTTTTCAAAATCACCACAATCTATTAATTCGTAGTCTTTCCAATGAGTAGGGGTAAGTAATTGCATAGCATAAAAGTAAGATTTATGCGCGAATTTCTCACGTAGGAATCCTAAAGAAGTAAAAACTTAAATGTTAATAAAAGGGTTTAGTTGTGGTGTTAGTCGGATTTTATTTCTTTACTTTAGAAACATAAAATTAATCTATGCAAACATCACGTACAGCGCTTCCTACGCTAATTAGTGTTTTCTTTTTTTGGGGCTTTGTAGCCGCCAGTAACGATATTTTAATTCCGGTGTTTAAAGAGAAGCTGAATTTAGAGCAGTGGCAATCGCAAATGATCTCTTTTGCGTTTTATGTAGCTTATACAGTTGGTTCTGTTATTTATTTTCTTGTATCAAAACTTTCCGGTGGAGATATTTTAAATCGCATGGGATATAAAAATGGTATTGCTTTAGGTTTAGTGATTTCCGCTTGCGGTACCTTATTATTTTATCCTGCTGCACAAACGGCTTCGTTTGCATTAATGATTACCGGGTTGTTTATAGTTGGTTTAGGATTTTCATTGCAACAAACAGCCGCTAATCCTTTAGCCATTGTAATGGGTGATCCGCGTAAAGGTTCGCAACGTTTAAGTTTAGCCGGTGGCGTTAATAATGTTGGAACGACCGTTGGGCCTTTATTGGTGAGCTTTGCCATCTTTGGAACTATTGCTGTTGGTGGTTCTGCGGTTGCAAGTATCGAAAGCGTGAAAACACCATATTTAATTTTAGGAGCAGCGTTTTTGATTGTTGCAGTTATTTTTAAGTTTTCTTCGATCCCTAATAAAATTCATGGCGTGATGGATGATGCGAAAGACGCAGACATTCCGGTAGCAGCAGAAAGAAAAAGCGCATTAAAATATCCTCAATTAGTAATGGGGATGATCGCTATATTTTTATATGTTGGGGTTGAGGTTTCTACGGCCAGTAATTTACCTGAATTCATGAAACAACATTTAGGAACACCAACGGATAAAATTGCACCTTTTGTTTCTTTGTTCTGGGCAAGTTTAATGATTGGTCGTTGGACTTCTTCTGTTGAAGCATTTAATTTTAACATGGGAATTACCAGAATTTTAAATTTCTTAATGCCTTATATTGCTTTTGCATTTTTCTTATTAGTGAATGTGATTGCGAATAATGATGTGACGCCTTTTTACATTTATGCTGTTGTTATTATTGCGTTAATTATAGGAGACATTTTAAGTAAAGGAAACCCTGCGCGTCAATTATTATTATACTCCGCTTTTGGGATCATTGCTTTATTTGTAGGAATGTTATCATCAGGCATGGTAAGTGTTTATGCGTTTATTAGCGTGGGTTTATTTTGTTCTACGTTATGGCCATGTATTTTTACGTTAGCCATCGCAGGTTTAGGAAAACATACTAACGAAGGTTCTAGTTTTTTAATTATGATGATCATGGGCGGAGGCTTTATTAGTTTATTACAAGGGGCTTTATCAGACGATATGTTATTAGGGATTCAATGGAGCTATTTAGTTGGTGTTGCGTGCTTTGCTTATTTAGCATTCTATGCCTGGAAAGTAAGTGGAATCTTAAGATCACAAGGAATAGATTATGACAAAAAAGAAATTGCAAATCACTAATTCAATTATTCACAAATTCACAAATTATAATGAAAGTAACCATCAATGTAAAACTCGTTAACTCAAAATTTAATCAGGCTTATGCCGATAAAGAGAACGAAGGAGAAGAAACCGAAGATAATATCAAATACTTGTGGGAAGATGAATTTGCGATACAAGGCGATGTGACCAATTTTAAAGTCGTAAATAATACCACTTATTTATTAAATGGTTTATATCCCAATAACGATGAATTTAGTTTTGAGATCCCGGATATGAGCGTTGTAGAATGTACAATGGCGGATGGTTCTATAACAAGAGTGCCATTTTCAAAAAGAGCGATCAGTAAAACAGATAAATTAGAAACAAAGAATGGCCTTACTTTTTTTGTACAATTAAAAAGCATCAAAGAAATTGTAAATCCTATGGAAGGGGTTTACATTTTAAAAGAAGATTATCCGGAAGATCTATTAAAACATTACAGTGATGAAGAGGAATAGATTGTTTGTAGTACTGTTTGTGTTTGTTCTGCTAAGAAGTTTTTCTCAGCAGCAAACCGATGTGGTATTACCAATTATTCCTAAACCTAAAGAATGTATTGTTCTAAAAGGAAATTTTATTTTATCGTCCTCAACAAAAATTGTTGCTCAAGCTTCTGTTTTACAAAATGAGATTGGTTGGTTAAATGAATATTTAAATAAGTATTATGGCTTTTCATTGCAGGTAGTATCAAGCATTCCAACAAACAACAATTACATTCAATTTGAAACACCTGATTGGGAAGCGGGCTTAAAAGAGAATTACCATTTATCAATTTCAGAAAAACGTATTTCTATTTTAGCTGAAGGAAATGCTGCCGGAAATTTTTATGCCATTCAAACACTTTTACAATTATTGCCAATTGAAAAAAGCAAAGAACTTTCTCTTCCTTGTGTTCAAATAAAAGATGCTCCGCGTTTTCAGTGGCGTGGGATGCACTTAGATGTGTGTCGCCATTTTTATCCGGTGTCATTTATTAAAAAGTATATTGATCTAATTGCTTTGTATAAAATGAACACTTTTCATTGGCATTTAACCGAAGACCAGGGCTGGAGAATTGAAATTAAAAAATATCCTAAGCTTACCCAAGTGGGTGCCTGGCGCAAAGGTACGATGATAGGCGCTTACAGAGATCAAAAATTTGATAGCATTCCTTACGGTGGTTTTTATACTCAGGAAGAAATAAAAGAGATTGTTGCTTATGCTGCAAAAAAACACATTACGGTTGTACCGGAAATAGAAATGCCCGGACATTCTGTTGCTGCGATTGCGGCTTACCCTTGGTTGTCTTGTACCGGTAAACCAAAAGAGGTAGAAAAAGGTTGGGGTGTATTTGAAGATGTATATTGTACCAAAGATTCTGCGTTCAATTTTTTACAAGATGTATTAGATGAAGTGATGGCATTATTTCCCAGTAATTATATCCATATAGGAGGAGATGAATGCCCTAAAACCAAATGGAAAACATGTGCACATTGTCAATCGATGATCAAAAAAGAAAAGCTGAAGGATGAACATGAATTGCAAAGTTATTTTATCAAACGTATTGAAAAATATGTAAACAGTAAAGGGAAACAAATAATTGGCTGGGATGAAATATTAGAAGGAGGCCTCGCACCAAATGCCGCGGTAATGAGTTGGCAAGGAATTGAAGGTGGTATTGCCGCCGCCAAACAAAAACACAACGTAGTAATGACTCCGGGCTCTCATTGTTATTTTGATCATTACCAATCATGGCCTGCCGATGAACCTTTGGCTATTGGGGGTTATACACCTTTAGAAAAAGTATATGCTTACGAACCAATTCCTGCTGAATTAAATGCAGAAGAACAGAAATATATTTTAGGAGCACAAGCTAATGTGTGGACAGAATATATCTTGAACGAAAAACACGTTGAGTATATGGCTGTTCCTCGAATGGCAGCATTGGCTGAGGTATTGTGGACGCCTAAAGAAAAGAAGAACGAAACTGATTTCTTAATTCGATTGCAAAAGCATTTTTTGTTATTGGATAAATTGGATGTGAATTATGCAAAGACGTTATATAAAGTGGAACAAAAAATTTCTAAAGAAAAAAATATTCAACTGGAATTAAAAGCTAATCCGTCTTTAGGAGATATTCATTATACCGTAGACGGTTCAGTGCCAACAGCACACTCTTTAAAATATATATCACCAATAGAGCTAACAAAAAATGTAACCGTTAAAGCAGCGTTATTTCAAAACACAATAATAAAAGGAAAGACCTCTGCAAAAAATTATGTGATCAATAAAGCATCTAATAAAGAAGTTACACTTAAAAATCTACCAAGTAAATCCTATAGTGGCAATGGAAGTTTTACTTTAGTAAATGGAGTTGTTGCTACGTTACCTCGTATTAGCGAGCAGTGGTTAGGCTGGAATGGTAATGATATGGAAGCTATTGTTAATCTGAAAGAAGAACAAGAAATTTCTGAAATGAAAGTAGGATTTTTAAAAGAAGAATTGAGTTGGATCTATTTACCAAAAGAGATCGAGTTTTTAATTTCTAATGACGGGATCAATTTTAATTCAATAGGAAAAGTTATTTCTGAAAATATTAATCAGGAACGTTTTGCTATCGCAAATATCAAAACACAAAAAGTAAGATATGTAAAGATCATCGCTAAAAACTTTGGAAAAATTCCGAGCGGTAAACCCGGTGCCGGAGAAGGCTCCTGGTTGTTTTGCGATGAGATAATGATCAATTAATATGGCGACTAACAGACGACAATTCTTAAAACTTTCAGCATTAGCTACAACCTTATTTGCATGTAATAGAAGTAAGGAAGCAAGGGAAGTAGTAGAAAATGTAAGTAAAGAACAAATTAAACCAGTTGTTATATCGACCTGGAAATTTGGCGTACAAGCTAATGCAGAAGCATGGAAAGTATTGTCCAATAACGGAAGAGCATTAGATGCTGTTGAAGCCGGGGTTAAAGTTCCTGAAGGAGATCCTAATGAAAGAAGCGTGGGTTATGGTGGCAGACCGGATCGTGATGGACATGTAACACTTGATGCGTGTATCATGGATGAGTTTTCTAACATTGGTTCGGTAGCTTGTTTAGAACATATTGTACATCCAATATCTGTTGCCCGAGCGGTGATGGAAAAAACACCACATACGATGTTGGTGGGAGAGGGCGCTTTGGAATTTGCTTTATCACAAGGATTTACAAAAGAAAATCTGTTGACGAAAGAATCGGAAGATGAATGGAAGGAATGGTTGAAAACGGAAGAATATAAACCTAAGGCAAATATTGAAAACCATGATACGATTGGCATGGTAGCAATTGATATGCATGGAAACTTATCGGGCGCGTGCACCACCAGTGGAATGGCTTTTAAAATGCACGGACGCGTTGGCGATTCGCCAATTATTGGAGCTGGCATGTATGTGGATAATGAAGTTGGCGCAGCAGCTGCTACAGGACACGGCGAAGAAGTGATGCGTATTGTAGGTAGCCACTTGGTGGTAGAATTAATGCGTCAAGGTTTGGCTCCGGAAGCGGCTTGCAAACAAGCAGTGGAAAGAATCGTCACAATTGCTAAAAAAAGAAACAAGCCTTTAGCCGATCTGCAAATTGGATTTATAGCATTGAATAAGAAAGGAGAGCATGGCGCTTTTTGTTTACAAACAGGATTTAACTACGCGGTGTATTCTTCTAAAATAAATAATCAACTCATTGATGCAAAAAGCTTGTTATAATAATCTATTAGAGATAGCTTGTTTTAATATAGAGTCATGCTTAGAGGCACAACAAGCAGGTGCCGATAGAATAGAGTTTTGCGCTGATTATTCGGTGGGGGGTATTACGCCAACACATCAAGACATATTAAAAATAAAAGAATTATTACAAATTCCATTACACGTGATTATTCGTCCGCGTGGTGGAAATTTTGTTTACACTATCGATGAAATTGAAACGATTAAAAGCGATATTTTATTTTGTAAACAGAATGACATTAATGGCGTAGTGTTTGGAGTTTTAACCTCTGAAAATAAAATTGATAAAGTACTTAATAAAGAACTAGTGAAACTAGCTGATTCAATGTCAACCACTTTTCATAGAGCAATTGATGAGTGTGAGGATATAGAAGAAGCCATCAATGACCTGATAGATTTGGGTTTTACAAGAGTACTCACTTCCGGAGGAAAACAAAATGCATTCGAAGGAATTAGTATTTTGAAAACGTTGCAAGAAAAATTCGGAAAACAAATTACTATTATTCCAGGTGGAGGAATTCGTAGTTCTAATATAGACAGGCTCATAGAAGAAACAGGGTGTTACGAATTTCATTCGGCGGCTATTACCGATACTACGGATCTGGTTGATGTTAAAGAAGTAAAACAGTTATCAGAAATAATAAAACAATTGTGAGAAAGCATCTCTTTTACATAATTAGTTTAGTTGTTCAATTGGCAGTTGCGCAAAACCAAACAATTGAGTTACAAGCTAATTGGAAATTTCGTCAAACAGAAACAAAGCAATTTTATCCAGCCGTTGTTCCCGGTACGGTGCATACAGATCTATTAAAAAACAAATTGATCAAAGATCCTTTTTTTGCTGATAATGAAAAGTCTGTACAATGGGTAGAAAATGAAAATTGGGAATATGTTGGCACATTTAATTGTGATAAAGCAACTCTGCAAAACAAACATATCGAATTAAATTTTGAAGGCTTAGATACTTATGCTAAAGTGTATTTAAACGAACAACAAATTCTGGATTGTAATAACATGTTTCGCACATGGAATGTGGAGGTCAAAAAACAGCTGAAGCCAGGAGTAAATACTTTACGTATTGTCTTTGAATCAGCTGTTAAAAAAGGAAAATCATTAGCAGCTCAACTACCATATACCTTGCCTGGAGATGAAAAAGTATTTACACGTAAGGCTCAATACCAGTACGGTTGGGACTGGGGGCCGCGTTTAGTAACCTGCGGGATTTATAAACGTATTAATTTAATTTGTTGGAATGATCTCAAACTAGAATCGGTGCATCATATCATCAAAACATTAAATGATTCTATTGCTGAAATAAAATTTATTACTGAAATACAAAGTGATAAGGATAGTGTATACACCATTGGTATTAACTCGTTTCATAGTTTGAAAACTCTTCCAAAACTTCATCCGACTCAAAACACAAGTATTCGTCTTCATAAAGGATTAAATATTGATACGTTTGATTATGTGATTAAAAACCCAAGACTTTGGTATACCAATGGATTAGGGGGTGCCGATATGTATTGGGTTAATTTTAATCTCATCAATAAAAAAGAAACAACACTTCTTAAGCACTTAAACATAGGCCTTAGAAAATTAGAATTAGTAAAAGAAAAAGATTTTTTCGGAGAGAGTTTTTATTTTAAACTCAATGGTCAACCATTATTTATTAAAGGGGCTAATTACATTCCACAAGATAATTTTGTTTCTCGAGTTGGTGATGATCATTACAATAAATTGATTCAAATGACACGAGAATCCCACATGAATATGTTGCGTGTGTGGGGTGGTGGCATTTATGAAGATGATAAATTTTATCATCTCTGTGATGAAAACGGTATTTTGGTTTGGCAGGATTTTATGTTTGCTTGTGCTATGTATCCCGGCGACTCTGCTTTTGTTGAGAACGTAAAACAAGAAGTAATACAGCAAGTACAACGTTTGCAAAATCATCCTAGCATTGCATTATGGTGTGGCAATAATGAATCGGATGAAGGCTGGCACAATTGGGGTTGGCAAAAACAATATCATTATTCTAAACAAGATTCTTCAAAAATTTGGAACGATTATAAAAAAGTATTTCATGAAGTAATACCAAACACTATCAATATTCTTTTTCCCCCTCTGGAGGGGGTAGAGGGAGGAAACTATCATAGCTCCTCTCCATCTATTGGTTGGGGACGAAAAGAAAGTTTACTACAAGGCGATTCACATTATTGGGGCGTGTGGTGGGGCATGGAACCATTTGATATTTATGAGAAAAAAGTGGGCCGTTTTATGAGTGAATACGGTTTTCAGGGAATGCCTGATCTAAATACATTGAAAGCCGTTTGCGATTCTAATGAATTGCATCTGAATTCAACCTCTGTTAAAGCACACCAAAAACATCCTACAGGTTATCAAACAATTCAAACTTACTTGGAGCGCGATTATATAGTGCCAACAGATTTTAGAAAATATAATTACGCGTCTCAGCTTTTACAACGAGACGGAATGAAAATTGCGATTGAAGCGCATCGCAGAGCTAAGCCCTATTGTATGGGAACTCTGTATTGGCAATTAAATGATTGTTGGCCCGTTACTTCCTGGAGCGCTATTGATTATAATAATAAACCAAAAGCACTTTATTATGAAACTAAAAAAGTGTACAATAACATTATCATTTCAGTTCATCCTGAAAGAAATCAATATGACATCTTTATTGTGTCTGATAAATTAAAAGAGGAGAAGGCTATTTTAGAAATTAATTTAAAAAATATGAAAAGAGAAATTCTGTTTCATAAAAGAGATAGTATTATAGTTAAAGCTAACAGTAGTCAGATCTATTTTACAATATTTCAGAATGAAATCGAAAAATACGATCAAAATTCAATCTACTTGTCTTGTCAATTAAAAGATCGATCGGGAGCAGTAATTGCAAACACTAACTACTGTTTCGTTAAACCCAAAGATTTGCAATTACTAAATCCTGAAATCAAGACCAAATATTCTAAAGAAAATCAATCGTTATTGATAAGCAGTAAGGTTTTTGTAAAAGATCTGTATTTGTATTCTGATAACCCCTTAATCGAATTTGATGATAACTTCATAGATCTCGAAGCCAATACTATAAAGGAGATTAAGTTAAAGTCAGGATTCAAATATTACAAGGATATTAAACATATTTCTTTATATGACATCAATAATAAACCTAGATAAATTAGGTATTTTTAAAACCATATTTTAGTATTAAATTTAGTTTATGATAAGGCCACTATCCATATTTTTCTTTCTTTCTGTTTTCTGTATTTCAAAGTGCCTCGCACAAACAGCGTATTCATCGTATGTTAATCCATTTATTGGCACCGGTGGTCATGGCCACACATTTCCCGGGGCTACTGTTCCTTTTGGCATGGTGCAATTAAGTCCGGATACCCGAATTGATGGCAGTTGGGATGGGTGCAGTGGTTATCACTATAGTGATAGCATTATTTATGGCTTTTCTCACACACACTTAAACGGCACAGGCTGCAGTGATTATGGCGACATTATGTTTATGCCAATTTCAGGTGCGTCTAGCATTGAGAGTAAAAAATATGCTTCTGAATTTTCGCATGCTAATGAAAAAGTAACAGCAGGATATTATTCTGTTAAGCTAGATAATGGCGTTAATGTGGAACTCACAGCAACTACACGGGTTGGTCTTCATCGCTATTCATTTCCGCAAGATAAACAAGCCAATATTATTTTAGACTTAACGCATCGTGATAAAACTTTGGGATCTTATGTTAAGATCACAGGGCCGAGAACCATTGAAGGCTATCGACACAGTGAGGCCTGGGCTAAAGATCAATACGTTTATTTTGTAGCAGAGTTTTCTGAAGATTTTGAATGGGAAGCGTTTATCAATAACAAATCATTTAAAGATCAAAAACTAAAAGACAATTATTACAGCGGCGAAAACGTAAAAGCTATTTTCACGTTTGCGAATGCTAAAAAACCGGTAATGCTTAAAGTAGGGATCTCTCCTGTAAGTGTTGATGGCGCTAAGAAAAATTTAACAACAGAATTACCGGGATGGGATTTCGAAAAAACAAAATCTAATGCCGAAGCTTTGTGGAATAAAGAATTGGCTAAGATCGAAGTGTCTTCGAGCGATGCCAATAAACTTACTATTTTTTATACGGCCTTGTATCATACCATGATGCAACCAAATACTGCTATGGATGTAGACGGCATGTACCGTGGCAGAGATAATAAAAATCATAAAGCAGAAGGCTTCACATATTATTCTGTGTTTTCATTATGGGACACTTTTAGAGGAGCTCACCCGCTTTATACACTCATCGATCAAAAACGTACCAGCGATTTCATCAATACATTTTTAGCGCAGTATGAACAAGGCGGCCGTTTACCTGTATGGGAATTGGGCAGTAACGAAACAGATTGTATGATCGGATACCATTCGGTGAGTGTCATTGCCGATGCGATGGTAAAAGGCATTAAAGGGTTTAGTTATGATAAAGCATTGGAAGCGGCGAAGCATAGCGCCATGTTGGATCACCTAGGATTAAAAGCTTACAAACAAAATGGGTATATCAGTGTGGATGATGAACACGAAAGTGTTTCTAAAACAGTAGAGTATGCCTATGATGATTGGTGCATTGCGCAAATGGCCAAGGTGTTGAATAAAAAGGTAGATTACGATCATTTCATGAAACGCTCTCAATACTGGAAAAATGTATTTGATACCAAAACAAATTTTATGCGACCCAAAAAAAATGGTGGTTGGTTAACACCATTTGATGCGAAAGAAGTGAATAATAATTTTACAGAAGGAAACTCCTGGCAATACTCTTTTTTTGTACCTCAGGATGTGTATGGTTTAATAGATGCCATGGGAGGAAATAAAAATTTCGAAAAAAAACTGGATGAATTGTTTACAACCTCTTCTCAAACAACCGGCCGCGAACAAGCTGATATTACAGGTTTAATAGGACAATATGCTCATGGTAATGAACCAAGCCACCACATGGCTTATTTGTATAATTATGTAGGGAAGAATTATAAAACCCAAGAAAGAGTTCGTCAGATCTTATCTGATTTTTATAAAAATGCTCCTGACGGGTTAATTGGCAATGAAGATTGTGGACAGATGAGCGCCTGGTATGTATTAAGTTCTATGGGGTTTTATCCGGTTTGTCCCGGTTCACCAAATTATGAATTAGGTTCTACTATTTTTCCTTCCTGCACCATTCATTTAGAAAATGGTAAAAACATTTTCCTTTACTCAAAAAATTATACGGATAAAAGTTACTATGTCTCATCGGTAACGCTCAACAATAAAAAGTATACAGCGTCTGCCATCAATTTTGTGGAGCTGTTGAGCAAAGGACTTCCAACAGACAACATTAAAATAAGTTTTGATCTAAGCGCTAAACCTAAAACCGCCGCTGCTAATATTTCTAAAAAACGTGCGGCGTTACAAACCAAAGAAAACGCACTAGTATTAGCGCCTATTATTTCTTCACCTTCTTTGTTTTTTAAAGATGAGATGCAGATCGAACTACAAGGTGCATTACCTAATTATAAATTATACTACACCTTAGACGGAACAGACCCCGGCGTGAAAGCAATGCAGTACAACTCACCAATTACTATTAAAGACATAACTACCGTTAAAACCATTGCGATCAATGAAAAAGGGGAAAAGAGCTCTGTCACTGTTGGTTCGTTTTATAAAATGCCACATGCCGATTGGAAACTCAAAATAAATTCTACTTATAACAAACAGTACACCGCAGGTGGCGATGATGGCATTATTGACGGGCAACGCGGTACTACCAATTGGAGAACCGGCAGCTGGCAAGGTTATCAATCACAGGATTTTGAATGCATCATCGATCTTGGAAAAGAAAAAGAAATTTCGTCTATCACATCCAGTTATTTACAAGATACCCGCGCATGGATTGTATTTCCTAAACAAGTAGAATATTATACCTCAGAAGACGGAAAAACATTTACGCTTTTTGGGACGATCGAAAATGGCGTTCCTGCAGATGATTATGATCTGCAGATGAGAGAATTTAACAGTAATAAACCGGCCAAATTAAACGCTCGTTATGTAAAAGTAAAAGCCGTCAATTTTGGTAAATTACCCGAATGGCACCAGGGTAGCGGCGGAGACGCCTTCATTTTTATTGACGAGATCGACATAAAATGATTTAGGGCCTCAAAAACTCATAAGTTGAAATTGTGGAAAGTTTGAAAATTGTACATTTAGTAAATTATGTATTACATTTATGTTAAGTTTAATTCATAAAGATGTCATTAATTCAAAGAATAGTCTTTACAACCACATTAGTTTTTTTATTTAGTGGAATTGTAGTACATGCTCAAACTTTCGAAAAACCATCGGCCGATGAGTTGTTCGATCAGAAAAATTACATTGAAGCACTAGAGGAATTTAAAAAACTGGAAAAAGAATTTCCGGAAGATGCCGATCTAAAACACCGAATGGGCGTTTGTTATCTAAAAACGTATAATGATAAATCAAAAGCCATTCCCTATTTGGAATATTCTTATAAACACGAAAAGTATAAGAACGAATTATTATTAGAGATGGCAAATGCATACCAGTTTGCTTACAGATTGGATGATGCGATTACGTTTTATAATAAGTATAGAGAAAAAGCCTCACCAAAAATTTTTCCACTAATTGATCATTACATTGAAACCTGCGAGAACGCAAAAGCGTTGATGAAACGACCGGTTAATGTAACTTTTGAAAATGTAGGCAAAGAGATCAATACAAAGTACGCTGATTATTATCCTTTTGTAACGAAAGATGAGGAAACTTTGGTTTTTACGTCTCGTCGTGATCAAAATACCGGAAGATTGAGAAGTTATAACGGCTATTATACCTCTGATGTATACACATCAAAAGTTGAAAAAGGAGCGTGGACCAGAGCTAAAAATATGGGCGCTTTGATCAATACCATGGAAGATGAGGAATGTGTAGGACTTTCGCCTGACGGAAAAAATCTAATTGTGTATGTAGATAATGCAGAGTTTCCCGGAGATCTGTTTCATGCAGAACTACTCAAATCCAAACAATTTAGCAAACCGGTTCCGTTTAATGAACCTGTAAATTCAGATCTGCTTGATGGCGAAGCATGCTATGGTACAGATAATAATACTTTGTTTTTTGTTTCGGCACGAAAAGGTGGTTTAGGCGAAGAAGATATTTATATGACCAATCGTTTACCTAATGGCGAGTGGGGCATTCCAAAAAATTTAGGGCCAACGGTCAATTCACCATACAGAGAAGCTTTTCCGGTATTATCA
Source organism: Bacteroidia bacterium (assembly GCA_036676295.1). Lineage (GTDB taxonomy): Bacteria > Bacteroidota > Bacteroidia > B-17B0 > Aurantibacillaceae > UBA4416. The sequence goes on along the minus strand of JAKFDE010000023.1, from coordinate 84,603 downwards.
GAAGATGGTAAAACCTTGTATTTCAGTTCTCAGGGCCATACGAGCATGGGTGGTTATGATATTTTTAAATCGAAATGGGATGAGGGTTCAAAGACATGGGGTAAGCCCATTAATGTTGGCTATCCGTTAAACACAACAGATGATGACATGATGTTTTCGGTGGCAAAAAACGGAAGAGATGGTTACATATCGGCCTGGCGTAAAGAAGGGCTAGGTGATCTGGATATTTATAAAATCACATTTAATGATGTAGATAAACCTTTAACAGCTATTAGCGGAATGGTTATTTTATCTGATACAACCCAACAAGAAATTGACGCCTTTGTATCTATCACTAATATAAAAACAAAAGAAGAGTTAGACGCCAAAAACGTGAACAAGAAAACCGGTAAATATATTTTTATTGTTGAGCCCGGTAAATATCAGATCCAAATTACATTACCCGGAAATAAAACGATCAAAGAAGATTTTATGGTATATGACAAATCTGATTTCACGTCTCTTATCGAAAAAAAGCATTTGATTGGACAGGAACAGCCGGTTATAGTGGATCCCAAGAAGAATAAAAAATAAAATTTACTGTTAGTAAAGCAAATTATTATAAGGAAATCTTACTACGTGAATTTCTTTCACGGCATCGTACACTATTTTTTTAAAGTCTTCGATGTTTTCTTTTTTCTGCGCACTGATGTAAACACAAGTTTGGTTTAAGTTACTCATCCAGGTTTTTTTCAATTCGTCTAAGGATAAATTTTCTCGACTCATTGGCGTAAGATCGTCTTCATCTTTTTTGATGTATTTAAATGCATCAATTTTATTAAACACAATGATGGTTTTTTTATCGCCGGCACCAATGTCTGTTAAGGTTTGTTGTACCACGTTAATGTGGTCTTCGAAATTAGGATGAGAAATATCTACCACATGTAATAAAATATCGGCTTCGCGGACTTCATCCAGTGTGCTTTTAAAACTCTCTACTAATTGTGTTGGAAGCTTGCGGATAAAACCAACCGTGTCGCACAACAAGAAAAATAAATTATCGATGGTTACTTTTCTTACAGTTGTATCCAGGGTTGCAAACAATTTATTTTCGGCAAACACTTCACTTTTGCTTATCATGTTCATGATGGTAGATTTACCAACATTGGTGTAACCTACTAAAGCTACTCGTACAAATTCACCACGGTTCTTACGTTGTGTAGCCATTTGCTTATCAATGATCTTGAGATCTTCTTTCAATTGAGCAATGCGATCGCGGGTAATTCGTCTGTCTGTTTCAATTTCTTTTTCACCGGCTCCACCTCTTGTGCCTGTTCCACCACGCTGACGCTCTAAGTGAGTCCACATACCCGTTAAGCGTGGCAACAAATACTGGCACTTTGCTAATTCCACTTGTGTTTTAGCATGAGCCGTTTGCGCCCGTTGTGAAAAGATCTCTAAAATTAAATTGGTACGGTCTAATATTTTTTTGCCTAATTCTTTTTCTAAATTTCGTTGTTGAGAAGGAGACAACTCATCATCAAAAATAACGACGCTGATGTTGTTTTCCTTTACGAAGGTTTTCACATCGCTTAGCTTTCCTTTACCAATAAAGGTTGCTTTATCTGGCTTTTCTAATTTTTGAGTAAAGGTTTTTTTAGTTTCTACACCGTAGGTTTCAGCCAAAAAAGCAAGCTCTTCCAGGTATTCTTTAGCCAGTTCTTCATTTTGTTTTTTATTAATGACACCAATTAAAACGGCGGCAGGAATAACGGGGGCAGTTGATATTGACTCTGGCTTCATGTAGTTTCTAAAATTATTTCCCTTTCAAATCAGTTTCAATGTAATTGGCAACTGCTTCAATTTGTTCAGGGCTTAGCACTTCTTTGTAAGAAGCCATGGTGTTTTTACCATCCGTAATTGTTTTTACGATGTCGGTATGGTTTAAAGGAGTTACGCTTAGGTCTTTTGATCCATTGGCCGCTAACTTTCCATCATTGCCATGGCACAGCGTACATTTTTCTTCAAATATTTCTTTACCATTTACGGCAACTGTTTTCGCTCCGCCCTTAACAGACTTCATTTTTTCGCCTAAACCAAAAGCTACGATGATCAGAAAAAAGGATAAAGAAGCTAACACTTTGTTTTTCTTTTTGAAACCGATAACCGCTAACGGGATAGATAAAAAGACTACAGTGATCTTAATGAACATTAAGGTTGGGATCTCCGGCATTTGAGTCATTAAATAAATACCCGTTGCCAAAAAGCCAAAACTCACGATCATTTCAAGGATCTTTGTCTTTGCTTTGAACTTCTCAAGCAACTCATCTTTGTCGCTCAATAGTAAAATTGTTTTTACCAGATAAATTAAGGTGAAAAGCACTACAAATAAGTAGTGTGAGTGTAACATGCCTGTAGCCATTGTAATAGAATTAATTGTTTCAAAATTAACAATTTATCTTTAATTAAAAAGAGATAAAATGGGTTTCACAGCCCGCGCTTAATGTTATATTTGTTATTATTCAAAAATATTATGCGTAAATATCTTTTCATCATATCCTGCACTTTTTTAATTGCCACTTTAGCAAAAGCTCAAACCACTTTTCCGGTTAATGGCGCAGCCAATAATAGCCATACGATGTATGCGTTTACCAATTGCACCTTGCACGTAGATGCGGATGTAACGATCATTAACGCCACATTGATCATTCAGGATGGGAAAATTTTGAAAGCCGGCGAAAAGCTGGAAGCTCCAAAAGAAGCACTTGTTACAGACTTAAAAGGCAAACATATTTACCCTGCTTTTGTTGACTTATATAGCGATTATGGTATTGTAGAATCTAAAAACGCAGAACAAAAAGGAGAACCCCAAAAAGGCGCTTATGGTTGGAATCAGGCAATTAAAAGCGATAAAGATGCTTACAAAGTATTTACACACGATCAGGCAAAAGCCGATGAATTAAGAAAACAAGGGTTTGCTACTGTATTAACATCCGGTAAAGATGGCATAGTAAGAGGAAGCGGCGCTTTAGTAAATTTAGTTAACGCTAATGAGAATGAAAGTATCATTAAAGACAGGGCAGCCGGGTTTTATTCGTTTAGAAAAGGATCTTCCAAACAAGGATATCCTTCTTCGTTAATGGGTGCTGTGGCTTTATTGCGCCAAACGTATTACGATGCAGCATGGTACAAAACTAATGAAAGCAAAACAGAGTATAATATTTCGTTGGACGCTTTTAATAAATTACAAGAACTGCCTTCTATTTTTGAAGGGAACGATAAGTACAATGATTTGCGCGCAAAAAAAGTGGGCGACGAATTTAAAACCAAATACATCATTAAGGGTGGAGGAAACGAATATCAAAGATTGTATGACATTCAAGGAACCTTTTCAAAATTCATTATACCGGTTAATTACCCTGAGCCAATGGATGTGGAAGATCCTTATGATGCAGAACAAGTAACCTTATCTGACCTGAAACATTGGGAAATGGCACCTGTCAATTTATCAGCCTTAGAAGCAAATTACATTCAGTTTTGTATCACAAGTGCCGATCTTAAAAACAAAGCCGACTTTTTAAAAAATGTACGTAAAGCCATTAAATATGGTCTAAGTGAAAAAACAGCCTTGAGAGCTTTGACTTACAATCCGGCTAATTTTATTGGTGTGCAAGATAAAGTAGGGAGTTTAAAACAAGGCATGTATGCTAATTTCTTTATTTCTTCTAAGCCTATCTTTGATGAAGAGGCGGTGATCTACGAAACATGGAGTAATGGCATTAAGCATATGTATAACGATTTGAGCCTTGCCGATATTTCAGGAAATTACAATATATCTGCCGGATCAGTAAATTATAAAATTGATATTAAAAAAGATCAGGAAAATTACAACGGCATGGTGTATTTGTATGACAGCTTGAAATCTAAAGCTAGTGTGACTTTCAAAAACAATTTGTTGACCTTGAGTTTTCCTTATGACTCTACTCAAACCCTTCGATTATCAGGGAATTACAATGAATTACAAAAATCATTTGAAGGAAAGGGACAATATCCTGATGGAACCTGGGTGGACTTTAAAATGACCTTTAACGAAAAAAAGGAGATTTCTAAGGCGAAACAAGACAGCATTAAGCCAAAAGATAAAGTTGATTTTGGTAAAGTGTATTATCCGTTTACCGCTTATGGAGAGCCTTTGCCGGAAAGCGAAGGGTTTATTAAAGATAATTGGGGAAAATTTAAGCACCGTTATGACGCTGTATTAATTAAAAACGCAACAGTTTGGACCAATGAATCTGATTCTGTTTTACTAGAACACGATGTATACATCACCGAAGGAAAAATAGTTCGTATTGCGCCAAACATTGATGTACCAAAAACAGCTTTTGCCAAGATCATTGACGCAAAAGGGTTGCATTTAACGCCGGGAATTATTGATGAACATTCACACATTGCTTTATTCGGAGTAAACGAAGGCGCTGATGCCAGTAGCGCTGAGGTAAGAATGAGTGATGTGATCAATCCGGAAGACATTAATATCTACCGTCAGTTATCTGGTGGTGTGACCACCGCTCAATTATTACACGGTTCGGCTAATCCAATTGGTGGACAAAGTGTATTGATCAAATTACGTTGGGGAAAAACACCGGATGAGTTCAAATACGAAAAAGCAGATGGCTTTATTAAATTTGCTTTAGGCGAAAATGTAAAACACTCCAATGGTTTAAACCCTGATCTGACAAGATTTCCGCAAACACGTATGGGCGTGGAGCAATTGTATTACGATTATTTTACAAGAGCAAAGGCCTATAAAAAGCAATGGGAAGATTTTGGAAAATTAAGTCCAAAACAAATAGAAAAAAACAAAGTAGTTTCTCCTCGCAAAGATCTGGACCTAGATGCGATCGTAGAGATTTTAGACGGTAAACGTTTTATCACCTGTCACAGTTACGTGCAAAGTGAAGTAAACATGTTGATGCACGTAGCAGATAGCATGCACTTTAAAGTGAATACGTTTACACACATTTTGGAGGGCTATAAAGTAGCTGATAAAATGAAGGCGCACGGTGCTAATGCTTCTACTTTTGCCGATTGGTGGGCATATAAATTAGAAGTAATGGATGCGATTCCATATAACGCTTCGCTGCTTACTAAAGAAGGCGTTAATACGGCGATTAATTCGGATGATGCTGAAATGGGAAGACGTTTAAATCAGGAAGCGGCAAAAGCTATCAAATATGGCGGTTTGACGGAAGTACAAGCTTTAAAATTAGTGACCTTGAACCCTGCTAAAATGTTGCACATCGATAATAAAGTAGGTAGTGTAAAAGTAGGGAAGGTAGCTGACTTGGTATTATGGACAGACAATCCTTTAAGTATTTATGCGAAGGTGAGTAAAACCATTATTGACGGACAAATTTATTATGATACCGAGGATGATGCTAAATTGCGCGAAGACATTAAAAAAGAGCGCGCCCGCATCATTGCCAAATTAATTAAAGAAAAAAATAAAGGCGCTAAAGTGATTAAGCCTCAAGCTAAAAAACAAAATCACTTTCATTGCGATAGCGAAGAAAGCGGTTTAGAGTATTTTAGTAATTAATAATAATTAAAACTCACCACCAGATCTCTTTGTCCTGACTGGTTATGACAACTGATACAAGCCGTTGTTGGATCTTTGGCTACACTAAAAACAGTAGTGCCATCATTGCTTATCTCTGCCCATAACCAGGAATTGTTATGTTTATACATGATAGCGTATAACCCATTTGATTCCACTTCTTTTACAACTAAAGAACCCTCCGGAAATTTTTGACCGATTGGTAATTTGCCATTATCGGTTAATGCTGTCGCTGCAATTTTATTGAATTTCAATTTGAATGCTCCATGAGGCGAATTAGAACCGGGAGAGACCTGAAGCACTTGATTGTTGTTTTTGTAGTAATTGAAAGCCGTTTCGTTTTTGCAGCTATCATATAAAGCTTTATCGCTAAACGCTAAGTCAGGATTTTTAGCAATGTCTTTTGTACAAGAAGATAACACACAAAAAAAACATACGATAGCAAAAACAAGACAAACGATATGATTAATCCGCAACATAAAAAGTAACAAGTGGGGTTTAAATATTAATATAAGTCGAAGCTGTATATTTTGTCTCTTGCAGCATACATGTGACAAGAAACGCAGTTTGTAGATTCTGTGTTAACACTTTGTTCTACACTTCCATCTGCCATAATTAAAGCACCCCAAAGCCATGAACCATTTCTTTTAAAAGTAAAATAGTATTTTCCGCCAACCGTTTCTTTTAAAACCATGGAGCCATCAGGAAAAACTTGTCCTGTTGGTAATTTTCCATCACCACCTAATGCCGCCGTAGCTACTTTATTGAATTTTAATTTGAAATTACCATGCGGAGAGCCAAAACTTGGGTTACTGGTAATAACTACATTGTTACCTTTATAATAAGTAAAGGAAACTTCGTTCTTACAAGTATCGTATAACGCTTTATCGCTATAACCTATATTTTTATCTAATAATGGATTTGGCCCAATATCTTTTGTACAAGAATAAAAAATACTTGACAATAATGTTATTCCAAAAGCAGCGGCTAGTAAAGGTTTTTTCATCAGATTAAACGTTGTGAGAAATTAAATATTTAGATAACCAGGTTTTGTTTAGAGGTTGTTTCCAATTAGTAGCAAGATCTTTAGATTCGGTGATCGTATTATTAAAGATCAATGTATTTTCATTAATCTCTTTAGAGGCCAGTAATTCAGCAATTTGCGATTGTTTTACCACAACAACCTCATCATTGCTTTCATAAGCTACCAGTAAGCGATTTAATAATTCAACAGAAAATGCTAGTTCTAACTCTTTTACAAAGCGAACTTGTTTGTCGATACTACACCCGCTGGCATTGTATTTGGCTTCGTTAACTTTAAAGATCAACAAACGATTTTTGTAAATTTCAAAAGAGGCATCCAAACTTACATCATGTGCTGTCCAGCCGCTTACAAAAGCCTGGCAACGGTTGTTGATTTCAGATAATTGTTCTGAAGATAAATTTTTACTGATGGTGTATATCCAAATACGATCGTTCATTGTAATAAAGATAAGTAGAATTTTTGACTTTTAAAAAACAGCAATTTTATCTCTCAGTTAGTAAAAGCACTAAATAAATTTACATTTACGGCTTGCAAAAGCACACATACGCAACAGGATCAAACCATGTTTAAATCGAGAAATATTAGTGCTGCCATAAGTCCTTTCTCGGTAACGAATAGGAATTTCTACAATTTTTAAGTTTAATTTATGAGCCCCAAATAATAGATCAAAGTCCCCAAACGGGTCAAACTCTCCGAAGTATTTTCTGTTTTTAGTTAACTTAATATAGTCTTCTCTAAACATAACTTTGGTTCCACACAACGTATCTTTAAAGCGTTGATCCAATAACCAGGTAAAGGCCCAGCTAAAGAAATGGTTGCCCAAGTAATTTAAGAAACGCATCGCTTCTTTATCCATTGGATACACTAAACGGGTTCCATTAATAAAATCTCCTTTAGATCCGGCAATGGCATCATAAAATTTTGGAATATCCTCTGGCGGCACCGTTAAATCGGCATCTAAGATCATTAAGATATCGCCGGTAGCAATTTTATATCCTTCGCGCACAGCATCGGCTTTTCCTTTTCCTTTTTGCTGACCAATTTTTATATCATGTGTGGTTGCATATTTTTTCTGGATCTCTTGGATTTTTTGCCAGGTATCGTCGGTACTGTTTCCTTCAATAAAAATGATCTCTACATGTTTACCAAATTTTGGTAAACGGGTAATGGCGTTTTCAATATTACCACTTTCGTTACGTGCAGGAATCACAACGGTTGTAGAATATTTTGTTTTATACTCTTCTTCTTTGCTTGATGGCAAAGGCTTAGCAAAAGAGTAAGTGTTTAAACTAAAAAACCTGAAAAAAGGAAACTTTGCTAAATATTGATTAAAAATAGCGGAAAGAATAGGAATGTAAAACGGAAAAATAAATCGTTTGCTGTTTCTATACACATCAAAGCCAGATACAAATAAGAGGTTGTTTACGTCTTTAGAGTTTAGCCAATTTTGAACCGGAGTTTTGGTTTTTAAACCAATTAATTCAGCAAATTTTAATAAAGGTTCCCAAAGAGAGTTGTAGTATTGAACAATAATTTTGGTATTGGGGTGAGATACTTTTTTTGCCTGCTCAAATACAACTTGTATATCTTCTACAAACCCAATTAAATTACTGATAATAATAAAATCATAAGTTTGATTGAGTTCTAGATTGGTAGCATCCATCACTAAAAATTCAATATTTTTGGAAGCGTGTTTTTCTTTGGCCCAGGCAATTTGATTTTCACTAAAATCAATCCCTGTTTTTTTGTTCCCTGCTATACCGGCTAACAAATCTCCGTTACCACAACCAATTTCTAAAACAGAACTGTCTTCATGTGAAAAATAATTACAGTAATTGGTAATTTCTTTCCAATAGTAATTTGTTATTCCACGACTTTTACGTTTGGAGGCAATGGTATTAAAATATTCTTTGATGTTTTGCAAAACTAATTTTTAGGTGTAAAGATATTATTTCTCATTTAATTTATCCGCTAAAAATTTACCCATGCTAAAACAAGCCTGTAATAAATAACCACCGGTTGGCGCATCCCAATCCAGCATTTCACCCAGGCAATAATGATCGGGTAATTTTTTCAATTCAAGCGAAGAACTTACCTCATTTAAGGAAATTCCGCCAACGGTAGAAATGGCTTCATCCATAGGGGCAAAATCAACTATATGTAAAGGATATGATTTAATGAGTTTAACTAACGCATCTACGCTATTGTATTCTTCTTTTGTGGTTTTTTGTTTGATGAGATCGATCTGTGTCTCAGAAAGATTGATCTTTTTTTCCAAAACATCTTTGATTGATAATTTTCCTTTGTTCTCTAAGCGTGATCGTATTTCTTCCATGGGAAGGTCCGGTTTAAGATCGATCAAAATTTCCGCCTGCTGTTTTTCTGCCAGCTGTGTTCTGATAGCCGGACTTAAAGGATAGATGCCGCTTCCTTCTATTCCAAATTGAGTAATAACCGCTTCGCCTTTTCGTTTAATAGTGCCGCAACCAAACTCACAATTCTTGAGAGCTTCGCCTTCGTGTTTTTTTATAAAGCTTGAATCCCATTTAATATGATATGCGCAGTTTGAAGGATAAAAGGGATTGATCCTAATTCCTTTTTTTTTGAAATGATCCGTCCATGATCCATCACTTCCGGTAACTTTCCAGCTGGCGCCACCTAAGGAAAAAACTGTGATATCAGTTTTAATGTTTAGTGTTTGACTGTTTGACAAAAAAACTAAATGATTGTTTTGATCCCAGCCACTCCATTCATAGTTATAGAAGATAGAAACATGATTGTTAATCAGTTTTTTTTCAATGGCTTTTAAAACTTCTATTGGTTTGATGCCTTTAACAGGAAATACTCTTTTACTAGTACCAACACAGGTTTCAACGCCAAGAGACTTTAACCAATCCCTAAGATCAGTATTTGAAAAATGAGAAAGGAAAGGAGCAATAAATTCTGTTGGCGTATAACGGTTTTCGAATTGCTGAAGTTCTTCAGAGTGCGTTAAATTAAAACCTCCTTTTCCGGCCACTAAAAATTTTCTGCCTAAAGCAACATTTTTTTCATAGATCGAAATAGCATATTTACTACTATCTAATGAACAGGCCAGCATCATAGATGCTGGCCCGCCACCAATAATGGTTATTGTTTTTTTAGACAAATTAAGCTGTAAAGTATTTATAGAATAATGGAATTGTTTCTATGCCTTTATAATAATTAAACAAACCGTAGTGTTCGTTTGGCGAGTGTAAAGCATCGCTGTCTAAGCCAAAACCAAACAAAATACTATCCATTCCTAATTCTTTTTTAAATAAAGCTACAATAGGAATACTGCCTCCGCTGCGTGTTGGAATTGGTTTTTTGCCATAGGTTTCTTCCATGGCTTTGCTGGCCGATTGAAAGCCTTTTGATGTTGTTGGTACAACTACCGGTTCGCCACCATGATGTGCCGTTACTTTTACCTTTACTGATTTTGGAGCAATACTTTCAAAATAATTTTTGAAGAGGTTGCTTATCTCAGTAGAATTTTGACCAGGCACTAAACGCATGGATATTTTTGCAAATGCTTTTGATGGTAAAACAGTTTTAGCCCCTTCTCCGGTATAACCACCCCAAATGCCATTCACATCAAGGGTTGGGCGAATGCCTGTTCTTTCGTTACTGCTGTATCCTTTTTCGCCACGCTCCTCATCAATACCCAGATCTTTTTTATAAGCTTCTAAGTCAAAAGGCGCTTTAGCCATTTCAGCTCTTTCTTCTGTGCTTAATTCTTCCACTTTATCATAAAATCCGGGAATGGTGATATGATTATTTTCATCGTGACAGGAAGCGATTAGTTTGCATAAAATATTGATAGGATTTGCTACCGCGCCGCCATACACACCACTGTGTAAATCTCTGTTTGGTCCTGTTACTTCAACTTCCATGTAGGCTAATCCACGCAAACCACTGTCAATACTCGGAATATCATTAGCAATAATAGACGTGTCAGAAATTAAAATGATATCGCCTTTTAATTTTTCTTTGTTTGCAATGATCCATGGACCTAAACTAGGAGAACCAACTTCTTCTTCGCCTTCGATCATGAATTTTACATTACAAGGTAAAGTGTTTGTTTTCATCATAGTTTCAAAGGCTTTCACATGCATGTACATTTGTCCTTTATCATCACAACTTCCGCGTGCAAAAATGGCGCCTTCCGGATGGATTTCTGTTTTTTTAATTACGGGTTCAAATGGAGGGGAATCCCATAGGCTGATCGGGTCGGCAGGTTGTACATCATAATGGCCATAAACAACCACGGTTGGTTTTTTAGGGTCGACCATTTTTTCTGCATAAACCACCGGATAACCTTTGGTTTGACAAATTTCAACTTTATCAGCGCCGGCTTCTATTAAACGTTGTTTAACTGCTTCGGCAGTTTTTTCCATATCGGGTTTGTGTTCAGGCTTAGCGCTGATCGAAGGAATTTTTAATAGGTCTAATAATTCGTTTAAAAAACGGTCTTTATTAGTTTCTATATATTGGGCTATTTGTGATTTTTCCATAGAACTATTTTAAGGTTGCCAAAGGTACATTTTTTAAAATTCAGACGTAATTAATTTAACTAAAACTGAAGAAAGTTTGTATAAAGTAGAAATCTGATTATCTGAATAGAAAGAGCGGTTTTTGTATCAGTAAAAAGTTGTTAATTAGTTGATTAATAGATATTTTTGATATACTTACTTATGAAAAAAACATTCCACTTAATCGCACTTATTCTTTTTATGACGCACTTGACGTATGGTCAAATTGTATCGTCAAATTCATTAACTCCGGCACAGCTGGTTCAGCAGGTTTTGCTGGGGCAGGGTGTAACGGCCAGTAACATTACTTTTACAGGGAATGCGCTTCAAATTGCTCGGTTTACAGCTACGCCAAGCACAAGTTTGGGAATTAGTAATGGAATTTTAATTTCTACCGGGAACGCTTTGACTTCATCTGTAGACGGACCACAAGGGCCGAACGATAATGCAGGAATTAGCACTGACGTGAATGGTAATGCAGATGCAGATTTGAATACTATTATTGCTCCGGATGTTACGCAAGATGCAGCAGCGTTGGAATTTGATTTTGTTCCACAATCTGATACTTTAAAGTTTAAGTACATTTTCTCTTCTGATGAGTATAATGAATTTGTGTCAGGATTTAATGATGTTTTTGCTTTTTTGCTTTCAGGTCCAAATCCGGCAGGAGGAAACTATGTAAAGACCAATGTAGCAATAGTACCATCTAGTACATTAGCAGTTTCTATTAAAAATGTAAATAATGGCGTTAAAGGAAATGTAGCTGGTATGCCGGACCAATCCACCGGTCCGTGTAAAAATTGCGCCTATTATAGAGATAATTATAATTCAAATGTTGATATACAATTTGATGGCTTAACGACTGTTTTAACAGCAGTTGCCGCAGTAAATTGCGGACAAACCTACCACATTAAAATGGTTATTGCTGATGCGGTTGATGGCTCTGTTGATTCAGGTGTATTTTTAGAAGGTGGTTCATTCAGCGCCGCACCCCCAATTTCATTAAACACCAATAATGCTAATTCTGCCATCACAGATACCTTGTTTTACGAAGACTGTAATAGCTATTGCATTAAGTTTATAAGAAACGGAAATATTGCTTTAAAAGATTCTTTTTTGTTAAATGTAACAGGCAATGCTATTAACGGCAGTGATTATGCTCAGGTTGTTGGAACATCTACCACTGCAGTTACATGGCCATCACAATTATTGTTTCAGGCTAATCAGGATACGTTTAAAATATGTGGCATTAAAGCGTTAGACGATGGACTTGCTGAAGCTTTGGATACGATTGTGTTTAACATTTCAAAATACAATCCCGGTTCATCAACCTGTATAACTGCAAATTACGTAAAATTAAAAATATACCTGAGTGATTATCACGCTATAAATATCAGCGCAAAAGATTCTGTTATCTGTAATTCGGTTGCAATTAATTTAAATGCAAGCCCAACTTTAGGAACACCGCCATATACATATACCTGGCAACCCGGCAATATTAATACAAACACATATTCAACACCAATTATTACCCAGCCAACAACTTATACTATTGTGGTAAATGATATTTGTAATAAACCTATCACCAAACAAATAGTAGTTACACCTAGTACTTTACCGGTATTAAGTGAGATCGAGCCACTAAAATTTTGTTTGGACACCGTGAAACAATTGCCTGTTACAATTACCGGAGGTAAGCCGTCGTACCAATTGTCTTGGTTTGCCCCAAACAATGGGATCGTTCCACATGACACAATCAATACAACTTATTATTTACAACAATCTGTAACGCCATCGTCTGGCACCTATACGTTAATAGTAACAGATCAGTGTAGCAGAAAAGATACGATTCATTTTGGCATAACAACGGTTGATTGCACGATTATTGTACCAAATGTTGTTACTCCAAACGGAGATAATGTAAATGATGTGTTTAAAATAAATGGTTTAGAGAATTTCGCGAATAGCACTTTAACCATTTGTAACCGATGGGGCAAAAAAGTTTATTCGAGTAGTAATTATAACAACGATTGGAAACCTGACAACTCTGCGGGCGTTTATTTTTATATGTTAGAAGTAAGTGACGGCAGACAGTTTAACGGCTTTTTCCATCTAATAAATGATTAGTGTTAAAACAAAAATACATATTTAGTGCTTTATTAATTTTTGTTATATGTATCAAATCATATGCTACACATATTGTAGGCGGAGAAATTTACTATGATAATTTAGGAGGGAATAATTATAGGATACATATGAAGGTGTATCGCGATTGCATTAATGGAGTGCCACCCTTTGACAATCCTGCCTTTTTTACGGTTTTTAATGCTTCAGGCAATGTTGTTACAACGTTACAGGTTACCGCAACCACGAGTATAACGGTGCCGCCAAGCAATAATAGTCCCTGCGCGCCATCAACGTCGAGTAGTGCTTGTGTTGAAGAAGCCATTTATGAAGCTACAGTTAATTTGCCACCACTAGCCGGAGGGTATTATATAGCCTATCAAAGGTGTTGTAGAAACGGGACAATTTTAAATTTAGTAAACCCAGGAACCATTGGCGCTACTTATTGGGAACACATTCCCGGACCAGAAGTAGTGGCCGTAAATAATAGTCCAAGATTTTCAAACCGTCCACCAATTTATGTGTGTTCTAATATCCCTATTGGGTTTAATCATATAGCAACAGATCCTGATGGTGATTCTTTGGTATATAGTTTATGTACACCATTCAATGGGCTTGACGCATGTTGTCCGGTTGTTGGTACATCACCTGCCGGACCAAGCTCTCAATGTCCAAGTCCACCGGGAGCCTGTCCGTCAACGAACACACCTCCACCATATGTCAGCGTACCATTTGTTTCACCGTATTCGTCTAGTTACCCAATGGCCTCTAATCCGGCTATCAATATTAATCCAACAACCGGGTTTTTAAATGGCAACCCAACTATTTTAGGACAATGGGTAGTAGGAGTTTGTGTGAGTGAGTATAGAAATGGCGTGTTAATAGGCACACATCATCGCGATTTTCAATTCAATGTGATCAGTTGTCCGTTTATTGTGAATGCGGATATTGTGTCTCAGGTAACCACTAACAACGGCCAGGGAACCGGTTTTTGTAATGGGTTTACCATTACTTATAACAATGCCAGTTCAGGAAACTTAACAAGTTATTTTTGGGATTTTGGTGATCCTACAACCTTAGCAGATACATCTCATGCTCAAAATCCAATCTATACATTTCCTGCTATTGGAGATTATACGGTTACTTTAATTGTTAATCCTGGGACCCTATGTAGCGACACAACGTATGAGATCTTTCACATACATCCTTTATTAGCACCTGAGCTGATTCAACCAACGGCACAATGTTTTAATGGCAATAGTTTTGATTTTGTGGGAGGAGGGTCTTTTCAAGGGAATGGAACCTTTAATTGGAATTTTGGCACAAGTGCCACGCCTCAAACAGCAAATACAGCAACAGTAAATAATGTGGTTTACAGTGCCCCCGGAATATATCCGGTTGTATTTACTGTAAATGAAAATGGATGTACGGCTTCGGCTACAAAAACAATTCAGGTCTATCAAAATCCGATAGCGTCTATTGGAAATTTTTCGGTAACCGGCTGCGATCCTTTAACTGTTACGTTTCCAAATCAAAGCACAGCTGGCACGAGTATGTCGTTTTTATGGAACTTTAGTGATGGCACAAGTTCTACAATTCAAAACCCAACACATACGTTTACACCGGATGGTGTATATAGTGTTTCATTAACAGTTATTACTAATCAAGACTGTATAGATACCAGTAATGTATCGGCGGTTAATAGTATAACGGTTAACCCTACACCTTCAGCCGATTTCAATATTGTATCGGCAAGTGAAAAATGTTTAGATAATAATAGTTTTAATTTTAGTAGCCTTGGAACTTTTTCAGGGACAGAAACATTAGCCTGGAATTTTGGTGCAAATGCGAGCCCTGTTACAGCAAGTACAAAAACAGTTACTAATGTAATTTATGATGCTGCCGGCAATTATTCGGTTACGCTCATTGCCACTGAAAAAGGGTGTTCGGATACGGTTACCAAAACGGTTGAATTATATGAAAACCCGATAGCGGATGTTGATTCTGTAAATCCCGGAGGATGTGATCCGTACATTGTAAATTTCACCAATCAAAGCACTGCCGCATCAGCAATGAATTATTTGTGGAGTTTTAGTGATGGGACAACATCTACAGAGGCTAATCCAAGTCATATGTTTTCTCCACCCGGCATTTATACTTACACACTAACTATTATAACAACCGATAAATGTATTGACACTACTCAACTAACATCTGTTCATAGTGTAACTGTTAGCCCATCGCCAGCAGCGGCTTTTACGGCAACACCATTGGTGACTACCATTTTTGATCCGGATATTAGTTTTTTTAATTTAGCATCATCTGACGCCATTAGCTGGTATTATAATTTTGCTGATGGTACAGGTTCTGATCTAATAGATCCTGTTCATACATATACTTATTGGGGAGATTATCTTGTTTCGCAAACAGTTACTAATTCTTTTGGCTGTCCTAACACGGCTCAAGTACTTATTAAAGTATTACCTGAATTCAGATTTTGGATACCAAATAGTTTTACTCCCGGAAACCGCGATGGAATGAATGATGTATTTAAGCCTGTTGTTATTGGTGTAGAAGAGTATGAGTTTACTATCTACAATCGTTGGGGCGAACAGATCTATATCACCACAGATACAGAACAAGGCTGGAACGGCATTTTTAAAGGAAAAGACAGTCCATTAGATGTGTATGTTTGGAAATGCACATTTAAAAACATCGTCTCTAAAAAGGATGAATATCATATAGGACACGTTACTCTGGTGCGATAATCAATTAAAATCAGGTTGTTCATAATACAGCAGAATGATTGGCTATTCAATTTAAAAAATTACTTTCTTAGATAAATTTAAACAGGCTCCAAGTGAATTCATTACTTACTAAAATCAGAGATAAACACGCGTTGTGGTACAAAGGGATCATTTTTGTTTTCTGTGTGATCATCTGTTCCTACCTTCTTCCTAAAAAACCATTTTGGTATGCAAATCCACCTAAAACACATGATGTTTGGCAACATGATAATTTAATTTCCGACATTGATTTTTTAGTTAAAAAAACAAACGTAGAATTAACTCAGGAAAAAACGACACGCACGCAGCAACATGTTTTGTATTTTAAAAAGCAGAAAGTAGATGTTGCAGATGTCATAAAAAATTTTCCTCAAACATTAAACCAAATACAAACGCAAGCACTTAAAAACTATCTGGATACGGTTTATGCCACAGGGTTTTTCTTTAGCGTTTCTGGCTCACCGGCAGGACACGATTCTATTTATTTGGTTAATGGCAATGAAGTGGAGTTAATTAAAACTTCGCAGCTGTATAATGATGCTCAAGTAAAAGAAAGATTAAAGAGTTATTTGACGGATACAGAAATAGCCGATCGTTTGTTCGATAAACTTCCTTCAAATATTTTGTTTGATTATGAATTAAATAATACGATCAGCTCTTTAGAAAAAGAACCGGAAAATATTTATAAAGCAAAAATAAAGAAGGGAGACGTTTTAATTTATAAGAATGATGTAGTTACAGATGATCAGGCTAATTTAATTACATGTTATAAAGAAGAGCTGGATGTACAGGTGCCGTCTAGTTCTTCAGTATTGCTGGGGCAAATACTGGCCTGCGCATTAATACTGGGAATCATGATGTTGTTTTTAGCTTTTTTTAGGAAAGCAATCTTTAGTCAAAATACCCATGTTACTTTTATTTTTTTAGTGATCATATTAATTGTGATTTCGAGTAATGCGGTATATCAATACAACGCTAAATATATTTTTGCTGTACCGTTTTGTTTAGTGCCTGTTTTAATACGTGTGTTTTTTGATAGCCGAACAGCCTTGTTTAATTTTTTGAATGTGGTATTGTTGTGTTCTTTTTTTACAAGCGATAAATTTGAGTTTGTATTTATTCAATTGATCACCGGGATAGGAACTATTTTTAGCGTGGCCGATATGGGTAAACGTTCTAAATTGTTTGTTTCGGCTATGCTCACCTTTGTGTTTTACGTTAGCTCATATGTGGCGTACCATTTAGTAAGTGATACGTCTATTGTTTTGAACGATTTCACAAATTACATTCCCTTTTTAATAAGCAGTTTATGTGTGTTGTTTTCTTTCCCTTTAATTTTCTTATTCGAAAAATTATTTGGTTTTGTTTCGGATTTTACACTTTTAGAATTATGCGATTTAAATTCACCACTATTACGCCAACTTTCACAAAAGGTACCAGGCACATTTCAGCATTCATTACAAGTAGCTAATTTAGCCGAAGAGGCCTGCTATAAGATCGGTGGAAATGCCTTATTAGTTAGAACCGGCGCCATGTACCATGATATTGGAAAAATGGAACACCCTCGTTTTTTTACGGAGAACCAGGTAGGAGAGGTAAGCCCTCATGAAGACCTGAGTGCTGAAGAAAGCGCACAAATCATTATTGAGCATGTGATCAAAGGCGTAGAAATTGCTAAAGCGAATAAACTTCCGGAAACGATCATTGATTTTATCCGCACACATCATGGCACTACCACCACTCGTTATTTTTTACATAACTATAAAAAGCAACACGAAGGCGAAAAAATTAACGAAGACCTATTCCGCTATCCCGGCCCAATTCCTTTTAGTAAGGAAACAGCAATCTTAATGATGGCTGACGGAGTTGAAGCTTCTTCACGTAGTTTGAAAAAATACGATGCCATTGCTATTGATGAACTGGTAGATCGGATCATTGATTATCAAATAGGAGAGAATCAGTTTTTAAATGCGGATATCACTTTCAGAGATATTAATCAGATCAAAAAAATATTCAAAAAACGCTTAATGAATATTTATCATGTGAGGATCGAGTACCCACGTTAATTAGTATAAGGCTTTAAGTTGAGAAATGATCTTACTTAGCTCTTTTGTATTAATATCTTTTTCGGGGTTGATATAATAGATCTTCATTTGCTTTCTGCCTTCGCTCACAAGTTTTGGGTGATTGATTTGACCGCCTTTTACAAAAGAAATATAGATCTCATGATTCTTGGGATTATAACTAATAAAAGCAAACCATTTCTTTTTAGTGTAATAAAAAGGGGTATTGAATTTCCAGCTTTCCTCCAACCCCATTTCCTGTTTAAAAAACTGTTGCAAAAATAAAAGCACTGACTGTTGAGGTTCAGGAAGTGTAACAAAAAAATTATTAGCCGTTTGACTCAATTTAAAAATCTTTGTAAACTTGATGAATACTGGTTTTTATGCCTAAATAAATATAAGGCGATTGTAATTCATAACCCAAATCATCTTTGATACTGCGTTGAATATAGCCTAACTCTACGCGTAAATTCATTTGCGGAAGTATGTAATAAGTAAAGCGCACATCGCTTTGCATTAATTGGCGTTTGTTGCCCTGTGTGGTTTTGTGGCCATACTCATACGGACGAGTGGTATAACTTAAAAAAATATTTTGACCTAAATTGGAGTTTAAAGTATCTACTCCTATTGTAGCAGACAAACCTTGCGCGCTGATCATCCATCGGTTGGCACGGTAACTTACAAAGCCTAAATATTCTTTAAAGTTTGCTCCAAATGGATGCGCGAGAGCTTGTCCGTAATGAGTATAATTTTGTTGTACACTACCATGAGTATAAGTGTATGGACGAACCTCGTTATATTCGGCTTGTATAGTTAATCCTTTTACTTTAAAAGCATTGATGTATTTGGCACCCAATTGCCAGCCCTGTTTGTTTGCCCACCATCCCTTTTTGGCTCTGATCTCTTTTAAGAAAAACTCATCGGCTACACCTTGCGCATATAGTTTTAAGCAACCAAATAATTTTCCGGTGATATTCAATCCCATCATGGAGTTATCAGCAGAGCCTACAGAATATTCCTGTGGACGATAAAATACAATCGGATTTAAATAATTGACATCAAATGTTCTCACTCGATTACTGTCTGTGCCTTGCCACACTACATTTTCAAAAAACGAAATATTTAATCCTTTTAAAGCATTAAAACTTAAGTAATGAAAAGTACCAAACTTATTTTGTAAACTTTTTTGAGAACCATCGTATTGCGAAAAATCTTTCATCCACGAATACCATACATTGTATTGAATGCGCCAAATATTGGCATTGATACCAAAGTAAGGATTGTTGTTAGAGTAGTCGGATAATAATAACGAACGATAGCCTTCGCCTATAAAATGTTTTCCGTTACCTGCTTGAAAGTTAAAAATTTCATTAGGGCTATATGATAAATAACCACTTATGTTAGAGTAGCTATAACTGCCATCCTGATTTCTAAATCCTATGCCTAAACCGGGAATAATAGCGTGATTAGTTTTAATGGAAGTATCTAAAAAATTTGGAAACTGTAATCTCCCACCAATGGCCGTTAAGGCAAATGTAAAATCGTTATTGATATTTAATTTGGTATGAACGCCGCCTGAGGTTTCAGAAATAAATTTTGAAGTCAACAGATCATAACTCCCCTGAAGATCCATTAAAGGAAGAGCTTGAAAATTAAATTGATTGCGTTTATCCAGACCTTCATTAAATGTTTTACTTAAAAAAAAATTTTTAATGGGATAATGCAAAAAAGAAACAGAGGTGTCTGAAAAATCTTTTAAAGTAGAGCTCAGGTAGGGTTTAAACGAAGAATGAAACTCAAGACTCGGATTTTTTATATTCCAGTAGTCGATACTGTGTTGCGTTTCGGAATTGATAAAGATGTTTTGTGCTTGCGGATCGTTTTGTGATTTTGCTAGAAAACCACAAAACAGAGTTATTGTAATATAACAACTGTGACGCAGAGAGAATATGTTAATTATAGTTTTCAAACTATACGTTACGAAAATTTTTTCCTTTTGAGGAGTTGTATGAAAAATGGACGAATAAAATAAACAGTATACTAAAGCCTACAACTGCAAACAGACTTAAGCTTGGGTTTAAGTAATAACTTAATAATGAAATGGCCACTGACATGACGCTAAACACATAAATGATAATGACTGTTTTAACATGAGAGTAACCACAATCTAAAAGGCGATGATGCAGGTGATTTCTATCGGCGGCAAATGGCGATTGGCCTTTGGCGGCTCGTATAATAAAGATCCTTAATGTATCTGTTAAAGGATAAGACAATGCCGCGATGACAAAGATCGGTTTAGAAATATGTATCCAAAAATTATCTAAACGTTGTAGCGGAAATTCAATGAGTTTAATGCTCAGGACACAAATAAACATTCCTATAATCAGAGATCCGCTATCACCCATAAATATTTTTGCGGGAGAAAAATTAAATATTAAAAACCCTAGTAAGGCTCCCGATAAAGAGAAGGACAAAGAGGCCAGCGTATATTCATTGGCAAAAATAAACCAAATACCAAAAACAGAGGAGGCAATGAAACCAACTCCTGCGGCTAAGCCATCTACACCGTCAATTAAGTTCATGGCGTTTACAACAACAATGTAAGTGAATAAAGATAAAAAGACACTTCCCCATTCAGGAATTTCTTCAACACCAAATATGCCGTGTAATCCGGTGATCCTGATGTCGCCCATTAATACTAAGATCAGTCCAACTAAAATATTAGCAAATAATTTTTTTACAGGAGAAGTACCAATGATGTCGTCTTTAACACCTACAAAAAACAAGACCAAACTTGTGGCAACTAAAATCTTAAATTCTTTGACCGATTCATAAATATCTGCATATTCATGTAGGTCGTCAATATTATACCATAATGAAAAAGAAAATAATGTGGCAGCATAGATAATAATTCCTCCAATAGTTGGAACCGCTCTTTTATGTATTTTACGGTCTTCTGTTGGAAGATCGATCAAGCGTTTTAATACGGCTACTTTAATAAGAGCCGGTGTACTGTATAAAACTACAGCAAATGCGGTGATAAAAACTAAAATTAATATTGCCATATAAAAAAATTAAAAATCGTAATAAGTGTTATATAAATTCGATTTAATGCTTAAAGTATAAAAAGTTGTTTTGTTACTTGATGCTTTATAATCTAAAAAATCCTGATAGCGATAATTATAACCTAAAGATACATTAAAATTATAGGCTGTATTTATAGTGTAGCCTAACTGAAGTTTTTGAATGGTATTATTATAAAAAGAAAACTTGTTAAGCGTGTACCATTGTAAGTTTAGTTTAGCGTTAGCAAAAAAACGTTTGTATTTATAATCGCCCAATACAATCAATTCTTTACCATAACCCGGTGTGTATGCTAAGGTTTGATTGTAATGCGAAAAGCTTTGATTACTATACGATGTAATTGGATTATTATAAGAACCTTCTGCAACATCATTATATTCAACTTGCAACATCAGATTTTTTAAACTAAAAGCATCAAAATATTTAGCGCCAATTTGATAACCAATGGCATTACCTGTTGTTTTAGCATTGCTTAGATCATCAGCCATAAATTGTCCATAAATACTAATGCTGTTGGTTAATTTTACATTAGCGTTGGTCCCAATTAAAATATTATTTTTATGATTTAACCCATAAAAACCCAGGTTGCTAAAAATTACCGGATTAAAATATTGCCATTCCAAATGCTGCCTGTTCATACTGTCAGCAGCGTTCCAAATCATGCCTTGAAACAAGCCAACCGTTATTCGTTTATTGACATTGTAACTTAAATACTGTACAGCTAAGGCCTTTTTCTGAAATAAAGGTTCCGTATTTATAGGAGTTTTAGCACCACCGGTTTCTAAATTCATGAGCACGGCATAAACATTAGTGTATTGTAGCTTCCCTTTTAACCATTCAGAAGTAATTCTAGCATAAGGATAATTAAAGGCATTATCGCTTAATAATAGCGAGCGATAACCGTTTCCTATTTTTTGTTTGCCATGCCCTATCTGAATATTGACTTGTTTAATAGGCTGGTATGATACAAAGCCTGATGAAAAAGCGTAATCATAACCTGTGCCTTTAAATACTTTGTAACGTCCCTGGCCGGGAATTACTCTGGTTTGTTTATTGAAATTGGATATGTAGTGTGGAAAATAACTTTGATTTTCGGAGAACATGGTTTCGAAATAAAAATCTTTACCAATATTACCGCTCGCTATAAAGCCACGGGTGTTAGTTGAAATTTTTTGCTGAATACCGGTAGTATCATAAAAGGCTCTTCCTAATTCAATGTTTAATAAAGGATCAACTTTAAATTCGTAGCTGCCTTTTTTAGATTTGATGTGAATGAGGTGATCAAAAAATACTTTATCCAAAAAAACATCGTCGGTTATGTATTTAAATATGCGGTGGGTATCTCCCACAAACTCATATTTTTTATTGAAAAAAGGAATATAGGGTTGTATGTCAGAATGAAGTTGTTGAGAGTCTAGCTTGGCCAATTGGCGTTGCGTAAGCGCATTAAAAAAATATTCGTTTGGTAAATTGTAGAATTGAGCTTTTAAAGAACCGGACAAAAGATAAAAGACAAAAGATAAAAGAAGAGTACTCTTCTTAAATCTTAAACCTAACATCTTAAATCTTTTATTTACCATGCTTTTACGCCTTCTTTTTTCTTAAAGTCTTCGTACACTTGTTTAATTCCTTCGGGCAATTCGATCTTATGTTTCCAGCCTAAAGAGTGTAAAAAAGAAACATCCATTAATTTGCGCGGCGTACCATCAGGTTTGGTTAAATCGTGTTTTATTTTTCCTTTATAACCAACAATGTCTTTAATTAATAACGCCAAGTCTTTGATCGTTAGGTCGGTTCCCGAACCAATATTTACAAATTTTTCGCCATCATAGGTATTCATCAAATACACACAAGCATCTCCCAGATCATCAGCATGCAAAAATTCACGCATAGGCGTTCCGGTTCCCCACATTTCTACAAAAGGTAAATTGTTTTCTTTAGCATCATGAAATTTTCTGATCAATGCCGGAAGAACGTGCGAATTATTTAAGTTGTAATTATCATTAGGGCCATACATGTTAGTAGGCATTACTGAAATAAAATTGCGGCCATATTGACGGTGGTAAGACTCACACATTTTAATTCCAGCAATTTTAGCAATGGCGTACGGTTCGTTGGTTTCCTCTAAAAATCCGGATAATAAATAGTCTTCTTTTAGAGGCTGAGGAGCCAATTTAGGGTAAATACAAGATGAGCCCAAGAACATTAATTTTTTCACGTCGTTTACATGAGCTTGATGAATCACATTATTTTGGATCATTAAATTCTCATAAATAAAATCGGCTCTATAAATATTGTTAGCTTGTATGCCTCCTACTTTTGCGGCTGCTAAAAAAACATACTCCGGTTTTTCTGCAGCAAAAAAATCGCTCACAGCTTGTGAGTTGCGTAAGTCTAATTCTGCTGAAGTACGAGTGATGATATTATTATACCCTTTTTTTTGAAGGTTTCTCATAATAGCAGAACCTACCATTCCTCGGTGGCCTGCTATGTATATTTTTGCGTTTAATTCCATGCTTTTATTTCTAAAAAACCCCCGGTTGTTAGCGGGGGTTTTAGTTTTATTACTCTTTATAGTTTAAGACTTTATGTCCGCCATCTAATAAATATTTATCTCGTTTAAATAACTCTAAATCCGAAGCCATCATTTCTTTACATAATTCGTGAACGGTATAGGTTGGTGTCCATCCCATTTTAGTTTTTGCTTTGGTAGCATCTCCTACCAACAGATCAACTTCCGCAGGGCGGTAATATTTAGGGTCAATTTCTACCAGGGTTTTTCCGGAAGCGATATCAATTCCCTTCTCGTTTTCTGCTTTACCTTCCCATTTTAAAGTGATACCAACTTCGGCAAAAGCCATATTGATAAATTCGCGAACTGTAATTTTAATACCGGTTGCTAAAACAAAATCTTCCGGCTCATCTTGTTGCAACATGCGCCACATCCCTTCAACATAATCTTTGGCGTGACCCCAATCGCGCTCAGAGTCTATGTTTCCCATAAATAATTTATCTTGTAACCCTAAGCTGATCTTAGCTACGGCACGAGTAATTTTACGAGTTACAAAGGTCTCTCCGCGTAAAGGACTTTCGTGATTAAATAGAATACCGTTGCAAGCAAACATACCGTATGCTTCACGGTAATTTTTAGTGATCCAAAAGGCATATAATTTTGCTACACCGTATGGGCTACGAGGATAGAAAGGAGTTGTTTCTTTTTGTGGAATTTCTTGTACCAATCCGTATAATTCAGACGTAGATGCCTGATAAAAACGGGTTTTCTTTTCCTGACCTAAAATACGAATAGCTTCCAGTATACGTAAAGTGCCTATTCCATCAGCATTAGCAGTATATTCAGGAGTATCAAAACTTACTTTAACATGCGACATCGCCGCTAAGTTGTAGATCTCATCAGGTTTTACTTCCTGAATGATACGGATTAGGTTAGTACTATCGGTTAAATCACCATAATGTAATTTAAAATTAACGTGTTTCTCGTGTTGATCCTGGTATAAGTGGTCGATACGATCTGTGTTAAATAAAGAGCTTCTGCGTTTAATACCATGAACGATATAACCTTTACTTAATAATAATTCTGATAGGTAGGCACCATCTTGCCCTGTTACACCTGTAATTAATGCTACTTTAGCCATATGTAAATTTAATAGAATAGCAATATTACGAAAAATTAACGAAAACAGAAGCTATTTTAGAGGATTATAGCTTGTAAAACCAACTTTTTTAATAGATTTGTGAGATATTGTAAAACAATAAAATTGACGCATGAAAACAACTTTTGGAAAACAAAATTATCAAATCTTTATTGCAGGTGTTGTATTGATCATATTAGGGTATTTACTAATGATCGGTGGGGGTAGCGAAGATCCAAATGTGTTTAATCCGGCAATTTTTGACACACAACGCATTACTATTGCGCCAATGGTGTGTTTATTAGGCTTTGTGACGATTATTGTTGCTATTATGTGGCGTCCAAAAACAAAAAAAGAAGAAACAAGTAATTAATAGTATTTCTTCTTAAAGTCTAATTTATTTTAAATCATGTCTTATTTCGAAGCGTTTATTATTGCCATTATAGAGGGTTTAACGGAGTTTTTACCTATTTCTTCAACCGGTCATATGATTTTGGCAGATTCTCTGTTGAAGATCCAAAACCAACAATTTGCTCAAACGTTTGAAATTGTTATTCAGTTAGGGGCTATTTTAGCTGTATTGCTTTTATACATTAAACGTTTTTTTGTTGGAATCAATATTTACTTAAAATTATTAATTGCTTTTTTACCTACCGGGATTATTGGCATCTTAGCTTATAAAACCATTAAGTTGTATTTGTTTAATCCTTACACGGTGAGCATTTCTTTAATTTTAGGTGGCCTGGTTTTACTATTGTTAGATAAATGGAGTTTAGAAAAAGAATCTCGTTACAAAGAGATCGAAGACATAAGTTATGTGGATGCATTTAAGATCGGCCTAATTCAATGTGTTTCAATGATACCAGGAGTTTCACGTGCGGCGGCTACCATTTTTGGAGGAATTTTTGCAGGATTTAACCGCCAACAAGCGGCGGAGTTTTCTTTTCTTCTAGCCATTCCTACTATGTTTGCCGCCTCGGGGTATGATCTGTTGAAAGAAAAAGACAACATTCATGCCGACGATATTATGTTGTTATTGTTTGGCGGCCTAGTTGCTTTTGTTGTGGCAATTTTTGCAGTAAAGGCTTTTGTGGGCTTTTTGAATAAACATGGATTTAAGTATTTTGGATATTACCGAATTATTTTGGGCGTACTTTTTTTAGTGTACGCAATAGGTACCGGACTTCAACTTACGGCATAATTTTTCAAATAGAATATAAGGGTTCCGATTTAATTAGAGTTAAAAAATAAAAAGCACGTAATCCAATTGTTTTAATTGGCTTTTACGTAACTTTGAAGTCCAATCAGTAATTATGGCAAAAGCAGGTCCAATAGTGTGTTCGTTTTGCGGACGAGATAAAAAAGAAGCAAAAATTTTAATTGCAGGAATTACCGGGCACATTTGTGATTCGTGTATTTCGCAAGCATTTAAAATTGTGAATGAGGAAGCAGGTGCACAAGGTAATCAGCTTGTTCAGCACGCATTAAATGTGTTGAAGCCTCAGGCCATTAAAAAACATTTGGATGAATATATCATCGGACAAGACGAAGCAAAAAAAATATTAAGCGTTGCTGTTTATAATCACTTCAAACGCATTTCGCACGTATCTAATACTAAAGAAGAAATTGAGATCGATAAATCCAATGTGATCTTAGTGGGAGAAACAGGAACGGGTAAAACATTAATGGCACGTACTATTGCTAAACTATTAAATGTTCCGTTTTGTATTGCGGATGCAACAGTACTTACCGAAGCCGGTTATGTTGGTGAGGATGTAGAAAATGTGCTGACACGTTTGTTACAATCAGCGGATTATGATGTAGCGTCTGCAGAACGCGGTATTGTATTTATTGATGAGATTGATAAAATTGCCCGTAAGAGTGATAATCCTTCCATCACACGTGACGTGAGTGGAGAAGGCGTACAACAAGCTATGTTGAAATTATTGGAGGGATCAGTTGTTAACGTACCACCACAGGGCGGACGTAAACACCCTGATGCAAAAATGATCCAGGTAAACACACGCAATATTTTGTTTATTTGCGGTGGGGCATTTGATGGCATTGATAAAAAAATTGCGCAGCGTTTAAACACACAGGCCGTTGGCTATTCGGCTTCTGTTGCTAAAGATGAAATTGATAAAGCAAATTTATTACAATACGTTTCTCCTCAGGATCTAAAATCATTTGGATTAATTCCTGAATTAATAGGACGATTACCTGTATTGACTTATTTGAAACCACTCGATAAAAAAACCTTACGCTCTATTTTAACTGATCCTAAAAATGCCTTAATTAAACAGTATAAACATTTGTTTAAAATGGAAGGCATTAAGTTAGATTTTGAAGATGAGGTGTTGGACCTAATTGTAACTAAAGCATTAGAATTTAAACTGGGAGCTCGTGGATTACGTGGTATTTGCGAATCTATTATGGTAGACTTTATGTTTGATATGCCTAGCGATGAAAAAGCGCCGAAACATTTAACCATTACCTTGGATTATGCTTTGGATAAATTAAAAAATGCTAGGTTGTCGCAATTACAAGTCGCTTAATTTAAAGATCATCCTGATCAAAAAATTGTGTTTTGTTTTTCAAAGCAATTATTTCTTCTTGTAATTGATTAACCCGAGTTAGTAAGTGAGAGATGGCTTCTATGCCCTCGATATTGATCTGTAGATCATAATGCAGGCGTATCATTTTTTCAATATCCTTTAATTGTTCAGGTTGAATGAACGGCTTTGTTTCCACTCGGACGATTTGAATTAAGCCAAACTCATTAAGTGTATTGATAAATGAAATCTCAACATTATAATGCTCACAGAATTGCTGTACCGGTATTAGATCAGTTGTTTTCATCTTAACTCGTTTTGGATAATTCTTTAAACAGTTCTTTTTGTTTTTCGGACAAATTTGTTGGGATTTTTACATTGTAAGTAATATAGAGGTCACCAAATTGACCTTCTTGCTTATATACTGGAAACCCTTTATTTTTTAATTTAATTTTTGTTCCGTTTTGCGTTTCCGGAGCTACAGTTAATTTTACTTTTCCGTCAATAGTATCAACTGTTAGTTCGCCACCCAAAACAGCGGTGTAAAGATCAACGTCTACGCTTGTGTGTAAATTATTTCCTTCTCGCTTGAATTTGGTATTGTTTAAAATAGAAAACGTAATGTAGAGATCACCATTAGGGCCGCCATTTGCGCCAGGACCACCATAGCCTGCTATTTTTATGGTTTGTCCGTGTTCTACACCTGCCGGTATTGTTAAGCGTATGTTTTTTCCGTTAACGGTTAATGTTTGCTGATGTGTTTTGTAAACGTCTAATAAATTAAGTTTTAATTCCGAATTAAAATCTTGCCCTCTAAATTTAACCTGACCTCGCGAACCAGATCCTGATCTGCCGCCAAACATGGATGCAAAGTATTCAGAAAAATCATCATCTTGTTCAAAGCCATAATTAGTTTGACTGCCTGACCCTTGATAAGTTTGTTGACCTCTTTGTTGGCGAGCTTTTTCAAACTCTTCGGCATGTTGCCAATCTTTACCATATTGATCGTATTTTTTCCTTTTTTCAGGATCGCTTAAAACTTCGTTGGCTTCATTAATTTGTTGAAATTTTCGTTTTGCGGATTCATCATTTGGATTCAGATCAGGATGATACTTTCGTGCCAGTTTGCGATAGGCTTTTTTAATATCATCAATGCTGGCGCTCTTCTCTATTTCAAGTACTTTATAGTAATCTATAAACTCCATAACAAATTATTAAGTAATTGGTTTATTGATGAATTGTAAACAGGCCGACTTCTTACATTATTCATGTAAATAAAGTTACAAAATGTTCAATGAAGATAAATGACCTTTATCATTTTTAAAAAACACAATCATCATTTTACCGTTGAGCGTAATGGATAAAGAAGAATACCACACCGTAAACGGTTTATTAAAGTGAGATTATTTAGGAGGTTGGTTGCGTATTAACCAATACAAGCCAAGTTCTGAAACCGCTTTAGAGAAGTTCTCAAACTCTACAGGTTTTACAATATAACTATTGGCGCCTAACTCGTAGCATTTTTTTACATCAGGATCTTCGGCAGATGATGTGAGCACGACAATAGGAATAGATTTTGTTCGTGGATCATTTTTCATTTTTTGTAATACTTCAATGCCATTTACTCTTGGCATTTTAAGATCGAGCAGCATTACTTTTGGAGTCATATCCTGTAAGCCTTTGTCAGCAAAGGTTCCGGTTCCAAACACAAAATCCAAGGCTTCTACACCATCTTTCAAATGAATTAAATTATTAGCCAAATTATTTTTTTTCAACGCCCTAATAACTAGTGCGGCATCATCCAAATTGTCTTCAACCAAGATGATTTCTATTTCTTTACCTTCCATGATCTTTGTGTTTTTAAGTTATATTAATTTGTATGATTTAATGTGAAATAAAAAGTGGCTCCTTCGTTCAATTTTCCTTCTGCCCATATTTTGCCACCGTGTTTGGTGATGATTCGTTTTACTAATGCTAATCCAACGCCGGTGCCTTCAAAGTCTTCAGCAGCATGTAAGCGTTGAAATACGCCAAACAACTTATTATAATATTGCATATCAAAACCAGCGCCATTATCTTTTATATAATACACTACATCATTATCTGTTTCTTTTGACCCGATCTCAACTTCGGGTAATTCTTTTGAGGAACTGTATTTAATAGCATTGGAAATTAAATTTGTAAATACTAAACCCATTAAATTATAGTCACCCATTGCATCTGCTAAAACGTTGATTCGGATTTGTGTTTTTATTGGAGGCAGAGAAGCTTTCAAGTCTGTCAATGTTGATTCTGCTAATTGAGTCATATCAATTTTAGAAACTTGTAATTCTTTTTTACCGATCTTTGAAAAAGCCAACAAGTCGTCTATCAATTGACCCATTTTTTTGGCATTACGCATAACAGAATTCATCATGTTTTTACCATCTTGATCGGCATTGGCTAAATAGTCTTCCGAAAGAATTTTGGTATAACCATGAATTGCCCGCAATGGCGCCCGTAAATCGTGCGAAACAGAATACGTAAAAGCTTCTAATTCCTTATTAACAGCCTCTAGCTGTGTAATATTACCTTCTAAAGCAGTATTTAATGCTATAATTTGATCTGCTTTTTCTTCTATTTTTTTTGTGTTAAGTTTTTCTAGTTCTTTAGATGCTTGAAGCTCTTCGGCTAATGTATTTAATCCTACCGCAATCGCATCCAGTTCGTCACCCGCATCTGATATTTCTATTTTATTAGAAAAATCCATCAAGGTGTATTCCAATAATGTTTCCATTAAGGCATTAACACGGTCTTCAAATCTGCGTAATGCTTTCCCTGAGGCTTGCATTTCTTCCCCCAGAGTGTTTAGCCCTAAAATGATAGCATCAAGCTCATCTCCTTTATCAGTAATAGTTTCGCGCGCCGTAAAATCTGAAGCCGTAAACTTTACTAATAAGTTATAGATCTTTTCTATACGCTCATCTTGATTATATATAATACCGTCAGGCATAAATAATTTTTAGTTTATAAATATTGTTTGATCCATTCTTTTGCTTCTTTTTCATTCGAAAAAAATTTGACAGGATAAGGCGGTGGTTTTAACCCAAAAAATAAATTGGCAACCATTCGGCTTAATGGTGAGCTTGAAATTATACCCATCGCTTTTGTGATCTCATTTAATTGTTCAGCAATAAAATCTCGGTCATCTTTTTTAGGAGGTTTTGAGTTAGAGTTAGTTTCTAAGATCATGCATACTTTTTTATAATCAAGTATTTTTTTAATAATGTCCATTTGCTTTAAAGTTTCCTCCCTTGTTAATTCGGGTTCGGCAACACCAGGCTTTGGTTTAGAATACATGATGCCATCTTCATCAAACCACAAAGTACTTGTTGGCTGATCATACGTTTTTGTGTTAGCAGGAATTTCCATAATACAAGTGTTTAAATGCGGTTAGTGTATGTTATAAATAGTCGTTAAAATATTTTTCTAAGATCCCGGTCATTGTTTTTTGGTCAAGGTATTTTGTTTGATAACCGTTAATGATATTTTGATATTTTTCAATACGCTCTATATCTCCTGTATGCAGAGAAGTGGCTAACATAATGATTATGACTTTGGCTTTTTTTTCTTCCCCTAATTTTTCATATTCTCCCAAAAACTCCCAGCCGGTCATGCGGGGCATATTAAGATCAAGAAAAATAATATCAGGTTTTGGGTGTTTTCCGTTTGGAGTAGAGTTGAGAAATTCTAAAGCGTGAAGGCCATCATTAACTATATTTAGATTATCAACACAATTGAGCTTATTGATCAAGCGTTGGTGAAAAAAATTACAATCTTTATCATCATCAACTAATAAAATACTATTTAGTTTTTTTTTCATAGTGATTGATCAAAGGAAATCTGCGTTTTTTGAGTAACAGCTTTTAGTAATTACTTAAGGTCAATTTAACGATTATTTTTATGATCTTAAAATAAATTACAATTATTATTTTTCGTATGGTAACGAAAAATAAAAGGCAGCCCCGTTTTTCAGATCTGCATCAGCCCATACAGAACCATTATGTTTTGTAACAATACGTTTTACAATAGCTAATCCCATGCCCGTCCCCTCAAACTCTTCGGGGGCATGTAATCGTTGAAAAACCCCAAATAATTTATTGACATGTTTCATGTCAAAACCAGCACCATTGTCTTTTATCATATAGGTGATCTGGTCATTATTTATTTCCGATGATATTTCTATTGTTGGCGAATCTTTTTTAGCAGAAAACTTTATAGCATTAGAAAGCAAATGCATAAACACTAAATTCATTAAAGAATAGTCGGCTTTTATAGGATGAAGGTCTTTTATAATAATTTCGGCTTTATGCTGAAGGGTTTTGTTTAATTCTCCCAACGACTCATTAACAAGCTCGTGTATATTAATAGGCTCTTTTTTTATTTCACGTGTGGTTATTCTCGAAAATGCTAAAAGATTATCCATTAACGCATTCATTTTTCTAGCATTTTTTTGGATCAAATTCAATAAACTTTTTCCCTCCTCATCAAATTGTTGGGTGTAATCTTCTTCAATGATTTTTATATACCCATCAATGGCTCTTAAGGGAGCTCTTAGATCATGTGAAATGGAATAGGAGAACAATTCAAATTCTTGATTAAGAGCCTCCAATTGATTTAAACAACTTTTTAGTTTATCATTAGAAATAATGTCTGATGAAAGATTACTTAATTCAGGACTCTCTGCAGGAGACTTTTCGATACTTAGATCTTTAATATTAATTAAAAAGCCCATTGCTGATTTATTGTTATCATAAATAGCATTTAATAAAAGGGTACTATCAATTATTTTCGAATCCTTCCTTTTTAAGAAACAGTTATCTGTAACTTTCCCATTTAAACTAGCTTGTTCCAATAAGCTGTTAAGTTTGTTAGAATCAATATCGGTTTGCTCAAATAAAACACTGAGGTCTTTGCCAATAACTTCATCTAATTTATAACCAAAGATACTTTCGGCTGCACTGTTCCAATTTTCTATTTTTCCGTCTTTATCCAAAACAAAAATAGAGTAGTCTTCTTTTTTTACTAAGGACTTACTAGAGTATGGGTCTTTTATTTTCTGATAAACACTCATTGTAAATTGGATTTAATTACACGAAACACTAGTGTTTTAGAAACAACAAAACAGAAAAGCTTTTAGCGCCTTGGTTCCCTCTAGCTAATTTAAGACATTATTTGCACTTATAAAATAAGTAATTTTACTTAATCGTTGAGTAGGTAAAAATACTTAGTCGGTGAAATTTAGTGTTCGTCTATAAATAAAAATAATTCATACGTGTAAAAAAAAGTGTTTAGGAGTGCGGTTATATTTTAAGAGGCAGAAGTAGGCAAATAAATTATTTATTAAAACAATATAATTATTTAGGGAATATTTGTTTAGCAATACCCAAGTCAATTAGTAATTTTCTTTGCATAATTAAAATCAGCAAACAAAATTTTTCAATTTTGAGAATAATTAAAAGGAACCAGAACTCATACTATAGTTCTATTAATTTTGTAAATATATAATCAGTAGAAGGAGGTGTTATCCCTTGTTGGCTTATTAATTTATTGATTTGCGCACGATGGTGTATAGAATGGTAATTTAGTTGCAAAACAAGATCTACTAACTTTAATCCCATTTGTTTACCATCACTGGCTCGCGTAAAAATGACATTTTCCTGTAATTCAGATTCTGTTTTTAAGGTTATTAAATCTATCCAAATAGAAACGCTATTTCTCCAGCGCTCTTCTAATTCTTCAAATGGAAAGTGAGGGGTTGACCACGAAAGCAGAGTATCCTCTTTTTGTTTGGTGATACGATTATACCATTTATCCTGAGTGTTGATTAAATGACTAAAAAGCGTAATTGATTCTTCTTTATTTGGCAATTGTTTAATAATGGGTAACAGTTTTTGATTTGCCCAATCATTATATTTTAAAGAATCTATCAGATGTGTTTTCATAATTAAAATTTTATTAAAACCAACCACCTTTTTTCTTTTTGCCAATACCTAATACGCCCAGTAAGCCACGAGCCATTTCTTTAAACACAGTTCTTCCAACTTGTCTCACCATTGTGTTTTCGCTAATTTTTTCAATGGTGCTTTTCTCTTCTTTGGCCGGTTTTTTGGTAGTTCCTTTTTTCGCTTCAGGTTCTTCTTCTTGTATGGATTTTAGTTTTGCAGTCAATATTTCGAAAGCACTTTCTCTGTCGATCTCTTCATTGTATTTTGAAGCTATCGTACTTGAAGCAACTGTTTGATTAATTTCATCGGATGTTAATACACCAATGCGACTCATCGGCGCCCGCAAATGTGTTGCTGCTAAAGGAGTAGGGATACCTTTTTCGTTTAAGGCCGTTATCAAAGCTTGCCCAATACCAATGCTGGTTAGTAGCTCATCTGTTTTATAGAATTCAGATATTGGATAATTCTCAGCAGTTTTTTTAATAGCCTTTCTGTCTTTTTCCGTAAAGGCACGTAATGCGTGTTGTACTTTTAACCCTAATTGCGATAATACAGCATCAGGAATATCATAAGGGTTTTGCGTACAGAAATAAATGCCCACACCTTTACTACGAATTAATTTAATGATGGATTCGATTTGATCTAATAATGCTTGAGAAGCTTCTTTAAAGATCAAATGTGCTTCATCAATAAAAATACACAATTTTGGTTTTTCCAGATCACCGGCTTCCGGAAATGTGTGATATGCTTCGGCAAGCAAACACAGCATAAAAGTTGAAAATAATTTTGGTTTATCTTGTATGTCAACCAATCTGATAATAGAAGCAATCCCTCTGCCATAGGCATCTAAACGTGTTAAGTCGCTCACTTCAAAAGAACGCTCACCAAAAAAAGTTTCGGCTCCTTGCGATTCTAATTCGATCACCGCGCGTAAGATGGTTCCAACTGAAGCTGTAGAAACATTGCCATAATTTTTTTGTATTTCTTCTTTTCCTTCGTTACCAATATAATTCAATAAGCTTTTAAAATCTTTTAAATCTAATAACGGTAATTGCCTATCATCAGCATATTTAAAAATAATGGCGACGATGCCGCTTTGTGTATCATTTAAGTCTAATACTTTTGAGAATAATACTGGCCCAAATTCGCTGACAGTTGCCCTTAGTTTTGCGCCGTTTTCTTTTGACAGGGTCAGAAATTCAACAGCGCTTCCGGTAGGAACAAATGGAATGCCAATAGCGGCATGACGTTCTTCTATTTTTGGATTAGTTACTCCGGGTTTTGCAATTCCACTCAGATCACCTTTTAGATCCATCATTAAAACAGGAATTCCTTTGGCGCACATATTCTCTGCAATAATTTGTAGAGTTACCGTTTTTCCGGTTCCTGTAGCACCGGCAATTAAACCATGACGATTTAAAGTTTTCAATGGGAGTTTTACTTGTGCTTCTTTTTGCGGAACGCCATCTAACATAGCCGAACCTAATACAATAAAATCGCCTTTTGTAGTATACCCATCATTAATGGTTTGAATAAACTTTGATAGATCTGCCATAATTTATTTTTTATTAAAAATAAAAAAGCTCTGCGATATTTCGCAGAGCTTTTAAATAAAATTATACAGTTATATTATTTGCCTAGTAAAGTCACATGACCTACTTTTTCATAATATTTTTTCTGTTCATCTTTAAAGGATACTTTCCAGATATAAGTTTCTTGTTTCAGTATATTACCTGAATTATTTTTTGCACCTGTCCAGAAATTATTCACGTCGTTTGTTTTGTAGATCACCTCGCCCCATCTGTCATAAACAGTTAAGCTAAACGTTGAATAATCAACACCTGTAGGAGGTAAAAATACCTGGAACTGATCATTTAATCCATCACCATTAGGAGTAAAGCTATTTGGTACATATAACACAACATCCGGTGTTACAGTCACTTTTTTGATAGCTGTATTTTGACATCCGTGAGATGAAGTTGCAATTAAGGTTACAAAATATTCTCCTGAATTAGTAAATAGATATATTGGATTAGTTTCTGTACTAGAACTTAAATCACCAATATTCCATTCATAAGTATTATCATTTAGGTTACTGGTTTGATTAGTGAATTGAACATTGGCTTCTACAACAGAAGCAACATCCGGAGAAGCATCAAAAGCAGCTACAGGCACTTCATATACTTCAACAGTACTCGATGCAACCGCCGTATTAACGCAACCTACAGCATCAGTGTAAGATAAAACAGCCGTATAAACTCCCGGAACAGTATAAGTATGTGTAGAAGGGAAACCTGTACCAAAGTTACCATCACCAAAATTCCACGATGCAGTTCCTGTATTTACTAAAGTAGAATTGTACTCGATCGTTAAAGGATTACATCCTGACGTTGTATTAGTTGGAATGGCATTAATAATAG
The DNA here is from genome assembly GCA_036676295.1 of Bacteroidia bacterium. Taxonomy (GTDB): domain Bacteria; phylum Bacteroidota; class Bacteroidia; order B-17B0; family Aurantibacillaceae; genus UBA4416. Next base: position 48,743 of record JAKFDE010000023.1, on the reverse strand, counting down.
GAACCGGATTAACTACAATAGTTGTTGTTGCGTTATCAGGACACAAACCGGCAGGAGCAGGATCTGTACTATATGTTATAATATGAGAACCGGCACCGGCACTGGCAGGATCAAAGTTTGTACCTGTTACTCCAGCTCCTGACCAAACACCTCCGGTATTTATAGCAATAGGCTGTAAGTTAGTAACACCCTCATAAATACAATATGGCCCTAAAGCTCCTGTAATAGTAGCCGGAATATATTGCACAATTTGAACAGTAGAAGTTGTTATTAATGTACAAGCACCATTGGTTAAAGTATAAGAAATAACATTGTTACCAACTAAACCTGATCCTGGATTTAATTGACCAGCTGTAGAAATAATTGGTAATGGACCCCAAGTTCCGCCTGGTGCATTAGCTGTCATTGTTTGACTTGCAAAGTTTGTGCAATACGGACCCGCAGGAGCAATTACAGGTGTTGTAATTGTATTTACGGTTACCGCCAAAGTACTGCTTGATGGACAAAGACCTGTAGGCGCAGAGTTAGTGCTATACGTTATCGTATGAGTTCCGGCATCTGCAGCAGCAGGATCAAAAGTTGTTCCTGTAACACCATTACCTGTCCAAACACCAACTCCAAGTGGCGATACAGTTAATGTAGTAGCTAAATTAACTACAGGGTCTGTAGAACATTTAGGAGCAATACTACCTGTAATAGTTGATGGAACAAATTGTTCAATATTAACGATAGTACTTGTTGTTCTTGTACAAGCGCCATTCACATAAGTGTAAGTAACCGTATTATTACCAATTGCGGCAGTAGAAGGAGAGAAAACGCCTGAGGCATTTACCGCCGATGTCACACTCCATGTTCCTCCTGTTGATGAAGGCACTAAGCTAAAGTTAGGTGCCGTGTTACATCTTGGATTTTCAGGAGTAATTGTAGGTTGAACCACGGCACTAACAGATACATTAATGGTACTGGAAGAAGGACATAAGCCCGTTGGTGCGGAGTTAGTGCTATAGGTTAACGTGTTGATACCGGCTATTGCGGTTGCAGGGTCAAAGGTAGTACCGGTGACACCACTTCCCGACCATGTTCCCGTTCCTAATGTTGAAGTAGGAAGAGCTGTTGTTAAGTTAATAGTTGGATTTGAAGCACATTGCGGAGCTATGGTTCCGGAAATTGTTGACGGAACATAGCGCTCAACGGTAATAACCATCGTTGCCGTTTGTTGACAACCTGTACTACCATAAGTATAAGATACGGTGTTATTGCCAATGGCTGCTAATGAAGGAGTAAACACACCGGTTGCACTTACTCCAGGTGTTACACTCCAAGTTCCTCCTGCCGGATTTGCATTTCCGGTTAAGCTAAGTGTTGAAGCATTACTACACATAGCCGGAACGGGCGTAAGCGTTGGCGTAACCGCATTTGTAATAGTTAAATTAGTCGATCCAACATTAGAACAAGTGGCTGCAGCTGTTGGTGTTACTACCACAGTATAGTTTACAGACGAAGAAATATTAGCCGTAGGACTTTTTACAGTTGTGCTACTTAAACCTGTAGCCGGACTCCATGAGTATGAAAAGCTGTTAGGATCAGGAACTGAAGAACAATTTCCGAAACGAACGTTTGGACGATTACTGGATGTGCCAGTAACAGTTGTTAAACCACAAGCATTTACTCCGTCCATTCTATAATAAACAACTGATGTGAACCCTGTTGTTGTATAAGGAGAAGAAGCATTTTGTGTATAACCTAAGGAATTATCATTATTACAAACATCTACTAATAAATTACTCACTCCATCCCATTCATATGCTGAAGTAAAATTATGTGTATTCCATCCAGACACTACAACGTAGGATGGGGAAGTGTAAACTTGAGTTAATCCAGTATTGTCAATAGTTGTTGCATTAGTAGCGGACGTACACTTTAGTTTTATAGTATAGTCTTTTAATCCATTTGATAATGAGTTTATGGCGGCTACATTAAACGCTAAACTACTTATTTTTCCAGCAACAACACCCGAAGCACTTAATTCAGCAGCTGTAAATAACATTTGAAAACGTTGACTATCATAGAAATTACCATACGGTGCAGGATAGGTAGTTGTTCCATTTGTTAATGCGCCATTTCCAACAGAAACAACACTAGGAGCCAAACAGCCTGTAGTAGCTAAACCACAAGTAGTTGGCGGAGCAGAATTAAAATTAACATCTAAAGTAAAACTACTATTACCGCAAACGGTAGTATTGGTTGGCGTGACCGTAAATATTGGCATAGTTACAGGAGCGGCCGTAAAAGGAACACTATTAGATTGTTTGGTACAACCGTCGGGGCTAACTGCCGTTAAGGTGTAGTTATATGTTCCCGGCACAGAATAAGTTGCGCTTGTATTAGCGGTATTAGTTGATGTTAAAGGCGATGAAGGGCTCCATGTATAGGTGTAACCCGGACCTGCTGGGTTAATGCTACTGGTAAATTGTACCGCACTATTCATACAAGAACTTGATACACTTGCTCCTGCAGTTAAAGTAAAATCAGGAACAACATTTATTACTAAAGTATCTTTGTTTTTACAGTTTGCGCCACCACCAACATTGGTTACTACATAAGTTGAAGTAATTGCGGGTTTAATAACGGGATTACTACAAGGATTACAACTAAAGGCAGGGCCAACAGGTATAGGTGTTCCGGCTAGATCTGTCCAAGCAAAAACGGTAGAAGAACCTGTTGCCGTAACGGAAGCCGCCTGAGGGCCACAAATAATTTGATCAGGACCGGCACTTGTAGCCGGCAATACATCAATAAAGTAATTAATTACCTGAGTGCCCGGAACCGGACAAGCATTATCTTTTACAATTAAAACGAAGCTAGTATTTAATCCTGAACTTCCTTGAGGTGGTGTCCAACAAATGGTAGCTTTCACTTGATTTTTAATCCCCGGAGTATAGGTCATTACCATTGTTGAACCAGGTAATGTGATTGCAATGTTAGGAGAAGAAATTTTAATAGAATCATTCACGTCAGGGTCAGAAAAGTTGACATCAAAACAAAAAGGAATGTTTTCGCAAATTTGCAAAGAGTTCTGGTTCCCGCCAGGAACGGTACCTGAAGTAACGTTAGTAATAGCTCCTTGTCCACAAGGCACTGTTTGATTGGTACAGTTAGATACAATTACCTGAAAATCTCGCATAATAGTACCAATGATATTACCTAAAGCATCTTTTTCGGTTATTTGAACAGTGATCACAAAATCGCCAATAGCATTGGGGGTAAAATTCACTTGTCCTGTATTAGGATCGATAGTGATACCTGTCATAGGTTGCGTTCCTGTATAAGTTCCGCTATAAGTTACAAAGGTAGTAGCTGTTTGGTAAGCATCTATAAATGCATAACTTAAAGTATGTCCATCCAGTTCGGTAGCACCTAAGTTAAAACAAGCAGGTTGTCCTAAACAAAAGTTTGGTAATTGTTCAATGGCAATATCAGGAGAGTTGTTACAAGTAACGGATGTATTGTTTAAGGTAGCAAAGTGGTAGTAACTTGCGCCAGTTCCTCCGGTAATATTAGTAATGTTTCCACCACGACAACAGCTACCGATAGAGAAGGTCCAGCTGTTACATGCTGAAGGGAGAGTGATGATCCCTATATAATCAATACGTTTTTTACAAGTGGTTAATGTTGATGCTGTAGGGCACAATCCTCCGGCCATAACTCCATCACCTGGCGTGAGTGTGCTCTGTAGCACAGTCATAGTTAAGGCTTGACTACAACCATTAACATTAATGGTTTGTTGAGTTCCGGGGTTAAAACCTCCGGCACAATCCCAAAAGTAAGTTAACTTAACTTCATATTGATTATTACCTAGGCATTTATAAGTAATCTGTCCACCTGCAATATGTGATGCAAACGAATGAAGTGTAAATAACGTGAAAATAAGTGCGAATAACTTTTTCATTAACTGTAAGTTTATAGTTATTACAAAGTTACATATTAACAAAATAGTAACAACACACTTTTACTCGTTAAAACTGGACTTCTACGAAATGATTCTACAGATTTTCTACGAAATCACAGGGGGCGGCTCCATCGTATGCCCGCAAGCCTTACAAGTCCTTAGTTCTTGTGAAGCATAAAATTTATTAAACACATCTTGAAATTGATTTGTTATGTCGGTTAATGTGAAATATTCATCGAAAAGCTTAGTATTACATTTTTCGCAAAACCACATTAAACCATCTTTTTCTCCTTCTCTTCGTCTTCTTTCCATCACTAATCCCACTGTATTTTTAAATCTAATAGGGTTGTGAGGAACTTTTGGTGGTAATAAAAAAATGTCTCCTTCCTTTATTGGAACTTCAACAGCTTTACCATCTTCCTGAATTTTTACAATAACATCACCTTCTAATTGATAGAAAAACTCTTCGCTTTCATTAAAGTGATAATCTTTTCGGGAGTTAGGCCCGCCAACAACCATCACAATAAATTCAGCATCTTTATAAACTACCTTATTATTAATAGGTGGTTTTAATAAATCGCGATTTTCATCGATCCATTTTTTGAAATTAAAAGGTCGGGTAATAGCCATAATGCTTTTTTTAAATTGGGTAAGAATATACGCAACCTAAAATTACAAATACTATTTGAATAAGTCAATGATGACTTACATCATATAGTAATAAAGCTTTGGGGTTTGCGCAGACTACTAGTTGATCTTGTTAAAAAATTAATTTCCCGGAAACTCGGCTTTTCGTTTTTCTAAAAAGGCAGAAACGCCTTCTTTAAAATCGCCCGTACCAAAACTTTTTCCAAATTCTTCGATCTCTACTTCGTAACCGTTTAACTGATTGTTATAACCGGCATTAATAACTTTAATAGCTGCTTTAATAGCAGTAGGCGATTTGGTGATTATTTTAGAAGTAATTTCAAAACATTTATTGATCAATTCTTCAGGCGTAGTCACGTAGTTTACTAAACCCCATTTGTAAGCATCATCAGCATTTAACATGTCTGCTGTTACGATCATTTCGAAAGCTTTCCCTTTTCCAACTAATTGAGCTAAACGTTGTGTGCCACCATAACCCGGTATTACACCTAAACTAACTTCAGGTAAGCCCATCTTAGCATTATTACTTGCTACACGAACATGACAAGCCATCGCGAGCTCTAAACCGCCACCTAAAGCAAAACCATTAACTGCCGCAATAACCGGCTTAGAATAATTTTCAATAAAATTAAAGATCTTAAAATGTCCGGAAGAACTTAATTGTTTTCCTTCTTGTATTGAGAAATCTGCAAACTCTGCAATATCAGCACCTGCCACAAAAGCTTTTTGACCAGCGCCTGTAATAATTAATGCACGAATGCTTTTATTATTTTCTGCATCTACAAATACTTCGTGTAATTCCTCGATCGTTTGTTTGTTTAATGCATTTAATTTATCAGGACGATTGATAGTGATTACTAACACATCGTTCTTAAATTCAGTAATTATATTTTCTAAAGCCATTTCGGTAATCATTTCTGTAAATTTTTATTAGGGCAAATATAATGGGATATGATTTATGTAAGTAAAAAGTTATTAACCCGATACGAAGAAGTTTTTTTAACATTTATAAAACTAATCTTATCCTTAGAGTGTATCTTCGTAATAATGAAAATATATGCGATACCGGGTTTGGGAACAACAGAAAAACTATTTGTAAATACTCATATAGTAAATGCAGATTTGATCGCGTTAAGCTGGCCTATTCCGGATAAGCAAGACACTATGCAAAGTTACGCGCGCAAATTTTTATCACAAATAGATACTTCTGTTCCTTTCTGTTTGTTAGGCGTTTCATTTGGAGGCATGTTATGTGCCGAACTCGCTAAATTATGCACCCCTCAAAAAATAATTTTGGTATCAAGTTGCAAATTGCGAAAAGAACTACCCTGGTATTTAAGGATTTTTAAATATATACCACTGCACAAAATATTGAGCGATAAGCTACATCGCTTTATTGCTTACGAAGCCAAATGGTTTCTTGGATTCGGGAGCGCTTTTGTGCCCGAATACTTAGAGATGGTAAATAGTATGAAAAAGGATTATTTTAAAAATAGCATCAATATCATTGTGAATTGGGATGCAAAAGATTTTTCAAATAAAATAATTCATATTCACGGCACCAATGATAGATTATTGAAACATAATATAGTGAAAGCGGATTATCTTATTAAAGGAGGTACACACGCTATGATCATATTTAATGCCAAGGAAATAAATAAAATTATTGAACAAGAAATCACAAACGTTTTGCAATAAACCAATTGTTCAATAAATTTTCACGATTGTACTTCATAACCTGATTGGTTTTAAAATCAATTAAACAAGCTTTTGATTCCTCTAAAATTGCTTGACCCGCAGCCGTATCCCATTCCATGGTAGGACCAAAACGAGGATATTCGTCGGCAATGCCTTCGGCTACCCAGCACATTTTAATACTACTTCCGGTGCTTACAATTTCAACGTTTTGGTGATGATGTTTAATGTTTTCAATATGGTAATGTGTTTCGGAACTCATGTGTGAGCGACTGGCAACTACCACATAGTTTTTTCTGTTTGAAACGGTCGGTAATTTTTTTGCCACCCGAAACAGATCCTCTAAGCTTGAAGTCTGAATAACACCAATAAAAGGAATAAAATCGACGTGATTGATTTTAAAAGCACCCACGCCCTTTGCCGAAAAATAAATATCTTTAAATACAGGCGAATAGATAACGCCCAATACAGGAGCGTTATTTTCTATTAAAGCAATGTTAACCGTAAATTCTCCATTACGTTTAACAAATTCTTTGGTGCCATCTAAAGGATCAATTATCCAAAGTCTGCTCCATTCTTTTCTTGTTTCAAAATTAATAGGATCCCCTTCTTCACTTAATACCGGAATATTAAAATTTTTCAGAGTGTCAATGATCGTATCGCTGGCGTTTTTATCAGCCATAGTAACAGGTGTTTTATCCTGTTTATATTCTACATTAAAGTTAGTATCATATACTTTCAAAATTTCATCTCCGCCTAAAACGGCAGCAATAATAGCTTGATGAAGCAATTCGTGAAAGTTCATAATTAAGAGGGTGATTACTTTATATAAATATAAAAAAATCTTTTAACTCATCACAGTATAAACTCCCCAGGAAGACAAATATGCCAAGCCGGTCATAAACACTAATTGAATAGCTGGCCATTTCCAGTGTTTGGTTTCGCGATAGGTGGTTGCCAATGTACTCATACATTGCATGGCAAAAGCATAAAACACTAATAGCGACCAACACACAGCATTGGTGTATACCGGTTCCTGAGTGGTATAATTTTTTTGAGCAATTAATTTTTCACGAAGTGTTTCGGTATTATCTGTATCACCGCTACTGTAAATTGTGGCCATGGTGCCCACAAACACTTCGCGTGCGGCAAACGAAGTAATTAAAGCAATGCCAATTTTCCAGTCGAACCCCAAGGGTTTAATAGCCGGCTCCATTTTTTTACCTAAAATGCCGGCATAAGAGGCTTCCAATTTTTGCGATTTAATTTCTCCTTCAGATAAAGCGGAGGTGTTTTGTTCAATTTTTTCAAAAGCATTATTTGGCGCATGGCTTGTTAAAAACCATAATACAATAGAGATGGCTAAAATAATTTTTCCGGCATCAAACAAAAACACTTTTACTTTATCAAACACCAATATGCCTACTGTTTGCCATTGTGGTTTACGATACACGGGTAATTCCATAATGAAGTAACTTTTTTCTTTTGACTTTAACACATACTTTAAAATAATGGCAGCAAAAAGTGCTGCCGCAAAACCCAACAGATACATGCCCATTAAAACAATACCTTGGTAATTAAATATACCTTTTGATTCCTGACCCGAAAACATCATACCTATTAATAAAGTATAAACCGGTAAACGTGCCGAGCAACTAATTAAGGGAGTAACTAAAATGGTAATGATCCTATCTTTCCAGTTCATAATGGTACGTGTGCTCATAATGGATGGAACCGCGCAAGCCACACTACTGATCATAGGAATAACCGACTTGCCATTTAACCCAAAACGGCGCATTAATTTGTCTAAGATAAAGCTGGCCCTGGCCATGTAACCGGTATCTTCTAAAATAGCAATAAAGAAAAACAGCAGGGCAATTTGAGGAACAAAAACCACGATCCCACTAATGCCGGCCAATACGCCATTTACGAACAGATCGTTAAGCTGACCTTGCGGCAAGGACTGAGCCGTTAGATTCATTAAATAAGCAAAGGATTCTTCTATCCATGTCATGGGATATTCGGCGACATGAAAAATAAACTGAAAAATGACGAAGAGAATTAATAGAAAAAAAACAAAACCAAAGATCTTATGAGTAAAAACAGCGTCTAATTTTTGTGTGGTGCTTTTATGAATTTGCTGAGGTTGTTTAAGACATTTAGCAATAATGTAGTTCAATTTTGAAAAGCGCGAAATATTGTCTGCTAATTCAAACTCTTTAAGAAAGGGATTGTTTTTATCGTTAAACTGAGATAAGATAATTGATGCGTAAGAATCGGTATTAGGTAATAATTCTTTTTGTTTTTCAAAATCATAAAAAATAGAATTAGAAATTTCGGCTCTTATAATGGTTTCTTTTAATTCCAAAATACCCTTTTTTTCTCGGGAGTTAATTGTTACTACCGGAATTCCCAAGACCTTCTCTAATTCATCAATGTAGATGGTGATGTTATTTTTTTCTGCCTCATCGATCATGTTAAGGGCTAGCACACATGGTTTTTTGAGATCGATCATTTGTGTAGCCAGTAACAAATGTCTTTTTAAATTCGAAGCATCTGCTACGATCACCACTATATCAATAATTTCTTTGGGATCTAATAAAGCCTTGCAGGCAACCTCTTCATCAATTGATTTTGGGTATAAGCTGTAAGTCCCCGGCAGATCCGTTACTTTATAAACAGTATCTTTAAAGGAATAGGAGCCATAATGTTTATCTACAGTAACACCGGCATAATTACCTGTTTTTTGATTTAAGCCGGTTAAGGAGTTAAACAAGGTTGATTTTCCGCTATTGGGATTACCAAGTAAAGCAATTGAAATATGGGACTTGTTGTGATTCAATAAGGAAAAGGTTCTAAATCTTAATCAATCTTTACAACAACAGTAGAGGCTTCTTTTTTTCGTAAACTCAATAAATAACCTGACACCTCAATGGCTATAGGATCACCCATGGGAGCAATATTGGCTAGTTTAATGGTTTCGCCGGGCAAGCATCCCATTTCGATTAATTTTAAAGACAAAAAATCATCTGTGAACTTTTTTATAAGCGCACTTTGGCCAATTTTTAATTTATCTAGTGTTGTCATTAGACACTAAAGATAATGGTTAAATAGTGGATGGAATATACCATAAATGCGGTAGACAGATCGAGGAGGCCTAGATCGTTTTTTTATTAAAAAATTACTACAAAATGCCTATGGCATGAAAATATACCAGAACAAATGCGCCTAAACAAAGCGTTAGTAAGGTGTTGGCTATTTTTAACTGACGTAGTTCGGCTAAATAATCACCAATAATAACACTTAAAGGAATGATGCAAGGCATTAAAAGCCAATCAGATTTATGTTTAAAGAAAACCATTAATAGACAGAGTGCCATCATCCAAAGTAAAATGAATTTAGTTTTTTTAGTTTTTACTTTAACACCAAACCCTTTAGTTAAACTTTGAAAAAGAGCAAAGACAAAGAGTAATGCGATCATAATTAAAAAAGCCATGTCGTATTCAGAAACAAGAGGTTTTTGAAAATCAGATAAAACGGTTGAGATCAAGCTAAAAGATTGAGTAAAATCATTAACGGTTATGTAATTTAAGGCAACATATATATAATATGGAGTCAGTAATCCAAGCAATAAAGAGATCCACTCCCTCCAATTAAAGGCTCTTAGAATAATTAAGGCGATAAAGCTTAATGGAAATAAAAAGATATAGTGAACATAAAAAAAAGAAGCCAATCCCATAAAAAAACCGGCTTTAAAAAAATCAGATAAAGCCTGTTCTTCACGATAACTTTCCATTAAAAAGAAAAGTGCCGGCATAACAAATATATTGGCAATTAATATCGGATCAAATGAGTGATTTGTGTTTGATGCAAAAGAAAATAAAATATAGAATAAAGAAGGCAGGTGATTGGTTTTTGAAACGATCTCTTGGCGGATAGCAAACATATTCAATAAAACGCCACCAATAATAACCACAAAAAGCATAATGATCTGTTTAAAAACAAAAGATAGATTTCGATTAAAAAGAAAATTATATAAAATATGTTCGGGGGTGCTATCTTCTATGGAAGTGCCCGATACAAAAACCAAAGTGTTTATCCACAAAGTGAGACAAAGTGTAGAAAGAATGATAATAGAAAGCTGAAGGTTATTTTTTAAGGGGCCAACAATCATTTTTAGAAGAAATTACTTTTTTTTCAAGAAAATTTATACATTTGTGATGTAAACTTACAAATTTAGATTGATATGACTTCTTTAATGATTACAATGACTGATGTTTTTTATGCAATTGGAGATTTTTCTCAATGGGTATTTGGAATAATGTTCAAAATGGGACACGGTCCTAACATCATATTATGGAGCATTATCCTTTTTTTATTAGTTTACCAAACCTTGCAAATGGTAAAACAAAATAAAGAAGCTGAGAAAAACGGCACTTTGAAATAACACCCCCTTTTTAATAAAAAATTGAGCTCTGATTGTAAAATCAGGGCTTTTTTTATTAAATTTACTTAAGTGCATCCTATTAAAGCCATACTGTTCCTAATGTTTTTTGCCGTTAGCTGTTTTGCTCAACGCGCTAAAACTCCGCATGCTCATGAGGAGTCTCTTATACGGTTTACTGAAAACAAGCACCAATGGAACGAAGCTGTGGCTTATAGAGCCCAGTTGGATGGTGGCGCATTGTTTATCGAAAAAAGTGGGAAGTTAACCTATAATTTGTATGATAAAGATGATTTCAGGGGAAGGCATTTAGGCAGAACCCATTCAGATAATCTCAAATTTCATGCTTACTCAGTTAATTTTATAGGGGCCAATAATTCTCCTCAAACAAGAGCAGAAATTCCTTCGGAGGATTATGTTAATTATTTCATTGGTAAAAATTCTTCGCAGTGGGCAACAAATGTTCATCATTATAAGAAGATACAGGTAAAAAATCTTTACCAAAACATTGATGCTGAATATACGGGTGGAGCGCAGTCTATCAAATATAATTTTATTGTTAAGCCGGGGGGAAATCCAGCTGATGTTAAAGTTCAATACAACAATGTAGAGAGCATTAAACTAAAAAATAATGAATTGCATATTCTCACATCTGTGAGCGAATCGATCGAACAAAAACCATTTGTGTATCAGGTGATAGAGGGTGATACAATTGAAATACCAAGTAAATTTGTATTACAAGGTAATATTGTGTCGTTTAAATTATTGAAAAAGTATGATGCAACACAAGTCCTGATCATTGACCCGCTTTTAGTATTTGCAGCATCTAGTGGTAGTACAGCTGATAACTTTGGTATGACTGCTACGTATGATTCAAGAGGAAGCTTGTATACCGGAGGAACCGCTTTTAATGTTGGTTACCCAACTACGGCAGGGGCTTATGACGTGAGTTATAATGGAAATGTATCAGATGGGTTTACGGATGTGGTGATCACAAAATATGATTCTACGGGGTCTTTCCTAAGGTATTCCACTTATCTTGGAGGAGCAACATCTTCGGAAATTGTTACCAGTTTAATTGCCGATAAAAATGACAATTTGTGCTTATATGGGGCAACAGGTTCAAGCGATTTTCCTACAACTATTGGTTGTTTTGATGATGTATTTAATGGCGGTGATTTTTTAAATTACCCGCAAAACGGAACTCTTTTTCTTGGCGGTACAGATATTTATGTTGCCAAATTAAATAAAACAGGAACTACATTAATGGCATCAACATATATAGGAGGGTCTAAAAATGATGGCGTTAACAATAACAATAATACTTCATTATATGATTCATTAATGTTTAATTATGGCGATCAATTTAGGGGTGAAGTTCAGGTAGACAGTCTGGATAATATTTACATCTACAGTAGTACTAAGTCGAACGATTTCCCCACGTTAAACGCTTTAGATAATACTTTAGGCGGTCAACAAGATGCCGTTCTGGTAAAATTTAACCCAACGTTAAGCGGCTTGGTGTTTAGCACATATATTGGTGGAAGTAATGGGGATGCAGGTTATGCTTTAGCCTTAGATGATACATTAAATATATACATAACCGGCGGCACGCGCAGTACAAATTTTCCTACTACTGTTGGTAGCTATAAACCTGCGTATGCGGGCGGAAAATGTGATGGATATGTTTGTAAAATAAAATTTGATGGATCCAGTATTATGCATGGTAGTTATATTGGTACAAATAATTATGATCAGAGTTATTTTGTGCAATTGGATAATCAGCAAAATGTGTATTTATATGGCCAATCCTTAGGGAATATGCCCATTACGCCCGGCGTATTTTCCGTTGGAAACAGTAAGCAGTATATTCAAAAATTAAATAGCCAATTGAGTAGTTTATTAGCCTCAACGATTTTTGGTAATGGTAATGGCAACGTTAACATTTCTCCTTCAGCGTTTTCTATTGATTGTGCCGGTAACGTGTATTTATCAGGTTGGGGAGGAAATATCCTTACGGGTAATGCCACTAATGGTATGCCATTAACTGGCAATGCGATCCAATCAGTAACTGATGGTTTTAATTTTTATATGATGGTACTGGGCCCCAACATGGCTAATATTTTATTTGGAAGTTATTTTGGTGGTGGTTTAAGTCAGGAACATGTGGATGGCGGCACCAGTCGTTTTGATAAACGAGGCATTATTTATCAATCGGTATGTGCTGGTTGTGGTGGTACTACAGCCGCAACTCAGCACGATGATTTTCCGGTAACACCAGGGGCATGGCCAAACACACCCGGAAATCCTAACCATAATACAGATAATTATAATTGTAATAATGGCGTTTTTAAAATCGATTTTCAATTAAATACGGCTCAGGCTAATATCTCCGCCAGTACGCTTACCGGTTGCGCTCCTTTAACCGTAACACTTACAAATAACAGTACGCCCGGTCATGCATTTTTGTGGGATTTTGGTAATAATGACACAACGTCTATTATTACAGATCCGGTAAAAACATTTACAGCTGCAGGAACTTACACGGTTAACCTCTATGTAAAAACCTCTATTTGTAATTCGCTGCATGATACGGCTAAAGTTTTGATCACCGTTCAACCTGTTCCTGTAAGTGATTTTACTATAACGGTTGATTCGTGTTCGAATAAAGTTAATTTCATTAATCAAACCAGTCCCTCTTCAGTTCCATGCAAGTGGTATCAAAATGGATCTTTGTTTTCTACAGCGCAAAATCCTGGTTACAGTTTTTTTACCGGAGGTACGTATACCATCTCTTTAGTTTCACAAGTCGGTGTAACTTGCAAAGATTCTGTAGCTAAAGTCATTGTAGTGCCGGTTGATTCGGCAAGAGTGAGTGGTTGGCCACCAAAATGTTCTTATGAAATAGCAAATCTATATGCTAATGGCGGTGTTAGTTATAGTTGGCAACCGAGTGTAGGACTTTCGAGTACAAATAATTATTCAACAGCATGTAATGTAACAACGAGTACTGTTTATTCAGTAACCATTACACAAAATAGTTTGTTTGGAAAAGTTTGTGTCAAAACCTTAACTACTTCCGTTAATGTTTATCCTATTATAAATTCAGCATTTACTTATAGTGTTGGCGGCTGTAGTAATAATGTTCAATTCACCGATGCTTCAACGTTAGCCCCTGTTTCATGGTCGTGGAATTTCGGAGATGTTACTAATTCTGTTCAACAACATCCATTGCATTATTATGGTAATCCGGGTACTTATACGGTATCTTTGATCACATCTAATGCTCAGGGCTGTATGGATACAACCGAACAGGCTTTGATTTTAACCGGCTTTGATCCGGTTGCCGTGAACCCCGGTATTTTTAAATGCGTAGAAGATACTGTTCAATTATATGCAAGTGGGGGAACTATTTATTCCTGGTCACCACCAACCGGTTTATCTAATCCTAATATTTCCAATCCTTTAGCCTTTCCTAGTTCAACTACATTTTATACAGTTACAGTTAGTCACATAAACGGAACAGATACTTGTAAAAGTGATTTGTTGACCCAGGTTTCTGTTTTGCCTTTTTCGTATAATACTGCTTCCATTACGGTAAGCTCAACAACATTAATTCTTGGAGAGTCGGTTACTGTTAACTTAAATGGGTTTACATATACAGGCTCGATAAATGTTGTACCTACTGCGCCAATTGTAAGTCAGGGCAATAATGTATATGTGCTTACGCCAACAAAAACAGGAGAATATACCATCTACTTTACAGACCAAAATGGATGTCGCCACGCATTAAAAACAATTTATGTTGAGGTAACTACTAATGTGTGTAATGAAGATGTGGTGTATTTACCCACAGGTTTTACGCCAAATGGAGATGGAGCAAATGATGTCTTATTTATCAGAAGTAATTTTGTAACAGAAGTGTATTTGACAATTTATGATCGTTGGGGTGAAAAATTATTTGAAACCAATGATATTAAAAAAGGTTGGGACGGCTTATATAAAGGCAAAGCTTTAGATCAAGGCGTTTATGGTTATTATATGACGTTTACATGCAATAACGGAGAGCAATCATTTAAAAAAGGTAACATCACCTTGATGAAGTAATGACAGGTAAGAGAAGACATATTAGATTTTTAAGAGCGTTGGCTTTTGCCTTCTGCCTTCTTAATTCTGCTCTTTTGTTTTCTCAGGATATACATTTTTCTAATTGGAACATGTCGCCCATTAATTTAAACCCTGCTAATGCCGGTATGTATGATGGCGATGGCCGTATTATTTTTAATTACCGTAATCAATGGAAGACAGTGAAGGTTCCTTATAACACTTTTAGTTTTGGCGCCGATTTTAATTTGAATAAATCCTTGATCAAAGGCACTGATGAAGCGGTTGGCTTTCTTTTTAACCATGACGTTGCCGGTGATGGGAATTATAATATTACTGACATTAAAATCCCGATCAATCATAAATTTTCATTCAAAAAAGATTCGGGTTTAACTATTGCTTTGGGCGTATTGGCGGGTATTACTAATATTGGAATTAACACCAGTAAATTATCATTTGACAAACAATGGGATGGAGACGCCTATAATCAAGGCTTAGCAAATGGAGAAAACTTTGATAAGCAAAATAAAATTTTTGCAGATCTTGGATTAGGAGCCGTTATCCAGAAAAAATTTAATCAAAAAATTCAGGCAACAATAGGTTACGGTATTAGTCATATCAATAAACCTAATATTTCGTTTAACAATACTCAGGGTGTTGTATTAAGGCCAAAACACTTAGAGCAATTGCAATTAAAATATAGTTTCAATAATATCTCTTCCATTATGTTAGAGTATTATGGTCAACAACAACAAGCTTTTCGCGAAAACGTAACAGGCTTATCTTATTATTATACTGTGGATCCAAAAACAAATACAGTTTTAAATCTGGGAGTATTAACCCGTTTGGGTGACGCCTTTATTACAACCTTAGGCTTACAATATAATAGCATGCGTTTCCAGGCATCTTACGATTATAATTATTCTCAGTTTAAACAAGCAACTAATGGTCGTGGCGCTTTCGAAATTTCATTCATTTATATTTACGCTCGTCCAAAATTATTTGTGCCCAAAACCAGAGTGTGCCCAGTTTACATGTAGAATGAAGAAAGTAGTAAGTTTGATAATTGTAATGTGTTTTTCTGTAGTTGCTTATGGGCAAAGCATCAAACAATTATTAAAACAAGGTATTGAAGCCAATGCAAAAAAAGATTATTCATCAGCGGCTCAAATTTATACTCAACTAATTTTATTGGATTCGTCAAAAGTAGAATATCAGTTATTAGTGGCCGATGCGTCTCGTTTAAATTATGATAATACAACAGCTTTACACTGGTATCAAAAAATTTACAAACACGATAATGGCAGAACGTATAAAGAAGTGCCATTTCATATTGCGACGTTATTAAAGAACATCGGTAAATACAAAGAAGCTAAAAAATACTTTGATAAGTATTATAAAAAAAATCGTAACAGTAAAGACAAAGAAAAGCAACGTCTTGCCCTGAAAGCAAAACAAGAAGTAGAGGCCTGTGATTATGCACAGATCCTTATTAAAAATCCGGTTGATGTTAAAGTGGTACACTTAGACAGCATGGTAAATAGCCGTGTGAGCGAGTACGCTCCGTTTGAGTATGACAGCACCTTGTATTTTTCTTCGTTAAGGGATAAATCAAAAACAGATGCGAATGATATTGGTTTTAATAAATTATATACAGCACACAAATCTCCTAAAAAACAAAATAAATTTTTAAAAGCTCAGGAGCTCGATAGTTTATTTAATAAAAATGGAATTCATAATGCTAACACAAGTTTTAACGCAGATTTCACAAAGATCTTTGTATCACGCTGCAGTGCACTAAATGCGAGCCAATACCGTTGCGAAATTTATGTATCTGATTTTAAGGACGGACATTGGACAGATCTAAAAAAATTACCGGCTCCAATTAATGTGGCCGGGTATACCAATACGCAACCATGTTTAAGCCAACTTAATGAAAAAGAAGTGTTGTTTTTTGCGAGCGATAGAGTTGGAGGAGAAGGTGCCATGGATATTTGGTATGCTATAATGAATACCGATGGATCTTTTGAAAACCCTGTTAACCTTGGAAAAAAAGTAAATACCATTGAGGATGAAATAACGCCTTGGTTTGTAAAAGAAAATAATACGTTATACTTCAGCAGTACCTGGCACAAAGGCTTAGGTAATTTTGATA
This sequence comes from Bacteroidia bacterium, assembly GCA_036676295.1. Taxonomy (GTDB): domain Bacteria; phylum Bacteroidota; class Bacteroidia; order B-17B0; family Aurantibacillaceae; genus UBA4416. The sequence continues at coordinate 31,748 of JAKFDE010000023.1, read as the reverse complement.
TTTTTAAAAGCACTTATAATAAAACAGAATTTTTAGAAGCAGAGAATATTGGCTACCCAATCAACAGTAGCTACAACGATATTTATTACAGCATTAACTCTAAAAAAGACAGGGCTTATATTTCCTCTAATCGATTGGGTTCTTACTTTGAAGATAAACCTAATTGTTGTAATGATATTTATAGTTTTCCAATTACGCCATTAACGGAGCCTCCTAAGCCGGTTGACACAACAGCTTTGCTGATCAATCAGATGAAGGTATTGGTGCCATTGACATTGTATTTCCATAACGATGAACCTGAACCTAAAACCAAAGTAATTGTTACTAAAAAGAATTACAAAAAAACGTATGATGATTATGTTGCCTTAAAAAGAAAATATGTAAGTGAGTACACTAACGGATTAAAAGACGACAATTATTTATTGGCAACAAATAAAATTGAAAACTTTTTTGAAGATAGTGTGGATGCCGGAATGCAGGATCTCGACAAATTTGCCCAATTGTTAGAGCAGGTTTTATTACGTGGCGAAAAAGTAAAAATAACCATGAAAGGTTATTGCAGCCCTTTAGCAAGTACGGATTATAATGTGAATTTAGCTAAACGCCGTATCAGCAGTTTACGAAACTATTTTATGGAGTACAAAGAGGGTATTTTTGTTAAATACGTTGATAATACTAATGAAGCCGAAGGCCGTATTGAATTTTTTAATGAAGATATTGGCGAACTTCCGGTTAGCAAGGTGAGTGATGACGTGAAAGATGTTAAAAATTCAGTTTATAGTCCCTATGCCGCAGCAGAACGTAAAATACAGATCATTGCTATTAGTTATTTGAAGTAGTTATTGTTCTCGACACCGCTCGAACTGACAAACAAGAGGCTTAGACCAAACAATGTTAAAGCTGACACAACTTTCATCTGCCAACGGCTTCCTTCCCCCTTTTCCTACCACTTACCAACCCAAAGTCGCCACTTACAAAATCACTTACAGTTTTTCTTCTAAAACAAGCAATATTTGCTGTAGAATTGCGTCATTAGCAAAAAATGGAACGATTTAAACATTAACAAAAAGTTAGCATTTGTTTATTGCTATTTAAAAACCTTTTTGCTATGTTTGGCGTCATTCTAAAAAATAGAAACTAACTAAAAAACAACAATCATGAGTAACAAAAAAACATCAGGCGGATTTCCGTTCATCGTTTCAGCTTTAGCTATTGCTATCTGTTTAGTAATCGGAATTATTGTGTATAAATTTGTATTAGGAGCTCCAGGCAATTTTGATGCAGAAGGTCCGGAAAAAGGGCACCCACTTAACTTCTTCGGTATCATGTACAAAGGAGGATTTATTGTTCCAATTTTATTAGGGACTTTATTTACAGTAATTACGTTTGCTATTGAGCGTTTCATCACTATTCAAAAAGCAAATGGCCGTGGAAAAACTGACAAATTCGTTGAAAAGATCAAAGAATTAATTGCTTCTCATGATTTAGATGGAGCCATTGCCGAGTGTGATAAACAAAAAGGATCTTTAGGAAATGTAGTTCACGAAGGTTTAATGAAATATAAATTCGTGCAAAACGATTCTTCAATGGACAAGGAAGCTAAAGTATCGGCTATCACTAAAGCATTAGAAGAAGCTACTTCTTTAGAATTACCAATGTTATCTAAAAACATGAGCGTTATTTCAACGTGTGCTTCTATTGGTACATTAGTTGGTTTGATCGGAACGGTTGTAGGTATGATCCGTGCCTTCGGTGCGTTAGCAGCAGCTGGTACTCCTGATACAGCCGCTTTAGCAACTGGTATCTCTGAAGCCTTGGTAAATACATTAGTGGGTATCTTATCTTCTGCATTAGCTATTATTTTCTACAACTTGTTCTCTAACCGTGTAGATCAATTAACTTATGCAATGGACGAAGCCGGATTCTCAATTGTACAAGAATTCCAAACTTCAGGAAAATAATTTTATGATTCCTTTATGGAATGATAAATGAAATTGTATCTCTATATAAAAATTAATTAATTAAGTAAACATGCCAAAGATAAAACCAGCAGCACATGCACCATCGATAGACATGACTCCTATGGTGGATTTAGCGTTCTTATTGGTAACGTTCTTTATGCTTACGGCCTCTTTCAGAATGGCAGAACCGGTGATCGTGGATCCACCATCATCAGTGTCTGACAAGGCTTTACCGGAAAATACAATTCTGGTAACAGTTGATAATAATGGGAGAGCATTTTTTGGTGTTGGAAACGCAGAAGCTAAAAAAAATGCTTTAGCACGAATTAGCGAGAAGTATAACGTAAAGTTTAATGCGGATCAAACTAAAAAATTCGGTGGTTTATCAAGTTTTGGGGTAGAAATTAAAGATTTACCTCGTTATTTAGATGCTTCCGAAGCGGAACGTTTAAAATTCCAACCACAAAAAGGTGTTCCTTTGGATTCTGTAAATAACCAATTGAGAGATTGGATTAACATTTCAGCTCAAGAGTTAAATGCTATTTACATGAGGGAGAAGGATAAAGCAGCTGAAAAAAATCAGCAGTTTAAAGGCGAAAAACCTCGTTACGCTATTAAAGCAGACGGAAAAGCCAAATACATTTATATTAAGGATGTATTTAAAACTTTTACTGACATGAAGATTTACACGTTCAATTTGATCACATCAATGGAAGGTGGGGAAACTAAACCTGCAGCAAAAGCACACTAATTAAAAAAGTATTAACTATTATAAACTAACTTAACATGGCAGAAATAGCAGAAGGCGGCGACAGCGGGCATGGTAAAGGCGGTAAAAAACGCGCCAAGAAACAGAGTACCCGCGTAGATATGACGCCCATGGTGGATTTAGCGTTCTTGTTATTAACGTTCTTCGTTTTAACATCTACCTTTAGCAAACCAAAAAGTATGGAGTTGAGCATGCCGGCTGAACCACCTCCGGGAAGTCCACCACCACCAGAAGTTAAAAACGGGGTAACCTTTTTATTAACTAAAGATGATCGTATTTTTTATTATGCCGGACAATTTTATGCTCCTGGTAACGAAAAAGGTGCGCCTCCAACTCAGTTACAAGAAACAAATTTTAGCTCAGAAGGGTTACATGCTTTATTGCTTGAAAAAAACAAATGGGCAGTTGATGAAATTAAAAGTTTAGAAGCAAAAAACATCAACAAAACTTTACCTGACTCAACTTTCAAACGTTTGGCAATGGAAGCAACGGCAGACACAAGAGCTATTACTGTTCTAATTAAAACAGACGATCAGGCTACATACAAGAATGCGATTGACATGTTGGATGAATTAAAAATTTGCAATGTGGGTAAACGTGTTTTAGGAGTAGAAATGATGGCTACAGAATACGCATTATTACAAGAAAAAATTAAGTAATCATGATAGGAATATTAATATTAGCAATCATTATTGGCCTAGTTTCTATATTATTGATTATAGAAAGATGGAATAATGTGGTTTCTGCAGATAGAAACGAGATCGTTTTTGCTGAAAGAAATCAAGAGTATGGCGCATACGAAATACGTAAAAAATATGACAGAACAGTTATGTTGATTCTATTAAGTATGGTTGCGGCTTTAGCTTTAGGAATGGGGGTTAAAGTTATTATGGGTTTAAAAGGAACTGAAATGGCGAAAGAGCCTGTGTTAGATATGACACAGATCGATTTAACTCCGCCACCGGCAGACAAAAACGAACCACCACCACCACCACCACCACCGCCACCGCCAGTAATGGAAACGGTAAAATTCGTTCCTCCGGTGATCAAGGATGATGCGGTAGAAACTGACCCACCACCACCACAAGAAAAATTAACTGAAACCAATGTTGGTACGGTTACTCAGGAAGGTGATGGAGATGCGGTTGTAGTACCAGACGGAAATGGAACAGGTACTGTTATTGAAGAAAAAGCTCCTGAGATCTTTACTGTAGTAGAAGAGATGCCGGAGTTTCCGGGTGGACCACAAGAAATGATGAAGTACATTCAAAAAAACATTCAATATCCTCAAATGGCTAAAGAAGCTGGTTTAAGTGGTAAATGTTTCTTGAAATTCGTTGTTAACGGTAATGGTAACATCACAGATGTACAAGTATTAAAAGGTGTACCAGGTTGTCAAGAGTGCGACAAAGAAGCGATTCGAGTTGTAAAATCGATGCCAAACTGGAAAGCTGGAAAACAAAACGGACGTTCAGTACCGGTGTTCTTCAACTTACCAATTAACTTCCAGTTGAGATAATCAATTTAAACTATAATAAATCCCTTTCATCAAACGGTGAAAGGGATTTTTTTTGATAGTACAAATTTTAAATAACACGCGTGTCACATCGAGCGAAGTCGAGATGTGTTCTATTTGTTTTCGACTTCGCTTGAACTGACTAAAAATAAAAAATCATGAAAAAATCACCCACAGAATTAATTAATTTAAGCTTTAGCGCCTTAATGGTTATCATTACTATAGTTGGTGCGTTTGTTTTTTACTTTACAGATCTACTAGAAGACAGAGTGTTTGGAAACAAACGTTATATCTTAGGGACTATCTTCTTAGGCTATTCTATTTATAGAAGCTATAGAATGTATAAGGCGTATAAAGCAAACAATCAGAATTAAAGGCAAGCTTATATTACTCGTCACCCTGAACTTGTTTGGCTCCGCCGATTTTCAATTCAGGGTCTCAAGAAAGAGAGATGCTGAAACAAGTTCAGCACGACATATACAGAATTATCAGGATGTAACATAAAACAAAAGAGGCTCTGCAATTATGCAGAGCCTCTTTTCATATAAATTATTTTTTCTTTTTGGGTTTAGGGCTTTTTCATTTCCCGGCAGGGCTTTTAAAGAAATCGTTAGCGGCTTTATTTGTTGGATCTAATTCCAATACAACTTTAAAATATTCTTTCGCTTTTGCTAGATCTTTTTCTTTAGAGAAAGCATAATGAGAACCCAAATATAAGTTAGCTTCAATAATGTTAAACTTATAAGTCATTTTCTCTTCAGGCTTAACTAAGGTTAAAGCATTTTCGTAATGAGGTTTTGCTATATGTTTTTCGTCTTTAGGGTCTAATTGTGCATTTACACGGCCTCTCCAGAAATAACCCATAGGGTAATCTGTTTTTAATTGACATAATTTAGAAAAGCAACTATCAGCTTTTACAAATAAAGCAGCGGCATCTACATCTTTCTTTTCTCTTTGTTTTGCACCTGCATCATAGTAGTAAGCACGGCCGTAATCATACCAATCCTGAATCGTTAGATTATTAGGATCTCCTGCCATTTTTCTTTCGTAGGTAGAGATCACTTTAGGATATTTTTTTGCACCCATCCAGGTGGTAGCAATTAAAGAAACTAATTCTTTCTCTAATTTAGGGTCCATTTCAATCGCTGTTTCAATATTAGTTACACCAACGCTATCTTGCCCTGTTTTAGCTAATAAGATTCCTTTATATTTATAATCTGTAGCTACATATTTAAAAGTAGCGCCAGCTTTTTCAAAAAATTTATTAATAGAGTTTAATCCTTTAGTATAAGCCTCTTTATCTGTTTTGTTTCCAAGTTCAGCATATGAGTAAGCTAAAATACGATCTAAATACATATTTGTATTTCCGGCTTTTTGTAAAGCTTCAATTTCAGTAATAGCGTCAGCATATTGTTTGTTAGTGAATAAAAAAGAAGCGTAACGCTCTCTCGCTTCATCGCTATTATTCAATTCCAAATATTTTTTATAACTCTCAATTGCTTTTCCATCTTGCCCGGCCATGTGATATAGCTCAGCTTTTTCACGGTATGCAGGAGCATAGTTAGGATCAATTGTTTCAGCTTGTTTGTACAGATCTAAAGCTAATTGATAGTTACGCCCGCGCTGGTACAATTTACCTGAACGTAATACCCCTTTTGGTGATTTTGGATTTAACTCTGTTGCTTTGTTGTATTGTTTAATTGCAGGACCACCATCTGTTGGATTTTTCTCAATTAAGGCATCGCCCATTAAGATATAGTTATCCGGATTTTTAGGCTCAATTTTAATGGCAGCATTTAATAAGTTAATCGCCCCATCAATATTTTTGTTTTCAGATGTAATATAAATTTCAGCTGTTTTACGCATCACCTCTGTATTTTTATTAGCACCTAAAGTAGCCGCTTTAAAAAATGCCGTTTGTGCATCCTGAGATTTACCTTTTGACCAAAGCACTTTTCCTAAACCAACATGATTTAAAGGGTAAGTCGCATTTACATCAGCCCCTTTTTGGTAAAAATAATTAGCCGAATCAAGATTTCCGTCTTTAAAGAAATTCTCTCCAAAGTAAAAATAGTTTTCTCCTTTGTTAGCTTCCTTAGCAATTAAAGATCTAAAGTCGGCAGCAGCGGCAGCATAACGTTCGTTATCGGTTTTAGTAATCGCTTCCTGTAAAGTTTGTGCAAATGAACTATTTACTAAAACAATACCTGCGCTTAATAATGTTATTTTTTTCATATTAATTTATTTTAAATACACTCCTAAGTGGAGTCGTAAAAATACAGTTTTTTAAATTCAATTCGCTTGCCAAAGATTAGCCCAGATGACAATTGGCGTCAAAATTAACATAATTTTAAAGTTTAAGGAAAACCTAGTTTTTGGTTGGTTGAGCAACGGGTGGAATGGTAATTTCAATCACACGTTCTTCCTGGCGGTTAGGGGCTAACCCTTGCTTCAGGAACATCAATTGACCCTGTGGGCCCGCAATAAAGGTTTCTACACCTTTTCCTAAGCTAAATTCAGAAGAACGTCTGATAATACAAATACTTCTGATCAAAGGATATTGCAAGGTGGCCAAATTGGATTGATCGGGCATATAGGCTATTTCAGTATTAGTTTTTGAAACGGCCAGAATTTTTATGGTTTTTAAGAACTCTTTGGTGGTATTATCATCTTTATCACTTAGCCAGGCATAATCACAAACGCCAATGGCATTTACATCAGCACTAATGGTTTTAATTAATTCTTTGGTGTTATTAACTGCCGAACAATTTTTACCAAAACCGGTATTAGGCAATAAAGAATCCTTTAAATGACGAGTGCTTCCTGAGTTTTGGTTATCAAATACAATTTTTATGTGTTTACCTTTTATTAAAGTACTATCATTTCCTTGTAATAAAGCTATTATTTCAGGCATAGATAAGGTAGAGTCTGCGAAGTCTTTATGTACAATAAACGCAATGGCATTTTTTGCGACAACAGAACTTTCGGGGCGAATATTTTTTTGTAAGAATTTTTGTAATTCACTTTCGCTTAAAGGACGTGAGATAGCAATAGCTTTGCAACTATCATTAAATAAAGCTTCCACGCATGACCTTTCATCAGAAGAGACTAATTCAATATCAGCATAACCATAAATAGATTTAAATGTGTTGATCTGATTTTCGATATGAAGTTTTAAACCCTCATCATAAAACAAAACCAGTTTACCTGTTGTTGGTGAGTTTTCTTTCGTAAAATCATCCGACATGTAACAAGAAGAAAAAGATAAGGCGCTAATGAGAATAATAAACAGCTTCTTCATAATTTGATATAATTTTAAGTATACCAAATTTACTAAAAAATTAGCTTAGTAGTCTGATCGATTTTTTAAGTGCTTCAATGAATAGATCAATTTCTTCAATCGTGTTATAAAAGGCAAACGAAGCTCTTATGCTTCCTGGAATATTATAAAATTGATGAAGGGGTTGTGTGCAATGATGTCCGCTACGAATAGCAATGCCGTATTTATCTAAGAGCGTTCCAATATCAAATGGATGAATGTTGGAGACATTAAACGAAATAACAGAAGCTTTTGCTTTGGCATTACCATAAATCACTACACCTTCAATTCCTTTTAATTTTTTAGTCGCATACTGCAACAATTCATCTTCGTATTGATGAATGTTATCCATGCCAATGTTATTGACATAATCAATCGCAGCCGCAAAACCAACACCACCGGCAATATGAGGAGTGCCTGCTTCAAATTTTAAAGGGGAATCGGCAAATTCCGTTTTTTCAAGAGTTACTGTTTTAATGGTTCCTCCACCTGATTGATAAGGAGGAAACTTATTCAACCAAGATTCTTTGGCATATAAAATACCAACACCTGTTGGGCCAAATAATTTATGGCCACTAAATACGTAAAAGTCACAATCGATATCTTGAACATTTGGTTTTACATGTGGCACAGCTTGGGCGCCATCAATTAAAACAGCAGCGCCAGAAAGAGAACGAACTGTTTTAATAATATCTTTAATAGGATTGATCGTTCCTAAGGTATTTGAAATATGAGTTAAAGCAACAAGCTTGGTTTTAGATGTGATGAGCTTTGGTAATTCTTCTAAAATTAATTCACCTACCTGATTGATAGGAATGTATTTCAACACCGCTTTTTTTTCTTCGCACAATAACTGCCAAGGAACAATGTTACTGTGGTGTTCCATTTGAGTGATGATAATCTCATCTCCTTCGGAAATATTAATTTTCCCGAAACAATAAGCTACCATATTGATAGACTCTGATGTTCCTTTGGTGAAAATTATTTCGTGAGGATGTTGTGCGTTGATGTGCTTTTGGATGGTATTACGAGCTGCTTCGTAAGCAATTGTTATTTCGCGACTTAAAGTATGAACACCGCGATGAATATTGCTGTTTTGATGTGCATAATAATGAGTTAACACATCGATAACCGCTTTTGGTTTTTGTGCCGTAGCACCATTATCAAAATACACTAAAGGTTTTCCATTAACCGTATTAGTTAAAATGGGAAAATCTTGACGTATTTTATTTATATCGAACATAAAATTTTGTTGTTATTGTTCCCTTCGAGAGCCTCAGAAAACAATAACAAATTTTAAAGTGCTTTTTCAAATTCCTGAAGGATCCTTTCTTTTAAAGAATCGACCTCAACTTTATCAATTAATTCTTGTGCAAAGGCTTGTAATAATAATTTACGAGCACTTGTATCACCAATACCTCTTGCTTTTAAGTAAAATAGCGCTTCTTCATCCACTTTACCGGTTGAGGTTCCGTGCGAACATTTTACATCATCGGCATAGATCTCTAACTGAGGCTTTGTGTTGATAGTAGCATCATCACTTAATAAGATATTTTTACTGCTTTGGTAAGCATTTGTTTTTTGAGCGTCTTTACGAACGTAGATCTTACCATTGAATACACCAATGGATTTATCTTTCGCAATGCCTTTATATAACTCATTGCTTTCGCAATTTGGCATTTGATGATCGATCAAAGTATGATTATCAACTAACTGAGTGCCGTTAGTAATGAACAAGCCATTTAAATGTGCTTCGCAATAATCACTTGCCAGTTCAACATTATGATTGTTACGAACCAACTCTCCGCTTAAAGTAATGGTTGTGTTATTGTAATTAGCGTATCTGTTTACTTTAGCTTGATTCGTATTTACCGAATAAGATAAAGGACCTTCGTTTTGATAGGTGAAGCAAGTTAGCTTGGCATTTTCATCCAATAATTTTTCGCTTACATAGTTTGTAAATACTTTTGCAGTACCAATGTTTACAAAACTTTCAACTAAAGTAGCTTCAGCACATTGTTGTGCGTGGATGAAACTTCTTGAATTCACTAAAGCAGATGCATTATTGCTGTTCACATAAATAATGTGAATTGGCATTGGAACGATATTGCTTTTTTCAATTTGCAAAAACAAACCATTGTTGCTAAAGGCCGTGTTTAATGCAATTAAAGCATCAACGTCAGATTTTGCCTGAGTTGCGATCAATAATTTTTCGTTAGCCGATAATTCGTTTAATGCTTTTACTGTAATACCTTTTACGATGATCTTTTCGCTTAATGCTTCGTTATATGCTCCGTTTAAAACAACGATGTTAATTGCTTCCTCTAATTTATGTGGTGCAATATCTGCATTGGTAACTTCATTAAATGTTTGTTCAATGCTTTTAAATTCTTTACGAATGTATGCTTCTATGTTACAATATTTGTAGTCTTCGTGCTTGTTATTCGGAACACCTTTTTCTTCTAAATGTCTGATTGCCGCAACAATTTCTGCATCAGGAATAAAAGCAATTTTGCCCGACTGTTTTTGTAACTGTTCTAACAAACTTTGTGTAACAGTACTTTTAGTTTCTACCATCATTGACATCTTAGTCTGCTATTTCAAATTCTTTTTTAATTTCATCGTATCCTTTAGCTTCTAATTCTAAAGCTAATTCTTTACCGCCACTTTTAACGATGCGGCCTTTGTATAAAATATGTACAAAATCAGGTACGATATAATCTAATAAACGTTGGTAGTGAGTAATTAAGATTGTTGCGTTATCTTTTGATTTTAATTTGTTTACGCCATTTGCTACAATACGCAAAGCATCAATATCTAATCCACTATCAGTTTCATCTAAGATGGCTAATTTTGGATTTAACATCGCCATTTGAAAGATCTCATTACGTTTTTTCTCGCCACCACTAAATCCTTCGTTTACACTACGGCTAGCCAGTTTAGAATCTAATTCAACTAATTTTGATTTTTCTTTTACTAATGCTAAGAAATCTTTAGCAGGCATTTCTTCTTGTCCGTGATAAGCTCTGATCTCATTTAAAGCAGTGCGTAAAAAATTCACATTACTCACTCCCGGAATTTCAACAGGATACTGAAACGCTAAAAACAAACCTTCACGCGCTCTGTCTTCAGGAGACATATCCAATAAATTTTTCCCATTAAATGTTACTTCACCTTCGGTTACATCGTAATCTTCTCTTCCTGCTAAAACGCTTGATAAAGTTGACTTTCCAGAGCCATTAGGCCCCATAATTGCGTGAACTTCTCCGGCTTTAACTTCTAAATTTATTCCTCTTAATATTTCTTTTTCGCCGATTGACGCTTTTAGATTCTTAATGCTGATCATTGTATTTCTTTTGAATTTTGACTTAATTTTTATTGATTATCCTACTGAACCTTCTAAACTGATGGCCAATAATTTTTGTGCTTCAACAGCAAACTCCATTGGTAATTTATTTAATACCTCTTTGCAATATCCGTTTACAATTAAACCAATTGCTTTTTCAGTATCAATACCACGCTGCTTGCAATAAAATAATTGGTCTTCACCAATTTTACTGGTTGTGGCTTCATGTTCAACAACGGCAGATTTATCTTTGATCTCGATATAGGGATACGTATGTGCACCACATTTATCGCCCATTAATAAACTATCACATTGCGAAAAGTTACGAGAGTTGCTAGATCCTTTTTTAATTTGAACTAAACCACGGTAACTGTTATTACTAAAGCCGGCAGAAATCCCTTTTGATATAATCGTAGAACGGGTGTTCTTACCAATGTGTATCATTTTAGTTCCTGTATCGGCTTGCTGATAATTATTAGTAACCGCTACTGAGTAAAACTCACCAACTGAATTGTTTCCTTTTAAAATTACTGAAGGATATTTCCAGGTAACGGCAGAGCCGGTTTCTACTTGCGTCCAGCTAATTTTAGAATTGTCTTCTAAACAAATTCCACGCTTGGTTACAAAGTTAAAGATACCACCTTTACCATCTTTATCACCGGGATACCAGTTTTGAACGGTGCTGTATTTTACTTCTGCATTTTTGTGAGTAATGATTTCTACTACTGCTGCGTGTAATTGGTTTTCATCACGCTGTGGCGCCGTGCAGCCTTCTAAATATGATACGTAAGCGTCTTCATCAGCAATGATCAAGGTTCTTTCGAACTGGCCGGTACCACTAGCGTTGATACGGAAGTACGTTGATAATTCCATCGGGCAACGAACACCTTTTGGGATGTAACAGAATGAACCATCTGTAAATACAGCAGAGTTTAAGGCTGCATAAAAATTATCGGTTGGTGGAACCACCATGCCCATATATTTTTTTACCAATTCAGGATGTTCCTGAACCGCTTCACTGAACGAACAAAAGATGACTCCTTTTTCAGCCAATGTTTCTTTAAATGTTGTTTTTACAGAGACACTATCAAACACCACGTCAACAGCAATGTTGCTTTGCACACCGCTGATGCGTTTTTGTTCTTCTAATGAGATCCCTAATTTTTCAAAGGTTTTTAATAATTCAGGATCTACTTCATCCAAACTTCCCAATTCTTTTTTAGGCTTAGGGGCTGAGTAGTAAATAATATCCTGAAAATTTGGTTTTTCGTAAGATACGTGAGCCCAGTGCGGCTCAACCATATTTTGCCAGTTACGAAAAGCTTTTAATCTAAATTCAAGCATCCATTCCGGTTCGTTTTTCTTTGCAGAAATAAACTTAATGATATCTTCGTTTAAACCCTTAGGAGCCTCATCTGTCGCAACATCTGTTGTAAAACCCCACTTGTATTCGTTCTGTATATGTTCTTCTAATATTTCGTTTGCCATTTTTTTAATGTTTGATGTTTAATGCTTGATGTTTATTGTATTTCTAGTGCAATGAACAATTAAACATTAAACAGAGAAACTTTCTCCGCAACCGCAAGTACGGCTAGCGTTAGGATTTTTAAACATAAAACCTTTTCCGTTTAAACCGCCGCTATAGTCTAATTCTGTACCTACTAAGTACAAAAAGCTTTTTCTGTCAACTACTACTTTTACGCCATTATCTTCAAATACCTGATCACCTTCTTTTAGTTGGTTATCAAACACTAAATTGTACATTAAGCCGGAGCAACCTCCGCCATCAACCCCCACACGAATAAACGTATCAGCAGGCTTATTTTCTTCCAAAATTAATTTGGCAGCATGTTCTTTTGCTGCGTTGCTAACTGTAATCATTTTTGTAACTGATTAATTATTAGTTATTTATACACTATTCTTATTTAGATTAAATCTAAACGCTGTACAAAGATACCACATTTGTGGTAGGTGTGCAAATTATTTGTTTTCTGAAAAAGGGAGAAAAACGACTATATTGAGCAAAAAAAAGATATGGCCGAAAAAATAAAAATAACTGAAATAAAAGAAACGCACACTCAAAGTTCGAGAGTAAGAACTGAGCCGGGCGAAGCAGCCAAATTTGAAGAAAGGAATTTTACCCGTTATAAAGAGGTGCCTTACGTAGAGGGTTGGGCAAGATTTGGTGCTTTTTTACTGGATGTTGTTTTTATTTTAATTTTTGAGTCAATTATAGGCGTTACAATTGGTGTATTTTTAGCATTAACAGGGCAAATTGAATTAGTAGAGTCGAGTGGGTTTGATCTAACATTTAGAATTTTAACCTTTTTAGTGATCAGACCATTTTATTATATTTTGTTTGAAGGAAGTATGCAGGCAACTCCTGCAAAGTTAATTTTAGGAAGAGTAGTTGTAAATGAATATGGAGAAAAACCAAGTTTGAAACAGATCATAGCGCGTTCTTATAGCCGTATTGTTCCATTCGAATTTTTCTCTTGTTTAAGTACGTTAGGTTGGCATGATACCTGGAGCGATACATTTGTGTTAAGAAAGAAAGATCTACATGAATTGAAATTAGCAGTAAAAGCGCATGAATTTTGAGAAGAGACTTCAACAAATCTTAACTAATTTATATTATACATTATTAGTACATTTGTGCCATGGAAATTCAAGTAATGAAATCTAAACTGCATTGTGTAACTGTAACACAGGCAGAGTTGGATTATATAGGAAGCATTACCATTGACGAAGACTTGATGGATGCGGCAAATATGATTGAAAATGAACAAGTTCATGTACTCAACAAAAATAATGGTCAACGCTTAATTACTTATGTTATTAGAGGAGAGCGTGGTTCGGGAGTTATTTGTTTAAATGGCCCGGCAGCAAAGCACGTTAGCTTAGGAGATGTGGTTATTATCATTTCATACGCCAATATGGATTTTGAAAAAGCCAAAACATTCAGGCCATGGGTGGTTTTCCCTGATACTAAAACAAATCGTTTAAAATAAGATCGTGAATAAAAATACCAAAGCCATTCTTCAATTTATTATTTTACTTGGCATAGGTATTTTACTGGTTTGGTTATCTTTTAGATCTGTATGGACTAAGAAAGATGATATTTTAAAAGCGTTTCAAAATGCTAATTATTTTTGGGTAGCTATTTCAGTGTTTATTGCCTTTTTGAGTCATTTTTTAAGAGCCTTTCGTTGGAATTATTTACTAAAACCATTAGGTTATAAGGTAAAACCTGCCAATGCTTTGGGAGCTGTATTAATTGGCTATTTTGCTAATTATGGTTTACCGCGCATGGGAGAAATTACCCGTTGTACATTGGTAAGAAAATATGACGATGTGCCTTTTGAAGTAGCTTTAGGAACAGTCATTACGGAGCGTATTGTAGATATGTTGTTACTGGTAGTTATCTTCTTTTTAACCCTGTTCGCTCAATTTTCTCAATTAAAAGATTTGACAGCAGAATATATTTATAACCCGATGATGCTTAAGTTGCAAGGAGCAGCACAAAACACAACTAAACTTTTTGTTTTAGCCGGAATATTGATATTAGTGGTGGTAGCATTTATTTTTGTACGCAAAAAAATATCGAATTTATTAAAAGGTAAGGCCGGAAACGTTATTAAAGGTTTTGGAAAAGGCTTGAGTTCTATTAAAGATATGGAAAATAAATTCCAATTTATTTTATTGAGTTTTGGAATTTGGGCCTGTTATTTTTATGCCTTATATGCTTGTTTTTTTGCATTTACCGGCACCGCCCACTTAGGTCATTCAGAAGGTTTGGTATTATTATTATTTGGTACTTTTGGCGTGGTATTTACGCCGGGAGGCTTAGGCGTTTATCCGGCAATTATTACAGGCTTGTTAACGGCCACTTATCATGTAGATGAGGTGAGCGCATTTTCATTTCCTTGGATGGTGTGGACAGCCCAATTTATTTTAATTGTTGTACTTGGATTGTTAAGTCTTATTTTATTGCCTATTATCAATAAATCTAAAAGCGATGTCGTTTCACCAGAAGCTTAGTCAGAAAATTTATTCGAAAGAAACCCTTAAAGGGTTTTTAACTAATTGCCAAAAGCAAGGAAAGAAAGTAGTATTTACCAATGGCTGTTTTGATATTTTACATCGCGGACATGTTGAATATTTAACTCAGGCCAAAGATCTGGGAGATGTATTGGTATTGGGATTAAATACCGACGCATCGGTTAAACGTTTGGGTAAATCACCTGAAAGACCTATTAATTCGGAAGATACACGTGCTACTATTTTAGCCGGGTTAGAATGTATCGATGCGATTATCTTATTTGATGAAGACACGCCTTATGAGTTGATACAATTTGTACAGCCCGATGTTTTGGTAAAAGGAGATGACTACAAGGCCGAAGAGATTGTTGGCTACGATGTTGTAACCGCAAAAGGCGGTAAGGTGATCACCATTCCTTTAGTGAAAGGTTTTTCTACTACCAATTTAATTTCAAAAATGAAGCAATAGCTAATAACTAATCGAGGTTAATATCTTAGAAAGTAACCGCCCTGAGAAAATGATTAATAGCTTATTTTTAGTTTCTTAAAACATTAAAGTGTCTAACCCTCTCAAAAAACTCGCTTCGCAAACTGTTGTCTATGGTTTAGGCAGTGTATTGCCGCGGGTGATTACTTTTTTATATTCTTTCATTCTTACGTATTTATTTGTTGAACCTCAGGAGTTATCAGCTAATACTGAGTTTTACGCCTATATCAGTTTCGTCAACATTTTATTTACTTATGGAATGGAAACAGCATTTTTTAATTTTTCGAGTAAATCAGATAATAAAGAGGTTGTTTATTCTACAGCATTGATTTCTATTTTTATTAGTAGCATTGGACTTTCTCTTTTATTCATTTTATTTTCGGGTCCAATTGCCGTGTTGGTTAAAGAACCTAATCATGTTAATTTTGTAATATGGTGTGTATTAATTGTAGCAACAGATGCCATGATGGCGATTCCCTTTGCCAGATTACGTTTAACTAATCAGGCCAGGCGTTTTGCTACATTGAAACTATTAAATGTTACTCTATTTATTTTGATCAATGTATTTTATTTCAACATTTGTAAACCAGCTTATGTGAGTGGAGAAGACTCATTCTTTGCTTCGTGTTATAACCCTGAAGTAGGCGTAGGTTATACCTTTTTAGCCGGTTTGTTGGCAAACATTATTTGTTTGATCGTTTTATCCAAAGAGTTTTTAAGCATACAATATGTGTTTGATAAAGAGCTATGGAAACAAATGTTTAAGTATGCCTGGCCTTTATTAATATTGGGTTTTGCAGGTATGATCAACGAAACGTTTGATCGTTTTATTTTAAAATATTTATTACCCGAAGAAACTGCCAGAGGCGAATTGGGGATTTATGGCGCCTGTTATCGCATTGCTATGTTGATGACCATTTTTACCACTGCTTTTAAATATGCAGCGGAGCCCTTCTTTTTTAATAATGCGCAAAGCAAAAACTCTAAACGCATCAATGCCGTGGTAATGAAATATTATGTACTCTTTTGTTTGTTTTTATTTTTAGGAACCATGATGAATTTGCCTTGGTTACAATTGGCAGTGAGCGAAAAATACAGAGCAGGCTTGGGCGTTGTGCCTATTTTATTATTAGCAAATTTATGCGTAGGAATTTATTGGAATTTATCTATTTGGTTTAAATTAACCGGACAAACTAAGTTCGGTGCGATGATCACTGTTGGCGGAGCCATTATTACTTTGGTGATTAACTTTGGCTTCATTCCAAAATATGGTTATATGGCTTGTGCTTGGGCCACATTAATTTCTTATGGCGTGATGATGATCGCTTCTTATGTATTAGGCCAAAAATATTATCCGGTGAAATATAACGTAAGAAGCATTTTTGTGTTTACTTTTCTAGCTCTTGGATTTTATTTTATTTCTACGATTTATTCGGATATGCAAAGCACGAGTATAAAGTTGATATTAAATAATAGTTTGTTAATCTTATTTGCCTGGATATTTTATAAATTAGAATTCGATAATTTAAAAAATCTGAAACATTTAGAAGCATGATAGTTAGAGTAGTTAATCAATCAAAACATGAGTTACCGCAATACGCCACTGAGTTGTCAGCCGGGTTAGATCTTAGAGCTAATATTGATTCACCAATTGAGTTAAACCCTCTTGAAAGAGCTTTAGTGCCAACAGGACTGTTTATTGAATTACAAAAAGGATACGAAGCACAAATTCGTCCGCGTAGTGGTTTAGCATTTAAAAATGGTGTTACCGTTCTAAATTCGCCGGGAACAATTGATGCGGATTACAGAGGTGAAGTAAAAGTATTGTTAGTGAATTTATCTAATACAGCTTTTGTAATAAATGATGGTGAGCGTGTGGCTCAAATGGTAATTGCTAAACACGAACAAATTACCTGGGAACAAACTTCATCGTTAGAAGAGACTCAACGTGGAGCCGGAGGCTTCGGACATACGGGAACTAAGTAAAACAATTGTCAGTTCGAGTGATTTTATTTTAGATGGTAGCTGTTTTCCTAAATTGTTTTTAGAAAAAAATTAAAGAGCCATTTTATAAAGTAATTATAAAAAATATGAAAAAAGGAAATGTAATATTGCTAAGTCTTTTGTGCGTAGGCTTATTGCTTGGATCTTGTAAAAAAAAGAATGATAACCCGGAAGAGGTTACGCCAACTTCTGTTTCTCCTACAGAAACAAACACAAGCAAACTATGTAATAAAACCTGGAAGCTCACTGCAAATATTGAGACAAATAGTGTTAATACTAATACCGTAGATTTGTATGCATCCACGTCTGCTTGTTTGAAAGATAACACAAGAATGTTTTCCACTTCAAACACTGTAACAGAGGATGAGGGCCTGACAAAATGCTCGCCGTCTAATCCACAAACAACAACATTTAATTGGAATTGGGCAAGTAATGAAACGAAAATTGTTTTAGCAAATTCAGATACCGTAACTGTAGTTGAATTAAATGCGACTACACTGAAATATTATATTGAATCGACTACTGGCTCAACTGTATATAAATATACAGAAACCTGGACAAAGCAATAACTGACGACTATTGCGGAAGTATGAGTTAACACTTAAATGATTTTCTTTAACCGTTCAGTGATCTCTAACACAGCCGGACATACAATTGTATTTTTAAAGGTTAGATCTAAAATTTGTTCCATCCGTTTTCTATCAGTGTGAGGGTATTCTCTGCAAGCAGTTGGCCGGGCTTCATATACGGAGCAGTAATTATCTGATCCTAAAAATGGACATGGAGCTTGTCTGAGAACGTAATCTTTGTCTTCATCAATGCGTAAATATTTATCTATAAACTCACCGGGTTTTATTCTAAAATGTTTGGCTAGTCGTTCAATATCTCTGTTGTAGAAAATAGGAGAAGTGGTCTTACAGCAATTAGCACAGGCTAAACAATCAATTTCTTCAAACACTTCTTCGTGTAAGTTGTGAAACTTTTCATCTAAATTTTTTGGCTTAGTACGCTTCAGTTTATCAAAGAAGGTTCTGTTCTCTTTCTTAAGAGTAGACGCTTTTTGATTATGTTTTTGTAGATCCAAGATACAACGTGTAAATCAGAGGTAGGCGTAATTAATAAGTTTTTAGTGCGTAAGTTCTTTAATGAATTCTTCGGGTGTTTTTGAATTTTCGATCGAGTAATCGCCAATTTTTGTTCGACATAAAGTATCGAGATAAGCACCACTATCTAAGGCTAAGCCAAAATCGCGGGCAATACTTCTGATGTAAGTACCTTTTGTGCAGGCAATTCTAAAATTAACCAATGGTAAGTTGCAAGAGGTTATTTCAAAATCTAAGATCTCAATAGGGCGTGGTTTTAATTCTATTTCCTCGCCAATTCTCGCTAATTTATACATCCGTTTCCCGTCTACTTTAACGGCGCTGAACATAGGCGGAACCTGTTCTTGTTTACCTATAAAAGATTGGGCTACTTCTCGAACTAATTGTTCGGTAATATGTTCGGTAGGGTAGGTTGCATCTACTTCTTTTTCTTTATCGTAACAAGGAGTAGTAGCCCCAATAAAAAAAGTGCCGGTATATTCTTTAGGCAGATCCTGAAATTCAGAAATTGATTTGGTTCTTTTTCCGGTGCAAATAATTAATAAACCTGTAGCTAAAGGATCCAATGTACCAGCATGGCCGATTTTTAAATGCACATGTTTTCCATCTAATAATAATGATGGATGTTTTTTTAAAGCATGCTTTAATTTATTGACAGCCTGAAACGACGACCATGTATATGGTTTATTAATTAATAATAATTCGCCGCTGCGGTAGTCTGTTTCCATGATGGTAAAACCAATTAAAAATGGTGACCCAATTTTTCTTTTTTGGTTTGTAAATATTTTTCGTTGTGAGGGTTTGATTCGATGATGATAGAAATGTTTTCTACGATCTCTAAGCCATAACCAACTAATCCTACACGTTTCACAGGGTTGTTGGTCATTAAACGCATTTTAGAAACACCAAGGTCTCTTAAAATTTGTGCACCAATACCGTAATCGCGCTCATCGGCTTTAAAGCCCAATTCTAAATTTGCTTCTACGGTGTCTTTGCCTTCTTCCTGTAATTTATAAGCTTTTAATTTATTTAATAAACCAATGCCTCTGCCTTCCTGATTCATGTATACGATCACTCCCTTTCCTTCTTTTTCGATCAACTCCATCGCTTTCTCTAACTGAGGGCCGCAATCGCAACGGCATGAGCCGAAAATATCACCGGTAACACAAGAAGAGTGAACGCGTACTAAAACAGGTTCATCTTTTTTCCATTCACCTTTTATTAAAGCGAGGTGTTCCTCACCGTTAGTATTCACTTTATAATCGATCAATCTGAAATTACCAAATTTAGTTGGCATGGCAACTTCTACTTGTTTAGTCACAATGCTTTCTTTAGCTAAACGGTAAGAGATCAGATCTTTTATGGTAACGATCTTCAGATCAAATTTTTTGGCAATTTTCATTAAATCCGGTAAACGAGCCATCGTGCCATCCTCGTTCATGATCTCTACTAAAGCGCCACAAGGTTCAAAGCCGGCTAAACGCGCAAAATCAATCGTTGCTTCTGTATGTCCGGTGCGACGTAATACGCCACCGTTTTTTGCAATCAAAGGAAATATATGACCCGGTCTTCCAAAATCTTTGGCTTTCATATTAGGATCGATCATCGCCTGGATAGTTTTTGATCGGTCGGATGCAGAAATTCCGGTGGTGCAACCATATCCTAGTAGATCGATAGAAACCGTGAATGCCGTTTCATGTAAAGCAGTATTGGAAGTTACCATTAATTCTAATTGTAGTTCTTTGGCTTTCTCTTCCGTAATAGCGGCACAAATTAAGCCACGGCCGTGGGTAGCCATAAAGTTGACCACTTCGGGAGTAATGTTGCGGGCAGCAGTTAAAAAGTCGCCTTCGTTTTCACGATCTTCATCATCAACTACAATAATAACCTTACCGTTTTGAATATCGGTAATAGCTTCTTCAATGGTGTTCAATTTAATTTTTTCCATGCGGACGCAAATTTACGGATAAAATGGCTTATTTGTCTGAAATAAGCCTAATTTGAGTTAAAAGTGATTTGAATTAATCCTTTTTCAGAAGTAATTGCTGGATCAGGTTATCGGTTTTAACCTGATATTGCTCATAGGCTTTACCGGTAGCGGGACCACTAAAACCGGTATAAATAGTTTTAACGCGATGTTTCCTGTCTAAGATGATAGTTGTTGGGAAAGCAGAAACTTTATTTAAAAAAGGTAAACTTTCGGAAGCTTTAGCAGAACCGCTTAAGCCTGTAATTAAAAATTCATAGTCGGCACCAAATTTCTTTTTAGAACGCAGTATATTATTTTTTGCTTTTTCAAAATCGGGAGTGCGTTCATAAGCTAAGGCCACGATCTCTAAACCCTTGCTTTTATATTGTTTGTAAACCTTTGCTAAATAAGCGGTTTCGTCCATGCAATTAGGGCACCAGCTTCCCATTAATTGAATGATGACTACTTTGTTCTTAAATTTCTCATCGTTTAACGTCACCGTTTTTCCATCGAGGTTGGGAAATGAAAAAGAGATCTTTTCGTCAGGATTTTTTAAATAGGTAATACTTTCCGGATCTTTTAATTCAAATTTTTCGTTTCTAAAAGCCACCCAATTTTCTTTACCTGAAATGCCATAAAAGGCTTCGCCTGATAATGAATCTGCTTTTCCGGTAGTTTTGGCACTACTGGCAACAAACAAAAAAGCATGTGAGCCATCAAAACAAGATAGCGCCATTGTATTATTTTGTACGGATCCTTCTAAATAGCGATAGTCGCCGGTTTCAGTTAAAAAAGTCCCTGTTAATTTATTTCCGGTTTGTTTAAATAAACCAATGGCTTTGTATTCGCCTTCTTTGCCAACATCAAAGGTTACTTCATATTTTCCTGTAAAGTCAGCTGAGGCATCTTTATTAGTTACAAAGCGCCTTGTGTCATTATAATAGGCTTCAAATGGAATACTGTTTTTTTCTTTTTTGGAATGATTGATCCAAACTCCGGTTAAAGTATCCCGTATTAATTTTGTTCTGAATTCAGAATCAAAGACCGGCATTTTGATAATGATCGAATCATTGATCATGCTTATTTCCTGAACCTTTATTTTTTCTTCCGCATTTTTGACAACCAGCACCGCTTTGTTTTTGAGATAGCTTACTTCAAAATTAAAGGGCAAAATAATTTCGTTCTTTTTTTCGCTTAAGGTAAATACACCTCGCCACGACCCTGCTTTTAAAGCTTGCTTGGTTTGTGCACAAACAGATATGGAAAGTAACAGGAAACAGATATAGAAAAAAGACCTCATAACACTAAATTAGTATGATTAAAGATACTGATAATCCCGAAATATAAAATGTATTTGTAGGAAGGATTAAATGCCAAATACTAAACTAACCGTAGCGCCATTGTTATTTCTGAAAGCAACTTTGGCGTCAATCTGATCAGCTAAAGATTCAATGAGCGATATACCTAAAGAAGACTCTTCTCTGTTGTCCAGATCTTTAAATCCTTTTCCATTGTCGGATAAAGAGATCTGCATTTTATCATAAATGGTTTGCATTTGAATCGTGATCTTTGGTTTTTCAAAACCTTCGTGAAAGGCATGTTTTAAAGCATTGGTAATGGCTTCGTTTAAAATTAAACCAATAGGAACGGCTTTGGTGATCTCTATTTCAGCATTATCCAATTCTTCCTTTATTTCAATAAGATTTTTTGAAGGGAAACTTTTCACCACTTCGTTTACCAATTCAGATAAATACATTTTAAAATCGATCTTGGCGAGATTGTCTTTTTTGTATAAACGTTCATGCACCATAGCAATACTCATTACGCGGTTGCGCGACTCGATCATTAAATTCTTTGAAACATCGCAAGGGGCTTTTTCGGTTTGTAAATTCAATAAACCGGTAATGATAGCCAGGTTGTTTTTTACGCGATGTTGTATTTCGGCCAACAACGTTTCTTTTTCTTTTAAGGAATGAGAAATTTTTGATTGAGCCTCATGCTCTTTTTCTAACAACAACATTACCTCATTATTTTGTTGGTTAATTAATCGGATCACCAGATACACTAAAACCATTGTAATGACAAGAGTTAAAGCGCTGTTGTATATTAGTAAGGTTTTTTCGTCGGATAAAGTAACGGATTTAATAAGCAAACTTTCGAAGCGAAAGATCAGGGAAAAGGAGAAACTTACTAGAGTAATGAATAAAAATATCAGCGTTCTTGTTGTAGATTTTGAAGGATTGTGAATTAAAGCGATGCAAAATATAATAGGAAAATAGTATAAAAAATTACCCACGGCTACGTGGTATTGCTCACTTAAAATAAAGACCGAAAAATTAATAAAGGCAACAAAAATGTAAGAGGTAGGAGTGTAAAATTTTTTATAGTGAAAGAATAAAATAGCTAATGAGCATAGCGAAGTAAATGCTACAATAGGCTTTGGATATTCTCCGGCTATAAAAAAAGTAGTTGAAATGCCGATTAATATACCCGAAAGTGTAATAAGGGCAAATAAATTTAAAACTCTGACTTCTCGTTTTTCGTAAAACTCTAAATCATCATTGATTCCTGTGTTTAGTATATTCCAAAGCTTCATTAAAAGGGGGGCTTTCTGTTCCAAGCTAATGAAGATAGAATTTTTTTAGATAAAACAAAATCGCTTGGTCTAAAAGTAGCCTGTTGAACCCTTTTTTAACAAATCAAAGACATCTATAAGTATTTAGGTTCAGAAACTAAACCACCATATTCACGATTTTCTTATGAACTACAATTACTTTTTTAGGTTGTTTGCCATCTAAAAGTTTGTGTGTTTGTTCATTTTTCATCACTTCGGCTTCTACTTCCTGAACGGTTAATGTTGCGGGCAATTCCAATGTGAATTTTAATTTACCATTTACAGAAACAGGATAATTCACGCTATCGTCTACTAAATAGGCTTCGTTATACTCAGGAAACGTAGCATACACAATACTCTCCTTATTACCTAACTGTTTCCATAACTCTTCAGTAATGTGAGGTGCGTAAGATGATAAGCAGATCAATAAAGGCTCAAGAATGGCTTTTTTATTACACTTGGCATCCGTTAATTCGTTCACACAGATCATAAAGGTACTGATGGAAGTATTAAAAGAAAAACGTTCAATATCTTCTACCACTTTTTTAATGGTTTTGTGTAAAGTTTTTAATTCGGCTTTGGTTGGTTCGTCGTTAGAAATATTAAAGGCAGCCTCCCCGTCCGCCAGCTGGCGGACACCCCCTCCAGAGGGGGACATATAGAACAGGCGCCATAATTTTTTTAAGAAGCCATGAACACCGGTAATACCGTTAGTATTCCAAGGTTTACTTTGTTCTAAAGGCCCTAGGAACATTTCGTACAAACGCAAAGTATCAGCACCAAATTTTTCGCAAATGTCATCCGGAGTTTGAACGTTATATTTTGACTTAGACATTTTTTCAATCTCTACGCCACAGATATATTTACCATCTTCTAAAATGAATTCGGAATTTTTGAAATCTTCTCTCCAATTTTTAAAGGCTTCAACATCTAATACATCGTTATCTACAATATTTATATCAACGTTTATTGGCACCGCCATTTTAGAAATTGAAAAGGAGAAAGTCTTCAAATTGAATTTTTCGGAAATTTTTACCCTGTATGGTTCTAGCAAAGTTTGGATTTCTTTATGTAAATCTACCTCATCATTTTCTAATTCTTTGAGCCTTGATTTAGATATAAAGACAGATGGTACCATCTTATGGATCTGCTCTGTTTCTTCTTTGTTCTTGTTACCAGCTTCTTCACCTACTTGACCAGAAGTGAAATTTAAACGATAAACAAAATTACTTCTGCCTTGTATCATTCCTTGATTGATCAACTTCTTAGCAGGTTCTTCAATATTAATGTAACCAAGATCTTTTAAGAATTTCGTCCAGAAACGCACATACAATAAATGGCCGGTTGCATGTTCGCTGCCGCCTAAGTAAAGATCAACTTGTTGCCAGTAATCGGTTAATTTTTTATCAGCAAAGGCCGAACCGTTATGCGCATCCATGTAACGCAAAAAATACCAGGAGCTACCCGCCCAACCCGGCATGGTAGAATGTTCGTAATCGTATTTTCCTTCGTGTTTCCAAGATGAAGCTGCACGTGCCAATGGCGGTTCGCCATCTTCGGTTGGTAAATATTTATCTACCTCAGGTAAGATCAACGGTAATTCGTTATCGTTTAATACATAAGGAATATCATTTTTGTAATATACCGGAATTGGTTCGCCCCAATAGCGTTGGCGGCCAAATACGGCATCACGTAAACGGTAATTGATCTTACCTTTTCCTAAACCGCGCGCTTCAATTTCTGCAATGATCTTTTTCATGGCCGCTTTTACTTCTAAGCCATTTAAAAAATCAGAGTTTACTAATTTTCCTTCTTTAGCATCGTATGCTTCTTTTTCAATATCACCACCTTCAATAACTTCAAGCAATGGTAAATTGAAATGTTTGGCAAAACTATAATCGCGTGTATCATGTGCCGGAACTGCCATCACAGCACCTGTTCCATAACCCGCTAATACATAATCGCCGATCCAGATCGGAATTTGCTTTCCGGTGAATGGATGCTCTACATAAGAACCTGTAAATACACCGGTGATTTTTGTGACATCAGCCTGGCGCTCACGTTCGCTTCTGTTTTTTGCTTTGGTAACATAATCTTCAACAATAGCTTTGTTGTCGGCAGTAGTTAATAGTTCTACCAACTCATGTTCAGGGGCAAGTGTTACAAAAGATACTCCGAATACGGTGTCGGGACGAGTGGTGAAGACTTCAATAAATTGAGATGCTGAAACAAGTTCAGGGTGACCTGCAATTTTGAATTTCAGAGATGAACCTTCACTTCTTCCGATCCAGTTACGTTGAGATTCTTTTAAACTTTCTGTCCAATCTAATGTGTCCAATCCGTCCAACAATCGTTGTGCATAAGCAGTGATGCGCATGCTCCATTGTTTCATAAGCTTGCGTTCTACCGGATAACCTCCACGTTCGCTTACGCCATCCTTTACTTCATCGTTTGCCAACACGGTTCCTAATTGCGGACACCAGTTTACATAAGCTTCGCCTAAGTAAGCAATACGAAAATTCATTAAAATGTCACTCTTCTTTTTTTCGTCAAATGATTTCCATTCTTCGGCTGTAAAAGGTGCTACGTCTTTTTCAACATCTCCGGTTAAGGTATCATCCAATTTGCAGTTAAATCCTTTGGTTTCAAAAACAGCAATTAAACTATCAATGGACTCTGCTTTATTGGTGCTCTTGTTGTACCATGAATTAAATAATTGAATGAAGATCCATTGTGTCCATTTGTAGTATTCAGGATCAGAGGTTCTTACTTCTCTGTCCCAGTCAAATGAAAAACCTATTTTGTCTAATTGTTTACGGTAAACAGAAATATTTTGTTCGGTGGTGATTTTTGGATGTTGTCCTGTTTGAATGGCGTATTGCTCGGCCGGTAAGCCAAAGCTATCATAACCCATTGGGTGCAATACATTAAACCCTTTTTGTCTTTTGTAACGTGATACAATATCAGAAGCAATATATCCTAAAGGATGTCCAACGTGCAACCCTGCACCGGATGGATAAGGGAACATATCCAATACGTAGTACTTAGGTTTGGTTGAATGATTATCGGCAGCAAAGGTTTTATGTTTTGCCCAATATGCTTGCCAATTTTGTTCTATCTCTTTAAAATTATATTCCATGTGTTCTCTGATTTTGCGAGGTGTAAAGATAGGTTTTTGTCAGAGAAAAGGAAAGATTTAAGATTAATGTCAAAAAGACGATTATTATAAAAAAAGTCATAATATTGGTAATAGATTAAATCACAACACATGAATGTATTTAACAAAAGGATAAAACAGTGTATCGTTATATTTTTAGTATTGCTGAGCTTTTTTGGAATGGCTCAGAATGTAGCGCCTTGTTATTTTGACAGGTATCAAAACGCAAATAAGAAAGCAATTGCAATAGCTGAGGATAAGATCCAAAAAGCAGTAAACAGCTTACAACAAAAAGCGCAATCGCATAATCCCAATTTAAAAATTATTCCAGTAGTGGTTCATGTGATACACGATGGTGGAACTAATAATATTTCGGATGCACAAATACAAAGCCAGATCGATGTGTTGAACGAAGATTATAGAAAACGAATAGGAACTAATGGTGATGGAACCGGAGTAGATACGGATGTAGAATTTTGTTTGGCAAAAAAAGATCCTTTAGGTAAATGCAGTAATGGTATTGTTAGAATAAAAAGCCCCTTATCTAATCATCAAACATATCAGAGAAGTATGTTAAAGCAATTGAGTTACTGGGACAATACACGTTACCTGAACATGTATGTTGTTAAAAATATTAATAATGGCAGTGGAACAGCAGGATATTCGTCATTTCCCGGAGGACCACCGGATGAAGACGGAATTGTAGTAAGACACGATTACTTTGGTAAAACAGGTACGGCATCTGCATCACTTGGAAGAACAACCACTCACGAAGTTGGGCATTGGCTTGGCTTGTACCATACGTTTAATGGTGGCTGTGGTGTAGACACGTGTGCTGATGGAGATTATGTTTGCGATACACCACCGGCTGCAAATCCAAATTTTGGTTGCCCAACCATTAATAGTTGTTCTAATGATGTGCCTAATGTTAATGACCAAATTCAAAATTACATGGATTACTCCAATGATAATTGTAAGAGCATGTTTACCGCAGGGCAAAAACAAAGAATGGATGCTACCCTTATGAGTTTTAGAACGGATATTTGGCAAGGCTGGAATGTTGATTCTACGGGCTGCGACAGTGGATACGTGAGTAGTAACTGTAATGTGATTGCCGATTTTGTGACGCTTAATCCTAATATTTGTATAGGCAATTCGATCACGTTTTATAATAAGTCACAAAATAATCCTACAAGCTATCAATGGTATTTTCAAAATGGAAGTCCCGCTACATCAGCTGTGGCAAACCCTACGGTAACGTATTCGTCTATTGGAAATTTTCAGGTGAAATTAGTCACTACTAATAGCTACGGTACGGATAGTTTGATCTTGAATAATTACATTAATGTAACAACGCCTCCGGTTGGTCAGGCGTTACCCTACGCAGAAAATTTTGAATCAGATGCTTTTCCAACAAACGGCATTAGTATTGATAATCCTGATGGTGGAATTACCTGGGAGCACGATACGATTGCTATTGCGTATCAAGGAATTGCCACTGCAAAAATTAATAATTTGATTAATACTAATTATGGGCAATCGGACGCATTAATTTTACCAAGATTTGATTTCACATCATTTGTAGGAACACCGTATTTGTTTTTTAAATGGGCTTATGCAAAATCTGATGTAAATTATTCAGACGAAATGATGGTATTGATCTCGAAAGATTGTGGTGTTAGTTGGGCTCAGGTATTTTATCGAACAGGAACCAATTTAACAACAGGCATTACTCAAACAACACCATATGTTCCGGATGCAAGTACTGTGTGGAAAACAGCAAATATTAGTTTAGCCTCGTATTCAACTTATTCTAATGTGATGATAAAAATTGTAAACGTAACAGATGGCGGTAATAATTTATATATAGATAATATCAATCTGGGTCAAATGCTTACTGGTGTGGAGGAAAATGATGATCAATCAGATGACCTTGTTCTTTATCCTAACCCAACCAAGGGAAATTTTTTGATCAGATATTCTTTAGTAAATCAAGAAGATGTTTTGATTCGTATTACAGATGTGTTAGGAAGAACGATCTATACAGCCGATGTAAAATCTCAACCAAGCGGCAATCATACCCAAGACATAAATCCGGAAATAGAAACAGGTATTTATAATGTGGAAGTGTTAACTAAAACGGGAGCAAGAAATACAAAGTTGATCATTAATAAGTAGAGCGGTTTGAAAAACAAAAAAAGCAAAGAACTCTTCGTCCTTTGCTTTTTTCTTTGCGCTCCCGATAGCTATCGGGATTGTGTGAATTGTTCTAATATTTGATTCCCGAAACACCAATGTTTTCAATTGGATGCCAGGTTGTTTTTAATTCTTGAAGATCAGTAATGTAATAAGGCCCTTGTTCTTTTTCATCAGCCCAATTGTGATTCCAGGTAAATACACGTTTCACATTTAAGGAAGCATTTTCACCAATGGTTTTATTAAAATCTTTTTCTGAATTGCAATTAATGATCGCATTCACATCCATGTGAGATGAAAAATGTGAGTGTAATTCTTTTCTGTTACCTGTTACAATGTTTACTACACCGCCCGGAACATCACTCGTTGCTAATACCTCAGCAAAAGTGATAGCACATGTGGGTTTGCTTTCTGATGCTAACACAATACACGTATTTCCGCCCGCAATGCAAGGCGCTACGACTGAAACTAATCCTAGCAATGCAGTTGATTCATCAGCCATAATAGCTACAACACCCATTGGTTCAGGCACCGAGAAATTAAAGTGAGAAGAAGCAACCGGGTTAACTGCACTAAACATCTGCTGGTATTTATCACACCAACCTGCATAATATACCAAACGATCGATGCTTAACTCCACTTCTTTTTTAGCTTGCGCCGCTGTATAACCTAACTGTTTTAATTCTTCTAAAAATTGTTCTTTACGGCCTTCTAACATTTCAGCAATGCGATATAAGATTTGTCCGCGGTTAAAGGCTGCACGAGAGCTCCATCCGCTAAACGCACCACGAGCTATTACTACGGCATTTCTAAAATCTTTACGAGAAGATAAACTTACGTTTACAGTCATGTTGTTTTTTAATTTTAAAGGATAATAGCGTCCACTCTCTGTACGAGGAAATTGTCCGCCAATAAATATTTTGTATGTTTTTAAAACTTCTATTCTTTCCATTTCTTTTTTCTTTTTCACCACGGAGTCACGGAGGACACGGAGGCGTTATTTGTTTTTCTCAATAGAACTTCTTAATTTTTCTCAGTGTTCTTTGTGTCTCTGTGGTGAGATTTTAAAACTTTAAATACGGCATTAAACCATGTAAACCACCTTCACGTCCAAAGCCACTTTCTTTATAACCACCAAAAGGAGATGTTGGATCGAACTTGTTATAGGTATTAGCCCAAACTACACCGGCACGTAATTTAGTGGTCATGTTAAAGATGCGAGAACCTTTATCTGTCCACACACCGGCACTTAAACCATAAGGAATGTTGTTGGCTTTCTCGATCACTTCTTCAATTGTTCTAAACGTTTGAATTGCTAACACCGGCCCAAAAATTTCTTCCTGAGAAATACGATGTGATTGTGATGTGTTTAAAAATAAAGTAGGACGAACAAAGAATCCTTTTTTAGGAATTGAGCAAGAGCTTTGATACATCTCTGCGCCATCGTTCACGCCAATTTTTAAATACTCATTGATCTTATTCAATTGCATTTTAGAATTGATGGCGCCAATGTCAGTATTCTTATCCATTGGATCGCCAACAATTAATGTCTCTAAACGATCTTTTAATTTACGGATCACTTCATCGGCAACGCTTTCTTGTACAAATAAACGAGAACCGGCACAGCATACGTGTCCCTGGTTAAAGAAGATGCCATTCACGATTCCTTCTACTGCTTGATTGATGGGAGCATCCTCAAAAATAATGTTAGCAGCTTTACCACCTAGTTCCAACGTTAATTTTTTATCCGTTCCTGCCACTGCTTTTTGGATCCATTTACCAACGTTGGTACTTCCGGTAAAAGCAATTTTATTAATGTCTTTATGATTGACCATTGATGCACCAACCGGGCCATGACCTGTAATGATGTTCACCACACCATCAGGTAATCCGCTTTCCTGAATGATCTCAGCAAGTTTTAAGGCGGTTAAAGACGTTGTTTCGGCTGGTTTTAAAACAACAGTATTACCTGTAGCTAAAGCCGGTGCAATTTTCCAGGCAGCCATTAATAATGGGAAGTTCCATGGAATAACTTGTCCTGCAACGCCCAATGATTTTGGGTTGCGATTTGGAAAAGCGTATTCTAATTTATCGGCCCAACCAGCGTAATAGAAAAAATGATTTGCTGCTAAAGGCACATCAATATCACGACTCTCACGAATTGATTTACCACCATCCAATGTTTCAATCACTGATAATTCACGCGCACGCTCT
The DNA here is from genome assembly GCA_036676295.1 of Bacteroidia bacterium. Lineage (GTDB taxonomy): Bacteria > Bacteroidota > Bacteroidia > B-17B0 > Aurantibacillaceae > UBA4416. The sequence continues at coordinate 1,052 of JAKFDE010000023.1, read as the reverse complement.
TGAATTAAACGCGCAATACGGTAAATGTATTTAGCGCGTTCTTTGGCCGGCATTTTGCTCCATGTTTTATCATAAGCACCACGAGCTACTTTTACGGCGCTATCCACATCTTTATCATTAGACTCTGCTATGCTCGAAATTTTTTCTTCGGTTGCAGGATTAATGGTGTCGAAATATTTACCTGAATTTGGTTTGACAAATTTACCATTGATAAATAAGTCGTATTGCTTTTGTAAACGAATGTGATCGGTTGCTTCGGGTGCCGGAGCATATTTCCAATCAGTAAAGTATTCGATTTTTTTAGATTCTTTTTTTGCCATTTTATTAATTAGTTAATTTGTCTATTCGACAATTTGTCAATTGTATTTATTCTTAATGTTGAACATAGCCTCATTGTCGAATTGCCACATTGTCTCATTATCGAATTAGTCCACTGAAATATAATCTTTGCTATAGTAAACGCCTTTTGCTTCTTTTTCTAATTGTAAGATCAGATCGTTCGCTAATGAACTTGCACCAAAGCGAAACCACTTGTTATCTAGCCAGGCATTACCCAATGTTTCGTGTAACATCACTAAATACTGTAATGCTCCTTTTGCCGTACTGATACCACCGGCAGGTTTCATGCCAACCATCGTGCCTGTTTTGAAATAATAATCTTTAATGGCATCTAACATCACTAACGTTACCGGCATGGTGGCCGCTACGCCAATTTTACCGGTTGATGTTTTTATAAAATCTGCTCCGGCATAAATCGCAATATCACTTGCTTTACGCACATTATCTAATGTTGAAATTTCGCCGGTTTCAAAAATTACTTTTAAGCGAGCGTCATATTTTTTGCAAGTGTCTTTTATTGTAGCAATTTCATCAAACACAAATTGGTAGTTGCCTTTTAAAAATTCGCCACGACTAATGACCATATCAATTTCATCGGCGCCATTATCTAAAGCAAATTTGGTATCTAACAGTTTAATCTGCATGGTTGAGTTACCACTCGGAAAAGCTGTAGAAACAGAGGCTACTTTTACTTTACTTCCTTTTAATGCCTC
>JAKFDE010000022.1:0-1985 GCA_036676295.1 Bacteroidia bacterium | reverse complement strand
TTCTTTAGTTTTTACTTTTTCCATGAAGCCAGCAACGTTTTCTACAGTGCCGATTTCGTCAAGCATCTTAAGAACAGCTTCGTTCGCGCCGCCGTGAGCAGGGCCCCAAAGTGCAGAGATACCCGCAGCGATACATGCATATGGGTTCGCGCCAGTAGAACCAGCTAAACGTACTGTAGACGTAGAAGCATTTTGTTCGTGGTCAGCGTGAAGCGTGAAGATGCGGTCCATTGCTTTAGCAAGGATAGGATCTACTTTGTAATCACGGTCTGCTGGAGTAGCAAACATCATGTACAAGAAGTTTTCAGCGTAGCTTAAGTCGTTACGTGGGTAAACGAATGGTTGACCTACAGTGTACTTGTAGCTCCACGCAGCCAAAGTAGGTACTTTAGCAATTAAGCGGATCGCTGTAATTTCACGGTGATCAACATTTTCGATGTCTAAGTTGTTGTGATAGAACGCAGAAAGCGCACCAACTACACCAACCATGATCGCCATAGGGTGAGCATCGCGACGGAAACCATTGAAGAAGCGGCTAACTTGATCGTGAACCATAGTGTGGTTACGAACTTTAGCATCAAATACTTCTTTTTGTTCAGCTGTTGGAAGCTCGCCATTGAGAAGTAAGTAGCAAGTTTCTAAGTAGTCAGCTTTAGTTGCTAACTGGTCGATTGGGTAGCCACGGTGTAAAAGCACACCTTTGTTACCGTCGATGAAAGTGATTTTAGACTCGCATGCAGCAGTAGCCATAAAACCAGGATCAAAAGTGAAGTGACCTGCGGCCAATACATCCTTAACGTCGATTACATCTGGGCCCAATGTGCCGCTGTAAATTGGTAATTCAATTTCTTTGCCATCAAGCTGTAAAACGGCTTTTTTGCCAGTTGCTTCAGACATTCAATAGATCTCCTGTCCTGGTGAATGATTTATCTGACTCGAAATACTCATCTTTTAATGCACGAATCAGACGGATTAAAAATTTGCTCTAAGAGTAGAGAGTGCTGAAATTTTGTCAATTATACTTATGGATAAAATGATGACTTCCGAAGTTATAGTTAAGATTTAATCCATTAAAATTTGCATAAAATCACAGCACCGACACACTATAATAAGTTAATTCAACGAGCAAGTGCATAAATAAAAAATGTTGCTGGCGCAATTGTAAGCAGTTTTATATTGAAAAAAGCGCTTGAAAAGAAACAGAATTCAAGTCGTCATATATTTACATTTATTATGATTCTCGTAACTTACGCATCATTTTAAAAAGAAAATGCTGCTTTCGTAGTCATTGTTAAAAACAATAAGTGACTCAAAAAAAATGATTTAATTGTATAAAAAATAGCTTATTTGGTATTTCGAAAACGGTATATAAGTCACTTTTTTATTTATACGGATGTGAAAAATTGTTTTAATTAAAATTTATTACGAGATATTTCAATCTTGTAGGGGATTAATCTGTCGCACCAACATCATGCATATTTATGCCATTATATTAAAATAAAATAATGAACATTTTATATATAAATAAAAAATGATTAAAATAAAGCAGTGAAATTAGCCAGTTTTTAAAACAAGACTTTTTTGTGCATCTTTAGTCTAAAGTCGAATTTTACCGTTTTTGTATAAATTTTAGCGCTTGAATTTGGTGTTTATTTTATAAAAACCAACCATATAGCTGAGATTTGAAGCTAAAGTATTGTAGCGCAAGGTATTTATCTATGTGTTAATGATTCTTATTTAAAGAATTTTTATGCAAAAAGGCCAAGGGCATTGTTTGTATTTTGATAGTTCACGTCTTATAATTCAGTGTCGTTTTAAGTTCAAACGCTATTTAATTTAGAGTTTTAAAGTAGCTGCTGAACAATGCCAGCTTTCCTTCGAATTAATTCCAACAAACTCCGGATGGAGTTTTTACTTACAGGATGCCCGCTGTGAAAAGCAACAGACCTGTCAATTTGTCCATGGGTCAAGTTTTAGAAGTAAAC
>JAKFDE010000021.1:0-2626 GCA_036676295.1 Bacteroidia bacterium | reverse complement strand
GAATCAATCGTCTAATTGAGATTTATCGTAATTAAATAAAACATCCTAAATAGTCATAATTATTATTTAAATGAACCTTTCTATACTTATTTTTCTTTTTTACTATCAGTTAATTTTTACTATCAACTAAATACTATATTTTTATCTAATTTAAATTAGGCCTTTATTGTTAATTATTATTTTATTTCATATCAGAAAGACAAGTGTTAATGGTTGGTTTTATTTATTTTTAATGCGAATTAAATCATTTATTTAGACTAATGTTGAATTTTTATATCACTATAAATTGTGTGAATATAACACCAAATTACTTTGGTGAATGACTTCTGTTTGGGCTGAATTAGCACATTATAAAAACTGAAGGGTGCTAGTTAAAGTGCAATGAAACAATAGCTCATAGGAGGTGAATAATGTCAGCTAAAGCAGTGAATGTGAATGATATTATTGATCGTACAAAATTTCGGGTTTCCATTTTCAAGTTGTTGCTTGGTGTTTGCTAATTATTTTATTTGATGGTTATGACTTGGCAATTAATGGTGTGGTATTGCCATTATTAATGGAAGACTGGGGCTTAAGTGTTGTACAGGCGGGTATGCTTGCAAGTACCGCTTTAGCAGGCATGATGTTTGGTGCAATGATATTTGGCTCTTTGGCGGATAAAATTGGCCGTAAAAAAGTCATTATGATTTGTATCGTGCTTTTTAGCGGGCTTACCTGTGCAGGTGGTTTTGCATCAAACCCAACAGAATTTGCGGTTTTACGTTTCCTTGCGGGACTTGGAATTGGTGGGGTAATGCCAAACCTTGTTGCGCTGACATCTGAGTATGCACCACAAAAAATGCGTAGTACTTTAGTAACTACAATGTTTAGTGGTTATGCCGTGGGTGGTGTAATGGCTGCATTGTTAGGTGCGTGGTTTACTCCAAGTTTTGGTTGGCAAATTATGTTCTTTATTGCAGGTATTCCTTTGTTGTTGTTACCTGTTATTTGGAAGTTTTTGCCCGAGTCTTTGACTTTTATTGTGCAACAAAACCGTCAGGCGGAAGCACGTAAAATTGTTCGTCGTTTAGCACCAACGGTGACAGTAAAAGAAGATACAACTTTTGAGTTGCATCAGGTTGATGTGCCAGAGTCTGCAAATGTTGTGAGCTTATTTAAACGTGGGCGTGCGGTAAATACCTTATTGTTTTGGGTGGCGTTCTTCACCTGCTTACTGACAATGTATGCTTTAAGCAGTTGGTTGCCGAAGTTAATGATGGCAGCAGGCTACTCAATGGACAATAGCTTGATGTTTATGATGGTGATGAATATTGGTGCTGTGATTGGTATTGTGGGGGGGAGGAGTTTTAGTCGATCGCTTCCATTTGAAACCTGTGCTGATGTGCTTGGGCATGATGGGTGCTGTTGTAATGAGCTTGATGGGCTTTCAATCTAATCAATTCCTTTTATATATTTTAGTATTCTTGGCGGGTGCTGCATCGATCGGTTCGCAAATGCTTCTTTATAGCTATGTCGCCCAGTATTATCCGCTTGCTGTTCGTTCAACTGGGATTGGTTGGTCGTCTGCGATTGGTCGTATGGGTGCAATCATTGGACCAATTTTAATTGGTAGTTTGTTGGGAATGAATTTGCCTGCACACTTTAACTTTATTGCAGTGGGTTTACCTGTGTTGATTACTGCTATTGCGGTTGCACTGATTATGCATGAGGATGAATCCGAAAAGCTTAAGTCTGGTTCGCCAGCGGCGGCCAAGGCTTAAGGCAGAAATTGATAAAAGAAGCCTCCAGTTATTGGGGGCTTTTTTGCATTATTGCTGATCGCATGCGGGCAAAAGGCAATGCCAGGAATTCAGTTCTGTTAAAATTTGATCGAGAATGCATTACCATTGTATTAATGGAAAAATTTAATTTTTCTGGATTTTCGAGGTGAAAAATTTTAGCTGTGCTGGCACTGGCGGGGTGGCTCATCTGCAAGTAAATCATCATCAGCCTATTATTCCTAAATACCCTGATCTAAATGGTCAGGATGCTTTTTATATGCGGATTAAATTTTAAAAAGTATTGAAACTCAATCAAAAACTAATGAATTCAGGATCTGGATTAAATGAAGAATATAAGCATCTTAGTATTTTTAAATTTTCTTTGTTTCTCAAGTTCGGCATTTTGTTCCGTAGAGGACGGTTTAACAGCGTATTCTAAGAAAAATTATACATTGGCTGTTAAAGAGTTTGAAAAATCCTCAGATAGAGGAGATGTTCAAGCAATCCATTATTTAGCAAGCATGTACTATCAAGGATATGGCGTTAAAAAGAATTTAGCCAAATCTGCCGCGTTATTTACACAGTCTGCAAATCAAAATTATGCACCTTCTCTTTCGAATTTAGCTGTTATGTATTCAAAAGGGGAAGGTGTTAAAAAGGATATGGAAAAATCTTGGGAATATCAGATTAAAGCTGCTCAAGTAGGCGATGCGCAGTCTCAATTTAATTTAGGGCAAATGTATAGAAAAGGGGAATATGTTCAACAAAGTTTTCCTAAAGCGCTCTTATGGTATTTGAAATCAGCTGAACAATTTCATACTCCTGCTTATAATGAGATTGGACTTCTATATGCGCATGGCTTAGGT
>JAKFDE010000020.1:0-4905 GCA_036676295.1 Bacteroidia bacterium | reverse complement strand
TTCAGAAATTTTAAGTAGCCATCACGTCGAATATTAGCGCTTCTCATTATTTACACTTAGAATCTAAAGTTTTAATAAATTCTATCAAATTTTAGAACGTATATGTAAATATATTTAATTTTAGAAAAAGTTTAAAGGTTAAGTGAAACATTCAAAGCTACTGTAGAAGCATGTAAACAGCAGATCTGATCAAAATCCAAATTCTGTCTTTTTGATTATTTTCCATGTTATGTTATTTCATTGATGCTACGAGTTAACTGCTATATAAATTAAGTGAAAAGTAAATGGAACTAAGATGTTAACTAGAGTGGAACTCATTTTTATTGTGCTAATGGTATGGGCCTTATTGCGTATGAATTGCTAAAAGGTTTATTTTAAAGTCACCTATACATGTTTTTGATCAAAAAAAATGCCCATAGGGGGAATCTATAGGCAAAACTAAGGACCTTGACGGTCATTCAGAAACTACAGCTAGTTTCTGGTTGTGATTCTAAAGTGAATTAAAAACAACCACATTGGCTGAACATATCAAAAGTTAAATCATTGATAAATTTTAGAAAATTAATTTACCCCCTCTGCTGCTCAATACAGTAATTCACCAAACAAATCCGCTCTAATCTCTTCCAGGCTCAGATCTGATTTCATCCTATTACAGATGGGATGAACCAGCAGGCCATTCTCTAGAACGCCTTGCCCACCTACGGCTTTGGCAATCCTATGATCCGATTCAGTAGAATCAAGATAGATCAATCCATCACAAATGAGGCAAAAGTTATGATTACCCACCACAAAATTGTGCTTAAGCAGACTCTTGGTTAATGCCGAAAAGGCCTTTGGCTTTGGCCGAGAAATTGGACTAATCGACTCCACATATCCCACTACATTCTTGACTACTGCATCATCATAACCACCCAAAAATCTTTCGACATAGAATTCGTTAAAGTTTATGTACTTGAAGGCCTTAGACATGGACAGAATAAAGGTATTCAGGCATTTCTCATCATCAAAATCAACCTCCATTTCCAAGCTTAAGCAAATAAAGGCTTTATAGACAATTTGTAGCCGATCATAGCCCTTGATACCACTGCCGAACTTGCCGACCGTTTCGGTGGTCGCCACGGGGAAATTGGCGATCAAGAACTCAATACTACGGCGTACCCGGGTGAAGTCCTTGAAACTAATCGTTCGATGATGAATCTGCATGCGGCTTTCATGAATTTCATACACAATTGAAAACCATGCAAGAAAAGAAGTAATCTGAAAACGCTGATCCTTATAAAAATATAAGTATGGATGTAAGCCCAAACTCGGAACCCCAGCATTTTTTACAGGCGTCGCTATTCTGCAAAGAATGGTCAACAGATGCGACATTAGGTTTTCCACGCGCTCCCCCTGATTCAGACTCATAATATTATGAATCTGATCACCCGCAATGATATTCATCAGCTCATTGACCAAGCCAATTTTTTTGCCATGCCTCATTTCATTGTCTAATAAAATGGTCGAAAAAAGTAGCTGGTGGATCCTCTCCCCTAACTCAATCAACTCATTTAAACGTGTATATTGGAGCTCTTCTAGGTTAGATTTATTGTCATTGATATAACAACAGGCATAGATCGCATAATACGCGTCACTACCGCGATTTCTGAGGTGATATTCCTCATATTTATCTAAATGTTTAGTATCTGAGTTAATCGATTGAAATACCCGTCGCGCATCTTCCGGAGTCCCCAGTACCTGCCTGAAACTGATTTTAATATCTTCTAACTTCGACTTTTTTTCTGCAAATTCAGCATCAGTGCAAATTCTTTGAAAATCAGCGAGATCTCCTAAATAATTGCGGAGGTAACGAATATCTTGTTTTTGTGGATCATTGAAATTAGGTGCTTGATTGACTTGCTCATCCGCAAAATATCTATTAATCCACGCATAGATACAGGAAAGACGATGTGCTCCATCAATAATGTAAATATTGCCGTGTATATCTTTCCAATACAAAATGCATAAATTGATGTTTTGATCTTCTGTGCAATCCTCAATAAAGTTTGCAATTTCTTGCACGCTCCAACATTCCGTAGAACGCTGGTTATCCGCCTTAAATAAACATTTGATGATTGGATGCTTTTCAAAATCAGTCAGTGCCACTTCAAAATTGTCACGCTGCATTGAAGGTGACATTTCTTCTGGCAACATGACTTTACGCTGAATAATATTGGTCAATAGTCGTGTAGAACCCATTTCTTATTTTCTCCAGGCAACACTTTCCTACTTTCGCTCAAGTACGAAATTTGAAAATGTATATAGTTCGATTTGGTTAAAGCTGTGAATTAAATGACCGTCAATATCCAGTCAGCGCTAACAAAAGAAGCTTAAGAGAAATGGGTACTTTTAAGATGATATTTTTCATATTGTAATCTCGTTGATCAATGTGAAATTTGCCAACATCTTTTCCACGAGATGGTGGCAAACCAAATAGGGGTGGAAATACCGCTCAACGAAACGGCCAGTCATAGACTGCCCTACTTGGCCTGCCATAAAGCATTGCCATGCAGACACAAAAGAGCCACTAAAAGTGACTCTTTAGCACGTTGAGATGCGGGTTTCCACGCCCGATTACAGATTTTGCTGTAACGTAATTATCATATGGGTATCTTTTTCTTTGGTCAAACCAAATTAGAATTTTTTATTCATTTTTTAGTGATATTTTAAAATTGAATGCTGGCTTAATTTTTTCAAAATTTTAGCCGAAAAATCCCTGTATTTTACCTACATACAAGGATGCGTGTTTAGCTCAAAATCTATGCTGCATACTTATAGAAGGTTTACCTAAGCTAATTAATTTATCTTCTCCATTTTTTGGTATCTCATTAAAATCTAAAAATAATCATATTGGTGGACTCCCAAGCCTTTGCTTTGTAAAACAGCAGTTTTAAAAAGCAAAGGCTTGGGCTATTTTTCTGAAATATATTTGCTTAGGCTATTTAAAATTAGCTTATAAAATCAAACCAAAAACACAACCCATTTTTCTATGCTGTATTTAATATTATAAATCTAGCAAAATTAATTTTTTTATTTATAAAAATAAAAACTAATTTCCCTATTTTACATAATAAAACAAATGAATTTATAGGGTAAATAATTTATACTAACTCCCTAGTCTATAAAATTTACCTTATATATAATTTTATATTTTATAGATTAAATTTAAAAAATAATATCCGAATAAATTTACAATAATAATAAAAAAATACAATTAAATTTAATCTTATTTTCTCCTGCGAGTCATAAAAAATCTTTTTGTTTATTGAGTATTTTTTTTGATAATCTCTCGTCTAGCCTATCCAGGCTATTCTGAAGAAAAAAATTATCAAAAATCAACCTCACAGAGTGCACACCTCGCGCTTAGTGTCCCTTTTTTTGACCAAAAAAAAGAGGAACCTTACATAAATAATGAAAAAATAATCAAACATGAATTACCTAAAGTTATATACTGCTGTTTTTTATATATTTTTTTAATATAAAAAAACTGTAGCCCCCTACTTCTCCGGTAAAACATTTTAGACCATTTTCTTTTGACCTAGGGAAGGTACTCCAAGGCATTTCATCTTAAAAAAGATACTTTGTAGTACAATTTTTTGTATCAGATGATGCTTTGAATCTGCTTTTTTATTACTAATTTTATAATATTTTATTTTAACTTCAGTCCCTATTTTTTTATCAAAATCACTTGAACTTGATTTTTCTATATCTAAGTAGGATTCTACGTCCGAATATATTTTGGTAATCAACTCTACAAATGAATCGTACAATTTTAAATCTTTTTGACAGACTGCTTCAAAAACTAAAACTGATCGATCATTTTTCAATGAAATTTTATTTTCCAAAATATAATAAAAATTTTTAATTTCTTTTTGGGTAATTTCTTTGTCAATTATGAATGGATGGCATATTCCATATAAATACGACCAATTGATCATTCGCTCCCAATTTAAATCCATTTCTTGCAGATCACGCTCCTCACTTCTAGCTATTTCTTTATCTTTATAAATATAAAATTGTCTACTAATTGACTTTATTAAGTTAACAAGCTGGTCTTCAGGATTTATGATCCGGTCATTTGCTTTCCATTCCTGATATGATTCTAGAAATCTTTTTGGATATAAAAAACTCATTTGTTTTTTTTCAATTTCATCTTTTTTTAAGAATTGCTTTGGATCATTATGTTTTTCAAAAACCTTTAAAAAAAACTTAGATTTTTGAAGAATGTTAAAAGCTGATTCATCCTCAGATATCTTTAAGGATTTAAATTGAGCATTAATAATTTTGCTATTTTTTAGTAATGCACCAATCAATTCAGGCTGATATTCACGTTTTGCTGTATAAAACATGTCTGCAATTAAAATATTAAGATGATGTATATAGCTACTTGCGGTCACGTTAAAGTCTTCATGTCCCATTAGATGTGCTAAACGTTGCCATACATCTGCGCTATGTAATGATGCATGATCGATATTTTGCAATATATGCTTTTTAAGCCTACCTACAAACCTAGAGTCATAGTCAGTAAAACTACAGATAAGCTGGTGGCTGCCTTTCAATAAAATTGCTAAGTGTGATGCAGCACTATGCCTAAATGCGTGAAATGTATATGAATGATCACTTGTCCCTAATACCAGATTAAACAAGCTCCTAGTGATTTTTGATAATTCTTGATTTTCAAAGGTGAAGAGTAATGTATTCTGTACTTGTAATTCCGCTTCGCTCAAAGAAGCAGCTAAATATTTTTTATAAAAATCACAGAACTCTTTAAATTCATTTGGATTTAAAAAATAGGATAAATCAAACTGACGATTTGCATTTTCGTTTTTAACATTACGGTGAGAGTTGGAATGAATTTTTAAAACC
>JAKFDE010000019.1:0-2431 GCA_036676295.1 Bacteroidia bacterium | reverse complement strand
GTAGGTTTGATTTCGCCCTTGTTTGCCTTTTGATGGCGCATACCATTGCGTAGCAGGATCAAACCAAATGGCAATATTTCCGCGACTCATGAGTGCTCGGTTATATGCGGGCCAATTGGTTGTACGATAAATTTTAGGTGTAGGCTTATTCATTTGAAAATTATATTGTGGAATAAACCTTAGATATAGGTTTGTGTAACAAAGCCGAGCTCAAATGAGACCCCATATTTAACATGGTCAAAATATTAGCTAAACGATCAGCTAATCGCTCATGAGTAGAACTATTTTGTTTCATCAATCAATAAGCAAATTTATGTGGGTGCATGGACAGATTGTGTCATCGTTATCAATCTTTTAATCTTATTTATTAAAAATTTTAAATGTTGTTTAAAGTTCATTTTATTTCATTAAATAATACAAATTCTCATCTTTGCTGATGGGATGGCGTGAATTGAACTCAAATCCTAAGCTATTGATTTAGTGAATTATAAAGTCAATAGCATTTTACCTATACCCATTTTTTACCCAAATTAGATTTAGTGCATTGAATCACAAAAATAATCTTGTTCAAATCCAACTAAAGGATTTGAAATGGTGTACTCATTATACCATCTTTATAGCTCAACCAAAATATTATAATATAACATTACATTTTTGATGTATTATTCAGAAAGACACATTCAGGGTTAAAGTTATGTTTGAAATTATTGATGATTTAAAGAAAAAATTAGATCAATATCGCCCTTTATCTCCTGCAATTGTAAAAAATTTACAAGAAGATCTTATTGTCCGCTGGACCTATCATTCAAATGCCATAGAAGGTAATACTCTTACACTATTGGAAACAAAAGTAGTTCTTGAAGGTATTACTGTAGGTGGAAAAGCGTTAAGAGAACATTTCGAAGCGATAAAACATAGAAATGCGATTTACTACGTCGAAGACATTATTCGTAAAGAAGAACCATTTTCAGAATGGCAAATTCGCAATATTCATCAACTTATTTTAAAAAATATTGATGATGAGAATGCTGGGCGTTATCGTCAGCAAAATGTATTGATTTCTGGTGCTACTACTACCCCTCCTGACTATACTTTATTAAATGACAAGATGGCTCAGCTAATCGATTGGTATAACCTTGAAGCATATAAACTTCACCCGATTGAACGTGCAGCCAAAGTACATGCGGATTTTGTGGGTATCCATCCATTCATTGATGGTAATGGTCGCACATCACGTCTTTTGATGAATCTGGAACTGCTTAAAGCAGGCTATCCACCCTGTGTGATTACTGTAGAAAATCGTTTAGCTTACTATGAAGCATTGGATTAATGGATGGCTTCTGGAAAGACTGAAGCATTTATTCGGTTAGTTTCAGAGGCGGTACAAGACGGATTTAAACCGTATCAAGTTGTTTTAGGAATATAGAACTATACTAACTTACATTTTTCTTCATTTATCTTTGCTTAAGACATTTTTGTTTATTCGGCCGGGATAGTGTGCGCACGGAAAAAAATTAAACCTTTGTTTATTAAAATATTTACAACCAACCTACTTCATTGTACCGCGAAAAGTTAGCAGGCTAAAAAATATTAATGGCAATGTATCTACATTACAGCTGTTAATGAACCTCAAGCTGCTGAATTCTGAATATCCACCTTGTATCATCAGTGTTGATAATCGATTGGCTTACTATAAAGCTTTAGATTATGGATGGCTTGTGGAAAACGAAGCTTTTGCATATTTTTATAAAAAATTCTAACCTCAATAAAATTATTCTTAATAACATTTCACATAAAATTCACTATTAAATACCTATACTTGAATTGGAAGTAAAACGCTGAAATTTAGAACCACAAAAATTTAGCAAGTGCTTTTAAGGTAAATTTAGTAATTTTACCAATTATAAATTTATATAGGTGTATTCTTCAATGGCTATAGAATTTGTTTCCAAATCAAAGTTACCTACAGCGTTTGGTGATTTTGAAATTATGGCATTTCAAGACCAAAGTACTGGTGAAGAACATATCGCTCTTGCCAAAGACATGGATACTATTTCTAATCAACCTGTACTCGTCAGAATTCATTCAGAATGTTTAACAGGTGATGCTTTTGCTTCACTGAAATGTGACTGTGGCCCCCAATTACATTCAACCATGAAAATGATTAATGACGCTGGTCAAGGTGTGATTTTATACCTTCGCCAAGAAGGTCGTGGCATAGGATTAACCAATAAAATTCGAGCCTATGCACTCCAAGATCAAGGACATGACACTCTCGATGCCAACTTATTATTAAATTTACCAGCAGATGAGAGGTGGTCCCACATGTTTGAACAACTAAAAGCTTATTTATAAGTGATACTCTGCTCTAGTTAAGCTACCTTATTTTGTTGTGGTAGCTGGTCATAGTAAAACTCATCTGGAGTCATTT
>JAKFDE010000018.1:0-8463 GCA_036676295.1 Bacteroidia bacterium | reverse complement strand
CGTGTGGAACGTGATTTTTTGCCGGTGGGTGGAGATAAAATATACGTATCGGATACAGCAGATTTTACATATAAGCAGATTAAAAGTAATAATTATATAAAATCACGTGTAGGTATCGCCTACTAATAATATTATCTTACATTATTACTTGCTGTCACAGGGTAAAATTTATTGTTTGTGAAAAATTGAATTTAAACTAACGAGTGCGTTTCTTAAATAATGAGGCTGCCTTTTCTTTTTGATAACCTGTGTAGGTTGGTTGAAATAATGAATAAACATAAATATAAAGTTAACTCTATATAAAAGAATGATAAACGAGGAGATTAATTATGAAGCCTTATGAAATAAATAACATGATTATTGATGATAAATTTGATGGTGAAGAATTCGTGACAACTGATTTTGTTTACCAAAATAAAGATTATAGCATTACTTTTAAAAAAGCAGACCTTGAAATAATTAATACATGGGTTTTTAAAGATGGTACGTCTCTTCCAGCAAATTTATCTGATAATATTATTGAATTAATAAGAGAAGATGTTAAAAAGAGAATCTAGTCATATGTACTAGTACTAATTTATTATGGTTAGTATTAGAAAAGTTTTGATTATTAATATAAAGACTCAACTAAAATTAGTGATCAATGTTGAAACATATAGTAAATTGGATAGTTTAATAAGATATTTCATTTGGAGCATTGATCCAGGAAGGATTAATGCTTTTTTTGATTGAATTTAACATACGAGCAGGATAACTTAAAACTGCTGTATAAGTATGTCTTATTTTAAATAATTGGTTGCTGGGGGTGATGGAAATGAAAAAAGTTGTTTTAATCATTTTTATTTCCGTTTTAGCTTTAGTTGGATGTGGAAATACAGCAGATGTGAAAGAAATTAAAGCTGATTATTTTGATATTGGTTATGGTTCAAGTATCTATAATGGTTTAAATAAAATTGATGCAGGTACAGTAAAATTATTAGTTAATCACTATAATCAGTTAAAAACTATTGGAACCACAACAGAAGAAATTGATTATGAAGAGGCTATCACAATTTCATTTGTTCATAATGACCAAATTTCAGGTCAGATTGTCTGTGATGCTAAATCAATTTGCTATATCTCTAATGAGAATGAATATTATCGTGTTAGTGACGATAGTGAATTATATGATGTAGCTTTTAAAGTATATGAAGAGTTAAAAGAAAAGTATAAGGAGTAATCAATTAGAGTAGTTGTAGTAGTGATTACTTGTTTTTCAATTGAAAGTAAATTGGAAAAAATTACGAACAAAACAAAAACATCAAAAGGATACTAACTGTTCTAGAAGTTAATTTACTAAAGGTTTATGTAATAAGGTCTTGAACATTAAATAAATATTTAGCCAAGTATTTAAAACCAATTAAAGAATAGAAAAGAAAATATAAAGAAAACCTACCGAAAGTATTGAGTGTAAAGATGCCTTTTTGTAAGAGTTAGCTCTAAAGTATTCATAACCAAGTATCCCATTGTATATAGAGATAATTATATAACAAAAGATCAAAGCGACACTAAACTTCCCCATTATTAGCGAGATTGTAACTAGTATTAGTAAAACCAAGCCTATAACTTTTTTGACTAACTGAAATGTTTTGTTCAAAATAATCACCTCAATACTAGACTAATTACAATATATAAATTTGAATATAGAAAAATAACGCATTTTTCGACTTAATATTTATAATTTGTGAACAAATGTATTTAAAGAAACGGGGGCATTGATTCTAGAAGGATTAATGCCCTTTGTTATGGAATCCCTTATAGTAGAAACGTGGCAGGTTAGCTCAATAATAAATCCTTTAATTCAACTAATAAAAATGTATAATAATGTTTATATTTACATATTTACGCAACTTAATATAGGGGGGAAGGGTTTGTGAATTTGTTTTGTGAATCGGAAAAACTAGATGACTATTTACTCGAATTAAATGAAGTTAATTATTCTAATCAAAATATAAAAAAGAAAGCAGCTGAACTTTTCAATCCATCTCAAACGGAAATTGAAAAAGCTAAAATAGCTTTTGAATTTGTTCGTGATGAAATTTCTCATTCTTGGGATATTCAATCGAAGCGAGTTACTCGTAATGCTTCAGAAGTATTAGAATTTAAAGAGGGAATATGCTATGCAAAGTCACACCTATTAGCGGCTTTATTGCGTTTACAGGGAATACCAACAGGTTTTTGTTATCAAAGATTGATGTTATTTGATACTCCAGATAAAGGGTATTGTATTCACGCTTTAAATGCTATCTTCTTTAAATCACTTAATAAATGGATTAGGGTAGATGCTCGTGGAAATAAAGAGGGAATTGATGCTGAATTTTCAATTGAAGAAGAAAAATTAGCTTTTCCCATTAATGAAAAACTTGATGAAAAGGATTATCCAGTTATCTATGCTAAGCCTCATCCTAAAATTGTGGCTGTTTTAGAAGAAAATACAAATACATTAGAAATGTATAAATATCACTTGCCAGAGAGTTTGTAGTTGTTTCGCTAACGGGAGCTTTCGTTAAAGAGCCTTTTTCTTATTCTCCTAAAGAAGCAGGTTTGTTCAATAAGAAATATTTGGCTTTATTCCCTAGAGGGAGTAAAGCCATTTTTTATCTTCTAAATGAGTCTAATCTATTAATACGCCTTAAGGCTGAAATGAAGATATTTCTCAGGGTTGATTTCTACTATTACCTTAAATAGTAAAATGGACTAAGAAGTGGTTGGAAAATATTGTTTGATGGGGTTCTGATTGAAAGGAGAATATCAAAATTAATTAAATAATACTCTGAGAGAAAGTAGTGAAAACATGGTTATTAAAAAGAAGATTAGAATTTCAATTGTACTAAGAAACATCTTATTAGCTATAGCAGCAATATTTGTTATTTGGTTTGTGTTCAGTAACTTTTTGACTGTGTATGAACAAAACAAATACCCTGTATTAGGAGAATTGGTTGAATTAGATGGTGAGAATATGCACATCTATACTAAGGGTGAAGGTGAGAATACAATCGTCTTATTAAGTGGTCTTGGAACCACAGCACCTGTACTTGACTTTGAACCCTTGGTTAATGAATTAGCAAAGGAAAATAAGGTTGTTGTAGTGGAAGGATTTGGATACGGTTGGAGTGATTTAACCAAAAAAGAACGAACAGTGGAAAACATAGTTGGTGAAATAAGAACTGCTCTACAGTTAGCGAATATAAAAGGACCATATATATTAATGCCTCATTCAATCTCTGGAATTTATAGTATGTATTATGCGAATAAATATCCAGAAGAAGTAAAAGCCATTATAGGAATAGATCCAACCTTACCACAGGCGTTAGAATATTTTGGTGAATCTGCTCCTTCTATGCCTAATTTTTTTAGTTATTTGGCACCAACTGGGATAGCAAGACTAGCAATATATATGAATTCGGACAATTTTCTTCCTATTTCTGAAGAGGATACTTATTCTAATGAAAACTTAAGGATGACAAAAGTCATCTCTTCTTGGAATGGTTACAATAGGAATGTAGTAGATGAAGCGAACGAGATAAAAGAAAATATTGAGAAAACAGCAGCCATGAAATTCCCGTCTGACATACCAGTAATGATTTTTACTGCGAAAGAAAATAAAAATAATGAGGGGAAATCAAATGTTACCTTTTATAGAGAACAACTAGAAAATGGAAGTGCAAATAAACTATTAATATTTGAAGGACACCATTATTTACATTGGACTCGTTTCAAAGAAATAAGCGAAACCATTAATGATTTCATAAAAGAATAAAGTACTACTAATAGTAGTTTGTGAAAAAAATCACTTAAAGTAAAGGGGGCGTTTGTTGTGCGAAATGTTTCTGGCTCAAATTGAGATTGGCTACAATACTCAGGTAAAGGTCAGACAGTTCCTGTCGGAACTGAAGGGTTATATCGAAGAATCAAATGATGGTGTAACGCCCTGAAGGGTTCTCTCTTAGTCGAATAGCATTTGAGTTAGTAAGAATGATAGTGTTATAAGCTCGGCGAAAAGGCGTGAGAAATTACCGTAGCAGTTTTGGCTGCCGAAAGCCTCCTCGATGGAGTGGTGTAATTCATGGTGCTTGAGTTGATTGAATATGGTGAGAATGCAAATAAACCTATAATAAAAGGTTAAGCTGACGAACTTCTGAATGTACGGGTCAACACGCCCAATACATAGAAATGTGTATATCACTTAATGTGAGGTTAACAGTGGATGAGTAAGACTAACAAATATAAAAGTCCATGATATGTTACAGGCATATGAACGGTTAACAGGCTTACAGGAAGCACCTAAGTTCATTCTATAATAGATATAATTCAACATTGTAAGCTGATATCGTGGAGAGCTTACTCTCTAAGAAGCGTTGATAAGGAAAGCAGTAATGAAAATAGTTACTGTATAACTTGTCTTTGTATCAGTGAAAGTGGTGGCACAGTACCAATGAAAGGTCTAATCAACCTGGAGGGATAGCCACTAGACTAAAAAGAATCATTCAACCATGTAACACAGTTCTTTATCGGTTAATAAGGTTCTTGTGAGACTAAGAGAGGTTCAACTCCCAAGGGAGTCACCAACTTGTTGAAACGGAAGAAACTGAGACACAATGAATATTACGATATGCAACATTGCTTCGATAATTTATATTCTCAAAGTGTCGATGGTCAAAATTTCTATGACTTAATGAAACTGATCAGATCCGATGAAAATATACGTCTTGCTTATCGAAACATTAAAAGAAACACAGGGAGTAAAACAGCAGGGACAAATAAATTAACCATTGATGACATTAAGCATTTGTCGGTAGAAGGAGTAATTGAACACGTTCAAAATTCGCTTCAATCATACAAACCAGAATGTGTACGACGAGTTTTTAATTCCTAAAGCAAATGGAAAAGTAAGACCACTAGGAATACCGACAATCTGGGACAGAATTATCCAACAATGTATCTTACAAGTCTTAGAACCCATCTGTGAAGCAAAATTTCATAAACATAGTTACGGCTTTAGACCAAATAGAAGTACCCATCATGCAAAAGCGAGATTAGAATCGCTTATCAATATGGCGGGTCTTTATCATTGTGTAGATGTGGACATAAAAGGATTTTTTGATAACGTCAACCATAGTAAGTTACTCAAACAAATATGGTCTATGGGCATTAAAGATAAATCCTTACTCTCTATTATTTCAAAGCTATTGAAAGCAGAGATTGAAGGAGAGGGTTTGCCAACCAAAGGAACCCCGCAAGGGGGAATACTTTCACCACTCTTATCAAATATTGTTCTAAATGAACTGGATTGGTGGGTCAGTAATCAATGGGAAACGTTTAAGAGTAACCATGAATATAAACAGAATGGAAGTAGAGTTAAGCAACTCAAGAAGTCAAACCTAAAGGAATGTTACATTGTCAGGTACGCTGATGATTTTAAGGTACTCTGTCGCACTCGCTCGCAAGCGATAAAAATGAATTATGCGATTACGGATTTTCTAAAAAACAGATTACATCTAGAGACAAGTGATGAAAAATCGAAGGTTATCAATTTAAAGAAGAATTCTTCCGAATTCCTTGGGTTCTCATTTCGAGCGATACAAAAAGGGAAAACTAGGTTTGGATTTGTAGCACAATCCAATATGACGAAGAAAGCTAAGTCCAATGCCCTCATTTAAATTAAAGATTCTATAAAAACAATACAGAAAAAACCGTGTGCCGAAACAGTTTGGCACTACAATACAGTAGTAATGGGAATTCAAAACTATTACGCACCAGCAACTAACATTTCTAATAATTTAAGTGAGTTGTCCTCCCACCTAAACAAGACTTTATATAATCGACTAAAGCATTTCAGAACAAAAGCTAAGTTTGATGAAATGACTACCACGCTCCAAAAACGCTATAAAGGATATTCACCACAATTCTTTAAAATTCAAAACATGGTGTTTGTCCCTATCTATGCCCAACGGCATAAGACGAATCTTTGCTTCTCGCAAGATATAAGTAATTATACTGCCGAAGGTAGAAAGAAAATACACAACAATTTAAAAGCGATTAACAAGAACGTTTTAAGTCATGTCATGAAAAACTTTATTCCAAATCGAACGATTGAATATAACGATAACCGCATTAGCAAGTTCATTGCTCAATATGGAAAATGTGCAGTTACAGGAGCAGAACTTGGTAAGAGTGATTGGCATTGTCATCATAAGATTCCTTACCATATCTCAAAGGATGACCGTTATTCAAACTTGATAGTTCTACATGAAACTCTTCACAGGCTCGTACATCTGAAAGATATTAATAAAATTAATTCTATTCTTGATGATTTACAACTGAACAGCAAACAAAAGGGAAAAGTAAATGAACTCAGAAGCTTATGTAAAAACTATACGATTTGATTGGAATTAAACTAATTTCACTTGAGTACATAGAATTGAATGAATTGGATTAGTTGGAACGCCGTATGCGGTGAAAGTCGCACGTACGGTGTGAACAGGGGGAAAAGGGAGCGATAATCTCAAACCCTTACCTATCTGTATGAATAACAATTATTATGTTTGTTTACTAAATGAGGTTATTGTATATTCAATGGGTCAAAAATGAATACGAAGCAGCTCCCTTCTACCCTTTATTTGTAATCCGACTGGAATCCTATTATTTTTGCTTTTTTTGATTTTCAAAGAAAAAGCAGTTGACGATAAATGTTAATTTATGATAAAATAAAAAATTTGATAAAAAATACTATATATGGTATCCTTAAGAAGGTTACCATATATGGAGGTGGATTATTTGTTTCAAATTGGCGATTACATTGTTTATCCAATGCACGGAGCAGGTATAATTAAAGACATAGAAGAAAAGGAAATCTCAGGGGAAAAACAACATTACTATGTCATAAAAATGTTAATCAGTAATATGCAAGTCATGATTCCTACGGGTAAAATATCGAGTTCAAGTATACGCCCAGTTACTGACATAATTGTACTAAAACATATCATACACATTTTTCAGCATGGAGAATCAGATAGATTACTGCCGTGGAAACAAAGGTATAAAGTGAACACGGACAAAATGAAAACGGGTAAAATATTAGAAGGCGCTGAAGTTGTACGTGATTTAATGCGTATGAAGAAAGAAAAAGCACTTAACGCAAGCGAAAAAAAAATGTTGGATGACGCACATGGATTTTTGATTAGCGAACTAGGATTAATAAAAGGGATTACCGAAAATCAAATAAAAAGTTTCTGTTAGGTTAGTTATAGATAATTTATTACAACTCCCGGAAATATCCTGGATTTTTTGTGAATATAATTATTAAAAGTAAATCATCTCAAAGACATTCAACTTCTTCAACTCACTTTTAGAGCATTAACCTCTTTTGTTATTTCTACAATCTTATCTATCCTTATTATTTAAATTTCTTTTATGAACGTTTGAAGTTTATCAAATGCCTCGATAAAATAGTCACTTGATTTTGAAATCCTGATTCACACTGGCACGGACAAGGAGCCGTAAGGATGAAAGAGAGGTAGGGCTTTCATTGTTTTAGGTATACAATATATTATCAAAGTCATTATTTCTAGAAGAAAAAAATCAATCTCACCTCTATCTTTAAGAATTTTTTACATCTACTAAGACAGTGAATAGTAATTGTTTTCTTCTTTCGTAAAAGAGATAGACGAATTGGTAAAACTATATGGTCAACTACAAAAATGGTTTCTAGACCAGGAAACCATTTTAAATTTCATTTACATAACAAGAAGGAGTTCAGACATGGAAAAAATGTTAACAAAATGAATCAAAGAGACGGGAAGCATCCTTTAAATAATGGATGCTTTTTTGCTTTTTTAACAATCGAAGTAGGTTAGTGGAAGTTGTATCCCTTAGCGAGTGCAAAGGAGAATTAATTTTTGAGGAATTGATAGACAATATTTAAGATGAATTACTCATAAGTAATTTTGAATAAGATAAAAAAGTACCAGTAATCATATTGTTCTTTTTCAAATCATTAATTTTCTATAGGTTTCAGTTTCTAAGAGAGAAAAGAAAAAGAGGCATTTTGTATATAGCTAAAAGGTGGCGTTTATCTCTGTCTTCTTGCAAATACTTTTAATAAATGTTAAACTTTAGAAGAATTATTTTTGTTCGGTGTAAAGGATATTGTAAGATTAACTTTTCGTCTTGATGATCACTGAGTCCAAGGATAGTAATACATTGTGTGCAAAGTACACAGCAGGAGGAAACAAAATGGAACAAGGTAAAGTAAAATGGTTTAACGCAGAAAAAGGTTTCGGATTTATCGAGCGTGAAGCTGGAGAAGACGTATTCGTTCATTTCTCAGCTATCCAAGGCGAAGGTTTCAAATCTTTAGACGAAGGTCAAGCAGTTACTTTTGACGTTGAGCAAGGTCAACGTGGAGCTCAAGCAGCTAACGTG
>JAKFDE010000017.1:0-2848 GCA_036676295.1 Bacteroidia bacterium | reverse complement strand
AAGGACACATTGGGAAACGCCACGCAGAAATGGTGCGTAGAAATCCTAATTGTGAATTAGTGGCTGTTTGTGATACTGCACCAAAAGAAAAATTAGGCTTAGAAAATCTACAAGAAAAATTTTATTCATCTATTGATGACCTATTAAAGAATCATCCCGACATTGAAGTCATCAACGTATGTACACCAAACGGATTACATGCCGAACATTCTTTAAAAGCTCTGGATACCAATAAACATGTAGTGGTTGAAAAACCGATGGCTTTGAGTAAAGCTGATTGCGAAAAGATCATTCATGCAGCTTTATCACACAACAAAACTGTTTTTTGCGTAATGCAAAACCGCTATTCTCCGCCAAGTGTTTGGTTAAAAGAAATAATCACTAACAAAACATTAGGCGATATTTACATGGTTCAGTTAAATTGTTATTGGAACCGTGATGAACGTTATTACAAAGTCGGCGGTTGGAAAGGTACTCCTGATTTAGATGGAGGAACTCTCTTTACACAATTCTCTCATTGGATCGATATCATGTATTGGTTGTTTGGCGACATTAAAAATATTCAGGCAAAATTTGCCGATTTCAATCACCAAACATCTACTGCTTTTGAAGACAGTGGTTTTGTGAGCTTTGATTTTGTGAACGGTGGTATGGGAAGTGTTAATTATTCAACTTCTGTTTGGGATAAAAATTTAGAATCTTCTTTAACAATCATAGGCAGCAAAGGCAGCATTAAAGTTGGTGGTCAATATATGGATCAAGTAGACGTTTGTAATATTAAAGATTATACGATGCCTGTATTAGCAGAAACAAATCCTGCTAATGATTATGGTGCTTATAAAGGCTCTGCCAACAACCACCATAATATTATTGAAAATGTAGTAGATACTATTAAAGGAAATAATAAAATAACGACTAACGCCTTAGAAGGGTTAAAGGTAATTGATATCATCGAACGCATTTATGCTTTGAGACCTGATCATGTTTTAAAAAATTCAACACCAAAAGTAATACGCTCCAATAATTAAAAAACATCACACTACTCCACTTACTTTAATTCAAAATATTAAAATAAACATTAATAAAACATTATGAGTATTTACAACAAAATCGTAAAAAAAGACGCAAAGATTGCGGTTATTGGACTTGGATACGTTGGTTTACCTATTGCATTGGCTTTTGCTAAAAAAGTAAAAGTTATTGGTTTCGATATCAACGCAAAACGTGTAGCAATGATGAACAAAGGTATTGATCCAAGTAACGAATTAACTAAAAAAGATTTTGCTAACGCAGATATTACATTTACTCACAAATTAGAAGATCTAAAATCTGCTAACTTTTTTATCATTGCTGTTCCTACTCCAATTGACGAACACAATTTACCTGATTTAAAACCTTTAATTGGCGCTTCAACCACAGTTGGTAAAGTATTAAAAAAAGGAGATTATGTAGTTTATGAATCAACTGTTTATCCAGGTTGTACAGAAGATGATTGTATTCCGGTTTTAGAAAAAGAATCAGGGTTAAAATTTGTAAAAGATTTTAAAGTAGGTTATTCTCCTGAGCGTATTAATCCGGGCGATAAAGAACATACCATTACCAAAATTTTAAAAATAGTTTCAGGTTGTGATGCTGAAAGTTTGGATAACATTGCAAAAACATACGAGATCATTGTTGAGCCTGGAACTCACCGCGCATCAAGCATTAAAGTAGCTGAAGCTGCAAAAATCATTGAAAATACACAACGCGATGTAAACATCGCATTGATGAATGAACTATCTATTATTTTCAATAAAATGGGAATCAATACTTACGATGTATTAGAAGCAGCTGGTACAAAATGGAATTTCTTAAAATTCTTTCCGGGACTTGTAGGTGGCCATTGTATTGGTGTAGACCCTTATTACTTAACCTATAAAGCTGAATCGTTAGGCTACCACGCACGAGTTATAAATAGTGGACGTTATGTTAACGATAGTATGGGATTTTATGTAGCTAAAAACTGCGTTAAAAAGATCATCGCTGCCGGAAAAAACATCAGTAAATCCAAAGTATTGATCATGGGAGCTACATTTAAAGAAGATGTTAGCGACATTCGAAACAGTAAAGTAGCCGATATTTACAAAGAATTAAAATCGTTTGGCGTTAAAGTTGAGATCGTTGATCCACATGCTGATTCTGATGAATTAAAACACGAATATGGTTTTGGTTTAAGTAAATTAGCCAAAGGATATGATGGCGTTATTGTTGCCGTTAACCATAAAGAATACAAAACATTAGACGAAAAATATTTTAAATCCATTTTATCAAACAAAGGTGTTTTAGTTGATATTAAAGGGATGTACAAAAGCAAAATGAAGGGCTTAACTTATTGGAGTCTATAATTAGTTATTAATGTTTAGTTATTAGTGGTAAATAAGATATTTACTGATATTAAAAACTAAACACTAACAACTTAAAACTATAAAGAATTGAACTACAAACTAACAGGCTTAAATCCGGTACAAGGAGAATTATTAGCTGAAGGAAAATTACTTCCGCTGATGGAAGAATTTTACACCATTCAGGGAGAAGGATTTAATACAGGTAAAGCTGCATATTTTATTCGTATTGGTGGTTGCGATGTAGGTTGCCATTGGTGTGATGTGAAAGAAAGTTGGGATGCAAGTTTACATCCATTAACACCTACTGAACAAATTTTAGAACATGTTTTAGAAAGCAAAACTCCAGCAGTAGTTGTTACAGGCGGTGAACCCTTGATCTATAATTTAGTTTATCTGACCAAACTTTTGAAGCAACACAATATTCAAACCTATATCGAAACTTCCGGAGCCTATCCATTAAGTGG
>JAKFDE010000016.1:0-783940 GCA_036676295.1 Bacteroidia bacterium | reverse complement strand
AATTTTTCTGCTTTTTGTAATACGCTGTAATGCCCTTTGTGAAAGGGATTGAAGCTGCCCGGGAATAACCCGATTCTTGGCTTATAGGTATTGATGTAATCGACCAAGGCTTTTACATTGACGTTATCAGACTGTTTTTCTAAAAAAGCCAAACGTTGCTTTTTGTATTCGGTATAATCAACTGCTTGATGTAGGTTAAATTCAGATTGTTCCAGCTTTAATAATTCAGCAAATGAACTATTTGGAGTAATATTTGAAAATGCTATCATATTGGTTCCTTATTTCTTTTGAGAGTCTAACGAGTTTATAAAATCAATAGTGTTGTCGATATACTGTCTTGGTTTTCCTGAAACTGTGCGATATAAATTATTTAAATAGTCTATTGTTTTTTCACGTAGCTGTAATGATGGTTTTAAGATATAATGATTTGCCTTACCACTTTTTAAAGGTGCTTTATAGAAACTAAAAATAGCATCTAATTCTCCTATATTTTTATCTTGTATTTTTTTCTGAAAAGAATGATCAGCAATAACTGAATATAACTGCAAGTCCTCTTGTAATAGAAATGCATCAATTATTGGTTGACCAAAATAAATAGAATTATTTAAATCAAGGGTAATTTTTCCAAACGAAATTGCGCCTTTGATTGGAATTTGATGTTCTAAGGATTTGTGCATTATGTGTATACAATCAAGTAAAATCTTAAAAGCATCTTCCGAACTATCTGTTTTCGTGAATAGAAATATCGAGTCCGAAAAAGTAAAAGATTTTGTTTGCCCTAACTTCAAACCATTATCTAGCTCAGTTAAATTTTTGCTTTCTAAATTAGCCCTACTTTCAGATAGGATTTTAAGGAGGTCGAAAATTCTTTCATGTTGTGTTTTCAAAACAAGATCTTTAAATCCCATAATATCAAAGAAAGCTACAAATCTATCTGTAGTTTGTTCCCACTTATTTTCTATCGTTTTTTCTATCTGTTTCATCTGCGAAACCTGCGTGACAATACTTTTACTTCTTTTTTAAATAAAACAAAGTTGAACAATTAGTTTTTCGTAAAATTTTATTGGCTTGTTCTTTAATTTGTTCAGCAGTTACTTTTTGGTAATTGGCAATTTCCTGATTAATGAGATCAGCATCGCCCAACAGCTCTGAAATAGCCAGGTTGGTTGCTTTATTCAATACATCTGTTTCGCTGTAGGTTACAGTAGATTCTACTTTGTTTTTACATTTTTGTAATTCAGTATCACTTACTAATTCGGTTTGTATTTTTTTAATTTCGGCATCAATCCCTGCTTCAGCGTCTTCTAGGCTTACACCATCATTTATTTTCCCTGAGATCACAAATATTCCTTTGTCAAAATCGCCCATTACATAAGCATGAATGTCAGAGAATAATTGTTTGTCTTTAATTAAGTTTTTATAAAGGCGCGAAGAATTACCGCGGGATAAAATATCCGACATTAAATCAATAGTATGATATTCATTATCATTTCTGGCACACATGCGGTAAGCACGGTAAATAGAACTGATAGGCACATCACGTTCAACGGTTAAGCTTCTGTATTCAGTTTGCTCTGGTTCTACAGGTAAATTGCGTTTAATTTTTTCTCCGGCTTCAATTGGTTCAAACCATTTTACGCATAATGCTTTTACATTTTCTAATTCCACATCTCCGGCAACTACCATAATAGCATTGCTTGGAGTGTAATGAGCTTTAAAAAATGATTTCACATCCTGCATGGTGGCATCTTCAATATGCTTGATTTCTTTACCTATGGTAGCCCATTTGTAAGGGTGTACTTTGTAAATTAAAGGACGTAATAACAACCATACATCTCCATATGGTTGATTCAAATAGCGTTGTTTAAATTCTTCAATAACTACACTGCGTTGTACGTCCAGGCTTTTTTTATCAAAAGCCAAGCTCAGCATACGATCGCTTTCCAACCACATCGCTGTTTCTAAATTTTCGGCCGGTACTGTGCAATAATAATTGGTAATATCGTTAGTGGTAAAGGCATTGTTCTCACCACCTACCAATTGTAAGGGCTCATCGTAGTTAGGAATATTGATACTGCCACCGAACATTAAATGTTCAAATAAATGGGCAAAACCGGTTTTATTTTCGTCTTCATCACGGGCGCCTACGTCATACAAAATGTTAACACAAGCCATGGGCGTGCTTTTATCCTGATGAACGATAACGGTTAAATTATTTTTAAGCTTAAATTTGTCGAATTGGATCATACGTTTTTTTGAGTACTAAATATCTCTTAAAGATACTAAAAACTCCTCAAAACCATAAAAAATATGAGCGCTTAAAATCGACCAATTTCTTGTCTCAAAAAGATAAAAACACTTATATTAGTCAACTGTATTTTAAACTAAAATTTTCAATGGAAAATACCCCATACCAATCTACACACAAAATAAGAATTGTTACAGCGGCTGCTTTATTTGATGGTCATGATGCGGCTATTAATATCATGCGTCGTATTATCCAGTCGAGTGGAGCAGAGGTGATACATTTAGGTCACGATAGAAGTGCTCAAGAAGTTGTAAACTGTGCTATTCAGGAAGATGCGAATGCGATTGCGGTAACGAGTTACCAGGGCGGGCACGTGGAGTATTTTAAATACATGTTTGATCTATTGAAAGAAAAAAACTGTACTCACATCAAATTATTTGGCGGTGGTGGTGGTGTTATTCTTCCAACTGAAATAGAGGAGTTACATGCTTATGGCATTACGAAAATATATTCTCCCGATGATGGACGTTCATTAGGCTTACAAGGAATGATCAATGATTTGTTACGTCAATGTGATTATGCAACCGGAACAAATATTAAAGAAGATGTTTCTAAAATTGCAGATAGAGATTACAAAGCGATTGCTCGTATCATTTCAGCAGCAGAAAATTTTAACGAAGAAAATTTAGGTTTACTAAATGAATTAAAAGCTAAAGCAGAAAAATCTTCAACGCCCGTTCTTGGTATTACAGGTACAGGTGGTTCAGGAAAATCGAGTTTAGTGGATGAATTAGTTCGTCGTTTTTTAATTGACTTTAAAGACAAACAAATAGCGATCATTTCAGTTGACCCCTCCAAACGTAAAACAGGGGGCGCTTTATTAGGTGATAGAATCCGTATGAATGCGATTCGTAACGATCGTGTTTACATGCGTTCTTTAGCAACTCGTCAAAGTAATTTGGCTTTAAGTAAATACGTACAAGATGCAGTGAATATTTGTAAAGCGGCTAATTTCGATCTGATTGTTTTAGAAACATCCGGTATCGGTCAATCAGATACAGAAATTATTGAACACTCTAACATGAGTTTGTATGTAATGACACCAGAATATGGTGCCGCTACGCAGTTAGAGAAAATTGATATGTTGGATTTTGCTGACATTATTGCCTTAAATAAATTTGACAAACGTGGTGCATTGGATGCCATACGTGATGTGAAAAAACAATACAAGCGTAATCATAACTTATGGGATATTGAAGATGATGCAATTCCGGTTTTTGGAACAATTGCTTCTCAGTTTAATGATCCGGGCATGAATCGTTTGTATAAAGCGGTAATGAATAAAATGGTTGAGAAAACAGGAAACAATAGCCTGGCTTCTAAATTCCATATCACGGAAGAGATGAGTGAAAAAATTTACATCATTCCTCCTTCTAAAACACGTTACTTATCAGAGATCTCTGAAAATAACCGTAACTACGATAAACGAGCAAAGCAACAAAGTGAGGTTGCACAAAAATTATATGGCATTCAAAAGTCTATTGAAACGATTTCTGAATCAACCATGGATGATAAAGATCGTTTGATCAAAGGCTTAAAAGAAGCGTTTGAAAAAACAAAATTAGATCTTGATCCTCGTAATTTATTGACGATTGAAAATTGGGAAGCGAAGAAAAAATTATGGAGCAATGAGTTTTACGAATTTAAAGTACGCGATAAAGTATTAAAAATTGCTACGCATTACGAATCCTTATCTCATACACAAATCCCAAAAATTGCTTCTCCAAAATATACAGCCTGGGGCGATATTTTAAATTGGAATTTGCAGGAAAATTTCCCAGGAGATTTCCCATACACAGCTGGTATTTACCCATTCAAACGTGAAGGTGAAGATCCAACCCGTATGTTTGCGGGTGAAGGTGGGCCTGAGAGAACCAACAAACGTTTTCACTATGTAAGTAAAGGATTACCGGCAGCACGTTTAAGTACAGCGTTTGACAGTGTAACATTGTATGGTAATGATCCTGATTATCGCCCGGATATTTATGGTAAAGTTGGAAATAGTGGAGTAAGTATTTGTTGTTTGGATGATGCTAAAAAATTATATAGTGGCTTTAATTTAGCAGATCCTAAAACATCAGTGTCTATGACTATTAATGGTCCGGCACCAACATTAGCCGCTTTCTTTATGAATGCAGCAATCGATCAACAATGTGAAATATACATTAAAGAAAACGGTATAGAAAAAGAAATTGAAGCGAAGATCGCCGCCATTTACAAAGCAAAAGGAACTGTAAGACCTACTTACCAAGGCGAATTACCGGAAGGGAACAATGGCTTAGGGTTAATGTTATTGGGTGTAACCGGAGATCAGGTTTTACCAAAAGATGTTTATGCTAAAATTAAAGCCACTACGTTATCGCAAGTGCGCGGTACCGTGCAAGCCGATATTTTAAAAGAAGATCAGGCTCAGAATACTTGTATTTTTAGTACAGAATTTAGCTTACGTGTAATGGGTGATGTGCAACAATATTTCATTGATCAAAAAGTACGTAACTTTTATTCAGTATCTATCAGTGGTTACCATATTGCGGAAGCCGGTGCTAATCCTATCTCGCAATTAGCGTTTACTTTAGCTAATGGATTTACTTTTGTAGAATATTACTTAAGCCGTGGAATGAACATTGATGATTTTGCACCAAACTTGTCATTCTTCTTTAGTAATGGTATCGATCCTGAGTATTCGGTGATTGGCCGTGTGAGCCGTCGTATATGGGCAAAAGCGATGAAATTAAAATATGGTGGCAATGAAAGAAGTCAAATGTTGAAATACCATATCCAAACGTCTGGCCGTTCGTTACACGCTCAGGAAATTGATTTTAATGATATTCGTACAACGTTACAGGCGCTATATGCGATTTATGACAACTGTAACTCGTTACACACCAATGCATACGATGAAGCGATCACAACACCTACAGAAGAATCTGTTCGTCGCGCCATGGCCATTCAGTTAATTATTAATCGTGAGTTAGGTTTAGCAAAAAATGAAAACCCATTACAAGGTTCTTTCATTATCGAAGAATTAACGGACCTTGTTGAAGAAGCTGTATTAACAGAGTTCGATCGTATCTCAGAACGTGGCGGTGTGTTAGGCGCCATGGAAACTATGTATCAACGCGGACAAATACAAGAAGAAAGTTTATACTATGAAACATTAAAACATACAGGAGAATATCCAATCATTGGTGTAAACACTTTCTTATCAAGTAAAGGAAGTCCGACCATTATTCCTAAAGAAGTAATTCGTTCAACGGAAGAAGAGAAAGAATATCAAATTACCATGTTAGCGGAGTTACATAAAACACACAAAGACAAACAAGCTGAAATGATCAAAGCATTACAAACAGCGGCTATTCATAGCCAAAATATTTTTGCAGAATTGATGGAAGCTGTTAAGTATATGTCTTTAGGTCAGATCACAGCTTCTTTATTTGAAGTAGGCGGTCAGTACAGAAGGAATATGTAGAGCCATTCGTCATTCTAAATTTAAGCCCTTGATTATTCAAGGGCTTTTTTATGTCAAAAATTTCCCTATTTTTACTATTCAAATTTTAAAAACAAATCTTATGATGAAAAAAATCCTTTACGTATTATTAGGCTTAGTAGCCCTGTACTTTATTTTATGTGTGTTTGGGCCAAGCCGCATCAAAGTGGAGCGTTCAATTGACATTAATGCATCTGCCGACTTAATCAAAACTAAATTAAGTGATTATAAATTCTTCCACGAAAGTTGGAGTCCCTGGACAGAAAAAGACCCTGGTATGAAAAAAACGTATACTGGCGAAGCAGGTAAAGAAGGCCATATGATTGCTTGGGAAAGTGATAAAGAAGAAGTGGGTAAAGGATCTATGACTTATGTATATACGCATGGTGATACAGTAATGCATTCTTTACATTTTGATGGTCACAGTAGTGACGCACATATATTTCATATTGTAACAGTCAACGGTGCTGGTAGCAAAGTAACCTGGGTGATGGATGATGAAACACCTTTTATGTTCCGCGCTATGATGTTATTTATGAATATGGATAAAATGTTAGGCCCTGATTTTGAAAAAGGCTTATCTAAATTAAAATCAGCTATCGAATCAATGCCTGCTGAAACAGCTGCGCATTATGATGTTGAAGAAATGAATTGGGACGCTAAAACTTTTTACGGTGTTAAAGACAATAAATTACCTATGGATAAGATATCTGAATTTTTCGGTTATGCTTATGGTCAAATAGGTGCTGCTTTAGGTAAAGCAAAAGCTCAGCCAATTGGTCAGCCAAAAGCTATCTATTTTGCTTTTGACGAAAAAACAATGGTTGCTGACGTAGCGGCTGTTATGGAAGTAGCTAATGGCACAAAATTAGAAGGTGTTGAGAAATTTGAAACACCGGCAGGTAAAGTATTAAAAATTGCATACTATGGCGCTTATGATAAATCAGGTAACGCACACTATGCAATGGATGCTTATATGAAAGAAAAAGGAATGACTCAGTCTTATGTATTAGAAGAGTATGTAACTGACCCTATGACCGAAAAAGATACAGCAAAATGGTTAACTAATATCTTTTACATGGTTAAGTAAAATTTAACTCATTTAATTTATACTAAGCCCCTGCATTTTGCAGGGGCTTTTTTTATTTCATTAAACCTAAACTTTAAAATATTGAATTTTAACATTATATTTAAATATCCATTTTAAACCTTTATCAAACTTTTTTTATCATATTTAATTTTTTTGACAAGCACGAGTCTTGCTCATGCAACTGCGGATAGCCTTTACGATTTATACAGTAAAAAAACTGATTTAAAACAAAAAACAGAGCTGTTAATTAAGTATGGAGAAGAGGTTTTGTTAAATGATATTGACTCAGCTCATTCCTGCGGCAGCATAGCTTTAAGTAACGCTAAAAAACTGAAAAACGATATTTTAATTATTGATGCCCAATTATTAATAGGATATTCCTACGAGGCAGAGGCTAAATACAAAGATGCCCTCACCCATTTTTTATTAGCAACTGATCTCAGTAAAAAGATTCAGAATAAACAAAAATTAGCCCAATGTTATACTGCAATGGGAGTGGTGTATTGGTACCAAGGCTTTTACGATAAAGCGGAAGAGTACTATAAAAAAAACATTGTTTTATGTAAACAATTAAACGATTTATATGGCATGGCAGCAAGCTATGGTAACTTAGCGATCATTTTTGATGAGAAAAATGATTTGCAGAGTGCTTTATTATATTACCAAAAAGCGTTAGAGATTTTTGATGCCGGAAAAAAACCCAGACAAAGAGCAGCTTGTTTGGACAACATGTCGCTGATCTATAAACAGCAAAAAGAATTTAAGTATGCATTGTTAAGTAATAACGAAAGTTATAAAATACGCGAAAGTTTGCAAGATACAATTGGGATGCTAGCTTCAATGAATAATTTGGGAAGTATTTTTATTGCTCAAGGAAAATATCAGGACGCTATAACTTTGTCCGAAAAAGTTTTTGCGATGGCTTCTCGATTAGGTTCAAAACAAGACATTAAAGCAGCTTGTATGAATTTGAGAGATGCTTACGAAGCAAAACTTGATTATAAAAACGCGAACTTGATTTTGAATAAATTAATGAGTCTGAATGATAGTATCAGAAATGTTGAGAGTGCGAGCGAAATGGCTGAACTGGAAACTAAATTCAAAACTAAAGAAAAAGAAACCGAGCTTCATGAAGCAAAATTGCGCGAGAAATTAACTGAAAAAGAAAATGAAGAAGCGCTTCAAAAGAAAAACTTTTTTATCATTGTGCTTTCATGTATTGGATTAATGATTTTAGTGGTGGCCTTTTTATTATTAAAACGTTTCAAGGAGAAGAAAGTAATAGCAGAAGAATTCAGTAAAAAAAATCAGGAAATTGAAATACAGAAATCGGTCATTGATAAAGCCTTCCATCAACTTTCCGAAAAAAATAAAGACATTACAGATAGTATTAAATATGCAAAACGAATTCAAAAAGCAATTTTTCCAACTAATAGTCAATTCACAAAGTCGTTGCCAAAGTCATTTGTATTTTTTAAACCAAAAGATATAGTAAGCGGTGATTTTTATTGGGTTGAAGAACATGAAGGAGATGTGTACTTTGCTGTAGTAGATTGTACAGGGCATGGAGTTCCAGGCGCTTTTATGAGTATTGTAGGATTTAATTTACTGAATAAAGCTATTCATGAAAATAAATGTAAAACACCTGCAGACATTTTAAATCAGGTAAATATTGATTTAAATGAAACACTTAAACAAACGATGGAAGAAAGCGCCATTAAAGATGGGATGGAAATTTCGTTATGTAAATGGGATAAAAAAACGAATGAGTTTTTGTTTGCCGGAGCAAATACGATCATTTATCATATTTCAAATGATAAGTTAGAAATTATTAAAGGAGATAAACATCCTATTGGAAATTTTTATGGTGAAAAACTGAAGCCTTTTACAAACATTGAAGTGAATGTTAAGCCCGAAGATTGTTTATATTTATTTTCAGATGGTTATGCTGATCAGTTTGGCGGAGTAAAAGGCAAAAAATATAAATACAAGCAATTAGAAGATTTTTTATTAAACCATTCGAAGCATTCCATGTTAGAGCAGCGTCAAAAACTCAGTAATGAGTTTACCCAATGGAAAGGTGATCTGGAACAAGTAGATGATGTATGTGTGCTTGGATTAAAATTGTGATGACTCACATAAATTATATCTAAAAGCCAGAAGGATTTAGTATGAGTCAATAACTTTTTGCACATCCTGAGGTGTAACAGCACAGCTCAATTCATAATGTCCTATTGATTTTGGAAGAGCAAAACACAAAGCACCTTCTTCATTTTTTTTGTCATGTTTGATATATTCTAACATCAGAGTTTGTGTTTCTTTAGTAATTTTAATTTTAGTATAAATGGAGTGAAGATAAGTGCAGATCTCATCGCATTCTTTTTTTGTGATCCGTTTTTGTTGATAGGCAATATGCGTTTCCATAATTATACCCGCAGCAACAGCTTCACCGT
Source organism: Bacteroidia bacterium (assembly GCA_036676295.1). Classification (GTDB taxonomy): domain Bacteria; phylum Bacteroidota; class Bacteroidia; order B-17B0; family Aurantibacillaceae; genus UBA4416. The sequence goes on along the minus strand of JAKFDE010000016.1, from coordinate 774,602 downwards.
GTAAAATATCTTTTTGTTGCTTTATCAATGCACTCTCTAAGGCATGTCCAATGCTATGCCCAAAGTTTAAGGATTTACGAATATTCTCTTCGTGCAGATCTTTTTTTACAATCACATTTTTTAATCCAATAGCTTTTGTAATAACTTCTTCGTTGCGAAACTGAATACTGTTTTTTAATTTTTTTAGTATTTGCCAAAAAGTTGCATCTGATATTAAGGCAATTTTAATAACCTCAGCATAACCATTTTTAATTTGTCTTAGCGGTAGCGTTTCTAAAAAAACAGGATTTACAAAAATAGCTTTAGGTTCAGTAATGGTACCAATCAGGTTTTTGATCCCACTAAAATCTATTCCTGTTTTGCCGCCAACACTGGCGTCTACCATAGATAATAAGGTGGTAGGAATATTAATAAAATGCACACCGCGTTTAAATACAGAAGCTACAAATCCTCCCAGATCAGAAACAACACCACCTCCTAAATTAATGATCAAACTTTTTTTATCAACGTTAATGTCAGTTAAAGCTCCCCACACTTGCGTGCAGGTTTCTAAGGTTTTATTTTCTTCTCCACTTTCTAATTCAATGATCTCAGCTTGGTTTAAAATTTCACAATTAAAAAGCAGTTTAGGTAAGCAATACGTTAAAGAGTTTTCATCACAAATAATAATGAATTTTGTATAAGACTGTTTTTTTAAGAACTTGTTTAACTCATCAAAACTTTTTTCACCTACATAGATGTTGTAACTGGTTGATTTTATAGTGGCCATTTAAATAAACTGTTTGATCTGGTTTAACGCTTGCTTTGCTTGTTGATTATTAGGGTTACGTTTTAAAATTTTTTCCAAATATAGTTTAGATTGTTTAAAATCCTTTTTAAAAGCATAAAATCCTGCAATATTCAATAATAGTGGTTCATAGTCAGGATCTAAAGAGAGCGCTTTAAAATATAAACGTTCGGCTTCATTGGCTTTACCTTGTTGTAATTTAATAAAACCTAAATTAGTTAAAGCCGATACATGTTTTGGATTTTCTTTTAATATATCTGTAAATTCTTTTTCAGCGTATAACGTTAAGCCGCCTGCCGCTAATACCGAACCATATTTGTTTTTAAAATCCAAGCCATAGGGAGCAAGATCTACGGCGTTTTTGTAATAGTTAGTGGCTCGTTGCAAATCGCCGGCTTGATAAAATGCTTCTCCTATACGATAACTTGTCCAGGCGTTTTCATTTGAATAAGTTTTCTTAGTGAGTTTAGTGTTTAGTAAATAAGTATCCGTTAATTTATTAACGTAACCTATAATTTTTTTGAAATCGTTTTTCGAAAAGTTCAATTGCACTAGTGGTTCAATGTTGGCTTTTATATCGGCTTCGGTTTTGTCTTTTAAATAAAAAGCTGCGCTATCCAAGTAACTCGATTTTAATTCAAATTTTTCGTATTGATTTAAATAGGCTTTTGCTTTAATGATTGCCGGAGGATTTTTTTCATTAATAGCATACAGTCCAATAAATTCCTTAAGCCCTTGTTTTTCTTTTTTGTTTAATGGTTTACGAATGTAATGATCATGCACTGTAACATGTGGTATATCTATAGATCCCGAATTTGGCATATGGCAATTGACACAGTTATCTGTTTTTACGACTCCCTCTTTACTGCAAAAAATATTACCGCTATTTGCTGTTTGGTCTTTCGTCTTTAATCTTTCATCTTTAATCTGTCCCTCATGGCACTTTCTGCAAGCATCATTAAACACCTCTTTATTAGTTTCCCTCACACTTACATGCGGGTTATGGCAGGTAATACAAGTCATCGCATCTTTGTGTGGTTTTAATTTATTGCCGGTAGTTGAGCTTGTCGAAGCTTCCATCGATTTAATAAAACACTGACTTTGCTTTAATCGATCGGCATGCGAAGCCATAATAAATTCATCGTCGGCATTTTTATACTTTGGCAAAAATACCGTCATATAATCGCTCAATTTCATGCCGGGTTTAAAATCATAAAACGATTTCCCTTCCTTCAAAATTGTATTGCCTTGTAAGTGGCAACGCTGGCAAATGTCAAATTGTGCATCAATACTTAGTTTAGCGGGGTTCACAATACTATAATCAATGTATTTGGATGTGTCTATTTTACTTCCTGTTCCTCTTTCTGCAACATGGATGCTTCCCGGGCCATGACAACGCTCGCAACCAATACCTTTTTCAACAGCATTGTATTTATTTTCTGATCCTAATACAAAATCAGGGTAAGAATTATGACAACTCATACATTCTAAGCCGATCTTTCGCATAAAACGACTGTTATGGCCATTTTCAAAGCCTGGTGGCAGATCCCATGTTTTCTTTTGAGTATAAAACGTCATGGGCATTTGATTCAAATAACCATTAATAGATTGAATGTGCGAATTGGTGTGTTGTCCTGAACCAATAATGTAATTAACCGTTTCTAGCCTTTTGTAAATAGTATCTTTTCCTTGTAGTCGATACTCTAAAAAACGTAAGCTGTCTTTATCCCAAAACGCTTTATAATAAAAATCACCTATTTTATCCTGAACTACGGATGTGTGATAATCTCCTGAAGACTTCTGTTTACTGGCCACATCAAAGGATTTACCCATTCCTGTTTCAATAAAGGTGTTGTAAATGTCCTGATGACAAAGTCTACAAGTATTAATGCCTACGTATTTAGCTGTGTCAGAATGGTTAAGGTAAACTAAAGTATCATCTGTGTGAGTGTTCACTTTCACATTGTCTTCGCCGGGTTCTTTACAAGAAAAAACAACTACTAGAAATAGTAATACAAAAACAGAAATATATTTTATAGCTCTCAATTAAAAAGATTGGTAAAATGCTTTCAAAATTAGCATAAAGTATTGCTTTTTTATTTGATTTCGTTTTTTGTCAAGTCAATAGATGTGACAAAGTATGTCAATTTATGGTTAATTATCCCGTAAACTTCTCAATTTCATCTAATTATTGCCAATTTAAATTGCTTTCTCCCTTAAATGTGCGTACATTTGCGGCCTCAAAAAAATAAACATGTCTGAAATTAGAAACATTGCCATTATTGCCCATGTCGATCACGGGAAAACAACTTTAGTAGATAAAATTTTACACCAGTGTAATTTATTTCGCGAAAACCAAGCATCAGGAGAATTGATCCTTGATAATAATGATTTAGAGCGCGAACGTGGTATTACTATATTAGCAAAAAACGTATCTGTTACGTATAAAGGAACAAAAATCAACATCATTGACACACCGGGTCACGCGGACTTTGGAGGTGAAGTAGAACGTACATTGAACATGGCTGACGGTGTGATCTTATTAGTAGATGCATTTGAAGGGCCAATGCCTCAAACACGTTTCGTAACACAAAAAGCTATTGCTGCTGGTAAAAAAGCAATTGTAGTGATTAATAAAGTAGATAAACCAAATTGTCGTCCTGATGAAGTTCATGATAATGTATTTGACTTATTCTTTAACTTAGATGCTACTGAAGATCAATTGAACTTCCCTACAGTTTACGGTTCAAGTAAACAAGGTTGGATGGGTGCAGACTACAAAACACCAACAACTGATGTTACCTATTTATTAGATACGATCTTAGAAAATATCCCTACGGCTCCTGAGCGCGAAGGAACTTTACAAATTCAAATTACATCTTTGGATTATTCTTCTTTCATTGGTCGTATTGCCGTTGGACGTGTTTTCCGTGGTAAAATGAAAGAAAACATGCCGGTTAGCGTTGTAAAACGTGATGGTAGTATTCAAAAATCTCGTATTAAAGAATTATTCGTTTTTGAAGGGTTAGGTAAAATTAAAGTTACCGAAGTTCAAACAGGTGATATTTGTGCATTTACAGGAATTGAAGGTTTTGAAATTGGCGATACCGTTGCTGATTTTGATTCTCCTGAAGCAATGCCTACCATGAAAATTGATGAGCCAACAATGAGTATGATGTTTACCATCAATAACTCTCCTTTCTTTGGTAAAGACGGTAAATTTGTAACTTCTCGTCACTTACGTGATCGTTTATACAAAGAGCTAGAAAAAAACTTAGCAATGCGAGTTGAAGAAACATCTTCGCCTGATTCTTATTTAGTATTTGGTCGTGGTATTCTTCACTTATCTGTATTGATCGAAACAATGCGTCGTGAAGGTTACGAATTACAATTAGGCCAGCCACAAGTAATTGTTAAAGAAATTGACGGTGAAAAATGCGAACCAATTGAGGTTTTAACGGTTGATGTCCCTCAGGAAGGAGCTTCAAAAGTTATTGACTTAGTAACTCAACGTAAAGGTAACTTATTGATCATGGAAGCTAAAGGAGATTTAACTCACATTGAGTTCGAGATCCCTTCTCGTGGTATTATTGGATTACGTAATAACGTATTAACTGCTACAGCTGGTGAGGCTATTATGGCACACCGTTTCAAAGCGTATGAGCCTTGGAAAGGCACAATTCCTAGCCGTATTGCTGGTGTATTAATTAGTAAAGATAAAGGTACTGCGGTAGCTTATTCAATTGATAAATTACAGGATCGTGGTAAATTCTTTGTTGAAGCTGGTGATGAGATCTACCCGGGAATGGTTATTGGTGAGCACATTCGTCCTGATGACTTAGTTGTAAATATTTGTACTGAAAAACAATTAACTAACATGCGTGCGTCTGGTACAGATGATAAAATGCGTATTGTTCCGAAAATCAACTTCAGTTTAGAAGAAGCTATGGAATATATCCAAGGTGACGAATACGTTGAAATTACTCCTAAATTTATCCGTTTACGTAAGATCTATTTAGATGAAAACGAACGTAAACGTATGGGCAAAACATTAGTTTCTAAATAATTTCTTTCTTCCCTCTCATGCAAGGAGAGGGATTGAGGGTGAGATCAAAAGGCAAAGCAAAACCCCGTGTTTTCTTTGCCTTTTTTTATCCCCCTTTTTGAGGGGGTGTCCGTAGGACGGGGGAGGATTTTTTAAACAATCTTTCCTTTTAATTTTTAACTTTGAATTTTTTATGAAGCCTTCTTTTGATGAAATATATATGGAACTAGCCGAAAAGCTAGCCCAACGTTCTCACTGTGTAAAAGCACAGGTTGGTGCGGTTTTAACTAAAGACACACGTATTGTGTCATTGGGTTATAACGGGCCTCCTGCAGGCACTCACAATTGCGACATAGAGTGGCCGGAACACGGCTGTGCCAGAGACAGTAAAGGAAGTTGTTCTTTAGCCTTACACGCAGAGCAAAACGCTATTTTATACGCTGTAAAAAACAACATGGCCATAGAAGGTACTACCTTGTATGTAACGCTTTCCCCATGTATTGCCTGCGCGCGGGTTATTTACACAACAGGAATAAAAAAAGTGTATTACAAACATAGTTATGCCGAATTTAAAAAAATTCCTACAGATGAAGGCGTGGAGTTTTTAAGAAAATTTGGTGTCGAGGTTGTTAGATACCAATAAAAGGTAAGCCAATAAACGTTATACTCAAAGAAAACGATTTAATATGATTGCTCGATTAATTATTTGCTTGATTTTTTTAGGATTTCTTTCAAATCCATTGCCTGCTCAGGAAGGTGGAGGTCCTCCTAAAAAAGAACAATCGCTAAAAAGTAAGCGTAAGCAACGCAAAGAAGATAAAAAAAGATGGAAAGAAGAACGTCGTAAAAAACGCGCCGAACAAAAAAAAATCAAGGATCATCATAAACGTATTCAAACTAAAGAAGTGCGAAAACGAATGAAACGGAATAAAAAAGTAGCTCAAAGAAATCACGATCATAAAAGAGAACCATTTTTTCAAAGATTGTTTAAGAAAAAAGGCAAGAGAAAGTCTATCAAGCAACCACAAGAAAAGACCAATAAAATATAATCTGACCTAAAACAATTTAAAAACATTGATTATTTGGAAGCCTAATTCAAAATGATGCACTTTCTTAAATCTATTTTGCCACTTATTTCCAAAAACCCACCACTTATCAATTTATAAGCCCCAATTGAAAGAACTCAAATTTCATTACAGGGTGCTTTTGTAATTTTACGTTAAAACTTGTTAAGAATTAGTACCCTTTAACAACAAAAATTTGGAAAATAACCATCACATAATCAGAATATTACAAAAAACGAGTAGAAAAATTTGCTGCTCTTACCTATCATTTATATATTTATCCGCTCGTACAAAAAGAACGTAATTAAAAAACTATCAATATGTTAAGAAAAATTTACTTTTCAATCGTAACACTTTTATTAGCCGGAGCCTCTGCATTTGCTCAAGGGACCGGAGCAGTTAAAGTTTTATTAAAGGATAAAACAAATGGAGAGACTATTCCGTTTGCTAACGTTGTAGCCTACCAAGGCGGCATTCAGGTTGGCGTAGGAACTACTGATATGGATGGTTATGCAATGATCAAACCATTAGCTCCAGGTAAATATGATATTAAAGGAGTATATGTTGGTTACCAAGCTGCAGAACAAAAAGGTGTTATTGTAAGTGAGTCAAAAACTACTTATTTAACCATTGAATTAAATAATGGTGAAGGTGTGAAATTAGATGAGGTTGTAGTTGTTGAATATCAAGAGCCATTGATTGATCCGGATACAAAATCGGGTGGTACTGTAACTCGTGAAGAATACCAGAACATGGCTACCAAAAACATTAACTCGGTAGCAGCAACAACAGCTGGTGTATTTCAGGCTGATGAGGGTGGTTCTATAAATGTACGTGGTGGTCGTTCTAATAATACAACTTATTTTGTGGATGGAGTAAAAGTTATTGGTGGGTTAGGTGTTCCTCAGCAAGGGGTTGAACAATTATCTGTTATTACAGGTGGTTTACCGGCTCAATATGGTGATGCAACGTCTGGTGTTATTTCTGTTACAACTCGTGGCCCTCAAAGTAAATTTTTTGGTGGAGTAGAGTTGATCTCTTCTCAATTAACAGATAAGTATGGTTATAATTCAATTGGTTTCTCTCTTGGTGGACCAATCTGGCAAAAGAAAGATTCTGCAGGTAACAAAACACCTATTATTGGTTTCTTCTTATCCGGACAAGGTAATTACGAAAAAGATCCTGATCCTTCATACGCTCCTGTTTATAAAATCAAGGACGATAAATTAAAACAATTAGAAGAAAAACCTTTACGTGTTACTCCTACCGGAGATGGTTTATATCCGGAAATACTTTTCGTTACTAAAGACGATATGGAGCAAGTAAAAACGAGACAAAATGTGGCAAGAAAATCTTTATCTTTAAATGGAAAGTTAGATTTTAAAGTGGCACCAAATACTAATTTAACAATTGGCGGTGCTTTTGATTATGCAAATGGACATGATTATATCTATACATATACATTGTTTAATGCAAATAATAACTCTCAAAGTATTGATAACACATGGAGAGCTTACGCAAGAATTAATCAAAAATTTGGAACAAATCAAACTGGTGCCGAAAAAGAAAAATCTCAGGCATTAATCTCTAATGCATATTTTACTTTCTTAGCGAGTTACGAAAAAACAAATTCAAAAACGCAAGACGATTCTCATAAAGACAAAATATTCAACTACGGTTATATTGGGAAATTCAATTATGATGTAACGTATAAAGAAAACAAAGACAATTTCAGCTTAGTTCAAACTAATGATTCTTCTTATTACTTATATGATGGAAGAGATAGAGGGCCTATTACTTTTGAAAGAAGTGAATTAAACGCTACTTCGGCAAACTACACTTCTCAGGCTTTTGATTTCAGAGGAAATTACACCGGAAGTATTTTTGATATTCAAACTGATTATGGTCAGTTAAATGGAGACAGACCGAATAATATTAACGATTTATTTGCACCAACAGGCCGTCAATATAATGGTTACGTGAAAAATGAAAGCACTCAATTACGGTTTGCTTCCAATTTTTCTGCTGATATAAAAAATCATGCTTTAATGGTTGGTTTTGAATATGATCAGCGTGATCAACGAGGATATACATTACTTCCAATGGGATTATGGACTCGTATGAGAGAATTTGCAAATAGTCATTTAGGAAGTATGGACGATAATAAAGCAAATTGGGTAATCAATCAGCAATATACTAACGAAGCTGGTGGTATCAGATATTATGAAAGAGATTACGTGTACAACGCTGAGTCTCAAAAACAAATTGATAAATCGTTAAGAGAAGCCTTAGGATTAGCTGAAAACAGTCAGGTGTACATTAATACAGATGCTTTAACTCCTGATCAATTATCATTAGATATGTTTAGTGCTAGTGATTTATTAGGAAATGGTGTTTCTACATCGATGGTAGATTACTATGGGTATGATTACTTAGGTAATAAAGATAAGAATACTACTTCTATTGATGGGTTTTCAACAAATGTAGATGCTAAAGGAAATAAAACCTTTAACGTTGGATCATACAAACCAATTTATGTTGCCGGTTATATCCAGGATAAATTTGACTTTAAAGACATTAAATTTAACGTAGGTCTTCGTGTAGATCGTTTTGACGCTAACCAAAAGGTATTGAAAGATAAATACTTATTTCATGAAGCATTTACAGCAGGTGAAATCGAAACAAGTAAACCTTCAAACATTAAAGATGATTATGTTGTGTATGTTGATGACTATAATTCTACAACTCCAAGCGTTGTTGGTTACAGAAATGGTAATACCTGGTATGATGTAGAAGGTAAAGAAATCAGTGACTCTAAGTTATTAGTTAGAAACGGAAAAATTAATCCTTATTTAAAAGACCCAAACTTTGCTGCAACTACTGGATTTAGTACAAATGCGTTTAAAGATTATAAACCACAGATCAACTTAATGCCGCGTGTGGCCTTTTCTTTCCCTATTTCTGATGTAGCTAGTTTTGTAGCGCATTATGATGTTTTAACTCAACGCCCATCTAATGGTGGTCCCGGAGATGTAAATATGCGTTTCGACCCAAGAGATTATTATTTCATTTATAACACTTCTAATAATCCATTTATTACAAACCCTAATTTATTACCTGAAAAAACAGTTGATTACGAATTAGGATATAACCAAATATTAAATGAAAAGAAAAATGCAGCATTAAAAATTGCAGCTTTCTATCGTGAAATGAGAAGTCAGGTTACTTTAGTGTCTGTTGTAAATGCTTTCCCTAAAACATACCAAACTTATGATAACCAAGATTTTGGTACTGTAAAAGGTTTAAGTTTAGAATTTGATTTAAGAAGAACAAACGGTGTTGCATTAACAGCAAACTATACTTTACAATTTGCTGACGGTTCAGGCTCAAGTGCAAATTCAGGAGCAAATTTAGCTAACTCAGGTCAGCCTAATTTACGTGTAACATTGCCTTTAAACTATGACCAACGCCATAATATCGTATTAAACTTAGATTACCGTTTTGGTGAAGGAAGAGATTACAAAGGACCTCAATTTAATCGTAAAAAACAGGATGCTACTCAAACAGTACAAATTCTTAAAAACGTTGGAGCTAACTTGATCTTCCGTTTAGGTTCTGGTACACCTTACACTAAATACTCTAGTCCTACTCCAATTGGAGGAAGAACAAATATCGCCGGCTCATTAAATGGATCAAACAAGCCTTGGCAATTTAGATCAGATTTCCGTTTAGATAAAAACATTGAGTTATCTTGGGGTAAAAAAGAATCTGATAACAGAAAGACTGCTAACTTAAATATTTACTTACAAGTATTGAATTTGTTTAATAGCAAAAACGTACTTAATGTATACAATTATACAGGAGATCCGGATGATGATGGCTACTTAACATCTCCTTTAGCAACAACTGCTTTAGCTCAAAATCCAAATGTGGCAGCATTTAGCGATCAATATAGTGTGTATTTAAATAACCCTAGTAATTATGCAAGACCACGCACAATTAGAATAGGTGTATTGTTAGATTTTTAAAATTTTATTTATTGAGTCATGAGAAATATAGTTAAAATAAAAAGAAATTTATTGATAATTGCTGGTTCAATCAGCATGATATCAGTATCCGCGAGAGAAAAACAAGGATTGGTTTTTAAAAACTCTTCCAGTGCTCAAAAAGTGATGGCTGCATGTTCTGCACCTCAAAGTGTTGCGGAGTTATCATTAAATAATGTAAGAACCCTTATTTTTTCAGGATCTGATATGTGGTGGGATCTGTTTGGTGGTGGCGATGCCCGTTACGGAATTCCTAAAGGAACTGATTGGGCAACAACAGCAAGTTCAAACTTTGCCGGAAACGTATGGTTTGGTGGATTGGACGTTAGTAATCAATTAAAAGTAGCAGCTCAAACGTATCGCCAGGGCGGTATTGATTTTTGGACTGGACCTTTAAATCAAATTACTTCAGCAACCTCAGATGATGTTTGTAGAGAGTATGATAAAATTTTCCGTTTAAAACGCGAAGACGTTGATAATTATATCCTTAAAGGATTGCCAATGTCAGAGTCTATTAAGAATTGGCCGGGTAATGGTGATATTTCTAAAGGACATGACCCTTTATTGGCACCATATGTAGATGTTAATAATAGTGGAGATTATGATCCTCAAAGTGGTGATTATCCTTATTATGATGTATATAATAACTTAGGTAAAGATCAAAATGAAGTTTGTAAAGCACGTGTATTTGGTGATGAAACTTTATGGTGGGTTTATAATGATAATGGGGATATTCACATTAATTCAGGTGGTAAAGCTATTGGATTAGAAGTTAGAGCTCAGGCGTTTGCTTTTAAAACAACGGATGAGATCAATAACATGACTTTTTATAACTACCAAATCATTAACCGTTCTTCTTTTGATTTGTATGATACCTATATGACTGTTTGGACAGATGCTGATTTAGGGTATTATGGAGATGACTTTATTGGTTGTGATGTAAAAAGAGGATTAGGTTATATTTACAATGCAAAATCAAATGATTTGACTCAGGGATCAACTATTGGTTATGGTGATTATCTTCCTGCATTAGGTTGCGATTTCTTTCAAGGGCCTTTAGCTGATCCTAATGACGGCATAGATAATGATGCAGATGGGTTAACAGATGAATTGGGCGAACAAATGGGGATGACTATCTTCAATTATTTTAACAATAGTTTCGCCGGTGTTCCTGTAGCTCAAACAGATCCGGATAATGCGGCACAATTTTATCAGTATATGACTGGTTTTTGGAGAGACGGATCTGCCTTTACCTGCGGAGGAAATGCTTATGGCGGATCAATCCCTACGAAGTTTATTTATCCTGCTGATACTTACACAAATGGACCTTGTGGTAGTGCAACTTGGGAAGAAACTCCGGGCCCTGGTGGAGACAGACGTTTCATGCAATCTTCCGGACCTTTTACCTTGAAGCCGGGAGCAGTTAACTATGTAACCTTTGGTTTACCTTGGGCTAGATCTACTTCATTTGGAGATAACAAAGCTGCAATTCCTTTCTTAAAAGTAGCGGATGATAAAGCACAGGCTTTATTTGACAATTGCTTTAAAGTATTAAATGGACCTGAGGCTCCGGATGTTACTGTTCAGGAGTTAGAGAACGAATTAATTTTATATTTCTCTAATAAACCAGGTACAAATAACTATTTAAATAATTATGTTGAGAAAGATGTAACTATTTTACCAACTCCAAATGTTCCTGCACCGGATAATTTTTATCGTTTTGAAGGATTCAAAGTATATCAGTTGAAAAACGATCAGGTTACTATTGAAGAGTTGAACGATCCTTCTAAAGCTAAATTATTACTTCAGTCAGATGTTGATAATGATGTAACTCGTTTGATTAACTATGAATTTGATGCAACTACAGGCGGTGATATTCCAAAAGTAAAAGCAGAAGGTTTAGATAATGGAATTAAAACATCATTTAGATTTACAACCGATTTATTCTCAACTGCAGCTGATAAAAAAGTAGTAAATCATAAAGAATACTATTTTATGACAGTTGCTTATGGTTATAATCAATATTTAAAATATAAAGAAGATGTAACATTTGCACAAAATAATTTTGAAAATATTGAAGGGCAAAAACGACCATATTTACAAGGACGTTTAACTAAAAGAGCCATTGGTATTCCTCATAACCCGGATTCTGAAAAAGAAGGTACTGTAATGCAATCTGCATACGGTTACGGACCAAAAATAACCAGAATTGAAGGCCAAGGAAATGGTGGTAACAATTTAGAGTTAACACAGGGTTCTATCGATGCAATTGTGTCTAGTTCTAGCCGTGTTGATCAAATTACTTACGAAAACGGACGCGGACCTATTGCTGTAAAAGTTGTGGACCCTTTAAATGTCCCTAATGGTACTTTCTCTGTTAAGTTTTTCAATGCTACTTGGCATCCAAATGCTGATACCATGAAAGCAGACCCTTGTCGTTCTACCAAATTCCACAAAGATAATTACCCAATTCTACCATTTACGTCAAAACAAACAGTTTTTGGTAGAGCAATTGCAGATTCAACCACTTGGGTATTAACTAACTTAAGTACAGGACAAGAATATTATCCTTGTAAAGCAATTAAAATGAACGAAGAGTTTTACTTCAATGAAATTGGGCTATCCGTGATCATTACACAAGCAAATGATCCGGCAAGTAGAAGTTTTCCAGCTAATTCTTTGACGGATAATATTGTTCAGGCGAAAGACTTTATTGATGGAAGTATCTCTTTTGCAGATCCAAGTCAAAGATGGTTAAGCGGTGTAGCTGATATTGATGGGGCGGGTGCCTTTAACTGGATCAGATCTGGTTCATATGCAGGTGGTTCTTCAGATCAAACAAATGGTACTCAGAACGATTATATAAGTGGTTCATCAGGATTTATAGATCCACAGGGGGTTTTTGAAAAAGTAATTGGAGGTACTTGGGCACCCTATGTATTAACAGCAGCATCAAAAACTTCAACCAATCAAGCGGCAGTTGTAGATGCTGCACCAGCCTACGATAAAATGATTAATGCCTCGTCTAGTCCAAATGATACTAAAGCGACGCTTAATTTCCCTTATGATCTACGTACACTTAATGGGGTGGATGTTGTTATTACAAAGGATAAAAGCAAATGGACCAGAGCTATTGTATTAGAAGAGAGTGATGAAGCGGCGAATAATCCAACAGGCGCTAAAAAATTAGAGCCCCGTAAAGCTAAATCTGTAGATAAACAAGGTATTGCTTTAGGCGCACCTGGTTGTAATACCGGCGAAGCGTATTTTGACACTTTACAATACAGTTGTGGTTGGTTTCCTGGTTATGCTATTAATGTAGAAACCGGAGAAAGATTAAACATTGCATTTGGTGAAGATTCATATCAAAACAATAACAATGTTTTAGCTCCAAATAATGGAGGAGATATGATTTGGAATCCAACAGCATCAATTTCTCAAGGAAATAATTACAGATATACTTTTGGTGGAAGACATTATATCTATGTATTCGGTAATTCAAGAAGTACTTCTACTTATTCAGTGAATAACGGAGCAGCAACTATTCCTGCATCATTTAACGGACATTATATTGGAGCAGGTCCTTATAGTAATTACAAAGACTTTGTTGGAACTTACAAATGGGGCTTTAAAAACAATAACACTAAAGTGTTAAACAATATTTGGTCAGATGCTATGTGGGTAAATATCCCTGTTCTTTCTGATGCCAAATATGCGTTTACTGATCCTGCTAACATGCCTTGTGATGTGAAAGTAAGATTAAGAGTAAGCAGAGCTTATGCACCGGCTATGAGTGGCAGTTTCTATCATAATAATAATGCCGGTTTCACAAATGCTATTGGCGAAACTCCAGCTTATCCTAAATTGTATAATGATTACAATAATTTGAGTCAAGATCTAGTAGCGTCTCCTCAAAATAATAATTGGAACATGTATACATTTAATACCAGCGATATCTTCACTGAAATAGGCAATGATGATAAATTAAAGTCTGCTTTAGATTTGATCAATGTGGTACCAAACCCTTATTATGGCTATTCTACCTATGAAAAAAGCAGAATTGATAATAAAATGAGAATTACGAACTTGCCAAACAAATGCAAAATCAAGATCTTCACTTTAAATGGTACTTTGATAAGAACATTTGATAGAGATGTTGCTGATCAGGAAGATGTATCAATTACCTCTGGAGAATTTATTAGATCTAAACGATTATCATATCTTGAGTGGGACTTGAAAAATCAAAGCGGAATAACAGTAGCAAGTGGCTTGTATATCATTCATATTGATGTGCCGGGTGTTGGCGAAAAGATCTTGAAATGGTTTGGTGTAATGAGACCTTTAGATTTACAAAGTTATTAATAAACAACATTTAAAAGCAGTACTCCTTAACGGGAGTACTGCCAAATGAAAACATAAAAGACAAATTTTTGAATATGAAATCTTTTTTACACAAGTCTCTAACTGTTGCTTTAACAAGCGGAATTTTAGCTTCAAGTTTAACAGTGAATGCCGGTAATCCGGAGCGTTCGGGACAAGCAGGAGCTTCGCAGTTGTTAATTAACCCATACGCACGTTCTGCAGGATGGGCTGGTGCAAATAATGCTCGCGCAAAAGGTATTGAATCGCAATATACAAACGTTGCCGGTTTAGCATTTACAAAGAAAACCGAATTAATGTTTATGCGTTCTGCCTGGTTAGTTGGAACAGGAATTAACATTAATACGTTTGGTGTTTCGCAAAGAATTGGTGAAACAGGAGCCATTGGTTTAGGTATTATGTCAATTAACGCAGGTAAGATCGAAAGAACTACCGAGGATCAACCGGAAGGTGGTTTAGGTACTTTTACACCTCGTTTCACAAATATCGCCTTGTCTTATGCAAAAGGTTTTTCTGATAATATTTATGGTGGAGTAACTGTAAGAGTTATTTCTGAAGGAATTGATAACGTTAAAGCGCAAGGAGTTTCTCTTGATGCGGCTGTTCAATACCATACAGGAAAATACGACCAATATCATTTAGGGGTTTCTTTAAAGAATGTTGGACCAAAAATGCAATATAAAGGAGATGGTTTATCATTACAAGGAACCTTTACTAATGCTTATGGATATGAATATGAGCAAACGATCAATTCAAGATCGGCATCATTTGATTTACCTTCATTACTAAACATTGCAGGCGCTTATGATTTATACTTAACAAAAGACAGTACCGGAAGAGCAAAAACACACCGTGTAACTGTTGCAGCGAATTACACTTCTAACTCATTTACAAAAGATAACGTTTTAGTAGGTTTAGAATACGCATGGAAAGATATGTTAATGATCCGTGGAGGTATGCATACTGAAAAGGGAATTTTTATGGGAGAAGGAAACCGTACAACAGCATTTACCGGACCTACTTGTGGAGCTACTGTTGAAATTCCTTTTGGCGAGAAAAAATCAACTTTTGGTATAGATTATTCTTATAGATTCACAAATCCATTTGGTGGTGTTCACTCATTTGGTGCCAGAATCAATTTATAATCACTATATTTGTTTAACGATATTTTTAAGAGTCCCGAATTTATTCGGGATTCTTTTATTTTAAAAACATAGAGAGATGGCAACAATTGCTTATTACACAGAGGAAGGATTACAGAAGTTAAAAGATGAATTAGCTCAATTAGTTACAGTTGAACGTAAAAGCGTTATCCGACAAATTGCAGAAGCTCGAGATAAAGGAGATTTGTCTGAAAATGCGGAATATGATGCAGCAAAAGATGCTCAGGGTTTATTAGAGTTGAAAATAGCTAAATTGGAAGAGATCATCTCAAATGCACGTATTGTTGACAGTTCGCAATTAGACAGCTCTAAAGTGAGTATTTTAACAACGGTTAAGATTAAAAATCTTAAGAATAACGCTGAGATGAAATATACAATTGTTGCTGAAAATGAAGCAGATTTGAAATTAGGCAAAATATCCATTGATTCTCCAATAGGCAAGGGCTTGGTTGGTCGCAAAGTTGGCGATAAAGTAGATGTGACTGTTCCAGCAGGTATTATTCCTTTTCAGATCATGGAAATTACCATCTAATATGCCCAGCATTTTTTCAAAAATAATTGCAGGAGAAATACCTTGTTATAAAATAGCTGAAAATGATGATTATATAGCATTTTTAGATGTTTTTCCATTGAAAAAAGGCCATGTATTAGTTGTCCCAAAGAACGAAGTAGATTATATCTTTGATCTAGACAATTCGGATTATAGTGGTTTAATGCTATTTGCAAAAGAAATTGCAGCAGCAGTTAAAAAAGCCATTCCTTGTAATCGTATTGGAGTTACCGTTATTGGGCTGGAAGTGCCACATGCACACGTTCATTTAATTCCAATAAATACAGAAAACGACATGAACTTCAGAAACGAAAAACTGAAGTTGTCAAAGGAAGAATTCGAAGAAACTGCTTCACAGATCAAACGACACCTTTAACCTTCGGCAAGCTACTTTTCGCCTTATTTATACTTTTTTGACGAATTCTCGTTCATAAATTCCCTTATATTTGCAGCCTAAAATTTATTCCCTATCATGGACAAAAGATCACTTATTGGTTTAGGTTTAATCGCCGTTATTTTAATTACATGGCTTTCACTTTCCGGACCAAGTAAAGAACAAATTGCTCGCAGCAAACAAATTAAAGATTCGGTTGAATTAGCTACTAAGCAACAAGAAATTGAACAAGCTAAATTAGCAACCGTAAAACAACAAACTCAGGATACTTCAAAAGTTAACCAAGCTGTATTATCAGATTCTGCTAAACAAGTTATTGCTCAAAGTCAATACAAAGATTTTTCAGTAGCCGTAAATGGAAAAGAAGAATTTGTAACGCTTGAAAACGAAAATGTAAAAATATATATATCTACAAAAGGGGGAAAAGTAGCGAAAGTTGAATTAAAAAAATATCAACGTTATGGGCAAGCTAAACCATTGATCTTATTTGATAAAGATTCTACTTCTCAGTACATAGCTTTTAATGCTTATTCCGCTAACACAAAATTTGTTACTGATAGTTTTTATTTTAAACCTTCTGAAACGTCTGTAGTAGTGAACGGTTCCGGTTCTAAAACGATCACCTTAAAATTAGAAACGTCAAAACCTGAAAGCTATATTGAGTTTGTATATTCTTTAAAAGCTAATGATTACATGTTGGATTACGATGTGAATTTTGTTGGCATGCAGGATATTATACCAAAGTCAACTAATCAGGTTGTATTACATTGGTCTCAGGCTATGCCTTCGCAAGAAAAACATATTTCTAAAGAGCGCGAAGTTGCTACGGCTTATTTTAAACAAACTACTGAAAAGGTAGATTATATCAATGCTAGAAAAAGTGAACAAAAAGACTTGAATGAGTTACCTGTAAAATGGATCTCCTTTAAACAACATTTTTTTAACTCAACATTAATTGCTGATAAAGAATTTTTGAAAGAAGGAAGTTTTATTAAAACATTTGAAAATCCTGCTGATACAGAATTGGTAAAAACCATTACTGCTGAATTGAGTATTCCATACAAACATAATGGTTCAGAAAACTTTGGAATGAAGTTCTATTTTGGCCCAACACATTACAATACCTTAAAACAATATAATTTAGATCTAGAAGACATTATCCCAACTGGTTGGAGCGTGTTCAGCTACATCAATAAGTGGATGGTAATTCCTTTGTTTAATGTGTTTGATGGATTAAATGCCGGAATCATTATTTTAATTTTAACACTTATTCTTAAAACATTGTTATTACCTATAGCTTATAAAACTTATATGAGCGGGGCTAAAATGCGTGTATTGAAACCGGAGATCGATGAGATCAACGCGAAATATGAGAAAGCTGCTGATCCAATGAAAAAACAACAGGAAACGATGGCTCTGTATAGAAGTGCAGGGGCTAACCCATTATCAGGTTGTTTACCAATGTTGTTACAGTTTCCTATTTTAATTGCCTTATTCAACTTTTTCCCTGCGGCAATTGAATTAAGACAAAAAGAATTTTTATGGTCAGATGATATGTCAACCTTTGATTCGGTTTATAATTTCGGATTTGAGGTTTGGGGTTATGGAGACCACGTAAGTTTATTTGCTATATTAATGTTCGTGTCAACTATTATATATACTTGGATGAATAGTGCTATGTTGCAGCCTCAACAAACTAACCAAATGCCTGGAATGAAATACATGATGTATTTTATGCCGGTTATTTTCTTAGCGGTAATGAATAGCTACGCTGCCGGGTTAAGCTGGTATTATTTCCTAGCTAATGTTATTACCTTTTTACAAACCTTTGCTATGAAAAAGATCATTGATGACGGAAAGATCAGAGAAAAATTGTTAGCTAACATGAAAAAGCCTTTAAAGAAATCAGGCTTTCAAGCGAGGTTAGAAGAAATGGCAAAACAACGCCAACAACCGGTTAAGAAGAAATAACAGAACGAAAGATCATATAAAAAAGCCTCCATTAGTTTTAATGGAGGCTTTTTTATTTGGGGTGTAAACTAGTCGTTATTGTACTAACATCTTTTGAGTTACTTTGGTATTACTTGAAGCTACTGAAATAAAGTATAATCCTTTGGCATAATGAGCAGTGTTAATGTTAATTACATTTTCACCTTCATTAATGTTACAGTTTTCTAGTGTATGAATTGTTTTACCTAAAACATCTCGTATTTCAACAGTTACTTTTGTATCAATTTGCGACACTAAATTAACAGTTGCATTTTCTATAACCGGATTAGGGAAGACAAAGATTCCAAAATCCTTATTGTTTAACTCGTTAATTGAACTGCTTGAAGTAATATTAATGTCATCCAAATAGATATTATTTCCGTCACCATTCGTAAATTCAAATTTAAATGTAGTATTTGCCCCTAAGTAAATAGAAGGGATAGTAACTAATTCTGTTCTCCATTGAGATGCAACGGGAGTAAAATTTGAATTAGTTAATACAGTAGTGGTTGCTAATGCAGTTCCTTGTCTAGAGTAAATATTAGTCCAACTTTGTCCACAATTCTTACTTGCTAATACTCTTAGCTTATCTGTATTATCGGTTGCTTTTTGTGCAAAAGCAATTTTGAATGTTAAGGCAGTATTAGGCGCGGCATTTAAGTTAATAGATGGACTATATAAGTTATCTACTTCGCCAAAGTCGGCTATGTAATTGTTAATTTTAGCGCTTTTAGAACCGGTAGCGCCAACTGTTCCTGTTTGCCAGGTTGTGCCATCATTACCATCTTCAATTTTCCAGTTAGGGTTGGTGGCTAAAGAACCGCTTTCAAAGCCTTCAGAAATTGTATAATTAGTTGAAGTAGCAGGACTAACAGTTATGTAAGAAATTTTGGTAATACTATCAGCACCTTGACTATTAGTTACTTTTAATTTTACAGGATAAGTGCCGGCTGTCGAATAACTAACTGATTGTACCGAAGAGGTTGATGTACTTGGGCTTCCGCCAGAAAAAGTCCATTGCCATGATGAGGTGGGGCCATTATAAGAAACATCTGAAAACAAGATGTTGCTATTGACACATATGTTTTTAAAATTAGATTTGAAATCTGCTGTGGGCTTACAAATAACAGTTCCTGTAAAACTAGCATCATCGGTTCCGGTAGCTAATAAATTAGAGTTTGACCATAAATTATTTCTATTAGCTATTGTAGAAGTCAGTGCAAATTCCATACGTTGTTTTTGCCCTAGCGAGAACATTCTTGAGCAATAAGCATACTCCATGTAGTTTTGTACATTTTCAATTATTGGTGGATTACATACACTTCCGCTTAAATTGCATGACGACCATCCTTTTGTTTCAGGAGTATCCGTCACGCCATCATCTCCGCAAGCTACACCTGGCTCATTGGTGCTTCCCCAAACGTGTTCTAAATCCATATAATGACCAACTTCGTGTGTAAGTGCTCTGGCTCTGTAATAATCTCCCGTTCCGATACTACCAACATAATTTGACAAAATAACAATACCATCAATTTGGGGCCAGTTATCAGCAGATGACGGGTAATACGCATAACCTGCAGCACCTGATTGAATAGCTTTAACCACCCAGATATTTAAATAATTAGCAGGGTTCCATTGATCAAACTTTACGCCGTCATCACCTATAGTGGTTGTAGAACTTTCTACATGTAAAATGCCATTGGTACAGTTTCCGTTTGGATCCAATTTTGCTAATCTGAATTCAAAATTGACATTTGCTTTTAGGTTTTTAAAATCAGCTACAATTACCGAAGTATCTGCATTTTTCAATTGATAATCTTCATTTAAAATCCTTACCGCATCAATAACCTGAGCGTCACTAATGTTTTCTGTGCCATATTGGTGCATAATGTGAAAAACCACCGGAATAATGTAAGGTGCTGTGCTCGTTTTAGAGACAGATCCTTGTTTATTTGCGGCTTGCTGTTTTAAAGCAATATCGTGTTGTTGTATTTCCGGGTGTTTAGAATATAATTCCCTATAAGCTTGTGTTTGTCCGCAATGTTTTAAGTCTTGGGCTTGAGTAAAAAGTGTAGTAATTGAAAATAAAAAAATGCTCGTTAATTTTAGTTTAGTAGACGTGTAATTCATCATGTTTTTAAGTGATTTAATGGTAACTTTGCAGTGTAATCTTTTACCAAACCTAGTGATTATTTGAGCTTAAGTCAAGCCTTTTATCTAGTTTAACGTTGAATATTTTAGAAATAGTCTAACTTTAATAAAAATAGACCGATTATTTGATGATTTCCACAAAAATCGTTAATCTTACCAACTAAATTAAACATCAATCAATGAACACCACATCATCGCCAATAGATTATTTGCCAATAGTGTTAATGTTTATCGTAGCTCTTGGATTTGTTGTTACCACAATGCTTGCATCGCATTGGTTAGGGCCAAAACGTAAAACAAAAATTAAATTAGATTCATTTGAATGTGGCATTGAAAGCGAAGGTAATGCGCGCGTACCTTTCGCTATTAAATATTTTTTAGTAGCTATTTTATTTGTGCTTTTCGATATAGAGGTTATTTTCATGTATCCTTGGGCAGTAAATTTTAAAGAATTAGGCATGTTAGGGGTGGTCGAAGTGTTCTCCTTTATAGCGTTATTATTAGTTGGATTTTATTACATGCTTTCGAAAAAAGCATTGAAGTGGGAAGAATAAAATTTTAGATTTTAGAAATCATGGGAAAAGAAATTATAAAACGTACTAAGCTAGAGATAGCTAAAAGTCCGGAAGGACTTGAAGGACCTGGCTTTTTTGCAACTAAACTTGAAGATGTTGTTGGTTTAGCGCGAAAAAATTCTTTGTGGCCTTTACCATTTGCAACATCTTGTTGTGGTATTGAGTTTATGGCAACAATGGCATCGCATTACGATCTAGGCCGTTTTGGTTCAGAGAGATTAAGTTTCTCTCCACGCCAGGCAGATATGTTAATGGTAATGGGAACTATTGCTAAAAAAATGGGACCAACTTTACGTCAGGTTTACGAACAAATGGCAGAACCTCGTTGGGTATTGTCAGTTGGTGCTTGTGCTAGTAGCGGTGGTATTTTTGACACGTATTCTGTTTTACAAGGAATTGATAAAATCATTCCTGTTGATGTTTATGTACCGGGATGTCCTCCTCGTCCGGAACAAATTTTAGATGGCGTTCTTAAAATTCAGGAATTAGCTCAAAACGAATCATTCAGAAGAAGAGAATCGGCAGAGTACAAAAAATTATTAAACTCATACGGAATAGAATAATTTAAAAATTACTATGGAGCTTTTAGAAATTGTAAACACTAAATTAAAAGAACATTTTCACGGAGATATTGAATCTGCTGAACTTCTTTACGATTACCCTGTTTTTACTGTACAAAAAGATAGAATACACGATGTATTAAAATTCTTAAAAGAAGATGAAGAGTTGAATTTTCATTTCTTAACGGATCTATGTGGCATGCAAACACCTGACGAAAAACAGTTAGGCGTTATTTACCATTTACATAACATGCCAAAAAATTACCGTATTCGTTTAAAAACGTTTATGGATATTAATAAGCCTGAAGTAGCAACAGCAACAGATTTGTGGCCTGGTGCAAACTGGATGGAACGTGAAACTTACGATTTTTTTGGTGTAAGATTTAAAGGACATCCAAACTTAAAACGTATTTTAAATGTGGATGAAATGGATATTTTCCCTTTAAGAAAAGAATATCCTTTGGAAGATCAGGAGCGTACGGACAAAGACAATAGCATGTTTGGAAGATAATAAATAGTGGTTAGTGTTAAGTTATTAGTTTTTAATAAAACGACTATTAAAAACTAAACATTAAGAACTCAAAACTAAATTTGAAATGAGCAAACTAGAGAACAATATTAACCAGGAAGTTACTGAAGAGAAAGAATATTCTACTCTTAACCTTGGACCCACGCATCCGGCTACTCACGGTATTTTTCAGAATGTACTGAAAATGGACGGTGAAATTATTCACGAAGCAACTCCAACAATTGGATACATTCACCGTGCCTTTGAAAAATTAGCCGAACGCAGACCATACGCACAAATCACTCCGTTGACAGATCGAATGAACTATTGTTCATCACCGATTAATAACATGGGTTGGTATATGACTGTGGAAAAATTAATTGGAGCAAAAATCCCTAAGCGTGCAGAATATCACCGTGTCATTATTATGGAATTGGCGCGTATTGCCGATCATATTATTTGTAACTCTGTAATTGGAGTAGATACAGGAGCCATGACAGGTTTCTTATACATTTTTCAATGGAGAGAAAAAATTTATGAGATCTTCGAAGAAATTTGTGGAGCTCGTTTAACAACAAACATTGGACGTATTGGTGGTTTTGATCAGGAGTGGAATAAAAAAACCTGGGATTTGATCGATACATTCTTAAAAGATTTCCCTAAAGGTTTACAAGAGTTTTCAAATCTATTAGAACGTAATAAAATTTTCATGGACCGTACAGTAAACTGCGGACCAATTAGCGCAGAGATGGCATTGAGTTATAGCTTTGCCGGACCTAATTTACGTGCAGCCGGTGTAGATTATGACGTACGTGTTATGAATCCATATTCATCTTACGAAGATTTTACATTTACTGTACCGGTTGGTACAAGCGGAGATACTTACGATCGTTTCATGGTTCGCCAACACGAAATGTGGCAATCATTAAGCATCATTGAACAGGCTATTAAAAAAATGCCGGAAGGACCAATGCATGCAGATCTTCCTGATTTTTTCTTACCTCCAAAAGAGCAAGTGTACAACAACATGGAAGCGCTGATCTACCATTTCAAAATTGTGATGGGAGAAACAGATGTTCCTAAAGGAGAAGTATACCATTGTGTTGAAGGCGGAAACGGAGAGTTAGGATTTTATTTAATTAGTGATGGCGGTAGAACGCCGTTTCGTTTACATTTCCGCAGACCATGTTTTATTTACTATCAAGCATATCCTGAAATGGTAAAAGGAATTATGTTGTCAGATGCTATTTTGACAATGAGTAGCATGAATGTGATCGCTGGAGAGTTAGACGCATAAATAGTTTTAAGTTATAAATGTTTAGTTTTTAATAGATAAATTAAAAATAAAGTATAGAGTTAAATAAAAAATTAATGTTGGTTTTTAAAATTCATAATTAAAAACTTAACACTAAAAACTAAAAAAGAATGAGTAGTCAAGTACACGGAGCACAAAAATTTGATCAAGCTAAACGCGCTGAAATAGTTTTCAGTGAAGAAGCAATGAAGACTGTGCAAGCAATCATTTCACATTATCCTGCAGATAAAATTAAATCGGCCTTGTTGCCTGTGTTACACGTAGCGCAAGCAGAATTTGGCGGATGGTTAAGTCCTGAAACAATGGATTATGTAGCATCTGTTTTGAAGATCAGACCAGTTGAGGTGTTTGAAGTAGCTTCATTTTATACAATGTATAATTTAAAGCCGGTTGGTAAGTGTGTATTAGAAGTTTGCCAAACAAGTTCTTGCTGGTTAAATGGCGCTGAAGATATTGTAAAATACATTGAGAAAAAATTAAGCATCAAAGTTGGTGAAACAACTAAAGACGGAATGTTCACATTGAAAGTGGCTGAGTGTTTAGGCTCTTGCGGAACAGCGCCAATGTTGCAATGCGGAGCTAGTTATCACGAAAATTTAACTTATGATAAAGTAGATTCTCTTTTAGAGAACTATAAAGCAGAAGGTAAACAAAGAAGTTATACAGATTTAGATTATAAAAATACATTATAGTTATTACTAGAAATGGGAAAGAAATTATTAATACATAACGATAAAGTACCCGGGATCAATACTCTGGAAGTTTATCGTGCGCATGGTGGTTATGCTTCTGTAGAGAAAGCTTTAAAAACAATGCAACCTGATCAGGTAACTGATGAAGTAAAAAAATCCGGCTTACGTGGTCGTGGCGGTGCAGGTTTCCCTACAGGAATGAAATGGAGTTTCTTGGCAAAACCGGAAGGTGTTCCTCGTTACTTAGTTTGTAATGCAGATGAGTCAGAGCCTGGAACATTCAAGGATCGTTATTTAATGGAAAAAATTCCTCATGCATTAATTGAAGGGATGATCACTTCTTCTTATGCATTAGGTGCAAAAACGTCTTACATCTACATTCGTGGCGAATATTTTTATGTAGCACGTATTGTAGAACAAGCTATCGCTGAAGCATATGCAGCAGGTTGGTTAGGAAAAAACATTTTAGGAACTGATTTCTCTCACGATTGTTATGTACAAGTTGGTGGTGGCGCTTATATCTGCGGAGAAGAAACAGCCTTATTAGAATCATTGGAAGGGAAACGTGGTAATCCTCGTATCAAACCGCCATTTCCTGCAGTTGCCGGCTTATGGGGTTGTCCAACAGTAGTTAATAACGTTGAGACGATTGCTGCAGTTGTACCAATTGTAAATATGGGTGGAGATGAATACGCTAAAATTGGTGTAGGAAAATCTACAGGAACAAAATTAATTTCTGCATCAGGCCATATTAATAAACCAGGTGTTTACGAAATTGAATTAGGAATTACAGTTGAAGATTTTATTTATAGCGATGAATATTGCGGAGGCATTCGCAACGGAAAAAAATTAAAAGCAGTGGTTGCGGGTGGTTCTTCGGTGCCAATTTTACCAACTGAATTAATTTTAAAAACTGCTAAAGGCGAGCCACGTTTAATGACTTACGAAAGTTTGGCTGATGGTGGTTTTCAAACCGGCACCATGTTAGGTTCTGGTGGTTTTATTGCTATGGACGAAGACACAAGCATCGTGAAAAATTTATTTACGTTTGCGCGTTTCTATCATCATGAGTCTTGCGGACAATGTTCGCCTTGTCGTGAAGGAACAGGTTGGATGGAAAAAATATTACAAAAATTCTTGAACGGAACTGCTAATGAAAGCGATGTGGAATTATTGTGGGATATTCAAAGTAAAATTGAAGGTAAAACAATTTGTCCACTAGGTGAAGCTGCGGCATGGCCTGTAGCTGCTGCTATTCGTCATTTCAAGCATGAGTTTTTAGAAATTGCAAGAAATAAAAAGTTTGTGGATATTTCACATTACGATAGATTAAATTTAGTTAGAGCATAATGAAAGTTACTATTGACGGAATAGAAATTGACGTGCCTAAGGGTACCACAATTTTGGAAGCAGCACGAATGATTGGTCCGGAGGTAGCTCCACCAACCATGTGCTATTATTCTAAACTAAAAACCAGCGGTGGTTATTGCCGTACCTGTATTGTAAAAGTTACACAGGGCAGCACAGCTAATCCAAATCCAATGCCTAAGCCGGTAGCAAGTTGCCGTACAGAGGTAATGGATGGAATGGTAGTAGAAAATACCATCAATGCTGATGTATTAGAAGCACGTAAAGGTGTGGTTGAATTTTTATTAATGAACCATCCTTTGGATTGTCCGGTTTGTGATCAGGCAGGTGAGTGTCACTTACAAGATTTAAGTTACGAGCATGGCGCAGCAGCTACACGTTACGAATTTCCTCGTCGTGAGTTTGAAAAAATTGATATTGGTAAATATGTTCAGTTGCATATGACACGTTGTATCATGTGTTTCCGTTGTGTAAAAGTTGCTGAACAGTTAACAGATAACCGTGTGCATGGTGTTATGCATAGAGGCGATGCCGCAGAAATTTCTACATATATTGAGAACGTAATTGAAAATGATTTTTCAGGTAATGTCATCGATGTTTGTCCGGTTGGTGCGTTAACCGATAAAACATTCCGTTTTAAATCGCGTGTATGGTTTACAAAACCGGTGGATGCAAGTTGTGATTGCAAAAAATGTTCAGGTAAAGTTCGTTTATGGATGAAAGGCGAAGAAGTTCTTCGTGTAACGGCTCGTAAAGATCAGTGGGGTGAAGCAGAAGAATTTATTTGTAATACCTGTCGTTTTGATAAGAAGAAAACATCTGATTGGAAAATTGAAGGGCCATCACCTATTCACCGTAGTAGTGTGATCTCTCAAAATCATTACAATCATTTAAATGAATTAAAAGTACAAGTGATGAAGCAACAAAAAGCACTTGGATTTATGGATATTAATAAAAGACCTTAATCACATTATATGACAGAATTATTGATATATAAAGGTATTATGTGTGTGGCTGTTTTCCTATTAGCATTAGGAGTTGCGGCATACGCTACTTTATGGGAAAGAAAATTCGCTGCATTTTTGCAGGATAGAAAAGGACCTAGCCGTGCCGGTCCGGGTGGAATTTTTCAACCCTTAGCCGATGGTGTAAAAATGTTTATGAAAGAAGAGATCATTCCAAATGTATCGAATCGTTCGTTATTTATTTTAGGACCATGTCTATTTATGGTAACCGCTGTTATGACCAGTGTGGTAATTCCTTGGGCTAAACCGGTAACGATCAATGGACATTCTTACGATCTTCAAATTACAGATGTAAATATTGGTGTGATCTATTTATTAGGCGTTGTATCTATTGGCGTGTATGGTATCATGATCGGTGGTTGGGCATCCAATAATAAGTATGCCTTATTAGGTGCTGTTCGTGCCTCATCACAAATGATCAGTTACGAAATTGCAATGGGTATTGCTTTGATCGCCTTAATTATTTCTTCAGGGGGTTCATTAAGTTTAAAAGATATTATTGAAGGACAAGATGAAGGTGTGTGTAATTTCGTATGGCAGCCTTTAGGATTCTTGATTTTCTTTATTTGTGCATTAGCGGAAACTAACCGCGCACCATTCGATTTACCGGAGTGTGAAACGGAATTAGTTGGTGGTTACCACACAGAATATTCTTCAATGAAATTAGGTTTATTCTTGTTTGCTGAATACATCAACATGTTCATTTCTTCAGCAATCATGGCTGGTTTCTATTTTGGTGGTTACAATTTTCCTTTCGCTAATGAATTATATTCAGCAATGGGATTAGAAGAAGGAAGCTGGTTAATTTCATTAATTGGTTTTGGTGCTTACTTCACTAAAATTGTGTTATTCATTTGTTTATTCATGTGGGTACGTTGGACTTTACCACGTTTCCGTTATGATCAATTAATGAATTTAGGTTGGAAAATATTATTGCCATTGTCTTTATTGAACTTATTGATTACAGTGGTGATCGAATACTTTAGAGGAAATATTCATTTTTAGAAAACATTAAAAATGCAGTTAACAAACAGAAAAATAGTCGTATCAAATAAAGAACAAAGCTTCATGGAGCGATTGTATCTTCCTGCTATTGCAAAGGGGATGATGATCACGTTAAGTCACTTGTTCAAGAAATCTCCTACCATTGATTATCCAAAAGTGAAGCGTCCTATTGCTCCGGTATTTCGTGGACAACACGTTTTAAAGCGTGATGATAATGGCGCAGAACGTTGTACCTCTTGCGGTATGTGTGCAGTGGCTTGCCCGGCTGAGGCAATTACCATGACAAGTGGTGAGCGTAAAAAAGGTGAAGAGCATTTATACCGCGAAGAAAAATATGCCGCTACTTATGAGATAAATATGTTACGTTGCATCTTCTGTGGTTTATGTGAAGAAGCTTGTCCGAAAGAAGCCATTTTCTTAACAGACAGATTAGTGGATGTTGATTTTGAACGCGGAGATTTTATTTACGGAAAAGACAAATTGGTTGAAAAAATGACAGAACGTATTGATGTGACTAAACGTCAAACGCCTGAAGTTTTAGAATTCAAAAAAATCCCGGGATTAAAGCACAACGAGTTATTTGATGCCAATAAATTAAACAAAGGAAATAAACATTAAAAAATAAATATGTTAGGATACACAATTACACAATGGCTTTTCGGAATATTATCATTCCTTGCTATTATGTTCGCGCTAATGGTCGTGTTTACACGTAACCCGGTTAATTCAGTTTTATATTTAGTATTAACTTTCTTTTGTATCGCTGGTCACTATTTATTATTGAACGCTCAATTTTTAGCAGTGGTTCATATAGTCGTATATGCCGGTGCGATTATGGTATTGTTCCTGTTCATTATCAT
Source organism: Bacteroidia bacterium (assembly GCA_036676295.1). Lineage (GTDB taxonomy): Bacteria > Bacteroidota > Bacteroidia > B-17B0 > Aurantibacillaceae > UBA4416. The sequence continues at coordinate 746,125 of JAKFDE010000016.1, read as the reverse complement.
GTTAATGAATTTGAATGCCGAATCGGAACCGCGTAAACACATTGTAGCCCGTGCTTCAGCAGGTGTTGCAGGTGGTTTACTGTTATTTGTAATGGTGGCTTCTTTAAAAGGAGCGGAGCAATTACATTTAGTACAAGGTGGTGCTTCGCAAATTGGTTTAGTAAAAAATCTGGGTAAAGTTTTATTCAGCGAATTTTTATTTCCATTCGAAATTGCGTCTGTATTATTACTAGCAGCTTTAGTTGGCGCTATCATGATCGGTAAACGCGACACAAATATTAACACAAAAGAAGAAACTATTTAATCACTATTAACTCATTACTATGTTAAACGGAATTCCAATTAATTATTACATCATGCTAAGCGCTGTGCTTTTTATCATTGGCGTGGTTGGTGTTATGGCTCGCAGAAATGCTATTATTATTTTTATGTGTGTTGAGTTAATGCTTAATGCCGTTAATTTGTTATTGGTTGCTTTTTCTACATTGCATAATGATGCAAGTGGACAAGTATTTGTGTTTTTTATTATGGCAGTGGCAGCAGCTGAGGTTGCCGTTGGTTTAGCTATCTTATCGATGGTGTACCGTAATTTCAAAACAATTGACATTGATTTATTAAGCAGATTAAAGAATTAAGATATGATTAAATTAGTTGCCCTTATTCCACTATTCCCGTTATTAGGATTTTTGATCAACGGATTTTTTGGTAAAAAAATGAGTAAAGGTTTATCAGGAACCATTGCTACTTTATCCGTAGTTGCCTCATTTGTAGTTTCATTATTGATCTTTTTTGATCTGCAGGAACATCCAGAGATGAAGTCTCATGTTGTAACCATATTTTCATGGATCAATTCAGATACATTGAAAATTCCTTTTGAGTTTTTAGTTGATCCCTTGTCTTCTATTTTTTTATTGATCATTACCGGTATTGGTTCTCTGATCCATATTTATTCGATTGGTTACATGCACGAGGATGAAGGATTTGCAAGATTTTTTACTTACCTGAATTTATTCGTGTTCTTCATGTTGTTATTAGTATTAGGTAACAACTACATCATCATGTTCATTGGTTGGGAAGGCGTAGGTTTATGTTCTTACTTATTAATTGGTTTCTGGTTTAAAAACACGGAGTATAACAATGCAGCTAAAAAAGCATTCATTATGAATCGTGTTGGTGACTTAGGTTTCTTATTAGGGATCATTTTAATTTTTGTAACTTTTGGAAGCATTACTTACGGAGAAGTATTTTCTATAGCGTCTAATGGAAGTGAAGCTACTATTACAGCTATTGCTTTATTACTATTTGTAGGTGCTATGGGTAAATCAGCACAATTACCTTTATACACCTGGTTACCGGGTGCGATGGCGGGCCCAACTCCTGTATCAGCATTGATTCACGCAGCAACGATGGTAACGGCAGGGGTTTATATGATCGTTCGTTCAAACATCTTCTATTCAATGTCAGAAGTTGCTTCTGAAACAGTAGCTATTGTTGGTGTAGCTACAGCATTATTTGCAGCAACGATCGGTTTATTTCAAAACGATATTAAAAAAGTATTGGCTTATTCAACCGTATCTCAATTAGGTTTAATGTTTTTGGGTTTAGGTGTTGGTGCTTACAGTTCATCTGTATTTCACGTAACCACTCACGCTTTCTTTAAAGCTTTATTATTCTTGGGTGCAGGTTCCGTTATCCATGCTATGGGAGGCGAGCAGGATATGCGTAAAATGGGAGGGTTGAAAAAAGCATTACCAATTACGTTTGCAACCATGTTAATGGGAACGATTGCGATTAGTGGTATTCCTCCATTTTCGGGTTTCTTTTCTAAAGATGAGATCTTAGCTCACACTTATGAGCATAGCCCAACTTTATGGTTCTTTGGCATGGTAGCTTCCATGTTAACGGCCTTTTATATGTTCCGTTTATTTTTCTTAACGTTCTATGGTAAATTCAGAGGAACACATGATCAAGAACATCATTTGCATGAATCACCAAAATCAATGACCTTTCCTTTAATTGTTTTGGCTCTGTGTGCGGTTTTTGCAGGTGTGATGGGGCTTCCTGAATTTTGGCATCAAACCAATTGGATCGGCGAATATTTAAGTCCGATCATTGCACATAAAAATCCAAGTACCTTGCCACACGATACGGAGTGGATGTTAATGGGTATTGCTTCTGCTTCGGCGGTTGTAATTATTTATGTGGCTTATGTGATTTACATGAAACGTAACATTAGACCTCTTCCTGAAGGAGCTGCAATGCCTGGATTACAAAAATTAATTTATAATAAATATTTTGTAGATGAATTGTATGATAAGGTAATTCGCAAACCGTTAGATGTGTTATCTGCAGTTTATCATTACATCGACACTAAAGTCATTGATGAAATTGTAAATGGAGTAGGCGGTGCTGTAAATGGCATGAGTTCTGTAGTTCGTAAAGCACAAACAGGCCATATTGGTGTGTATATTTTTAGTATGGTTTTGGGAATTGTAGCCATTTTATTTTTCACATTCATCAAGTAAGATTTTAAATTAAAAAATTGTAAATAGAAAATATGTTAGTAGGATTATTAATCATTGTACCTCTTATTGCTAGTTTACTGGTATTCTTTACAAAAGGAGATACTAGCCGAAAAGTAGCTTTAGGTTTATCTGTTGTAGAATTTGCTTTAGCATTAGCAGTGTTTTTTCAATTTAAACACAATCCGGCAAGTAAAGATCTGATGTTGAATTGTAACTGGGTTGAATCCTTAGGAATTCACTTTGCAGTAAGCGTAGATGCTTTATCAATGTTGTTGGTTTTATTAACGACATTCTTAGTGCCATTAATTATTTTGTCTTCATTCAAAAATGACTACGAAAGGCCAAACTCTTTTTATGGATTGATCTTATTAATGCAAATGGCTTTAGTAGGCGTATTTACAGCCAATGATGGATTCTTATTTTATGTGTTTTGGGAATTAGCGTTAATTCCAATTTATTTTATTTGTTTAGTATGGGGTGGAGAAAATCGTGGTGCTATCACTTTTAAATTTTTCGTGTACACATTATTCGGTTCTTTATTCATGTTAGTTGGTTTGATCTATTTATACAACCACACCGGTTTTGATACTGGTATCAAATCATGGGCGGTGACTGATCTATATGAAGCGGGTAAGTCATTAAATTTAAATCAACAATCATTTGTATTCTGGAGTATCTTTTTAGCTTTTGGAATTAAAATGCCAATTTTCCCTTTACATACATGGCAACCTAATACCTATGTAAATGCTCCAACACAAGGAACGATGTTGCTTTCAGGTATCATGTTGAAAATGGGAACATTTGGTTTGATCAAATGGTTATTGCCAATGACACCTTTAGCGTTAGAAAAATGGGGATGGTTAGCAATTGGTTTATCTGTGTTTGGTGTTGTTTACGCGTCGTGTATCGCTATCGTACAAAAAGATTACAAGCGTTTAATTGCTTATTCATCTATTGCTCACGTTGGCTTAATTGCAGCAGGTATTTTATCAGCTAACCAACAAGGTATTCAAGGCGCAGTGATGCAAATGTTAGCACATGGTGTTAATGTGGTTGGCTTATTCTTAATTGCTGATATTTTATTACGTCACACAGGTACGCGCGAAATGGAAAAATTAGGCGGTATCAGAAACATGAATGGAAATTTTGCTGTGTTATTTTTGATCATCATGTTAGGTTCAGTAGCATTGCCTTTAACAAATGGATTTGTGGGTGAGTTTTTATTGATCAATGGTATTTATCAATACGGAGCATGGTTTGCAGCCTTTGCAGGGTTAACCGTTATTTTAGGTGCTGTATATATGTTGCGCAGTTACCAGGCAATTATGTTAGGGCCAAAAAGAGATTCTGCTATCGCCTTTGGTTCATTAGCATCTTCGGATAAAGTGGTATTATATATTATTTGTTTTGTAGTAATAGCGTTTGGAGTATATCCAAAACCATTAAACGACTTAGCAGAAGAAGGAACTAAATTAATAATGATGAATTTAAAATAATAAATTTTAAATTATTGTAAGAACAAATTAAACATTAAAGAATAAACTTTTAGATTTTGAATAACTAATCATTTAGCATTCAAAATTTAGCATTCAAAATTTTAGATATGAAAGGACTTTTTATTATAAGCGGATTAGGGATTTTAGCCATGCTGGCGGAGATTTTTAAATTCAAGAAAGCATTATTTCCAATGGTGTTAATAGGAGTGTTGGGGGCTTATGTTTCTATTTTTATGGAATGGGGACCAGACAATCACATGTCTATTCCTTTGTTTGATAATATGATTCGTTTTGATGATGTGGCTTTAGCATTTAGCGGCGTGATCTTAGCAACAGCTTTTTTCTGGTTTATTTTAGCGAATGATTATTTTGAACATGATCACATCACCGATCATTTTGCTTTAGTGTTATTTGCTTTAGTAGGAGCTTTAATGTTAACGTCTTTCAGCAACATGACAACTTTGTTTTTAGGGGTTGAGATCTTATCTATTCCTATGTATGTATTAGCAGCGAGCCGTAAGCGTGATCTGGCCTCTAACGAAGCAGGTTTCAAATATTTGATCATGGGATCATTTGCATCCGGATTTTTATTATTTGGTATCGCTTTAATTTATGGTGCTACTGGAAGTTTCGATCTAATGGCTATCCGCAGTTATATTTCTCAATCAGGTGGAGAATTGCCAGTCTTTTTCTATGCCGGTGTATTAATGATCTTAGTAGCGATGTGTTTTAAAGTAAGTGCTGCACCTTTCCATTTTTGGGCTCCGGATGTTTATGAAGGCTCTCCTACAGTAATTACAGCTTTAATGAGCACCATCGTTAAAACAGCAGCATTTGCCGCTTTCATGCATTTATTCTTAGTCGTATTTGGTAAGGTGAGTGATTCGTGGAGCATGGTATTAGCAGTGATCATTGCTTTATCATTGATCATTTCAAATGTTACGGCTGCTACACAACAAAGTGTGAAACGTATGTTAGCGTATTCAAGTATTAGTCATGCAGCGTTTATGTTAATGGCTATTTTAGCTAACAACAGAGGTTTTGGAAGCGTGAACGCAATTTTATATTATTCTTTAGCATATTCAATCGGTTCAATTGCAGCTTTTACAGTATTGTATAACGTGTCTAAAAACAATGATAATGTAAACATTGAAGCATTTAATGGTTTAGGAAAACGTCATCCTTTATTGGCAGTTTGTATGGTGATTGCGATGTTATCATTAGCCGGTATTCCGGTAACAGCAGGTTTCTTTGCTAAATATTTTGTGTTTACAACAATGATAGGTACGCCGTACAAATGGTTAATTATTTTGGCGATCTTAACGTCGGCGGTTGGTGTTTACTATTATTTCAAAGTGATCATTGCGATGTATTTCAAAAAAGCGGAGGGGCAACATGAACCAATACAAATTGAAACGTCTCATGTTGTATTATTGGTATTAACCACTTTATTTACGATTGCTTTAGGATTAGTTCCTAATTATGTGATCGAGATTTTCAGTTAAATCAATTGATCTTTCACGCATTTATTAGTGTAGTTTAATAAACGAACAGCTATTTTCTTTTGAGTTATGAATTGTTTTATCTAATTTCGATGAAACTCTATTTTATGATTATAAAAGAAAATCATTCGATTTTAATTCCCGTAGATTTTTCTAAACAATCTTTGGTTGCTATCAAGCAGACATACAACCTTGCTAAATTCACACATTCAAAATTAATATTGATGCACGCTGATCCTAACAGCAATACAGACCATCAAACAGAGTTGGAGCAATTGGCACAAGCCACCAAATTAGAATCCGGTTTAGAGGTAGAGGCGATCAATTTAAAAGGGGATGTTTATGAATTGACCGATAAAAAAGCGGAAGAGTTGGAGAGTTCTTTAATTGTAGTTGGCTTGGATACACAAGTAAGGTTTAGAAGTTTTTTTGGCGGCAGCAATATCACTAAATTCATTAATCACGCACCTTGTCCGGTTATTACCATGCGTTCGGTAGATAATCGAAACGAATGTAAAAACATAGTGATGCCAATTGACTTAAGTGCGGAGAGTAGAGAGAAGGTGAGCATTGTTGTGCAATTAGCAAAATATTATGGAGCTACTATCAGAATTGTTTCAGTATTTCATCCGAGCGATGAAAAATACGAAAATCAATTATTACCCTATTTAAATCAGGTTAAAAAATACATTAAAGATAAAGGCGCAGAGTGTACGAATAAATCTATTCCTGCTACTAATGTTGCCGAAGCTATTATTACTTACGCTAATAATAATGAGTGTGATCTGATCGTACAGATGAATAAGAAAGATCTGAGTTTAGGTGAAATGTTTGGTGGCGCTGTTTCTCAAAAAATAGTGGAATCCAGTAACATCCCTGTAATGTCAATCAATCCAATGAAACGCGAGAGCATCAGTAGTGGTATCCACTAATCTTTTATAGAGTAAAAACATAACATTCTCGTAACATAAGCATTAACTTAAGTTTAAATACTTGAAGTTACTTTGCTGTATGAAAAAATTAGTTTACTTACTCTTAGTTATTGTATTCATTTGCCCCGCGTTAAGCTTTGCAGGAGAGAATCCTAAAACAAGAAGTATTATGATCAGCGGTAAAATAATGGATTCATCTAATAATGAATTATTAGCCGGTGTAAAGATCAATTGTTCTAATTGCGAAAAAGCTTTTTATTCTGATCTGGAAGGTCGTTTTTTCATTTACTTACAAATAAACACTGATGAAAATCCAAAACTAGAGTTCTCTCAAGTAGGCTATTCTTCTCAAGTCGTTAACCTGCAAGACATACAATCCAACTCTGGAAATTTAGCGATCAATCTCCAGTCAGAGTAAGGAATCCTAATGTAAAGTTAAGGTTAAATTTTTGTTATTTTTGCAACCATTTTATTTTATTTTGGTATAATTGTTTAAGAATCCATTCAGGATTTTAGTTCACAATTTAATTACCAAAATCATGAATAAATTAATCCTCATAATAAGTTTCATTCTTGTTTCAAGTATTGTTTACTCTCAACAAATTACTTTTAAAAACGGCTTGTACCTTCAAAACGAAACGGCTTATACCGGTAAATACAACGTGTATTTCGATAATGGTAAAGTCAAAGAAGAGTTAAACATTAAAGACGGTCAGATAAGTGGCGAAGTAATAAAATACTACGAGAGCGGTCAGAAGATGGAAACCGGACAATACGAAAACAACATGAAATACGGTATATGGTTGCGTTACAATATTAATGGTTCTTTAAGCGCCCAAGCGTCATACAAAAACGACAAGAAACATGGCGAGTGGATGGTGTACGGCGACAATGGAACGAAGCTTTTTAAAATGGAATACAAAGATGGTGAGAAAGTAGGAACTTGGTTTCAGTGGGATGAAAAAGGTGATATTATTAAAACTACTGCTTACACATCTCTTTAAAAAAGCAATTAGTATATAAACGTAAAAAATGTAAGAGCCGGTTGAAAAGCCGGCTCTTTTTTATAAATTAAATTCGGATTCCCAGTACACATATATCATCTACTTGATCTAAGTCGCCTTTCCAATTAGCGAAAATAGATTCTAAATACATTTTTTGTTCTTCCATGGTTTTATCTGAACATTCAATCAATGCTTCTTCAAACAATTTACGTTTTAATTTTTTTCCTTTTGGGCCACCAAACTGATCGGCATAACCATCTGTAAATAAATAAATGCAATCATTTGGATTTAATTTGACGGCATTATTTGTGTATGGCAATACTTCATCATTCATATTGCCAATAGCTTGTTTGGTTGGTTTTAATGTTTCCAGTGATTTTTCGCGTACAATATAAACAGGATTATTAGCGCCCGAATAAGCAAGTTCTCTGGTTTGCAGATTGATGGCAATAAATGAAATGTCCATACCATCACGAATTTTTTCCTCACCATAACCATGATTAAGCGTGTTGATGATTTTTTGATTTAAAAAATCTAAAGCTTCGGCAGGAGAATTCACGTTTTTTTCAACAGCACTTTGATGTAAAAAATTTGAACCCAATAAACTCATAAATGCGCCGGGTACGCCATGTCCTGTGCAATCTGCAACAGCTATAAGTAGATATTCTACCGGATCACCAACACTAGGAGTGGTTTGCGTTTTTCTTACCCAATAAAAATCACCGCTAACAATATCACGAGGTTTGTATAAAATAAAAAAATTGTCTTTAAAGGCACTTTCTAATAAGTTTTTTGGTGGTAATAACGCTTCTTGTAATCGCTTGGCATATTTTAAACTATCTGTAATTTCTTTATTTTTCTCCTCAACTTCTTCTTTTTGAAATTCGATCAATGTTTTAGATTTCTCTAATTCTAATCTGCTTTTAATTTCGTTATAAGTTAAGCGGTAACGATTTCTGATTAAAAAAATACAAAAAATAGCTACAGTTAGCGTTAGTAACCCACCATTAATTAAAAATTCATCAACACTAAGTTTACTGTTGAGTTTATAAAAAACAATATTGCTAATTAAAGTAGCAATGGCTAAGATCAAAGAGAGTTTCATTTCCCATAGCACTAACATACCCACTCCAATAAATAATGCGATATAAGCAAAGGCGTGTTTTTGTAAATGCGGTATATCCATCACACTCCACATATAAGCGTTTTGAATTGAAATGCCCAAGACTAAAATAAATACACAGGTGTAAATGCTAATTTTAAAGAAGTTTCTCCCTAATAAAGCGATCACACTTATTAAGCAAACACACACTCTGAAAATTAAAAATGAGATCCAGTACTCTGGTAATACCAAGTAATCGCTGGCAAACCACATTAAATTTAAGGCAATACCAATCCAACAAGCAATCACATGAAATTTTTCAGTTGATTTATAAAACTCAGCTTTTACGATATTTTCAGGGATACTGGTTTCTTGCATAAAGTACCTAAGATACTAAAGTTAAATGAATATGTCAATGAAGGATAAAATTTAATACTTTCATAAATAAAAAAGTCATGCTAAAAAATTCAGCATGACTCTATTAAAGTATTAATTAGTTAAGCACTAACTTCTTTATATTTTTTCATAAACTCCATGGCTTTTTCCATCATGGCAGTAGAACCAAGGAATAGAGGAGTGCGCTGATGTAACTCAGTAATGTCTTGCTCCATAATACGGTTGTAGCCATCGGTTGCCTTGCCGCCTGCTTGTTCAATAATAAAAGCTAATGGATTACATTCGTATAATAAACGTAATTTTCCTTTTGGAGATTTAGTGGTAGTTGGGTAAATGTAAATTCCGCCAACAATTAAATTACGGTGAATATCAGCAACACCAGAACCAATATAACGGCTAGAGTATGGGCGACTGGTTGCTAAGTCCTCTTCCTGACAATATTTAATATATTTTTTTACGCCGTCAGGAAAATGTAAGTAGTTTCCTTCGTTAACAGAGTATATTTTACCTTCTTTAGGCATTTGCATATTTGGATGAGACAAACAGAACTCGCCAATACTTGGATCTAAAGTAAATCCGTTAACACCTTTTCCTGTAGTGTAAACCAACATAGCCGAAGAACCGTAGATGATATAACCGGCAGCAACCTGCTCAGTTCCGCGTTGCATAAAATCTTCGTGAGTACCAGGGCCATTTAAACTTACGCGACGGTAAATTGAAAAAATAGTTCCGATAGAAACGTTCACATCAATGTTTGAGGAACCATCCAATGGATCCATAGCTACAACATAACGCGCATTTTTAGAAATTTCAGATTCAATTGGAATAATGTCTTCGTTTTCTTCGCTTGCAATCGCACAACATTCTCCACCTGCTTTTAAAGCAGCAATGAATTGGTCGTTTGCAAAAACATCTAATTTTTTAACGCGCTCACCTTGCACATTGGTGTCTCCGGTTTCTCCTAGTATTTCTACTAAACCGGCTTTGGTAACCTCTCTGTTTACAATTTTAGCGGCAATAGCAATATCTCGTAATAATCGGGATAACTCACCTTTTGCAAATGGAAAATCGTTTTGTTTTTCAATGATAAACTGACCTAATGTTTTTGCGTTCATGTAACTGGGTTTTATTGTATAAAAATAAAAAAAGTGCTTCTATAATGGAAGCACTTTGTCGAAAAATCTTGTATTCCTATTTTGAGTATTCATCTTTCAGAAACTCTCGCCAATCGCCCAAGTTTGAAATTACCTGTAACTGACGGTAATGTTGGTGAAATTGTTCTTCATTTTCCTGAGAATTTAAGATCGCTAAACGGTACCTGTCAAAATTAACAAGGGCAAATTTTTCTTCAGCACTCAGTCTTTTACCACTAAATTCCTTATCTCGTAGATCGTTTATGCTTTCAGCAGCACCTATATCCTGCTTAGCAAAAAAACGCTTTGTTATATCACTTTTAAAGTCCATCAACTTCAAATATATCAAAAGGGATTGATTAAATTTACCCTAAATTCATTCTGTTTCAACATTACAATGTTAAATTCAAAGCATAAACTGTGGTTTTTTCTGTTTCTGGTTCTTTTTTGCTTTGATTTTGGGTTGTTTGCTCAACATCACATTAGCAAATACGAAAAGTGCTGGGCAGTTTTTCATCCATTTGCCGCCATTAAAATAAAAAAACAGTTGCCAAAAGCAATGGAAATGTACCATTTGGTTAAAAAATCAAGGCTTTTAGACACCCTGGAAAGTGGAGGAAAATTGGATGCATTTAGGCATGCGTATACCATGGCTTTTTTGGCCAGAAGCATTAAGGCTAAAAAACTTAAAAAATTAGGGGTTGCCCACGAAAAAGGAAACAAACGGCAGTTTGATGAAAATAGCTTGGAATTTGGCGAACGCCCTGATAGTTTGGCTTGTGAGATGGATCTGAGAAATAATGAGTTGGGGTTTTTAATAGGTAGCCAACATAAAGCCAGTTCTAATGAGGAATTAAAACAGTTGGTTATTCAGGAAATACAAAATGGAAAGGCCTGGTACTTGAAACGAAATTTACGAAACGAATACGTAGACTGTGAGGGTAAGACCATTGATTTTAGTCGGTTTATTGTTAAATGGTACATTCCAAAATGCCTGATAAAAACTAATGAATAGTAAAATTTTGATAATCAACAGATTACATAAGTCAAAAAACACATTATTTTTTAATAATTTTGTTGATAAGTTTAAATAAAGGCGTATATTTGCCGTCCATTTTGGAGAGAGAAGTTATGGGTAAGAGTCAGTACAAAATACAGTTTGGCGGTTTATCAATAGGAGAACACCAATATGAGTTTGAAATAACAGAAAAGTTCTTTGAACAATTTAGTGACAACGAAATAACTAAGGCGCGAATTAATATAAAAGCGAACTTAATTAAACAAGGCAGCTTAATGCAAATTTTGTTTGATTATGAGGGAACTTTAGGTCTTAGCTGCGACAGATGTTTAGTTGACTATGATCACCCGATTGAAGGGCATGAAAAATTAGTGATTAAACATGGTAATCCGGAAGAAAGCAATGATGAAATATTAGTGCTGAGAGAAGGAGTAGAAGAAGCAGATTTTTCGCAGTACTTATACGAATACATAGCAACAGCGATTCCTAGCCGAAAAGTGCCTTGCGAAGATTTAGAAGAAGGAGAAGTAGAATGTGATGAAGATACCTTAGCTAAATTTAATGAAACAAAAGTAGATACAGAACCGAACCCGGAATGGGATCAATTAAAGAATATAAAGTTTAACAATAATTAAAATTAAATACCATGCCTAATCCAAAACGAAAACTATCCAGATCACGTAGAGATTCTCGTCGTGCTACATACAAAGCACCTCACATGACAATTACAAAAGATGCCACAACAGGTGAAGCTCACTTAATGCACCGTGCACACTGGTTTGAAGGAAAATTATACTACAAAGGAAAAGTAGTAATGGAAAAAGCGGTTAAAGCTTAATTTTTACCTCATATATTTTATGAAAACCTTCTCATGTTTTGAGGAGGTTTTTTGTTATGCACCGGTCTCGCCTTGGTCTAAATTATTTTTTTACATTTGATACATCATGATTTTTGCTTCGTACAATAATATTATCAGTCCGCTTGGGTTTTCTACAGCAGAAAATTATCAAGCCGTTTCTGATTCTAAAGTGGGAGTCAAAAAAATAATTCTTCCCTTTTCAACCGAAATATTTTGTGTTGGAAAGATTGATGATGAACAATTAAAACAACGTTTCGCTCCTTTAGGCAATATCGATTCTTATACAAAATTAGAACAATTAAGTATTTTATCGATTCAGGATGTGATCGATCAAAGTGGGATTGATCCAAGAGGTCACAGAACCTTATTGATATACTCTACAACAAAAGGGAATATTGATATACTTGAGAATGTATATAAAAATATTGACCCTAAACGCGCTTACTTATCTGTTTTCGCAAAACAATTACAGTTATATTTTAAATTTGCTCATACACCGGTTGTGCTTTCTAATGCCTGTATTTCAGGTATTTTGGCCATTGTTATGGCGCAACGTTTTATTGAACAAGGCGCTTATGATAATGTGTTGGTATGTGGCGGTGATATTTTATCAGAGTTTACCATCAGTGGTTTCAAATCGTTCAATGCCTTAAGCAGTGAGCCCAGCAAGCCTTTTGATGCGAATAGAATTGGGATTAATTTAGGCGAAGCTGTTTCTACAATTTTGATCACTAATAAAAAAGAATTAGCAACGTCATATAATACTCAAATTGTGAGTGGTGCTTCTGCTAATGATGCCAATCATATATCAGGACCATCGCGTACCGGTGACGGTTTGTTTCAATGTCTGCAAAACTTGCAATTAAAAAATAAAGAAGATATTGGATTTGTTTCTGCACACGGAACAGCTACGCCTTTTAATGATGAAATGGAATCCATTGCCTTTGAAAGAGCCGGTTTAAATGATGTTCCGGTTAATAGTCTAAAAGGATATTACGGTCACACACTGGGCGCCGCAGGCGTTTTAGAAGCGGTATTATCTTTAGAATCTTTAAGAAATCAGCAATTGATAAAATCAGAAGGATACGAAACTAAAGGTGTGAGTGGTAATATTACCATGATAGAAAAACACGAATCAAAATCATTTTCATCATTTATTAAAACGGCTTCAGGGTTTGGTGGTTGTAACGCGGCCGCTTTATTTCAAAAAATATAATTGACATTGAATCATATCACATCATACGCACATATAAAAAATAACCAGGTTTCGGTTAATGGAATTATTGTATTTGTCGGCGATCAGAATGCTTCGTTACCAGAGTTTTTATCTGCTGCTTACAAATTTTTAGGGATTAGTTATCCTAAATTTCATAAAATGGATGCCCAGTGTAAGTTGGGTTTTTTGTGTACTGAATTCGTGTTAAAAGACTCTGATTTTTTGACTTCAAATGATTTAAGCAAAATAGGTATTGTCTTGTCAAATTCTGCATCGAGTTTAGAAACAGACAGACAGCATCAACTTTCCATTTCTGATAAATCGAATTATTTTCCTTCGCCTGCCGTGTTTGTATACACTTTGCCCAATATTGTGATTGGTGAAATTGCTATCCGACATAAGATAACCGGTGAAAATGCCTTTTTTGTGTCAGAAAAATTAGATGTTGAGTTATTGGATAATTACACGCAAATGTTGCTAAATGCGGGTTCAGACGCGGTTATTGAAGGATGGGTTGAGGTAGACAAGGGCAATTATGAAGCCTTTATTTTTTTAGCTGAAACCCAAGAAAATAGAAATAAAAGCAGTATTTTTAAACCTCTTAATCAATCAACAATTACAGAATTATATAACCAAACAAAATGGACGCATTAATAGAAAAATTAAAAACACAAATCATTGAGCAATTAAATTTAGCTGAGGTTAAACCGGAAGATATTCAACCAGATGCTCCATTATTTGGAGAAGGTTTAGGATTAGATTCTATCGATGCTTTAGAATTAATTGTGTTATTGGAAAAACACTACGGTATTAAGATCGAAGATCCTAAAGACGGAAAAACTATTTTCCAATCGATCAAAACGATGGCTGAATATATTAAAGCTCAAGGTAAAGCCTAATTTCAATTGTCTCAACGCGTTTATATTACAGGGTTAGGAATGATCTCAGCCATTGGAAACAATGTGCCCGAAGCATTTCAATCACTCTCTAATTCCAAAACAGGAATTGGAAAAATAAACCATTTAACAACTCGTTACAAAGATGAGTTTTTAGCAGGCGAGATAAAACTTTCCAATAAAGATTTGGCTGATCTGGTAAAGGATAATAATCCTGATCTAAATCGTAATTCTTACATCGCTATGTTAGCGGCTAAAGAAGCGGTGATCCATTCAGGCATCGATACTAAAGATGGTATGCGTACCGGAGTTATTTCTTCTACAACAGTAGCAGGAATGGGTAAAACGGAATTGTATTACAAAGAATTATTTGAAAAAGACGATCATTTGGGTGTATTAGATACACACGATTGTGGCGACAGTACTGAACGTATTGCTGATTATATTGGCAATGTGGATTATGTGACTACTATTTCAACGGCTTGTTCATCAGCAGCTAACGCAGTGATGTTAGGTTGCCGTATGATCAAACATGGTTTGTTAGATAGAGCTGTGGTTGGTGGAGTGGATGCGCTATCAAAATTTACTTTTAATGGGTTTAATACGTTAATGATATTGGACAGAGAATGGTGTAAGCCATTTGATGAAAATCGTAAAGGATTAAATTTAGGCGAAGCTGCAGGTTTTTTAGTAATAGAAGGCGAACATGCGTTGAACAAACGTGGAGGAAAAGCCTTAGCGGAAGTAGTTGGTTATGCTAATGCCAATGATGCGTATCACCAAACAGCTTCGTCGCCCGAAGGATTTGGTGCAACCTTAGCTATACAACAAGCTTTGCAAATGAGTGGATTAACGCCATCACAAATTGATTACATTAATATGCATGGAACAGGAACACCTAATAATGATCAATCGGAAGGTATGGCCACAAAAGCCATTTTCGGAGATCAGGTTCCTAAGTTTAGTTCTACCAAAGCATTTACCGGACATACTTTAGCTGCAGCAGCTAGTATCGAAGCAATTATTTCTGTATTATCATTACAAAACAATATGATATTTCCGAACTTGAATTTTACAACGCCTATTGCTGAGTTGAATTTGATTCCGGAAACTAAATTACTTTTAACACCAGTGAACACAATACTTTCAAACTCTTTTGGTTTTGGTGGAAATTGTTCATCCTTAATATTTAAGAAAGCATAATTGATTTTGACTAAGGCTTACATAAACGGCATGGGTTGCATCTCTCCTCAAAACACGATTGATGCGAATTGGTTTTTTGAAACCATTGCTGAGCCTAACGTTGACCATTTCAATGCGATCGAACCTTCTTATAAAGAATACATTGCGCCCAACTTATTGCGCCGAATGGGTCGTGCTATAAAGATGGGTGTAGCTACAGCCAACTTGGCAATTAATCAGGCTGAGATAAAAAATGTTGATGCTATTATTACCGGTACAGGCTTGGGTTGTTTTGAAGACAGTGAGCGTTTTTTATTAGCGCTTTTAGATAACAACGAACAATTTTTAACACCTACTTCTTTTATTCAATCTACACATAATACAGTCGGATCTCAAATTGCGTTGATCATGAAATGCCATGATTATAATTTTACTTATGTGCATAGAGGCTTTTCTTTTGAAAGTACCGTACAGGACGCCTTGATGTTATTTGCAGAAGGAAAGAAAACTATTATGGTTGGTGGCATTGAAGAACATACACCAAATTTTGTGTTATTAAACAGACGCGCAAAGAAGTTTAAAAATTATAATGCCACTGTTCCTTTTTGGGAATCAACAACTCCGGGTATTCAGATGAGTGAAGGCGGTGCTTTTTTTGTATTGCATCATGCTAAAACAGAAAAAAGTATTGCGTGTATTGATGGCATGCAAACATTGTATAAGCCAAAAACATCCGAAGAGATCTTAAAGAAACTTCATGCTTTTTTACAATCACACAATTTAAAATTATCAGATATTGATGTCACTATGATGGGCTTTAGTTCTGATGTGAATTTTGATAAGTTGCTTGTAGAGATGTTACCGAGCATTGAAAAAGAATCTATAGTCGCTTCTTATAAACATGTGTCGGGCGAATATCACACGGCGTCTGCCTTTGCGATGTGGACAGCTGCAAAATTGGTAGAGAAACAACAATTGCCTGAGGTTCTTGCTGTGTCAACTAAGCGTCCATCTCAAATCAAACGTGTTCTTGTTATTAATCAGTACCTGGGTATTAATTTTTCGTTTACATTGTTAAGTCAATGCTAAAATTCTGGCCAACCACCATTACATTTTTTTTAGGCTTGACAGCCTTTTTTTGTTTTCAAGCTGATTTGAATTTAAGCTATTGGTATCCGGTAATTTGGATAGTTTTATTTTCAGTCATTCAGTTTTGTGGCGCTTATTTTATTGGCTTGAATTTTCATTTGAACTCGATGAATCAATTAAGCGCTAATTCTAAAACTGTTATGTTTACCTTTGATGATGGTCCGCATAACCCAAACACAGCAAGGGTTTTAGAGGTATTAAAAAAACACGAGGTTAAGGCATTGTTTTTTGTGATCGGAAAAAACATCAAAGGAAATGAATCCATTTTAAAACAAATTGTTAATGAAGGACATCACATCGGCAATCATAGTTTTTCGCATGACTATTGGATCGATGTGTGGCCAACTAAAAAAGTGAAAGAAGATCTTGAAGCTTGTCAAACACTAATTGAAACCTATCAGCCTTATACAAAATTATTTCGCCCGCCTTATGGCGTTACTAATCCTAATATTGCAAGCGTTGTTAAAACATTGCATCTGCAATCCATAGGCTGGAACATTCGTAGTTATGATACTTCGATCAAAGATGTACAAAAGATTAAGCAACGTGTTTTATCACAATTAAAACCGGGAGCAATTATATTGTTGCACGACCGTTTAGAGTTTATGCCTGAATTATTGGAAGAACTTATTCCTGCTATAAAAGAACAGGGTTATGGTTTTACTAATGTAATTAGCTAACGAACCACTTTGTATAGTTTAAATAATTCGTTAGTGTAGATCAATTTACACAATGAAGTATCATTTTGAGTATAGGATTTGATGTTTTGAGGACTTACATTTTCACAGGTTAAAATATAATCCGGTTTAAAGGCGTTGAGGTCTCTTTTGAAATCTTCAGGAGAAATTCCCGGATCAAAAGCAACAGCGTTAACATGTGTGTATAGTGCTAATGCTCTAGGTTTATCAAATTCGATCACACAATTTTTTTCTGTAGACGTGTTTATGTAATTAAACATTTCCATTGCGAAAGGCGTATTTGGCCCATCTATGATAGAGTCCTGAGTGTCAATTATTTTTGTTATTTCATCTTTGTAGGAAAACAATACCAATGCACCAATACAAATTGTAAACCATTTTGTATTGCTCATAAGCGATTCAAGGCTTTTTTTAAGACCAATGATCGCATATAGGAAAATGAAAAATAAAACCGGAAACAAAAAGCGCATACCCGCATCGCTAAATTTAAAACTCATAATGATAAACAAGTATCCTACTACATATAGATTGATAAGGGATTTTTTATTTTCCTTGAAAAAATGAATAAAGCCCAGGATGCTAAATACAATCAAACAGGAAGAAGTGATAACACCTATGTAATAATAATACTTTGTTTCGTAACCTCTAAACATCCAGGATAAATGATACGAGTTGTAAGAGATATGATCGTTAACAGTATGCCAGTAATTTTCTGTTTCAAAAATAGAAGGATAATTGGTGTTGCAAGGAAAAGAAAATTTAATAATAAAATAGACCAATACAAGTGAAACAAGTGTAATGCCGGTGTGCAAGTGTTGCTTGAAGGAAAAGTGGCGGATGTTATTTTTGAAGAACAATTGATAAATAACGAAAACGATCACTAACAAAGTCCCTACAGATCTTATGTGCATGGCAAAAGCCATTGAGAAACCTAACAGCAAACTTAAAAAAATGTTTTCCTTTTTGTGAATGATGTAAATGCACAACATCGAGAAAAAGGCAAAGGGAAGATCAGATAAGATCTCTGTTTTGAAATAAAGAAAAACAGGATTGTATGCAATGATTAACGTAGTGACAAAAGCTGCTAAAAATGAAACGTGGAGTCTTAGAATTAAAAATCCTACAAAACAGGTAAGTGCTAAAAATAAAGTAGTGAATAAATTGAAGGCTGAAAAATCAATGCCTGAAAAGGCAACAACAGTGCTGAGCAATAAAGGAAATCCTGTAGGGTATGCCTGTGGTCCCATTACAGCGTTATTAGCATTGAAAATGTAGCCGGTTTCGTTTTGTGATATGCCTTCTGCAATGTTTTTAGCTTGATGAATATATTGCGCAAAATCATCTCCCCAATCGTGACTGGTTTTGATATTGATAAAGAACAGCGGAATCATACATAGTATGATCAAACCGTATTCAATTATTTTTTTCATAAATGCTGGTTATACTTTTATTAGCCGTTTTGCTTTATAAAAGTAATTTAATATGCCAATAAATCCCCAATTGCTTTTTCTACTTTATCCGCATTTGGCAACATGGTAGTTTCCAAAATGGAGTTTAAAGGAATAGCAGGTAAATTTTCAGAACCAATGACTCTTACAGGCGCATCTAATTTTTTAAAGCAGTTTTCGGAGATACGCGCGGCAATACTTTGTGAAAACCCATTAAACACAGGCTCTTCAGTTAACACTAAGCATTTCCCATGTTTATTAGCACTTTCAAAAATAGTTACTTCGTCAATTGGTGCAATGGTTCTTAGATCAATAATTTCAACCTGACCTTCAAATTTTTTGGCAGCAGCTTTAGCCCAATAAACACCCATACCATAAGTAATAACGGTGATAGACTTGCCGCTATTAATATTTTCAGTAGTTGCCTCCTGAACAATTCGTGCTTTCCCAAAAGGAATCACATAATCTTCATCCGGTTCAATGGTTTTAGCATCTTCGGTACCTTTTATTTTGCTCCAGTATAATCCTTTGTGTTCTAACATCACAACAGGATTTGGATCGTAATAAGCGGCTTTTAATAAGCCTTTTAGATCGGCGCCTGTACTTGGATAAGCAATTTTAATTCCTTTGATATTAGCTAGTACACTTTCTACTGAACTTGAATGGTAAGGTCCACCGCTTCCGTAAGCACCAATTGGCACACGAATGACGCAGCTTACCGGCCATTTACCGTTACTTAAATAACATGAACGGCTTACCTCAGTAAATAATTGGTTTAAGCCAGGCCAGATATAATCGGCGAATTGAACTTCTACAATTGGTTTTAAACCAACAGCACTCATTCCAACTGTACTACCAATAATAAATGCTTCCTGAATCGGTGTGTTAAACACACGGTCATCACCAAATTTTTGTGCTAAGGTAGCAGCTTCTCTGAAAACTCCACCTAAACGTTTTCCTACATCCTGGCCATATAACAAACACTCCGGATGTTTTTCCATGAGTTCACGGATCGCAAATAAAGCGCTATCCACCATAACGGTTGGCTGTTTGCCGCTTGGTGTTCTGTTACCTTTTTCTTCGGTAATAGGAGTAGGGGCAAAATCGTGTAGTAATAGATCTTCCGGACGAGGGTCTTCTTCCAATAAAGCTCTTTGATAATCAGCTTCTACTAAAACTACAGCCTGTTCTTCAATGGCTTTTATTTCAGAGGCTTCTACACCTGCAATGATCAATTGATTACGTAAACGAGGTAATGGATCCTTTTTAGCGCATTCCTCCAGATCATCGCGGTACCATTCTTTACGAACACCTGATGTATGGTGATTTAACAAAGGTACTTTGGCATGAATCAACATCGGACGACGTTCAGCACGGATAATTTCTAAACATTCCTGAACAGTGTTGTAAGATTTAATAAAGTCAGTTCCGTCGATGGTACGTGTTTCTAAACCCTTAAACCCTTTGGCATATTCTGTAATATCCTGAGAACGAATTTCGCGGGCATGTGCCGAAATATCCCATTCGTTATCCTGTACTAAATATAAAATCGGTAATTTTTTTAAGGTAGCCATTTGAAAGGCTTCAGCTACTTCGCCTTCGGTGCAACTTGCATCGCCCAAAGAACAAACAGAAACCGGGTTTAAACCTTTAAAATCCTGTTGTAAATTATTTAATTCTAAATATTGTAAACCCATGGCAATACCGGTTGTTGGTATAGCCTGCATTCCGGTAGCACTACTTTGGTGCGGAATTTTTGGCATATCATCACGGCGTAAACTTGGGTGTGAATAATATGTCCTGCCACCTGAAAATGGATCGTTACGTTTAGCTAATAATTGTAACATCAATTCAAATGGCGACATACCAATGCTTAACAAAATACTGTCATCGCGGTAGTAAGGACTTACAAAATCCTGAGGTAATAATTGTAAACCAAGGGCTAATTGAATGGCTTCGTGGCCGCGAGAAGTAGCGTGAACATATTTGGCCGTAATTTCTTTGTTTGCTTCATAAAGTTCTGCCATACTTTTGGCAGTGCACATTAAAGAATAAGCTTTTTTAAGTGTTTCAACAGATATTTTCGTTTTCACTGAAGTTGGTTCAAAAGATGATATGGCCATGTAAAATTAATATTACTTAAGGGTAATAAAAGTATGAAAAAATACAGAAATTTTACCGAAAAATGGTCATTAAAATTAGAGGATTAGTCTAATTTTAAGCTAAAAACGGGAATTATTTAATTAAAACACCCTTTTTTTCGACAATGGGAATGTTTACGAAATTTGCTTCCACAATGGTTTCAGGTAAGAAGATAAACTGCTTGTCGAATAATTGGTTATTTAGAGTAAAACTTACCCAAAATTCATTTGTTAAACCAAACACTTCTTTATCAATGGGTTCAATTTTAATGTAATCGTGTTGTTTTACTTCGTCAAAAAAATTGCGTAGTGTGCTTGTTTTTACTTGTTTGTCATTAGAAAGCCCATAACCATTTGACACTACCAATACATTTTTGATATCAACAAATTTTAAATTGATCAGGCATACATAGTATTCATCCAGACCTTCGTGTTCTTGCACAATGGCTACAGCAATATCTTCAACTTCCGGAAATACGATGTCTTTTATCATTTGTTAAGTGCCTATGTGTACTTGCTATTTTCCTCCCCCTGCCCCCTCCAGAGGGGGATAAGTGAGTATTAAATCAATTTCAATAAATAATTTTCTTTTTTGCCTTTGCTTACCAGTAAATATTTTTCTCCTATAAAATCTGCAAGATTTATAGTTGCATTTACATCTGCAATTTTTACTTTGTTTAAGCTTACAGCATTGCCTTGCACCATTTTACGGGCTTCTGTTTTACTAGGAAATACAGAGGCTTTCTCCACTAACAAATCCACTAAGTTTAAATTACTCATTAATTCTGATTTGTTTACTTCAAACGTATCAATGCCACCTAACATTTTTTCAAATGCCGAACCATCTAATTTAGCCACATCTTCTGCTTTTGATTTGAATAAAAACTCAGTTGTTTCAATGGCTTGTAAATAATCGGCTTCGCTGTGCACACGTATCGTCACATCTTTAGCTAAGGCTTTTTGTAAATGGCGTTCGTGTGGTGCCGCATTTTGCTTTGTTTCTATTTCTTCTATTTCAGCTTTAGATAATAAAGTGAAAATCCTGATGTAAGATTTTGCATCTTCATCACTCACGTTTAACCAAAACTGATAAAATTTATAAGGAGAAGTTTTTTCTCTATCTAACCAAATGTTTCCACCTTCAGTTTTACCAAATTTAGTACCATCTGATTTTTTAATTAATTGTGTTGTTAAAGCAAAAGCTTCGCCACCGGCTTTACGACGAATAAATTCAGTACCTGTGGTAATGTTTCCCCATTGATCGGAACCACCCATTTGCAGCATACAATTTTTTTCTTTCCATAAATGGTAAAAATCGTAGCCCTGAATTAATTGATAACTAAATTCAGTAAAGGACATTCCTGTGTCGCCATTGATGCGGTTTTTCACCGAATCCTTTGCCATCATATAATTTACGGTAATGTGTTTACCGGCATCGCGAATAAAATCTAAAAAAGAAAAGGTTTTAAACCAATCGTAATTGTTTACCAATTCGGCACTATTGGCCCCGCAATCAAAATCTAAAAACTGACTTAATTGTTTTTTTATGCCTTCAATATTTTTATTTAAAGTATCTGAATCTAATAAGTTACGTTCAGCAGATTTACCGCTTGGATCTCCCACCATACCGGTTGCGCCACCAACTAAGGCTAATGGTTTATGTCCGGCTAACTGAAAGCGCAATAAGGTCATGATTTGAGCTAAACTGCCCACGTGTAAACTATCAGCTGTGGGATCAAAACCGATGTAACCGGTAGTCATTCCTTTAGCTAGTAATTCTTCGGTTCCCGGCATCACGTCGTGTAACACACCACGCCATTTTAATTCTTCTATAAAGTTTGAGTTCATTGTAAAAATTGAACCTCAAAAATAGAAATAATAGTGGATTTTTCCCTCAGATTTCGCAGATTTTCGCGGGTGAGGCATTAATGTCTGAAGAGCCAGCAAACAATGATGAAAGAAAGGGATCAACTTTTTATAAAATCCTTAATGAGTGCACACATCTGCGGAACAGCTTCTAAATTCAGCGTATGTCCCGCATTTGGGATGATCTTTAGAGTTGAGTGTGGGATGGCTTTGGCTACTTCCTGCGCCATATGAACGGGTAATAAGAGATCTTTTTCACCTTGAATTACTAAAGTAGGAACGGTGATCTTTTTTAATTCGGGTCTGTAATCCGGACGTTCTTTAGTAGCACGCATGAGTTTAAATAAGGCTTGTTTGTCCTCATTGGCCTCCTGCCTGGTTTGTTTCATTAGATCCAACGGAATTAATGGATTTTTGAAATAACCTTCACTTAAAATAGTAGGTAACATAATATCCAGCATTAAACTATAGCCGCCAAATTCCAAAGCACGCCACCAGGATAGTTCAACGGCATCGTAATACGGGGTTTTATGAGCAAAAGTGGAGAGTAAAATAAGTTTACTCAAGCGTTGTGGATAGTTGACTGCAAAATTCTGAGCCACTAAGCTGCCATACGATAAGCCAATAATGATGGGTTTATCTAATTTTAAAAAATCGAGTGCACTGATTACGTCTTGTGCGTGTTGATCAAAGGTTCGCCACTCGGCCGTTTTATCGCTCTTGCCTTGAAATATAAAATCCAATAAAACAATTTTATAATTGTCTTTGAAATAAGGAGTCGTTAAGATCCAGGAAACGGTTGATTGAGATAAACCATTTAAAAACACTAATGTTTCTTTTGCTTGTTCATTTCCCTGAACTTCAAAGTAGATGTTTAAATTATCGGTTGTTTTACAGAACATGTTTAGTAAGTTAAAATTACTTGATCGGTGTTTACAGTCAATGAAACTTCTTTTCCAAAACACAGTGCTAAATTTCGATCAATATGACCTGCCGGAAAATTAAAACAAACAGGATAATCATACTCTTTTACCGCATCTAAAATAATTTCTTCGGCTGTTTTTCCAAACGGAACGGTATTGTCTTTCATATCTGTCATGCCACCAACTATAAGCCCTTTCAGGTTTTTGAGCTTACCCGAAAGTTTGAGTTGCATCATCATCCGATCAATATGGTAGAGGTATTCATCCAGATCTTCGATGAATAAAATTTTATTGGTGGTATCTAAATCAATCGTAGTTCCGTTTAATGAAAAGAGTAAAGATAAATTACCGCCCACTAATGTTGCTGTTGAATTTCCCGCTTTGTTTAAAGAATGTGATCCAATTTCAATAGCGTTTGATCTTCCACATAAACTATCCATTAAGCTGTTAGTAGCTTCTTTGTTTTTTGTAAAGTTAATTGGCATAGTTGCATGCAAACTGGCAATGCCTAAATTATGAATGGCACTGTGTAACACGGTAACATCGCTATAACCTACTAACCATTTAGGGTGTTTTTTAAATTTGGTAAAATCAATATGTTCAATGAGTTTAACAGAGCCGTAACCACCTCGGGCAATAATAATGGCTTTAATATTTGGATCATTAAGAGCCCATTGCAGATCTTCTGTTCTTTGTGCGGTTGTACCGGCATATTGATTATCGGCAGCAAATATATTTTTGCCTAATAAAACAGAAAGGCCGTAACTTTCTAAAAAAGCTACGGCCGGCTGTATTTCTTCCTGACTTATTTTACGGGCTGTTGCAATGATGGCTACAGTATCTCCTTTTTGTAAATAAGTAGGTATGATCATATTATTTCTTTTTATTCTTTTTTGTTTTTTTCTCTTTCTTATTTTTTTTGCCGACTTTTTTTCCTTTGTTAGCGGAGTCTGCCGAAGCTTTCTTTTTGTTTTTTGGATTCAGCTTTTTCTTGGCAAGTTCAATTTGTTTTTTTACAAAAGCGGCTTGTTTCTTAGCGGTTTCTTGTTTTCTTTTATCAGCTAAAGCATTACGTTTGGCTACTCTTATTTCGGTTTCTTTTCTGGCCTTTTCTTTTTGTTTAGCTTTTGCTATTCTTTCCAGCAAACGTTGTTTTTTCTCAGCGTCCAGTTTTTTACGTTTTTCTGCTGATTTTTTCAGCTTGGCAAGTTTTATGGTTTCCTTTTTATCTTTTTGAACTTGCTCTTTAGCATTTAATTTTTCGTGGTACTCAATATTTTTTAAATGTGTTTTGTAGCGATCATGCATTGGTTCTCCATCTACATGCACATGAAACCACATTTCGCCTACTTTAATACGATACAAATTCATTTCGGCAATGCCATATTTGTTGGCCAATTGCTTTAATGTTGCTTTACGTTCAGGGTTCCAGATCTCTTTTTTAAGTTGAATGACTTTTTTCTCATTTAACTTTTTAGCGGTATTGCCTGTATAAATTCGGTGCTTAATCGATTTTAAAACAATAGGGCTTTTCTTGGTGTGTTCTGCTAATTCTTTTGGCGTGGCCCACTTTAAATTAGAGATATGATTATTGGCTTTATCGTAATCTAAATGAATTACAAACTTACATTTAGGATTATGTTTTTTAAGAAATAATGCCCCCATTAATTGGTGTGGAAATAATGCTTTGCTTTTACCGGCTACGCGGGTAGTGCTTACACGGTAACCTTCGTGATCGTGCATTTTTAAGATCAATCGATCATTAATATCCTTATCAAAGGAGGCTAGCCTGCCATGAGAAGATACGGCATAATTTCTAGTAGTAGATCCTTTTGGAAGTGGAATTTGTTTCCAGATTTCTTTATCGGTATAAGCCATGTTTTTTGATTTAATGATTGAAACTTAATATCTAAAGTGCTTCAAAATCCAACTAACTCGCTTGTTTGGTGTCTTTTCAAAATTTAACTTGTAAATTTTTTCGTGATAATTAAACCATTATCCCTGTAAAAATTTTCTTCGTAAATTTTGAAAATCCTTCAAAACAAACTTCATTATTTGAACTTCGAACAACTTCACTATCTTTACACAAGTTTACAACATTTTTTTTATTAATAAAACACTATGTCTTCTAAATATAAACGCACACTTGTTACTTCTGCATTGCCTTATGCTAATGGTCCTGTACACATTGGTCATCTAGCCGGTTGTTATTTGCCGTCTGATATTTATGTGAGATACAAAAGAAGCAAGGGCGAGGACGTTATTTACATTTGTGGTAGCGATGAGCATGGCGTGCCTATTACCATTAAAGCTAAAAAAGAAGGAATCACTCCTCAGGATGTGGTAGATAAATATCATAAAATGATGGGTGATTCTTTTAAAGAGTTTGGAATTTCGTTTGATATTTACTCACGCACTTCTAATCAAACACATCATCAAACGGCTTCTGATTTTTTTAGAACACTTTACGATAAAGGTGTTTTTACGGAACAGGTGACTGAGCAGTATTATGATGATGAAGCCAAGCAATTCTTAGCAGATCGTTATATTATTGGAACCTGTCCGAAGTGTGCGAATCCGAATGCATACGGCGATCAGTGCGAGAAATGCGGAAGCACCTTAAGCGCCACTGAATTAATTGATCCAAAATCTACTTTAAGTGGAAGTAAACCAATTTTAAAAGAAACTAAAAATTGGTTCTTGCCTTTAGATAAATTACAACCAAAAATTCAAGCTTACTTGAATGAACATAAAGACTGGAAAGCCAATGTTTATGGTCAATGTAAAAGCTGGTTGGATAGCGGCGATGGTTTACAGCCACGTGCGATGACCCGTGATTTGGATTGGGGAGTACCGGTTCCGGTAAAAGATGCGGAAGGTAAAGTATTGTATGTTTGGTTTGACGCGCCGATAGGCTATATTTCGGCTACTAAAGATCTACGCCCAAATGATTGGGAATTGTATTGGAAAAATAAAGACACGCGTTTAATCCATTTTATTGGAAAAGATAACATTGTGTTTCATTGTATTATTTTTCCGGCTATGTTAATGGAACATGGCGAATTTATTTTAGCAGATAATGTTCCTGCTAATGAATTTTTAAATTTAGAAGGTGATAAAATTTCTACATCACGCAATTGGGCAGTTTGGTTACATGAGTATTTAATTGATTTTAAAGACAAACAAGATGTATTACGTTATACCTTATGTTCTAATGCACCGGAAACTAAGGATAACGATTTTACCTGGAAAGATTTTCAAACAAAAAACAATAGTGAGTTAGTAGCAATACTCGGAAACTTTGTGAATAGAACTTTAGTATTGACTCATAAGTTTTATAACGGTAAGGTGCCTGCTGCAGAAACATTTACAAAAGAAGATATGTTGATCCTGGAAGAGTTAAGCTCTTTTCCTGATAAAATTGCAGCGGCTTTAGAACAATTCAAATTCAGGGAGGCTTTATCCGAAATGATGAATCTGGCTCGCTTAGGTAACAAATACTTGGCGGAAACAGAACCATGGAAATTGATCAAAACGGATGAGCATCGAGTAAAAACGATCATGAACATAGCATTACAGATCACTTGTAATTTAGCCATTGTGAGTGAGCCGTTTATTCCGTTTACTTCAGCTAAACTATTTGATATGTTACATATGCCCAAATTAAAGTGGCATGCAGCTAAACAAACGTCTAACATGGCAGCAGGGCATCAAATCAATAAAGACGAATTATTGTTTGCCAAAATTGAAGATGCAGAGATCCAAGCGCAGGTAGATAAATTAGAAGCCAGTAAAAAAGCGAATGCTTCATCAGGTTCAGCAACCGCTATTGCACCTGCTAAACCCGAAACAACCTTTGATGATTTTAGTAAAATGGACATCCGAACAGGAACTATCTTAGAAGCGGAGCGTGTACCTAAAACAGATAAATTATTGAAACTGAAAATAGATACCGGGATTGATCAACGCATTGTTGTGAGTGGTATTGCGGAATGGTATAAGCCCGAAGATATTATTGGTCAGCAAGTGAGTATTTTAGTTAACCTTGCCCCTCGTAAGATCAAAGGGATCGAAAGTCAGGGAATGATCCTGATGGCCTCTAACAGTGAAGGAGAATTAAGTTTTATTAGTTCTACAAAACCTGATTTTAATAATGGGTCAGAGATTAAGTAACATATTTTGTTTGTTTTTATACTTGAGTTTTTTTTCTGCGTTTTCTCAGGAAGAAGGCGTTAAATCACCAAAGTATAAGGATTATAAAAATGATACGTCGTATAAAGATTTCAGTGATTTGAAATTTAAAGTAGCCAGAGCTCAAATCAATGCTTTGAAAAATGGCGGAGCGCTATTAGTTAGGCTTAAAACAAATTCTAACACGATTGAAAAATTAAAAGCCACCGGAAATATTGATCTGGCAACTCAGGTAGAACAGGAAACCGCATTGACCAATAAAATAATCATTGCTTCATACCTCAGAGAATTTACATTTTGTCCCGTTTATTTTTTCTATTCAAATCATTCAGACTCCGTTAAACACAAAAAGTTAACAGGTATTTTAGTTGATACTAATTTAGTTGAAAATCCGGCTATTGTTTGCAACGCCACATTTTATTTAATAGCGGAAAGTGGAGCTGTTTATAATTCTTCATTAGGATTTGTTCCTGAATCTTTAGCTGCTCAGGCAATTGAACATGGCAGTCCTGTTAGAGAAGCGGCAATCGTTATTAAAAACAGGTATTTTATCCAATTGCATAAGCCTTTTCCTAATTTTCAAATTAAAAGAGGCCCTGCTTCTCCTGTTCAATCCAGTTATCATGGTGTTTATCTTAATCTAACAGATTTATATTATAAAATCAATAGATTAACCAATAATTCTAAAGAGAGTAAGGATTTAATAGGATTAAGAGGTTGTGTGAGCGCATTAAATAAACGCTTCGAAACATTTTACGCTAAGAATGTAGGTTATAAAATAACAGATGATATTAAAGAGTTTGTGTATTAAGTGTGGGTTCAATCCTATGTTCTTGTTAAAGTAGATAACTCTTATATAACCAAAACAACTAAAGATTTAATCTTCCTTATCATAAAGTTTTTTACCTTCCAATAATCGATTAATGGTTTTTGCCAAACGATTAATTTTTGTTTCTTCTTTTTTTGCAGAGTAGATCCATTGAATATAAAATTTCTGTTCGCTTTCACTCAGGCTTTTAAAAAATGCTAAAGCTTTTGGTTCCTCATTTAAACATATTAGCATTTCTTCAGGAGTTTCCAGTGGTTCATTGTCAGGATATAGAATAACATGAACATGATCGCCTTCTTGCTTTTTGATTTTTTTGCGGATCTCCGCTTTTACCGGAAGAAATAATTGTCCATTGCCCATTGGCATTAAATGGTATTTTCGGATCTCAAAACCGTCTATTGTTCCTCGTACTTTTACCCAGCCAAAATAAGCGTGTTTATCTTGGGGAATTTCAGGTATTCTGGCAAAAGTCCAACCGCCTTTGCCTTGAAATTTTTCGAGAAGGTATTTATTATCGATAAGTGGTTTCATCTAAATTTATTTTAAGTAGGTATTTTATAAAATAAACCTGTATTATTTTACTTTTATATTAATTCAATGATTTTGACTGCTAAAAGTACGGTAAAGGGTTAAATTGACTCTATTTTAATTTAATGATTGTAGTCATAAAAATAACAAATACTCTAAGCTAAATTCGCGGAATATTTCTTTTTTATTTGCTAAATTTAAGAAATATAAGAAATCTCTACATGCAAATAGACGCAGATATATTAATAACATGGGGTGCTGTTGCTAAGAAGTTTAAAAAAGGAGAATTTATTTTTCATGAAGGGGAACATCCCCGTTTTTATTATCAAATTCTTCAGGGCACTATTAAAATGTTCAATGAGAATATTGATGGTAAGGAATTTACACAATCCGAATTTAAAACCGGACATAGTTTTGGGGAACCTCCGTTGTTCATTGATGAAATTTATCCTACTTCTGCGGTTGCTTGCGAGGACTCTATCATTTTAAAATTAGCCAAAGAAAAATTTTTAGAAGTATTAGATGAATATCCCGTGTTTCAAAAAAAAATGATCACACTTTTATCCAAACGCCTTTACAGCAAATCTACAACGCTAAGAGAAATCGTTAATAATTCTCCTGAAACAAGGATAATTGGTTTCCTGAATGACTACAAGAAAAAAAACGGCAAGGAAGACGATAAAATTGAAATTCCATATACTCGTCAAGAAATAGCTAATTACACAGGGTTAAGAGTAGAGACAGTTATTAGAACATTAGCAAAAATGAAAACAAGAAAAATAGTTCAAATTGTAGAACGTAAACTAATATATTAACGATGAACTTTAATACAAAATTCTGGCTAAAACTGTCATTGATTAATTTACTTATAGTAGCTGGTCTTGGTGTTTTAATGAGGTATAAAATAGGTTTCGATTTTCCTTATTTCAGTCAAAAGAATATACAGCATGCTCATTCACATTTTGCATTTGCAGGCTGGATCACTCATGCCTTATATGTTTTAATGATCCATTTTATATCAAAAAAAGTTCCATTATTAAACACTAAAAATTACAGCCGGATTATTATAGCGAATTTAATATGTTCGTACGGTATGTTATTTTCTTTTTTTTATAATGGATATAGTGCTTTATCTATTACATTATCCACTTTTACAATTATTATAGCCTGTTTTTTTGCGTTTTTTTACTTTAAAGATCTAAAAAAAGTAGATGATTCAGATCCTTCTAAGTCATGGTTTAAGGCAGCTCTTTGGTTCAATATAATCTCTTGTGTTGGCACATTTTATCTGGCATACATGATGGCTTCAAGAAACTTTAATGAACATTGGTATTTAGCGTCTGTGTATTTTTATTTACATTTTCAGTATAATGGGTTTTTCATTTTCTCTTGTTTCGGTTTATTTTTCAGTCAAAGCACAGCACTATTTCCTCAGTTTAAATACGATAAATTATTTTTCAGATTATTTTTTATGTCATTTATCCCTGCGTATTTTTTGTCTGTATTATGGGCAAAGCTTCCGGTGTGGTTATATGTGGTAGTTGTTATAGCGGCTTTTATACAGGTATTCGTTTGGATCAAAATTGTAATAGCGATCAAAACTGCGATTAAATCAGGAACTACTTTAAGTAAATTTCAAACTTATTTATTATTATTTGTGGCAATTGCATTTACAATAAAATTAGTTTTACAATTAGGCTCAACAATACCAGCAGTTAGCGATCTTGCTTTTGGTTTCAGGCCTATTGTTATTGCGTATTTGCATTTAGTATTATTGGCAGTTATTTCTGTATTTATTCTTGCTTACCTATATACTTTTAAATTAATTTCAGTGAACAGATTAACACCTATAGCGTTTAGTGTATTTGTAATAGGTGTATTTCTCAATGAATTAGTTTTGGCCGTTCAAGGAATTGCTGCTTTTGGCTATATAGCAGTGAAATACGTTAATGAAACGTTGTTTGGTGTTTCTTTATTTCTTCTTTTAGGAGCCATTCTAATGGCTCTTTCGCAAAGAAAGAAGTTAGTTGAAATATAAGGGTGTTTAATGTAAATTGTTCTTTGAATTTAATTTCTTAGTACAACGTTGATTTCAGAATTTAACTGTGCTATATCAAAATTTCTTTTATTTGAATTTTGAATATTCCCAATTGTTTTTGTGTTATCTAAATAATTCTGAAGATAATAAGTGCCTGTGTAATTACAGCTTTTTAAGACCCTGATCATCTCATTAAGATCTGCCTGATCGAGCAATAGGGAATGAATGGTAGTTCTTATCTCAAAGGGTATTTTTTTATCAATTAAAAGCTTTAGAGATGTTATAAAATTTGAATACAGATCCGATTCTGTGATTTTTTTAAATTTATCTTTTGTAGCTTTAAAATCAAGAGCAACATAATCAATATAATTTTCTTTTATTAATTGTTCTAATACTTTAGGTTTACTGCCGTTAGTGTCAATTTTTACTAATAAGCCAAGTGATTTAATTTCTTTGATAAGAGAAATAATGTTTTTGTGTAGCGTACATTCGCCTCCACTTAACACAACACCATCCAATAAATTTTTTCTTGCATTTAAAAATTTGAGCGCCTCGTTAAAAGACAATTTTCCTTTCCCGAAAACGATATCAGGATTATAACAATACACACACCTCATATTACAGCCTGCAAACCAAAGTATGCAGGCTGTTTTATCAGGATAATCCAGCAAAGTAAAAGGTGTAATACTATAAATAGGTTTAACTGCACCTGTGCTCTGTAAATTGTGTTCGTTGTTTATGTTCACCTTTTTTTCCAATGTTAAAACTTTCTACTGGTCTGTGATATCCCATTACTCTGGTGTAAACCAGGCATTTTGTGCGTTGCAAATTATTGTTTTGCAACAACTGCGTGTTGTTTTGTGTGTTCATGGTGTATATGATTAAGGGTTAATTTTTCTAGTAATATTTCATCGCATTTAGGGCAGTATTCATGTTCTCCAGATAAATAGCCGTGTGTAGGACAGATACTAAATACAGGGGTTACAGTAATGTATGGTAATCTAAAATTTGAGAGAACTTTTTTTACTAAGTTTCTGCAAGCTTCGGCAGAGCTTAGTTTTTCGCGCATGTATAAGTGTAAAACAGTTCCTCCGGTATACTTGCACTGTAATTCATCTTGCAGTAATAAAGCTTCGAAAGGATCGTCTGTGTGATTTACAGGCACCTGAGAGCTATTGGTGTAGTAGATGTTTTCTTCAGTTCCGGCTTGAATAATAGTTGGAAAACGTTTTTTATCTTCTTTTGCAAAACGATACGTCGTTCCTTCGGCTGGCGTGGCTTCTAAATTATATAGATTACCGGTTTCTTCCTGATACAGTTTCATTTTTTCACGAATATGCTCTAATATTTTACCAGCAAACTCAATTCCGCTTTCGGTGGTAATATTATCTTTTTCATCAGTAAAATTTAAGATCATTTCATTGATTCCATTTACACCTATTGTTGAAAAATGGTTTCTGAAATGAGATAAATATCTTTTTGTGTAAGGATACAATCCACGATCATACATATCCTGAATAAAAACCCTTTTCTTTTCTAAAGTAGATTTTGATATTTCTAAAAGAAAATCCAAACGCTCATACAATGCATTAATATTCCCTTTGTATAAATAGCCCAGTCGAGCCATATTAATAGTTACAACACCAATGCTACCGGTCATTTCAGCACTTCCGAATAAACCATTACCTCTTTTTAATAATTCTCGTAAATCAAGTTGTAAACGACAACACATGCTTCTAACCGCATTTGGTTTATAGGCTTTTTCGTTTTCGATCTTATTGCCATGATCATCTAAAATATATTGGCTTCCAATAAAGTTTTGAAAATAGGAAGAGCCAATTTTAGCTGTGTTTTCAAATAACAGATCGGTGTTTTCTCCATACCAATCAAAATCTTCGGTAATATTTACAGTTGGAATTGGAAATGTAAAAGGTTGACCTTGAGAATCTCCCTCTGTCATAACAGTATAATACGCTTTATTGATCAAATTCATTTCCG
Organism: Bacteroidia bacterium; assembly: GCA_036676295.1. Taxonomy (GTDB): domain Bacteria; phylum Bacteroidota; class Bacteroidia; order B-17B0; family Aurantibacillaceae; genus UBA4416. The sequence continues at coordinate 713,055 of JAKFDE010000016.1, read as the reverse complement.
TTTGAAAATGCTCATATCTAAGATCGATCAAATTATCAACGCCACGCTCTTTTGCAAGCTCAATAAGTTTACTATCGGTTATTGTTTTAAAAAGATGGTTGTCGTTTTTTGTTGGAATTTGATCTTTTAAATCCGAAGGAACTACCCAATCTAAAGTAATATTTGTAAAAGGTGATTGTCCCCATCGAGCCGGTACGTTAAGATTGTATACAAAGCTACGTACCGCTTTTAATACTTCTTCAAAGGATAGTTTATCTTTAAATACATAAGGCGCTAAATAGGTATCAAACGAACTAAAGGCCTGAGCTCCTGCCCATTCGCTTTGAAGTATCCCTAAAAAATTTGCCATTTGACCAAGAGCTTCTCTAAAATGTGACGGCGCTTTGCTTTCTACTCTGCCTCTGATCCCGTTGAATCCATCATTTAACAATGCTCTTAAACTCCAACCTGCACAATATCCTGTTAAACAATCCAGATCATGAATATGAATATCCCCATTGCGATGTGTTGCTCCTTCTTCCGGAGAATATACTTTATCCAGCCAATAGTTTGCTATCACTTTTCCGGCAACATTATTTACTAAGCCAGCGTTTGAATAAGCGGTATTAGCATTGGCATTAATTCGCCAATCTGTTTGTCCAATGTATTCCTCGATTGTTTGAGTGCTGTTAATGTATGTTGTATTACTATCGATGTTACTGGTGATCTCTCGTTGTAGTTTCCGGGTATGCCTATAAAGCATAAAAGATCGCATGACATCAAAATATTTTTTTGAAAATAATTGTTTTTCAATGATGTCCTGAATTTCTTCAACACTCCAGGTATCTTTAAAATTTAATTCAGAAATAACTTCATCAAAAATTACTTCTTCATACTTTTTATTGACACTTTGAAATCCTTTGAGGATAGCTTCTTTAATTTTAAAAAGATCTAAAGGCTTGTATTCGCCATTTCTTTTAATCACATATTTTTCCATGGTATATTTTGTTTTATAAATTCGGTTTGGGCAATATATCTCCACCCTAAAAAATCAGGTTTTTCATTTTAATACTAATTATGGTTCGGTTGAGTAGTTCGAAAGTTAAAATTTAACAGTACCTACACTTGTGTTTTTCTTTGCTGTTAGTTTCTCAAACAACTTAATCCTTCTATTACGCTATTTGACATTTCTGCTAGTGTTGTTTTTTCCAGCATTGTTAATATATCTTTTTTTATATGTTTGTATTTGTTATGAACCGGACAAGGATGTACTTCAGAACATTTGTTCAATCCTAAAACACACCTGCCTTCGTGTAGTGTTCCATCAATTGCTAAAACGATTTCAATTAACTTGGTTTTTTTTATCTTTTTCAAATCTGCTTCAAACCCTCCGGCTGATCCTTTAACAGAAATTATGATATTATTCCTTACAAGCGTTTGTAATATTTTTGCCGTAAACGCTTCCGGAGAATCTATTTCTTTGGATATATCTTTTAAACTTGCTCTATAACCATTCATAGACTGCTCGGCAACATATACTGCTGCTTTTATACCGTATTCACATGCTTTTGTAAAAATCATAACTCTATTATTCAAAACAAAAATATAATTTAAAAAACCATCTCGGACAATAATATCCGAATAGTTATAAACAAATAAATGTAAATATTAATAAAGCACATGTTTGGACATTAACTGATTTTTGTCATGTGAATAAGATGTGTATTGACTTACCTTTAGTATAGGCTTTTTTAAATAAAAATCAATGAATAGGTATTGTAAAATAGGATTGGTTTTAATTTCAATTAATTTTTTGATCTCTTGCAAAAAAGACACTATTTCTTATCCTTCCAATTACTCAAAAGCAAAAGTTACTGTTTTTTTAAAATGCGATAATGAAAGTGTGTATTTTGATTCCATCATGAATATTAATGTATCCGGAAATGTCTATAGTGTTAACACTGTTAATTTTTATATTTCAAACATTAAATTAAAACGAGATGATGATTTAATATATACTTCTGAAAAAACAATATATATCGATCCTGCATTAACTTCAAAAAATTCATTTTTTTTAGATTCTATCCCCGTTGGAAATTATACAGAGATAGAATACAAAATTGGAGTTGATGCAACTCATAATGTAGATTATGGCTTGGAATCAACAGTGGATAATTTAAACATGGCATGGCCAACGGCAATGGGAGGAGGCTATCATTTTTTAAAAATGGAAGGTCACTATCTTGATGCATTAAATGTAATTCAGGGTTACGCTATACATATTGGTAAAAATGAAAATATAATAGAAGTGAAACAAAATTCACTATTACATCAAAAGAACAATGCACACGAGTATTCGCTAGTATTTAATATTAATGAGGTGTTTGCAAATCCATACTCTTATAATTTAAATACTGAAACTAATTATACAATGTCAGATTCTATAGCCATGCTAAAAATTAAAAACAATGTAAAAGATGCCTTTATCATTATTCAAAATAAATAAACTATTGTTTGTGCTATTCATTTTTTTTCTTGCTTGCAAGAAAGATAGTGCACCAACTATTGTTCCTGATACAAATACGTCAGGCAATTTAACGCCCTATAATGTTACGTATCCATATTATTTCCCTCAGTTACAGATTCCTGATGATAATAAATTAACGGAAGAAGGAGTTCAACTGGGTAGAAGATTATATTACGATACAATTTTATCTAATAATGGAAGATCTTGTTCATCTTGTCACAATTCACAACAAGGATTTTCAACGTTTACCTCTAATTCTTTACCTCATGTAAATTTGGGATGGAATACGAATTTTTTATGGAATGGAAAAATATCAGGTGATATTGAGGATATTATGCAGTTTGAAGTAGATGTTTTTTTTAATACAGATATTTCTAAGCTGAATAGTTCTGCGTATTACAAACAAGAATTTAAAAAAGTGTATAATGTTGAAACAATATCATCTAGAAACGTAGCATATGCTTTGTCGCAATTTTTCAGAGTTATGGTTTCTGCAAATTCACTATGTGATAAATTTCTGCAGCATAAAACTGTTTTAAATACGTCGCAATTAAATGGATTGGAAATTTTTACAACTGAAAAAGGAGATTGTTTTCATTGCCATTCATTAGGTTTATTTACAGATAATAAATTCAGAAATATCGGAATAGATTCTGTTTTTACAGGCGTTAATTTAGGGCGCTATAACATTACCGGTAACCCAAATGATATTGGTTTATTTAAAACGCCTACACTTAGAAATATTGAGTTAACAGCACCTTATATGCACGATGGAAGATTTCAAACATTAGAAGAGGTGATTGAGCATTACAATTCAGGGGTAAAACATAGTTCAACTCTTGATCCAATTATGACTAAGCCGAGTAAAATATATGGCTTAGGTCTTTCAATATCAGAAAAACAGGATCTTATTGCATTTTTAAAAACATTAACCGATACAGCATTTATTAATAATCCAATATTACAAAAACCATAATTCTATAATTGATATATTTAAAGATATGTTATAAGAATTTAAAAATTGATACTAAAAAACCAGCTACAGATAATGGCAATAACATTTGATGATATAGTATTTGGCCCTATAAATAGCAGACGTTTTGGCGTGTCATTAGGAATAAATTTATTGCCGCTTAAAAATAAGGTTTGCAATTTTAACTGTATCTATTGCGAATGCGGTTGGACAGATTTAAAATCTTTTAAAGTAAATTATTTTGATGCAACTACAATAATAGCAGCAATAGAGCAGCGATTTAAAGAACTCGCAAAAGAGAAAACGTATATTGATAGTATTACGTTTGCAGGTAATGGTGAGCCGACCATGCATCCAAAATTTTCAACGATCATTGATGCCGTTATTCAATTAAGAGATTTGCATTTACCTGGAATAAAAATAACTGTTCTGTCAAACTCTACTCTTTTAGGTAATCAATCGGTTTTAGATAGTTTGAAAAAAGTAGATGCAAAGGTCATGAAACTTGATGCAGGAACCACAGAAATGTTAATAAAGATAGACAAGCCTTTGTCTTCTAAAAAAATTGAATGGTATATTCAAAAATTAGCTGAGTTAGAAGGAGCGCTTATTATTCAAACCATTTTTTTGAAGGGATATAATGAGGGGGAATACATTGATAACACAACTCCTGAAGAACTAGATGCCTGGATAAAAGCGTTGAAAATGATCAACCCAAAATCTGTCATGATCTATACTATTGATAGGGATACTCCGGCTAAAGCCTTAGAAAAAATACCTGTTGAAAAATTAAATTCTATTTGTGAGATGGTAATTGCAAATGGGATTGACGCTAAAGTGTATAATTAAAAAGTTTATTCTCATTCATGAAAAAAATAAAATCACCAAAAAAGTCAGAAACAATTATGACTGAAATAGTATGCCCAAATGATACTAACCCTATGGGAATTTTACAAGGAGGAAGATTAGTACAATGGATGGACATTGCATCTGCCATTTGCGCTCAAAATCACGCCGAACGCGTTTGTGTCACGGCATCAATTGATAGCGTTAAGTTTAAAACCCCGGCTAAGGTTGGCGATATTATTACAATTAAAGCCAAAATAACACGTTCATTTAGTTCATCCATGGAAATATTTGTGCAAGCGTGGGCAAAGAAAATACTTAGTCAGAAAGCATACTTAATCAATGAAGCCTATTTTACTTTTGTGGCAATTGACGATAACTCAAGCCCAACGTTGGTTCCGGAAATTAAACCTTCCTCCGAAGCTGAAAAGAAACAATTTGTAAATGCTTTAAAAAGAAAAAACGATCGAATAAAAAAATCAAATTAGATATGAATACCATTCAGGATAACATCAAAAGTTTTTTGCAGGCAAATAAAATAGCAACAGTATGCTTTGTTGATGATAATAATAAACCATATTGCATAAATTGTTTTTATGTATTTGATGAAGAACATAATATTTTAATATTCAAATCATCTGCAGGTAGCACACATCAGGGTTTAATTAAGCCGGCGGCCTTTATATCAGGAACGATATTGCCCGATTCAGTAGATACCTTAAATATAAAAGGAATACAGTTTATTGGAAAACTTGTAGATCCAAAAGAGATAGATACTTTAAAATTAAGTTCAAAATACATGAAAAAATACCCCATGAGTATAGCAATCGTAGGGTATACATGGGCTACAAAATTAGATTTTCTGAAGTTTACGGATAACACCTTAGGATTTGGCACTAAAACAGTTTGGAAACCTTAGCTCTTTAAAATAGACATTGAAGAGTTTTATTAAAATATAACTATTGCTGCAAAGAGCATAAAAATTCCTATTAGGTAGGAGATGAAAATTGTTTTTAAACCAAAAACATGATGCTTTTTTCCTTTAAATCCTATGGCATTTATATACAATCCGAGACAAATGCATGTGATAACCCAAAATACACCTATTAATACATAGCGGAATAATTCCATAATTAGTTAGTTTAATTCATTTTTCTACGGTCTAGTTCTTTTTTAAGTCTTAATACTTCATCTATAATTTGCCCGTCAATGGATGAGTTTTCTTCAGATCTTCTTATCAGATAAGGAATGGCTTTTTTGACTTCGCCATAGGGTAAGTATTTTGAAGCATTGTATCCATTATCACTTAAGTTAAAAGTTAGATTATCACTCATTCCATAAAGTTGAGAAAACCTTATTTTATGATAGTGATCAGTGATATTGTATTTGTTAATGCAATCGATAGCGCGTTGTGTGCTATCGTTATTATGTGTTGCAATGCATACGTCTACTTTTCTATGCTTTCGCAAACATATTTCTACGGCTTGATTAAAGGCATCATCCGTTTCTTTTTTTGTATCATATACCGGCGAAGGTTTGCCTTCTTTTAAGGCATTTTCTCTTTCTTTTTCTACGTAAGCTCCTCGCACTAATTTAATACCAGGTATATAATTTTTTTGTTCCGAAGTCTGAAGTAAAAAATCAAGATAAGTTAATCTGTCTTTAAGATACATTTGTAGCGTGTTAAATACAACAGCATATTCCTTATTGTATTTTTCCATCATGCTTTCTGTAATCCTGTCAAACACATCTTGCATACATCTATCTTCCGCATCAATAAAAACAATCACTTTTGAGGCGTATGCTGTACTGCAGATCAGATCTACGCGTTTCATTAATTTATCAAATCTCGTTGAAATTATAAGATCATTATGAAATTTCATGTTATTACAATAAGTTAAAAATTCAGGATTTTCTAATCCCGATAGTTTAACGCTTACGTAATTGCCGGGAGATTCTTTGCCAAGTCTAATAATATTAGTCACAATTGTTTTTGTATTATTTTCAAAGGCTTCATCATTTTTCTCCCCTTCCGAAACATAATCTAATACAGATTTTACTTTGAATTTTTTTAAATATTTTATTTTTATAAAAGCTTCGTCAATAGTTTCTCCAGCACAAAATATTTTAAATACTGTACTTTTAATAAAAAATTGAAATGGTAATTTATATTTAATGATACCATTAGTACAAGACATTAATATTTTTAAAAGCGTTGGACGTTGGAGTATTTTAAAAATATAATAGGTGAATTTTAATTCGTTATTTGATTTATACCTGTAAGCGGTTTTTAAGTCTTCTATATTTACACTGTTTTTCATTGTAAAAAGTTTAATGGGTTACTATTTCTTTAGAATGATTATTGGTGAACATGTTTTTTATTAAGCCAAAGGCTAATGAACTTAAGGCGTACATTAAGCCTATGCCGGCAAGAACAAAAACAATAAAGTATGGTCTAAGAGATTCCATCATTTTTGAATAACTCTCTTGATTACTGCTTAATTGCCAAATGCCTTTTTTAATTCCGGCAATATTTAATGATAGCCAAAATATGAGCAAGCTAATTTGCAGAGCCCAAAAAAGAAATTTATAATATTTTATTCTGTTATTATTTGTTGAATTAAACTTTAAAAATTCAAAACAAGCAGCCAGCAAAATCATACTATTAATGCCTATGGTAGTTCCCATGGCATGCGCTACTGTAACGTGTGTTCCGTGAGTGTAAATATTTATTGCCGGTATTGACATCAGTATGGCTTGACCCATATTAAGAAATACCCAAATATCGGCGGCCATTAAAAACTTGTATGGGAAATAATGATAATGTTTCTGAATGGTATTAACACTTGCTCTCCAATCATAGATGATTTTAATAAAGAAAACCCATTCCGTCATACTAACGATATAACCGATATATCTGATGTATTTTTCTGTAGGAAGAGAGTAAATGTGGTGACCCCAGTTAAACATCAGATTAAACAGACCTAGAAAATACATAGCAAAAGCAAATTTACTGGTTCCTGTTTTTTTAGTTTGAGAAATTTTATCCATTAAGAAAAAGGCAGTACCGTATAAGATCTGATTCCATGATCCAACCAATGATCCATTTACTTTCCATTGAATAGTCATATCAGTAATAAAATGTTCACGGAAATAAGGAAAAATCCATAAGTAATTTTCGGAAAACGTGAAAAGGAAAAATAGTATTCCCGTCATCCACATCCAAATATAAACCGGCCAGTTTTTTATTTTGTTGACTAATGAAAAAAAGTTCACTAAAAACAGGATCCATGCTAAAGCTATTGGAAGTGCCCAAACGGGATTGAATTCCCAATATTCTTTTCCTCCAAAATCTTTAGTGAAATAAGATGTTATAATGCCAATAATAGCTATTATCCATAATCCCCATTGGATCATCGCCATTACTTTGATCTTAGAATCTTTGATGAATGCTTTCATCCCGCTATATACACAACCTGTGGCTCCTAAGATTATCCAAAACATGGCTGAGGAAACGTGCAAGGGTCTTAATGAAACAAAACCAATTTCTTGTTTCAAAAAGTCCGGAAAGAGATAGATCAATGCAGCTAAGATCCCAAAGCATAATCCTGATACCAGCATAAATAATGCGGTTACCAAAAACAGATTGCCTATATCAAATTTACTTGCTTTCACTTTATTCTACCATTCCAAAACTATTCACCTTAAGTTTTCTGGGATCGGCTTTACCACTTGCGTCGGTTGATTTTAAAAATTCAATTAATGAATTCATTTCACTGTCTGATAAATTAAATGCCGGCATCTGTTTAGTTCCGGATTTAACCATTGCTCTGATTATTGTTTCGCCTTTATTTGGATTTGAAATAACATTGGTTAAATCAGGACCTAAATAGCCTCCCAGGTTATAAAGTTGATGGCAACTTTGACAATTATAATTTTGCCATACCAGCTGCCCATCGGAAGACATCTTTTTATTAAATCTCTGATCTTCTTTTACAGATAATGGTTTAATATAAATACTAAAGGAATACACAAGAAAAGAGATACTTAGAATTAAAAAAACATATGTTGGCTTTAACTTCATATAAGATTACAGCTTTTCAAATTTTGCCTGAAAAAAACGTAAGTATTTTGGTTCGTATACCATTTTCAATCCTTTTATTGATTTTCTTCTTTCATATACAGCTGCGGCTGATTCGGCTATCACATCCATATGAGCTTGTGTATATACTCTACGTGGTATAGTAAACCGCACTAACTCCAGTTTTGGGTAATAATTTTCGCCATTTGCTTTTCTGCCTGCCGAAACAATTCCTCGTTCCATTGTTCTAACACCTGAATCAATATACATTTCAGCAGCTAATGTTTGTGCCGGAAATTCATCTTGTGTTAAATGTGGTAAAAATGCTTTTGCATCAACAAATATTCCGTGACCCCCAATAGGTTTCACGATTGGAATTCCATACTCCATCATTTTATGCCCTAAATATTCAACCTGACCAACTCTGGCATGTTGATGATTATCATCAAGACTTTCTGCTATACCAATAGCAATTGCTTCCATATCTCTGCCTGCTAAACCTCCATAAGTATGTAAACCCTCATACACAACTACTAAATTTCTTGCTTCTTCAAAAACATCCCATTCATTAGTTGCCATAAAACCACCAATGTTTACCAAAGCATCTTTTTTAGCACTCATCGTAGCGCCATCTGTTAACGAGCAAATTTCAAATACAATGCTTTTAATACTTTTTTTATGATAGCCTTTTTCGCGCTGCTGAATAAAATATGCGTTTTCTGCTACTCTTGTCATATCATGTATGATACGGATCTTATGTTTTTTGGTGTAGGCTCTTAATTCTTTTAAGTTGGCCATACTAACCGGCTGACCACCTGCCAGATTTACGTTAGTGGCGAGACTCACATAGGGAATTTTTTCAGCACCATATTTTTTTACGAGTTTATCCAGTTTAGATATATCAACATTTCCTTTAAAAGGATGTTCGTTTAAAGGATCATGAGCTTCATCAATAATAATGTCTGCAAAAATTCCTCCGGCTAATTCCTGATGTAAGCGCGTTGTTGTGAAATACATATTCCCAGGGATAATATCTCCCTTTTTGATCAATATTTTAGATAAAATGTTTTCAGCAGCTCGGCCTTGATGTGTAGGAACAATATATTTATAGCCGTAATACTTTTGAATGGATTCCTCTAATTTGTAATAACTTTTACTTCCCGCATAAGCTTCATCACCGGTCATAAAAGCCCCCCATTGTCTGTCGCTCATCGAATTGGTTCCGCTATCCGTTAATAGATCTATATATACATCTTCTGATTTAAGAAGAAAAGTATTATAACCTGCTGCTTTTATGGCTTTGATGCGTTGTTGCCTGGTTGTCATTTTTAATAATTCAACCATTTTCATTTTATAGGGCTCCGCCCAAGATCGTTTAACTAATGCTTTCATAATGTATGATGATTAAATCTGTTTTAAAAATGTTTAAGAAAGGTTTGTTAATTGTAACTGAGGTAATAGATTTAATGAATTTCTTAGTTCATTAAGTTGTTTCATGACGTTATGTTTAAACTCACTATTGTTTTGTTTTATTTTTGGAACAAGCTCTTCGTAATAATCAATACCTTTTAACAGATTGCTTTTAAAGGTTTGGAAGTAAGATATTTTTTTATCATTTATCACATTAAACTGATCTTCTAATTCCTTTTTTAAATAATCAAAATACAATTGCAATTCATTCACAAAAATATTTGGTCTATTCAGATTATTTAAAATATTCAAGCGGCCGTATATATGATCAACCATTTGTTTTAATGAGAATGTATCTGAAAAGTAAGCCAGATTTGGCCCAGGACAAATAGTAACAGCACTTAGATTGTGTGAAAGTTTTGTTTTGTTTTTAAGTAACGCAGATGCACCAAGGCCTTCGCATAAACAATCTTTTTCTGTTACTTTTTCAATTTCATGCTCTAATAATTTCGGATCTGCTATTGTAGTTTTAAGTTGTTTTATTTTTAAGTTTTGATATTCTCTGGATGCCGTACAAATTGGTTTATCTGTAAATTCTCTGTCCATAGAAAGGAATTTTTTGTAACATGGACTTCCCGGTCTGTTTTTGTTAATCCTCATTTTACGCTGCTCTTCAGAAGAGCTTGTTCTTAAATTACTAAACGGAACACCAAGCGGCGAGGAGTGACTTAAATAATAATCTTCTTTTTTTGCAGCTTTAAGTTTATTAAGAGTTTCAGTGTCAACATTTGTTGCTTCTGGCACTAATAAAAAAGGACTTCCCCAGCCGGTAGCATCTAAATTGTAATAATTAATTAAAAAATTATTTTCTTCGCTTGTTCCAATACCACCTTGTGCCGTGATTTTTAATTCAGGTTTTTCAATAAAGGGATTACGTCCAAGTTGTTTTAATGCATTTTCGCATTCATTAAATAATTCATTAAATAATTCTCCGCGTTTGTTTTTAAAATCTTCCAGAATAGGACCAAGAGGAATACCGTTTGAAATAAAAGCATGTCCTCCGCAATTTATGCCGGATTCTATTCTGAATTCTGAGATCCACAATCCTTTTTTTGCTAAATATTTTCCTTGAATTAATGCCGAGCGATAATCGCTAACTTTAAGAATGATTTTTTTATTAATAACGCCTTTTATATTTGGATAAAAATCTTCAAATGTTTCGCAGTAGGCAAAAAGTCTTGGATTTAAGCCGGCAGAAAAAACAATTGATGATTTAATGTTGCTGTTGGCATAGCCCCTCAATGCTGAAAGAGCATCAGAAAATTGTGCAGGCAATTCATTACCATCCGGATCATAATTAGTTTTATCTAATTTGGTCATGATATTAACATCAATTTTACCGGCGGTAATTTGTTTTCGCAAACGACTTTCTAATTCTAATCTTTCTTTTCCCTCACTTACCAGCATTTTTTGATACATTATTCTTAACTCTGAATCATCGGGTAACATTTCAAAATACTGATTGATGTTTCTATCTGAATTAAAATCTTCATGTTTAATTTCATGTAGCTGTTTATTGATGATCTCTTGAATTAAATTTAAGTAGGCAGTGATTCTTTTTGCTCTGTAATCTCTTTCAGTTACCGGAATTTTTACATATTCGATCCGTTCATTTTTACAGATCACTTCTCGCATTTGTTCAATTAAATAGTCTTCAATTATTGAAATAACAGAGGTAATACCATATTTAGCCACCTTTATAGGTGTATCAATTGTATAGGCTAGTCCCATTACAGGGATATGAAATGTATGGGGGCTTGTAGTTTTCATAGTGAATGTTTTTGCAAATATATTTCTTTTATTTTTTAAATCAGACAATATTGTCCGATTTAATGTTTTTTGTGAGCATGATTTGAATCATGAGCATTTATGACTTAAATCATATATCACTTAAGTTTGATACAATACTTTTGTTAAAAAATTATAACTATGAAAACAACATTAAAATACTTACTTGTCGCAGGAACGATTGGGTTATTTTCTTGCAATTCCGCAACTCAAGAAAGTTCGGGAAGCACTACAGATGCTAATGCAAATACAGAAGATGTAGGAGCAGGACAATCGGCGGTTCAGGATGCTATTTCAAATCCAAACGTGGTTCAGGTAGCAGTTGGAAGTAAAGATCATACTACTTTAGTAACAGCAGTGAAAACAGCTGAACTGGTTGACGTTTTAAGTAACGCGGGTCCTTTTACGGTTTTCGCTCCTACTAATGCGGCTTTTGATAAATTACCAGCTGGCACAGTAGAGGGGTTATTAACGCCTGAGAAAAAAGATGCACTAACGGATATATTACAATATCATGTGTATGTTGGAGTAATAGAAGCAGAAGGATTAACAGATGGAAGAAGTTTAGGACAAGTTAACGGCGGGAACATTAAGATCTCTGTAGTTGATGGTAAGCCGGTAATTAATGGTAAAGCTCATGTGATAGCTTCTATTAAAGCCTCTAATGGTATTATTCATGTAATAGACGAAGTTTTATTACCACAATAAAATAACTTAATCAAAAATAAAATGACAGAGGTTTTCTGTTCCGCAACAAACAGAATGTCTTTGAAAATTTTAAACCCGAGTAATAATTACACTTTTTTCAATTTTAGTTTTCGGTTTTTTGATTAGTATGAAGGCTGCCATATAAAGGCAGCCTTTGCTTTTTATAATAATTTACTTTTTATGATTTGAATCATTAAACAATAAAAATTATAACCAAATCTTTGTAAAAAAAATAGTATGGTAGAGATAGAAAAAATACAAAAAGTAAGTTGTGCATACACGTATGCTCAATATAAAGATATTGTGTTTGATTATGCTTCTGAAAGAAAAACATCCGGCGAGCAATTAGAGGAAAGGATTTCGGCAACTTTTATAAATGCACAGCGAATCAAACGCATAGATAAGCAATGTATCATTAATGAAGATTTAAGTTTAGTTGCCAGGAACTTTTCTAAAAAACATAAGTGGATATTGATTCTGGAATCGTGGTGTGGAGATGGTGCTCAGTGTGCTCCTGTTATTTCGAAAATAGCAGACCTGAATTCTAACATTAAATTAGAAGTGATTTTTAGAGATGATAATTTAGAAGTGATGGATTGTTTTTTAACCAACGGTTCTCGTTCCATACCTAAACTAATTTGTATCGATGAATCTAATGATATAATTGTTGGAACATGGGGACCTAGACCAAAAGCAATACAGGATATGGTTGTTGAATTCAAGAAAAATTCGCCTGAAGCTACTCATGATGAATTAGTAAAGAACATTCACTTGTGGTATGCTCAGGATAAAACAAAATCTATTCAAAAAGAATTTCTTGTTTTGTTAAATAAACTAAATTCAGGTCAATAAAAAATTCATATGATCCAAATCATTAACCAGTGATTTTGCATCATCTACTTTTGTAGTACAAATTCATAATCAACTTTAACATTAATAAAATTAATATGAAAACAATTGAAACATTAGATGTAACAGTCATTGAGCCAAAGTTTAAACACCCAACGATTTTTCAAAAATTCGATGCTCTGAAAGAAGGAGAAGCTTTTATTATTCATAATGACCATGACCCAAAACCATTGTATTATCAGCTAATAGGAGAGAGGGGCAATGTTTTTTCGTGGGAATATATTCTTTCCGGACCCGAGTATTGGGAAGTGAAAATTAAAAAAAACGATTCATCCTCTGAACCTACCATAGGAGAATTAGTGGCTAAGGATTTCAGAAAAGCCGAAGTTTTTAAAAAATACAATTTAGATTTTTGTTGTGGCGGTAAAAAAACAGTTACTCAAGCTTGCAATGAAAAAAAAGTTGATTACATGTCAGTTGAAAGAGAATTAAACAAACTCGATACTGTTACAGAAAGTTTATCTCAAAAATTTGATGAATGGGATTTAGGGTTTCTAGTTGACTATATTCTAAATACTCATCATGAATATGTAAAAAGATCTATTCCGATATTGTTAGAATATACAGCAAAGGTGTCAAAGGTTCATGGTGGTAGTCATCCGGAAGTTATTGCCATAGCACAAAAATTTAACGAAGCAGCTGATGAATTAAGTGGGCACATGTGTAAAGAAGAACAGATTTTATTTCCATACATTAAACAATTAGTTTTAGCCAAAGCTAATAAACAACAAAATCCTTATACAGCCTTTGAAACTGTTAAGAATCCAATAGATATGATGGAGCATGAGCATGATGCGGTAGGAAATATTTTTAGAACAATTAGAGAATTATCAAACAATTATACTCCACCCGAAGATAGTTGCGCTACGTATAAAGTTTCATTTTTAAAACTTAAAGAATTTGAAGATGATTTACATCAACATATTCATTTGGAAAATAATATACTTTTTCCGAAAAGTATAGAATTAGAAAATCAAAAATAATTAGTTCACTAAACAGACCCAATGCAAGGGTCTGTTTTAATTTTAAGAAGCATGTATATCAACGAAGACACTAAAATATCCGCTTTAATAAGACACAATCCTAAATCTATAGATGCGATTGTGTCGATATCAAATAACTTTGATAAATTAAAAAATCCTATTTTAAGAAAAATATTAGCTTCAAGAGTTAGCATAAAACAAGCCGCCAAAATAGGTGGATCTACTATTGAGACGTTTTATGACAAATTAATTCCTTTGGGATTTGAAATAAAGGAATTAAACAAAAATCATAAAACAGAAGCTGAACCACTTTCTGAAAATTTTTATAATTTCGAAGGGAAGAAGATCGTAGGGCTTGATGTAAGGAGTGTTTTAAAAGAAGGGAAAGATCCGTTTAATGATATTATGAATGCATTAGCGAGTCTGGAAAGCGACTCAGTGTTGAAAATTATCAATACATTTGAGCCAACGCCCCTTATTTCAATTTTATCAAAAAAAGGGTATTTACATCACACGGTTGTTATAGAAAAACAATTGGTTCATACTTATTTTTTTAAGGAAACAAAAGATACTATTGATACTGGAGAAAATGTAAATGATAGTAGTTCTGAAGAAATAACTACTATTTTAAAATCATTTGCAGATCAAGTTAAGGAAATTGACGTCACCCAATTAGAAATGCCTTTGCCAATGTCTTCGATTTTAAATGAATTATATGCATTACCCGATAATTATCTATTATTTGTACATCATAAGAAAGTTCCAAAATTTTTATTTCCAGAATTAGCAGAAAGAGGTTATCAATGGCGTATACAAATTATTTCAGCAAACGATATAAAACTATTAATATTTAAGTAATGCTTAAGCCTTCTTTAAGAGATAATTTCACCTATTTTATTATCATTGCTCATTATATTTCAGCAGCGTTATTCTTTTTGGCTATAGCTATTTTACTTGTTTTCTCAAGCGAATCATTTATAGGACATTATTTTCATCCAAAAATTCTTGCTATTACTCATATTACAACATTAGGATGGATCAGTTTTATCATTATTGGATCGTTATATCAACTGGTGCCGGTAATATCAAATAAAAAAATATTTAGCCCTATGATATCTTTAGTTACGTATTTATGCGTATCCATAGGAACAGTTTTATTGGCCTTTTCTTTCTGGATATTTGATACAGGGTTTTTGATCAAAACGGCAGCTGGTTTATTATTTATGGGTATTACATTATTTCTTATTAATATTCTATTAACTGTTAGACAATCCAAAGAAAATAGTATTGAGATGGATTTCATACAAGCCTCCATCTTTTGGTTTTGGCTTACAGCTTTTATAGGAGCGTTATTAGCCTTTAATTTTCAATATGCTTTTTTACCAAAAGAACATTTGTACTATTTAAAAATTCATGCGCATATTGGATTAATAGGATGGTTTTTATGTTTGATCATTGGTGTATCGTCAAAATTAATTCCAATGTTCTTATTATCCGGGAAACTAAATACTAACTATTTAAGTTATTGTTATTATTTAATTAATTTTGGGTTATTAGGCTTTATAATCGATGCATTGTTTTTAAATGGATTAGAACGAGCTCCGATCTATAGTATAATTATATTATCTGGGATCAGTTTTTTCTTATACTTTATATCCAATGCTTTTAAAACAAGAGCCCGTAAAAAAATAGATATAAATTTAAAACACACCTATATCTCATTTTTCTTTATTGCTATTCCAATTATACTGTGGGGAATTTTAAAATTTAAAGTTATTGCAGACAAACAGATTGAGCTTCAAATTTCTACTGCCATAGTATTTAGTTTATTATTTGGGTTTATTACACTTCTTATTCTGGGGCAAACTTTCAAAAACTTGGCATTTATTGTATGGTTGAAAAAATACCAGGAAATTAGTGGAAAAGAAAGAACCCCCTTACCTAAAGACTTATATTCAGGAAAATTAGCAACCGCTCAGTTGTATTTATTTATTATAAGTTATATAACAATATTGTGTGGTATTTTGATGTCGAATTCCTTCACTATTAAGTTTGGCGCTATATGTTTAATGATTACTGCTATTTTATATAATATTAATGTTCTTAAGATAGTTTTACATAAAAGCAATAGTATGCCGTTAGTTTAACCATTTATTTAATTTTTTGTGATGAATTTATATACAGATAAAGAAAAACGTGAAATTGAAATTTTACATTTTTTAAAAGAAGTGATTGACCCTGAATTGGAAATCAACATTATTGATATGGGATTGGTTTACAAAGTTAATTATGATGAGGAAGGTAAAATCACTATAAATTTAACCCTTTCCACTAAAAACTGTCCAATGGGTGATGTTATCATCAACAGCGTTGAAAGCTGTTTAAAAAGGCATTTCCCTGAATTTGAGATCGGCATTAATATGGTTTGGGAACCAAAGTGGTCAAGAGATTTTTTAACTCCGGCAGGTAAAAAAGAATTAGGTATATCCTAAGGCATTGCTGCTTTTATTTCACTACATCAAATAAGAAGAGAGTATCATTATCCTTTAAGTATTTTTATTTGCATAACCGTTGCAATATTTGAAGCTTTCAATTTAATGGAATCTGCTTTTTCACCATGAAATAATTCATCTACTGATTCATTAAAAAGTTTGGTCCATTGATGGAAATGCTTCATGGTTAAAGGATTTTTTTCATGAATCTCGAAATGTTTTTCCATAGGATTTCCACCATAGTTTCCGGTATAAAACAATACATTTTCCCAAAACTTATACATGATTTGCAAATGTTTTTCCCAGTTAAAGTCATCTTTAAAATAATGACTTATTACAGCATCTTTTTTTACCTTTTCGTAAAACAGGTTGACTAGCTTTTCTAAGTCTTTCTTATTTGAGATATCTTTTTTCATGTTTTTTCGAGTTTGTTTTTTTCAATAACCGAAGCTTCATTAATATAGGAGGTTAACTCTTTAGTGAAATCATCAAGAATAACAGAAGACTTTTTTATGTAAGCGATCATTTCATTTAATCTGATAGAATCAGTGCAATTTTCAAGTAAGTTTGCTAACCCAATAATATGTGCAATCGGTTGCCTGACTTTGTGTGAGATCAAAAAAAGTATTTCGTGTAAAACCTTTAAATGCTGATCAATTTCCTCCTCTTTCAGTTTTTTATCATTAATTAAAGTTCTTAATGAAAAAAAATGAATTATCTCACCATTATTGTTTTTTATTGGAATAATCACCGAGTCTAACCAGTAGTATGATCCGTCTTTTGCCCTGTTTTTAACTTCTCCATGCCATACATTACCGCTTTGAATGGTTTCCCATAATTGATTAAAGAAATGAGCGGAGTGATGCCCGGCATTAACAATATTGTGAGATTTTCCTATTAATTCTTCTTTTGAGTACTGTGAAATCTCGCAAAATTTTTCGTTAACGTATAGTATTGTTCCTGTGGTATCAGTGATTGAACAAAACATGTTTTTATTTGTTGCTTCCTGATAGGCAAGCGAAATTTGCAACAAACTCATTTTCGATTGTTTTATCAGGTCATAAAAATCTGTTAGGTTACTGTTATATTTTTTCATAACACATTTTATAAATCTTTTCTATTAAATTTAAGTAGAGAGATCCAGAATGGGATAATGACCCAAAGAAACAGTATAAAAAAAGCCACGAAAATACCAAAGGATGTACCAAAAAAATCTTTAAATATGGCTCCGGTATATCCCATCATTGCAGAAACATCTAAATGAAGTAAAATTAAAATACGAGCCAGATCTATGGGATTAAAAGCCGTAACACCAACCATCATTTTTTCAATTGGATACTCTGATAATTGAAATAATAAAAACAAGATCAATCCATCAAATAAAAGTGCAAAAAATAACCAAAGCATAATGGCAATGCCAATTCCCTTGGCTTTGTCTCGTGTTAATATAGAACTTAAAAAGGCTATTGAAACAAAGACCGTTGTAATAAAAAATCCAACCAGTAACATCATTATTCCTACATCAGAAGGAGCGTAAAATAAAATGGGAATTCCTGTGCCTATAAAAAACGATAATAATAAAGATAAGGTTAACCCGAAAAATAAACTCCACCAGATCTTACTTCGTTTAATTGGTTGGCTTAATAATAGTTCGATGAATTCAGAGCTGTTATATATGTATATAGTTGAAAAAACAACGGATACTAATGGAACAGTTAAAAGAATAACGTTTAACAGAGTTAACAGACCTTTGGTGCTATTATCTTCTAAACTAAATACACTCCACGATAATATGGATAAAATTATCGTGTACACTAAAACAATTTTGTTTTTAAGTATATCCAAAACAATAAACTTAATTATTCTATTCATTGTTTCTACCTTTTAAAATATTGGCAATTGCTTTCGATATTTTTTCTTCCCCCGTTGAAGATTTAAGATCTTCAATGGTTTTATGAAATTGAACAACACCTTCCTGCATAAAAATAATTTGTGTAATTAAATCATCTAATTCGCTTAATAAATGTGATGTAATTAATATTAATTTTCCTTTTTGTTTTTCGGAAATTATTTTTTCTTTTAGTATTTCGGAGGCTAATGGATCTAATCCGGCTGTTGGCTCATCTAAGATCAACACATCCGGGTTAAATAAAAAAGCCAACGTAGCACTTACCTTTTGTGTTGTACCGCCTGAGAGCGTACTCATTCGTTTATTAAATAAATCTTTCAGTTTGAATTGATGCAATAGATCTTCGTCTAACTGAACATCAGATCTTCGGATTTCTTTGATCATCTCTAAAATTTGTCCAATTGTCATGTTATCCGGATATCTGCCAATTTGGGGCATATAACCTATGTGTTGACGATATTCATAATTTTTAGAAATGTATTCTTCTTTAAATTTTATAGTTCCTTCTGTAGGAATCACCATTCCTAAAATACTTTTGATCAAGGTAGTTTTGCCGCAACCATTAGGCCCTATAAGTGCAATACATTCACCTTTTTTACAAGATAAATTAACGTTGTTCAATACTTTGAGTTTACCAAAGCTTTTTGATATATTATTTATTTCAATCATAATTTTAATGAACGCATTAAAGGTGTATTATCAATAAAATTATCAGGAGTTAAACTTGGTATTATTTTTTCTGACTTGTCAAGTAGTGTTACCATAAAACTCCTAAATAATAACATGGCAGGAGGATTATTTTCTACGATCACAGAAAACAAACTCAGTGGATGATAGGGAACATCTCCTATTTTATTTTTGTCCAGATCATATCCTTCATATTTGTCCCAATAGTTTCCATTAAACGTATTTAGTACCAAGGTGCCATTAGTGCTAATGTCAAACGTATTTCCTATAAAATTATTAGACACGACTTCGTTTTCCATACAACTAGCTTGAATTTTCATACCCCAACCATTTGCTTCAAAAATATTTTTTTCTACTTTAATTCTGCTGGTACCTTCCATATGAATTCCTTCAGTATTTTTTTTGAATTTATTCCCAAAAATATAACTATCTGATATTTCTTTTAAAAATAGGCCATAGGCAGCATCTCCCCAGTTTTCACTAAATGTGTTGTTAAACATTTTTACTTTTTGTGTAAACATAACAGCTACACCGGCTCCATTATTTTTAAAAACGTTTGATATATAAGAATCATTATTTGAAAACATAAAATGTAATCCATAACGAATGTTTGCTGTTGAAATGTTTCGCCATATGATGGAATTAGTTACAAACTCAAAATAAATGCCGTCTCTATGACCTGAGATAGTGTTACCAATAATTTGTAAACTATCGTTTTTCCAACAATGTATGCCGTTACCTATTTGTTGTTCTTCAACACCGTATGCGATAATTCGATTGTTTTTGACAATGCAGTTTGCGCAATGCTGTAAATAGATAGCAAAAAAATTATCATCTAATATGTTATCTCTGATAACAACATTTCTGGAATTGTAAACTTTAATTCCACCCGGATCTTCCAGTGTTGCAAAACCCGAACGTTGCACTTTAAATCCGGCAACTAATGTGTTAGAGGCTTTTATGGACAATATTTCATATTTTTTTTGACCATCTAAAACAGGAAAATTTTTCCCTATTAATGTTACTGGTTTATCAAGAATGATATTCCCTTCTTTATAAATACCTTCATAAACAATTACGGAGTCTCCGTTTTGAATTTGCGCTAACGCAGACTTGATTGTTTTGAAATGCTTATTAGCACCAACTTCATGTCTTTTCGCATCGGCTAAAAACGAAATTGAACAAAAAAGAAATATGAGAAAAATTGTTTTCACTATTTATTTATATTATCCCAACTTGTGTATTCTGCCATTAGATCAACAGCATATGTATTTGAGCTTTCTTTATTAGCAAATGCGGCAATATTTCCGCCCATGGGGCTTTTTAAATTTTCGCCGGTTATGTATACAGCAGTTTCTGCAGGAATTAAATGATTGTCTCCTAAGAAATCAGCCACATAAAAATTGGCACCAGTTGATTTGTCTTTATTGTCGTTTTTATAATCGATCATACAGGAAATGTCATCAAACTTATAAGCTCTTCCTTTTTGTGTAAATAATTCTGCAGCAAATTTTGGATTTGAAATTGTCATCCCACAATTATCACAATGATCAGAGTTTAATTTTATTGGTTCTGGTTTTGTTACCTCACAGGCTGTAAAAGAAAATAATAATAGAGGAAGTATAGATAGTGCAATGTTTTTTGATTTAATTTTTTTAGAATGTTTAATTTCTATAACAACTGCTATAGCCATTAATAGCCCACTGGAAATAAATAACCAGCCACCAACATCAGGGATCGAATAAGCGCCAAAATTCAATAACTGTTTAAATCCTATAAGCGGTGGTTGATAAGCCATACCAGGCACAATAATAGCGGCATTTGGATCTAAATTGTGTCCATAGTTATATTCCCATCTCCAAAAATCAATCATTGCTACAATTCCAAATAGTACGAATGCACCGAATAAAAAATAGAGCGCTTTCTTTTTTCTAATAAAAATAACAAGAAGACAGGCTAGTGCATAAAAGCTTATGATGTATGGCAATACGGTAAACTCAATAAATTCATCTGCATGAAGTGTTTTCATTCCGATATAGTGATTTAACCCATTTATAATGTCTACTTCGCCACCAATTTTATTAGCATGAATTGTTAAGGCCAATCCTTCCGGATATTGAGGAGCATCTAATTCAATTCTCCAAATTGGATTAAATAAAGAAACTACAAGGAGTATTCCTGCAATTAAGAGTAGTCCTTTAGAAATTATTCCAATATTTTTTTCTGGTGTATTCATAACAAATTATTTAGAATGAAATAAAAAGGGAGCAGAGAATTAATTCGTCTGCCCCCTTAATGATAAAGCGTGTTTATTATTTAGAAGCAGCTACTTCAGGTTTAGTAACCCCTGTTCCAAATTTAATTGGCACATTACTTCCAGCAGGAGATACTCGTAAATATCCGGTCATTTCCTGATGTAATGCACTACAAAAATCTGTACAATAGAATGGAGCAATACCTACTTTTGTTGGAGTCCATTTTAAAGTTTGAGTTTCGCCCGGCATGACCAATAACTCCGCATTGTCAGCACCTTTAATTGCAAATCCATGCGGTACATCCCAATCTTGCTCAATGTTTGTTACGTGGAAATACACCTCGTCACCCATTCTGATTCCTTCAATGTTATCAGGAGTTAAGTGTGAACGAATTGCAGTCATATACACATGAACTTTATTTCCTTCTCTCACCACTTTAGTTTCCTTCTCTCCTTTGGCAGCATAAGGATGCATGTTTTCTTCGATCTTAAATAATTTTAAAGATTTATCTTTGATAACACTAGCTAAAACAGCCTGAGCATAATGAGGTTCTCCAATGGTAGGGAAGTCTAAAATTAATTTCATTTTCTCACCACTGATATCAAATAACTGAGCACTTTGAGATAATTCAGGACCAGTTGGTAAATAACGATCTTTTGTAATTTTATTATAAGCAATTAAATATTTACCTGTTGGATTTTTTGTATCACCACCGGCTACACATAAGTGACCAATTGAATAATAAGTAGGTTGTCTATCAATTACTTTTAGATCTTTGATATTCCATTTAACTACTTCTGAAGACACAAACATAGAAGTGTATGCGTTTCCATTAGCATCAAATTCTGTATGCAAAGGCCCTAATCCTGGTTTTTTTACTTCACCATACAATGCAGATTCGTATTTAATAACTGGGATACCTTCGAATTCGCCGTCAAAACTTTTTGCAGCAATTGCTTTTATCATTTTATCATAACTAAATACCGGAATGACAGAAGCTAATTTACCACTGGCAACAATGTATTCGCCGGTTGGAGAAACGTCGCATCCATGTGGAGATTTAGGACAAGGAATGAAAAAACAAATGTCTTTTAATTCTTTTGAATCTAAAACGATCACTTCCGTTTTAATTTCAGAAGTTGCAGAGTGTGTTTTTTCACTATAAGTATTATGAGCATATCTTACAGCTTGTTTTCTGCCTTTGCCTGCTTTTAAATACTCTTCAGCTTTTTTCCAGTTAACAGCCATTACAAAATCTTTATCTCTTTGAGAAGCGTTTACTTCTAACAATGTGTTTGCCTGCTCTGTGTTATAACAAGAAAAGAAAAACCAACCGTTAGAAACACCTTTACCGGCACGACTTAAATCGAAGTTAACACCCGGGCATTGGATTTGGAATGCAATGTCCATTTTGCCATCTTCTTTACCAACGCTAATAAAACTTAAAGTTCCTTTAAAGTTTTCTTTGTAGGTGTCAATAGCTACATCACCATTTGCATCATCCGGTGGCACACTAAAACGAGTACCGGCAACAACATACTCAGTATTCTCAGTGATAAATGGAGAAGAGTGGTTACCGCCACTATTTGGTAATTCAATGATTTCTTGTGTGCGGAATGTTGTTAAATCAATACGCGCTACACGAGGGGTGTTATTAGCATTACCAAAAACCCATTTCCCATCATATTCGCCGTTTGTTTTAGAAAGTTGAACGTGGTGTAAATCATCCCAAGGAACCATGCCATGAGATGTATTTAGCATTGGCTTCGTTTCTTCGCTATATCCCCATCCTTTTTCAGGATCTACTGAAAATACAGGAATGACACGTAATAGACGGCCGGAAGGCAATCCGTAAACACTCATTTGCCCACTAAAACCACCACTCACAAAGTTATACATTTCATCGTATTTACCCGGAGCAACGTAAGCTTTACTTGCAGCATCTCCACTAACAGCATTCCCTGTATCTTTAGGTTTGCATGATTGCAGAGCTGTAGTAGCCACCAATCCGGTTAGCGCTGCCATTTTGATTAAATTTTTCATATTTGTTTATTTAAATTAGTTATTTAACTCCATCATTTTTTCTCATATATTCTAAAATTGCTCTTGCATCACCATCCGTTAAACTTTGATTTGGCATTCTAACCAAACATAATTCTAACATAGCTTGAGCTTCAGGATCTTTATCTAACATAGGATCCGGATTTGTAATAAAATTCATGATCCATTCTCCGGTTCTTCTTTTTGTAACTCCAGCCCAACCTGGTCCAACTAATTTCTCATCACTCATTTTGTGGCAAGACGTACATTTTACATTTGAAACATCTTCTCCTGTTTTTGCTTGTGCCTCATCTAATTTATCTGTTAAAGCCAATGATTCCGCAGTGTATTTTCCTTCGCCTCTTTTTGGATCATAAGCGTTCGGATCGGCCACCGTACTTTGAGTGGATTCTTCAGCAGTTTTTGTTTCTTTAGCTTTATCTCCACCTCCTCCGCAAGAAGTGAAAATTGCTGTCATCATAATCGATGCAAGGATTGTCAGTGTTTTCATAAGATTATAAATTAATGTTAATTTTTGTGTAAAGGTCTTGTAGTAAATGTACAATTTATATGACTATAATCATATAAAAGCCATTATTCCTGTTTCTTGAGATTAATCATAATATTTATCTAATCGTATGACATCAATCATATAAAGTAATTGGATTATTTTATTATGACCCTTTAAAACTATTGAATGTCAATAATTTCAATCGTTTAATTATGAAAAAAGGATCAATGAATTTTTATTTCCTGAAGTTTTTTTAAGGAAAAACGTATTTAAATCTAATAAAAACGAGCTTGTTTTTGATAAAAGGTAATCAGATTTAATATGTAAAGAAGAGGACAAATAAAAAAATATGATTAATGTCAGTTAAATTTTAGCTGTAAAATAGGGCTTGATAATGCTTTTAAGAGTTAAATTATATGATACTGGTCGTATTTTATATAAAACAGTATAAATTAACATTACAAATAAGGTTAATTATAGGTGTTTTTATCTCTTTTGAACGTATAGCCAAGTGTCCATTCGATATAATCAGATGAACTGCCATTTATCTTTATTCCGATACCTGCAAATAAGTTTTTGTTTATTGTATATCTGGCAGAAATTCGCTCGTAAAGAGGGTATGGTTCATCGTTTTCAGGATGTCTAAACAGGTAAAGGCCTACGCCTGTATTAATTCGAAATTTTTCGGTTAGCACCCATTCGATGGAGGCATACATTCCTGAACTTACTGTTTTACTTAAGTCATTTTCTTCACCATTTACTTTTTCTTTTCCTGAACTTTTATAAAAAAGATCAAGGCCGGCACCTATACCTGCTTTATAGTTTATTTGCCTGATAAAGAGTATTCCTAAAGTACTTACAAAGTAATTTTTTTCTTCAGTCGAAAAATTTTTAGATCCAGGGGCATAAAAAATACTGATTTGATTGTGTGGTTGAAATGGCTGAATGTTCCCTCTTAAATTATCAGTATTGTTTTTTGATAATTTAAAATTTGCATTTAGAGTAACAGGAATAAGATTAATGCCAAAGTTAGGAGCTTTTATAAAACCATTTGAAAAATGTCGATACCCTGCACTAGTTCCAAGGGAGAATCGTTTTGAAACATCACACTCAACGCCGATAGCAAGATGTCCAACCATATTTATGTTTGATCCTATTAATTTATTGTCGGGGTTGTGAGTTTTGTGGTAAGGGTTAAAATTACCGGCTACACCTGCAGCTATTTCCAAAAAAGCGTTCCAGCGTTTTTTGCGAATAACGGGCGTTTTAAAAAAATAATATATACTTAATGGATCTCCTATGCTTGGATTATTAAACGTAGCCGAATAAATGCCTATGCCATGCGAAGGGAAATTATAAATTTTAGAATATATTTTATGGCTGTCTGCCGGCAATGAAAATCTTAATGTTGCAGCTCTGTAGGTTGATTGTTTTAGTAAAGCATTTGAAGAAGGATCATCGCCAGACATTATCGCACCGCTTTCAGCAAGCAATTCTATTTGTTGTCCTTTTAATGGAGGGAAATAAAAAAAGGACATAACAATTAAAAAATAAATATTTCTAAATATTTCCGTATTAATTTATTTAAGCCTTAACACTAATAAAATTAGAGATTCTTTTTGACATAATAGATGTCTTTCTGTAAGACATAAGATTCTTTAAGCAGAAAAGCCATCATTTCTGACGGCTTTTCTTTTTTTGTACCCAGAAGGGGACTCGAACCCCTACACCTTGCGGCATACGCACCTCAAGCGTACTTGTATACCATTCCAACACCTGGGCAATCCCTGCTTACTTGTATATCTCCCGATAGCTATCGGGACCAACACCTAGGCATAGGCCACATTTGTTTGTATACTTTCCGATAACAATCGGAACAAACACTCGAGTAATTTTCTTAATTATAACTAAGAGCCACAAAAATGATAATTTTTTTTAATTTAGCTGATAAATTGTTGAGTATTATTAAAAATATAAAAGAAAATTGGCTTTTAATGGCTATTCTTCTCGTGGGGATAGCTCTGCGCTTCATTCCTATTGATCAGTATCAATTTAGTCATGATGAATTAAGCGGATTAAGTAGAACCATTTTTCCGAATTTTGTCGATGAAGTTAATTATGGGATTAAAATAACTGATACTCATCCGGCTTTAGTTCAATTGTTTTTATGGTTTTGGACAAAACTATTTGGCTTTAATGAAATTGCTATTAAAGTTCCATTTTTAATTTGCGGTGTATTTTCTATTTGGTATATCTATAAATTTTGTAAAACGTTTTTTGATGAGAAAGTTGGTTTAATCGCGGCTACTGTTGTTTCTTTATCATTTATTTTTTTAGTGTACAGTTCTTATGCACGTATGTATATTACGGGAGTACTTTTTTCTATTTTATTACTGCACATTATTTTTAAAATTTTATTTTCAGAAAATGTAACACGCAAAGATTATTTTTTATTTACACTTTTTGCAATACTCTGTGCTTATAATCATCATATGAGTTGTTTATTTGCAGTTTCAGTATCTGTTTTAACCTTGTTTTATATCAGAAAAGAGCGTTTAAAAAACTACCTGTTGTTTTGTTTATTGGCAGCGCTTTTATATTTACCGCATTTATCAATTACATTATATCAATTTTCTATAGGCGGCATTGGCACCTCTTCCGGAGGATGGCTTTCTGCGCCTAGAAATAATGAGATTTACTTTTTTGTAAAAACATTATTGGGTTGCGGTATAACCGGGAAATTAAATATGGTTTTATTTTTAGCTTTGCTTTTGATATCTATATTCAAATTAATTCCTCTTACTAAAAAGCAATTTTTTTTATTATGGATCTTTCTGATTAATTATTTGATCATTCATTTATATTCTGTTTTCAAAAATCCTATTTTGCAATTTTCGGTTTTATTGTTTGCGGGCATTACATTAATTATCTTTTTAAGTTCATTTGCCGGCTGGTTAACCAAAAAGCAAACCTATTGGTTTGTCTTCATCTTAGTTACAGGCTTTTGTTTTCAGTCTCTTCACAAAAAACACATTTTTAGTAAAGTGCATGTACATGATTTTGAAATGCAGGCTAAAACCACGTTGGACATGCAAAAACGAGTAGGAGCCAAGAATGTGACTTCGATCTTTGGATCAGAAAAGTTTTTTGTGTATGTCTACGAGAAAAAGTTTCATACTAAATTTAATTACCTGTCAGCTCAGGATTCTGTTTTTAAACATACAGATAGATTCAGAGCTTATTTAAGAAATCTTAAACAACCTTATATTGTTATTGGAGGATTAAGTCCGGTTGACATGTTATTGGTGAAAGAGTATTATCCAAATTTAGTGTCTCATGAGGAGAATTATTTTAGTAATGTAACCGTTTTGTCTAAACGATATTATAGCAATACGGATGTTTCTATATTAAACACCATTTCGCTTTTAAATACGGATCTGGAGTTGTATGTAGATTGGAAAAAACCGCTAACCTATTACGGAGATAGTTTATCATATACGTTAAACCAGTTAGACAAGAAGTATCCTTTTAATGTAAAAATCCCTATTCAAAAAACATTGGCTACAAAAAATCAGTATTTGGTAGCAGAATTACAATTTGTTTGCGATAGTATTACAGATCTGGATAATGACAAGTTATGCCTTTCGGTTTCTGAACAAGGGAAAGACGCTGTTTTTTATAAAGCTGTTTATTTGAAAGATTATTATAATTCTGTAAAGAAAAATCAGCGTGTTTATATTGAGTTATTTGCCGGAACCGAATTCTCCAAATGGCATAAGAAAAACATGAATCTTGAGGTATTCATCGAAAAACAAAAAAAATCGAAGTACACCATCTTTAATTTTCATTTACATAGAATAGATTATAATCCAACAAAATGGACATTGTGGGATTAAAGCCCAATGTTAAACCCAATTTGAACAATAGGGTTTGGATAGGGAGATAAAGGGGTTTGATTGATATTGTAGAAAATACCCGCTACGAAGCTTCCTCGTTCCGAAAATGACTGTCTGTAGCCGCCACCTACTAAAATATTGTCTACCCATGTTCTGCTATCCAGAATACCGGTTGTATAATCCGGCACACTTAATCTATCCCATCCTACTTGTGCAAAGAAATTTTCTAAAATTAAATAACGTGCAAATGTATTTCCACCATAAATGCTTGATGTGTATTTTTGCCCGCCATAGGTTTGGCTAAAATAATTGTAAGTAAAGCCCCCTCCTATTGAAAATTGTTTATTGATCTTACAACCAACCAAGGGTTGCAAATAAATATAAGTTGTGCTACCAAACCAGGCGCCTACATTTCCGCCAAAATACAAGCGTTCTTTAAAGCTATTAAAATCTTTAGGAGCGTTTTGAAACGGAGGATTAGTTATAGGCGGAGATATAGGCGTTTCTTGCGAGAAGCCTGTATAAGACATGGTAAAAGCAAATATGATTATTAATCTGATCCTTTGTTTCATTATTTTAATTCTTCATAATCAACATATTCTCCATCTTCCGGTTTAAAATGTGATTTTTGTTTTGGTGCCGAGTGGTCAACTTTTACTTCACCTTCCTTTTTTTGATAATAGTTGTTTTGTTGAGAATTGTACCCATGAGTTTGTGTTTTGGATTTTGATACATTCTTAAAAGCATCATATATTTTCCAAACAACCCATATAATGATAACAGTCCAAATGATGTCGCGCAAGATTTCTATTTTTTTGTACACTACAAAATTACATTATTTACCAATATACTTATTGAATTAACATATTTTGATAGTTATAAATGGTATGTAACAAAAAACCCTTCCTGTAATTGGAAGGGTTTTTTATGATTTTAGAGTTAACTATTATTCTTCAATTTTCTCAGAATCTTCGTCACCAACAACTTGTGGTTTGTAAGTTGGTTTGTCAGATTTTGGAGCATTAGGATCAACATAATCCCAGTTTACAATACGGAATACTGTACGACGGTTTTTTTGGTGTAAAGCTTCTTTTTCTTCTTTAGTTTTAGCTTTATTAATTACGTCATCTTTAATTAATAATTTTTTCTCACCCCAACCTTTGCTCATTAAACGTTCCAAAGGAATTTTTTTCTCAAGGTTTAAATAATCAACACAAGATTTAGCACGATCTTCAGATAATTTCTGATTGGCTTTATCATTACCACGGCTATCTGTGTGAGCTTGTAATTCAATTACAATAGTAGGGTTATCTACTAACGTTTGGTATAAGAAGTTCAATGAATCCTTAGACTCAGGACGTAAAGTAGCTTTACCTAAGTCATACTGTACAGCAGGGAAACGAATTTCAGCTTTAACCGGAGTTAATGCGAAATCTTTAATGAAATCTTTAGATTCGTTATTATCAACAGTTGTTAATTTACCCATATCCTTATTAGCTAAGAAACCAGCTTTAAAAGTTTGAGAAATAGTTGATTTATCAGTAGCAACAGTTACTTCATAAGATGTGTTTTCTTTTAATTTGAAGTTGTATTTACCGTCAGCAGCCGTTTTAAATTCAAACATATCTCCGCTTGATCCTTTTAAGTGGATCAAAGCATTTTGGATAGGCTCGTTGTTTTCAATACTTACAACAGTTCCGCTCAAGTTAAAGATCAATGGAGGTAATACGAATGAATAAATATCATCACCACCTTTTCCGCCTTCACGGTTAGAAGTGAAATAACCTTTGATTTTTTTACCCTCGAACACAATACCGAAATCATCACCTGCAGAGTTCATTGGGGATTTTAAGTTTTCCGGCGCTTTAGTAAATTTGCCATTGGCATCTTTCTCAGCTTTAAAAATATCTAAACCTCCCATACCTAAATGCGTATCAGAAGAGAAATATAATGTTTTATTGTCATCAGCCATATAAGGAAAACCTTCATTTCCGGCAGTATTTACACTTGGTCCTAAATTTACAGGAGTTCCCCAGGTTTTTCCTTTTTTATCAAAAGTACTCATCCAGATATCTGTTCCACCATAAGTACCAGGTAATTTAGAGTCAAAATATAATGTATTTCCATCAGCAGAAATAACAGCATGTCTTAAGTGAATAGAATCTACATTAAATGGTAATGGCTCTGGTTCTGCCCAAGACGGCCCTTGTTTTTTAGAAACGTATAATTGACATTTTACTTGTTTGTTTTTTTGTTCACCACAACGGGTCATAAACATTAAATCTCCTTTTTTAGAAACGAAAGCACTTCCTTCATTCATTTTGCTAACGATTGTAGTAGCAAGAGGTGCCGGTGTACTCCATTTTCCGTTTTTATCTAATTTTACTTCATAAATATCAGAATGGTTTTGACCGGTTGTAACATCAATTGATCCTTGACCACCCGGGCGAGTTGAGGTAAAATAAAGAGTATTGTATTTTTTATCAGCATATGCAGGGCAAAAATCAGCCTCTTTAGAGTTGATCAATGCCATAGGCTCCACTTTTAAACGAGTTTCAGGAGTTCCTTTTGCATCTTTCCATTGTTGAGCTAACTCACAAGATTTTACACCGTTTTCTCCACGAGGATCAGAAGGCATCTCTTTTTTGTAGTTATTGTATTCTACAATAGCTTCAGGGTATTTTTGTTGAGCTTTTAAACAATCCGCTAACTTTAAAATAGCGATCGGATCAGGGTATTTTGCTTTAATTGCTTTGTTATAATAGGTTTCAGCACCTTTTAAATCACTTATTGCATGGTAAGATTCAGCTGTTCTAAATAAGATCTTAGACTTAGCATCTGCTTTTTTAACCTTAGTGTAAGCTTGTTTATAAAGCTCGATCGCGTTAAAATATTGATGATTTTGGTATGCTAAGTCAGCATCTTTTAAGAAATTTTTCTGTGCACTTACAGAAAAGGCTAATGCAATAACAGCCGTAGTGGTTAATGCTAGTTTTTTTAAGTTTTTCATAGGTGATTTAAACTTTATAAGGTGCTAAGATATATATATTTTTAAAATATCAAAAGCTTTCGTAAAAAAATCCCCGACATTCGTCGAGGATTTAGGGGATTATTGAATTCCTATCTTAAATACAGCATTTCGCGGTATTTAGGAAGAGGCCATGTTGCATCGTCAATGATGTTTTCTAATTTGTCTACGTTATAACGAATGGTTTCAAAATAAGGCTTTACTTTATCGCAATAAGCATGTGCTTGTTTTTTTGCCGTATCAAGGTTATTGGCTTTTTTACGTTCATTGTCCATGCTTTCAGTAGCGTTTTTAATGATCGTTACTCGTTCGCTAATTTCCTTGATCAGATCAATTTGTGTTTGAGCGGCTTTTTTAAACTCCGCTGCCGGTAAGATCTCTTTTAAGCCTTTGGCGTTATCAATTAAGTTTTTTTGATAGTTTAAAGCTGCCGGAATGATTTGATTATTCACAACATCGGTTATGATACGGCCTTCGATCTGGATCTTCTTAGTATAGGTTTCTAAGCTGATCTCATAACGAGCTTCTTGTTCGCGGTGACTTAAAATTCCCTGAGATTCGTACATCGCTAACGTTTTTTTAGAGATCATCGCCTCTAAAGCGCCCGGTGTTGTTGGGATATTATTCAATCCACGTTTTTTAGCTTCTGCTTTCCACTCATCTCCATAACCATTTCCTTCAAAACGAATCTTTTTACTTTCGATGATGTATTTTTTCAAGATCTGGAAAATAGCTTCATCCTTTTCTACTTTTTTGTTGATCAAAGCATCAACATCTTTTTTGAAAGTAACCAATTGCTCAGCGACGATTGCATTTAATACCGTCATTGGTCCACCACAGTTTGCAGAAGAACCTACAGCGCGGAATTCAAATTTATTTCCGGTGAAAGCAAATGGAGAAGTTCTGTTTCTATCTGTATTATCCAATAAGATGTCAGGAATTTTGCCAATGTTTAATTTTAAGGCTGTTTTTTCTTCAGGACTCATTTTACCTGAATGAACTGATTTTTCTAATTCATCCAATACTTTGGATAATTGTTCGCCCAAGAATACAGACATGATTGCAGGTGGCGCTTCATTAGCACCAAGTCGGTGATCATTATTAGCTGAAGCAATAGATGCACGTAATAGATCAGCATGTTCGTAAACCGCTTTTACTGTATTAACAAAGAAGGTTAAGAACTGTAAGTTTGTTTTAGGAGTTTTACCCGGAGATAATAAATTTTTACCGGTGTTAGTTGCTAAGCTCCAATTGTTATGTTTTCCGCTACCGTTAACACCTGCATATGGCTTTTCGTGCATTAAAACACGAAAATTATGACGAATGGCCACTTTTTCCATCACATCCATTAATAATAAGTTATGATCAACCGCTAAGTTTGTTTCTTCAAATACAGGAGCGCACTCAAATTGAGCAGGAGCAACCTCATTATGACGTGTACGAACCGGAATTCCTAATAAATGAGCTTCGTATTCAAAATCACGCATGTAAGCAGAAACTCTTTCCGGGATTGAACCCCAGTAATGATCTTCTAATTGCTGACCTTTAGCAGGTGAGTGACCAAATAAGGTACGGCCCGTTTGTTGTAAATCGTAACGGATCTGGTATAAAGCTGAATCTACTAAAAAGTATTCCTGCTCCCATCCTAAAGTTGCAATAACCTTAGTCACGTTTTTATCAAAGTATTGGCAAACATCAGTAGCCGCTTTATCTACAGCGTGTAACGATTTTAATAAAGGCGTTTTAAAATCTAATGATTCGCCGGTATAAGAAATAAAGATGGTAGGAATACATAATGTATTGCCCCAGATAAATGCCGGAGATGTTGGATCCCAGGCCGTATAGCCACGGGCTTCAAATGTACTGCGAACTCCACCATTTGGAAAAGACGACGCATCCGGCTCTTGTTGTACTAAAGCATTTCCACTGAAACGCTCAATAGCACGGCCACCTTCAATTGGCTCGAAGAACCCATCGTGTTTTTCGGCAGTAGCACCGGATAATGGCTGAAACCAATGAGTGAAATGAGTTACTCCTTTGCTTTGAGCCCACGCTTTCATGCAAGCCGCTACCTGATCAGCCATTTTACGCTCTACAATAGTTCCTTGATTCATTGAATTTTGGATACTATTAAAGGCTTCTTCAGATAAGAATTCACGCATGGCATCTAAGCCAAATACGTTAGATCCGTAGTATTGTGAAACTTGTTGGTTGTTGTTGTTAAACTCTACCGGAGTTCTTTTTACAACATCTTGCATGGCTAAAACGCGTCTTGTGCTCATATTTTGTTGTTTTTATATAGTTAATAAACATCTTGAAAATCTTGCTTTTTCTTCGTTATACAAAAATTTAAAAGCCTCATTTACGATTGTAAACTACGTTTTTAAATTTTGCAAGCCTCGAAAAAGCAATTTTTGAAGCTGTTTTTGGTTTAAAAGTAATTTTTTGACAAAAGTATATCAAAAAAAGGGGGGGTGCAAGTTTAAAAGTTAACTTTTTTGAAAATTTAGACTAAAATTGGGGGGGTGTGTTAAATAATTATGAGTTATGAGTTCAAAATTATAAGTTTTTAGAACAAGAAATATTTGTTTCCTTATAAAAACAGAAGATTTTGTTATTTTTACATCTGATGAATTTTTTGTTTCCTACATTTTTAATCGGATTAGCTGCAATTGCCATTCCTATTATTATTCATCTTTTCAATTTCAGAAAATACAAAAAGGTTTATTTTACCAATGTTCAATTCCTCAAAGAGTTGAAACAAGAGAGCGACAGTAAATCCAGATTAAAAGAATGGCTCATTTTATCCATGCGTATTTTAGCCATTGCTTGTTTGGTGTTTGCTTTTGCACAGCCTTTTATTCCCGGTAAATCAAAGATCAATCAGGGAGAAAAAGCCATTAGTGTTTATGTAGATAATTCCTTTAGCATGGAAAACACTAATAAGAAAGGAACCTTATTGGAAAATGCTAAAACCTTTGCTACTGAAATTGCGAACTCTTTTAATGCCAGCGATAAGTTTCAATTATTAACGAATGATTTTGAAGGCAAGCATCAGCGATTGTTATCTAAAGAAGAATTCTTAGAACAATTGAATGAGGTTAAGATCAGTTCTGCTACTCGTCAGCTAAATGATGTGATCAAACGTCAGCAGGATTTTTTACAGAACAGTAATTCAAAAAATAAACGGTTGTTTTTATTAAGTGATTTCCAAAAAAATTCTTCCGCTTTTTCTAAATCAGACATTGATACCAGTATTACAATAAGTTGTATTCCTGTTACTTCATCGGAGATCAATAATGTGTTTATTGATAGCGTATGGTTTGAAACGCCTGTTCAGCAATTTGGCACACAGCAAATTATTCATGCAACGGTTATTAATAAAAGCAATCAGGATATTGAAAATGGCACATTGAAGTTATTTATCAATACTAAACAAGTTTCTTTAAGTTCGTTTAATGTTGCTACTGACGATAAAAAAGATGTAAGTATTGCTTTTACAGTAAAAGAAAAAGGGATTAATAATGGGGTTCTGAAAATAGAAGATTATCCTATTACGTATGATGATGAATTTTATTTTAGTTTCAATGCGCAAACAACAATTAATACTTTGGTTATTAATGGGAAAGAAACCCGCACGGCAGGCAATTTTAAATCGTTAATGCAAAATGATAGTTTATTTGTTTATGCAGAAAACAACGAGGCTGCTATTGATTACGCGTTGTTCCCGAAATTGAATTTAATTGTATTGAATGAACTTAGCACTATCACTAGTGGATTAAGCAGCGAATTACAAAAGTTTGTATCTAACGGAGGCAGCGTTGTTTTATTTCCTAGTGCTAAAGCAGATCTGGTTTCTTACAATACATCATTTCAAAATTTGCAATTACCTCAAATGATCAACCTTGATACGATGAATACTAAAACACAAACCATTAATTTTGAACAAGGTTTGTATGAAGGTGTTTTTGAAAAGATCGATCAACGGATGGATATGCCAAAGGTGTACGAGCATTATGTGTTTAAACAAACAACGAGCAGCGGTACTCAAAACATTATTCTATTGCAAAACGGACAATCGTTTTTGAGTCAGCACACATTTGGTAATGGAAAGATCTATTTGTTTTCTATTCCTTCTGATGAATTGGCCTCCAATTTTGTGAAACATGCTTTGTTTGTGCCTAGCCTTATCAAAATGGCGATCCTGAGTTTAAAACCAACGCCAATTTATTATAAAACGGCTATTAACGAAGCGATCTCTATTCCATCTCAATCTAATTTTGCGGATAAGCCTTTACACATTATTAAAACAGATAAAACCGTTGATGTGATTCCTGAGCATCGTTTGGTAAATAATACCACTACGTTGTTTACGCAAAATCAAGTGACGCAAGCCGGACATTATGAAGTGGCTGAAAATTCAAGATTAGTAAAAGGCATAGCGTTTAATTTTGACAGAAGAGAATCGGAGATGATTTTTTATAATCAGGAAGAATTGCAAAAACAACTAGATGAAAAAGGATTGAAGAATATGAACATTATTGAAGCCAATGAAAAAACTGTAACTGATGCCTTACAAGAAGTAAACGATGGCAAAAAATTATGGAAATTGTTTTTAATTTTGGCTTTGGTATTTTTATTAGCAGAGATTTTAATAATCAGGTTATTTAAATAAACGATATGAACGTATTAATCAAACAAGCAACTGTAGTTGATTCCACTAGCCCGCATAATGGAAGAGTAGTAGATATTTTAATTGAAAAAGGAGTGATCACTCAAATTAAAAAATCAATCACTCCTGAAAAAGGTATTAAAACGATTGAAGAAGAAGGGCTTCATGTGTCTACTGGCTGGGTTGATATGCAGGTGAATTTTTGTGATCCGGGTAATGAACACAGAGAAACTTTGGATAATGGTTTGCGTGCCGCTGCTAAAGGTGGTTTTACAAGTGTGTGTGTGATGAGTGGAACTAATCCACCATTACATAATAAAGCACAAATTGATTATGTGGTTAACAGAGCAAAATCAAATTTAGTAGATGTGTACCCGATTGGAACAATCAGCCATGATCAGGAAGGAAAAGATCTTTCTGAAATGTACGACATGCAATTGTCGGGTGCTGTTGCTTTTAGCGATTACAAAAAAACGATCAAAGATGCCGGATTAATTTTAAGAGCATTGCAATATTCAGCTAACATCAATAGTTTTATCATCACACATTGCGATGACAAAACCATTTCGCATGGTGGACAAATGAATGAAGGTGTAACGGCTACAAAACTTGGTTTAAAAGGAATGCCGGCATTGGCCGAAGAAATCATGTTGCAACGTAACATTCAAATTTTAGAATATACGGGGGGGAAAATGCACATTCCAACAATCAGTACTAAAGGAAGTGTGGATCTGATTAAAAAAGCCAAAGCCAAAAAATTAAATATTACCTGTGGAGTAGCAGCATACAATTTATTGTTGGATGAAACTGAATTAGAAGGATTTGATACTAATTACAAAGTAAACCCTCCTTTAAGAACTAAAGATGATATGGAGGCTTTGAAAAAAGGAATTGCTGACGGAACAATTGATGTGATCGTGAGCGATCACAATCCTCAGGATATTGAAAGTAAAGATCTGGAATTTGATCTGGCTGATAATGGCATGGTTGGTTTAGAAAGTTGTTTTGGTGTATTGAATACAGCCTTGAATCAAAAAATGTCTGTTGATGTGATCATTGATACATTAACAAAAAATCCGCGTACTATTTTAAGCTTACCACAAGTAAGTATTAAAGAAGGAGAAGAAGCTAATCTGACCATATTCAACCCGACTAAAAAGCAAGTGTTTGAAAAATCACACATCGTATCAGCTAATAAAAATTCAGGAATTATTGGTAAGGAATTAAAAGGTATTGTTGTTGGGGTAGTGAACAAAAACACCTTGATGCATTAAGATGTCTGATAAACAAGAATGTATTGTTGTCTTATCGCCGGGTTTTGCGGCAAATGAAGATGATACGACTTGTTTGCCTCATATTCAACAATTTATTTTATCACTTAAAAAATTATACACTGAAAAAAGTATAGTTGTTATCGCATTTCAATATCCCTTTGTTTCTAAAACGTATGATTGGAACGGCATAAAAGTGATTACGCTTGGTGGCAAAAATAAAACCAAACTATTTCGTTTAATTACCTGGATGAAAGCTTATCGCCAGTTAGTAAAAATTAAAAAAGAAAAAAAATTACGAGGTGTTTTAAGTATTTTTCATACGGAATGTGCGGTGGTAGGAAGTAAATTTGCCAAACGAAATTCTTTAAAGCATTATTCCTGGTTGCAAGGACAAGATGCGAAAGCAGATAACCCTTATGTGAAAAGAATACAGGCGAAAAGTGATGAGATACTTTGTTTAAGCGAATTTTTGCAGCATGAATTTTATAAAAATCACGGCGTTAAACCGAAATATGTGATCGATAATGGTATTACGGAATCGGCTTTTCCAACACTGAATCAAAATGAACGGTCAATTGATATTTTAGGAGTAGGATCGTTGATCCCTTTGAAAAATTACAGTTTATTTATTGAGTTAGTTCATGAATTAAAAAATCAATTCCCATTAATTAAAACAACAATTGTAGGTAAGGGAGTGGAACATGATAAGCTTCAAGCCAAAATCGATCAATTAGGCTTGCAGGAAAATGTAAAATTGTTAGGATTGAAAAGTCATGCAGAAACTTTGGTATTAATGAATGATAGTAAAGTTGTATTGCATACTTCGGATTATGAAGGAAGCTGTTCGGTGCTGTTCGAAGCTTTGTATAGTGGTTGTGACGTGGTTTCTACAACCAATCCATCTAATTTAAATTACCCTCAGTTTTTTTATAGTGTTAAAAAAGAAGACTTAAAAGAAAGACTGATCCATTTATTGTCTCAAAATAAGATCGATCGAAAACGGGTTTTATATAACACAATGGATAATTCCGCTAAAAATATCATGAATTTATTACACTAAATTTTTGGATACAAGTATTGCACATAAAATAGCAACTAATGGTAAACCAATAAAAAAAATATTGGTAATGCGTTTGCAGGCAGGTGGTGACGTGCTGATCACCTTATCTTATTTGCAGGATATGAGAGATAAATTAGCTGCCGATGTGCAAATTGATTTTTTGACACGAAAGGAAACCGAGAGTGTTCCCAGGGCTTTAATTATTTTTCATCAGGTTTTTGCATTAGGTGGAGGAAGAAATACCAAATTGCAATTTTTGAGTTTTCTGTTTTTACTGCCTCAATTATTTTTTAAGAGATACGATGTATTGATCGATCTTCAAAATCACAAATTGTCTAAATGGATCAGATTATTGTTGCAAATTAAAACCTACACATTGTTTGATAAGTATTCTCCCGTTTACGCCGGGGATAGGAATAAACATACAATTAATATTTTAAAACTTGCTGAGGTTGAATTCAGTGTATTAAAGAGCTTCAAAGGTATAGATACAACTAAACTTTTTAAAAAATTCAATCTTTCAAAAGAGCAAGATTACATTGTGATCAACCCGGCAGGCGCATTTGAAAATAGAAACTGGGATTTAGACAATTATGTTGAATTTTGTTTAGAGTGGAATAAAACAATTAATACAAAGACTAAATTTTTGATTCTCGGAATTGATAAGATCAAATCCAAATCATTGTATTTGAGAAATAAATTAGGTAATCAACTCATTGATCTGGTTGGACAAACAGAAATGGTTGAGGCGATGCATATTTTGAAACATGCAAAATTGGTTGTGTCTGAAGATTCCGGGTTGTTGCATGCGGCTTATATTGTTGGCACGCCGACCGTTGGAATATTAGGCAGCACAAGAAACGACTGGACGAATCCAAATTTGCCTCATACCTATTTTTTTAATTCGTCTGATCTGCCTTGTGGAAATTGTATGTTGGAAAAATGCAAATTTGATGAAGTGAAATGTTTAAAGAGAATTGCTCCCCAAGCTGTATTGGATGTTTCCATAAAATTATTAAACAATAAAAATTAATTGAAAAAACAGTTTTATAATAATAGTGGCTTGCAAGTGGTGTTTTTCACAACTTTGTTTTTTATCATTAGTTTAATTGGTGTTTTTCATCATGTGATGTGGTTAGACGAAACCTGGCATTATTTGATCCCGCATGAGAGCGTGTCATTTTTAGATATTTTTTCTGTAGGCTATAATAATGGTCATCCTAAATTATGGAATGCGGTTGTTTTTTTGGCGATTAAAATCTATGAGAATGTTCTGTCGGTTCAGTTAATGCACAGTTTTATTGCCACTATTTGTGCCTTTTTGATTTTAAAATTTGCACCATTTAAATTAGTGGATAAAGTATTGATCATATTTGGTTATTACTTTTTGTTTGAATACAACATCATCGCCAAACATTATATTTTAGGCATTACACTGGTCATTTCTTCTATTGTATTATTCGAAAAAGGAAAATCAATTTATTGGATAGCCTTGTTATTAGGTTTAGCCGCTAATTGCCACTTGTTTTCTTTGATCGTTGCCACGATGTTATTTTTATATTATTTCCATCACCGATTTATATTAGAGAAAAGATCTAACTTGATTATAGCAGCTTTGTTGTTTGTTGGGTTGATACTATTTAGTATTTGGCAAATTATTCCACCACCAAAGGATATTGAGTACTTAAAGAGTTTTGAAAATGCTTCTTTATTGAGTGCAGATCGATTTCAAAGGGTGTCCTCTTCAATAACACGTGGTTTGATCAATATTCCCGATTTTAGATTACATGGATTCTGGAACACTAATTTGCTTTATAACGTTAGCCCGTATTTAGTTTATTCACTAAGTGTATTGTTGATTTTTGGTTTAATAAAGGTATTTATATCAGATAAAAAGATTTTAGCGCTTTATTTTATTACCATGCTGTTGATCATGTGTGTTGTTTTTTATTTTCCGTTGGGTTCAGGAATTCGTTATTGGGGTTATTATTACTTAATGTTGATCGTATGTTTATGGTTATTGTCATTAAAAAGCAAGGTCTCAAATTTTTCGACGATGTTTTTCAGAGCTGTTCTTTTTTTGCAATTTCTGATCAGCATCCCGGTTTATTATATCACATTAACCACACCTTTTTCGAATTCTAAAAATGCGGCTAACGATTTGGTGTCGATGAAATACCTTGATGTTCCTTTATTTGCAGAAAATATAGGCTTAGGGTTTCCTTTGTCGGCACAATTAAACGTTGCTGTTTATTATCCGCATATTCGGGAATACAAAAAGTATACTCCTAATAATTTACATAAAAATTACCAATCTCAAGAATTTGTTGAGCTAAGCTTAGAGGGTTTAAGATCCATGAAAAAAGATAGTTGTATTTTGGTAATGAATCAAAAAATTAGCCAAGAGATAAAAAACCAGTTAATAAATACTTGTTTTATTAACAATGTTTCCCAACATACTGGCGCTATCGTGGCATCCGAGGATTATTTCTTATATTTATTAAAAATAAAAAGACCATAAATACGCTCATTCATAGCCCATTAACGTCTGTTCAAACTGAACTATTAAAAACAGTTTTGTACTATGATGTGTTTCAATATCCCTTAACCCAAAAAGAACTATTTGAAAATACAGCGGCGAAAGCAACAACCATTGATTTTTTTAATGAGCTGGAAGAATTGGTAACGCAGAAGTATCTTAAAAAAATAAATGACTTTTATTTAATTCCAACTTCATCAATAGGTATTGTTGAAAGAAGAGTGAAAGGAAATGAACTGGCAGAGTATATGTTGCCAAAAGCCTATGAGCTTAGCCGTAAAATAGCCAAGTTTCCTTTTATGGAAGGCATCTGTATTTCCGGAGGCCTATCTAAAAACTATTATGACGATAAAAGTGATATTGATTATTTTGTGATCACTAAAGCGAATAGACTATGGATTTGCCGGACCTTATTTGTGTTGTATTATAAAACATTATCTGAGGAAAAGAGAAAACACTTGTGTTTGAATTATTTTATTTCAGAAGCCGATTTGGTTATTAATGATACTAATGTTTTTGTAGCAACAGAGTTAGCATATTTATTGCCTACCATTAATTATTCTATTTATAAAGCTCTTTTAGAAAAAAACAACTGGTACAAAAAACATTTTATTAATAAAATTGCATCTGCCGACTTAAATTGTATTGAGACACCTGAACCCTGGTATAAAAAATTCATTGAATCGTTCTTTTTTGGAAAATTTGGGAATTGGATAGATGATGTATTATTGAACTTTACATTAAATCATTGGCGAAAAAAATATCCTCAAATGAGCGAAGAAGATTTTCAACTGCAATTTCGTTCACGTAAACATGTGTGCAAACGTCATGCACAAGGGTATCAAAATAAAGTGTTGACCTTGTGGGAAGAAAAGATCAAAAATTTTGAAAATGAATTTCAATTAAAGTTAAGCTAATTGAAAGTTTTATTCACACATAGTTATTTTTTAAAATTCGATTCAAAGCAATATAAAGCAGCGATGCCTTATCCCCCTTTAGGTACATTATACGCCATGTCTTATTTACGAGAACATGGTTATGAAGTCAAATTGTTTGATACCATGTTTTGCGATTCGGCAAAAGACATTCACTCCACTATTGATTCCTTTCAACCTGATATTTTTATCAGTTATGATGATGGCTTTAATTATCTGACTAAGATGTGTCTTACCAATATGCGTGAAGCTTGTTTTGAAATGCAAATCTATGCGAAGCAAAAAGGGTGTAAAGTAATTACTTCCAGTTCAGATGCAGCCGACCATTATCATGATTATTTAAAACAAGGAGCGGATGCAATTGCCATTGGAGAAGCAGAACAAACTGTTTTAGAATTATGCCATGCATTTAAAAATAATGTAGAACTTGATTTAATTCCAG
This sequence comes from Bacteroidia bacterium, assembly GCA_036676295.1. Taxonomy (GTDB): domain Bacteria; phylum Bacteroidota; class Bacteroidia; order B-17B0; family Aurantibacillaceae; genus UBA4416. The sequence goes on along the minus strand of JAKFDE010000016.1, from coordinate 671,051 downwards.
GCATTGCTTTTAAAAAAAATAATGAAGCTATTAAAACAGCTAAACGAGCTGTGATTAAAGATCTGGATACCTTGCCTGAACCGGCTTGGGATCTGATAGACATTTCGCCTTATAAAAGTATGTGGCTAAAACACCACGGTTATTTTTCATTGAATTTTGTAACCACCCGTGGTTGTCCTTATAAGTGTAATTGGTGCGCCAAACCTATTTATGGTAACCGCTACAATTCCCATAGTCCGGAAAAGATTGTCTTGCAAATAAAAAAACGACAACAGCAATTTGGCTTTACCCATGTATGGTTTGCCGATGATATTTTTGGATTAAAACCTCATTGGTTGACAGAATTTGAATTTTATGTAAAACAAGAAAACCTAAAAATTGATTACAAAATTCAAAGCCGTGCCGATCTATTATTGGAAGAAGACAATATGCAGCACTTAGCAAACACTGGTTGTAATGTGGTATGGATGGGAGCAGAGAGTGGTTCTCAAAAAATATTAGATGCTATGGACAAAGGCACTAAGGTGGAGCAAATTTATAAAGCAACGAGTTTATTAAAAAAACATCATATCTCCGTAGCGTTGTTTTTACAACTGGGTTATTTGGGAGAAACTATTGAAGATATAAAATTGACCATTAAAATGATGGAAGATCTGTTGCCGGATGACATTGGTATCTCTGTATCTTATCCTTTGCCCGGAACAGTATTTTATGATAAAGTAAAAGAACAGCTAAAAGAAAAATCGAATTGGAAAGATAGTGATGATCTGGATATGATGTTTTCGGGCACGTATAACAAAGCGTTTTATAAACAACTGCAACGCTATATTCATCGCAGATATAGAAAACAGATCGGACTTCGATCGGCTAAAAATGTATTTTCAAAACCCTCTAAACAGGATTTTAGAAATGCGTTATCATTATTGAAAATAATTCCGTTAGAACAGATCGAAAAAAGAAAATTAAAAAAAATTGAACCGGATGCAACCGCAAGTCTTTGATAGCTATGCTCAAACTTATGACGATCATTTTACTAATTCATTAATTGGTAAAGCACAACGCAAGCAGGTGTACAAGAATTTAAAAAATCATACTTATTTTTTCAATAAATCTGTATTAGAAATAAATTGCGGAACAGGAGAAGATGCTGTTTGGCTTTCAAAAATGGCAACTTACGTATTGGCAACTGATGTGTCTTCAGAAATGTTAAAAGTAGCCAATAGTAAAGTTAAAGGTAAAAACATTGAGTTTAAACAATTAGCAGCTCAAGACATTGAAACACTTGCGCCGGAAAAATATGATAATATCTTTTCTAATTTTGGGGGATTAAATTGTTTATCACCCAAAGAAATGATCCGATTTGGTAGTGGCTGCGAGCGACTTCAATCTCATGAAAACCAGCTGGCATTTGTGATCATGGGAACCAAATGTTTATGGGAGCGATTTTACTTTAAGAAAATAGGAGATAAAGACAAAGCTTTCAGAAGAACTAACGTAAAAGGTGTTGATACAGTGATCGATAAACAACAATTTAAAACGTACTACTATAGCCCAAGCGACATTAAATTTTTTTTTAAAGAAAACTATTACCATATTGCTACTAAGCCAATAGGCTTATTTGTGCCTCCTTCTTATCTGGAGCCTTATTTTAAAAACAGAAAGGTTGTTTTTCACACATTAGTTTGGCTTGATAAAATTTTTGGCAGATTCTCTTTTTTGTCAAACTACGCCGATCATTACCTGATCGTTTTTGAAAAGAAATAGACTATCTTTATTTATAAGAATGAAAATCCTTTTTACACACGGTTATTTTTTGAGTGAAGATCCTAAAGAACTTCAGATAATGCGCCCGTATGTGCCGTTAGGGATCTTATATATATCGTCTTATTTGGAACAACATGGTTATGAAAATGATGTTTTTGATTCTACATTTTCTTCTTTAGATACACTCAAAAAAAGATTGCTAGATACTAAGTCCGACGTTATTGCTATTTATACTAATTTAATGACCAAGCTAAACGTGCTTAAGATCATTAAATTCATTAAATCCGAAAAGAGTTTACATCACACCAAAATTATTTTAGGAGGACCGGAAGTGAGAAACTACTCCGAGAATTTTTTAAACTATGGCGCCGATTTTATTATTATTGGCGAAGGAGAAGAAACTACATTAGAATTAATTAAAGCTTTAGAAAACAAACTCGATCATTCAAACATAAAAGGCATTGCTTATTTAGAACACGGAAAACTCATCACTACTCCCGAACGACCTTTAATCAAGGATATTAATATATTACCATTTCCTAACCGTAAAAAAATTGATTTTACACCGTATCTAAATGGCTGGAAAACACATCATGGATATAGTATGATGAGTGTAAACACTATGCGTGGTTGTCCTTATACTTGTAAATGGTGTAGCCGAGCTGTATATGGCGGAACATACCGTAGACGATCGCCCCAGTTAGTTGCGCAGGAATTAAAATTCATTAAAGACACATATGATCCGGACATGATCTGGTTTGTGGATGATGTTTTTACGATACACCACAAATGGTTAACCGAGTTTGCCGAAGAAGTAAAAAAACAGGATGCTGTAATTCCTTACGAAATTATTTCGCGGGCAGACAGGTTAAATGAAGAAGTCATTAAAACGCTTAAAGCCAGTGGTTGTTTTAGAGTGTGGGTTGGAGCAGAAAGCGGTTCACAAAAAATTATTGATGCTATGGACAGACGCGTGGATGTGATGCAAACTCGCGCTATGATAAACCTCGCCAAACAACATGGTTTAGAAGCCGGCACTTTTATCATGTTAGGTTATCCCGGCGAAACCAAAGAAGATATTAAAGAAACCATTGAACATTTGGTTCAGGCTAATCCTTCTCAGTATACAATAACAGTGGCTTATCCAATTAAAGGAACTGAATTATATAATGAAGTAAAAAATGAGTTTTTGAACCAACAGATGGATTGGGAAACAACTACCGATAGAGATATTGATTTTAAAAGAACACATCCAAAACAATATTATCAGTACGCCATTCAATGGGTAATGAACGAAGTGTATTTAAAAACCAAAAACAAAAATGTGTTTAAAATTCCTTATTTAAAATTGAAATCTTTGAAATACCAATTACAAATGGAGATGAATAAATGATTTTTATGTTCAGCTTTTTAGGATTAAAAACCTAATCACAACCGTAGAAATTAAACTCCAATAATTCCACATCAGAACTTAAGAACCCTTCTTTTATGGGCTCTTCCTTGCATAAAGCCGTAGATAAGTATTTGAAAGAGTTGTCACAAAAAATAGTAACAGCAGTCATATCTCTATCATATTCAATTAATTTTTTCAAAGTACCGATAAAATTGGCGCCACTTGAAATGCCAACAGATAAACCGGCCCTGTTTAATTTTTGCGCCATGATGATACTATCGCCATCATCTACAGAAACAATGTCATTCAATTTTTTTAATTCGGTAATTGCCGGAATAAATTCGTCGCTGACACCTTGTATACGATGAGTGCCGATTTTTTTTCCACCTGTACTTAATGTTGGTGAATTAGAAGGTTCTAGTGGATAACACAAGCAATGGATACCCATGTGTTTTAAATAATTATTTACACCCATGATTGTTCCACCGGTACCCACACCGGCTACAAATAATTTCGGTTTTAAACCCAATTTGATCAACTGAATTAAGATCTCAGGTCCCGTTGTCATTTCATGCGCTTTTACATTACTATGATTTGAAAATTGATCGGGATAAAAATAATCATGGTTATTAGCATAATATTCTGCGCGATTTAAAGCTTCTAAAAAGCCACCTTCGGCTGGAGATACTTTTTCTACAGTTCCACCATACAACTCAATAATATCATAGCGTTCTTTACTTAACCAATCGGGCATAATGATCTTTACTTCATGTCCCATCGCCCTTCCTAGAGCAGCAAAGGCAATGCCGGTGTTCCCGCTGGTTACTTCAACTAAAGGTTGCCCTTCCTTTAAGGTGTGATTGTGATACGCATCGTTGATAATGGTGTAGGCAATTCTGTCTTTAATGGAGCCACTGAAATTATGTGCTTCGTATTTGGCAAAAATGGTTTTTATAGTTTGTTTGTACTTAAACACAACTTCTACAAGTGGCGTTTTCCCGAACATCGGGGCAAATTTTTCTAATCGTGTTAGTTTATCCATTACAGTACAAAATTAAGGGAATAATTTTATACAATTAAACAATACGTCGAAAGTAGAGGGACTTTTAAAAACTCATGCCTATGCCTATGCCTAACCAAAAACGAAAATAGTTTGGGTGAAAGCCTTCAGCATCTTTGCTCATAATAGCTGGGGTTAAGCCTGCTTTAAAAAAGAAGCCATCATCTTGTTTTTGGTAGCGGTAGCCGCAGCGCCAAATACTAAACCAGATATTTTCCCAAAAATAGTTATCCGGTTCGTTGGGACGTTCATTGTAGCGTCGTTGCATTGTAGCCCCAAGTCCAATTTCCAGATGGTGTGGATTGGAAAATAAGATGAAATTATTCTCTAAAAGATATACCTGTTCAAATTGCCAGCCATGTGGTTGGGGCGAAAAACCCACTCGGGCACTTATTTTTAGTTTTTCTTTATAAAAATATATGCGATCATAATTTAATGAGTAAAGTCCTGCATTACCACCCAATTCTACAAATTCGGCGTTTTTAGCAGGGTTTGTAGTGTAATCTCTTGGCGGCTTTAGCGCATAGTCATCCTGAGACCTCATTAAAAAACAGCTGAAAAGCAGACTTAGGCTAAAAAAAATATGTTTGTTAAAATTCACCAATCAAACTTACAAATTAATCCAATTAACAGCTTTATTAATTAAATGTTAAAATCTTATATGGCTGAATTCTAACAAAGCACTATCTTTACCAAGTTTGTTTTTTTGTAACCGAATCAGGTTGTAAAACTTCGAGCTAGAAACTTCAAACTAGAAAATGAAAGACACATCCATAAAATCCGTTTTAATTATTGGTTCTGGCCCCATCGTTATTGGTCAGGCTTGCGAATTCGATTACTCAGGTTCACAATCAGCTAAAAGTTTAAGAGAAGAAGGTATTGAGGTGACCTTGATCAACTCTAACCCGGCAACTATTATGACTGATAAAGTAACAGCCGATCATATTTATTTGCTGCCTTTAGAGGTAAAATCAATTGTTAAAATTTTAGAAGAACGTAAAATTGATGCAGTATTACCTACCATGGGCGGTCAAACGGCTCTTAACCTGGCTTTAAAATGCGATGATTTAGGTATTTGGGCAAAATACGGTGTGAAAATGATCGGTGTTGATATTGATGCCATCAAAGTAACAGAAGACAGAGATCTATTTAGAATGCGCATGAATGAAATTGGTGTGAATATGGCACCAAGTAAAATTGCGAAATCATTTTTAGAAGGTAAATCCATTGCACAGGAATTTGGTTTCCCATTAGTAATTCGCCCGTCTTTTACCTTAGGTGGAAGCGGTGGTTCAGTGGTGTATCATAAAGAAGATTACGATCACTTATTAAATAGAGGGTTACAAACTTCGCCAATTCACGAAGTATTAATTGATAAAGCGGTATTGGGTTGGAAAGAATATGAGTTAGAATTATTACGTGATAAAAAAGATAACGTTGCAATCATTTGCTCTATTGAGAATTTTGATCCAATGGGAGTTCATACCGGTGATAGTATCACCGTAGCACCTGCTCAAACATTAAGCGACAGCACTTACCAAAAAATGAGAACCATGGCCATCAAAATGATGCGCAGTATTGGAAATTTTGCAGGTGGTTGTAACGTACAGTTTGCAGTAAGTGATGATGAAAAAGAAGAGATCATTGCGATTGAAATTAATCCTCGTGTGTCTCGTTCATCAGCATTAGCAAGCAAGGCTACAGGTTATCCAATTGCACGTATTGCCAGTAAATTAGCCATAGGTTATTCTTTAGATGAATTAATGAATCAAATCACTAATTCTACTTCGGCATATTTTGAACCGACGTTGGATTACGTGATCGTAAAAATTCCGCGTTGGAACTTTGATAAATTTAAAGGTTGTAACCGCGAACTAGGTTTCCAAATGAAATCAGTAGGCGAGGTAATGGCTATTGGACGTAGCTTCCAGGAGGCTTTACAAAAAGCGTGTCAATCATTAGAAATTAAACGTAATGGTTTAGGAGCTGATGGAAAAGAAATTACGAATCAGGCAGAATTATTAAACGCATTAGAGCGCCCAAGCTGGAACCGTTTGTTTATGATCTATGATGCCATGAAATTGGGAATCTCTATCAAAACCATTCAAAAGCTAACGCGTATTGATATGTGGTTTTTAGAGCAAATCGAACAAATGATCGCCCTGGAAAATGAAGTAAGCAAATTTCGTTTAGATACAATTTCTAAAGATTTATTATACGAAGCAAAACAAATGGGTTATGCCGACAGACAAGTGGCACATTTGTTACGTTGTTTAGAAAGTGAAGTATACAATAAACGAAAAGAATTTAACATCAACCGTGTATTTAAATTAGTAGATACATGTGCGGCCGAGTTCGAAGCTAAAACACCTTATTACTATTCTACTTTTGAAGATGAGAACGAAAGTATTCGTACGGATAAAAAGAAAGTTGTGATCTTAGGTAGCGGACCAAACCGTATTGGGCAAGGGATTGAGTTTGATTACAGTTGTGTGCATGGTGTATTGGCTGCTAAAGAAATGGGTTACGAAACCATTATGATCAACTGTAACCCTGAGACCGTTAGTACGGATTTTAGTACGGCTGATAAATTATATTTTGAGCCTGTTTTTTGGGAGCATATTTACGATATCATCTTGCACGAAAAACCGGAAGGCGTTATTGTGCAGTTAGGTGGACAAACAGCCTTGAAGTTAGCGGAGAAATTAGAGCGTTACGGTATCAAAATTATCGGAACCGATTTCAAATCGTTAGATTTAGCAGAAGACAGAGGAAGCTTTTCGAATTTATTAAAAGAGAATAATATTCCTTATCCAAAATTCGGAGTGATTGAAGATGCTGAAGAGGCGATCACTTTATCTAAAGAATTAGGTTTTCCGTTATTGGTTCGTCCGAGCTATGTATTGGGTGGGCAAAGCATGAAGATCGTGATCAACGAAGAAGAGTTAGAGCAACACGTTGTGAAATTATTAAATGACTTACCGGATAATAAAGTGTTGTTAGATCATTTCTTGCAAAACGCCATTGAGGCAGAGGCGGATGCGATTTGTGATGGTAAGGACGTATACATTGTTGGGATCATGGAACACATTGAGCCAGCCGGTATTCATAGTGGCGATAGTTATGCCGTATTGCCTCCGTTTGATTTAACGCCTGATGTGATCAGACAAATTGAAGAGCATACCAGAACGATTGCGGTAGCATTAAAAACAGTAGGGTTGATCAATATTCAATTTGCTGTGAAAGATGGTATTGTTTATATCATTGAAGCAAATCCTCGCGCATCGCGTACGGTGCCGTTTATAGCAAAAGCATACGATGAACCTTATGTGAACTACGCTACTAAAGTAATGTTAGGAGCCAAAGTAAAAGACTTTAATTTCCAGCCTAAGAAAAAAGGATATGCGATTAAAATTCCTGTATTTAGTTATGAGAAATTTCCTGAGATCCAAAAAGAATTAGGTCCAGAGATGAAATCAACCGGTGAAGCTATTTACTTTATTGATAGTTTACAGGACGAGTACTTTCAAAATATTTACAGCGAACGAAATTTATACTTAAGTAAATAAAAAACAAAAACCCTGAAGCGATTCGGGGTTTTTGTTTTATGTAAAAAATTATTTTGATTTCTTTTCTTTCTGCTCATTCCAGGTTTTATAAATATCCTGCTGAACGGGTCTATAGGCAGGAACTCTTCTGAGAGGTTCACAAGGTTTTAAAGTGGCGTAACAATCTGCAGGTAATTGTTGGTATAGCTCGGTGCCTTTTGTTTTCCAGGCAATCATTTCATCGCTTACATCCTTCACCACTTTAGCAGGATTACCAACTACTACTTTTCTATCCTCTATAATTGTATCAGCCGGCACAAAACATAAAGCGCCTACAATACAATTATCGCCAATCACACAATTATCCATCACTACGGCATTCATCCCAACTAAAACATTTTTACCAATGGTGCCACCGTGTATAATTGCACCATGGCCTATGTGAGCCGCTTCTTTTAATAAAACAGTGGTGCCCGGAAACATATGAATAGTACAGTTTTCCTGAACATTACAACCATCTTCAATAATGATTTGTCCCCAATCGCCACGAATGGCAGCGCCTGGACCAACATATACATTCTTACCAATGATCACATTACCGGTTACGGTAGCGTTTGGGTGAATGAAAGATGATCTATCAATAACAGGTTTGTAGCCGTTGAATTCAAAAATGTTTGCCATTGTTTTTATTTATAAAAATTAAAACTCACTTTTTAAATGAAACTTAATTTCAGGGAATTTAGTTTGTGCCATTTCCAATAACCAGGCAGATTCTGCTAAAAACACCAAACGGTCTTCTTTATCATAAGCAATGTGATTGGCTTTATCAATTAAAAATTCATCCAGTTTTTTCTTGTCATTACACTCGATCCATAAGGCTTTGTATAAGTTAATGGAATCGTAACCACAAGAGGCATTGTACTCCGATTTTAAACGATGCTGAATTACCTCAAATTGTAAAGCTCCCACAGTACCAACAACTTTACGGCCATCTGTTTTTTTAGTAAATAATTGCGCTACACCTTCGTCAGTTAATTGTTCCAAGCCTTTTTGTAATTGCTTAGTTTTCATTGGATCGAGGTTCGTAACGTATTTAAATAATTCCGGAGAAAAACTTGGAATGCCTTTAAAATTAAATTTTACACCTTCAGTTAAAGTATCGCCAATTTTAAAATTTCCTGCATCGTATAAGCCAATGACATCACCAGGGTAAGATTCGTCGATCACAGATTTTTGCTGCGCCATAAAGGCTGTTGGGTTACTAAAGCGCATGTCTTTTTTCTCACGCACATTGTAGTAATATTTATTACGTTCAAATTTACCGGATACGATACGTAAAAAGGCAATACGATCGCGGTGTTTAGGATCTAAATTGGCATGGATCTTAAAAATGAATCCACTGAATTTTGATGCTTCTGGTTCAATGTGGCCGGCAGTATCTGTATCTCTTCCTTGTGGTGTTGGTGCAATCTCTACAAAACAATCCAATAATTCTTTGATACCAAAATTGTTTACGGCACTACCAAAAAACACAGGACTTAATTCTGCTTTTAAATATTTTTGTTTATCAAATTCATCATATACACCATCCAATAATTCAACATCATGACGTAATTGATCAGCAAAATCCTGGCTAATGTATTTTTCTATTTCGCCATTGTTCAGATCATTTAATACAATGTTTTCTTCAACGGTAGTTTTACTATCGCCTTGAAAAAGCGATAATTTTTTTTCGTATAAATTGTAAACGCCTTTAAATGATTTACCAATGCCAATAGGCCAGGTCAACGGACGAACTTTTATTTTTAATTCTTTTTCAATTTCATCTAACAGATCAAAAGGATTTTGTCCCTCGCGATCCATTTTATTCACAAATACAATTACCGGAGTGTTACGCATACGACACACTTCCAATAATTTACGTGTTTGTGGTTCTACTCCTTTCACACAGTCAATCACCATAATTACACTATCCACGGCAGATAAAGTACGGTAAGTGTCTTCAGCAAAATCTTCGTGACCGGGAGTATCTAAAATATTCACTTTAAAATCGCGGTAATCAAAAGCCATCACGGAAGTAGAAACCGAGATACCACGTTGTTTCTCAATTTCCATGAAATCGGAAGTCGTTGATTTTTTGATCTTGTTTGATTTTACTGCACCGGCCGTTTGAATTGCCCCTCCGAATAATAGTAATTTTTCGGTAAGGGTTGTTTTACCTGCATCTGGATGGGCAATGATGGCAAATGTTTTGCGTTTATGTAATTCTTCTAAAAAGCTCATTTTTAAGTAATAAGGGCGCAAAGATAAGAAAAAAAAGACTGCCGGAGATGAAAGCAGTGACCTAAACTATACGTTAATTAACTAGAAAGGATAGCCAATACCGAAATTTAAAATACTCATTTTTCGGATAGGTTGTTTGTCAAAGGTCCAGCGGTTACCTTCTTTGTATTGTGGGTCGTGAATTTTAACAGCCATATCGAGTCTCAATACAAAAAAACTAAAATCATAACGTATACCAAAGCCACTGCCTAAGGCAATTTCTTTATAAAACTTATCTGTTTCAAATTTTCCGTTAGGTTTGCTTGGATCTCCTTTTAGTAACCAGATATTTCCGGCATCAGCGAACCAGGCGCCGTAAATGGATTTAATGATGTGAAAACGGTATTCGATATTGCTTTCTAATTGGATATCCCCGATCTTATCGTAACGCGCATTTGATTCAGAGGCTTCGTAACTTCCCGGACCCAGTGTTCTGGCTCTCCAGGCTCTGATGCCGTTGGGTCCACCACTGAAAAAACTTTGCTCATAAGGTAATACGGATAAATTTTCCAAAGCTTTGCCAATGCCACCGGCGAAGCGGAAAACGACTTTATTTAATTTTCTGACTTTAAAATAAAAACGATAATCAACATCCAGTTTCACAAATTGAGAAAAAGGAATGTTTAAAATTTGATAGCGACCTAAGCTATCTTTGGCGTCACTAGTGGCATTAAAAAATCCTCTCAAAATATTACCCGATGAACTAACGCTCATTTTTAAATACATCAGGTTACGTTTTCCCAGCGGTTGATTGTTATAGGTAGCCGCTATCTTAGAGAGTGTGGTTAAATGGTCCTGAAAAGAATTCAATAAAAAATAATCATTTAAAGCAATGAGATCTTCTTTAAATGAACCAAATAGTTTTGCTTTTACAACATAAGCTTCTAAAGGAATAACATCGTAAGTAAACAACCCTTTGTAATTACTGAATTTAAAACCATAAGAGATATTAGAAATATTTCGGAAGTATTGTTGATTGGATTGATAATTTAATGAAAGATTTAAAATAGTTTTTGGTTGAGAGAAATAACGCTTTTCGTTCACATCTTTTTTATAGTAAAATAAAGTAAAAGGAAATAAAGCTTTGGGGAAATAAAGATTTAATTCCGGCCCAAATTGCACAGTATTAAAGGTGCTTTGAACAGAGTTGATGTTAGATGAAGATTCGGATGATTGTACAGGTTTTTGAGACGTTACAGAACCTTTTAATTTTAGTTCTAATAATTCTGCCCCTTTAAAAGTGTTCTTATTTTGAAACACAATACTTCCTGCGATCCCTAAGTTCCCCGAAGTGTTTGTGCCCTCTTGTTCAATGGTTATTGATTGTTTGACCAACGGTTGGCAAACAATATAACAATCTAATCTATCTGTAAAATATGGGTTTTTGATGTATTGTAAATACACACTTTTGAATACGCGCAGAGCACTCAGATCTTTAAACGTTGCTTCGGCAATATCTTGTTGATATAATTGCCCCGGTCCGACAGAGATGTTTCGCGCCAGATCTTTTTTGTGTAGGGCGAGTGGCTGATTGTACAATAGTTTAAGGTTATTATATTGTATCGTGTCTTTCATGTACACATCATTTGCTTTTCCTCTAAAGTCTTTAATGTTTTCTGTGATCACATATACGTTTTCGATATAAAACCTTGGATGAGCTTTGTAAACCAACGAATCATTACTTTCGCTATAAGCTTCTGAGAATTTTTTAATACCAATAGTGAGGTTAATATTTTCGCCTGCGAGGTTGGTGTCGGCCAAAAAATAAACATATTCGGGAGCAAAATAAAAGTATCCGTTGTTGAGTTGGTTATTAGAAATGCGTTGCTGTTCTTTTTTTAAAACATCTTCGTTATAAATACTGTTATGTTTAACTAAAGAAGAGATGGTATCGTTATAAATAAAATATTCTATTAAAGGGTCTTCTATTTTATAATTAATACTTCTGATGTAGTAAGGATTTGATTTTGAAATAAAATAAAATGTTTTGGCGCGTTTGTTTTTTTTGTCAACAACAATGCTATCTCTCACTGTTGAATTGAAATAACCGCGGGTAGCAATAAAGCGTTGCATTTGATTGACGGTAATGCGGCTTAGGATAGTATCTAAGATTACCGGAGGTTCTCCGGCTTCCAATAAGCTTTCTCTGAAGGTTGATTTTTCTTTATTTTTGAGTTTGGCTTGTTTTGGTGACTTTCCTTTCGCTACTCGTTTTTTGTTTTTTGCAGCTCGCTTGGCTAAACGTTTTTCATTGATGCGATCGTACTTTAAATTTCTCTTTTCTTTTTTTCTGAGCATTTTTTCCTGATCGATCTGGTTATACAGCCACAAATTGAAACGTACCAGTTTTAAAATTTTACGATTTGGTTTTTGTCGGATAAAGGCTTCCAGTTCTGAATTATCAACGTTGGTGCCATTTTCCTTAATGGTGTTTCTTTCAACCAGGTATTCATTATCCTTTAAATGTTTATTTACATTACAGGAAGTAACTAAGAATAAAAGCAATGCTATGCCTAAACACCTTATTTGAAAAAAGTGTAAATGGTTTAAAATACTTCTAATATTAAGCTTAAAGCTCAAATGGTTTAATTACATTTATAGCCTACTAATTTAGCTTTAAAAAATGATTAGTAAAAACCAGATTAAATATATTCAATCCCTGCACACCAAAAAAAACAGGGAGCAGGAGGGGCTTTTTATCATCGAAGGTATTAAGCTGGTGACTGAGTTTATTCTGGATGGCTCTTATACAGTTAAAGAGCTGTTTGCCACGCAGGACTATATTGATAACCACATCGATTTATTGAAAGGTAAAGTGGTTAACTGTACGGAAATCAGTGCAGAAGATCTGAAGAAAATTAGCCTACAAACCACACCTAATCAGGCATTAGCCATAGTAGTCGCTAAAGACCACGAATTAAATTCCGATTCATTACAACAAGGATTAACGCTGTATTTGGATGACATCCGGGATCCCGGAAATTTGGGAACCATGATCAGAATTGCCGACTGGTTTGGTATCAAGCAGGTGATTTGTTCTGAAAACACTACGGAAGTGTATAATCCTAAAACTTTGCAAGCTAGTATGGGAGCGGTTTTAAGGGTAAATGTGATTTACATGAGCTTTGAAAATGTATTGAAGCATGCTAAAAATGTGCCTATTTACGGTGCTCTACTGGAAGGCGAAAACATTTACACCACTCGTTTACAAAAAGGCATTATTGTGATTGGTAACGAAGCTAATGGCATAACACCTGAAGTGCAGAAACAAATTACCAATGCTATTACCATACCGGCAGCTACAAATAATGGTAGCGAATCGTTAAATGCTGCCAATGCCTGTGCCATTATCTGTGGGGAATTTTTCAGACAATTAAACTATTAATACGATGAAATTTTTACAATTGATCATTTTGTTTTTAAGTGCCGGAGTACTAAACGCTCAGGTTATTGGTGTTCGTTTTGATGTTGGGAATGATATTCCTAAAACCGGGGTAGATGTATTAAGCCGATTATATAAAAAATACAAACAAGGTCCTTGTAAAGCCTACACTTTTTCGCAAAAAAATACCCATTATAGAAATGATAGCGTTATTGGACAATCTGAATGGCATGAAGCGATTGAGTTTCCGGATAAATTCAGAATAAATTTTGGGGATAGCGCTCAGGGAAATTTTGTAGTGTTTAAAAATGACAGCTCTTACAATTACCGTAATTTTCAATTCAAGAAAAGCAGTTACAACTCTAATACTTTATTGTTGCTGTTAGGAGGGATGTATTATAGAGATTTTAATGAGGTTATTGTTCGCTTAGAAAAAGAACACTATAGTACTAGAATTGTGTCTACTCAGAAATGGCGTAAAGAAGAAGTAGAAGTTATTGGTGCCTTGTCGGGCGACACCTTATCAAACCAAATTTGGGTTAGTAAAAAACAGAATAGAGTAGTGAGGATCATTGAAAAATGGGACGAAAGCCGCACGATGGATATGACCTTTGACGCCTATCAAAAACATTGTAAAGGCTATGTAGAAACCAAAGTGACTTTTAAAAGCAATGGTAAAGTAGAGCAGGTTGAGGAGTACTATAATATAAAAACAGTTACTGCTTTTCCTGATGAGGTGTTTAATCCCAAGAGCAAATAATTTTTTCTACTCACATTATTAGTTTAGTTTTGTAAAACCCATGTCTGCGGATATCAATTTAAATACAAATTCATTCGGTAAATTATCTGATAATGCAGATAGTTTGATCATTGAATTGTCAGATTCCAGGATTCAGTTTTGTGAATTTAATGCCAGTCAAAATACACCTTCATATGTGGTTGATTATCCTATTGAAAACACTATTTCACAAAGCTTAAGCGAACACATAATTGGTGCTATCAAACATTTTCAGTTTTCAAAAAAACAATACACTCATGTGCTGATCAATTATTTTGATAAGCAATTTACCATGTGTCCAACTGTTTTTTATGATGTGGAAAGCTCACGTTCTATGTTAGAATTTAACGTAGGGCGTATTGAAAATAAAGTGATCTTAACGGATGATATTAATGCTGAAATCAAATTAGTGTATGCGATTGACGAACACTTGAAATCTACGTTGGATCAATTATTTCCAAATCATCAATTAAAACATTCTTTATCGGTTTTATCAAAATTGATGTTGAGTGGAGAAGAGTTCATTAAAGAAACTTTATTACTGTCTATACACTCCAATTATATTGAAGTTGTTTTAAAGCAAGACCATAAACTAATATTAGCAAATCAATTTGCTATTAAAACACAGGAAGATGTGCTGTATTATGTGCTGTTTATTTTGGAGCAATATCAGTTGAATCCATCATCTGTAACTATATCAGTTTCCGGAAACATTGATAGTAATTCAGCTTTACTGACTTCTCTTAAGAAATACATTAAGAATATTCGTTTGGTTAAAGGGCATAAATCGCTTAACTGGACTGAAGTTCAGGGCATGCCTCAACATTTTAATTACTCTTTACTTAATAGATTATTTTGCGAATAATAGGAGGCACATACAAGGGCAAACAAATCATTACGCCTAAAAATTTACCGGTTAGGCCAACAACAGATTTTGCCAAAGAAGGGTTGTTTAATATTTTAAATAATCGTTTAGATTTTGAAGAACTGACCGTATTGGATCTGTTTTGCGGGACAGGAAATATTACGTTAGAATTTGCTTCGCGTGGCGCGCAAAAAATTTACTCGATTGATAAACATTCGCCTTGCTTGAATTTTGTAAGAGATACTGCCAAAACTTTTAAGTTCACTAGCATCTATACAGAAAGGGCTGATGTGTTTAAATACCTTGAAAAATGCCACTCAAAATTCGATCTGATATTTGCTGACCCACCTTACGAATTAGAGAATATTGAAAAAATTAATGAACTAGTTTTTCAATATGAGTTATTGAACGAGGATGGTTTATTGATCATTGAACATGGGCCAAGAACAAGCTTAGCCGATAAAGCGCATTACGTGGAAACTCGTAAGTATGGTAATGTTAATTTTAGTTTTTTTCAGAAAGTTTAATTTTTGGTTCTCGCAGAGTTTCGCAAAGTCTTTAGCAGAGATTCGCTGGGCTAATATCTGTGTAACTCCGCGTTACATCTGCGTTAATCTGCGAGAAATAATTTGATTAACAAATCTTAATAAAAGGGTTATTTATTATTCCTGTAACTTATAGTATATTTGGTATTATACTGATATATGAGGCTTTTATTGTTTTTATTTTTCGGATCTGCTTGTTTGAATTGTGTTGTTGCTCAAAACATCATTATCAAAGGGGAGGCTCATGCTTCACATATTGGTAAAGAAGTAGTGTTGAACGATTACTCAGATTATATTACCTATACTAAAACCAAGGAAAGTATTGATACCGTTGATAAAAATGGTTATTTCGAATTAAAATTACAATCGAATAATACTAAGCCTGTTTTGATCAGTATTGGAAATTTAACAGGCAAAATATATGTGCAGCCTAATTTCGTATATGGTATTTCTTTCCCGGCAAAAGATTCGTTAACTAATAATCAGGAAGGCACGGAGTCGAATGTAGACATTAGTGTCTTTGGAAAAGATAGTACAGAGTTGAATGCCTTGATCATTGATTTTAATACTCAATACAACAATTTATTTTTAGGATCTGAAGGTAAACATTTGTCTCCGGCAAAAGTTAATATGATGTTGGACACTTTTTTAATCACATCCAAAAACCGTTACAAATCGCTTAAAAATCCTTATTTCAAAACCTATGTAGAATATTCGTTTGCCGATTTTTTTTCGAATACTTCACGCGGAAAAACCTTTTTGTACAAACAATTCATAGAACATAAACCAATCTTATATTCTAATTACGAGTACATGCTTTTCTTTAACTCCTACTATAAAGGATATTTAAAGGCGTTTGCTTCCACCAAAAACGGAGGAAGTATTTATAACAGCATCAACGCGTTTGCTGATTATCAGGATCTGAAAAATCAATTCCGATCTGATAAAAATGTAACGAATGATACCTTACGTGAATTGTTATTACTGAAAGGCTTGATCGACTTTTATTACAGTCCTGATTTTGATAAGAAACAAGTGCAAAGTGTGATCGAGCAATTATATCGGGACACTAAAATTGCGGAGCATCAAAAAATTGCATTGAACTTATTGCAAACTATTTACCAATTGCAGCCGGGAGCCGATGCCCCTGACTTTATTGCAAACGATAGAACAGGTAATCAAACCAATTTATTCGGTGGCAAAGGAAAATACATTTACCTGAATTTTTTTTCTACCAAAAGTGAGAATAGTTTAAGAGAAATGCAAAAAATTGTTGATCTAAAAAAGAAGTTTAATGATAAAGTGACGTTTGTGAGTGTGTGTTTGGATGATAGTTTGAAAACGTATAAAGCGTATTTAAAAGCAAATCCAAAACAGGATTGGGTAATTTTATATCAGGATAAAAACAGCACGGCTAAGCAATCTTATAAGATTACCGGTTTTTCAGGATTCTTTTTTATTAACCTACAAAAACAGTTGGCTCAATCTCCGGCACTTTCTCCAAGCGAAGGCATTGAGTATAAATTTCATGCTTTGTTTAGGCCTAAACGAAAAAACACCATTATTGGGATAAGATAGAGCTCGTTTCAGTTGGCTTCTTAAACACGTGGTACAATAAATACACACAAACCCCAAACAAAAAGAAAGCGCCTGTTTGATGTAATACTCCTAATACTACAGGCACTTGATATAATAGCGTTAACACGCCTAAAATAAATTGTATCGTTATTCCATAGATCAACAAGGTTACTCCTAAGTATTGCGGCTTGCTTAATTGCAATTTGTTAGATCTGTACCAGATAAAACAAACCAAAGCAACTACCACTAAAGCTAATGTTCTATGCACAAATTGTATCCCGCTCGCATTTTCAAAAAAGTTTAAATAAAAACTTTCTCTCATGGTTACTTGCTCGGCTATCCAGTCTTCGCCCATTTTTGGCCAGGTATTAAAAATGTGTCCGGGACGAATTTTAGCAGCATCGCCTTCTACAAAACCTGCTGTAAAAGCGCCGTAAACAATTTGGATGATAAGTACAATAAAAAATGTTAGCACGAGTCCTTTTAATTTTGTACCGGTGTTTGGTTGTATCGATTCTTTTGGATGAATTAATTTTAAGGCAAACCAAAAGGTGAAAGCAAATAATGTAAAGGCACTCATTAAATGGGTGGCTAATCTGAAATGACTTACTGCCGGTTTATCCTGTAAGCCACTGTATACCATCCACCAGCCAATAACGGCTTGCATAGCCCCCATAAAAAATAAGAGAATAAGCGAAGGCAACATGTCTTTTTTTATTTTCTTTTTAATCAATAAAATTACAAGACCAATCACAAAGACCCACATCATGGTTCTGCCTATCATACGGTGAATGTATTCCCAAAAAAAGATATGTTTGAATTCTGCTAATTGCATGGCAAAATTCACTTTCGCAAATTCCGGGCTCTCCTGATATTTAGCAAAACGTTCCTGCCAATCGGCTTCACTCAAAGGCGGGATGCTGCCCATGAAATTCCAATCGGTAATAGATAAGCCCGAATGGGTTAAACGGGTGATGCAGCCTACTACAACCATAACATACACTAAGGCACAACCGGTTAATAGCCAATAAATAACAGATTTGTTTGGATTTTGAGAAATCATGGGAGCAAAATTTGCCTGCAAACTTACTAAGCATTTGGCAAATAATTGAGTAAAAAATAGCCTAAAAACAAGGATTCTTTATAAATAAAACCTTATTTTTAAAGCTCTTAAAAAGTAGATATGAAAGGAATTATATTAGCCGGAGGCTCAGGAACACGCTTACATCCATTAACATTGGCTATGAGTAAGCAAATGATGCCTATTTATGACAAACCGATGATCTATTATCCGTTGTCTGTTTTAATGATGGCCGGGATAAATGAAATACTAATTATTTCTACACCGCAGGATCTGCCAAATTTTGAACGCTTATTGGGAACGGGTCAACAGTTGGGTTGTAAATTTACGTATGCGGTTCAGGAAGTGCCTAACGGATTAGCGCAGGCTTTTGTGATTGGCGAAAAATTTATTGGTAACGATAAAGTGGCTTTAGTGTTAGGCGATAATATTTTTTATGGTGTTGGATTGGGGCGTATGTTGCAAAATATTAATAACCCCGAGGGTGGCGTCGTATTTGCTTATCACGTGAGTGACCCTGAACGCTATGGTGTGGTTGATTTTGACGACAATCATAATGTATTATCGATCGAAGAAAAACCTGAGAAACCAAAATCAAATTATGCAGTCCCGGGATTGTATTTTTACGATAATTCAGTTGTTGAAATTGCTAAAAATTTAAAACCATCACCTCGTGGAGAATATGAAATTACTGACGTTAACAAAGAATATTTAAAACGTAAACAATTAAAAGTATCTATTTTAGATAGAGGCACAGCCTGGTTGGATACGGGAACTTTTGCTTCGTTAATGCAAGCCGGACAATTTGTACAGGTGATCGAAGAGCGTCAAGGCTTAAAAATTGGATGCATTGAAGAAATTGCTTTTAAAATGGGCTTTATCACCAAAGAACAATTAATTGCCATTGCTACACCATTAACAAAAAGTGGTTATGGAACTTATTTATTAAAAATGGCGGAAGCTAAATAGTACAACGTGCAAGCATATTCTTCTTTATTTCAAATATTAAATACAGCGATTGATGAACAGCAAGTTTCATTAAATAATGCTGCACCTAAAGAAATGTATGAGCCCATGGCTTATATTTTAGGATTAGGAGGTAAACGCGTGAGACCACTGTTAACATTGGTTGGTTGTGATCTGTTTGGCGTAAATGCTAAAGAAGCAATTCCTGCTGCTTTAGCAGTGGAGTTGTTTCATAATTTTTCTTTGATACACGATGATATTTTAGATAATGCTCCTTTACGCCGAGGTAATACAACGGTACACGAAAAATGGAATCAAAACATTGCCATTTTAAGCGGCGATGGTATGATGGTGAAAGGCTTTGAAGTCTTAGCTAAATCTAACGAAGTTCATATTCCTGCCTTGTTAAAATTATTTTCCAGAACAGGAATCGAAGTTTGCGAAGGACAACAGTTTGATATGAATTTTGAAACACAGGATAAAGTGAGAGTAGAAGATTACATCCACATGATCACTTTCAAGACCGCCGTATTATTGGGTTGTAGTTTGCAAATGGGAGCCATATGTGCCAATGCTTCTACCGAAAATCAAAAGCATTTGTATGAATTTGGAAAACATGTTGGTATCGCCTTTCAAATTTTAGATGATGTATTGGATGTGTATGCCGATGATGAAAAATTTGGTAAGCAAGTTGGGGGTGATATTATTTCCAATAAAAAAACATTTTTATTATTAAAAGCTTTTGAACTGGCAAATAATACTCAGGCTCAGCAGTTACAGCAATTATTGAATAACAAAACAATTTCAAATACAGATAAAGTACAATTGGTGACTGCCATTTATAATGAGTTAGAGGTGAAAACAATTGCCACTCATGAAGCTAATTCGCATACAGAAATTGCCTTGAAACATTTGGCAGAGATCAAAGCTGATAGTAGTAAAAAAGAACAATTAAAAAGTTTTGCCATGCATTTATTAAACCGCGAAGCATAATCATGGACAACAATCAATTATTAGAATCATACAAACACAAGCTTAAAATTCAGGTCCGTTTTAAGGATATTGATAAGTTAGGTCACGTTAATAACGCCAATCATTTAACTTATATTGAATTGGGTAGAGTGGAATATTTTAAGGATGTGGTTCGTACTAAAATGGATTGGATAAAAACCGGAATGATCCTAGGAAAGTGCGAGATCATTTATAAACAACCAATTTTACTGGAAGATAATTTGTATTGCTATACCAAAGTATCTCGTTTTGGTGGCAAAAGTTTTGATATGGACGGTCTTTTAGTAGTTGAAACTGCCAATGGACCTGAAATAGCAGCGATTACTAAAGTAACGCTGATTTGTATGGATTATGAATCAAAGCAAACAGTAGAAGTTCCTAAGGAATGGATAGAGGCTGTGAAAGCCTACGAAAATTGATTAAACAATAACGATTATTTATTGGTATAGTTAGGTCATTAGTTTCCCTATTTTCAATATTTTCCTTATTTTTACTCTATCTCAAAAATTATATGAAGACTTTAGTAGAAGGATTTACCAAACAATTACAGGAAGCGTTAAATATAGCTCATTCAGCTGTTTTAACTAAAAAACATAATATTCAAAATATTGTTGTAACAGGACTTGGAGGCTCCGGTATTGGGGGTACTATTTTATCTGAATTAATTCAGGGAGAATGTCCTGTTCCGGTGATCATTAACAAAGATTATTTTTTACCCGATTTTGTGAGAGCCAATTCATTGGTAATCATTTCATCGTACAGCGGTAATACAGAAGAAACGATTTCTGCGATGCAACAAGCCATTGCTAAAAAAGCGCAAATAGTTTGCGTAACTAGTGGTGGTAAAATACATGAATTAGCTAAAGAGAATGGTTATGATACAATTGTTATTCCCGGAGGGAATCCGCCTCGTTCTTGTATTGGCTATTCTTTAGTGCAATTATTAAAAATTGTTCAGTTCAATGGTTTTGTAAAAACAGATCTGTTGCAACAAGTAAAAGAGTCTATTGAGTTATTAGACAAAGAAAAAACAGCCATAAAAATAGAAGCTGCAATTGTTGCCAAATCATTATTTGGCAAAATACCTGTTTTGTATTCATTAGGTTCTTGCGAAGGCACAGTAGTTCGTTTTCGCCAGCAAATTAACGAAAACAGTAAAATGTTATGCTGGCATCACACTTTGCCTGAAATGAATCATAATGAATTAGTTGGTTGGACAGAAAAGAACGATAATTTAGCGGTAGTTACTTTCCTTACCTCTTTCGATTATCAAAGAACAGTAAAACGTTACGAAATTTGTAAATCTATTTTTGCAAAATATAGCGCATCAGTTACTGATATTGTAGCTAAAGGAGATTCTAAGTTAGAGCAGTTCTTTTATTTAATTAATATTGGCGATTGGATCTCTTGTTACATTGCAGATCTTAAACAAATTGATGCCGTTGAGGTGAATGTGATCACTAATTTGAAAAACGAGTTAGCTAAATTTTAAAGTGAATAAAACGGTATTGTTTCAGGATCTTGGACTAATGGACTACAAAGCCTGTTGGGATTATCAGGAAACTTTATTCAATGAAACCATCGCGCAAAAAACCGCTAACCGTAATTTAGACCCTGAATCACAAATCCAAACTGAAAATCACTTATTGTTTGTAGAACATCCTCATGTTTATACATTAGGAAAAAGCGGAGATGTTTCTCACCTTTTAATTAATGATGCAGAGCTTGAGGAAAAACACGCCACTTATTATAAGATCAATCGCGGTGGTGATATTACTTATCATGGCCCGGGTCAATTAGTGGGTTATCCTATTTTAGATCTCGACCATTTTTTTACAGACATACACAAATACTTAAGGTTATTGGAAGAAACCATCATTTTAACCTTAGATGAGTATGGCATCAAAGCAGGTAGGAGCAATGGCGAAACAGGCGTTTGGATAGATGAAGATAATATATTTAAGGCCCGTAAAATTTGTGCCATGGGTGTTCGTTGTAGCCGTTGGGTTACCATGCACGGTTGGGGTTTTAATGTAAATTCTGATTTAAATTATTTTTCAAATATTGTTCCTTGTGGCATACAAGATAAAGCGGTTACCAGTTTAAATAAAGAATTGGGACAAGATGTGGATATGACGGAAATAAAATCAAAATTAAAAAAACACTTTAGCACGTTATTTGAATGTAATATTTTGTAACTTAATGTTATGAAAAAAGCGCTAAATATATTCTTGAAGAGCATTTTAGTCATTTTCATTCTAGCTAATCTTTTCGTTTTATTTTCCGGCAGATGGTATTTATATAAAGCTGTTTATAATACCTACTGCAAGGGACGTTCAATGCCAAGTGCCACCGAGTACCACATTTTTGAAAATCGAAAAATTGAAGCTAAATCTCCTTCTCAATGGCTGCTGTCAGGTAAATACAATACTTCTAAATTAAGTGCACACGAAGAACAACAATTAAAAGAAGTAGAAACTCACGCTTTGATCATTATTAAAAATGATAGCATTTATCACGAACAATATTGGGATGGATTTAGTGATACGTCACATACCAATTCCTTTAGCATGAGTAAATCTTACGTGAGTGCTTTATTGGGTTGTGCTTTAAAAGATGGTTATATAAAAGATCTGGATGAGCCTGTTTATGATTACATTCCTGAATTTAAAAATGACTGGCGCTCAAAAATTACGTTCAGAAATTTAGTGACCATGACATCGGGTATTGCTTTTGATGAGAGCTATGGTAGTCCCTTTGCTTTTCCGGCTGAAGGTTATTATGGTACCGATCTTTACAAAACTTCCATTAGTTATACCAAAAAAGAATCTGAACCAGGTACTGTGTATCACTACTTAAGTGGAAACAGCGCGTTGTTAGGATATTGTATTACCAGAGCAGTTGGTAAGCCCTTATCAGTTTATTTAAGCGAACGTTTATGGTCGCCAATGGGTTGTGAGCATGATGCCTATTGGAGTCTGGATAAAAAAGACGGACAAGAAAAAGGATTTTGTTGCATTAATAGTAACGCAAAAGATTTTGCACGAATAGGTAAATTATATTTACACCATGGTAATTGGGAAGGGAAACAATTAATAGATAGCACTTATGTTGCCAATTCTATTGTACCGTTTGATTGTAAAGAAATGGATGGCAGCAAAAATCACACGTATGGTTATGCCTGGTATTTAACAGAATATAAAGGATTGAAAATATTTTATGCACGCGGAATATTAATGCAATATGTGATTTGTATTCCTGAAAAAAATATCATCATTAGCCGCTTGGCGCGAAAAAAACGCGTGCCAGGCCCATCTCATTGTCCTATTGATGTTGGCTATAGCATTGATATAGCTTTAAGAATGCTTGGAGAAAATAAATGATCTCAATTATTCATAATCAAAATGCGATCTCAATTCGCATTGCTGTCGACATCATTAATACCAGTTCACAAAACTTTAATTTATTTACAGTTAAAAAAGCTATTGAACAACAATTACTTAAGGTATACCATGCTTCTGTTGGAAAATTTAGTTTGGATGTTGTGATACAGACCAATGTTCTGACAAAAGTCAATCAATGTTCTTCCAAAAAAATATTGTTTCAAATAGTTGATAGCATTCCCGGCAATAATCCTGCTGAAGCTGATTTTAAAGGACTTCGGATCAAATTAAATAAAGCAAGCTTACAAGATATTATTGAAAATAGAAACATACGCACTATTCCGCACGAGTTGGGCCATTTATTTGGATGGGATCATCCACATGAAAGAGCTCAATACGCCAGCGTTAATTTAGCGGCACATGCCTTGGAACAACAATTAACCGAAGAAGAAAGGCGGTGTAATTTAATGAGTCAAACCTGGTATGCTCAAAAAGCCGGTATTCCTTTAGAACAAGCAATGAAGTTAAGTGAAAAACAAATCGAGTTATTACTGTTGAATGATCAAAACGGATCACTCAACCATAATTACCATTTGAAGGATTTTTTATTTTGGAAAAAAATTGTGAGCTAAGTTTAACAATCATCAAATGAACTTTTGATCACGGTTGTGATCATTTTGAATTGTTCGTTAGCAGTGAATTTATGTTTTTTATGGCAAGGAATAATGATTCCATCACCTAATTTAAGATGATACAATTTTCCATCAATGGTAAGTTCTGCAGAGCCGTCAATAATTTGAACATAAATATCAAAAGGTGAAGTTTTCTCAGCCAGTTCTTCACCTTCGTCAAATGATGTTGCTGTGACATTACCGGTAGTTTTTTTAATAATGGTTTTACTTACTACCGAGTTTGGGACGTATTCTGTAATGGCAACAATGATGTGTGATTTCTCTTTTGCCAGTTCAACGGTATCTGTTTCCTTTTTCATGATGATGTAATTATACTTCAAAGTTGAGGATAGTTACATCAAAAAAATTATACAATTATAGAAATAAGTTACATCCTTCACAGATTAAGAGCTATTGATGTAATGGAATTATGTTAGTTTTTCTATCTATCTGTTTGTTATGAAGCTTTGAGAAAAGTAAAAGCATGGTGGAAGCACCAATTAATGCATATAACATATCAGATTGTGTGTCCCAAACATAACCTTGTGTTCCCAAAAAGGCATCGGCAGATTGACCTGAGGTAATAGCCACAAACCATTCTAAAAATTCATAAAAGGCACTGATGCTTACGCATGTACAAATAGTTAAAAAGGATAACCAGCCACCACGCTTAACAATGTTTCGTCTGATAAATAATTCTCGTATGATCATGGCAGGAACAAAGCCTTGCGTAAAGTGTCCGACTTTATCATAATTATTTCTGCTTTGATGAAACACTTCTTTTATGTGATCAAACAAGGGCACTTCTGCATAAGTATAATGCCCTCCGATGAATAGAACATAGCAATGCATTAATACCATGCAATAGGTTATATCGGTAAATGTGAATTTTTTAAAAGTAAATACAAGAATGAGTAGGCCAATAATGCCCGGAAATATTTCTAAAAACCACGTAAAATAATCATGGGGCTTAATAGCAGAGATGATCAAACCTATCAAAAAAACGACTATTAAAATCCAATATTTTTTCATTAGTTATTTTGTGAAATTGCACACTCGACAGTTGTTCTCTGAAAAAAAATTATCTTCCATTAAACAACCAACCGCTTGGATCCATTGTTTTTTGCCCTTTCCAGATCTGTAGGTTCATACTGGTTTTTCCATCTTCATCTAAGATAGTGCCTATGGTTTGTTTGATCGTGACTTTATCTCCTTGTTTGACATATACTTCGCCAATGTTGCTATATACACTTAAGTATTCGCCATGACGAATGATGATTAATTTACCACCTGTTGGAGAAATAGCAATACTGGTCACTTCACCTTCAAATACGGAACGTGCCTGCGTGCCTTTATTGGCACATATTTCCACACCATTATTATTCATCATAAATCCTTTGATAGCAGGATGTTCGTATTCGCCATAAGGCTGGCAAATAACGCCTTTTGTTACCGGCCACGGCAATTTACCTCTGCTGCTGGCAAAGTCGGCGCCAAGAGCTTCTGCTTCTTCCGTTAGCTCAGGTGTAACCACTTTAACTTCCGGCGTTTTAATATTTGTTTTGGTATTGGTTTTTGTTTTGGCTGTTTTATTTTTTTCTGCCTTGGCGGCCTTGGCTGCTTTTGCTGCCGCTATTTTTACGGATTCTTCAGCTTTACGTTTTATTTCGGCTTCAATTAATTTACGAATGGCTAATTGTAAATTTTCAGCATCGCGCTTTTTCTTTTCTAATTCTTCTTTCAGTTCTTTTTCTTGTTGTTGTAGTTCGCTCAATACAATTTCCTGTTGTTGTTTCTCTCCGTCTAATAAGGTCTTCTCTTCTTTTTCATTGCCTAGCAATACATTTTTTTCGTGGCGCTGTGCTTCAAGTTCTTGCAGTTTATTGCCCAGTATTAATTGTGTAGCAACAATTTCATTGGCTTGTTTTTTTCTGAAGGCTGCATATTGCTGAAAATATTTAATACGCATGTAAGCCTGATTGAAATTACCCGAAGAAAACAAGAACATGATCTTTGTGTACGAATCCTGGTTACGTTGAGCAAAATAGATCATTTTGGCGTATTCACTTTTTAGTTTATCAAGACTTGCTTTTAGTGCATCGATCTCGATCACATTTTTTTTAATGCTGGCATTGATTTGATTTAATTCACTGTTAATAGTCCCTATTAGCTCTTCACGCACTTTAATTTTTGTATTGATCACCACGATCGTGTTGATCTGTGATTTTTTACTAGCCTTGGTTCGGCTTAGTTGCGAATTAAGTTGTTTGATGTCATCATTCAACTTATTTTTTTTGTTGAGTAATTCTTTTTGAGAAGGGGTTCCTTTGGTTTGAGAAAAGGAAGAGATGCTTAAACCAATAAACAAGAAACTGAAGCAAATAAATTTACTAAGGTTTCTCTTTGTTAATTGGAATTGGGTCATAATTTTTTGGTATGTTCAATATCAGTTTTTGAGGCTGATCTATTTCTATGCGAACATAGTTAATTTTAAGGTTGATTTTCTTCTCAGCACGTATCTCAATATTAACATCGTGTGGTGCAAAAACACTGTCCTTTGCAAGAAATTTGTCGTATTTAGCATGAAAACTTCTGTTTGTGGTTGCATCTTCAAAATCATTACTGATAATTTTCCAGGTTTCAGTATTCAGTCTCATGGTTTGTAATGAGCGTCTAAGCGAATCCTGACCACTGGTTATACGGCGTAATTTGCGCTTTCGTTCGGTACTTAACAAATAATTGCAATTTTCCCGATCGATCACGGGTTTCATTTTACTGTCATCATCATCAAAATCAGCACTGTTTCCAAATAAAGCAGCTTGCACCATATCAAAATCCAGATCAGCATTCAGGAGTTGATTGATGTAATTAAAATCCCCTTTAAAATATTGTTTTTTAACATATACAACCATTTTCACCGAATCGCGGGTAATTAATAGTTTAGCAATATCTATTAAGCCGGCTGCCTGAATCGAAATCCAGATAGCACTGTCTTTTCTGCCTTTTACTCTAATATCTAAATTATGATCTTCTCCGTCAATAGATGTTTCAACATCCGCTTTTGCTTGTATCCATGTATAGTTTAATTCATGTTCATGAATATGTTTGGATAAAATTTTAGCGGTTTTAAATGTTAAACGGCATTTTCCCTGAAGTGTATCTTCCGTAGTTATTTCAGTAGTAGTTTGTTGAACGTGCTTTTTACCTTTACAAGAAAGCATCATCGTAAATAGAACGATAATACCTAAGTAGGATAAAGAATAATATTTTTTAAAGCACGTTTTACTCATGTAATTTTTTATCTGCAATTTTTTTATCCAATAGATCAGAACCCTGTCCTGCTAATTTTGCCTCTTTCCAGTAATTCAATGCTTCTTCTTTTCTATCTAATTTATATAAGACATCTCCGTAATGCTCTAAAATAACAGCATTTTTTGCCCCCATCTTAGCCGCTCTTCCCAACCATTCCTCAGATTCTTTGTATTTACCTAATTGATATAAGATCCAACCATAAGTATCAATGTAAGAACGGTTGTTCGGAGCTAACTCATTACTTCGTTTAGAATATTTTTCAGCTTTCTCTAAAGTCTTTTTTCGTAACGATAAAAAGTAAGCGTAGTTGTTTAAGATGTAAGTATTATCGGGGTCAACCTTTAAGGCATCATCAAATGCTTTGTCAGATTTTTCGTAATCCTTTAAGTAATTGTAGGCATCTCCCAGGTTTGCATAAAATTGAATCAATAATGGGTTATTATCATATACAAACTCAATTCCATCTTTTAAAGACTGAACGGCTTTATTGTAGTTTTTTAATTGAATGTTTGCAACGCCATTAAAAAAATAGGGTGATGATTGATTAGGAAATAATTCCATGGCTTCAGTGCTATGCACTTCCATAGAAACGTAATCATTTAATTCTGATTCAATAAACATCAATTGATTCCATATGGCAAATCTGCTTTTATCTAGAGCCGCCGCTTTTGCATATTCATCTCTTGCTTCTTTTACCTTTTTTTCGCGGTACAAGTAATCGGCGTAAATGCTATGCGACTCCGGTGAGTTTGGATGCAATTGCAACATGATCTGACATAATTCATCGGCTTGCTTTTGGTACTGAGGATTTTCTTCAGATAATTGATAATAAGAAACCAGTATTTTTAATTTGGTGTCAACGTCCAGATCAGGATTTTGAAAAGCTATTTTTATCTCCTGATAAAAATTTTCTTTGTCGTTTCTGGATTTGTAGTAATCAGCTAACGCTAAATGCACCATTGCATTGTTGGGATCAATAGCTAAAATTTTCTTGTAAGTTTCTAAAGCTTTTTCTTCCTGTTTGTTTTCCTGATAAAACTCAGCTAAATAGGTATAATAACGGGCTTCTTTGGGATTAGATTGAATTAATTTTTTTAATTCCTCTTCAGCCTCTGCTATTTTTTTTAATTGCTTAAGTAGTTTGATCTTGTTTAAAGTAAACGCTTCGTTTTGTCCGAATTTTTTTTCCAACTCTTCGTAGGTCTTGAATGATTTTTCGTAATTGCCACTGTACATATATTCAGCAGCTAAGCCTTCGTAAAAATCTGGTCGGTTGGGATAGTATTTGATCAATTGAGCATACACGTTAGCTGCTTGCGCATATTGACGTTTATTATGCAAACACTCAATGTACAGTAATTGATACCATTCGTTTTTAGGTTCCGCAGTGGCGCATTCTTTTCCGTATTTTAAAGCGTTGTCATATAAACCGTTAAAACGGTAAATGTTTCCAAGCTCATATTTTACAGCGGTAGAATTAGGATCTAATTTTAAACATTCTTTAAATAAATTTTCAGCAATTTCAATATTGCCTTTCATGCGCTCTTTGCAACCATCAACAAAATAAAATGCAAATTTGAGTTCATCTTGTTCCGAAAGTCCTTTCGTTTTAGATGGCTTATCGGTTTGCGCAGTTGTTTGTGTTTGTTTGGTTGATTTGCAGGAAAAAACACCTAATGTTATGACTAACATTAAAAAAGAAAAAGATATTTTGTTTTTTTTGTTTTTCAACTGAAATTTTAAATACGCTTCGATTTTGTTCAGCGTGACAAGTTTTAAAGTGATAACGTTGTATAATCACTCATGCTAAGATCTAATGCTTTTCCTTTTACTTCTGCGCCTTCTCCAATCATACTGTTAGCAACAACGGTGTTGCTTAATTTTGTATTTGCCTGTACGATACTGTTTTTTACCAAAGCATCAGATATAGTAGAACCTTGCCCGATAGAAGCATGTGGCCCAACAATAGAATTCTTGATCACTACATTATCGCCAATATAACACGGCTCAATAATTAAACTATTTTCAGTAATAATATTTTTACCCTTTAAGTTTGCGCTGGCTTTATCAAATTCTAAAACACGTTGGTTGGTATAAACAGTCGCATCTTTGTTTCCACAGTCTAACCATTCGGTTACTTTACCCGGAGTAAAGGCGATACCTTTTTGTTTCATGTTTTCCAAAGCATTGGTTAATTGGAATTCGCCTTTTTCAGTGATATTATTATCTAAAAGATATTGTAATTCTTTTTTCAAATTGTCGCCATCTTTAAAATAGTAAATACCGATGATAGCCAGATTACTTACAAAGGTGGTTGGTTTTTCAACAAAATCTGTGATCACGCCGGCATCATTTAATTTTACCACACCAAACTGACTTGGATCCTGAATGCCTTGTACCCAAATAACACCTTCCTGATTGGTATCCATCACAAAGTCGGCTTTAAATAAAGTATCGGCAAAAGCTACAACCGTTTTTCCGGTAATAGAAGCTTTGGCACACATAATGGCATGGGCGGTACCTAAGGCTTTTTCCTGATAACAGATAGTTCCTTTGGCGCCTTGTTCTTGAGCGATCTTTATCAAATGTTCTTCTACTTCTTTTCCAAAATCGGGACCAATGATAAAAGCGATCTCATCTACTTTTTCACCACATACTTTTGTGATGTCCTCTACTAATCGTTGAACAATTGGTTTTCCGGCAACATTGATCAATGGCTTAGGAACAGTTAAAGTGTGCGGACGCATACGTTTACCTTTGCCCGCCATTGGTATAATAATCTTCATAGAAAAGTTAAAATAAGATATAAATAGAAACAAATATAATATTAAAAAACGGAGATTTTGCCAAATTTAAAGGCCAATCTCCGTTAAAATAATAGAAAGAATTAACGTTGAATAGTTAATTAGTTTGAAGAAAAAGAATGTATTACAAACACCCTGTTCTGCCTCCGTCTACAGGTAAATTAATACCATTAATGTAAGCTGCTGCCGGCGAAGCTAAAAATGCTACGGCATTGGCAACTTCTGCCGGTTCTGCAAATCGTCTCATTGGTATTTCTGCGATCATTTCATTAGTAATAGCATCTAAACCGTGACCTGTTTTGGTTGATTTGTTTTCAATGATACTTTGTAAACGCCCGGTAGCAGTGGCGCCTGGCAATACATTGTTGACAGTGATATTAAATTGACCTAATTCGTTAGCTAAGGTTTTGCTCCAGTTTGCCACTGCTGCTCTGATGGTGTTTGATACACCAAGATTTGCTAATGGTTGTTTAACGGATGTAGAAATGATATTGATCACGCGACCGTATTTAGCATTTTTCATTCCTTCAATACAAGCTTGCACTAAAATATGATTACAGATCAAATGATTATTGAAGGCAGATAAAAATTCTTCTGTTTTTGCTAAATGAGCCGGGCCGGCAGGCGGACCACCGGTGTTGTTCACTAAAATATGAACGATGGGTTGACGTTGTAAATAAGCATCAACGATGGTTCTTAATTCTTCAGGCTTCGAAAAATCCACGCATAAATAGGAGTGCAGCTGACCGTTAGTTGTACTTAACTCTTGCTTGGTTTTTTTTAAACTTTCTTCATTGCGTGCTACTAAGGTTACACTAGCGCCTAAATTAGCTAATTCTAAAGCAATGGCTTTTCCTATGCCTTGTGTGCTTCCGCAAACGATGGCCTGTTTATTTTTTAAGTCTAAATTCATAGTTTATGTTGTTTAACTGCAAAGTTCGCAGAGAATTTTTTATTGTATTTTAATTAATAACCTCATTTCCTTGTGCAAAAAAAATCAGCGTTATCTGCGATTAATTTTTTCTCTTTGAAGCAAAAAAATCTTTAATAATTTTAGAACATTCATTTTCTAAAATGCCATTTACAACAACTGTTTTTGGATGTAAAAGCAATTGATCAATTTTCGAATATCCCTTTTTTTCATCTCTGGCACCAAATACAATTTTTGTAATATGTGTCCAATGTAGAGCTCCGGCACACATCACACAAGGCTCTAGGGTAACATACAAAGTACAATCGTTTAAATACTTTCCGCCAATGGCATTTGCTGCAGATGTGATCGCCTGCATTTCGGCATGCGCCGTTACATCGTTTAAGCGTTCAGTATAATTGTGTGCTCTGGCAATAATTTTATTATCCGCTACAATTACAGCCCCCACAGGAACTTCATCAGCTTCTAAAGCTTTCTGAGCTTCTTTTAAAGCTTCATTCATGAAGTATTCGTCAGAGTATAATTCCATATTTTTTTTCATGTCAGTTCGAGCGAAGTCGAGAACAAGTTTATATTGAGCATCTCGACTGCGCTCGATGTGACATTATTTTTGTAGACTTAAAGCATTATTTAAACGAGTAATCACTTCATCTTTTCCTAACAAGGCTAACATATCAAACAGTTGCGCGCCGCCGGCTACACCTGTTGTTAATACACGTACTAATTGCATATCAATTTTTCCTAATTCAGGCTCAACAGATGCGAATAGATCATGAATAGAAGTGATCGTCCAGGTATCTAAGGCTGCCAGTTTTTCAGTTAATTTAGTGTAAGTTGTTTTAGAATTTTCATTCCATTTTTTAGCCATTACTTTTTCATCGTAAGTGGTTGGTGCCACAAAAAAGTAAGAACCCAGATCATAAAACTCCGTTACAAAATGCGCTTTCTCTTTGATTAAACGGCAAAACTCCGTTACAAATGCTTTATCTTTTTTAATACCTTTTGATTCTAAAATAGGCATGACAGATGCGGCTAATTGCTCATCTGTTTGCATACGCAAGTATTGTTGGTTAAACCATTTTGTTTTTTCGGGATCAAACTTTGCACCTGATTTATTTACGCGTTCAAAAGAAAAACTTTCAATTAATTCTTGTTTGCTCATGATCTCACGATTATCACCCGGATTCCAGCCTAATAAGGCTAACATGTTAATGAAAGCATCCGGTGTAAATCCTGATTCTCTATATCCTACATAACTTTCGCCGGTACGTTCGTCATGCCAATTAATCGGAAACATTGGTAAACCCGATTTATCACGTTTAGATAATTTTCCATTACCATCCGGTTTCAAGATCAACGGTAAATGCGCTAATTGAGGCATATCAGCTTCTAAACCTAAATAACGGTAAATTAAAATATGAGATGGCGCACTTGGTAACCACTCTTCGCCTCGCACAGCATGAGAAATTTTCATTTCAATATCATCTACAATATGCGCTAAATGATAGGTTGGCATGCCATCTGATTTTAACAATACTTTATCATCCACTTGCGAAGAGTTAACCGTAACCCATCCACGAATGATGTCATGAAAACGAATTTCTTCATTACGTGGTACTTTTAAACGAATCACGTAAGGTGTACCACCGTCAATTAATTTCTTCACTTCATCTTCCGGTAAGGTTAATGAGTTACGCATGTTTTGACGAGTGATGGCATTGTATTGAGGAGCCACTACTTTAGCTGCTTCTAAACGTTTGCGCATTTCATCTAATTCTTCAGATGTATCAAAAGCGTAGTAGGCATGACCCGATGCAATTAATTGATCGGCGTATTTTTTGTAAATCCCTAATTCTTTTCTTTCACTTTGGCGATATGGAGCATAAGGCCCATCACCAAAACCAACACCTTCGTTTGGTTCAATACCACACCATTTTAAAGCATTGATGATATATTCTTCAGCACCTTTTACATAACGTGTTTGGTCGGTATCTTCAATACGCAATACAAAATCGCCGCCATGTTTTTTGGCAAATAAATAACTAAATAATGCGGTACGAACTCCGCCCATGTGTAAGCCACCCGTTGGACTAGGGGCAAAACGTAATCTTACTCTTTTTTCCATAGAGGGCAAAGATACTATATAATATTTACTCTAAAAAGGGGAGATTTAAATGAAAAAGACCGAAAATTCGGCCTTTTTATATATAGCGGTATGTCGCTAAGTAATAGTTGAAAATTAGTCTTTTGCGCCTTGACCTGCAGAGGCATCGCTAAATTTACGGGGATCAACTTCATAAGTAATACCACCGGTTAATTGTTCAAGTTTTTTCTTGTCAATTTTCACAATTAGTGGCTCTGTTTTAGAAATAACGGTTTTCTTTTTAAAAATATCAGATAGTTTCATGATTTTATAATTGTTATTGTTTTTTATGATAGCGAATTTATAAATAATTAATATCTCCCCTCAGGATGTTTATTGTCTGTAACTACTCCTGATACAGTACTTTCTAGTAAACTAACACCACCGGTTATTTTAGCCAGTTGTTTTTTGTCAATTTTTACAATCGCTTTCTCAGCTTTTGAAATTGTACTTTTTTTTCTGAAGATGTCGCTTAGTTTCATAATTTTATAAGATTATATTTTTTTAATGTAAAAATATGATTTTCCCTGATTTAAACAATACGTAATTTGAATAAGATGCCAAAGCCTTTAGTGAAAAGAATGAATTTTATGGAAGACGATCTTGTGATAAAAAAATCACTTATTCCAGGAGCAGGTAAAGGGGTGTTTACAAAAGTGAGTATAGAAAAGGAATCTATTATTACTGAATTCACAGGAGAGAAGATCTCACACACGATAGGAGCTGCGAGATTTATTTTAAAGCAATCACATTCCATACTTTACCTTAATAAAACATATAGCTTAGATTCATTAAAAGATAAAAATTGTATCGCAACTTATATAAATGATGCTAAGGGTTTGACAAAAGTATCTAATTTAAAAAATAATGCTTCTATCGTTGTGGCACGAGGAAGATTATTTGTTATTGCCAAGAGAAATATTAAAGCAGGTGAAGAATTATACGTTAGTTACGGACCAAGTTACTGGAAAGCTATAGTGTACTATGGAGCATTGGATTTAAAAAAGTTAGGGCTTATGAAAAAAACAAAAACTTAGCCAGAAAATCCAATAATTTTCGGTAACTTCAATAGTGTTATTATGTTTCTAGACCTACGGAGTGTTAGTTAAAAACTGAAGAGGGTAACATAAACAGATAAATACTATTTTTTAGACCAAAATTTTAAAATTATAATTATGGCAACATCATCTTTTAATCCATTTTTAGTTCATAGTGTTAAATTGCAAAGCTTGCTTACAAAGGCATCGAAGCAAAAAAGCCCTTCGTTGTGGTTGCATCAAAATGATGTGCGAACATCTCTTTTTATGCTGGAAGCTTTAACGCGAATTCATGATTATGCCTTTGACGAAAAAATATTCGCTAAATGGCATAAGCGTTTTAAAAAAATGGAAGATGTCTTTGGCGAAATTGATTATTATTTAGTTTTAGAAAAAGAGCTTAAAGCCAATAAAAAAATTGATAAAGCAACAGTAGCTTATTTTACCGAAAAGGCAAAAAAGAGGCTCGAAAAGTCGGATAGTCGCTTGTTGGAAAAAGAATGGCTGGAAGGAAAGTTAAAAGAATTTGATGCTAGATTGAATGAATATACGGTTGTATATAACAAGGAATATTTGAATGAATTAAAGCTGACAATTAAAGCAGACATAGAAAACATCTTGATCTTTTTACAGAAAATTGATTACTCTTTTACTCAATTTGAAAAACAGGTTCACGAGGTACGCCGTAAATTGCGTTGGCTCAGTATTTACGCTCAGGCTTTGAATGGCCTGATCCAATTGAAAAAAACAGCAAAAAAGCCCAAGTATCAAATTAATTATTTTACACCGGAAATTCTAAAGTCGCCGTTTAATAAACTTCCTGTTAAGCCAAAAAATGCTGTTGTTATGGAGTTTGATCACGATTCTTTTTTTGCTTTAAGCTGGATCATCAGAGAACTGGGAATATTAAAAGATAACGGTTTGCGTGTTATGGCTTTAGCTGAAGCTATCTCAAAAACAACTGATTGTAGTACACAAGAGGCAAAAGAAAAAGCCCATGCTTTATTAGGGATCGATAAAAACTTGGAAGAGAAGATTCTGAAACAAGTGTCAGAAATGGTAAAAACGTTTATTTTGAAGGATAAAATTTTAGATACTTTAGTGATCAAATAAATTCTAACGCATAATTACTAATTTTCCGATTCCTTTTTTAAAGAATGAATCTGCTTCTGTTTGTCGCTTTTCAATAGCATCGCCATTATGGCGGGTAATCACTCTGTACAGATAAACACCATTCCCTAATTTATCACCATATTCATCTTTACCATCCCAGGCATAGCTTGTAATGTTTCTGCCTATTCGGATATTTCCCAATTCGTTTTTTGTAATTTCTCTTACTACTTTTCCTGTAATGGTCATAATTTGTATAATAAATACATCAGGCACTTCACTACCGGTTAGTGTAAATACAAATCGGGTAGAGGTACTGAAAGGATTAGGGTAATTTAAAACTTCGGTAATGGTTTGTTTGGTTTCAATTTCAAATTGAATAGAATAATCTACAGAACCCGATACATTTCTTGATCTGTCTGTTGCCTGAACGATCATGGTATATTTGCCGTCCATAACAAGTTCCGGTTTCCATTCAATTTTACAAGAGTTGTTAGGTAGTTGAGCAGGAGTAAACTGAAGAGAATTAGCAAAATACAAACGCTTTTCTGCGGCTTGGTCAGGATATTTTATAAATACAGCAAAGTTAGAAGTGTCGTTTAATGCCAGAAATTTATTTTCGTCTTTAAGGGTTACTAATACATGAGGTTTGGCCGAAATGATGTCACCATTTAAAATATGAGCGCCATCAAAGGTGACATCCAGTAGTGGATTAACTTTATCGGCATTTACTTTAAAAGGAATACGTGCAATGTTATTAAAATGATATTGCTCGTTTTGGTATTTGATATGTCCCGGAGGATTAACATCTACCCATAAATAATTTAACCCCGGATATTGATAACTATTGAAGTTAATGGTGTCAATTATTACCTGAGCAGGCACAAATGGTTTTAATTTTAATTTTTGTGGTAATTGGTGTGGAATACCTGAATTATCTTCTATCCAATAAGTCACTAACAAGCTATCGGTAAATGGCACAGTTCCGATATTTTCAATAGGAAGTTTAATGCTTAGTTTATCTCCTTCCGATAGACTATCATTAGCCAGTGCGTAACCTTTCAATGGATTAATAGCACACTCAGGAGCCAGATCATAGATGACCTGCCATTTTTTTAGTTGCGGAGCATTGTGCGTTACATTATCTTTCATTAATGCTACCAATTGAATGTAAGGGTAAGTATTAGCGTCAATGTGTGTGTCAAGATTATACAGATCGAATGTTGTATTGGTTAACGCAATTGTAGGCACAGTATCCGATTGCCCATTTTGGTTAAAGCGGATGATCTTTAATACAACAGTATCATTGTTTAAGCCGGAGAAACCTGTATACTTCCAATGCAAACTATTCCATTTTGCAGAAGGGCCAATTAGTTCAGACAGGATATGACCACTGTTCCATCTGGTGATCATACTATCTTCAAGATTCACAACAGATTTAGAATTGACACCTGTTACTTCTTGCGCTGTGCCGGATGGCCTGCCTTTTTTTCCAAAAATGATCATTGGAACCGTGTCTAATGTTGTATGTATGGCCGCGCTACCAAAACTTTCAAAGGCATTATACATAGCAGTGTTATAGGTTTGTGCGCCATGAGCATCGGAACTGTAAGCTAATACATAAGAACTGTCGGGAACCTGACTGATTAAATAAGTTAAATCAGTTTGCCAGGTAGCAGTTGGTGTACCACAATAAGTGTTAGGCCCAAAATCATAAGCCCAAAAATTTTGATTAGCAAAAGCCAAACAATTGTTGTAAGGAGATGCGTAGCCAGAAGTGCCATTAATTCTGGTTGTCCAAGGCTGTCCGGTAACATTATCAAAAACGGCAATGGTCCAGCCGTTAAAAGCAAAATGCCACGTTGCCTTTATACTGTTGTTTAACGAATATTGTATGTCGGAAAAAGCTAATACATTAGAAAACCCATTCTGACATTTGAGTGATAAATAATCATTAAAGAATTGAAATTGACGTTGAGGTTTTTGATATTTAATAAATTGATAGGAATCATTTTTAAATTGATGGAAATGTGCCTGTGCCCAGCCTGTTTTTGTGCCAATGACCTGAAATGAACTTTCTCTCCATCTTATGACATCAGCCGGTGATAGCGAATCTTTGGTAATGCGCCAAAAATAAACGGTACTATCCGCATAAGGTAAATTAACGGTCCATTCGATCACACCACCCGAACTGGTGACTACTGTTGAGTTAATGGGATTAATAAAAGTGTCGTTTGTGTCTAATTGAATTTTGTAATTGCTGCTTGGCGCAAAAGGATCGGCCGTAGACGCTTTTAATGTAATTTGCGGAGTGTTAGGCACAATAGCATATTTATAAGGATAAACGGGTATCACATCGCCACCTGGAATAAATAGATCTACGGTTCCTGTAGAATTATTATTCTCTAATAATTCATCGATCTCGTTATAATAATCTATAAATACTTTAAAGTGGTTTAAGCCTACACCTTTTTCAAAATCTTTTAAAATATAAAAACTAAGTGTATCGTTATTAAATGGCGCGGTGAATTTTTTCAAAAAATTAATGGTGTCTCCCGATGGAAAATAACGCTCTACTCTTACAACAAACGTATCGATAATGGCTTTCCCTAAATTTTTTATTTTCACGTTTATACCAATAGAATCTACATAACTAGAGGTATTAAAATAAAGGCTTGAATTTTCTACCTGATAATCCGGTTTTGCAAAAGCATTCAGTCTGATGTAGGGATCTCCTTCCAGGGTCATTTCTAATCCTGCAATTTCCTGCAATTGATCCATAGAAGAGAATGAGGTTTTGTAACATGTGTTTTTGATAGCATCTCCTATTCCCAAATAATATCGCTCATAAGCAATTGATTTGTATAACTCAGAGGAATATGTGTAAAGGGTGTTTACCAGTCCGGTAGCCGAGGAGGCAATAAATCCAATCGTTCCCTTTTCATTTATTAATGTAAATGCCTCAGAGGTGCTGTTGGAGCCTAAGGAGTGAACGTCCCCCGAATAACAAGAGTTTGCAATTAATAGCGGGTATTTATCCTTGTTACTATAAGTGGTAGGATCATCGATAGCCTGATCAAAACCATATAAAGAAGCGTGGCCAAAAAATGTAACAATGGAAGCGCCTTGGTCTATTAATTGTTTCACGGAATCGCTCACATTAATTTGTATAGGGGCAGTAGAAGTTTTTTTAAACGTAAATACCTGACCTCCATACAAGGTATCCGTAATAATTGCTTTATAATAATTTAAATAGGATTGAAATAAAAATTGTTGTCCCTGATCATAACCACCGGAAAAATGTAACACACGTTTGCGCCATTCATCATGGTTTGGCAAACTACTTTCATGCGAAATAACTTTGTTAAGATACCAACCAGCTTCTGTATTATTTTTTGCAGATACACGTCCCAATGGAATAAAAGGCGTTGCTGAATTTGCACCATGAATGCCGGTTGTCAATAAATTATCGGATGCCGGAGTACCCATGGTTGGCAATTCACAGGCATTCCAGTGCTCGGAATTAGCTCTTACCAGATCATTTTTAATGGATTTACCCAACAGCAATAAATATTTTGGAGGCAATGTTAAACTGTCACTTAAAAATTTGCAGTAGTTTTTAATAGCTAAAGGATTTTTTTTGTTACCATAAGCAAACTGATCATACAATTCGTCTATATACGCTAGGATAACATAGTTAGACCCACCGGCAGAGCTTTCTCTATACGTTTTATAATTATTGGCAGCGGTTTCTAATCCTTTGTGGGATATGATCAAATAGGCAGAATCAGACGTTTTAGATTTATAATTTACAAAATAACCGCTTTGATTCACGGGGCTAAGAGAACTAACGTTTATGGTATTACTGCTCACTGTCAGAAAACATTTTTTCTGTGCCCCGCCGTTTGGAATT
The DNA here is from genome assembly GCA_036676295.1 of Bacteroidia bacterium. Lineage (GTDB taxonomy): Bacteria > Bacteroidota > Bacteroidia > B-17B0 > Aurantibacillaceae > UBA4416. The sequence continues at coordinate 631,454 of JAKFDE010000016.1, read as the reverse complement.
AAGGCTTTAACATTATTTCCGCTGACAGATGTTGAAATGTACTTGTGATTGGTTAAATCATACAGAATAACTGAATTACTTGCCACACTAACGTTTTGTAGATCAACAAATGTTTTTAAGAAGGATGTGTTATCGTCGATGAAGAATAATTTTTCTGAAACTCCAAGAAAATTGGGTAACTCGGGGTATTTTAAATATAAGTAATGAAGGTTGGTGTTGTTGTTAATAGAACTAAAAAAAGGATTGTTAACACTGGTAACCCTTACTACTGAATTGTTTTGGAGTTTATCTGAAGTGATCTCTTTTTCAATTAAGAATTGGTTGTAGCCGGTAAATGTAGTGTCGTTTAGTGTTGTATAATTACTGCTATTGTCAAGATAGTCTAACTTTAATTGGTGATCGTAGCCATTACTCAAAAAATTCTGAGAAGTTCCTGAGTAACTGGTTTTTATAAATACCGGCATGCTACTGGATTGATACACATTTAAATTACCAAAATTGGTTTGTATAATTTGTCCTTTTGCCAAGCCAAAGCCATAACCTTCGCCGGTAACATATCGGGGATCAGAAATATTACTTATATAAGTTTTGCCAAGAGAATAATAACTGTTTCCGGCCATTACTTTTTCGCTATAAAAATATTCGGCAGGGCTGTATCCCGAAAAATTAAGATCAGTTTCAATAGTAGCGCGTTTATTATTGGTGATGGCATTCCAGGTTAAATAGGCATAACTGGTATCATTAAATAAAGCAACATAAGGATTAGGTAAGCGTGTAATATTAGAATAGGCTAAAGAATCGAATCGCCCATCATTTTTTTCGGCATAAAATTCTATATAGTCAGTGTTGTTGAAAACGCCATCGTTTTCGCCTTTAATGTAAATGTATTGTTCTTGCCCTTTTATAAATAATTGAAATTTTCTGGGGTCCATACTGTTTAATGGAATTCCTGCATTAACCAGTGTAGTAGAATCAATACGGTATAAACCTGTTTTTGCAATGTTTATCCGAAAATGTTGTTGATTGTAATTTATCCATTCGTTTCCATACTGTTGAGCTGAAAGTTTCAGTAATCCACAGAAAAAGAAAAGCGTAATGAATAAACGTTTTATCATTTTACTAATTTTTTATTAATGTCAATTTTCACTGTAAAAATATGTGAGTACAGCGAGGTAGAAACATTTCCAATATTGGTCATAGCATAATCCAAAGCAAAGACCTTGTATTTTAATCCTACACCAATATTTGGTTGAACAGTTGTCGCATCAGTACCTTGTATGGTTTTTACTTTTTGAACATTACCAATCCCACCTCTTAAGTATACAAAACCTTTATAGCCAACTTCTATGCCAAAAGCAGGCTCCATGCTCCATGCATTGGTTTTTATAACAGTATTACGTTTACCGTCAAATGTGTTAATGAAATTTAGTTCGCCGCCTAATGAAACCTTTTCTTTCCAAACAAACCAGGTACGAGTAGCTCCTAAAATTAATTTAGGCATGGTAACTTCTACTGAGTTAGCCGGAATATCATTGCCTGTTACGGCAAAAGTTTGTTTTACATCATCCGATAAATTATAACTCCAGGCATTGAAGGTTCCCGTTATGTCTCGACCCATAGCAGCAAAGCGCCATTTTTTGTAATCGTACATAGCTCCCAGATCTAAGCCAAAGCCCCAGGCACCACCAAATTCGCCCAACTTACGGCGAATGATCTTGGCATTAGCACCTATTTTCACACCTTTCAGTTTTTGTATATTTCGTGCGTAGGATAATAAAACGGCCGCATCCACAGCATTAAATGATTTTAAACGCGAATAGTCTACATTGCCATTTGCATCAATTAATTCGGTGGTGTTAGGGATATTATCTACCCCAAAACGAATAAAGGTTAATCCGGCTACACTGTTGCTGTCAATGCGTTTAGAGGCTCCAATAAAATCATATTTGGCAATTCCCGCAAAATATTCGGCATGCATCAAGCCTACCTGTAAATTGCTTTGTTGCAATAGTAAACCTGCGGGATTCCAATACCCGGCCGTAACATCGTTAACCGAAGCCACATTGGCATTGGCCATAGAGAGTGCACGGGCACCAACACCTACGCTTAAAAACTCATTACTGTATTTTGCTATTTGGGCATTAGAAATAAAGCTAAAACCCATTAAAAAAATGATTAAAATCCGTTGCATATCAAAGTATTAAAGATAAGAAAAATTATTCTCTTACTCAAAACGGCGTTTTAACATATTTATTGTGAAAATCCTTAGAAAATAAGGTGCTGAAAAGGGCTGCTCCTGTTCGGTTCATATGTTTATTGTCTATAAATAAACGATGATCTTTTGAAATATTGTCATCCGAATAATCCCAATACTCTACCCCATGTAAGTAAGCAATGTTTTGTAATTGGCTTATAAGTTGTTTTTTATTGATCACATCTTTTGTTCCGCCATCTAAAAGCGGGGAGTTTACTAAAAGTAATTGTATGCGATTTGTTTTTGAAAACTGAATAATAGAATCGATGTATTGCCTGTTTTTAATATGAATGTATGAATAAACGGGTTGAGGTGTTTTTTGTTTTAATGGCGTATTTAGTTCGGCAGTTTGATAACCTTTATAACAGAGTGTATCATATCTGCCAACCACATTAAACCAGCCGTGAAGCGATACACTTAAATAATCAATTTGACTATAGGGTAAAGAATGTAAAGGGTTATAATAAAAAGACGTGAAGCGAGGATCAATGTTATTCAATTCATTTCGTAAAACGGTATTGCTTAAATAAGGGAAATACCTTGGAAAACTATAAAGTTTATTTGAATCATATTTTAAAGCAAAGTGATCGAGATTGTAGATCAAAAATTTTGGGGAGCCATGTTTTGAGCAAAATGTTTTTAGTATAGCTAAACTAATTTGTGGAGAAGCACCGCTGATGCCAATATTATAACTGTTTAATGTTGTTATGGAATCAAAGATGCCCGGATGGTAATGCATTTCTGCCCGCGATGAACCCATGAACAGGGCATCATAATGGGTTGTGTTTAAAAACAGTTCGTTGTATTTATTGTAAATGCCGGCTTTATTTTTTTTGATGCCAATGTATAAACAAGCCCTATATGCATAGAGAGAAGCAAGAAAAATCAGAGTATATGAAATTATTTTTTTGATCAAAACTGAAAATAAATAAATGTGTTAGCGTTAAAATTCCCCAGTAAAAAAATAAAGAATAGCATCATCAGATAAAAGCCTGGCCTTAATAATGGTTTATATAAAACGAACTTGTTTGCAAGGTCAAATTCTTCACTAAGTTCTTTGATGTATAAGATCAATAATAGGAAAAGGAGAACAACAAAAAAGAATTTTCCTTTGATCAAAATGAGATTTGAAACCCCTGAACTGAAGTTAAAATCTATGAATATGGATCTGTAGATCTCCAGTAATTGAGTCGTACTTTCGGCTCTAAAGGCTATAAAAAATACAGAGATAAAAAAAGTGGTATATAGCCAACCTAATAATTTATTGAATTTTAAATTCGGAAAGCGTTTTTTGATCAAGCCTTCTGACAAATAAAAAATACCATTCAAGGCTCCCCAAATTAAAAAGGTAACATTAGCACCATGCCAAAACCCACTGAGGATAAAGACAAACAAAATATTAAGAGCCCAGCGTTTTATGTTTACCTGATTACCGCCTAACGAAATATAAACGTATTCTCTAAACCAACCGGTTAAACTCAAGTGGTGGCGTTTCCAATAATCGGTTATTGAAGCAGAAAGTAAAGGTCGTTTCCAGTTAAGACTGAGATCTATTTTAAATAATTTGGCTACACCAATGGCAATATCCGAATAACCAGAAAAGTCGCAATAGAGTTGTATTAAAAATAAAAAGCCGGCTATTAATAATTCCAATGAGTTATATGAACCAACATCACTAAATACCGGATTCACTAATAAAGCAACGTTATCGGCAATCACCATTTTTTTAAAGAAACCCCAAATGGTTAGTTTGGCAAAGGCTTCCCAATCAATGTCTTTAAAATAGTGACTCACTTTTAATTGCGGCATGAGCACATGATGCCTCATGATGGGGCCTGCAACCATGTGAGGAAAAAAGGAGACGTATAATAAAAAATTGATCAAGGTATCATCAGCCTTGTATTTGTTTCGGTAAACATCAATGGTATAGCTGATCGATTGAAAAGTATAAAACGACAAACCGGCGGGAATGATAATATTTGAGAGTAAATGTTCGTTGCTCGAAAAAAGTTGAATACCTGAATTATAAAAAAAGACGAAGTACTTAAAAACAAACAACACTCCAATGTTGCTTACAATACTCAGTATTAACAGGGTTTTTCGTTTGGTCTTACTTTCTGAATTAGAAATGAGTCGTGCTAAATAAAAATCTAAACCCGAAGTGCCAATTAATAATAACAAAAACCAGGGATTGTAAGAAAAGTAAAAATAGTAGGAGGCTAAGAGTAAAAAAATATTTCTCCATTTTGGTTTAATGAACCAATAACCCAAAAAGACGCAGGGCAAAAATATCAGAAATATGAGGGAGTTAAAAAGCATCTTTTGTAAATATACAAACGATTTAATTTATACTATATTTACGAAATATATGAATATCAAAAAACATATCCCAAACACCATTACTTGTGGTAATTTATTGTGTGGCTGTTTAGCTCTCGTACAAATTTTCGAAGGGCATTTAATTTGGGCTTCCTATTTAATTGGCATTGCAGCGGTATTGGATTTCTTTGATGGTTTTGCGGCCCGTATGCTCAAAGTAAGTTCGCCTATTGGTAAAGATCTGGATAGTTTGGCGGATATGGTTACGTTTGGAGTTGTTCCGGGAGCCATGGTGTTTGTATTTTTCAGGATCAGTATTGAAAACTATTATGAGTTGGATCTGAATGTTAACTGGGCTTTTATGGCATTTTTAATTTCCATTTTTTCAGCAGTTCGTTTAGCTAAATTTAATCACGATACGCGTCAGTCTGATTCTTTTATTGGGTTACCAACTCCGGCCAATGCTATTTTAATAGGGTCAATTCCTATCATTTCACAATTCGATGATTTTAATTATGTATATCATCCCTATCTTTTAATTGGTGCAATTTGCGTATTAAGTTTTATGTTGGTAGCTGAGTTGCCTTTGTTTGCGCTCAAATTCAAACACTTTAAATGGAAAGAAAACGAGATCCGTTTTGTGTTTTTAGCTTTAAGTGTAGCGTTGTTAGCTATATTTCAATTTGTAGGTATTCCTTTGGTTATTGTGCTTTATGTTTTAATGAGCGTAGTCAATAATTTGTTTTTCAAAAAGAAAACGGTTTAACTTTCTTCACTTCATACACACATAGTTTTTGGTTCTTCTCTTTGTGTTCTTTCGGGTTAAATAATTTTCTCCACAAACGCACTAATTCCATCATGAACGGCGTTTCCCTTTCAGATTATATATATAACTTTAAAGGGTGATAAAACTACAGAAAATCCACAAATCGTACCGACTAGGGAATACTTCGTTTGAAGTATTGAAAGGAATTGATGCTCATATCAAAGAAGGAGAGTTTGTTTCCATTATGGGTTCTTCGGGTTCAGGGAAATCAACACTCCTAAACATATTGGGTATTTTAGATAATTATGATTCCGGTAATTATGAATTGAATAATACCGTTATCAAAAATTTATCTCAAACTAAAGCAGCGCAATTACGAAATCAGTTTTTAGGTTTTGTATTTCAATCGTTTAATTTATTATCGTTTAAAAATGCGGCAGAGAATGTAGCTCTGCCTTTATATTATCAAAAAGTATCACGTAAAGAGCGCAATAAAAAAGCGTTGGAGTATTTGGATAAAGTTGGTTTGCGCGAATGGGCCAACCATTTACCAAGCGAAATGAGTGGTGGGCAAAAACAACGGGTTGCTATTGCTCGTGCTTTGATCGGAAATCCGAAAGTGATTTTTGCCGATGAGCCAACAGGCGCTTTGGATTCACAAACATCCGCTGAGGTCATGGAAATATTTAAAGAGATCAATCAACAAGGTAAAACCATTGTGCTGGTAACGCACGAAAATGATATTGCGGCCATGACACACAGAACCATTAGATTAAAAGACGGACTCATTATAAATTCTTAGTGTTTAGTTATCAGTTTTTAATAGTAAGAGAAAATATTAAAAACTAAACATTAAAAACTAAAAACTCAAACTATGTTTGATTTAGATAAGTGGCAGGAAATATTAGCAACCATTAAGAAGAATAAACTTCGCACCATACTCACGGCTTTTAGTGTAGCGTGGGGGATTTTTATTTTGATTATTTTGTTAGCTGCCGGTCAGGGTTTAAGAAACGGAGCGCAAGAACAATTTGGAAGAGATGCTGCTAATAGTATCTGGATCAATGCTCGTGAAACCAGTATGGCTTATGGTGGCTACAAGCCAGGCAGAAAAATTCAATTAACCAATGCTGATTTTTATAATGTGAAGAATAAAGTAGATGGTGTGGATCATGCCACGGCCACCTTTACCTGGCGCGAAAATAAAACGCTGTCCTATAAAAATGAGCACGCCGGATTTTTAGTCCGCTCCTGTGCGCCCGATCATTACTTATTAGAGAAAGCAAAAATTGTGAGTGGACGATTCATTAATGAAATTGATTTTAATGAATTTCGTAAAGTGTGTGTGATCGGTTTACCGGTGCAGGAAGCCTTATTTAAAAAAGAAGACCCCATTAATAAATTTATTGATGTGGGTGGCACGCCATATAAAGTAGTTGGTACGTTTAATGATCCAGGCAAAGGCGATAACGATCGTATTTATATTCCTTTGTTAACGGCTCAACGCATCAATAACGGAAAAGATAATGTTGGTGTGATATGGGCGAGCACCGGAAATGTAAGTGTGGAACGAAGCGAACAAATGGTGACTGAGATCAGAAATAGTTTAGCGAAAAAATACCATTTCAATCCGGAAGATAAGAATGCACTTTCGGTGTTTAATAATAATGTAGAATACAAACGCATCATGGGGATGTTAGATGGCATCAAATGGTTTGTGATATTTATTGGTATTTGCACATTGATCGCAGGCATCGTTGGTATTAGCAATATCATGATGATCATTGTGAAAGAACGCACCAAAGAAATTGGTGTGCGAAAAGCATTGGGGGCTACACCCGTTTCCATTATCATGCTCATCATACAGGAATCTGTATTCATTACATCCATTGCCGGCTATGTTGGTTTGATGGCAGGTATTGGTGTTGTAGAACTGATCCGTTATTTTAAATTAGAAGGAGATTTTTTTAAGAACCCTGAAGTTGATTTGAGTATTGCTTTAACTTCGGTGATATTAATTATTGTGGCTGGTGCTTTGGCCGGATTGTTTCCGGCGTTAAAAGCGGCTAAAGTAGAACCCATCACCGCCTTAAGAGAAGAATAAATGATTTTTGACAGAGATAATTGGCAGGAGATTTTCGCAACGATTCGTAAAAATAAATTACGAACCTTTCTTACCATGCTTGGTGTTTTCTGGGGAATTTTTATGTTGGTGATCATGTTGGGCTCGGGTAATGGGTTGCGCAATGGGATTTTAAAAGATTTTTCAGGTACTGCCACTAATAGTTTTTATATGTGGACACAACAAACCACTAAAGCTTACAAAGGCATGAAACCAGGACGAAATTTTAATTTTACCTTATCTGATGCTGAAGCCTTAAAACAAATTAGCGATCTGGAAGTGATCTCTCCAATGAATCAATTGGGTGGATATGAAGATGCGAACAATGTAGTGCGAGGATTAAAGACTGCGGCTTGTGAGATACAAGCGTGTTTTCCTAATACCACAGAAATTGTGCAGGTGCGTTTAAGTAAAGGACGATTCATTAATGATCTGGATATTAAAGAAAAACGAAAAGTGTGTGTGGTTGGTCCTTTGGCAGTAGAGTCGTTATTTAAACCGGATGAAGATCCTATTGGGCAATACATTCGCATCAATGGTGTGTATTTTAAAATTGTGGGAGTTACTGCTCCCACAGCAGGTGGACAAGAAGGAAGACAACAAGCACAACGTATCAATATGCCATTTTCAACGTTTCAAAATGCGTTTAATTTTGGTGATGTGATTGGTTGGTTTGCTATTAAAACTAAAGAGGGAGTTACTGCCGAAGCAGCGGAAGAAAAAGTGATGGCTATTTTAAAAGAACGTCATAAAATTGCACCCGAAGATACCAAGGCCATTGGTCATTGGAACATGGCGGTAGAGTACAATAAATTAAACGGTTTATTTATTGGTATTGAAGTGTTGATCTGGATCGTGGGTATTGGAACGTTGTTAGCAGGTGTAATTGGCATCAGTAATATTATGCTGATCGTTGTAAAAGAACGTACTAAAGAAATTGGGGTGAAACGTGCTTTAGGGGCAGTGCCTTCACAAATTATCGGACAAATATTAATGGAAGCCGTTTTTTTAACGTCAATTTCCGGATATTTTGGTTTGGTATTAGGAATAGTATTGCTAGAAGGATTAAATTCGGCCATTGGAGATTCGGGTGAAATGTTTACCAACCCAACCGTTGATTTAAGTATTGCTATCAAAGCCTTAAGTGTGTTAATTATAGGTGGAGCTTTGGCAGGATTAATTCCTGCACGTAAAGCAGTGATCATTAAACCGGTTGACGCCTTAAGAGCAGAGTAGACAATGAGACAATTAATTAATGAGGCGATTAGATAATGAAAATAATTTTGTCAGTTCGGGTCATCACCCTGAGGCGAGTCGAAGGACGAGAACAATTAAAAAATTAATGAATTAAAATATAAAATTAAAATCTTGTCAGTTCGAGCTTGTCGAGAACAAATTATAAAATAAAAAAACTATGCTAAAAAAAATCAGAAACATTGTATTGATCCTTATCCTTGTAGGAGGCTTATTTTGGACTTTTTATTATTTATTTCAAAAATCAAATAAACCACCGGTGGTATTCCAAACGTCACAACCCTTTGATACAACCATCATCAAAAAAACAGTCGCCACAGGTTCTGTCACGCCGCGTAAGGAGATCAACATGAAATCACAGGTAAGTGGTATTATCGAAAAATTATACATCGTAGCCGGACAACAAGTCAAACAAGGAGATGTCATTGCCAAGATCAAGATCATTCCAAACATGTTGAATTTAGCGAATGCTGAGAATCGTGTAAATGCCGCGCAATTGAATTACGATAATTCTAAAATTGAATTTGACCGTAACAAACAATTGTTCGATCAAAGTGTGATCTCTAAATCCGATATGCAAACATTTGAGTTACGTATCAAATCTACTCAGGAAGAATTAGCGGCAGCGCAAAATCAATTGCAAATTATTAAAGAAGGCGTTTCTAAATCATCAGGCTCTGCTACTAATACCTTAGTGAAAGCAACTATCACCGGCATGGTGTTGGATGTGCCGGTAAAAGAAGGCGGACAAGTGATTGAGAGTAATACTTTTAATGAAGGAACAACCATTGCTTCGGTAGCTAACATGGGCGAAATGATCTTTGAAGGGAAATTAGATGAAAGTGAAGTAGGGAAGGTGCAGGAAGGCATGGACATTGTCTTGACGATTGGTGCTATTGATAAAGAAAGTTTTAAAGCTAAGTTAGAATACATTGCACCAAAAGGTATTACAGAAAATGGAGCTATACAATTCTTGATACGTGCGTCTATCAGTAAAGAAAACGCAGCCTTTTTACGCGCAGGTTATAGCGCTAATGCCGATATTATTTTAGCTAAGAAAGATAAAGTATTAGCCATTAACGAAAGTACGTTGCAATTTGAAAAAGAAAAATCGTTTGTTGAGGTAGAAACCACTAATCAGCAATTTGAAAAACGTTATGTGAAAACGGGCTTATCTGATGGGATCAATGTAGAAATTTTAGAAGGCTTGAAAAAGACGGATAAAATTAAACAGCCTCAGTTGGCGACTGTGGAGAATTAGTATTCACTTTATTTGAATGCATCTAACGTTTTCGCGCTTGGCTTCAGTCTGGTTTGAAACCGTGTCTTACCGAAACGCTTCTATAAAGATAAATGTTTAATGGACTTTTGCAAAGCGAAAAAAGTTCCGCCGTCAGCGGACAAAAGCCTTTGCAAAAGCTTTGTTGTCAAGCCCAGCTGGAACCAAGCGTGTGTTAGTAGCAGTTTATTTTCTCCGTTTTACTAATAAAATTATTATTGTCAGATTGAGTACAACTAGTATACTGATTAAAATAGTCAGTGATTTATTGTCTGTTTCGTTGTCTTTTACAGTGCTAGATAATTGTTGTCCTTTTATTGCAACTTGTTCAATATTTTCTGGATACTTCCATTGTGTAAAATTATTATAAATATCCAATTCCTCTTTTTCTACTATTTCTCTAACAAGTTTTGTTCTCGAACATATATGTGTACTTAGTGTATGTGCATTAAAGCTCTCCCCATTTAAATCTGCATAAACCAAGAAAGTGTCGCCTTCAAAATAGTTCTTGAATTGAAAGTCACAATTATTCCCATTTTCAACAAGAGAGACTATTTTATTTGATTTTGTCAAACCTTTGAAATAACGTATTATTTCAAAGTTATAGAATCCTACTTGTCCAATATATGGGTTGGCTGAATACAATTTTGTACTGTCATGGTATGATATAATTCTACCTACAAAAACTACATCGTACGATCTTAATGCGTCGCCAGTTTTAGGAGTCAAACAGTCACACCCATACGTTTTTATAGTCAAGGTCAGAATAAGTAATATGAGTGTATGTTTCATAAATTGCTACTAACTAGCAGATTGGCGCATGTTCCATTTATAAGTATTTGTTTGCAAGTAAACCTAATTCACCAATCCGGTCTCCTGATCTTCGCGGTAGGCGCGGCGGTCAATTTCTTTTCCTGTTTCATCATAAAACAACCAAAGGCTGTCTCTCAAATCGTTTTTGTACCAACCGGCATAATGTAATTTGCCACTTAAGTAATACACATTAGTAGCACCCTGGCGTTTGCCTTTATCGTAAAAGGTTTCACTCCATTTTTCTCCGTTCTCGTAAAACGACATCCATTGGCCGTGGCGTAAACCAAAGCGGTAAAAGCCCTGAAATTTAATAATGCCATTAGGATATTTTTCTAAAAAATCTCCGGTGTAATCTGTGTCGGGCGGAGAAATAGCGTATTTGTTATAGTCGTTAATGGCAATGGTCTTGGTATTGGCAGCTCCGGTTAATGAATCTTGTTTGGCTTGGCTATCTTCTGTTTGGCTACTTTTACAATTTGTAAACAGTAAACTAAAACAAACAAAAACAGTGGCTAAAAGTGTAGTGAATTTTAACATGGTATTTATTTTTTACGTTCAATAGAATAATTAACGAGTTGTATCAGGCTTTGTTTGGATGGGCTATCCGGCACATCATTTAATAAAGCAAGGGCCTTGTCTTTGTAATGATGCATGACTTGTTCGGCGTATTGTATGCCGCCTTTGGCAATCACAAAGCTTATCACCTCGGCTACCTTTTTAGGATCGTCGTTGTGGTTTTTTACAATATTTATGATGCGGCGCTTTTCTAACCAGGTACTATTGTTCAAGGCATAGATCAATGGCAAGGTCATTTTCTTTTCTTTAATATCAATACCTGTTGGTTTGCCAATAGAAGTATCGTCACCAAAATCAAACAAGTCATCTTTTATTTGAAAAGCAATTCCGGTGTTGGTTCCAAAATCTTTAAAGCGGTCGATCATTTGCTTGTCGTTTGTAATAGAAGCGACGCCTGCTGCACAACATGCCGCAATTAATGTGGCTGTTTTTTTAGTGATGATCTCAAAATAAATTTCTTCCGAAATATCCAGCTTACGTGCTTTTTCAATTTGCAGCAATTCGCCTTCGCTCATTTCGCGCACGGCATTACTTACTATTTTTAGTAAATGAAAATCATCGTTATCTAAGGATAATAACAAACCGCTTGATAATAAAAAGTCGCCAATTAATACGGCAATTTTATTTTTCCATAAGGCATTTACGCTAAAAAATCCGCGACGTTCGTTACTGTCATCTACAACATCATCATGTACTAAAGTGGCGGTGTGCAATAATTCAATTAAAGAAGCCGCGCGATAAGTGCTTTCGTTGATCTCGCCGGCGCATTGTGCACTCAAAAAAACAAACATCGGGCGTATTTGTTTACCCTTGCGTTTTACAATGTAGCCCGTAATTTTATCCAGCAAAGGCACATTACTTTTCATCGACTGTTTGAACTTGATTTCAAACTCGTCCATGTGTCTGTCAATAGGCGCTTTTATTTGATCTACGGGATTCACTACAAATTTTGAGTTGCGTAAATATAGGGTTAAAAGTATTAGTAAAAAAGGGATTTTTGAGTCTTGAGTTATTTGAAATTGTCGCGCAGATTTCGCTGATTACCGCAGAGAAAATCCGCGAGAATCTGCGAGAAAATAAATTTACTTAAAAACCTGGCTAGCCGTTTTATTCTTATTTACTAACTGTCCGCAAGCGGCATCAATGTCTTTACCACGGCTTCGGCGCACGTTAACGATAATGCCTTTGCTTTCCAAATGGTTTACAAAAGCTTCTAAACGTTCAGGTGTGGTTTGTTTAAACTCACCATCTTCAATAGGGTTGTATTCAATAATGTTGACTTTAGCTGTGGTCTTTTTGCAAAAATCTGCTAACTCACGGGCATCTTGTATACCATCATTAAAATCTTTAAACACAATGTATTCGAAGGTTACGCGAGAACCTGTTTTTTCATAAAAATAATTAAGCGCTTCTTCTAACGCATCCAAGGTATTGGTTTCGTTGATCGGCATGATGTGATTACGTTTCTCATCATTAGCGGCGTGTAAAGATAAAGCCAAATTAAATTTTACCTGATCATCGCCCAGCTTCATGATCATCTTGGCAATACCGGCGGTACTTACTGTAATACGTGATGGGCTCATACCTAAACCATTTGGAGAGGTAATACGATCTACCGAACGAAGCATTTCTGCATAATTCAATAAAGGCTCGCCCATGCCCATGTAAACGATATTAGTTAAAGGCTGGTTGTATTTAGTTTCCGCTAAATTTTTTACTAAAGCTACCTGATCATAGATCTCATCGGCATTTAAGTTACGCAGACGTTTTAATTTACCTGTAGCACAAAACTTACAGGTTAAACTGCAACCTACTTGCGAAGAGATACAAGCCGTCATGCGTGTTTTAGTTGGGATCAATACGCTTTCCACCACATTATTATCTGCCAGTTTCATGGCGCATTTAATGGTGCGGTCGGTACTCACTTGCATATCGCTCACTTCAACGGCATTGATCACATAATGTTCTTTCAACCAATCTCTTAATGGTTTTGAAAGATTGGACATATCATCAAAACTATGAGCCGTTTTTTTCCATAGCCATTCATAAATTTGTTTGGCTCTGAATGAAGCTTCGCCCTTTTGTTTTAAAAGGTCAATGATCTCATTTTCGGATAATGCGCGTATATCTTTTTTGGTTGACATGAAGAATTGCAAAGTTATTTATAATTACCGAATAAGAGGCAGCATTTTCGATGAATAACGCTATTCAGGCAATTTCTTTGATGTTTTCTCTTCTTTTTGCTTGACCAAAAAGAAGCAAAAAGTCAAGACGAAACGCCAACTCCAATTCTTTTCTCGCACAAGGCCTCGCAATGCTGCCGAAAAAATTGTAGTTCGCTCCGTTTCGTCGAATCAGCCGCACTATTACCAACGTATGCAGTACTTAATCGGAACATTGGTCAATTGTAGATAATTGTCATTTTCGACGAATAAATTATAAATTTGAACATGCGTTTTCTCAAAGCCACACAACTATTTTCGGGTAAAGAATTTTTATCCAACGCTTCTGTTGTAGTGGTGGATGATGCAGGATCAATTGTAGATCTGGTTTCTGAAAAAGAAGTAGAAGTTTCTAACATAGAAACCCTGGATGGAATTTTAACACCAGGATTTATCAATACGCATTGCCATTTAGAGTTAAGTCATTTAAAAGATAAAATTGCCAGAGGAACCGGTATTGTTGATTTTGGGTTGGAGGTTATAAAACAACGTAACCAAACTTCTTTAGGTTTGCAGCAGGAACTCATGCAGGATGCTGATCAGTTCATGTTTGAACAAGGCATTGTAGCCGTTGGAGATATTAGTAACACGGCAGATTCTATAGAAGTAAAAAAAAGATCGAAATTACATTATCATACTTTTGTAGAATTAATTGCATTGAATCCTGAACGAGCCAAGCTTGTTTTCGAATCGGGTAAAGTAATTGCAGAAGAATATAATAAAAATCGGTTGTCCGTTTCTTTAGCACCACATGCGCCCTATACGGCTTCTGTGGAATTGATCAAATTGATCTCAGACGATTGTTATTTGAAGAAAAAACCAACTTCTATTCATAATCAGGAAAGTGAAGCGGAGAATGAATTTTTTAATTTTAAAACAGGCGATTATTTAAGGTTATACGAAACGCTAAATATTCCGATTGACTATTTTAAAGCGAGTGGAAAAAGCAGCTTGCAAACGATCTTACAAGGCTTTAACGTTAATGTAAATACCTTGTTAGTACATAACACTTTTAGTAAACTAGAAGATATTGAAATTGCAGAAAAACACCATCCTCATTTGTTTTGGTGTTTGTGTCCTCATGCTAATTTATATATTGAAAATACTTTGCCTGATGTTGCTTTATTGCAAGCTAGTAATTGTAAGTTGACATTAGGAACTGATAGTTTGGCGAGTAATGCTACTTTGTCAATTGTAGATGAGATCAATGTTTTAAGACAACATCAATCTAATATCAGTTTGGAAGTTTTATTAAAAGCAGCGACGTATAATGGTGTGCAATTTTTAGGATTAGAATCGAAATTGGGATTGATAGAAAAAGGAAAAAAACCTGGAATTAATTTGTTGAAGCAAACAGAAAAAGGACTTTCTGTAAAACGCTTATTCTAAGCTTACCGTAGAGGTTAATGTAAATAAAGAAAACTGATCGTTGATCTTCTGAAAGTCTACTTTTAATTTATTGCCGCTCTTCATGCCAATGGTAATAAAGCCTAAACCTGCGCCGCCTTTATCACTCATGGTATTATTTTCTAAGTGTTCAATGTAAAAAGCTTTCAATGCTTTTTCATCATCAAAAGAATTGATCACATTGATCTGTTTTTCAATAGCGGGTACAGCGGTATTAGCAATTAAGTTAGCAGAAACCACATTCATTTTTACGCCATTTTTAATTAGCATGAAAAAATTATGTTGTTTGCCATCACCATTTTTGTGGCCGTGGATCAACATGTTTTGTAAGGTTTCAACACTGATAAAGAATATCTTTTTTAAGGGGCCTTTTGGAATTTCTAAAGAAGCTACCTTTTCTTCCACACTACTTTCCAACGTTGAGATCACACTTTGTGATAATTCACCAAAATGAGAAACCAGAACAGTGTCCTTCTGCTGATAAGCCTGAAGTAACTGTTCGTATTCTTTTTGAACAAATTCTTTTTCGTTATGTGTGTTATTGCTCAATAATTCTTATTTAAATAAGCCGTTTACTTCGGCATCGATCATTCTTATTACTTTTCCAAGATCCTCTTTATTTTCTGAAAAGTTCACTTCATCAATATCTACGATCAATAATTTCCCGCCTTCGTAAGTAGAGATCCATGCTTCGTAGCGTTCATTCAATCGTTTTAAATAGTCTAAACGAATAGAGTTTTCATAGTCTCTACCGCGTTTTTGTATTTGTTTCACTAATGTAGGAACCGATGCTCTCAAATAAATTATCAGATCAGGCGCTTTTACTAAACTATCCATCAATTTAAACAAATTAAAGTAGTTATCATAGTCGCGTGTGGTCATTAAACCCATTGCATGCAAATTTGGTGCAAAAATGTACGCATCTTCATAAATTGTTCTATCCTGAACAACTTTTTGCTTTCCCTGGCGTATTTCCTGTACCTGTCCGAATCGAGAATTTAAGAAGTATACTTGTAAATTAAAGGACCAACGCTGCATATCGTCGTAAAAGTCATTTAAATAGGGATTATCGTCAGCATCCTCGTAATGAGGAGTCCATTTATAATGCTTGGCTAATAATGATGTTAATGTTGTCTTTCCCGAACCGATATTACCGGCAATAGCTATATGCATAATCTTCTATCTAAAAATCATCAATTTATAATATACTAAGGTACACTTTTATGTTATTAAGCAAAATTTTTTTGAACTTTTTTTCAAATAAGTTGAGTTCAACTATTTTACAGAATTCAGTTGGATACTTGGATTATTTTTAGTAAGTATCAGTTTAGTATCTTCAAATGCTTCTGCCATTTTTTGTTTGTGAGAAGCGTTTAAAAATTCAGGGAGTTTGGTAGAATCTTTCGCCCATTGTGCCGGAAATAAAATGTGCATTTTTTTTGCGCCATCGCCACGATAAACCCAAGTTGGTAAATAGCTGGCGCTTTTGTATGAACTGGTTTTTTGAGTAATATTTTTTTGAACGGTTAATTTTAAAATTACTCCGGCATCTGTATAACGCCAGTATTGATTAGACAAAAAATTACCTAAAGAGTAAGCCACAAAAGCAGTGTCGTTAATGGCTTTTGAATAAACAACCTGAGTTGGCCCTATCACATGTGGGTGAGCCCCGATCACTAAATGCGCACCGGCATCTAAGGCAAATCTCACGGCATCTTTTTGAGCTTGGGTGGGTTCCGTAATATTTTCTAAACCCATATGATAAAATACCAACACCATATCGCAGCCCTTTTGTTTAGCAGCTTTTACAGCATCGGTAATGCCTGCCGAATCAATCACGTTCAACATGTATTTATGCTGACCGGAAGGATAAGAGCCATTGGTACCATAGGTGTAATTTAAGATGGCGAGTTTAAATCCTTTGATGTCTACAATTCGTATAGAGTCATGGTCGCGTTGATTAAGATAAGTACCGGCATAACCTAAATTGTTTTTTTTGATCACGTCAATGGTTCTTAGTAATCCATCTTCTTGCGTATCCATGCTGTGGTTATTAGCCGTTACCAAAAAATCAAAGCCGGCATCTTTTAAAGCGGCGCAATACGCATCAGGAGAATTGAAAGCCGGATAACCTGCATAAGGCCTGCCGGTTCCGGCAAAGGTAGTTTCTAAATTACCAATGGTAATATCAGCATCTTGCAAATAAGGTTTGATGTATTCAAAACTTGGTTTAAAATCGTAAACACCCGGGCTTACTTCTGCGTTAGTGGTTTGTGGTTTATGGCACATGAGGTCGCCAACCAAGTTGATCGTAATTTCATTAATAGAATCTTTTGCCGGTGGGAAATAATTCACCAAAGGTTTATTTTCAATTACTTTTTCAGGCTCCTGAATAATAGTAACAGCAGGGCTTTGATCAGTTTCTGTGCCGGTCGTTTTCTCAGTAGTTTTACACGCATTTAAGCTTAATGCAAATAGAGAGAGAACAATAAATTGAGTAAAAAATTTAAACATGTATTAGCGTTTTAAATCATTAGTATAAGCTTCACAGGCAAACTTAATAGAATCAGATAAACTGGTAAATTGATAGTGCAACGTGTCTTTTATTTTTTGATTATTAAAAGTGTTTTTTTCTAAAGCAGCAATCACGGTTTCTTTAGTGATGATCTGTTCCTTGCCTGTAAATAAACTTCTTAATCCATCTAAGTATTGAGCTATTTTTAAGAGCCATTTTCCGGCTTCAATATTTGGTGCTTTTTTACCAAATTGTTGTTGAACCAGAGAGAACAATTCTTTGAAGGAATAATTATTTTCAATTAAAATAAAGCGTTTGCCAAATTGTTGTTTCTCTACGAGTTGTATCATACAAGTGGCTACATCTTTTGCGTCGATCATGCCGGTAGAACCATTTGTGTAAAATGAAGTTCCGTCGTATCCATTTTTAATGATCTTGCCGGAACTCTGATGCCAAAAGCCGGGGCCAATAATAACACCCGGGTTGACGATGACTGCTTGTAACCCTTCTTCGATGCCGCGCCACACTTCGCGTTCTCCATTATATTTACTAATGGCATATTCGCTGGCAGTTGGTGATGATTTCCAGTAGACGGATTCGTTGATGTTTTTGGTAATATCCGGATTTTGTAAAGTAGCAATGGAACTTACATGACATAATACACGAGTATTTTTTTCTAAACAGGCATTTACCAAATTACCGGTTCCTTCGTTATTGATCTTATGCATTTGTTTTCTGTCTTTTGAATTAAAAGAAACAAAACCTGCGCAATGGTAAACAGTATCAATGCCTTCTAATGCATCTAATAACGAATAAATATCACACACATCAGCTTCGATCCATTTGACTTGGTCGAATAAAACTTCTGCGTTTTTTGAGTAATAAGAAAACAGCGTTTTAGTTTTAGAAACATCACTGTCTTGTCTTTTAATAGCTGTAACCGGCTTGCCTTGCTCTAAAAGCTGCAAAGCCACATGAGCACCTACTAATCCTGTTGCGCCTGTTATTAAATTCATACTAAATAAAGGTATAGGTTTGGGCTAGTAAAAATAAAGAAAACTGCATTACGCAACCAAAGGCAAACCCTGTATAAACCTGTGCGGGAGTATGAGCTAATAAACGCAAACGGGCAAAGCCAATAATGCCGGCTAAAAGAATACAACATGAGATAGTCATGAATAAAGGCATTTGCAAGAAAATACTTAAAGCGATCAATGCACCTAATACGCCTCCAATGCCGACCATGTGCGCACTAATTTGCCACCAAAGGTTAATAATAGCGGTACATAAAATACAAATACCTCCACCCAAAATAAATAATTTTATTGCCGGCCAAATATTAAAATCGTAGATCAGGTAAAATAATCCAAAGTAACAAAAGGCAGTAATAACTAAAGGGAAGGTTCGCTCTTTGCGATTTTCTATTTTTAATGAGGATACATACCCCATCTTATAAAGGATCAATAAATTTAAGGTTGGCAGTAAAAAAGTAAAAGCTAAAACAGTTAGTGTAATAACTACCTTCACTTTTAAGGGAGTAAAAATAAAATAGATGCTATCGGTTAAGCCAAAAAATACCAATATACATCCATAAGTTGCCATCAGTAATGGATGAAATAAATAGGATATAAAATTTGTAAATAGTTGCATTATCCTTAACAAATTAAGAGGTATCTAAAGTACTGTTTATTGTTTGATTTAAGCCTAATTTATTAAGCAATATTTAACAGAATTAACAATTCTGTGGCACGATAATACGTTTATTGAGATTTAAAATTAATACAGTTATGGAAAAAAGAAATCACCGCATCTAAATGTAAAATCTCAAGTCTATGTTAGCTAAAAATATTTTAACCATCGTAAGCTGTCTTTTGTTTCAGGCATTTAATGCACAAACATTTGTAAATGGCAATTTTGAAGATAATTTAGCCGGAGGGAGCGATCAGATCAATCTTTCAAATGCAGATTGTAATGCAAAACTTCCCGGAGTTACATCGTTTGGTTCTTATGGCGATGTAGATATCATTAAATCTTCGGCTTATGGCGGAAGTGGTGCTCAAAACGGCACTTGGTATATTGCTATCACCGGTGGAGGAACTGATATTGTTGCCTTGGCTTTAACAACTCCTTTAGTTGAAGGAAGATCTTATTCTATTTCCTTTTATGACAGACGGGCTTCCGGTTATCAGGTTTCGCCAATTCAAATAGGGCTTTCAACCAGCAATACCAATTTTGGAACTGTAGTTCACACTACTTCTGAACTGGCTGTACATAATGTTTGGACAAAACGTACCTTTACCTTTGTGGCCCCAAACAACGGTCGCTTTATTACGGTTCAAATGACAAAGGGAGGTATTTCGGAATGGGTAAACATTGATAATTTTGTGTTTAATAATAACAAGTGTGCCGGCCCATTAAAAATTTTGGCATCAGCTACTTCTGTTGAACTAGGCAGTTCGGTTACTTTTACCGTGCAGGGGTCGTCTGATTATACTTGGAGTTCAGCAAGTACTTTAAGTTCAGCTACCGGAAGTATAGTTACCGCTACACCTGAGGAGAATATGGTATATACTGTAACCAGTCATCAAAAAGGCTGCGAACCTTTAACAGCTACCGTTTCAATCAATGTAACCAGCCCTAAAAAAGAAGAACCAAAAGATTCGATCGTTATTGAGAAAAAACAGGTTGATTCAGCCGTGACTATTGTTCACAAAAAGATAGTGCATAAGCGGAAATTAAATGGAAGAAAAATTGTGATCCAAGAGACGCTTACTGTATCAAACAGCTCTGTTAAACTGTTGCTGTGGGATAAAAACAGAGTAGATGGCGATCAGATCTCAGTTTACTTGAATGGAGAATTGATTGTAGAAAACATGACAGTAACTAAAACAAAGCAAGAGATCTTATTGAATTTAGAACCGGGTAAAAATGTGATAGTGATGCATGCTTTAAACTTAGGCTTGGTTCCTCCCAATACAGCCGCTATCAGCATCAACGACGGCGTTAAAAATAAATTGACCACAGTTATTTCTGATCTTAAAAAAAGCGGAGCTCTGGAGTTGATCTACGATCCTATGGCATATACGAATAAGTAGCATCTTGGCTATTTTACAATCTTTAACTAATCCAATAGCATATTTTAAAATCTATTGCTATTTTTGGGACTTGTATGTTTACCCTATTAGTTAAAGAAATACGTAGCTTTTTAAGTTCATTGATCGGTTACATTGCCATTGGGGTTTTTATAACCGGTATTGGAACTTTCATGTGGTTGGTGCCTTCAGAAAGCGCCGGCTCTAATGTATTGGATAATGGTTTTGCTAGCATTGACTCCTTATTTATTTTGGCACCTTGGGTTTATTTATTCTTAATTCCGGCTATTACCATGCGTAGTTTTTCGGAAGAAAAGAAAACCGGTACCATTGAATTACTCTTAACACGGCCTTTAACAGAATTACAAATTGTATTGGCTAAATATTTTGCCGGCGTTATTTTAGTGATCGTTTCTTTATTACCCACATTAATTTATTATTATTCCGTTCATCAGTTAGGTTACCCAAAAGGTAATATTGATACAGGTGGAATGTGGGGTTCTTATTTAGGCTTATTGTTTTTAGGAGCAGGTTTTGTGGCCGTGGGTATTTTTGCATCAGCAATTTCCGAAAACCAGGTCATTGCTTTTATCATGTCTTTATTGTTATGCTTCATTACTTTTATTGGTTTCGAATTTATTTCTTCATCGGGTTTATTTGGCAAGCATGATGCTTTTGTAAAAGGCCTTGGAATGAACGAACATTATATCAGCATGAGCCGTGGCGTAGTGGATTCGCGTGATGTGATCTATTTTTTAAGCGTGATCATATTGTTTAATGTGTTATCGAAATTAGTTTTACAAAGCAGAAAGTGGTAATGGCAAAACAAGCATCTACTAATAGTAAACGAAAAGATATTGCCATGGTGATAGTTGCTGCGGCAATACTCATCTTGATCAATTTTATTTGCTCTTTTGCTTTCAAACGCTTCGATTTAACTTCCGAAAAACGTTATACACTTTCAGAATCTACCAAAAAATTATTAAAGAGTTTGGATGATGTAGTGTATGTAAAAGTATACCTGCAAGGTGATTTTAATCCAAGTTTTACACGATTAAAAATCGAAACAAAAGAATTACTGGATGAATTCAGAGCTTATTCCAATAATAATCTGGAATATGAATTGATCAATCCATTAGACAACGAAAATAAAGAGGAGACGGATAAAGTAGAAAAGCAATTGTTTGATAAAGGAATCATGCCTCATCAAATTGTTGATAGAAGCGAACAAAAAACATCCGAAACGCTAATTTGGCCAGGCGCTATTATTACGTATAAAGGAAAAGAAAGTGTTTGGCAAATTTATAAGGATCAAATTGGATTTGAGCAGGAGCAAAGTGTAAATAATTCGGTGCAAGAGTTAGAGTATGGTTTATCTAATAGTATTCGTAAAACAACATTGATTAAAAAACCGGAAGTTCTTTTTGTAGAAGGACATGGCGAGTTAGATACGATTCAGGCAGCAGATTTTATGCATTCGCTGACGGAATATTACAATGTGTCGCGAATTAACATTAACCATAAATTATACGCTTTAAAAGGTGCTGATGCTATTGTGATCGCACAACCCGATTCGGTATTTGATGAGAAAGATAAATTCATTATTGATCAGTTTATCATGCATGGAGGTAAAGCCTTGTGGTTAGTAGAACCTGTTTTTGTTGACAGAGACACTATGGCCAGAAGAGGTTATACTCTTGGATTTAAAAATGAATTAAATTTAGATGATATCTTATTTAAATACGGTGTACGATTAAATCCGGTATTAGTGCAAGATCTGCAATGCTCCCAAGTGCCTGTTAATGTTGGTTTCAAGCAAGGTCAGCCAAATTTTCAGATGTTTCCATGGATGTATTATCCATTATTATTACCCACATCAAACCATCCTATTGTAAAAAATCTGGATCTGATAAAAACAGAATACATTGGAACCATTGATACCGTATTTGCCAGAGATGTAACCAAAACTATTTTGTTGCAAACGTCTAAATATACCAAAACGCAACCAACACCGGCACGTATTGCTTTAGGTACTATTAAATATAAACCCAAAGAAGATCAGTACCGAAATTCATTTCAAAATGTGGCGTGCTTGCTCGAAGGTAAATTTGAATCCTTATACAAAAATCGTATTCCAATGCGCTTTGAATCAGATAGCGCGTATGATTTTAAAACCAAAAGTAAACCAACTCGTATGATCGTGGTAGCTGATGGAGATATTGGAAAAAGTGAATACCAAAGAAATACAGGAATGGTTTACCCTGTTGGTTATGATATTTACATGAAACAACAATTTGCTAATAAAACGTTCTTATTAAACTGCATGAACTATTTATTAGACGATGAAGGCTTGTTGCAATTGCGTTCTCGTGAAATTAAATTAAGATTGTTGGATAAAAAGAAGATCTCCACACAACAAACCAAATGGAAATTAATAAATGTAGGTCTGCCTTTAGTATTGATCTTTAGCTTTGGCTTATTGCAATTATTTATCCGTCGAAAAAAATACACCAAATGAAGAAGTCTTCCATTGTTACCATAGCTGTTTTAATTGCCTTAATTGTTGTTGCTTTTTTTGTATTCAAAAAGAAAAACAAAACATCAACTATTGATAAGGAAGCCAGTAATTTTAAATACGAAGATACGGCGTCTATTGATAAAATATTTTTAGCAGATAAGGATGGAAGAAGTGCTTTGCTTGAAAAAAAATCCGGACAATGGATAGTGGATGGCAAATATAAAGCGAGGTATGATCTAATAGACTTATTATTATATACCATAAAAATGGTTGAGGTAAAGTCTCCGGTTTCAAAATCGTCTAAGCCAAGTGTTTTGAAGATCATGGCAGCAAAATCTACCAAAATAGAAATATTTAAAAAAGGAGAAAAAGTTAAACAGTATTACATTGGCCATACCACACAAGATCACACCGGTACATACATGATCTTGACTAATCTGGATGAAGACGAAAATTACGAAGAGCCATTTGTTACACACATTCCGGGCTTTGAAGGGTTTTTATCTACTCGTTATAATACTGATGCTGTGGAATGGAGAGATCGTGAAGTGATCAATTACAGAGTGCCTCAGATCAAACAAATTAAAATGGAGCTTCATGAGATGCCGGATTCGTCTTTTGTGATTGATCTATTTAGTATGCAACGCTTTGGTTTAAAAACCGGTAAAGGACAACAAATACAGTTTGCTGAGGATCGTTTAAAACAATACATCGCTTATTTTCAAAATGTACACTGCGAATATGTGCTTGAAGCCAAAGATCATTTGGTTGATTCTCTGTCGAAGTCAGCCTTGCCTTTTGCTACATTAACTATTACCGACAGAGATAACAAAAGTAATGAGTGTTATTTTTACCATAAATCCCCTGTAGCTTCAAATAATGAGCAATATGGTGTTACATACAAATACGATCCTGATCGTATGTTTATAAAGTATAATAAAGGAAAGGATTATGGAGTGGCACAATACTACGTTTTTGGTAAAATCCTCCAAACCTACGGTTATTTTTTACAGCCCAAGTGATGTTAAAAAGTAGTTTATAACTACCCCAGTTTTCAAAGCTTCAACTAGCTTCATATAGTTAAATTTGATAGATTAAAAATTAACCATATGAACTTTGTTGTATCCTCGTCTACCTTACTAAAACATTTAAAATCTATTAGTGGAGTTTTAAATTCTAGTAACACTATACCTATTTTAGATTGTTTTTTATTTGAATTAAAAGCAGGTAATTTAACGTTGTTTGCCAGCGATATGGAAACAACAATTACCACCGCTATAAAAGTAGATTCTTCTGAAAATGGAAACATTGCAATTCCTGCAAAAACATTATTAGAGGCTTTAAGTAATTTGCCTGAACAACCATTATCATTTATCATTGACACTAAAAAATTCAGTGCTAAAATAAAAACAGAAACAGGTGACTATACCTTAACTGGACATAATGGCGATGAATATCCTAAATTACCTAAAGTAGAATCTCCTACTTCTGTAATTATAAAAAGTGATGTTTTAGCTAACGCCATCAACAAAACTATTTTTGCTACAGGTAACGATGATCTTCGTCCGGTGATGAGCGGAGTATTTTGTCAGTTTAATGATGAGAACTCTATTTTTGTTGCAACTGATGCGCATAAGTTAGTGCGTTACACACGTAATGATGCTAAGGCTGGCGCTTCTGCGGCGTTTATCATGCCTAAAAAACCGTTGAATGTTTTAAAAACATTATTAGCAGGGATTGATGATGCGGTGAAAGTTGAGTTCAATAAAACAAATGCGTATTTCAGTTTTGGACATATCAATTTAGTGTGTCGTTTAATTGATGGAAAATATCCAAACTACGAAGCAGTTATTCCAAAACAAAATCCAAATAAATTAACGGTTGACAGAACTTCTTTCTTAGGAGCGATTCGTCGTGTGAGTGTATTTGCTAATAAAGCAACTCACCAGATTCGTTTAAAAATTGCAGGCAGTCAGTTAACGATCTCTGCCGAAGATTTAGATTTTGCAAACGAAGGACACGAAACATTAATGTGTACTTATGTTGGCGAAGATATGGAAATAGGATTCAACTCTAAATTTGTATTAGAGATGTTAACGAATTTAGAAAGTGATGAGATCACGATCGAAATGAGTGCTCCTAACCGTGCAGGAATTATTGTTCCCACACAAAAAGCAAATCCTGCCGAAGATGTATTAATGTTGGTAATGCCGGTAATGTTGAATAACTAAGAAATCACCTATTATATAAATCCCCTTGAGTATTTTATTCAAGGGGATTTTTTTATTCTTTAAACTTGATATTCAAGCCCCAGGTGCCTTTCATGCGATGCCAAAAGCTTTGTCTTTCTGTAATGGGAACAAAATTTTGTAGTTTATAAGGTTTGTAGTCTATCCGTAAACTATCGTGAGGAAGTGTGACCAAAGTATCGAATAAAACCGGGAGGTATTGCAGATCTTTCAACCGTTTTTTTCCAAAGCTGTAGGTCATACGTGTTTGAAAGGGATCGGTAGCCAAAGCCAATTTTTCTAAACCTAATTTTTTAGCGAGTTTATAGCTGTACCAAATGTTTTCGGTGCTATGTTCAGCTCTGTCTTCCACAATAATATCTTCTTCAGGCACACCTAATTGAATAGCGTAGAGCTTCATGATCTGTGCTTCTATATAAGGCGAGTAAACCGAACTGCCACTCATGATGATTTTTCGGGTCTTACCTTGTTTGTATAAGTGGTTGCTCCACAATACCCGCATTTGCATGGTGGCGTCCCAGGTTGGTTCATTAAAAGGAACTCCGGGAACAATGATGGCGTCATATTGTTTATGTGCTTTTAAAGCGCGATTAGTTAATGTTTCGGCTGATGGACGAAAGAAGATACAGGAACTAAAAGTAGCAGCAATTAAGAGAGATAAAAATATGGTTTTAGTTTTATACACTATGCAAATAGGTTTTAGTTTAATACTTTTACAGTTATTACCGAATAAAGTTAATTGAAATAATTCACTTTAACGTCAACTGAATTTGAACACAAAACAAGATATCTATTTTTATTTAAAAAAGCATTGGGGCTATGATTCGTTTCGCCCCTTGCAGGAAGATATTATTCTTTCTGTGCTTGATAATAAAGATACTCTGGCCCTGTTGCCAACCGGTGGTGGCAAATCCATATGTTTTCAGGTGCCGGGATTAGCTATTGGTGGTACTTGTTTGGTGATTTCGCCTTTGATCGCCCTGATGAATGATCAGGTGCAAAATTTAAAAAATAAAGGTGTGAGTGCTGTTGCCATTACTTCGGTAATGAATGCTAAGGAAATTGATATTGCTTTAAATAATGCGGCATTTGGGCATGTACAGTTTTTATATGTATCTCCTGAGAGGATCGAAAATGAAACCTTTCGACAACGTTTATCTTATTTGCCCATTGGATTAATAGCCATTGATGAAGCACATTGTATTTCGCAGTGGGGTTACGATTTCAGGCCAAGTTATTTGAAGATCGCTGAACTGAGAGAATATTTCCCTGGAGTGAGTATGATTGCTGTTACGGCAAGCGCTACTAAAGAAGTGGTAGAAGATATTCAGTTAAAGCTGCAATTTAAAAATCAACAAGTCTTCAGGCAATCGTTCGAGCGGAAAAACATTCGTTACGTTGTTCAATTAGAAGAAAATAAATACGAACGTTTATTAAAGGTTATTAAAAACATTGGCGGTACGGGCATTGTCTATGTTCGTAATCGTAAAAAAACAGAAGAGATCAGTAAATGGTTGATCCAAAACAAGATCTCGTCTTCATTTTATCATGCAGGAATAAACGCTAACGAACGAACCGTTATACAACAAAACTGGATCGATAACAAAGCACAGGTTATTGTAGCGACTAATGCTTTTGGAATGGGAATTGATAAACCGGATGTGCGTTTTGTAGTGCATTTGGATCTGCCGGAAAGTTTAGAAGCTTATTTTCAGGAAGCGGGTAGAGCGGGCAGGGATGAGAAGCCGGCTTATGCTGTGTTATTGTGCAATAATTATGATGTTCATAATTTAAAAGTTCAGTACGAAGAGAAAACGCCAAGTATAGAAGAGATCAAACAATCTTATCAGGCTATTTTTAATTTTTATCAAATTCCGGTTGAGAGCGGAGAAGGTTTATCCATCACGTTTGATATTGAAGCAGTGATTAGAAATTATAATTTAAAAGCGGTAACCTTATATAATTCTATTAAGTGTTTAGAGAAAGAAGGTTATCTGTCGTATTTAGATAGTGGCTATGAACCGTCTAAAGTTATGATGGTGATGAATAAAGATGATCTGTATAATTTTCAAATTAAGTTCCCAAAGTATGAGCCTTTGATCAAAGTATTACTGAGAAGTTATGGCGGCTTGTATGAAAATTATGTGTATATCAAAGAAAAGGATGTGGCTTACCGGGCTAAAATTTCGGAAGGAGAATTAAAAAGTCAATTGGAGAATTTACACACACAAGGATTACTTTCTTTTATTCCGCAAACCACTTTACCAAAATTAGTGTTTCTTCAAAATCGTATTAATTTGAAATTCGAAAAAATTCGATTGATCAATTATCCTATTTTAAAAGAAAAAGCATTAAACCGCATCAATAGTGTGGTGAATTATGTTACCGACAAAAACACCTGCCGTAGTCGATTATTGCTTACTTATTTTAATGAAACTGATTTTAAAGATTGTGAATATTGTGATGTGTGTGTGGAGAAATATAAAAATCAGCTGAGTACTGACGAAGGCTTGATCGAAAAAATAAAAACAGAATTAACGGAAAGAACCTTTACCTTGCCCGAATTGATGGACCATTTTCATTCGGTAAATACGAAGCGTTTAAATGAGATAGTAAACAAACTCATTGATGAAGATGTATTAAGCATTGATTCAAACAAATTAATTTATTTAAATAAACTCTAATGCAAAAATCAGGAACCTTATACCTTTTGCCTGTTACCCTAGGAGAATGCGAATTAGAAGCCGTTCTGCCGAAACGAAATATTGACTTGATCAAAACCCTGAATTATTTTATTGCTGAGAATGCAAAAGATGCCCGTGCTTTTTTAAAACAATGTGCTTATCCGGAAATTTCACGTGCAGAGTTCTCATTGATCAATCAGCATTGTAAACAAGAGGAATTGCAATCTTTTTTAGAGCCCCTTTTAAAAGGACATGATATGGGCTTAATGAGTGATGCCGGTTGTCCGGGTATTGCAGACCCCGGTGCAGAGGTAGTGAAGTTGGCGCACCAAAAAGGCATCAAAGTAGTGCCTTTAGTTGGCCCAAGTTCCATTGTGTTATCTATTATGGCAAGTGGGTTTAACGGACAAAATTTTGCATTTGTTGGTTATTTACCCATTGATAAATTAGAAAAAACAAAACGCATTAAAGAATTAGAGCAGGTGTGTATTAAATACAAACAAGCACAGTTCTTTATTGAAACACCATACCGTAACAACACAATATTTGAAGACCTATTAAAAACATTAAGTCCAACTTCAAAATTATTGGTAGCTACTAATATTACTTTAAGCGAAGAAAGAATAGAAGTAAAAACTATATCTGCATGGAAAAAAGTGAGTGCACCAAATTTTTTCAAAATGCCTACAGTTTTCGGAATTTACATTTAACTATATCCCATTTTTCTACAAAATCAAAGATCTTTAAATGCCTTATAATATAGGGCTTTCAGAGACGTTTTTCATCTAAAAAAGTTTAGTAAATTTCTTGTAAAATTTCACCGCAATTATTTTTATTTAACATTTAGATAATATAGTTTCATGATGAACTAAACAATGCACTATGAGAAAAAAACTATTCACTTTTATTATTGCTATTTGCTTATCTGCGATAGCATTTGCACAAACTCCAACGCAACGTGTTTGTGGAACTTTACAACATCATGAATATTTAAAACAAACTCGTCCTAATTATGAGCAGGACTTGAATCAGTACAATCAAATGATCGAGCAATATCTTCAGGATAAAGCAGCAGGATTAAATGTAAATAGAACGAGTGGTACTTCTGCTATCGTTACAATTCCTGTTGTTGTTCACGTAGTATATAACACAACAGCTGAAAATATTTCTGATGCACAAGCGGCATCACAAGTTCAGGTTTTAAATGATGATTTCGCTAAATTAAATGCGGATGCAATTAAAGTAACTCAAACTTTTTCTACAGTTGCTGCCGGCGCTCAAATTCGTTTTTGTTTAGCACAACGCGACCCTAATGGCAATCCAACAACCGGAGTAGTTCATAAATCAACTACAGCTACGTCTTTTGGCACTAATGATGCCGTTAAAAGCGCTGCTTCAGGAGGAGACAATCCTTGGGATGTTACAAAATATGTAAATATTTGGGTATGTGATTTATCGGGTTCTTTATTAGGTTATGGAGAATTTCCAACAGGAACTATTAGTAACACCTGGGGTTTAGTAATTGATTACGCATATACAGGTAGTGGTGGTTCTGCAACTCCTCCTTTTAACTTGGGAAGAACAGGAACGCATGAATTCGGCCATTGTTTTAATTTATCTCATATTTGGGGAGATGATAATGGCGCCTGTTCAGGTTCTGATGGTTGCAGTGATACACCAAATCAGGCTTCAGAACATTACGGTGCGTTTGCCGTAGGATCTATTCAAACAGATGCATGTTCTGCATCTAATCCCGGAACAATGTGGATGAATTATATGGATTATACTGATGACGGGTCTATGTATATGTTTACCCAACAACAAGTCGCCCGTATGGAAGCTGTAGTAAATACGGCTCCTTGGAATGTGTTACAAACGTCAACCGCTTGTAATCCTCCTACATCTTTAGATGCAAGTTTATTAAATATTCTTAATCCACTTAATGGTTCTTCAACATGTAATAATGCAGTTACCCCAAACGTAACAGTTGCTAATACCGGTTCTGTGACTTTAACTTCCGTGAAAGTATTATATAAAATGGATGCTACTGCTACACAAACATTAAATTGGACAGGTTCATTGGCAACAGGCGCATCTACTGTATTAACTTTAAATGCATACGCCGGTTTAACAACAGCCGCTCATACATTTTCTGTTTGGACAACAGCGCCTAACGGAGGTACAGATCAAAATTCAGCAAATGATTCAAAAGTATCAACATTTACAGTTGTAGCGGCACCAACAAGTTCGGCTTTGCCACTTGTTGAAGGCTTTGAATCTGCTACATTCCCACCAACGGGTTGGGCTTTACAAAAAACAAATACGATCAATGCGTCAACTTCATGGTCGAGAGTAGCTAATGGTACAGGTATTCCGGTAGCACCTACCAGTAGCTTTGTTGCCAGAATGGATAATTATTCCAGCACAACAGATATTACAGGACAATTAGACGCACTAAGAACGCCTGCATTGAATTTTTCTACCGCTAATAGTACGCTTAGAATTAGATTTGATGTATCTCATAAAATGTATAGTGCCAGCGATATTGATACTTTAAATGTATACTTATCAAGTGATTGTGGCGGAACCTGGAATAGAGTTTACAGCAAGGGAGGCTCTCAGCTAGCGACTGTTGCAGGAACCAGTACAGCTGCTTATACACCCACTGCAAATGCACAATGGCGCCGTGATAGCGTTAACGTTGGCTCTTATGCAGGTCAATCTGTGGTATACGTTAAATTTGAATCTCGTAGTGGTTGGGGAAATCATGTTTATTTAGATAATGTTAATATTAATTTTACTCCGGCAGCAGTAGCTCCGGTAGCAAACTTTAGTATTGCGGCTTCTCCAAGATGTACAGGATCAGCGGTTCAGTTAACGGATATGTCTACCAATGCACCAACAACCTGGACATGGACGGCAACTTCCCCTACAGGAGTTACATTTTCTAACGTTAACGCACAGAACCCAACCGTTACCTTTGCAAATGCAGGAACATATACAGTTACTTTAAATGCAAGTAATTCTATAGGAACCGGTTCCACAACCAAAACGATCACTATTAATGCAACGCCAACAGTAGCTGCAACTAGTGCCACCATTTGTGCAGGAACTTCTACGGTTTTAACAGCATCCGGAGCTACTACGTATTCTTGGAATACAGGTACTACGACGGCTTCTATTTCAGTTACACCAACATTAACAACAAACTACACAGTAACAGGTACAACCAGTAGTTGTGCTAATACTAAAACAATAAGTGTTACCGTTAAAGCAACACCAACTGTAGCAATCAATAATGCTACTGTTTGTTTAGGTGCTTCTGCAGTATTAACAGGAACAGCTACAGCCAGCTCTACTTATTCTTGGAGTACAGGAGCAACTACTTCTTCCGTTTCTGTTAGCCCAACGATCACCGCCACCTACCAAACAACGGTAACATTAAATGGATGCTCGGCTTCTAAAACAGCAACAGTAGTTGTAAATAATTTACCTACAGTATCTGCTACATCAGCTACTATCTGTTCTGGTTCATCAGCTACTTTAACAGCGAGTGGTGCCTCAACATATACATGGAACACAGGCGCAACAGGCGCAAATTTAACAACAAGCCCAACTGGAGCTACAAATTATACTGTAACAGGAACATCAACACAAGGTTGTACTAAAACAGCAACAACCAGTGTTTCTGTTAATGCTACACCAACAGTTGTGGTAAATAGTGCTACAATTTGTGTTGGAAATTCTGCTGTATTAACTGCAGCTACTGCTTCAACGTATTCCTGGAACACCGGTGCAACAACCGCTTCTGTTTCAGTATCTCCTACGGTAACTACAACATACACAGTAAAAGGAACTACAGGCACATGTTTTCAAACCAAAACAGCTACAGTAACGGTTAACAGCTTGCCGAACGTGTCAGTATCTTCAACAACAATTTGTGCAGGATCTACAGGTACCTTAACTGCTAGTGGGGCTTCAACATATTCATGGAATACCGGCGCTTCAACAGCAAGTATATCTGATAATCCAGCCGGAAACACTAATTATACTGTAACCGGAACATCTGCTTTAGGTTGTGTGAAAACAGCAACAGCAGATATTATTGTAGGAACAGCACCTGTTATCACTGTTAATTCTGAATCAATTTGTGCTGGTAGTACAGCTACTTTAACAGCTAATGGCGTTTCGTCTTACACATGGGATACCGGTTCAAATGCTGCAAGTATTGTAGTAAGTCCTACAAGTGTAACAGTATATACTGTTAGTGGTAATTTGGTAGGTTGCGCTAGCGCGGCAGTGAGCACGGCTACAGTTACAGTTAATAATAATCCTGTAGTTACTTTAGGAGCAATTACCAGCCCGCTTTGTGTGAGTGATGGCACAGTAGCCTTAAGTGGTTCTCCATCAGGTGGCGTTTATTCTGGCGCAGGTGTTTCAGGTTCAAGTTTTGATCCTTCAGTATCAGGTGCCGGAACCTTTACTGTTAATTATAATTATATGGATGTAAATAGTTGTTCAGGCTCAGCTAATCAATCGGTTGTAGTAAGTTTATGTACAGGCATTGAAGAATTAACTGCGTTAAACGTATTGATTTATCCTAACCCAACCAAAGAGGCGATCAATGTGAGTTTAGATGGAACCTCTATTGATAATGCAATCATCGAATTATATGATGCCATTGGAAAACTTATAGTAAGCGAAAAAGTAAATACATCTGTAACAACTATTTCTGTTAATCATTTAGCTAAAGGCATGTATACGATCCGTATTATGACGGATGGAAAACAAACAGTGAGAAGAATTATTAAAGAATAATTTTTTGTAATTGTTATTATGTGAAAAAGCCCCTTAATTAAGGGGCGTTTTTTTTTATTAATATTCAATGATTTTTGATTCGTCGGTGATGTTTGTGGATCGTATATTATAGTTTAAATCAGGCCGTTTTGTTTACCCACATTTTTGATTTCAGATCCCAGCGATTATTTTTTTTGGCTGTTTTCACGGATATAAAAATAGCAATACCTAAAGAGATGAATCTAAAAACATTGGCCCAGGTATTTCCGGTCACATTTTCGGCGATGGAAAACGTGTCCCAGGCCAGATCCATAAAGCCATGTAAAAAGATCACCATCCATAAACTGTTCCATGCATAGTAAAAATAAGCAAAGCCCGCATTAGCTAAAGCTGTAAATAAAAAGATCATCACAGCGCTCGAAACATTTTCGGCCTGATATAAATGTCCCGCCCCAAAAAATAAACTACTGATGAGACAAGCGGGTATAAAACCCCAGCCGCCATAAAAAAACAATAAGCCAAATAAAAAACCACGAAAGATGAATTCTTCTCCGAAGCCGGCTAAAACTATATCTCTGTAAATTAATTCCAAACTAAAATTTGTATTAAAAGTGCCTGTAAAATAGTAACCAATAAACATAGGTAAAGAGCAAATAACTCCCCACATCAAACCTTCCAGAATGTCGTTTTTTAAACCTAATGCATGGAAAGAGGGCTTACCTTTCACGTACCAGGTACAAAGTAATGCCACAACCATTCCGGTTAAAAGTAAGATCGACATTAGTAGGCTGACGTTGGTCGTTTCCCAAGCCCCTTTGCCTAACACGACATAGGCGTAAAAGAATTTAGAATACCTGTATATCAGAAATCCTAAAATAACAACGATTGAAATGAGTAGTTTTCTTTTCATAAATAAAAACAGTTTTTATAATTAGTAGGAAGAGGAGCAGACTAAATTTACATAATGAAAAGTGTTTAGACAAATCAATTAAAATCCAATACCGCCAAATAGTCGGCGGTTTTATGTTGCCCAAAACTAATGCCAACGCGTGATAGATTTTTATCTAAACAAATTTTGCGATGGCCTAAAGAACTCACACTATGATCGATCAATAATTGCATGGCAATATCTTTCCCATTATCCATCCCATAAGAAACGCACTCGGCAAAATTACCATCTTTGCATTTATGCCGGTCGTGCCCATGTTTGCCCGATTTGCCTTGTTCAATGGCAAAACATTTAGCGAACTCGGTTAAGGGTTTATCCGGTACTAACGCATTTGATGCTTTGTTGGATCTTAAAGTATTGATCAATGATCTTTTATAGGGAGAGTTTTTGAGATAATCAGAATTGTTTGTAGGGCCATTATAATCTTTGAGTTCTACCTCTGCGAATTTTTTCGGATACAATCTTGCGAGATTAATGTACAAGAGCGTTTCTTTTTCGATGGTATTAAAATCGGCAAAATCTTTCGCCGTGTTGGCCTGTTTTAATTCATCTGCCGCCCAAGCTGTAGTCGTTTGAGCTTTGCTACTCCATGATAACAGCAAAACGGAAATAGAGATGAAAACTATTTTGATCGATTTCATTTGCTGTTTGTTGGTTCTATTAAATCCCACAAATTGCCATACAGGTCTTTGAATACTGCTACTGTTCCCCATGTTTCTATAACGGGCTCTCTTACAAAAGTTACACCTTTGCTTTGCATATTGGTATAATCTCTCTTCAGATCGTCGGTATATAAAAATAAGAACACGCGCCCACCGGTTTGATTACCAACTCTGCCGGCTTGTTCGTCGTTAGCGGCTTTGGCTAACAATAAACAACAGTCGCCGTTACCCGGAGGCGCTACCATGACCCAACGCTTGCTTTCGCTTAATGGAGTATCTTCTAGTAAACGAAAGTTTAAAGTTTCAGTATAAAATTGTATGGCTTCATCATAATCATTAACTACTAAAGCAATATGTGCTAATCTTTGATTCATGATGTTTTAGATAAAGCTATAAAACTATTTCTCTATGCCTTCCAAACTAAACATAAAGGCATAGTTCAACGCAATGTCTTTTAAATAATCAAAACGTCCGCTGGCACCACCATGTCCAAATTCCATATTAGTGTGTAATAACAATACATTTTTATCTGTTTTCATGGCTCTTAATTTTGCTACCCATTTAGATGGTTCAAAATATTGTACCTGACTGTCGTGTAATCCTGTTGTCACTAAAATATGTGGATAATTCTTTGCTTCAACATTTTCATAAGGACTATAGCTTTTCATATAATCATAAGCTTCCTTATTTTTCGGATTTCCCCATTCATCAAACTCATTAGTAGTTAAAGGAATACTTTCATCTAACATGGTATTGACCACATCCACAAATGGCACTTGTGCAATGATGCCATGCCATAAGTCCGGTGCCATATTGGCTACAGCACCCATTAATAAACCACCGGCGCTACCACCTTGAGCATACAAATGATTTTTGCTGGTATATTTTTGCTCCACTAAAAATTCGCCACAATTAATAAAATCGGTGAAGGTGTTTTTCTTTTTCATCATTTTACCATCTTCATACCATTGACGCCCTAAGTCTTGTCCGCCACGGATATGCGCAATGGCATACACAAAGCCTCTGTCTAATAAACTGATGCGTGCGCTGTTAAAACTGGCATCCATGCTGGCGCCATAACTTCCGTAAGCATATAACAACAGGGGCGCGTTACCATCTTTTTTAAATCCTTTTTTATAAACTAAAGAGATCGGTACTTTGGTTCCATCTTTTGCAGTGGCAAATAAACGTTCAGTCACATAATCATCTACCTTATAGCCACCAAGTACTTCCTGTTGTTTCATTAACTGTTTGGCTTTAGTTAACATGTTATAATCGTAAACAGAACTTGGAGTTGTTAAGGATGTGTAATTATAACGTAAGGTGGTACTATTGTATTCAGGATTTCCAGAAGCATGAGCCGTATAAGCTGCTTCATCAAAGCTGATATAATGATCTGTTTTAGTATTTAAATTTTTAACACACATATTGATCAAACCATCTTTGCGTTCTTCGATCACCACAAAATCTTTAAATTCAGAAACACCTTCTATCAATACCTCTTTACGGTGAGGCACATATTCTTTCCAATTCGCTACATCGGTTTTATCAAAAGGGCATTCCATTAATTTGAAATTCAAAGCACCGTCTTTATTGGTACGTATTAAAAATTTATCGTTCAATACAATCACATTGTATAATACATCTTTTAGGCGTGGTTGAAATACTTTAAAGGCATCGTTTGCTTTAGAGGCATCCAGTATGTGTACTTCCGACGACATGGTGGCTGACGAATAAATGACAATGTATTTATTGTTTTTGCTTTTGTAAACACCAATGTAATTGCTCTTGTCTTTTTCTTCATAAACCGTCGCATCGGTTGAAGAATCAGTACCTAAGGTGTGACGTTTAATTTTTTCGGACAATAAAGTCACTTCATTTTTGGAAGTATAATAAAGTGTTTTATTATCGTTTGCCCAGCAAGCAGCACCTTCCGTATTTTTAATAGCATCTTTTAAGATCTCGCCTGTTTCTATATTCTTGATATAAATGGTGTATTGCCTGCGGCTCACTTCATCAATGGCATAAGCTAAGAGTTTGTTATCTTCGCTGATGGCAAATCCTGAAGCTGAATAGTACGAATGTCCTTCAGCCATTTTATCAATGTCTAATAAGATTTCTTCTTTAGCCTCTAAGCTTCCTTTTTTGCGACAGTATTTATAATATTGTTTGCCATCCTCCGTGCGAGTGTAGTAATAGTAACCATTTTTAAATACAGGCACACTTTCATCTTTTTCTTTAATGCGGGCTTTCATTTCTGTAAATAAGTCTGCCTGAAATTTATCAGTACCACTCATCACGGTATCTAAATACGCATTCTCTGCTTTTAAATAATCCACCGCTTTGGTACTATCTGGACCTTTACCAAAAAAATCGTACATCCAGTAATAGTTATCTAATACGCTATCACCATGAATGGTGCGCCAGTGTTCTTTTTTCTCTGCAACAGGAGCTGTTGCTTTATCAGGATTTAATATCATTTTAGTTGGAGTTGAATCAGTTGTGTTATTGTTTTTGCAGCTTAATAAAAATGCAAATGGAAGAATGAAGATTGTTTTTTTCATAATTGGTTTTGTACTAACGGCGCTGAACCAAATTAGCATAACGAAGATAAAAGTTTATTGGACTTTAGCAAAGCCTAAGATGTAATTACTGGTTTAAGTGGTAGGATTACATCCCGATAGTTGTCGGGGCCAGGGAAACTTGTTAGTTAAACTTTATTGACTTTATTAAGGAGTCAAAAGTTGTTGTGCAATCCTCATCGTCACCATCGGTAAAATTTAATTGAAAAAATTTATTACCAATTGGAACGGCATAGGTTCTACTTCTAGGTTTAATAGTTTGAGTTCCACTTTTCATTGTAAATTTTGAAGAAAAGTAAAAAGCATCTCTATTTCCTACTTTTACTTTTTTAGGAACATCAATATATTCAAAGTCCTTAAAGTAAGTAGGCATTGATTCAACACTTTTTTTCATTGCTTCAAAGAAGTTGTCAAAACTTCCAGTATTATTGTTTCGAATATTTACTTGTATGGTTGGAATAAGTCCTGTGTGATCAGATTGTTCATATTTAGTATATGAAACAAAAAGGACGGAACCTTTGTGATCAGAAATATATTTGTCTAATTGAGTTTTTGTTAACTTAAATTTATTTAGATTATTGTAAATTTCATCATTGGAATTTTTGTACCAGTTGTCTGGTGAATCCATAAAAAATTCTATTGGGTTTTCTGTCTGCTTGAATGAAAATGAAATTAACAAAGCAAGGAAAAGCGTAATTTTTGAAATAGATTTCATGTTATATAATCTTATTAATCAATCGTCGCGATCACCTTTAACTCAATAGCAATAGGAGTGGGTAGGCAATTAATTTCGATGGTAGTACGGCAAGGAGGGTTTTCTTTAAAATACTCAGCCCACAATTTATTGTATTTAGGAAAATCGTCTTTCATGTTGGTTAAAAAAACCTGCACGTCTACAATTTTATCCCAAGAGCTTCCGGAGTCTTCTAAAATATATTTGATGTTACGAAACACGCTGTGGCATTGCGCTTCAATATCGTAAGAAACAATGTTGCCATTTTCATCTAAATCTACTCCCGGTATTTTTTTAGTACCGCGTTCGCGCGGACCAACGCCACTTAAAAACAATAAATTGCCTACGCGACGTGCGTGAGGGTATAAACCAACCGGTTCAGGTGCTTTTGATGATTCAATGGATTTCTCTGTGCTCATGCTAAATTTTATTTTTAGTTTATTATCAATTTTATTTTTTGTCACTTCGAGCGCAGTCGAGAAGCGTTCTATATAATGTTTTTTTGTGAATTTGAATTCACAGGTTCTCGACTTCGCTCGAACTGACAGTTTTAAAGTGTTACTACAATATTGATGCTTTTATCTTTTAGTCCGATGTTATCTTGATGCCCGACTTTTTTATTGTCGTAATACACATCGATCCATTTATCTTTTGATTTACTGGCAGTTTTTTGATCGATGACAAATTCACCACTTAAGCTGGTGTAGGTTTGTCCAATTACTGTTTCGTTGCAATTATCACCGCTGCCATCACATTGTACATAATTCACTAAAGCATTATGCACAGGTTCGCCCGTAACGGCATTGGTTACTTTGCCACCAATGCTGGTTTTCTTTTTATCACAAGCTAAAAAACTTAGGCTTAGTAATAAAAGTAAAAGTGTTTTTTTCATTATAATTATTTTATGTTTCTTCTTTTGCTTGAACAAAAAAACAAAAAGTTAATTCATTTTACAATGTACATTGTACACCGTAGATTGTTTTCTACTTAAACGCATTCCATCCTTGTGCCGTAATAGGGTGTGAGGTACCTGCTTTAGCAATTAAATTAATACCGCTTGATTTTGCCGTCATGTGCCCAATCACCGTAAAGTCAGGAACGTTTTTTATTTTTTCGTAATCAGCCATTGGAATGGTAAATAACAATTCATAATCTTCGCCACCACTCAAAGCGCAAACCGTTGGGTCTAAACTAAACTCACGGGCTCTGTCAAATGTTTGTGGATCCAAAGGAATTTTATCTTCATACAATTCGCACCCAACTTCTGATTGTTCGCACAAGTGAATAATTTCCGAAGCTAATCCATCACTCACATCGATCATACTCGTTGGTGTTACGTCCAGTTTTTGTAATAACTCTACAATATCCACACGGGCCTCCGGTTTCAATTGACGTTCTAAAATATAATCGTTACCAACTAAGTCAGGTTGTAAATTCGGGTTGTCTTTAAATACAAATTTTTCTCTTTCTAATACTTGTAAGCCCATGTAAGCACCACCTAAGTCGCCACTCACACATAACAGGTCTTTTTCTTTCGCGCCGTTTCTGTAAACCACTTTATCTTTATCGGCTTCGCCAATAGCCGTAACGCTGATAATTAAACCGCTGGTAGAAGAAGTAGTATCTCCGCCAATCAGGTCAACGTTATATTTTTTGCAGGCAAATAACATACCGGCATATAACTCTTCCAAAGCTTCTACCGAAAAACGACTCGATGCTGCATAGCTTACCGTTACTTGTTTTGGTGTGCCATTCATCGCGCAAATGTCGGATAAGTTTACAGTGATAGCTTTATAACCTAAATGTTTTAAAGGCACATAAGTCAAATCAAAATGCACACCTTCTACCAACATGTCTGTTGTTACTAAAGTGTGTTTTTCGTTATCGTATTTAATAACCGCGGCATCATCACCAATTCCTTTTACAGAAGAGGTGTTGTATATTTCAACGTGCTCGGTTAAATGTTTAATTAATCCAAACTCACCTAATGTTTTTAATTCTGTTCTTTCTTTATTTTCTAGCATTTTTTTGTTGTATGTTGTATGTTGTCTTTTGTACATTGTCTTTATACAAAATACAGAAGACATTGTACATTGTTTATTTTAATTTAACACAAACGTTTTTCGGCTCCGTAAAAAAGTCTAAAGCTTCAAAGCCACCTTCTCTGCCAACACCGGATGATTTCACACCGCCAAATGGAGTTCGTAGATCGCGTAACAACCAACAGTTAACCCAAACAATACCGGTGTGTAAATTCATAGCCAATCGGTTCGCTTTGGTAATGTCTTGTGTCCACACTACGGAGGCTAAGCCATATTGAGTTGAATTGGCATACATTAATACATCTTCTTCTTTTTCAAAAGGCATAATGGTAACTACCGGTCCAAAAATTTCTTCCTGGTTGGTACGGCAATCGTAAGATAAACCTTCGATGATGGTTGGAGCGACATAATATCCTTTTTCAAATTCACCATCAACGGTTACTTGCTTGCCGCCACATAAAACCGTTCCACCTTCTTCTTTGGCTAATTCAATATAAGAAAGGATCTTCTCCATGTGTGATTTAGAAACGACTGCGCCAATTTTTGTTTTTTCATCTAATGGCGCACCAATGGTTAGTTTTTTTGTTTTTTCAACAAAGTCGGTTTTGAATTTTTCGTAGATCGATTTCTCTACAAAAATACGTGAGCCGCATAAGCATATTTGTCCTTGATTAGCAAAGGAAGATAACATGGTTGTAGACAGCATTTTCTCATAATCGCAATCAGCAAAAATGATACTTGGATTTTTACCACCTAATTCTAACGATAATTTTTTGAACATCGGTGCTGCAATACTGGCAATGTTTGCGCCTGTTTTGGTGCCGCCTGTAAAGGAGATCAACGGTACATCTTTATGGCTCACAATGGTGCTACCCACTTTGTGTCCGTAGCCATGTACAATATTTAGCACGCCTTTTGGTAAACCGGCTTTAATGCAAATTTCGGATAATAAATAAGCCGTCATTGGAGTTACTTCCGATGGCTTGGCCACCACGGTACAACCGGCAGCTAAGGCCGGAGCAATTTTCCAGGAAAATAAATATAAGGGTAAATTCCATGGAGAGATACAACCTGCCACACCAACGGGTTGACGTAAGGTGTAGTTAATCGCTGTGTCTTCCATGCTATGTGCATGCGAAGCATAATGCAAAATACCGGTTCCATAAAAATGAAAGTTAGAGGCAGCGCGCGGAATATCTACGGTTTTAGCTAAATGCAAAGGTTTACCATTATCTAAACTTTCGGCAACCGCTAAATCATGTAATTGATCTTCAATTAAAGAAGCAATTTTTAACAGGTATTTAGAGCGGGTATCTTTTGGTGTCACGCTCCACGAAGCAAAAGCTTCTTTGGCTGCGGCTATGGCTTTTTCGGCATCGCGTTCGTCGCTGTCGGGTATTAAAGAATAAACTACTCCGCGAGACGGATCATAGTTATCGATATATTGATTTGAGATTGGTTCTACCAGCTCTCCGTTGATGTAATTTTTAAGTTTTTGCATGGTTTTTTAGTGGGTACTAAAGGTACGAAAAAAACAAAAGCCCTTAGCTCCGTGTTTTATTAAAAATCGACCAAAATGGCTTAATTTCATATAATTGTTTAAGTTATTGCCATTTTACCGACTACGTTTTTTACAAGCGAGTTGTCTTGATTACTTTACATTATAGCATAAAAACAGTTTATATCAGTATAAATCCCTATTTTTATCCTTGTTAAAATTATTACAACACTATGAGATTAACTTTCTCTTTTATTTGTGCCTTATGTTTCTTCTGGATGTCTTCCTTTTCTCAGGATGTATTATATACAGTTACCGGAAAAAAACTCGAGACTAAAGTGGTAGAGATCAACACCACTGATATTAAATATAAAAATCCGGATAATGTTGAAGGGCCAACTTATGTGATCTCTAAATCAGATATTGTATTGGTTCAGTTTGCTAATGGTTTAACACAGATCATTAATCCAAATCCACCTTCGGTTAGCCCGCCTAAAATAGAAGCAGTTGATTATACAGCACCTAAAGCTGCCGATAAACCAAAGCCGAATTTATATTATTTGAATCCTAATTTAATTTCCATCAATGCTTTGGCATTAGCCAATGGAGATGTTACGATGATCTATGACAGAGAATTTTTAAACAGCCACCTTGGTTTATCATTTTTAGGAGGTTACAATTTTAATTCGCGAATGGGTGGTTTAAATGCTTTTATTGCTGACTCTAAAGATAAAGCCAAAAAAATATTTGATGCCGGTTTAGGAATTAACTTTATGCCAAGAAACACCAGGCGCACACAATATTTTGTTGGGTTACTTGGAAAGTATATGGCTTATAATTATCAAAGCAGAGTAGATTCAACTAATAATCAATTTCACTATGAAACAGCTCAAGGTTATCAGTTAGCTATTATGATCACTAACGGTTGGGTGTATAGAATATCTCCTGATTTTAATTTTAAAATATTTGGGTCATTTGGTTTTCCGGTTAATGTGCCTGAGTTAAAATCAGAGTATATAGGCGCACCAAAAGTGTATTTAGGATATTGTTTTGGTTATAGATTTTAAAAGGATGAACATGAAGTTTAGTTTACATATAGTTTTTTTGATACTTCTTGTTATGGCATTCAAGGGATATTCTCAGGATAAGTTGTTTTTAAAAAATGGCACACAGGTAAAATGTAAGATTGTGGCTATTTCCGAAAACACCATTTCGTATCGCGATACCTTGCCTGATGCAGTATTGGTGACAGTTCCCAAAGCAGAGGTATTAATTGCAGAATATAAATCCGGTGGTGTTTATATTTTCGGAAACACAGCTAACCAGTTTCAGGTTGTAAATAATGCCTACAATAATGAAACTCGTGAGCAACGCAAAGAGCGTAAAATGAAAGAGTGGAAAGAAACGGAACAAACTTTATCTAATAATATTTTAGGATTTTATATTCCTGAATTAGTATTAGGAAGATTCACTGTATCCTATGAGCGTTTGTTGGCCAATAAATCGATGGGGATAAAAATTCCGGTTAGTTTAACGTATAATCCCTTAGCATCCGCAGAATCGTCATCTAATAGTAATAGTTCTTCAACAAACACAACCAGTTCAAGTAGCAACGCTGTTGAGCCTCAAAAAGGCGTTGGTTTTATTACGGGTATTGATGTTAATTATTACCATGATCTAAAACCTGAATTGAAATATTATTTTGGCCCTCGCATCAGATATGGTACAGATATGATCTTAGGAGGCATTGAAGGATTAACGGTTCAATTGCAAAATGGTATTTTCAGAAGTCGTGGAAAAAGATTTACCAGTACACTTGGTGTTGGATTTGGCTTTTTTAAATTGTCTGAAAAATATTCTAATTATCCGGGATATGAACCTAAACAAGTTTATCCTTGGGCATCATTTACCTGGCGAATGGGTTTCAGGTTGTAACGATTTTCGTAACCCTGATTGCCTTGCAGGCCACCACTGTGAATGATCAGTATTTCTTTGGTTTTATCTAATTTATGATGTTTGATCAGGTCAAACACGCCAAAAAATAATTTAGCAGTGTACACATAATCTAAAGGAATATGAAAATGACTTTCAAACCATTCTTTAAATTCTAATAATTGTGCTGTGTGCTTGGCATAACTGCCAAAGTGATAATCATTGATTAATGACGTATTTGGTTGCGTTGTAGTGGCTTCAAAATTCAGTACGTTGATGCCATGTAATGTTTGGTGCGGTAACAAAGATTGAGCAATGCCTTTAAATGTAGTACCTGTGCCATAAGCACAAAAGATCACATCGCAATTATTCGTTTCAGGAGTTAATATTTCCATACAGCCTTTTTGTCCTAATTCATTATCACCACCTTCAGGAATGATATAACAGTTAGGGAACTGCTGTTGTAAAAGTTGAATGAATTCAGGATCCGTTTTTTTACGATATTCTTCGCGGCTAATAAATTGCAGATCCATGCCATACTTTCGGGCAATTGCTAAAGTTGGATTTGTGGCAGATGACGCTTCGCCGCGGATCATACCAACACTCTTTAAGTTAGCCAATTTACAGGCCGCAGCAGTAGCAACAATGTGATTGGAAAACGCGCCGCCAAAAGTTAAAATACCGTCTTTTTTTTCTAATTTAGCCTGTTCTAAATTGTATTTTAATTTAAACCATTTATTGCCTGAAATTTCAGGATGAATGAGATCTAAACGCAGAACGCCAATACTATAACCGTTATAGT
Organism: Bacteroidia bacterium; assembly: GCA_036676295.1. Classification (GTDB taxonomy): domain Bacteria; phylum Bacteroidota; class Bacteroidia; order B-17B0; family Aurantibacillaceae; genus UBA4416. The sequence goes on along the minus strand of JAKFDE010000016.1, from coordinate 587,387 downwards.
GTAAATGATTGATTATAGGTTTGTATTGTATCATTACAACTTATTTATGTGTTCGTTATTCTGAGACATCTATTTAAACTCAAAATTAAATTAAAAAATAACACAGAATACAATATCTTTGCCTAAGATGTTTAGCAAAAAATTAGACCCTGAGGATTTTTATTATAGCCCCGAAGGTTATATTGTGTTTACCGAAAAATACCATTTAAAACGGGGTTATTGTTGTAAAAATGGCTGTAAACATTGTCCCTACGGTTATAATAAGAAAACCGGGCAGTTTGAAAACAATAAGAAGAGTTGATCAATACTTAATGAATATTTAACAATAGATAAGTGGCTTTTTTAAAATTAAATACGTTAAACAATGATCAGGTAAATTACGTTAACATTGGTTTAATGATAGTGTCGTGCATTGTGGCATTTATTTTACCTTTCGAGTTATTTTTATTTTCGTATGCTGTGTTAGGACCCTTACATTATTTAACGGAAATAGGCTGGCTTCATAAAAAAAATTATTTTGCTAAAGGAAAATATGACTTTTTATTCCTTGGATTTTTATGTGTGTTGGTGTTTTATTTTTCATATATAAAACCGGCTAAATCCCCCACACAAATACCAAACATTATCTTTTTTGGATTATTACTGGGGCTAATATTTGCCTTAATAAAAGATAATTTATACCGGGTTGTTTTAATTGTATTGTCTTTAGTTGGCATCGCTATTTCCCAAATGGGGGATACTTATGTGATTTGGATCGGTGTATTTTTACCAACCATCATACATGTATTTGTTTTCACATGGTTATTTATGCTTTATGGTGTTTTAAAAAACAGATCCTTTTCCGGTTATTTATCGGTAGTTGTTTTGATCCTGATCTCTTGTTTGTTTTTTATAGTTAAGGCACCCGAACTTCAATACAAAGTGTCGCAATATGTAACTAATAGTTATGAGTTGTTTTCTTTTTTAAACTGGAAATTGATCGATGTTTTTGGTTTAACAACCACCTCGTCCGATCCTGATACCATGATCTACAATACTAACGCCGGCTTCATCATTATGCGTTTTGTGGCGTTTGCTTATACCTATCATTATTTAAATTGGTTTTCAAAAACCTCGGTCATTCAGTGGCATAAAGTGCCTAAAAAAACATTGATCATTACTGTTTTATTATGGATCTTTTCTGTTGTGTTATATGTTGTTGATTATAACACCGGGCTTAAAGCACTCTATTTTTTAAGTTTTTTACATGTTTTTCTCGAGTTTCCGCTCAATATCACTTCGTTTCAGGGCATAATAAAAGCACTTTTACCGGTTAATAAATAGTCTTTTTTTAAAATAAAAGTCTGTATATTAGAGCTTCAAAATTTTGGTTGTGAAAATTTCAAAAGAATTCAAAATAGGTATCGTTGTAACTCTGGCCATTGGTTTATTTGTCTGGGGTTTTAATTTTTTAAAAGGCTTTAATTTATTTAGCAATAATTACGAATTATATGCTGTATACCCTAAAATTGATGGGTTAATTGAAGCAAATCCCTTACTTGTAAATGGCTACAAAGTTGGGCAGATCAATAAGATTTCCTTAATACAGGATAAAAACGGTAATTACGCCGTGCTGGTAAAATTTTTACTGAGCGAAGATGTAAAGATTCCTAAACATTCTACGGCTAAAGCCGTAAGCTCGGATCTGTTAGGGTCAAAAGCAGTTGAAATTATTTATAGTAAAGAAACGGAGTTTGTAGAATCAGGCGATACGTTATTGGCAGAAACCGAAGAGGGGTTAAAGTCGGCCGTAAGTAAACAACTTAGTCCTTTGCAAAAAAAAGCAGAAGGATTGATATCTTCTATTGATTCGGTAATGACCATTGTTCAATATGTATTAAATGATAAAACCCGAGCTAATTTGGATAAATCGTTTGAGAGTATTAAAAAAGCGATTGAAAGTTTAGAACAAACAGCGTATAAACTGGATGATATGATGGCTTCCGAAAAAGCTAAAATATCTGCTATTTTAACCAAGGTAAATAATTTAGCAGGAATGCTTGAAAAGAATACAGGAAGAATTGATAATATCATTGGTAATTTCAGCACCTTATCCGATAGTTTAGCTAAATCTGATCTGAAAAGCGCTATTGCCGAAGCCGATAAAACATTGGCAGAGTTGAATATATTAGTAGCCCAGATTAACAAAGGACAAGGTACATTAGGGAAGTTGGTGAAAAACGATTCGTTGTATAACAACTTAAATAAATCCAGCGAAGACTTAGATAAATTACTGAACGACCTGCGTTTAAACCCGGGACGTTATATTCATATTTCAGTATTTGGAAGAAAAGATAAAGACAAACCCAAATTATAATTTAGTTTCTTATGATTTCATCGATCATTTTCATTGTTTTTTTTATTGCAGCATCAGGGTATTTTTTTATCAATGCTAAAAAAATCCGTCGTAATATTTTAATTGGAAAAGACATTTCTATTAAGGATAACAGATCCGAACGATTAAAAACAATGCTGTTAGTAGCTTTCGGGCAAAAGAAAATGTTCTCAAGACCAATTCCGGCAATTTTGCATTTCTTTTTATATGCGGCTTTTGTGATCACACAAGTAGAATTATTAGAGATTGTATTTGATGGAGTTACCGGTAGTCATCGTGCTTTCAGAGCGTCCTTGGGCGGGTTCTATACCTTTGTGGTAAGTTTTATTGAAATATTGTCGGTGCTGGCATTTATCGGAACCATCGCCTTTTTATCTCGTCGTAATTTATTAAAAGTGCCACGTTTAGTAAAAAGCGAATTAAATGGTTGGCCAAAATTAGATGCCAATTTTATTTTATTAGGGGAGTTAACTTTGATCTGTTTTATTTTTATGATGAATGGTGCAGATGAAGTACTTTATGCGAGAGGGGAATCACACGCTCAAAATCTGGGAGATGGTTCTTTGGGTTTATCTATCAGTAGTCATTTAGGGCCATTAATTTATGGTAGTATGCCAACTCCGGGTTTACATGTTATTGAGCGTATTGGTTGGTGGGGACATATTGTAATGGTATTTGGTTTTTTAAATTATTTACCGTTCTCTAAACACTTACATATTTTATTAGCATTTCCTAATACGTATTTTTCTAACTTAAAATCTAAAGGTCAATTCGAAAATTTATTTGAAGTAACAGATGTTGTTAAACCAAATTTTGATCCTTCCTACCAACCGCAGTTAGACCCAAATGCCGTTATTAAATTCGGTGTTAAAGATGTTCAGGATTTGACCTGGAAGCAGTTGTTAGATGCATATTCTTGCACAGAGTGCGGACGTTGCACTTCGGCTTGTCCTCAAAACGTTACAGGCAAAGCTTTATCGCCAAGAAAGATCATGATGGACACACGCGATCGATTAGAAGAAGTTGGAAAAAATATGGATGCCAACAAAGGTGTTTTTGTGGATGATGGTAAAGCGTTATTAGGTGATTATATCAAACACGAAGAAATTTGGGCTTGTAATACTTGTAATGCTTGTGTGCAGGAATGTCCGGTTAACATCGATCCTTTAGCAATTATAGTAGGATTAAGACAACAATTAGTATTAGAACAAAGTGCTGCTCCCACCGAATTAACAAATATGTTCTCTAACTTAGAAAATAATGGTGCGCCATGGCAGTTTAGTCCGGCTGATCGCGCTAACTGGATCAATGAAAACTAATATATTTTATAATGAGCACAAAATTTAACTTATTAGAGAAAGAAGAAAACGGACAAAAGATCAGTCCGATCTTACCTGAGAATATTAAAAATTATTTGATTGATATTGATGGTACTATATGTGATGATATTCCTAACGAAGAACCTGAGAGAATGGAAACAGCGGCTTTATATCCTGAAGCTTTAGTGACATTGAATAAATGGTTTGATGAAGGACATGTCATTACTTTTTTTACTTCACGTACAGAAGAACACCGTATAGTAACTGAAAAGTGGTTAAAGGCAAATGGCTTTAAATACCATGGTTTGTTAATGGGGAAACCTCGTGGCGGTAATTATCATTGGATAGATAATCACATGGTGAGAGCAACCAGATACGAAGGACGGTTTTCAGATTTGATTGACAAAAATGTAACCATTCAGGTTTTTGAAAAATAAAAGATTAAACAAATTATATAATACGATTTCAAATGAGCACTTTACACGTACCAACGATGCAAGAGAAAATTGCCAAAGGCGAAACTCCTGATATTTTATTTTGGGTTGGTTGCAGCGGCAGTTTTGATGACAGAGCTAAAAAAATTACGAAAGCAATTGTTCGTATTTTAAATCATGTTGGCGCAAATTATGCCGTGCTTGGTGCAGAGGAATCTTGTACCGGAGATCCTGCAAAACGTGCCGGTAATGAATTCTTGTTTCAGATGCAGGCAATGCAAAACATTACTGTTTTAAATGGTTATGATGTAAAGAAAATTGTAACCGGTTGTCCGCATTGTTTTAATACGATTAAAAATGAATACCCTGAGTTAGGTGGTAAATACGAAGTAATTCATCACACACAGTTGGTTCAACAGCTGATCGACGAAGGAAAATTAAAAGTACAAGGTGGAGAATTTAAAGGAAAGAAAATTGTATTTCATGATCCTTGTTATTTGGGACGAGCAAACAATGTGTATGAAGCACCTCGCGATGTGATCTCCAAATTGGACGCTGAGTTAGTTGAAATGAAACGCAGTAAAGCCAATGGCTTATGTTGCGGAGCAGGTGGAGCGCAGATGTTTAAAGAAGCGGAAAAAGGCAATAAAGAAGTGAATGTTGAACGTGCAGAAGAAGCATTGTCTCATAATCCGGATGTAATTGCAGTTGGTTGCCCGTTTTGTAATACGATGATGACCGATGGCGTGAAGCATTTTAATAAAGAAGATAAAACTAAAGTATTAGACGTTGCCGAATTGATCGCTAGCGCTAATGACCTGTAATTTCCTATGAAAAAATTTATTAAGTTTTTAGTTTTCAGTGGCGTTGTTTCACTAACAGTATTTGTTTCATGTAAACCACAATCTGAAACGGTTGTAGACAATACACAGCGTGCAGATTCTCTTTTAAATACTTTAAACTCTCCTGAGTTAAAAGAGTTAAATAAAAAAATATTAGAGAATCCCAATGATGCCGCTTTATATAATGAGCGAGCAAAACTGTATTTGAAATTCCGATTACTGGAAGATGCGATTTACGATGCTAAGAGAGCGTTAAGAATTGATACCACCAATGCCGAATATTATTTAACAGAAGCCGATATTTTTTTTGCAGCTAACGAAACACGAAACGCGAAAGATGTTTTGGAAACTGTTGTTAGAAAATTCCCTACAAACACCGATGGTTTATTAAAATTGGCGGAATTGTTCTTTTTTGTAAAACAATATGAAAATGCTTTTGCAAAGATCAATGCTGCTTTAAAGATCAATGAGAATATTGCCAAAGCGTATTATTTAAAAGGAAATATTTACCGAGAAATTGGAGACACAGCAAAAGCTATTTCGAGTTTGGAAACAGCGCTCGATCAGGATAACCAGCACTACGGCGCTTTCTTTGATCTAGGGATTATTTATGCAGCTCGTAAAAATACCATTGCTATGGAATATTATGATAATGCATTGAGAGTGAAACCGAACAGTATTGAAGCACTATATGCTAAAGCAAAATTATTGCAAGATATAGATAAGATGGATGAAGCAATGAGTGTTTATAAAAACATTCTTAAAGTGGATTCATTACATAGCTTTTCATTATATAATTTAGGTGCTATCGAATTTGAAGTTAAAAAGGATGTGAGCAAAGCCTTGTTTTATTTTACTCAAGCAATTAATTCCAATCCACAATATGCGGAAGCCTATTTTGCCAGAGGAGCTTGTTATCAGGAATTAAAAGATAAAGATAATGCTATGGCAGATTATAGTATGTGTTTACAATTAAAACCAAACTTCGAACCGGCTGTTGAAGCTTTAAATTCAATTAAAAAGTAAATCAAGCATATTTATAGTTCGCGTACTTTCAGTATAACTCATAAAAAAACCTCTTTGAAATTTCAAAGAGGTTTTTTGTTTGGTATAACAGTAGTTATTATGCTTCTGTATTTTCTGCCGGAGCATCAGTAGCTGGCGTTTCAGTTTCAGTAACTTCAGGAGTTGCTTCAACTGCTGCAACTTTTGCTGCAATTTTAGCTGTTTTAGCATCTTTCGCTGCAGTTTCAGCTTTAAATTTATCAGCAATTGCTTTTTTCTCAGCAGCAGATAAATTATCTTTTTTAGTGTTGATCTTGCTTGCTTTTTGGTCTAACCATTTTGCAAAACGCTCTTCAACTTGTGCTTCTGTTAATGCACCTTTTTTAACACCGTCTAATAAGTGTTTTTTCATTAAAATACCTTTGTAAGATAAAATAGCTTTACAAGTGTCTGTTGGTACAGCACCGTCTTGTAACCATTTTAAGGTATTTTCGAAATTTAAATCAATTGTTGCTGGGTTGGTGTTAGGATTGTAAGTTCCTAATTTTTCGATAAAAGCTCCATCTCTTGGTGCACGACCATCCGCTGCTACCACGTGAAAGAACGCTGCGTCTTTCTTACCGTGTCTTTGTAGTCTAATCTTTACTGCCATTTTCTTGTTTTTTAAGTTTGGGCTGCAAATATCGGTAAATTTATTTAATTAACATCCCGATCTTCAAATTTATTTTTATAAAGCCTTAAATATCATTAATTTGACTATTTTTGTAAGTTAATAATGTGATGACAGCATTGCTTTCAGTACAATATATTGATTAGCAGTCACTTATAAACATAAACTAAATTTTTTATGAAATTACAAGAGCGCGGTACCCTATTAATTCCTATTGATTTTACGGAACAATCTGTTTTGGCCATTAAACAAGCGTATAATTTGGCTAAATACACTAATTCAAAGATCATCTTATTGCATTGTTATGAAAAAGCAGGCGAAGAAAAATACGATGAATTAAAGGCTTTAACCAAAAGAACGGAAGCGGAAAGTGGGACTCCTACTGAGTTTATGAATGTAAAGGGTAATATTTATGCTGAGGTACCAAGAGTTGCCGAAGAAATAAAAGCAACCTTGCTAATTGTTGGTTTAGAAAGTCATATGAGCTCTAAAAACATTGTTGGAGCTTCTGCTTCTAAAATGATCAGAGAATGTAAATGCCCAGTAATATCTATCAGAGGAAAAGAACACCGTGATGGTTGTGAAAATATCTTGTTACCATTGGATCTTTCTCGTGAATCTCGCGAAAAAGTAGACGTAGCGGTTCAGTTTGCTCATTATTTCGGAGCGTCTATCCGTATTTTAGGAGTTTACAGTTTATCAGATGCAGCTTACGAAAATCAATTATTGGCCTATTCTCACCAGGTAAAACAATATATCAAAGGAAAAGGGATTTCTTGTTCAAATAAATCAATTGCCAGCGATAGTATTGCTGATACGATTGTTGAATATGCCAATAAAATTGAATCTGATCTGATCGTGATCATGAATAAGCCGACGTTAAGTATCAAAGAATTTTTCAGTGGAACAGAAGCTCAAAAGGTGGTGGATATTAGTAATTTACCGGTAATGACCATCAATCCTGAAAAGAAAGAAAGCATGACCCATTTCGGAACAGGAATGTAATACGAATTAAAATTTAAAAACGCTATCAGTCATTGGCTGGTAGCGTTTTTAATTTATATAATCTATATCAATAATTTAAACTCTAAGTTGTATATTAGCCTTTCATAATTATGAAGTTATTTTTCCATTTAGGCCGGTATTGTTTGCTTATTAAACGCGTGTTTAGTAAGCCTGAAAAACTGTCGGTTTATCTCAAACAAATAGTTCATGAAATTGATAATATAGGAATTACATCTTTGCCGATCATTGCCATCATTTCCTTTTTCATGGGAGGTGTAATTACCATTCAAGCTGCTTTTGGTTTTACCAGTCCTTTAGTTCCATTATATGCAGTTGGGTTTACAACCCGCGAATCTATGTTATTGGAATTTTGTCCTACCATTGTGAGTTTGATCTTGGCCGGAAAAATTGGATCAAATATTGCTTCCGAAATTGGTTCGATGAGAATTACAGAGCAGATAGATGCTTTGGAAATTATGGGAATTAACTCCGGCGGTTATTTGATCTTGCCTAAAATTGCGGCAGGGATGATGATACTTCCTTTTTTAATTGCCATCAGTATGTTCTTGGGAATATTTGGCGGTTACGTGATGGGTATTGCAACTGATGCTTGTACGTCTTACGAATATATTTTCGGAATCCAGGCCTTTTATGAACCATGGAAATTATGGTACTCTTTCACCAAAGTAATTACGTTTGCTTTTTTAATTACATCTATCTCTTCGTATTTTGGATACTATACACATGGCGGTGCCCTTGAAGTTGGTAAAAGTAGTACAGCGGCCGTTGTATATAGCAGTATTTTAATCTTGATCTTTAATTTCATTTTAACCCAATTGTTCTTTACATGATCGAAATTAAAAACATATCCAAAACTTTTGGCGACCGGTTAGTGGTTGATGATGTGTCTTTTACTTTTGAACAAGGTAAAACGAATTTGATCATTGGTGAAAGTGGAAGCGGAAAAACAACCATTATGAAATTAATGGTAGGCCTTCACGAAATTGATAAAGGAGAAGTATTGTACGATGGCCAAAATTTTCCGACTCTTGCCATTAAAGAAAAACAAGAGATCAGAAAAAAAATAGGAATGCTTTTTCAGGGCGGTGCGTTATTCGATTCACAAACCTTAGAAGAAAATGTTCGTTTCCCTTTAGACATGTTTACAACCATGACTAAAGAAGAAAAATTAGATCGCGTTAATTTCTGTTTAGATAAAGTACAATTAACTAATCAAAATAATTTATACCCCGGTGAATTATCGGGCGGGATGAAAAAACGTGCTGCTTTGGCCAGAGCAATTGCCAATGGTCCACGCTATTTATTTTGTGATGAACCTAACTCGGGTTTGGATCCAAAAACATCTATAGTTATTGATAATTTAATTCAGAGTTTAACACATGAGTTTGATATTACAACTATTGTAATTACGCATGATATGAATTCGGTGATTGAGATCGGACAAAAAATATTATACATCTACAAAGGTAAACCTTGGTGGAGTGGAACAAATAAAGAAATTTTAAAAACAACCAATGCCGAGTTATTGGATTTTGTATTTGCTTCCGGTTTCATGAAAGAAATATACTCAGCAGTTAAAGACAGATAAACCAATTGGTTTAAATCCTTATACTAATCATAAAAAATACCCTCGAAATAGTTTTCTCTGTGGTGAATTAAAAAAGAATATGAAGAATGAAAAAAGCACAGCTGACGATTTTGAAATGAAAGCCACCACCTTCCATGGCTTAGAAGATGTATTAGCAACTGAATTATTAAAATTGGGCGCCAGAGATATTATTCCGTTTAAGCGAGGGGTTTCCTTTACAGGAGACAAAGGTTTTATGTACAAAGCTAATTTGTGTTTACGTACAGCGCTTAAAGTATTAGTGCCCATTTATTCATTTACAGCAGAAAACGAACACGAGCTGTATGCTAAAATGAAAGAGTATGAATGGGAAGAATTAATGAACACGGATGATACATTGGCAATTAATGCGACTGTAAATTCTGACGAGTTCAACCACTCCTTATATGTTTCTCAAAAAACAAAAGATGCGATCTGTGATCGTTTCGTGGATAAATTTAGTGTAAGGCCTAACGTTGATTTAGACAGACCAACCATAAGAATTTATGTTCACATTTTCAGAAATCAGGTGAATGTGAGTTTGGATAGTAGTGGCGATTCTTTATTTAAACGCGGCTATAGAGTTGATATTGATACGGCTCCGATGAAAGAAGTTCTGGCAGCGGGTATGGTATTATTATCTGGCTGGCAACCTCACTTGCCTTTAATAGATGGTATGTGTGGCAGTGGAACTCTAGGAATCGAAGCGGCTATGTTTGCTAATAATATTCCTCCGGGCGTTTTCAGAGAAGAGTTTGGTTTTATGAGATGGCACGATTATGATAAAGCATTATGGGATACGATTTATGAGAGTTCTATTAATCGCATCAAAGATGATATGCCAAACATCATATCAAGCGACATCGATATTGTACCTTTAGAAATGGCTAAGCGAAATGGGATAGTGGCAAAAGTAGAGGATATGATCCAATACCAACACATTTCCTTTTTTGATCTAATGCCAACAAAACCACATGGTACTATTTTATTAAATCCTCCATACGATGAGCGTTTGAAAATGGAAGATACTAATGCTTTTTATAAGCAAATAGGTGATAAACTAAAAAAAGATTTTGGTGGCTGGACATGCTGGATCATTACGTCAAACATGGAAGCTATTAAATCAATTGGCTTACATCCAAGTAAAAAAATGACCTTATTTAATGCGGCTTTAGAATGTAAATTACTGAAGTACGAAATGTATAGCGGTTCTAAAAAAGCTTCTAAACAGGGAGATAGAACAATACAAGAATAATAGAACAATTCGTTTTTTATGTGTGGCATAGCAGGGTTCATAGATTTTACTAAAACATCTTCTAAAGAGGTTTTAATAAAAATGACAGATTCTCTTGCCCATAGAGGTCCTGACGGAAGTGATTATAAGTTGTTTCAAACACCTCAGGTATCTGTAGGTTTTGGTCATCGAAGGTTATCTATTATCGATCTATCAGAAACCGGTAAACAACCCATGCAATACGAACATTGGTGGATCACGTTTAACGGAGAGGTATATAATTTTCAGGAAATAAAATTAGAACTTGAAAAATCAGGACACCAATTCAAAGGCCATTCCGATACTGAAGTGATATTGCATTCCTTTGCTCAATGGGGAGTTAAGTGTATTGATAAATTTATTGGCATGTTTGCTTTTGTGATTTATGATACAAAGAACGAAGAGGTTTTTTGTGTACGCGATAGAGCAGGCATTAAACCTTTTTTTTATTATTGGAATGAAGGGTTGTTTTTATTTGCATCAGAATTGAAGGCTTTTCACCAACACCCTAAATTTAAAAAAGAGATCAATTATAACGCTGTTGCAGCGTTTATGCAATACGGTAATGTGCCTACTCCTCATTGTATCTTTGAGCATTGTCAAAAATTACAACCAGGGCATTATCTTAAATTTAATCTTCAGAAATCAACATTCGATATTTCGAAATACTGGGATGTGTACGATGCATATAATAAACCAAAATTGAATATTTCGTTTGAAGAAGCGAAAGTTGAAACAGAAAAAATTTTAAAATCTGCTTTTGATTACCGTATGGTATCGGATGTTCCGGTTGGTGTATTTTTAAGCGGAGGTTACGATAGCGCTGCCTTAACAGCATTATTGCAAAAAGACAGAACGGATAAGTTAAAAACATTTACAATAGGCGTTCCTGATATTGGTTTAAACGAAGCTCCCTATGCTAAAGATGTAGCCAAGCATTTAGGAACGGAGCATTACGAATACACCTGCACACAAAAAGAAGCCATTGAATTGATAAGCGACTTACCTTATTATTACGATGAGCCTTTTGCTGATAGCAGCGCTATTCCTACCACATTGGTTTGTAAAATGGCACGCAAACAAGTTACGGTGGCTTTAAGTGCCGATGCAGGCGATGAGGTATTTGCCGGCTATAATCGTTATGACTATTTAATGAAATATGGTAAACGATTGAATCAATTACCCGGGCCTGCCAGAAAAACCATTGCCCGATTAATGGCAGTGATTCCTTCTGACAAAATTCCTGTATTAAAAAACAAATATAATTTTCATAACCGTTACGAAAAGTTGAAAGGCTTATTGAAAGACCCTTCACCCAAAAATATGATGCTGAATTTAAGCAGGCAGTATGATGATGTTCGATTAAAACAAGCATTAAAACATAAATTTAAAACCATTGAAACTGCTTATTTAAGTGATGATCTGAAAAAAGAGTTTCATTCGCCTTTAGCTTATATGATGGCCATTGATTATCAAACTTATTTGCTGGATGATATTTTGCAAAAAGTGGATCGAGCTTCAATGACAGTGAGTTTAGAAGGACGTGAACCGTTTTTAGACCATCGGGTGATCGAATGGGCTGCCCAATTGCCAAATGATTTCAAGTACTTTAAAGGGAATAAGAAATATATTTTAAAAGAAATTGTTCATCAGTATATTCCTAAAAACTTAATGGATAGGCCAAAGATGGGCTTTGCTATACCTATTGAAAATTGGTTAGCAGCTGATTTAAAAGAACAAGTATTGTTTTATTTGAATGATGAAAAAATCGAACAACAAGGGATTTTTTCAATTGATTTTATAAGAGAATTAAAAAAAGATTTTTTTGGCGGCAAAAAAGAACTAGCTCAAAAACTCTGGTATGTCTTGATGTTTCAGATGTGGTATGAGAAGTGGATGTAATTTTTATCCCCCTCCAATGGGGGAAAGAGCGCCAGTCATGTTATTTGTTTAAAAACTCAACCAGTTTTTTTAAAGCTATACCTCGGTGCGAAATACTATTCTTAGTTTCAAAATCCATTTCGGCAAAAGTTTGTAGGTGGCCATCAGGCATAAATACAGGATCATAACCAAAACCGTTGGTGCCCCGTTTTTCCTTGATAATAGTGCCGTTGATAACACCTTCGAATAAAAACTCTTTGCCATCAATGATCAATGCCATGATTGTTTTAAAATGAGCTTTTCGGTTTTCTTTTTCGGTTAATTCAATAAGTAATTTTTCAATATTGTCTCCATCATTTTTTTGTTCACCGGCATATCGTGCCGAATAAACACCCGGAGCACCATTTAAAGCATCCACCAAAAGTCCACTATCATCAGCAAAGCAATTGATGTTTGTTTGATCATAAATGGATTTTACTTTTAATGAAGCATTGCCTTCAATAGTTGACGCTGTTTCTTCTATTTCTTCGTTTATATCAATTTCAGAAAGGCTTAATAATTCAATTGTTTCAGGAATTAAACTTTTAACTTCTTTGATCTTGTTTTTGTTGTGGGTAGCGAAAATAAGTTTCATTGTAGATTATTTACTCAGCACTATTTTTAAGAATTTTCTTTATATACGTTTTATCGTTGATCGTAATTTTTAATAGGTAACAACCACGTCTTAAAGCTGAGGTTGGAATCGGCACTAAATTTAATCCTGTCGTACCTTTTTTTACCGTTTCTTCTAGTATGATCTGCCCTAAAGAATTGAACAATTCGAATTTATATTCGGCGTCTTTATTTAAAATAATCGGCAATGTTATATCGCCATCAGTAGGATTAGGATAAGGATTAGAAACAACAATATTACTTGCATTTTCGGTTACACATAATTTATTGTTTGATGAATTTTGGTCGTTAATTGTATTAACAGATTCAATATTAACACATACTATATTTCCCTCAGTGGTATTTCTGGAAAGAGTTTTTGCTGTAAATTGATAAGAAATAAATTCTCCTGGATTCAATAATCCATTCCATGTTTCTTGAATGGAACCTGCATCACTGATCTGATAGGAGATATTAAAACTAGAGATTGGAGTAGTGCCAAAGTTTGCGATATCAGCTTCTACCGAATAATAATTATTAGTATTTTTTGTTGGCTTTACATCTAACAGCGCCAGATCTAAAAAAGGATTTAAAACATTAATTATTTTAGTCTTTGTATTTGCACACCCAAAATTATTTTTCTGTAACAAACTTGCTGTATAGGTTCCTGCTGTTGTAATCACTACTGTTGGCGATTGAATGGTGTAGAGTACATTGTTTATTGTCCAGTTATATAATATACCACTTGGATTAGTAGGGACGAAAGTAATAGGTGAATTGGGATAATAATAAGTAGTTGGGTTAGTTGTAAAATCAACAGCGGGTAAAGGGTAAACATTAAACGTTTTGCTGGAGGAATCTTTACAGTTAAATGAATTGACAACAGTTAATTTAACAGAATAGGCAGTAGTAGCCAATGGAGAAAGCGTAGGGTTTGGAATAGAAGAAAAAGTGGTATTGTCTAACTTCCATGTCCAGGAGGTAATACTTCCATTTTGAGCTAAGGATTGATCGATGGCTGTTGCCGTGTCTTTAGCGCAAATAGAAGGAAGTGTGAATTTTGCTATGGGAGGTAATGCCACATTAATGGATTTTGTAATAGAGGAGATACAGCCATTAACGCCATTAACAGTAAGGGTAACAGGATAGGTGCCAGCTAAACTATATGTTTTTGTGACCGTTAACCCAGTGGCAGTACTCGTTCCAAAATTCCAGGAACGGATATTGGATGCATTTGGTGCCGGAGCGATGGAATTATCTTGAAAGGTGACCGAAGTATTAGTACATGCAGTGGTTGTAGTAAAATTAGCAGTAACCTGTGCTTTTACATTCGTGTTTTTAGTAATAGAGTCTTTGCAGCCTACGTTGTTGGTAGCAACTAATTTAACCGGATAAATGGTTTGCTGTGAGAACAAATGTTTAACATTTGGCAAAGTAGAAGTGTTTGCTGAGCCACTAAGTGGATCGCCAAAGTTCCATAAATATGAAGCGGTTGGATAACCAAATGTTGTGATAGAATTGGTGAATAATGCACTATCATTTTGACAGGCAATAATGTTATTAAAGTTAACCATTGGCTTTGGTGCAACATGAACGTTTTTGATTAAAACCTGCTTGCAACCTACATTAGTTGTGATTGTTAAATTCACATTAAAGTTACCTGTATCGGCATAGGTATAGTTTGGGTTTTGAAAGTGCGAGGTATCGGCTAAAGTGGTACCGTCACCATAATTCCAAAACCAAGAGCTAATGGTATTTCCCAATGGTGGCGTTGAATTATCGGTAAAAGAAATAACATTGTTTTTGCAAGCGATGGAATTTATAAAGGCAGCAGTGGGGGCCTGGCCAACAATGTTTACATTGATCGTATCTTTTGTTATACAATTATTGGTATTGGTAATAATAGCAGAATATTGTCCTGAAGTATTTATGGTTAATGAATTATTGGTTGAGTTATCATTCCAAACATAATTTAACCCTGGTTGATTTCCAGTCTTTAAGGATATTGCATTCCCGGCGCAGAGGTTAGTGTCTGGGCCAAGGGAGGCTGAAGACGCGAAATTATCTTGTGTAATTGTAACAGTATTTGAATTATATACGCAACCAAAGTTGTCTGTTACATTCACATAATATTGGCCCGAGCTACTAATTAAAAATAATGAATCGTTAGAGGCATCTTGCCAATTAAATGTATTGTCTGCTTTGTTTAATTGGGTGTCCCATGTAATTGAGTTATTTCCGCAAAGGATATTATTAGAAGGGTAGTTAAAATTTTTAGGAGAAGGAATAACTTTAATAGTATCGTAATGCTCTATTCCAAATACATCTTTACAAATTACTGAGTATTCTCCATATAGATTAACGTTGATTTGATTGGTTGTATTTCCGTTGCTCCATAAATAACTTTGAAAATCAGGATTTGCAGTTATAGTAGTAGAAAAAGAAGGTATGCATCCTGCAATTTGAGGTATTACAATATCTGACCCTAAATTTAAAAAAGGAGTATATCTATTTACCAAATAGTCATTGATAAGTTTAGTTTCTGAGGTAGATAGGTTTTTATCAAATAAAATTATTTCAAAAATATCTCCGTTCCATTTACCTGCAGAATTGCCCATAAAAGTTGTGTCACCACCAATTATGAAAGGGCCATTAACGAAAGATCCTGTAAAAGAGGTGTTAGTGGAGTTTGCGATGGATACTGTGTTTATAAAAGATTCGGAAATAACATTAAAGTCTTTTTTATAACCAAAAATAGAAGGAGGAAATCCTGTACTACTAAGTGAACCAGTTGTTGGCGCATAAATAGCATTGTTAGAATAAATAGTGAATTTATTTGAGTTTTTAGATAGCCACATTCCGCCAGGCACATAAGGCCCAATGTCAAAAAGAACATTATATGGATCGGACATTGTGGCTCCAGAAGCAATTATAAATATAGATAATGAGGAGGACGATAATGAAGGAATAATGCCACCTTTTAGTACTTGATCTCCATTAAAACGTAAGGCAGGTAAATTGTTTAATACATTTGGGATAAGAAGAGGCTGTTGATTAATATCAGTTTGAATGGTATTGTGCAAATTCCCACTGTTGTCACCCCAAAAAGAAACATTGGAGCCGTTGAGGGTGATAGCTGTATCCGATCTTAGCCATAATTTTAATCCGGAAATATTACTTGGAGTTTGACTAAAAAAATTAGTCGTAAATAAAAAAAAATAGAAAGAGCATATAAAAAAAACATAGTTACATGTAAAACTGAATTTTTTTTTACGCGGCTTTAAAGTTGAACAAACTAATTTCATTAATTTTTTATTACCTCTTCCAAATTTAGCTATAAAAACTTTAAGTTCCTAGATAATGGTATTATGTAAATTACCTATAGTTACTATATTTACATTAAAGTAAATTTAATGAAAAAAAGTGTTCTCGGCATATATAGTCTTCAAATTCTAAATGTTTTTTTTAGTTTTTTTATGTCAATTGCCTTGGCGCGATTATTAGGGGCAAATGAAAGAGGTCTTTTAGTTATTTTCATTACCTCTTCCGGTTTTATTAGTACTGTTATGGAATTTTGTTTAGGTAGTGCTATAACTTACTTTATTGCTTCTTCAAAATTTGAGATCAATAAAACTTTGACAACTATTATTTACTGGACTTTTGTTACTTTATTGTTGATTATATTAGTCACGCTGATAAGCCCACTTCTTAATCTGCAACAATTTATTTATGGGCAGAATTATGTAAATCTTCCGCTGAAAATATATTTTATTATAATCGTTACTTTAACCGTGTTTAATTCACTTTTATCAGCGATATTTTTTGGCGTTAAAGATTTTAAACTAATTAATTATTTAACCCTAGGTTCACTAGTTTTATCTGCCATTTTTTACTTTATTTTTTTAGGATTAAATGATTTTTATAATTATAAATATACATCAATACATATTATTTTTATTACGACATTGGTTTTGTTTATAAGAAGTGTAGCGTTAGTTTTTTTTTATTACAAGAAAATTTCAATTAAGCCATCAAAATATCTTTTATATAAAAATGATATAAAATCATTATTTGCTTTATCACTAATTAATTATACTTCAAATATTGTCCAATTTTTAACCTATAAAATGGACTTTTGGTTTGTTAATTATTATAATGGCCCAAAAGTCTTAGGGATATATTCATTAGCAGTAAATTTAGCTCAATTATTTTGGATGCTTCCTAATTCAGTAGGAACAGTTTTGTTTCCGACAACAGCATCACTTGACTCTGAAAAAGCTTTGCAGTATACTAAAATGTTATGTCGTATAGTCTTTACGATTACTCTTTTGTTAGGGGTTATTGGTGGTGGGATATTTGCATATTTTATTCCGTATATTTATGGAATTCAATTTTCATCTTCTGCAAAATTATTTTTAATCTTATTATTAGGTGTTTTGCCATTTTCGATTAAAATCATAATTGCATCTTATTATGGAGGCATAAAAAAAACTAAAATAGACATGATGGGTTCTGTTATTGCTTTTTTAGTATGTTTAATTCTCGATTTTATTCTCATCCCAAAATATGGAGCGATAGGAGCTGCTACAGCCTCCGTTTTTGCTTATTTTTGCAATACGCTATTCATGATAGTTACTTTTAATGATATAACCGGAGCTAGTTTTTCATCTTTTTTAGTCATAAAGAGAAGTGATATCAGATTGATTTTAAATTATTTACCATTTAAAAAAAATAAAAATTAATCTTTTTTTGCTATACTATATTTTGATATGTATACTATAAAAATGATTATTAAATAGCGGTTCAATTAAAAATATATGAAAAAAGCGAACATTCTTGTTTTTAGCAAAAGACCATTTCATAATTCTCCTAGAATAATTAGGGAAATTGAAGCTTTGAAAAATGAGTTTAATGTATACGCCGTTGGCGAAACAGAACCATCAGATAATTCTATTACATTTGAAAATATATATAATCAGAGAACAATTTTTGATAAAGTTATTAATTCAATAAATTATTATCTACTAAAGTTTAAAGCTAATAACTTGGTTATTCCTAAATTTAGTAAGCTCAAAAAGTTTATTATCAAAAACAATATCACTTTATTGATTATCCATGAACCAATATTTTTGCCTTTGGCAATTGATATAAAAAGACAATATAATGTTAAGGTAGTGTTTAATGCACATGAATATCATCCATTAGAATTTGAAGATCAGGCAGGTTGGTTAGACACGATAGGAATTGTTTATGATGGTTTATATCGGAATTATCTTTCTAAATTAGATTTACTAGTCAATGTTTGTAATGGAATTGCGCATAAATGCTTGAAGGAGTATAATGTGCCTTCTATTGTGATTCCAAATGCAGCTTTTTATTCTGAAACTCCAATACATTATGCCGAAAGTAGTAGCAATATAAAAATGATATATCATGGCGCTATTTTAGAGTCCCGTAAAATTGAGGATATGATAAAAGTAGCTGAAATATTAGGAGAAAATTATGTTTTAGACATAATGGGAACAGGAACAGATTATAATAAAGAATACTTTCAGAAATTGTCTAATAGTATTGTTGAGATTCCAAATGTTTTTTTTAGGAAACCAGTGCCATTTGAAGAAATTGTATCAACCATTAATAAATATGATTTGGGAATCTATATACTGGCGCCGAATGGTTTTAATAATGAATATGCCCTACCAAATAAAATATTTGAATATATACAGGCAAAATTAGCCATTGCTATTTCCCCTTCTAAAGAAATGAGAAATATAGTTGAAAAATATAATTTAGGAGTAGTGGCAGATGATTTTAGTCCGGAAAGTTTAGCAGATAAGATCAAATCTTTAACAAAAGAAAAAATTGCAATATTTAAGAAGAATTCAGAGAAGGCTTCAAAAATTGAAAACGCTGAGAAATACAAAGAGTTTTACTTATCCAGCATTAAAAAATTGATAAATTAAGCTCTTTTTTATTCAAATTTAAAACCTTAAATTACTTGAGTTTTCTGTAATTATGGAAATCTAATATTTATTATGTGTGGTATAGCGGGAATAATTAGCCTTAATTCTAATGATTTAAGTTTGGAAAAACTTAAATTAATGACAGATGCCATTGCGCATAGGGGTCCGGATGGAGAAGGGCAATGGATCGATGACAGTGGCAGAGTAGGGTTGGCTCATAGAAGATTATCTATTATTGATTTAAACAGTACGGCAGATCAACCTATGCATTTTTTGGATAGGTATTCAATAGTGTTTAATGGTGAAATATATAATTACCTAGAACTTAAAGAAGAACTAGTAAAAAGGGGGTATTCTTTTCGGACAAAGTCGGATACAGAGGTGTTATTGGCTCTTTATGATTATAAAAAAGATAATTGTCTTAATGATTTAGATGGTATGTTTGCTTTCGCAATTTGGGATAAACAAACAAAAACCCTTTTTTGTGCACGTGATCGTTTTGGGGAAAAACCTTTTTTTTACTATCAGGATAAAGATTCTTTCTATTTTGGATCTGAGATGAAGGCACTTTGGGCAGTAGGAGTCCCCAAAAAACCCAATGAAAAACAGGTTTTTTTATATTTGGCTTATGGTGCGCAAAATGATATAAAAAACCCCTCTAATACATTTTATGAAAAAATTCAACAACTCGAACCGTCACATTGCTTTTTTTTAGAGAAAAATAAAATTTGCAATAAGCGAAAATACTGGGATATTAATTTAAGTAATAGAAATGAAAGTATAAACATCGATACAGCTAAAAATACATTTCATGAATTATTTAACTTATCAATAAAACGACGCTTGCGTTCAGATGTCCCGGTAGGCTCTAGTTTATCAGGCGGCTTAGATTCTTCAAGTATTGTCACGTTGATTGATAAAATAAAATCTGAATCTCAAATTCAAAAAACTTTTTCAGCAAGATTCGATGGGTTTGTGAGAGATGAGGGGAAGTATATGGAAATGGTTGTTGCAGCCAATAAGGTAGAACCTCATTATATTTTCTTAACACCTGATTTATTAAATGAGCAATTAGATAAAGTAGCTTATCATCAAGAAGAACCATTTGGCAGTACAAGTGTTGTAGCTCAATGGGAAGTGATGAAATTAGCTAAAGCTAATAATGTGACTGTTTTGCTTGATGGGCAAGGAGCGGATGAGATATTAGCTGGTTACAGCCATTTTTTCTACAACTATTTTAGTTCATTAATGCTTCATAATAAAAAAGAGTTAGCAAAGCAAAAGGAGTACTATTTTAATTTGTATGGACAGAAGTTTGATTATGGTAAAAATTTAATGTTACATTCTCATTTCCCAAAATTAAGAAGAAACGTTAGGATTATTAAGAATAAATTAATTCAACCAGATTATTTTACCCAATTTAATTCAGATTTTTTGGCACATTATAAAGATTTACATTATGGTAATGGATTTGTTACTGATTTAAATAAAGCATTATATAATAATACTTTTAGTGGAGGATTGCAAAATTTGTTACGATATGCTGACAGAAATTCAATGGCCCACAGTAGAGAGGTGAGGCTCCCTTTTTTGAATCATCATTTGGTTGAATTCGTATTTTCACTTCCTGATAGTATGAAATTACACAATGGTTGGACAAAATTTATTATGAGGGAGAGTATGAATTCCCTCTTACCACAAGAAATATGCTGGCGAAAAGAAAAAGTGGGCTTTGAACCACCAAAATATAAATCTATTAAGAAAGAATTAGCTGAAGAAAGTAAAGATATTTTATTTCAAAACGGGATTATTAATAGGAATGAAAATTTAGAAAATTTAGATTGGGAATATTTCCAGATTAGTAAGTTATATAAATAGTTGATGAAGAGTAAAAGGATATTATTTGCTGCGGTTGATATAGGTTACAGGATAGAGCACTATACAAAATTCATTGATACGCATTTGGCAAATAAATTACAAGCAGAATCTTTCTCAAAATATGTTTTACCGAAATCTCATTATAAAACAAATTACACATATACTTGCCCTATAGATAAGACACATCCCTTGTTGCTTTACATTTACTCTTTTGCTTTTTTTGTTTTTAGCTTATTTCGTTACGATGTTTTTCATTTCTTTTCAGGCGAAACAATATTAACTCGTAAATTAAGAAGATTTGAGTTTTGGATATATAAATTATTTAAAAAAAAAATAATTATGCATTTTGTTGGAGCAGATATTCGTTCTTCTCCATATTTGGAATGGAAACGTGAAAATTTGGAAGAATATTTAAGAGGAACAAAAAATCCAAAATTAACAGAAAATTATCAGGATAAATTAATCACAGATGCTCGTAAATATGCTGACCATATTTTAGTTTCTACTCCGGATTTATTAGTTATAGTCCCTGAAGCTGAATATTTTCCTGTAGTATTAGACGTTGATAAATTAGATAAAGAGCTTAAAAAAAATATCTTTTCGTATACAGGTGTAATCAGGATATTGCATTCACCATCAGGCTTTGGGATAAAAGGGTCTGCATATATAAATAGAGTATTAGATGAACTAAAGGAGGTTTATGGAGACAAGATAGAGTTAATTTTGCCAGGTAGAGATGAGAGAAATCGCAAGAGTTATTCGATGACAAGGTATGATTTATTGGAAACATTTAAGAATACAGATATTGTTATCGATCAAATGTTAATTGGTTGGTATGGGCTAAAATCAGTTGAAGCATTAGCTTGTGGATGTGAAGTGGTTTGTTATATCGAAAAAGATTTTGAACGCTATTTAGAAAAAGATAATCCGATTATAAATGCTAATGTCTTAAATCTAAAAAAAACATTGATAGATTTAATAGACAAATTGCTAGTAGTAAATAATCACGAGCTTAGATTAGAAAAAAATCGTTCATTCATTTTTAGTTATCATCATATTGATGCGCACAAAGAATTTTTAAAAAAAATATGGCTTGAATAACTATTATAAAATTGACTGTTAATTAATGTAATATATTTATGGCATGAGACTGAAGATATTTGATACAATAAATAGTGCCAATAGGATTTCAAGTGTAGATGTTTTTAGAAGTCTTGCAATTGTTTCAGTTGTAATTTATCATTTTAATGGACAGTTGTCATTTGGTTTTTTAGGTGTAGACTTATTTTTTTTAATTTCAGGGCTATTAGTTGGAGGCCTTTTAACAAAGGAATTGAAAAATGGTAGACAAATTAATTTTTTGAAATTTTTTCTGCAAAGAGGTTTTAAAATCTGGCCTTCCTATTATGCTTTTATTTCAATTGGTGGCATTATTGCTTTCTATTTTTATCATACAACAGATCCTGAACAAATAATTCCCATTTGGGACCTAAAAAGATATTTGTTTTTCTATCAAAATTATACAGGAATACCATTTCATTGGAGTTTTGATCATGTTTGGTCTTTGTGTGTTGAAGAACATTTTTACATAATGTTGCCAATAATGTTTATAATGATTCAGAATTTTTTTCCGGATAAACATAAGATAAAAACTCTTTTTGTATTTGTTATTTTAACTATAATTGCAGGAATTGTATTTAAACATTGTTCTTATTTTTTAACAATAAGTAAAGATACATATTCTGCAACTCATAATAGAATTGACGCTTTAGCCTGGGGTGTTTTATTAAATTTAATCATAACGTTTCATGAAGAAAAAATACGATCAATAAAATTCAAATTCTTTGCTTTTATGTCAGGGCTGGCTGTTTTTATTGTAAGTTTATACTTTTCAATATATTTCAGTAATACAATATTTGAAAAAATTTATTTTCATTCTATTATTCCCATTTCATTTTTTTTAATGTTATTAGGGTTATATCATGTGAATTTTTCTAAGTTAAAGCCTTTACGTTTTATAGCTTATTATAGTTACAATTGGTATTTATGGCATCCTATTTTTGTTTTTTATACCACACGACATTTTGGGAACACTATGCTTGGGCTTTTGATTTACTTGGCTGTTACTTTTTTAATGGCCGTTATTACTACAATATTTATTGAAGAGACATTTTTAGAAAAGAGGAGTATGATTTTGGATAAAATATTTAAAAATGAAATAAGTACTAAGCATGTATAGTTTAACGAAAAACACACTAAAAACACTTCAGAGTTGATATTATATTTCTTCTATTAATTAATGAAAAAAAACGTAACTTATATAATTTCGGATATTGATAAAGCTCTTTCTTTTGAATGGATTGTTGAGAGGATAAATAAAGAAAAGATAATCCTTTCTTTTATTTTAATAAATGGAGAGACTTCATACTTGTATGAGTATTTGAAAAAAGTGAACATTGCTGTTTATATAATCAATTGTAAAAGCAAAAAAAATATTCCTTATGCAGTTTTTCAGTGTTGTAAATTACTTTTAAAAATAAAGCCTAATGTAGTACATTGTCATTTATTTATTGCTAATGTTATTGGTTTGACATCTGCAAAAATTGTTGGAATCAAATCTCGTATATATACTAGACATCATTCTGACTATCATCATATTTATTACCCTAAAACTGTAAAATGGGATAAGTATTGTAATGCTTTAGCCAGCCAAATTATTTCTATATCAGATAGTGTTAGTGGTATTTTAATTAATAAAGAAAAGGTTAATAAAAATAAAATAATTACAATACCACATGGTTTTGACTCAGCAAGTTTTATTACATCTAAAACAGAACGAGTAGCTATTTTGCAGGCAAAATATAATCCACTCAAAAAATATCCTGTAATAGGGGTAATTTCTAGGTTTATACATTTAAAAGGGGTTCAATACATTATTCCTGCCTATAAAGAAGTGTTAAAAAAATATCCTAATGCCCTACTTTTGTTATTTAACGCTACGGGCAACTATGAAAAAGAAATAGATATTTTATTAAAAGAGTTGCCTCAACATTCATTTCAAAAAATCATTTTTGAAAATGATATTTCTAACCTATATAAAATTTTTGACGTATTTATTCATGTACCAATAAGCAGTACAGTAGAGGCTTTTGGGCAAACTTATATAGAATGTATGCTGTCAGGTGTTCCGCTTATTGCAACCAAATCAGGCATAGGAAACGAAATACTACAAAATGGCTATAATTGCATAGAAGTTGCTTATGAAAATTCAAACGTTATTTTTAATGCAATAATAAATGTGATAGAGAATAGAGAATTATCAAATACTCTAACTCAAAATGCCAAGCTAACAGTAATAGAAAAATTTTCTATTGATAGAATGGTGTTTTCATTAGAAAAGCTATATTTACAATAATGTTGTTTAGTATAGTAATACCCACTTATAACCGTGAAAAAATAGTTTCAAGAGCAATAAACAGTATTTTAAATCAATCATTGTCAGATTATGAAATTATTATTGTAGATGATGGCA
The DNA here is from genome assembly GCA_036676295.1 of Bacteroidia bacterium. Classification (GTDB taxonomy): domain Bacteria; phylum Bacteroidota; class Bacteroidia; order B-17B0; family Aurantibacillaceae; genus UBA4416. Next base: position 562,933 of record JAKFDE010000016.1, on the reverse strand, counting down.
GTATAGATAATACTGAAAAAATAATTGGAAATATTCACTCTGATAAAATCTCTTATTATAAAACAGAAAATAAAGGAGTTGCTCATGCACGAAATTATGGGATGCAGAAAGCTAAAGGAGATTACATTGGCTTTTTGGATTCAGATGATTTATATGAACCAGATCATTTAGTAACAGCCAGCAATTTTATTGTATCCAAAGGAAATCCAGAGGTAATTCATCTTAATTTTTTATGGGGAGATAAAGACAAATCTATAACACATAAAAATATACTTCCAAAAACATTGCCAAATGATATTTTTAAAAATTGTTCATTACATGTAAATTGTTTATTTATTAAAAGAATAGTTGTTGAGGATTTTTGTTTTAATGAAAATAGAGAATTAATGTTTGCCGAAGATTGGGATTTTTTTATAAGATTATCTGTTAGATATAAGATTTATTTGTTAGATAAAATTACTGCTTACCTTATAGATCATGAAGATAGAAGTATGAGAGACTTTGATGAGTATAAATGGGTACTTAAAAGAAATGCAATTACAAAAAGTTTGAAGGAAGATGTTTTTGTAAACGAAAAATACAGCACAAAAATAAATGCAGTTACAGCACACATGAATTCATTAATCGCTATAAATCTTGCCGTTAGAAAATGTAAAATAAAAACGATTAAATATTGGATTTCTTCTTTATCTCAAAGCATTAATGAATTATTTACCCGCAGATCTGCTGCCATTATTAAACACCTAATTTTTACATGGTAATTTCATGATAATATAAAGATATTTATTTTCTATTAATTAAAATAAACCTTAATTTTAACCAATCTATTCTTAACAATTTGTGATTATTTTTTTTAAAAGGTACAAGTATTTATTATTGAGCATTTGTTTTGTCTTGAGTATTCTTCCTTTTTTTTGGAAATTAAATAATCAATCGCAATACATAAGTGTTTCACAAGAGTTGTATAATCCCGCTTTAAATAGACTTAATTCTATCGAAAAATTATTATTGTATAATGATAGCGTGTATAAAACAATAACTAACTCTCAAGTTTTTGATACAGCTATTTATGTACAAACATTAAGTAATACACTAAAAGAGAGATTTCATTTTGGATTATCTCATTACACAATTGCTGATAATTGGATTGCGGTAGTATCCAGTAAATTATTTTGGTCACATTTCTCTGCTATTGTTAACCCCGATGACATTTTAAAAGAGAATGAGGGTCTTTGTAGCCAACAAACAATTGTTTTTATGGAAGCCTTAAGGCGTAAGGGAATTAATGTGAGAACTGTTGGATTGGGTAAAATAGAAGGTCCCGGACATTTTCTTTGCGAGGTACATTATAATAATTCCTGGCGTTTACATGATGTGACCAAAGAACCTGAATGGGGTAAGATTGCCAGGCACCACGAGAGTATGGATTATTATTTATTAAATAAAGACAGTTTATTTACCGTATATGCCTATAAAATGTCTAAGAAAGATTTTGATGAAATAACTGAAAATGTTAAATATGGCGAAATGAATAAATTCCCCGCAAAAAACATGTTAGTATTTCATAAGATAACAGAATTTATAACTTATTTATTACCATTAATTATTGCTTTTATTTATTTCCGTATAATTTATAGAAGCAAATAGAATTGCCCTATCTTTATTCTTATATGATCTATTCTGTAATAGTTTTTAAGGTCACTTATAATCTAACTTTTGTGCCACTTTGTTTTTCATAAAGATGGCGTAAAATGAATAACCCGGCAACAAAGAAGGGTAATTCAGGAATCCTTAATCTTACCAATGAACCAAAGTTTGCAACCGATAGCCCAACTGAAAAAGCAAAAAACAATGAAAATAACATACAGAATAATACCATAGGATTTTTCCGAATAATAGAAAAGAATCCAAAAAATTTGAGTTTAAATATTAAAAACAAAGTTAATAGTAATAGATAGGTGTTTTCTAGGGCAGACACCAGCATGACAGGATTTCTCACATCCCAAAGAGCAGGTCTGAATATCCCTGAAAATATAGCCATAGGCGCCACAGATGCTACACCACTTATACTGGCGTCAAAATCGCCAATATCAAAAGAGTTACCGTGATAATATTCCGCTTTCATATCCTGTTGGGTAACAACTGCTTTGTCTAAAACAGAATCAATTTTATACTGCCCCAAATTATCTCCCATTTGGTCCAATGCAAAGTAAGCACCTGCACCTCCAATGGTTAAAATAAAAGGAGCTATTAACAAACGAATGAAAGCATGATTTATTTTTTTAACTAAGTTATTGCTTAGCCATAAAATAGCTCCCGGCAACAAAGCAAAAAAGATATAAGGTTTTATTGCTAATATAATGAAGGATGAAATAAATAAATAGACACCATAAGAAACTTTGCGTTGTTTAAGAATAAAAAAATGGTAAAAAGCATAAGTGAACCAACCCACTGCTGATAATGTAAAGGAATCTTTCATAATACCAGAACCCCAGAATAAACATGAAGGAATAAATAATACAGCGATAGCTAATTCTTTTTTTAACATGGGAAATTCTTTTAAAAACGTTTGATATAATTTCCAAAGCCCGCTATAAGTGATAGACGCAACAATGATTGCTGTAGGAAAATACAAATGAGCACCTAGAGCCGATAAAGGAATGAGTAGTCTCACTACAAAAAAAGCGTGTGGGTCTCTAGGCATGTATACAGGATAGCCGGTTGTTTCGTTAAAATTAAAATAATGTCCTTTGCCATCTCCTAACCAAGCAATCCAAAAATCAGGTTGGTCTGTAAAAAACAAGTTTCCAAAAGCTCTGGCTGTTTCGTGGTAGTTAACGGTGTCTCCACCACCATAATAAAAAAAATACACTAACCCCAGCGCAAATGCGCCAAAGATTCTGGCGATAAGTCCTTGTAAAAAATATTTATATTCAGGATGTTCATTAATATTTTTTTTTTGAATAATGTAACCAATCCAAATAGCACCTAATAAATAAATAGGAGTTACTAATATGTCAAAAATGGAAAGACTTTGGTTCATGCAAGCATAAAAATACTAATTTTACACAGATATGTCTACGGATAAAAACACCTTATTTATTTCTTTTGATGGTTTGAGCGATCCCTTAGGGCAATCTCAGATCTTGCCCTATTTATGTGGTATTGCTAAAAATGGCTATCAGATCACTGTTTTGTCCTGTGAAAAAAAAGACCGATTACAGAAAGAGGAAAAATATATCAGGCAATTAGTTAAGGAATTTTCAATTGATTGGCAATATATTATTTATGATGAAGATGGTGGGATCTTTTCACGCTATTCGTATATCAAACAATTGCATGCGCTTGCAAAAAAGATTCATTTAGAAAAATCATTGTCACTCATTCATTGTCGCAGTTATTTAGCCTCATTGATAGGCTTGAAATTCAAACGTAAATACAATATTCCTTTTGTATTTGATATGCGTGGTTTTTGGGCTGACGAACGAATTGATGGAGGAATATGGAAAAAAGACAATCTATTACACAAGGCATTTTATAATTATTTCAAGAAAAAAGAAAAACAGTTCGTGTTACACGCCGATGCTATTGTTTCTTTAACACATGCAGGCGCAAAAGTATTGAGCGAAAGATTTGGTTCGGTTTTTATTGCAAAAAAAACAAGCATTATTCCATGTTGTACTAACACAGATTTGTTTCAAAAAAAAATATCTAATGATAATGTGTTATCTGTTCCCGGAATTTCAAAAGAGGATCATGTTTTAATTTACACGGGCTCTATAGGTACCTGGTACTATACACAAGAAATGATCGATTGCGTTTTAGAATGGCAAAAACAAATTCCTCGTATTAAATTGTTAATTGTTACAAAAGACAAAGACGCGTTAGATTCTATTCTTAAAAATTATACGGACGTACAACAACAAGTGATTGTTCAGGCCAGTTCTTCCTATAGTCAAATGCCTGCTTATTTGGCAATTGCCAAAGCAGCTATATTTTTTATTAAACCTGCTTATTCAAAGATCGCTTCTTCACCTACAAAAATGGCTGAGTGCTGGGCAATGGATCTGCCAATTATTACTAATACAGGAATAGGCGATAACGATCTCTACTTCAATCAACATCATGGTGGTGTATTAGTTGATCAATTCAATAAAGAGTCTTATATGAAAGCTTTAAATAACTATCTCAATTTGCAAGATCAGTCAGTGAATTACAGAGACATTGCTCTAAATTATTTTGATAGTAAGATGGCAATTGAGAAGTATACTGGAATTTATAATGAACTCTGCTATATGTCTCAGGATAAGATGCATTTTAGTAAGACCCCTTAAACGCAAAGAGCCCCAAGAGATTAAAGGTTCAATGAGTATTTTATTTTTTTCTTTGCTAAACCCTGCGCATACTTTACCTTCAACCGCAAGAAAATTTTCCTAAATCCCCTTGATTTTCCCTCTTTTTCCTTATATTTATTACTCATTATTTTATTATATGCAAACAATCATCGTTACAGGTGGGGCAGGGTACATAGGCTCACATACTATTATTGAATTATTGAATAACACGTCTTACGAGGTGGTGTCGATCGATAATTTCTGCAATTCAACTCATCAAACATTTGAGAGGATCGAAGAAATTACAGGGAAGCAAATCCGAAATTTGAATGTAGACATTTGTAACATGGAGGCATTGGAATACGCTTTTACTACAATTAAAAATCCTATTGGAGTTATTCACTTTGCAGCTCTTAAATCGGTAGGTGATTCTGTTTCCGATCCTTTGGCTTATTATCATAATAATTTAAGCTCTTTGATCAACATGATGAAGATCTGTAAAATGAAAAATATTCAAAATTTTATTTTTTCTTCCTCTTGTTCTGTATACGGAAACGTTGATAAATTACCGGTTACAGAAGACACACCTTTTGCACCGGCGGAATCTCCTTATGCTCACACCAAACAAATGGGCGAAGAAATACTTTTACACTATTCAAAAAGCGGCAGCGACTTTAAATCCGTGTTGTTACGTTATTTTAATCCGGTTGGCGCACATATGAGTGGATTAAACGGAGAGTTAAGTAGGCATCGCCCAAGTAACTTGGTTCCATTTATTACGCAAAGTGCAGCCGGTATTTTACCTCCCCTAGTTGTTCATGGCAATGATTATGACACCAGAGACGGTTCTTGTATCCGTGATTACATTCATGTAAGCGATATAGCTGATGCACACGTAAAAGCTTTAAATTATTTAGTTGAAAATAAACAAAAACAACAAATATCTGTTTTTAATTTAGGCACAGGTAACGGAGTGAGTGTACTAGAAGCGATTGCTGCTTTTGAGAAAGTTACTAAACAAAAATTAAATTATTCTATAGGACCTCGTAGAGCCGGAGACGTAGTTAATATTTATGCTAATAATAACTTAGCAAAGAAAGAATTGAACTGGAGCCCAAAACATGATTTGAATGACATGATGCTGAGTGCCTGGAAATGGCAATTACACCTGCAGGAAGATAAGAACTTATATATTTAGTTTTCTTTAAACAACTTTCAATTTTATATTGATTAAATGGAAAAACGTTTTAAATACAAATCATTATCCGTCTATTCATCTGATGAATGGATGGCCAATTCAACCAAGCGTTACCGCACCGTATTTGACAAGGCAGAAACCACCTATTTGCGTTTTGAATTAGCTTTATATAATAAGTTGTTTGACGAAGAAGATTGGTCTGCCAAAGTTGCTGTTAAGTGTGAGCAAGTGCTGGCTAGCGAAAATAAATTGATCTGTACTTTAGAATCTGATTTAAAAGTAGCTAAAGAAGAAAACATTGTATATCTGCGTGATGGTTGGGGAACACCCAATCACGGTACGTTTTGGAAAAAAGGAACTTATCAGTGGGTGGCAATGGTAGATGGCGAAGTTGTTGGAACTCAAAAATTTTTTATTGAAGATGTTGGATTGGTTTCAAAAAATCATAATCCTTATTTTGTAGTTGAACAAGTGAAATTGTTTAATGGAAATGTTGAAGGGTGGAATCAAACTGAACGCAGGTATTTAAAAGTTTTTAATAAAGCCGCTACACAATACATTTGGGCCGAAATTAAAATTAAAGTAAATACCAATATCGCGTTCAATTATGAACTGTTTTTAAATTACATTGATGATGCCGGCTTGCCAAAAGCTTATCAAATTAAAACAGGATTCATTGATGCTAATAAAAAAGATCTTTCTTATATATTAGATCTAGGTTGGGGCAATGATATTCCGGGTTCATGGAAAGATGATAAGTATGCATTGGAATTGGTTTTCATGGATGTTTTAATTGGAGCCGTTACTTTTGACTGTAAAGATAAAGAAGTGGAAGGTGAGGTAGAATTGATCTCCGGCATTGATCAAACGATTGCTATTAACTCCAGCAATTCTAATGTAACCAATGGATACATTATTAATTCTCCCGAAAAATCATTGGAGGAATTATTAAAAGAAATTGACGCCCTGATAGGGTTAGAAAATGTGAAGAAGAGCATTCACGAAAACATTACTTACTTGAAATTTACGAAACTTCGTAAAGATAAAGGCCTGGAAGATAACACTAAGTTATCCTTACACTCTGTATTTACAGGTAATCCCGGAACCGGCAAAACAACCGTGGTGAAAATGCTTGGTAAGATCTATCAAAAAATGGGTTTACTAAGTAAAGGTCATGTGTATGAAGTCGATCGTTCGGTTTTAGTTGGTGAATTCATCGGCCAAACAGCTCCTAAAGTAAAAAAAGCAATAGACGAAGCTCGTGGTGGAATTTTATTTATTGATGAGGCTTATTCCCTGGCACGCTCAGGAGAAGATAACAAAGATTTTGGTAAAGAAGTTATTGAAATACTATTAAAAGAAATGAGCGATGGCATTGGTGATATTGCCATCATTGTTGCCGGTTACCCTAAAGAAATGAATACGTTTATTGATAGTAATCCGGGATTAAAATCGAGATTCTCTCAATATTTTCATTTTGATGATTACATGCCTGATGAATTATTTGAAATTGCTTTGTATAGTGTTGGTCAAAAAAATTTAACTATTGCTGAAGAAGCTAAAGAATATTTAAAAGAACAATTAACAGAAGCTTACCGAAAACGCGATCATAGTTTTGGTAATGCCCGTTTTGTAAATGCAGTGATAGATGAAGCCAAGCAGGATATGGGACTTCGTTTAATGAAATCAGAAAATATGGAAGCCCTGACAAATGAAGATTTGTCGACGATCACATTAGTTGATCTAAAAGAGGTATTTGCAAGTAACGAAAAGAAAAAGTTAAAACTCTTCATTAACGAAAAAGAATTACAGGCAGCTGTTGCAGAAATGAATGAATTAGTTGGGATGGATAACATCAAACATGATCTGCATGAGCTCATTAAGTTAATTCGTTTTTATAATGAGATCGGCAAAGATGTGGTGAGTAAATTTTCTTTGCATTCTGTCTTCACGGGTAACCCCGGAACGGGCAAAACATCCTTAGCAAGAATCATTGCTAAAATATATAAAGCCCTCGGGTTATTAGAGCGCGGACATGTTGTGGAAGTTGACAGAGAAGGTTTAATAGCCGGATACATTGGTCAAACAGCTATTAAGACCCAGGAAAAAATAGACGCCGCCATGGGAGGCATTTTGTTCATTGACGAGGCATATGCTTTAGCGGAAGATGGGGCTCAGGGTTTTGGAAAAGAAGCTATTGAAGTTATTTTAAAACGCATGGAGGATAAGCGCGGACAATTTGGTGTGATTGTAGCCGGGTACCCGGATAATATGCACCGTTTTGTAGAAATGAATCCGGGATTAAAATCACGGTTTGATAAAACCTATTCATTTTTGGATTATGAACCTGAACAATTAGTATTGATCGCACAAAGTTTATTAAAGAAGGAAGGTTTAACACCAAATGAAGAAGCGCTTTTGCATTTGAAAAATTATTTCACTAGTCTGGTTTCTAAAAAAGATAAATTTTTTGGTAATGCCAGAACCGTTAGACAAGTTATTGGAGAGTGCGTGATGAAGCAAAATTTACGCATGGCTTCTATTCCAAGCTCTGAACGTAAAACCGAAGACCTTACAATTTTAACTTTGGAAGATGTGAAACATTTTGTAATTGGAGAAGTACATGAAAAACAGACACTTGGCTTTAGATTTGGTGCAAGTTAAAATAGTTAATAGAAATTTATGGATAAAGTAAAAAAAGCAAGTAAACAATATTTTTTTGAAGATGTTTCTGTATGCGAAATGTGTCATGATGATGTAACCAGTCACAAGATTTTAGGGCAAAGATTAAATCAATCTCAAGGGATTTTTCCGCGAAGAAAAAGTGGAATATCTGTTTCGGTATTAAAATGCTCAAAGTGTAATTTGATTTACCCTCAGCCTTTACCAATACCTTATAATATCCAAGATCATTATGGGACACCACCGGAAAATTACTGGTCAGAATCCTATTTTAATTGGCATCCTGATTATTTTTCACAAGAAATAAAAACAGTAAAGTCTTTAATTAATTTTCAGGAAGGAATGAAAGCTCTTGATATTGGAGCAGGCATTGGAAAATGTATGATCTCTCTTGAAAAAGCAGGATTTGATGTGTATGGTTTTGAACCTTCAAAGCCTTTTTATGACAGGGCACTTTCTAAAATGGGAATTAGCGTTGAGAAATTAAAATTCGGAATGGTAGAAGAGGTTGAGTATGATAAAGACTCATTTGATTTTATAACTTTTGGTGCGGTTTTAGAGCATTTGTACCATCCTTCAGAAAGCATTGAAAAAGCATTTAAATGGTTACGCCCCGGAGGGATCATGCAGATCGAAGTGCCTTCTTCCAAGCATTTAGTTGCGAGGTTGGTTAATCTGTATTATAGAATGATCGGCACAAATTATGTCACTAATATTAGCCCAATGCATAGCCCATTTCATTTGTATGAATTTGATTTAAATTCATTTGAACTTTTAGGGAAAAGATTAGGTTTTACAATTGTAAAAAGTAAGTACGATGTTTGTGAAATTATGTTTATTCCTAAATTTCTACATCCAATTTTTCGTAAGTATATGGAGTGGACTAATACGGGAATGCAGTTGACTGTTTATTTAAAAAAAGTAGTTTAGAGATCATTCTTTTGTGTTTAATTTAAGATATTGGTTTCCTATATTTTGTCTGGTTTTATAAACTCCAGATTTCTTTTCAATCCTTTATATTTAGTACGTTTTACAGCGCTTTGTTTAAATACATAATTGAAAGTATCTTCTGTCATTTCAAACCATTCATCTTTTGTAAGATCTAACAATCCGGTTTGGTTACTAAATTGAACTTCATGATGTGTTGTGCTAAATCTGTTCCACGGGCAAACATCCTGACAAACATCGCAACCAAAAGCCCAGTTATCCATTTTGTTTTTAAACTCTGTAGGAATATTTTCTTTTAGTTCGATCGTAAGGTAACTAATGCATTTGCTGCCATCCACAATATAAGGTGCTACGATAGCTTCTGTTGGACAGGCATCTAAGCATCGTGTGCAGGTGCCGCAATAATCGGCTATTGGCCCATCATAGTTTAAGTCTAGATCAATAATCAATTCGGCAATAAAAAAGAAAGAGCCTTGTTGTTTATTGATTAAGTTGGCATTTTTTCCTATCCATCCTAAACCGCTTCGTTTGGCCCAGGCTTTATCCAATACCGGAGCGCTATCTACAAAAGCTCTGCCATTCACATCACCAATTTTTTCTTTGAGTGTATGTAAAAACTCTTTTAGTTTTTCTTTAATTATTTCATGATAATCTTTACCATAAGCATACTTGGAAATTTTAGGAGCATCAGTATGATGTTGTGTTTGTTCCGGATAATAATTATATAATAACGAAACAACCGACTTGGCGCCATCCACTAATAGAGTAGGATCTAATCGTTTGTCAAAATAATTTTCCATGTACTCCATTTTACCATGCATATTGGAGTTGAGCCATTTCTCTAATCTTGGCGCTTCTTCTTCTAAAAACTCTGCTTTGGAAATACCACAAAAATCAAAGCCCAATCGTTTGGCTTCTTGCTTTATAATGGACGAATATTGTAGCTTGTTATTCATCAAATAAACCGCCGAGTCTTCCTCTGAACGATTTTCCTAAATGCTTATATGCTTTTTCGGTTGCTTCTCTGCCTCTTGGTGTACGAGCTAAATAACCTTCCTGTATTAAAAAAGGTTCGTAAACTTCTTCTATCGTTCCTGCTTCTTCGCCTACCGCCGTACTAATAGTAGTAATGCCTACAGGGCCACCTTTAAATTTATCGATGATTGCTGTTAAGATGCGGTGATCCATTTCATCCAATCCATCTTTATCAACGTTTAATGCTTTTAATCCGTAGGTTGCAATTTCAATAGTGATCCTTCCGTCACCTTTAATTTGTGCAAAGTCTCTCACACGTCTTAATAAAGCATTAGCAATACGAGGTGTACCACGACTTCTACGTGCAATTTCAAATGCTGCTTCATCAGCAATTTCTACACCTAAAATAGCAGAGCTACGTTGTACAATGCCGGTTAATACTTTACTATTATAATAATTTAAACGTGAGGTAATTCCAAAACGAGCTCTTAAAGGTGCTGTCAGTAAACCGCTACGCGTTGTTGCACCAACTAAGGTAAATGGATTTAATTTTATTTGAACCGTGCGGGCATTTGGGCCGCTATCGATCATGATATCTATTTTGTAATCTTCCATGGCTGAATATAAATACTCTTCCACAATAGGGCTTAAGCGATGGATCTCATCTACAAATAATACATCAAACGGTTCGAGGTTAGTTAGTAAGCCTGCCAAGTCGCCCGGTTTATCCAATACAGGACCACTGGTTACTCTTAAGTTTACGCCAAGATCGTTTGAAATAATATGCGCTAAAGTTGTTTTCCCTAAACCCGGAGGACCATGTAATAAAACATGATCCAAGGCTTCTTCACGTTGTTTAGCAGCTAACACAAACACACGTAAATTATCAACCACTGCTTCCTGCCCACTAAAATCGTTAAATTCTATGGGACGAAGCGCACGTTCATAATCTCTGTCAGTGTTACTTAACTTTTCGTTATTAGCGTCTAAATTCTCGTTCATTGTTGTAAAAGTACAAATTTATCATGTAGGTAAATGCTATATTTTGTAGCATTCCCTTTTGTAACAAGAAGTATTTTGTTGTTAAATTTTAAGTTATTACCAACTGGCTGGCCCGTATTTTTTAGTGATCTTTGATTTGGGTGCAACCATATAAAAGATCTGATCGAACCAAATGAGTATTTTCCCGGCATATACAGGAGAGTTTAACGTATTACTTAAATAGTTAGTGTTCCTTAACGTTAATCGAACGCAAACATCAGCACCTAAGCCAAGCCATTTTGTAATTTTATATTGAGTAGAAATTCCGGGTTCATACAGTAATAAAAAACGTTTTTTAGATTTAATAAGATCTGTGCCGTTACTATATTGTCGCCAATATAAACCGGTGCCTGCCTGAATAGGAATGCTTAATTGCCAACGTTTGGTTTTGTAAAATACAAAATCCGCATAATAACAGATGTAACCGAATTTCAAATAATTGTCTACACTAATTGAATTGCCATAAGCATCAGTTGTTCTTAATTTTTCGCTGACTTTACGATCTAGCCAACTGTAACCAATACCAATTTTTAATTTTCTTCTAAAACTTAATCCTAATCTTACACCTGATACTTTTGTAGGTGTGTTATTAATAAAAGACCACCGCGATTCTAAACGAGCATCAATGCTTGGCTTCGAATGCATTAAATGTTTAAGTGTATCCAAAAATTGTGCTTTAGTGGATAAACTGATTATAATGAGAAGAACTAAGATCTTTATGTTCACAGCACAAAAATAAATCAGAAATTGTTGTTTATAAATCAAAGTCTGATAATTGTATTAACAGCCTTTGTGTATTAAATTTACCCAATTGAATACTAACTCAAATATTTCTTTTTTAGATATTCCCATTGGATACCTCAAAGGCATTGGTCCACAGCGAGCCGAAACGTTGCAAAAGGAATTGGGTATTTTTACCTATAAAGATCTATTAACACACTATCCATTTCGTTATGTAGATAGAACTCAGTTTCAGAGTGTTAAAGATGTAACAGAAGATTCAGCGTATTATCAGTTACGAGGAACTCTTGAGAGTTTAGAAGTGATCGGCGAAAAACGCACGAAGCGTTTAGTAGCACGCTTTAAGGATAATAGTGGCATATTGGAATTGGTTTGGTTTCAGGGCTACAAATGGATGGCCGAAAAATTACGCTTACATACAGAGTATATTGTTTATGGCAGAGCTTCCTCATTCAAAGGCCGTTTCAATATGGCGCATCCCGATATTGAATTAGTGACTCCTGAAATGTTAGCGGCCCAATCTGCTTTTCAGGCAGTGTATCATAGCGGCGAAAAATTAAAATTCAAAGGATTAGACAGCGAAGGTATTCGCAAAGCTATGCGCGTATTAGTGTCGCATTTAAATGAACAAAATATTCCGGAAACGCTTACCTGTACAGTTATTGATGATTTCAAACTATTATCCAAATTAGAATCTCTAAAACAAATTCATTTTCCGGATTCAAAAGTATTATTAGATAAGGCACGATTTCGTTTGAAGTTTGAAGAATTATTTTTTGTTCAGTTAAAATTATTGCGCAGTAATTTGGTTAGACATCAGGTAGTACAAGGTTTTGTGTTTGGTAAAGTGGGCGATGTGTTCAATAATTTTTATAATCACCATTTACCGTTTCAATTAACGAATGCACAAAAACGTGTAGTAAAAGAAATACGTGCAGATACAGGCTCCGGTAAACAAATGAGTCGCCTGGTACAAGGTGATGTTGGTAGTGGAAAAACATTAGTGGCTTTGCTAAGTATGTTGTTAGCGATTGATAATGGCTATCAGGCTTGTTTAATGGCGCCCACGGAAATATTAGCCAAACAACATTTCGAAACTATTTCGCAATTAGTAGAACCTTTAGGAATAAAGGTGGCTTTACTAACAGGCTCTTCAAAAACAAAAGCACGCAAAGTGTTGCATCATGATTTAGAAAACGGTGCTATAGATATTTTAATTGGAACGCATGCGTTGATTGAAGATGTTGTTGTATTTAAAAATTTAGGCTTTGTAGTTATTGATGAACAACATCGTTTTGGTGTAGCGCAACGCGCTAAACTACATGCAAAAAACAGACAGCCCCCGCATATTTTAATCATGACGGCAACTCCCATTCCTCGTACATTGGCTATGACGTTGTATGGAGATTTAGATACATCTGTGATTGATGAATTGCCACCCGGACGTAAGCCAATTACAACCATGCATTTTATGGAAAACCAACGCTTGCGCTTAATTGGTTTTATGAAAGAGCAAATTGCATTGGGCAGACAAGTCTATATTGTGTATCCATTAATTCAGGAAAGTGAAAAAATGGATTTTCAGAATTTACAAAATGGTTATGATGCTTTGTTAAATGATTTTCCGGCACCTCAATATCAAATTAGTATTGTGCATGGTAAATTAACATCGGCACAAAAAGAATTTGAAATGCAGCGATTTATAAAACACGAAACTCAAATTATGGTGGCCACTACGGTTATTGAAGTAGGAGTAAATATTCCCAATGCCAGTGTCATGGTTATTGAAAGTGCCGAACGCTTTGGCTTATCACAATTACATCAATTAAGAGGCAGGGTAGGACGGGGAGCTGATAAATCCTATTGCGTTTTAATGACTTCTTATAAAATGGGGGCTGATAGCAAATTGCGAATGGAAACCATGGTAAGAACTAATGATGGGTTTGAGATTAGTGAGGTGGATCTTAAATTACGTGGGCCTGGAGATCTGGATGGGACACAGCAAAGTGGCGTGATGGATTTAAAGATTGCTGATCTGGCTCAGGACGGACAAATTTTACAGCTGGCACGTTCATCAGCGCAGGCTATATTAAATGAAGACCCTAATTTAACTAGCGCTGAGAATCAGTTACTGGTACAACAGCTCTATAATCAAGAAAAAAGCCGCACCTCCTGGAGTAAAATTGGGTGATTTTTCGATTAATTTAACATTTTGGATAATGTATGGCAGTTTTTTTGCTTTATAGAGAAAATAGATTAATTTTGGTATAGGTAAAATTATATAAAATGAAGGTTATTGTTTTTTTATACGTTTTTATGTTTGTATGCTTGTTAAACGTGCATGCAACTACTCCCGTTCCTAAACCAAAAACACAACCTCCTGTAAATCATACCGCCCAAACACAACCTAAAGATTGTGTAAAACACCCTCAAATTGTAAAAACGGTAACTGTTACCCAACGTTTAGCTGAAAAAAGTAAACCAAATGCGGATAAAGTAGTTAAAATTATTCCAATCAATAAACCTACGAATACAGTTCCTCACTTTTCTGTATTAAACTTTATCAATTTTTTTTACAGCAAAGATTCTTTGGATAATCTACATGTGATGTAATAATCACTAAGTGGTTATATCTTAAAGACAAACCAATTTCAAATTTTTAATAAAATTAATACCTAAGAAATTACGCTGTTTTTTCTTTGCCGCTATTAATACGAATAACTTCTGCCAAGGATTTCACAGCTCTATCGTGCTTTTTTACAAATGGATTAGTTGTATCCCAAACGTAGCCTGCTAATACTGAACAAATTTGTTTTTTAAATTCAGGATTAATTTCTTTTGAAAAGAAAATATCATGTAAGGTACCATCATACCAACTCATTACATATGTTCTGAAAACATCCACACCGGTCATAGTTGGTTTTACAAATTCTTCTTGCCAATCTACTTTTTCGCCATTTAATTGTTTAATAACTAAATGTGCCGCTCTTTGACTTGAAGCTGTAGCTAATGTTACACCACTTGAGAACATTGGATCTAAAAACTCAGTCACATTTCCGGTTAATACAAAGCCATCACCAAAAAACTGTTCAGTAGTTACGCTCCAACCTTCTAATACTTTTGGTTCAAATACAAATTTTTGTTCACCAAAACGTTCTTTCAAATGTGATTCAGAATTGATCAAAAAACGTAATTGTTCTTCTTTTGATTTGTCTTTGTGTTCCTCAAAAAATTCCGGACTTCCAACAAAACCTAATGATGAAATACCTGTAGAAAAAGGGATAACCCATACCCAGGTTTTAGGTTGATGTACAATGGCTAAAATACGATTAGGTTCAATATAATTTAATCTGTTTGGATCTTCAATATGTGCAAACATTGATTTACGTGGCGGCAAATTACTTGGTTTATCTAAATTGAATAAACGTGGAATTACACGACCATAACCACTGCTATCAACAATAAATTTTGCTTTTATCTCAGAAATGTTTCCGTCTTTATCTACTACAGTAGTGGTGGAGTTAGATCCTTCAAATTTGATAGCGGTTACAGTTGTTTCAAAATCGATCTTCACACCTTTTTTCTGTACTTCTTCTGCTAATACATTATCAAATTCGCCACGTGGTACTTGCCAGGTCCATTTATAACCTTCTGTAAATTGATCATCAAAATTAAAATCACAAAAATCTTCTCCGCGAACAAATTTTGCTCCGAATTTTTCTTGAAATCCTCTTGCCTTAATTGCATCTAATAAACCGGCTTCTTCCAATGCTTCCATGCAACGAGGCAATAAACTCTCTCCAATCACAAATCGAGGAAATTTTTCTTTTTCAACCATGTGTACATGGTATCCTGATTTATGAATAATACTTGCTGCTACAGTACCAGCGGGACCCGCTCCAATAACAAGTACATCAACGTGTTTAGTTTGCATATCAAATGATTTTAGAACGCCAAAATTAAGCCGATTTTAGGTGTAAAACAAACAAGATCATTGCTTTTTTAGCGATAATTATCACTATACTCAACAGAAGGATTGCTAACGATTAAGCTGGTACATTTTACCGGGAAGCGATTTGATCACATTGGCGAATTCTAATTGTAATAGATACGTTGATGTTTTTCCAATTGGGAAACTGGTTGTGTAGCTAATCTCGTCAATATGTAATTGATCTTTATTTTCAAAAGCATCAACGATCGTTTGTTCTTCTGCTGATAAATTTAATAGTAAAGGAATTTGAGTATTCTTTTTTGATTTAGGACTTTCATTCCAGTTCATGATATACAGCAAGTCTGCAGAACTTTCTATCAAAGATGCTTTGTGTGATTTGATCAGTCCGTTACAACCTTCACTTAGTGATTCGCCGGCTTTCCCCGGAAACGCAAAAATATCTTTATTGTAGGCGTTAGCAATGGTGGCTGTAATTAGACTGCCGCCTTCGCGTTTAGATTCCACAACAACCAACGCATCACACATGCCGGCTACAATTCTATTTCTTTTTGGAAAATTTTCTTTATCAGGATTTGTTTCGCTCATAAACTCAGTTAACAAACCACCGTTTTGCAACATGCGTTCTGCCTGGTTTGAGTGTGCCGATGGATATATTCTATCTAAACCATGCGCCAATACACCTACAGTTGGTAAACCATTATCCAAAGACGCTCTGTGTGCTTCAATGTCAATGCCATAAGCTAAACCACTCACCACTAAGCAGCCTAAATCTGTTAGTTCTTGCACTAATTTTTCTGTCATATGTTTACCATAAACAGAAGGTGTGCGAGTGCCTACAATGGAAACAATTTTATCTGCATTTAAATTGGCATTTCCTTTATAATACAATAAAATTGGGCTATCGTGGCAGTTTTTTAAACGTTGAGGATAATCTTTGTTGGTGTAAAATAAAGGAGTGATCGAATTTTCTTCTATGAATTTTAGTTCTTGTTCTGCTCTTTCTAAAACCGATCTGCTTTGAAGAATGGATTTTGATATAATTATTCCAATTCCCGGAATTTTCTCAAGTTGAGATTTGTTGGTTTTAAAAACTTCCTTTGCACTTCCGCAATAAGCCAGTAAATTTTTTGCCAATACATCTCCTACACCATCCAGCATGGTTAGGCCAATTTCGTACTGTAATTCGTCGGAAAGCATTTATTTATTAATTCTAAATTATTATATTGTATTCGCAAAAATAAACAGATAATGATTAAAACAACTAAATATATTTTAACAGCTTGCTTTTTTTATGGTTGCCAGATTTATGCCCAAACTATAGGAGGAGTGGTTAAAGGTGTTGTCAAAGATAGATCCAATAACGAGTCTTTGCCGGGTGCAGTAGTTGTTGTTAATAAAACAAAAGGAATTCCAACTGATGTAAATGGAAATTATTTATTGTCACTTACAGAAGGCACTTATGTGTTAGAGTGCGAATTAGTGGGGTATACTAAATTTAGTAAAAGTATTACTGTTAAAGTAAACGATACTTTAACAGTAGATATTTTTATGGAAGATGGAAATAAATTATTGGATGAGGTGGTGGTTTCTGCCGGAAAATTTGAACAAAAGTTATCGGATGTTACCGTGAGTATGGAAGTTATAAAATCATCATTGATTGAAAATAAAAATGCTCAAACATTAGATGTCATTATGAATCAGGTTCCTGGCGTTACTATTTCTGATGGACAAGCAAGCATCAGAGGAGGAAGTGGTTTTAGTTATGGTGCCGGAAGTCGCGTATTGATGTTAGTAGATGAATTGCCAATGATCAGTGCAGATGCCAATGATATTAAATGGAATTATCTGCCACTCGAAAATTTAGAACAAGTGGAAGTGATCAAAGGAGCATCGTCTGCTTTATTTGGTTCGTCTGCTTTAAATGGGGTTATTAATCTTCGCACAGCTTATGCTAAAGATAAACCGAGTACTTCGGTTACAACATTTTATGGGAGTTACGATGCGCCGCGGAGAAGCGATTTGAAATGGTGGAAAGGTTCTTCGCAAACTCAAAAGGGAGTTAATTTTTCGCACTCCGAAAAGATCAAAAATTTTGATTTAGTGTTTGGTGGCCATATGTTTGACGATGCCGGGTACAGATATTTAGAAACAGAAAGACGACAACGATTCAACGCTAATATTCGTTACAATTTTAAAAAGAAATTAGAAGGACTTTCCATTGGTGTTAATACTAATATGATGGAAACACAAGGTGGGCTTTTCTTTTTATGGCAAAATGCCGATTCTGCTTACATTCCTCAGGGTTACGATATTCAGCGCTACAAAAATCAACGGTTTAATATAGATCCTTTTGTAACTTATTTTTTAAAAGGAGGTGGTAAAATGAGTTTACGCACACGTTATTTTTTAACGTTGAATACCAATGACAAAGGTCAAAATTCGAGAGCCGAATTGTATTACAGCGAATTTCAATACCAAAAACGTTTCAAAAATAATTTAATGCTTTCTACAGGCTTGGTGTATATGGAACAAATGGTGTTGGGAGATTCGTTGTATGGAAAACATACCGGAAAAAATTATGCAGGTTATGTGCAGTTGGATAAAAAATTCGGAAAATTAACCACATCATTAGGAATTAGGGCAGAGCGTTACGAAGTAGATACGGCTTATACCAGAGGGTATTTAACTAAAAAAATCAATGATCTTCCGGTACAACCTGTGTTTAGAGCCGGATTAAATTATCAGTTATTTGAATATACATTTCTTCGTGCATCATTTGGGCAAGGTTATCGTTTTCCGAGTATAGCCGAAAAATACATTAGTACCAATGTGGGAGCCATTAAAATTTTTCCGAATTATAACTTGCAACCCGAAAGAGGTTGGAGTGCAGAAATAGGGGTGAAACAAGGATTTAAAATAGGTGGCTTTAAAGGCTTTTTAGATGTGGCCGGTTTCTGGACAGAATATGATAACATGGTAGAATTTGTGTTTGATATTTACGGACCTAAAACAGGATTTTTTGTGAACGATTTGCCTTATGCCGGATTTAAATCGCAAAACACAGGAAGAGCTGTAATTAATGGAATAGATGCAACACTGACAGGTGCCGGTAAAATTGGGCCTATTGGTGTAACTGTATTAACCGGTTATACATTTACAAATCCTATCGATCCTGATTTTAATGCGCAAACAGATACTTTAGGAATGCCCGGGTTAAATGTTTTAAAATATCGCAACCGTCATTTATACAAAGGCGATATTCAATTGGATTACAAAAAAATAGCCATAGGCTACAGTATCCGTTACTCTAGTTATATGGAAAATATTGACAGGCGTTTTACGCAAAGTATATTGCATGAATACAGTACGCCTTTCATTAATTTTGATGAAGTTCAGTCTACCTACGTTTTACCCGGCTTAAAAGAGTACCGTGAAAAAGACAAAAAAGGAAATTGGGTGAGTGATATCAGAGTTTCTTATCAGATCACTAAAATTGTGAAATTGTCAGGTATTGTCAATAATTTGTTTAATGAAGAGTATTCTACTCGTCCGGGAGATGTGAGGCCGCCAACCATGTATATTTTACAGCTACAATTTAAAATTTAAGCTGTAAGATTTAGCAATTTTTTACAAATGCAGCGCCTGTTTATTTCGTATCTTTACAAACAAAAAAACAACTATGGAAACTAATTTTAGAAATACAAATCTTGATAATATTGAAAGTGCTACTATTGTTAAAGAACGCTCTTTATTCGCATCTGTATTTACTTGGATGTTCGTTGCGTTAGCAATTACTTCAGTCGTATCGGTTTTGTTTGCTAATGTACCTGCTTTAGATAGTTTATTGTATTCTTCCAACGAATTGGGTCAAATTAAATTATCGATCTTTGCCTGGGTGTGTATGTTTGCTCCTTTAGGCTTGGTATTAGTAATGAATTTTGCTTTTAATAAATTGTCATTCTTTACCTTAATGGCTATCTTTTTTGGATATGCAGCTTTAAACGGAATTAGCTTTAGTACTATTTTTCACGTTTATAATTTAGGCTCAATTGGAGCTGTGTTTGCCAGTACTTGTGCTTTGTTTGGTATTATGGCTGTTGCCGGATATACTACTAAAGCAGATTTAACTAAAATGGGCAGTTTATTAATGATCGCCTTAATTGGTGTTGTAGTGGCGTCTTTAATCAATATGTTCATGCGCAGCGATGCAATGTCTTATATCATCAGTATTGTGAGTGTGATCGTATTTACAGGCTTAACTGCTTATGATGTACAAAAAATTAAAGAGTTAGCTCAAAGCAGTGATGGCAGCAGCGATTTCAAAAAAATGGGTGTGATGGGAGCTTTAAGATTATACTTAGATTTCATTAACTTATTCTTATCACTTTTACGTTTATTCGGAAAAAGAGATTAATTCATATTCATTTAATTCTTTCTTGATCCCCTCGCTTCATCGGTGAGGGGATTTTTTTATGCCATTATTCTTCACTAAAATCTCAATATACCTTTTTTTAGGTATTCCGCATTCGTTTTCAATACTATACTTTTGACCCATAATTAAAATCATTCTAAATAAAACTATATGAAAATTTCACTAAACAAATCACTATTATTAAGTATTCCGGTAGTAATGTTAATGGCTTCTTGTAAAAAAGACACTAAAGACGAAATTACTCCTGAGCCAACTCCAAGTGGACCAACATACAATGTTCCAACTACTTATAATTTCACCTCAGTAGATTTCACTACATCTACACAACGTATTTCCATGTTAGGTGAATTGACTGGTTATATCAGAACAACACATACAACTACTCAAACTGTGCAGCCAACGTTAAACGCTCAAAAATTGAAAGACATGTATGCTAACGCAGCATCACAGTTTACAAATACAGCACTTAACACAAGCGGTATCCAATTAAAAGATAAAACAAGTAATGCTTTTAGCTTACAAACTATTTTAGAGGCAAGCTATGATGATGCCGCTACAACGAGTGTTTTTGCCGCTGCTACACCTACTACTCAATCTGCATCCAGCGGAGTTGCCGGTAAATTAATTTCTCCTTCAAGAGCTATTTTGGTTGATGCAAACGGTTTAGAATATAAAGAACAAACAGAAAAAGGTTTAATGGGAGCCGTGCTTTATTATCAAGCAACAACTATTTTAACAAACATCTCCACTTATGATAATACAACAGTAGTAGGTGGTACTACTGCTCAGGAAAAAGCTTGGGACGAAGCGTTTGGTTATTTCGGTGTTCCGGTAGATTTTCCAACAAACGTAACCGGTTTAAAAAACTGGGGTAGCTATTGTAATGCAGTTAACACAGCTATTGGCGCAAATGCTACTATTATGAATGCCTGGTTAAAAGGTCGCGCTGCTATTACAAATAAAGATGATGCCGGTCGTGATGCTGCACGTGACATTGTTGTAAAAACATGGGAAAAAGTAGCCGCTGCTAAATGCATCAATTATATGAAAGGTGCTAAAGCTAATTTTGCTCAAGATGCTGATCGTCACCATAATTTATCAGAAGGTATTGGATTTATTAATGCTTTAGCATATAATCCTTCTAAAACGATCACTAATGCGCAAATTAGCCAGTTACAGGGTTACTTTGGAACTAATTTGTATAACATTACTACTAATGACATGGATAATGTGATCAGTACTTTAGCAAGTATTTTTAGCTTGGATCCAAACACACTTTAAGAGTTGTTTTGTTGTGAAAAAAGCATCCATTTTTATGGGTGCTTTTTTTGTTAAAAGCCTTTTGTTTAGCGGATTTAGCTGAAAAATACCTTTTTTAAGGTATTGGCTAATTGGCTAATAGATCGCACATTTGCAGGCAGGTAATAATAGGGTGTTTTCAACTGCATTATTAAACATAGAAATGAAAAAAATTGGATTAATTATAACGGCGTTTTTTATTGTAGTTGGCTTAGCAAACTGTAAAAAGAAAAAGGGTTCAGAAGAGGAAGAAGATCCTGCTGCAGCTTATGATAAAACAGCCATGTTAACAAACTACGCTGATGCTGTTGTGATTCCTAATTTCCAATCAGCCAAAGTTGCATTTGATTCTTTAGCCTTTGCATACAATGCATTTACACAAAATTTAACGGAACCAAACTTGTTAGAGGTTCGTCAGAAATACATTGTAGCTTATATCAGATTTCAACATATTACTACTTCAGAGTATGGCCCATCTGAAAATGAATTAGTGCGTTCTAATTTTAACACTTATCCTACCGATACTCTACAGATCAATTCTAATATTTCATCAGGTGTATATGATCTGGCAACTGCTGCAAATATTGACGCTAAAGGTTTTCCCGCTCTTGATTTTTTATTATATGGTAAAAATAAAACTGATGCACAAATTGTTTCTTTGTTTGCAGGTTCAACAAATCGTGTAACATACTTTACTAATTGTTTAGCTGAAATGCAAAATAAGCTAAATAATATTATCACTGTTTGGAATGGAAGTTACCGCGGTACTTTTTTAAATTCGAAAGGTTCAGAAATTGGAAGTTCATTAGGATTATTGGTTAACCAATTAAATTACGAAGTTGATCTGTTGAAGAATGGTAAATTAGGAATTCCTTTAGGGAAACAATCCTTAGGCGTTATATATCCCGAAAAATGTGAAGCCTATTATGCGCAAACAATATCGGTTCGCTTAGCAAAGGAATGTTTAAATAACATTGAAAATGTTTATTTAGGACGTTCTAAAAACGGAAATGATGGCGTAGGATTAGATGATTATTTAGATGCTTTAAATGTTCAACATAACTCAGGAACATTAAATGCAGCAATTAAAAACCAATTCAATATTGCTAAATCAAAGTTAGCATTGGTTAATGAGCCATTGTCTCAAGATATTATTAATAACCCGACTACAGTTGATGCAGCTTACGTAGAGATCGTGAAACTATTGGTATTATTAAAAACAGACATGCCTTCCGCATTAGGGATTGTTATTACTTATCAAGACGGAGACGGTGATTAATTCCATCAAGTCATATTTATTAAAACCTGTACATCTTGCTCCATTGGCCGTTTTTAGAATGGCCTTTGGCATTTTAATGCTCGGTTCCATTCTTCGTTTTATATCAAACGGTTGGGTATATAGCATGTACATTAAACCTAAATTATTTTTCCCATACTATGGCTTTGAATGGATTAAACCTTTTGGGGAAGTTGGAATGTATGTTGTATTTATTTTAATGGCAATAGCCGCTTTATGTGTTGCGTTAGGTTTTTTTTATAGGGTATCTATTTTGTTCTTTTTTTTAGCGTTTACTTATGTAGAGCTTATTGATAAAACTAATTATCTGAATCATTATTATTTTATCAGCATTATGAGTTTTTTACTCATTTTTTTACCAGCTCACCGTTATTTTTCGTTAGATGTTTTGCGCAACAAAAATATTAAAGCTACTCATGCATCTAATTACTTTATACTGATCATTAAATTTCAAGTGTTTATTGTTTACTTTTTTGCAGGTCTGGCAAAAATTAATTCGGATTGGTTGTTGCATGCTCAGCCTTTAAGAATTTGGTTGCCGGCTCATAGCGAAATGCCCCTCATCGGTTCATTTTTAACCAAAGCCTGGGTGGCTTATTTTTTTAGCTGGTTTGGTTGTATTTATGATCTTGCGATTCCTTTTTTATTATTTATCCCACGATTTATAAAACCAACTTACTTTTTTGTGATCGTGTTTCACCTGGCAACTTCGTTATTCTTTAATATTGGGATGTTTCCATACATCATGATCGTATTGACAAGTATTTTCTTTAGCGAAAATTTCCACATTACTATCATTAATAAAATCAGATCAATTTTAAAGATCACTAAATCGGAAACCGAACAATTATTGTATACACCGGTACCATCTCTTAAAAAAGCAGTTTTCAGTTTAATGTGTATTCATTTTGCAATTCAATTAGTATTGCCTTTTAGATATTTATTGTATCCCGGAAATTTATATTGGACAGAGCAAGGTTATCGTTTTTCATGGCGAGTGATGTTAATGGAAAAAGCGGGTACTACATTTTTCTTTGTACGTGATAAAACAACCGGCAGAGAATCAGAAATACCTAATTGCGATTACTTAACACCTATGCAGGAAAAAATGATGTCAACTCAACCGGATATGATGGTTCAATACGCACATTTTTTAAAAGAACAATACGAAAAACAAGGCATGAAGGATCCTGCTATTGTAGCCGAGGCTTATGTAACACTTAATGGAAAAGCAAGCCGGTTAATGGTAAATAAAACAACCGAATTAAGCGCCATAGAAACTAATTACAAAACTAAAAACTGGATCTTACCTCAGAACTCGGATAACTAATGTTTAAAAAATCGGTACTTATATTTTTATTATTATTTTGCGTCAGTAGTTTGATTGGGCAAAACGTATATACCGTTCAGGGAAATGTGTTTTTGCCTTCAGGTTCGCCTGCGGTAAATGCTTTGATCAGCAGCAATACCCATAAATCAGAAACGGATGCATCAGGTCATTTTTTGTTAGAGAATGTGAAAGAGGGGAATATAAGTCTTACTGTTTTTTTAGCTGGGTACAAAAAATATAATGAAAAAATAAAAGTAAATGCTGAGGTTAATTTACTCATACAATTAGACTCTATTGGCAATACATTAACCGAGGTAGTGATCGAATCGCAAAAAGAAAATTCGTTTGGTATTGGTAAATTAATGAATGTGGAAGGCACAGCTATTTATGCCGGCAAAAAAAGTGAAGTGATCCGATTAAACGACATCAACGCTAATTTAGCAACTAACAACTCACGACAGATATTTGCAAAAGTGGCCGGCATTAACATTTTTGAAAATGATGGAGCCGGTATACAATTAGGTATTGGAGGCAGAGGATTAAATCCAAACCGTGTATCAAATTTTAACACCCGTCAAAATGGTTATGATATTAGTGCAGATGCTTTAGGTTATCCCGAAAGCTATTACACACCTGCTACAGAAGCGTTAGATAGAATTGAAGTCATACGTGGCGCAGCCAGTTTGCAATACGGTACTCAGTTTGGAGGGTTCATTAATTTTAAATTTAAAAAAGGACCCGAGAATAAAAAAATACAATTAACCTCACGCCAAACCTACGGTTCTTTTGGTTTATTCAATTCATTTAATAGTGTTGGAGGAACAGTCAAAAAAATAAATTATTACACGTTTTACCAATATAAGCAAGGCGATGGCTGGCGGCCAAATTCAGGATTTAAAACACATAATGCATTTGCTTCTATTGGTTATCAAATTAATAGCAGATTAAAACTTACCGGTGAATATACATTTATGACTTATTTGGCTCAGCAGCCGGGAGGCTTAACTGATAAGCAATTTGAAAAAGACCCTTTGCAAAGTAACCGAAATAGAAATTGGTTTAAAGTGAACTGGAATTTGGCCTCTTTGATTTTAGACTGGAAAATAAATTCTTCTACAAAATTAAATTGGGTGAATTTTGGTTTAATGGCCGAACGTGTAACCGTTGGTTATCTTGGACAGATCAATCGAGCAGATCCTTTAACGGAAAGAGATATTTTAGGGGATCAATATAAAAATTTTGGTTCCGAATTGCGATTGTTGCACCAGTATAAATTATTAAATAATACCTCTACTTTTTTAGTAGGCACACGTTATTATCAGGGACAAACGTTTCGACGTCAGGGGTTGGGTGATAGCACTTCAAAAGCTGATTTTAATTATTTGAATCCGGATAATTTGGAACATAGTTCTTATTTATTTCCTAGTAAAAATATTGCTGCATTTTCAGAAAACATTTTCCAGCTAACAGAAAAAATAAGTTTAACTCCCGGTATTCGTTTTGAATATATCAATACTTCATCCGATGGTTACTACCGCGAAACAAATAGAGATCTGGCAGGAAATGTAATTTTAGATATGAAACATACCGATGCGCGAACCAGCAGCCGGAGTTTTGTGTTAGGAGGCTTAGGTTTATTGTATAAACCCGTTGAGAAATTAGAATTGTATGCAAACTTCAGTCAAAATTATCGATCCATTAATTTTAATGATATGCGTGTGGTTAATCCGAACTATCGCGTAGATATTAATTTAAAAGATGAAACTGGTTATACGGCTGATGGAGGATTAAGAGTAAGCATTAAAAATTTATTATACCTTGATTTTAGCGTGTATTATTTACGTTACAATAACCGTATTGGTACTATTTTGCAACAAGACAGTTCTACTTATGTATTGTACCGTTACAGAACAAATATCTCTGATAGTAGAAATATTGGTGCTGAATGTTTTGCCGAAATCGATCTGTTTAAATTATTTAATAAAGAAGCTAAACATCAATTGAGCTATTTTGTGAATGCTTCTTATACAGATGCGAGATATGTTGACAGTAAAGAAAGTGCTTATAAAAATAAATTGGTGGAGTTTGTGCCTCAAACCATATTGCGCAGTGGGTTAACGTATAAATATAAAGAATTCAGTACCACTGTTCAGGGAGCCTATACAGCTGAGCAATTTTCAGATGCAACGAATTCTAAATTCAGTACCAATGCCATTACTGGAATTATACCGGCTTATACTATTTGCGATCTTTCGGCACAATATACCTTAAAGATGTTTAATGTATCTGCAGGCATAAATAATTTTACAAACCAAACTTACTTTACCAGAAGGGCGGAAGGTTATCCCGGGCCTGGGATATTGCCATCTGATCCGTTAAACTTTTACGTGACGTTGCAGGTTAAACTTTAATATTGTCAAGCTCGCGTTTAAGTTCATCTACAGTTTTCAAACATTGTTTTTGAGCTATGCGAATTTGCTTAATTAAACTTTCATGGTCTTTATTAAGAGTAGCCTCTATTTCAATTTTAGCATAAAGTTCTTTTAATTTTGTAGCTCCCATCAAGGCGATAGGACTTTTCATTTTATGAGCTTGCTTGCTTACTTCCTGCCAATCTTTTTTATTTAAAAATAATTCCATTTCAGCAATGTATAAAGGCATTTCCTGAGTGTAACTTTCTAAGATCTCTTTTATAAAACCGGAATCACCGGCTGCACGATCTTTTAATAAAGTTAAATCACATAATTCTAGCTTTTTTTGATTGTTAGAAGTTGCAGGCAATAGTTTGTGAATTTTATTTAATAGATCAGTTGGATCAAAGGGCTTGGAGATGTAATCGTTCATGCCGGCCTCAATGCATTTGTTTTTGTCGGCTATAAATGCGGCGGCAGTAATTGCAATTATTGGCAGGTTTGCAATACGTGGATCAGAATGTTTTCTGATTTTTCCGGTTGCTTCAAATCCATCTATTTCTGGCATGGTAACATCCATGAGTATTAGATCAAAATGATGTTTATCAAGCAGATCAAAGGCATCCATGGCACTGTTAGACACAACTGTTTGAGCATTCCATTTTTGTAGTGTTAACGATGCTACTTGTTGATTGATCTTATTATCATCAACAATTAACACATGCATTCCTTCAAGATCTGCTTTTGGAAAAACGGAAAAATTAAAATGGTGATGATTGCTTTCTGCACTATTTGTAATTACTTTTTTAAAACGTAAAGTAAAGCTGAAAATTGAGCCAACATTTAATTTACTTATTACAGATATGGTTCCGTCTTGCTGCTCAACTAATTGTTTTGTAATTGGTAAACCTAAACCAGTGCCGCTGTATTTTCTGGTGGTTTTTGAGTTAACCTGGGTAAAATTCTCAAAAATGGCATTCAATTTATTTTCAGGAATACCAATGCCGGTATCTTCAATTTTAAATTCCAAATTAACTGAATCATCAACTTCTTCTAATAGCCTTACAATAATTTTAACTTCACCATTATGAGTAAATTTTACAGCATTTTCAACTAAATTCAATAAAATTTGTTTTAATCGAACCGCATCACCGGTGATGCTAAGTGGTATGCGACTGTCAATATCAAAGATGATCTTAATGTTTTTTTCTTTAGTTCTGAATTCCAATAAGCGAACCAAACTCTTAATGATCTCTCTTATTTCAAATGGTTTGTTATCAAACACTATTTTTTTAGCCATGATCTTTGATAGATCAAGCAACTCATTTATTAAAGCCAGTAAATTATTCGAAGACTCTTTAATCACGCTTACATATTCCTTTTGTTGAGAATCTAAACCGGTTTCCATAAGGTGATTTGTCATACCAATAATGCCATTCATTGGCGTTCTGATCTCGTGGCTGGTGTTCGCTAAAAATTGTTCTTGTGCTTCTTTCGCCGTTTCTGCTAATACTTTTGCATTAAAAATTTCCTGGGTCACTTTTTTCTTTTGGCGATACAAATAAATTGTTA
Organism: Bacteroidia bacterium; assembly: GCA_036676295.1. GTDB lineage: Bacteria > Bacteroidota > Bacteroidia > B-17B0 > Aurantibacillaceae > UBA4416. Next base: position 534,721 of record JAKFDE010000016.1, on the reverse strand, counting down.
TTAGTAAAACAAAAATTAAAATAATAAGTCCTGCAATTAAAAAATTTCGTTGGGTAGTTTGAACGGAAATTTTTTGACTTTGGATCTCAGTGTTTTTGGTCAATAATTCAATTTCTTTATCCTTTCGTTCAAGATCTAATTCAGCTTGTATGCGCGAAATATTAAATGAAGTTGTTTCATTGAGTACGCTATCTTTATTGTCGTTGTACAGTTTGTGATACCAATAAGCTTTTTCAAAATCCCCTTGCTTACTGTAAATGTCTGCCAATAGTTGGTAATTATCTCTTAAATATTTTGCTTGACCCTGTTCTTTCGCTAATACAATTGATCGGTTGATGTACTGAGATGCTTTGTCATAAAGGTGAAGGGAGTAATAAGATTTAGCTAAAAAAGTATTTGTATTTAAAAGCCAGCCTTTATTTCCAATTTCCGAATAAATTTTCTCAGCTAGTTCAAAATAATGAATTGCTTTTATTTCCTTATTCAAACTTAAATATACCTCACCTAAATTTAAATAACTTAACGCTTCATATTCTTTTGAATATATCCTCTGAGCTAAGCGCAGAGAATTCATGGAGTAATTAAGTGATTTGTAAAGATGATGTGTGTTGCCGGTGTTATGTCCTAATATATTATAAGCGTCAGCTAAACTTACGATGCTATTGATATAGTTTTTACTTGTAGCATCTTTAGATGATTTTTTTTCAGCATTTTGATAAATAGCAATAGCTTTCATAAATAACATAGAGTCATTTAAAGCCCTGCCTTTATCCATAAAGCGATTCCCTTTTCGGGTTAAAGAAGTAATTAAAGTTTTTTGATCCTGACTTTTTTCACTTAAGTCAATCGCATGATCGTAATACTGAATTGCCTTATCATAATTTAATAAAACAGAATACACATCACCAATGGCGATATAGGAATTAATAACAGAGGTTGTGTCGTTTTTGTTTTGTGCTAATTGAAGACCGTTTTTTAATTTGCTTAATGCTAGAACAAAGTTTCCGCTATTTCTATCTAAAGTTGCTAATTCTAAAATACAAGAGATTTCAGTTTTTGTATCTCCAATTTTTTTAGCAAGTTCTAAACCCTGTTGTGCAAATTCTTGTGCCTTTTTTTTATTAACGTTTTGGTAGGCGTGCGCTAAATCACGTATGATTTTAACTTTGGATTGATCGGTAGACGCCAGATCATAAACTTTGGTTAAGGAATCAATAATTGGATTGTTTTGTGCCTGTAAACAAACCGAGCAAAAAAGTAATATGGTAATTAATAAACGCAATAAAATTTTAAAGCGCAAAATTACAAAGGAATTTGTTACAAAATTCGATTTTAACATTAGCTAGAGGCTTTATCTGCTTGATTTTTAAGCTCGATCCACTTCGACATGAATTTTGTACTGGCTAATTGATGATGCATTAGCATGGCTCCGGTAAAATTTTGTTCCCGGTGTTTTAAAATAGTTTGATAGATAACTGAAATTTTATCCAGTAAAGATTTTTCATGAAATTTTTTCGGGAAAATTTGATTACTAATTTTTACCCCATTTTTTTGTGCCATCATCCATTGTTCTTTATGAGAATATAATGCGATGGCAGAATCCGCAATTTCTTGAGCTGTATCAGCAATGTTCCCGCCCCAATTTAAATTGCCATGCATGGCTTCTGCTCCAATAGTAGTTGTTACAGATGGAGTGCCATTCATCATGGCATCTATTAATTTTCCTTTGAGTCCTGCTCCAAATCTTAAAGGAGCTAAACAAACACGTGCGTTACGCATCACAGTTGTAACTTCAGGTGCTCTGCCTTTAATTAAAAAACCATCTTTTGAATTGTGTAACTGATCAACTTTTTGCGATGGGTAAGCGCCATAAATATGCATTTCTGCCTGAGGTAAAGCTTTTTTTATGAGCGGCCAGATTTCTTCTTTTAAAAACAAAACCGAATTCCAATTTGGTTCATGTAAAAAATTTCCGATCGTTATAAAATGTTGCCTTTCTTCAAAAGTTGGCCAGGAGTTTATAGTTACATCATTAATAGGTTCAAGCAAAAACGGAACATAATGCAATAATGCCGAAGGTACTTTAAAGTATTTTTGAAGTAGATCCATTTCATATTCAGAAATGATCAAAGAGATGTCGCATCGGTAAATACTTGCTATTTCGCGCTTAGCAACATCGCTTATTAAATCATGAATGCTGAAGTTCTTTTTTTCTTTAAACGCATGTTGCCGCGCACTTCGTAAACAGTGTAGATCTTCTGTATCTAAAATGCGTAAGGCATCAGGACAACATTCGGCTACTCGCCAGCCGTATTGTTCTTCTGTCATAAAACGATCGAATAACACAATGCCGGGTTGAAGTTCTTTTATGAAATCATTAAAGCTTTGATTGTTTAAAGTAATGGTTTTTTTTTCAATGCCATTTTTGTGCAGGTCAACCATAAATTCGCTATCAGCAGCTGCACTGGCAAAGGTGATGTTCCAGTTTTGTGATCGAAATAATTCGATCAATTGCATCATGCGACTACCGGCTGCAGAAGAATTAGGCTCCGGCCAAACCGAACCAATAATTAAAATATGTTGGACTTTTTGCATGTACACATAAAAAAAGCCCTTGAATTTCAAGGGCTTTTTTGTGGTACCTCCAGGGATCGAACCAGGGACACACGGATTTTCAGTCCGTTGCTCTACCATCTGAGCTAAGGTACCAACGTAATTGGGGTGCAAATTTAACAGAATTATTTATAATCCAAAAAAAATATTAAAAAAACTTAAATAGAATTGCATATTAAACCTTTTGGTTACTTTTATTGAATCTTGAATTTAGCCATAGATATTGGAAATACACGTGTGAAAACCTGTTTATTTAAAGGGATCGACCCCTTTAACTTGCAGATTTATAAGTCTTTGAAAGATTTACTCCAAGATGTTGCTTTTATTACACAGGCTCAGCAAGCTATTATTGGATCGGTTGTGGATGGTTTAGAAGAAGATATTGCAAAATTAAATTCTCTGGTTCCAACTCAAATTTTCACTTCCCAAACAAAAATACCTTTAGTTAATGCTTACCAATCGGCCTCTACCCTAGGTTCCGATCGATTATCAGCGTCAATAGGCGCTTATACATTATATCCTAATAAAAATGTATTAGTGATAGATGCCGGTACTTGTATTAAATATAATTTCACCAATCATAAAAACGAATACCTGGGAGGCGCAATATCTCCGGGAATATTAATGAGATTAAAAGCGCTGCATCAATACACCAGTAAATTACCATTGGTTGAAGTGGATTTTTCTTATTCTGAATTGATCGGCTCTAATACTCAAAACTCTATACTGTCAGGGGTTTTAAATGGAGCATCTGCCGAAATAGAAGAAACGATCAATCGCTACAAACAACAATTTCCTGATTTGATATGCGTTCTTACCGGTGGCGATAGCGAATACTTGGCGAAACGGTTAAAAAATAGCATCTTTGTCCACCAAAATTTGGTTTTAAAAGGACTTAACGACATTTTAAATTATAATATTGATAATCAATAAACATACTTCTTTTTTGAAAACAACTTTTTTAATCCTTGCCTTTTTAGTAGCAAGCACTTTTTCTTACTCCCAAATTCTAACATCCAGCCCATATTCCAGATATGGTATCGGAGAATTAAATTTGCAAACTTTTGCTACTCCTTCTGCCATGGGCGGTTCTTTTATTGCTTACCAACAGGATAGTATATCCCCTTATTACATTAACGCGGCAAATCCGGCAAGTTTATCCGGATTAAGATATACCGTGTTTGAATTAGGTGGACAGGCTCAATTCACAAAGATCAGCAGTAGCTCAAGTTTTATTAATAAACGAAACACTAATTTTTCTTATGGTTCTGTTGGGTTTCCAATAAAAAGAATTGGAGGTGTGGCTTTTGGTATCATGCCTTATAGTACGGTTGGTTACAATATCACGTCTAAACAAGAAGTGGCTAACGTTGGCGAAATGACTTATTTATTTCAAGGAGATGGTGGTATCAATAAAGTTTTTTTAGGTACCGGTATTAAGCCTTTTAGAAATGCAGAAAGTAAATTTTACCGTTCAGCGTTAAATGATACTTTGATCAAATACCAGCAGACAGCTAAATACAAACGCATAAAATTCGGAAAACAATTGTTGTCAGAATTATCACTTGGCGTAACGGCAAATTATTTATTTGGTTCTATTAGCCAAACTACTGATGTTCTTTATCCAGGCTCTATTACTTATTATAATGTTAAACGCCAACGTTCTATCCAGGTGTCTGATGTTTCTTTTGTAGGCGGCTTGCAAACACATTTTACTATTGATTCGGTTAGATATCACGGTAAGGATAGTTTAAAGATCGGCCACAGACGATTACTAAAACAAAAAATAAAAATAGGTACCGGGTTTTTCGTAGGAACGCCTTCCAGCATTAATGCTAAACAAAATAATATTGTATATAATTATTCTATTGATGGATTTGGTGTAGAAAGACCTAAGGATACTGTGTTGAATTCTCAGGATAATGCCGGTACTATTAAATTACCATTAGAAATGGGGCTTGGTTTTTTTATGAAAAAAGGAGAAAAATTAACGGTGTTAATGGATGCCGCTGTTACCAATTGGAGTGCGTTTAAATATTTTGATTCGCCAAACACGGATTACAAAAATAGTTATAGGGTTTCTGCCGGTTTAAATTATGTGCCTAATAAATTGGCTTTTGGATCAGGAAATTACATTAAACGTGTTCACTATCGCTTGGGAGTTTCTTATTCCGACGGGTATTTAGATCTTAAGAATACAAAGATCGGTAATTATGCAGTTACTGCAGGCTTGGGCTTGCCTGTTGGTATTGGCCGTATAGATGATATAGCTGTTGTAAATATTTCTGCTCAATATGGTAAAATGGGTACGGTAAGTAATAATCTTTTACAAGAAGATTATGTTCGTATCATTCTTGGCTTTACGTTTAATAAACGTTGGTTTGTTAAATACAAATACGATTAATCTTTTTAATGACATTACTTAAAAGCATATGTAAACAGGCATTTGTAGTGTTATGCGCTTTCTCTTTCATTGCTTGCGAAACTAATAGAGATGAAGTGATGGCTATTGGTAAAAAAACCATTATGCCATCAGAAACCGGAAAAGATATTACCATGATGTATTCTGATTCAAGCGTATTGAAGATCCGGTTACAAGCTCCACAAATGCTAACGTACGATAAGGGAGTAAAAGAAAAGGTTACCATTCTTCCTAAAGGGGTGTTCGTGGTTTTTTATGATGATCAAGGTAAAGAAACAACGACTCTTAAAGCAAATTATGGTGTGCGTTATGAAAAACACATGGATGTGAAGTATGATGTAGAAGTGGTTAATGTGAGTGGCGAAAAATTAAATACCGAACATTTGATCTGGGATGAGGAAAAAAAGAAAATCATTTCCAATTCTTTTGTAAAGATCACTACCGCTAAAGAAATCATTATGGGTAAGGGCCTTGAATCTAATCAGGACTTTACTCAGTACGAAATAAAAGAAATAACAGGTTCCATAAAAATAGAAGATAACGAATTATAACATGAATAAATTATTTAAAACTCTGGAGATTATTTGGCTTATAGTAGCTTTAGGATGTGCAGTTATTGCGGTGTATTTTTTAATTACAAAAGATACGGATGATGCCCTGTATTTTGTGTTTGTGTTTGTTATTGCTTCCATTATGTACTTGTTGCGTCGCTATCAAAGAAAAGGGCAGGAAAAGATTAATCAGGCTAACTCTCAAAAAAAGTAATTTTTTTACCAAAAAAGCATTCAAAAAACGACTAGTTTGGTCGTTTTTGTTATTATTGGCTAATTCGCCTGAAATCCCACTGATTTAAGGCAAAAACTAAAATTTAGGCTTAAATTATTTTCGAATAATTTTTCGTTTATTCAGCAATAATTTTATCTTTGCCTTCCTTAAATTATATACAAATATGAGTATTTTAGAAAAAATTCGTAGCAAGACAGCACTTTTGGTTGGAATCGTTGGTTTAGCCTTAGTTATTTTCGTTTTAGAAAGTTTACTAGGTTCCGGTGGAGCCCTGTTTGCAAATAACGACAGAATCATTGGCGAAATTGCCGGAGATAAAATTGATGTCACAGAATTTAGTGCCAAAGTGAATGAGCAGATCATGCAAATTCAACAATCAAACCCAAACGCTACTATTGATGAAAAAACAAAAGAGCAAATTGTTGAGTCTGTTTGGAATCAATTGATCAATGATAAAGTCATTAAAAAACAATACGAAAAATTAGGTATTTCTGTGTCTGACGATGAGTTATATGACCTAATGTTAGTGCATCCACATGCATATGTTGTTCAACAATTAACTGATCAGCAAACCGGTAAAGTTTACGAAGCGTTTGCTATGCCTGATGGTTCTATCGATGTTGCAAAATTAAATCAGTGGGTTAATCAAATGGATGCAGAACGTGAAAAGTTCTGGAAACAATTAGAGAAATCTATCATCGAAGTTCGTACCGCCGAAAAATACAATATGTTGATCAAAAAAGGATTATATGTAACTTCTGCGGAAGCTAAAGATGCCTTTATTGCACAAACTAAACAAGTAAACGCCAGTTTTGTAATGAAACGTTATGCTTTGGTTTCTGATTCAACTATAAAAGTAACTGATGAAGATTTAAATGCTTATTACAACAAACACCAAAATGATTATAAAGTAACTGAGCCATCACGTAAAATAGAATACATTGCTTATGATGTAATGCCTTCAAAAGCAGATTACGAAGCGATCATGAAAGATGCAAATCGTATTGCAGACGAATTCAAGCAAAGAACAGCTAAAGAAGATTCATCTTACATTGCACAAGAAAGTGAAGGTGGTTTGGTTTCTATTGCTAATTATACTAAAAAGAATATGATCATTTCTGATTCTACAGTATATACATCAGCTAAAGGAACTGTATTTGGACCATACACAGAAGGTACATTTGTAAAAATTTATAAATTATCTGACGTGAAATCTGTTGCCGATTCAGCTAAAGTGCGTCACATTTTAATTGGCTTACAAAGCCCAAAAACACAACAACAACGTACACCACAAGTTGCTAAACGTGTTGCTGATAGTTTATTGGTTTTATTAAAATCTAAACAAGCTAATTTTGATTCTTTAGTAAAAACAATGTCTGATGATTTAGGTTCTATTGATAAAGGTGGAGATTATGGATGGTTTGACGAAAACAAAGGATTTGTTGATCCATTTAAAAATGCAGGTTTAGAAGGTACTGTTGGAAATATCACAGTTGTACCAACTCAATTTGGTTACCATATCATAGAAGTATTGAATGTTTCTAAAACACGCCATAATGCTTATACAGTAGCTCAGATCAGCAAATTAATAGGCCCAAGTAGTGAAACAACTCAGGAGTACTACAAAATGGCTACTGACTTTGCAGGTAAAAACCAAACAGGCGAAGCATTTGCAAAAAGTATTGAGACAGAAAAATTAAACAAGCGTATTGCTGATAACGTTAAAGAAAACGAAAAAAACTTACCGGGCTTAGAAGGTGCTAAAGATTTAATTCGTTGGGTTTATAAAGCTAACAAAGGTGACGTGTCGCCGGTATTTGAATTTAAAGACAGATTCGTTGTTGCTACTTTAACTGGTATTAAAGAAAAAGGTGTTGCTCCGTTAGAAGAAGTAAAAGATGATGTAACTGCAAAAACTATCCGTGATAAAAAAGCAGAAACTTTTATGAAAGAATTCGATACAAAAGCAGGTTCTTCAAAATCAATTGATGATGTTGCTGCTAAAATGGGTTTAACTGTTGAGAAATCTGACAACCTGAATTTTGCTTCATACAATGTAGCCGGAGTTGGTAGAGAAGATCGTTTAATAGGAACAGCTACTTCTATGAAAGCCGGTGCTTTAAGTAAGGCAGTTAAAGGTGATAATGGAGTGTTTATAGTTAGCGCTGTTTCAGTTAACGAAGGCACTTTACCTAAAGATTTTAAAAACAAACAAAAAGAAATGGAACAAGCTTCTGGTAGTAAAGTGGATTACGAATTATATGATGCTTTAAAAACCAAAGCAAACATTGAAGATCACAGAGGTAAATTCGATTTCTAATCGAAGAATATTATAAACTAAAAAACCTCCATCATTTGATGGAGGTTTTTTTATGAAATAGATTTGATGTTATAGAATAAATTAAGCTTTTTTACCTTGACTATGTGCCACCATATTAGCAATACGATATAATAGTCGCGAAGCTACATTAGCATTCCATTCGTCTTCGCCACCAACTTCGTTAATGTCAAAGGCGATGAATTTTTTGCCTGAGGCAACTACTTGTTCTAATAAATATAAAACCTGATCAGCTTCAAACCCTCCGGCAACAGGTGTTCCGGTGCCTGGGCATAATTTTGGATCTAAGCCATCAATATCAAAACTTAAATAAATGTTTTGAGGTAATTCAGCTACGATCTCTTTACAGATAGCATCCCAGGATTTACCTTTGTATTGCTCTTGTTTTATGTCTCTGTCAAAAAATGTTTTAACGCGGCCATTAGAATTATTAATGATGTCTAATTCTGCCTGACAATAATCTCTGATACCAACCTGTACTAGTTTTTGAACACTGTGACGTTTTAAGGCATTATACATGATGGATGCATGAGAATATTCAAATCCCTCATAAGCTACGCGCAAATCGGCATGAGCATCGATTTGCAAGATCGCAAAATCACCAACATGTTCACTTAAAGCATCTATCATACCCAATGGAGTAGAGTGGTCACCACCAATTAAACCAACAGTTTTATGTTGTTTTAAAAAATGAAGGCAACGTTGTTTTACCCATGCATTCATGTCTCGGCAAGCATCATTCACTTCTTCTATTTCGGTAATAGCACTTGCATCTTCGCCATTACATTGTCGGTCAATGATAACTTCAGCAACCGGACGATATGTTTCACTTTTTTCTTTTAACTCTTCGTTAATGTCATCCATGGCAATACCTAATTTCCAGGCATCTTTTACAATAGGATCGTATAAATCAACTTGAAATGAGGCATCAAAAATTTGTTGTGGGCCATTAATGGTTCCTCCACCATAACTCACCGTTACTTCCCAGGGCACCGGAATTAAAACTGTTTCTGCTTCAGAAGTTGTAAATGGTAACCCAAATACATTTGCGTTTATATCTCCAACACTGTTTGGATCAAAGTTTTTTATTTTTTCTTGTTTGTTCATGTTTCTTGTTTAGAAAGTTGTAAAGTTAAAAATTGCTTTTCAATTAAATCTTACTTCTTATGTCTTAAATCTGTTCCTATGGTGCCAATCGTTCTATTTTCCAATTATCGTTCTCCAAAGTAAAAGTAATCCTATCATGTAATCTGCTTTTTCTCCCTTGCCAAAATTCATAGTAGTGAGCTTTGATAATATAGCCCCCCCAAAAATCAGGACGAGGAATTTCTTGATCTTTAAATTTTTGTTTTGTGTTTTGAATGTTTTTATCTAATTCATCTCTGCCTGCAATAACTTTACTTTGAGGTGAACTCCAGGCGCCAATTTTAGAATCTATTGGTCTGGCATTAAAATAAGTATCACTTTTTTCTTTCTCTGCTTTTTGAATAATAATACCTTCAATACGAATTTGTCGTTCAAGTTCCGGCCAAAAAAAAGTCAAACACACATTTGGATTGTGAGCTATTTCCTGTGCTTTACGTGAGTCGTAATTAGTGTAAAAATAAAATGTATTATCAGAAAACTCTCTTAGGTAAATGATTCGGGCTGATGGTTTATTGGAACCATTTACTGTAGCTAAATTACAAGCGGCAACTTCATTCACTTTTGTATCAATGGCTTCTTTCATCCATTGTTCAAATTGCAGATCAGGAGTTTTATGCATTGAATCCTCAGACATTTGTCCTTTCATGAAATCCTCTCTTAATTGAGAAATATGCTGGTTTACGTGGCTCATTTTTTGTAAATTTACACAAATATATACAGTTTATTGTTGGTAAAACCGGGTGACATATTAATTGCGAAACCATTTTTTATGGATGGCTATTTTAAACGCTCAGTTATTTATTTGAGCGAACATAATAGCGAAGGGAGTATGGGTTTTGTTATCAATAAGCCACAGGGGTTATTACTGAAAGATATTTTTCCTCATTTGAAATATGGTAATTTTCCTTTGTTTGAAGGAGGCCCCGTTTCACCAAACCAACTGTTTTATACTCATACTTTAGGACAAAAATTAAGCGATAGTTTAGAGATCTCAAAAGGAGTGTATTGGGGTGGCAATTTCTTTGAGTTATCTTATTTTATTGAGCATGGAAAGATCTCAGCTAATCAGATCCGGTTTTATATTGGTTACAGTGGTTGGGATAAGGATCAATTAAGTAAAGAAATGGACAATGACTCATGGCTAACTCATAAGGGAGATTATGATGCGCTAATGAAAGTACATCCAAAAGATATGTGGGGAACAGAGTTATCTAAAATAAATCCCGGTTATAAAGCCTTTAGTGATTTTTCTTTTGATCCGTCGTTGAATTAATACCTCATTCCGACTATTTAATTAGCTATTAATAATTTAGTTTATTTTCAGTTTATTTTTTTAAATTGCCCCTGTTTTATGGTTCTTAATTAATTTTAAGATGAAAAGGGAACAACGGTGAAAGTCCGTGACTGTACCCGCAACTGTAGATCCTTAATATTGTTTTATTATAACGCCACTGTTTTAATTATATGGGAAGGCAATAAAACTAAGGAAAGTCAGGAGACCTGCCACAAAACACAAACATCAAAACTCTCGGGAATAAGAGTTAGCGGTGCACTTGGGTGTATCTCTATTTTATTCCAATAATTTGATAATGGTTAGTTAACTTTTTTGAATGTGAAAACACCGGATAAACATGAACCTACTGCTTGCCCACGATGCAGGCAACCATTTGTATGTAATCCATACAATATTGCTAACTGTAATTGTAGTCAGGTTACCTTAAGTCAAGAAGAAACTGAGTTCATAGCAAAACAGTTTAGCGACTGCGTTTGCAATAAATGTTTATTGGAATTAAAATACGAGTACTACTTAAAATTTCATCATAATAAAACCCATCATACATGAATTTACAAGAACGAATTGAAGAATCAACAACCAGTATTTTTAAGGCAGTGTTTCCAAACACAACTAACCATTACGATACCTTATTTGGAGGAACCGCCATGCACTTGATGGACGAAGTGGCATTTATTGCAGCCACACGTTTTACAAGAAGTAGAGTGGTTACAGTATCAACTGATAGAATTGATTTTAAAAAACCAATCCCTGCAGGAACCATTATTGAGTTGATAGGTAAAGTCAGCAAAATTGGGAATACCAGTTTAGATGTGAGAGTGGATGTGTACATTGAACAGATGTATTCTCCTCACAGAGAAAAAGCTATTAGTGGTAATTTTACCTTTGTGGCAATTGATGAGAATAAAAAACCTGTAAGTATTTTTAAGTAATAGCGTAATGGAAAAACCGAAAGTTATTTTTAGTTGGAGTGGAGGCAAGGATTCTTCTTATTGTTTACATAAAATTTTGGAGGAAGATATTTTTGATGTGAAGTATTTATTAACGACAGTTAATGGGAATTTTAAACGAGTGTCTATGCATGGTGTAAGAGAAGAGTTGTTAGATATGCAAGCAGACTCTATAGGTATTCCTTTATTAAAAGTTTATGTAAAAGAGGGCACTAATGATGAATACGAGCGCCAGATGGAAGCCTTGCTTTTAAAAGCAAAAGCCGAAGGAATTCAATTGGTTGTATTTGGAGATATATTTTTAGAAGATTTGAGAGTCTATCGCGAAAATAATATGGCAAAGGTTGGTATGAAAGCTGTATTTCCTATTTGGAAAACGGACACCATTGTGTTGATCAACGATTTTATAGCTAAGGAATTTAAAACCATTACTTGTTGTGTAAATGATGGTTACTTAAATGAGCAGTGGGTTGGAAAAGAGATTGATCGATCTTTTGTAAATGATCTGCCAAAAAATGTGGACGCTTGTGGTGAGAATGGGGAATATCACACGTTTTGCTATGCAGGACCGATCTTTAAAAAGAAAATCAATTTTAGTGTTGGAGAAAAAATTTACAAGCCTCTTGAAATTAAAACAACGGGTGATTCTGTCTGTACAAGCAATACAGTAACTAAAGGTTTTTGGTTTGTTGATCTGATTCCTTTGGGATTATAACGTTTCTACAATAATACTTTCTGCTACTTTAGGACTAATGCTCACTTCTTTTTTCTCACACATCAGTAGTATCGAATGGTCAAATTCTTCAATATTTTTTAAGGATATGATCGCGCCAATAATTAGTCGATGCTTTTCTAAATATTTTAAAAACGAAGTAGAATGATCGGTAACGCCCATCACTTTATAATTACTTTTGGTTTTAGCCTCTGATAGTTTTATAAAATTGCTTTTTTGGATCTTCCCTTTTTCGTCAGGGATTGGGTCTCCGTGCGGGTCAAAATTTGGATGGCCTAATTTTTCAGATAATTTCTTAATGAGTTTGTCATTTTTGATATGCTCTAGTTCCTCTGCAATTTGATGAACTTCGTCCCAGCCAAAGCCTAGTTCTTTTGCTAAATAGGTTTCCCAAATCCTATGTCGGCGAACAATGCTTAAAGCCATTTTTGAACCAGAGGAAGTAAGCCTTGTTCCATATGATTTTTCGTAAACTACCAATTTTAGTTCATGCAATTTTTTAACGGCTTCTGTTACAGTAGCAGGAATAACGTTGAGCTTATCGGCTAATTGTTTATTACTCACAACGGATGAATTTCCGGTAGAAAGATGATAGATCGTTTTTAAGTAATTTTCAATGGTTTCGGATTGCATAAATTATCTTTTTGGTTTGCCAAAAATAATAATTTTAATTATATAAATTATATACAACTTTGTCTTTTAATTAGATAGTTGTATTCATGTCACAGAAAATCAGTATATTTTTATTTTTATTAGCCAATACAGTTTTGGCACAGAATGCGGCTATAAAAGGCCTTGTCAGATCTGATACCGCTGTTGTTTCTTATGCAACTATTGGGTTAGTGGGCACTAACATTGGGTGTACGGCCAACGAAAAAGGCTTTTATAAGATGAGCAATATAAAACCGGGTAAATACATTTTGCGTATTTCCAGTATAGGCTTCAGATCGTATGATAAGTCAATTACTTTAAAGGAAGATGAAACATTGACTGTTAATGTCAATTTATTGACAGATGAATTGAGTTTAAATGAAGTGGTGGTATCAGGGACCATGAAAGAAATTTCAAAATTGGAAAGTCCTGTTCCGGTTGAAGTGTACACTCCCGCTTTATTTAAAAAAAATCCAACACCTTCTATTTTTGATGCATTGCAAAATGTGAATGGTGTTCGTCCACAATTGAATTGTAATGTCTGTAATACAGGTGATATTCATATCAATGGTTTAGAAGGGCCTTATACGATGATCATGATCGATGGAATGCCTATTGTGAGTGGGTTGTCAACCGTATATGGTTTATCAGGAATTCCAAACAGTTTAGTAGAACGCATAGAAATTGTAAAAGGCCCGGCGTCTTCATTATATGGTAGTGAGGCTGTTGGCGGATTGATCAATATTATTACCAAGAAAACCGATAAAGCAGATAAATTATCAGTTGATGTAATGACGACAAGCTACCAGGAATACAATGTAGATGCGGCGGTTAAATACCATGTGGGTAAAAAAGTAAATTCTTTATTGGGAGTTAATTATTATAATTACCAAAACCCTGTAGATAATAATAAAGATGGTTTTACGGATGTTACTTTACAACATAGGATTTCTGTGTTTAATAAAACAAATTTTGAGCGTAAGGAACATAGAGAGGCTTCAGTGGCTATTCGTTATTTTTATGAAGACCGTTGGGGAGGTGATATGAATTGGGCAGGCAAATGGCGTGGTACTGATAGTATTTACGGAGAAAGTATTTATACAAGCCGAGCAGAAGTAATCGGAAAATACCAACTACCACTTAAAGAACGGGTATTTTATAACGTGTCGTTTAATAATCACGATCAAAATTCATTTTACGGCACGATCAAGTTTGCGGCAAACCAAAAAATATTTTTTAATCAATTGTATTGGGAGAAAGAATTTGAAAAACACAGTTGGTTGTTTGGCGCAGCTTATCGTTACACTTGGTATGATGATAATACCGTTGTAACTGAAACCTATGATTCTATTTCCCCTAAAAACAAACCCAATAATGTGGCCTTACCGGGATTGTTCATTCAGGATGAAATTAAATTTAATTGTAATCATAAACTATTATTAGGTTTTAGATATGATTACAATGAACAACACGGTAATATTTATACACCTCGCTTAGCATATAAATGGACAATAAATGCGACTAATGTGTTACGTTTTAATACAGGCACAGGGTTTAGAGTAGCCAATATTTTTACCGAAGATCATGCCGCTTTAACGGGTTCGCGCGAAGTAAAAGTAGTTGATAATTTAAAACCTGAACAAAGCATCAATGCGAATATAAATTATGTGACTAAATTTTATCGTGAAAAATTTTTTCTTGGAATTGATATGTCTATATTTTATACCCATTTTGGTAATCGTATTATTGCAGACTATGATACAGACCCTAATAAAATTTATTTTAATAATTTGAATGGTTATGCTATTTCTCAAGGAGTAAGTGCTAATATTGATCTGGCATTTCAGAAAATTCCTTTAAAGTTATTAATAGGCGGAACTTATATGGATAATTATAAAGTAGAAAATGGAACACGTGCAACGCAAGTATTAACCGAAAACTTTACAGGCACATGGGCGGTAAGTTATGAATGGAAGAAGTATCATTTAAGTTTTGATTATACCGGAAACATATACAGTCCTATGCGTTTACCATTATTAGGCGTATTGGATCCACGCGATGAATATTCGCCTTGGTGGAGTATACAGAACATACAGATCACAAAAAAAATCAAACGATTTGAAATTTATGGCGGCGTAAAAAATTTATTAAACTTTACTCCTCCGGCAAATAGTATTTCGCGCCCGTTTGATGCGTTTGACAAAGGTGTTCAATACAATAATGCCGGACAAATTATTTCAACGCCAAATAATCCTTATGCCATGAGTTTCGATCCGGCTTATGTGTATGCTCCTAACCAAGGCATTAGAGGCTTTTTAGGGTTTAGATTCAGTTTTTAGTATCCTATTCTTTTTTTTTATAACGTATTGATACTCTCTGCCGTCTACTAAGTACCATTCACCGACTACGTTAGCTTGCTGACCTAATCACTATTGTGCAGTCTCTATTCCTGATGTAATTTTGTTTCATAAATTAAGTAATCATGGAAAATCAAGATTTAAATAATCAAAATGAGGAGATGTGGCAGCGATATGAGGAAGGCCACAAAAGAGGGAAAGTTTTTGGAGGGCTTTTAGTTGTTGCGGCTGGCTCATTGTTTTTGGCAAAAGAATTAGGCGTTGATATTCCGCATTGGGTATTGAGCTGGAAAATGTTTTTAGTTGCTTTAGGTTTAGTTTTAGCTGTAAAGCATAATTTTCGCCACACAGGTTGGATTATATTAGTATTAATTGGAGGTGCTTTTATAGTAGGTGATATTTATCCTGAGATAGCGATCAAACAAGTTGTTTGGCCGGTGGTAATTATTATGATCGGATTATTTATCATTTTTAAACCACGTAGAAGTAAGTTTCGTAATTGGGAAAAATGGGAAGGTAAACATCATTGCCAACACCGTTTTTCGTGCACGCGTGAAGGGGAGTCGATTCACGAAGACACGATAGACTCCACTTCTATAATGGGAGGTGTAAAGAAAAATATTCTTTCCAAGAATTTTAAGGGTGGTGAAGTAACCAATATTTTTGGTGGTGCCGAAATTAATTTATCGCAAGCAGATTTCGAAGGAACAATAACAATGGAGATAACGAATATTTTTGGTGGTACAAGATTAATCGTTCCTTCCAATTGGGAAATTAGTTCTAGTTCAGATTCAACTTCTGTGCTTGGAAGTATCGAAGATAAAAGGACCGTACAGCCTAAAGCTACAGGCGGTGCGTCAAAAATTTTGATCCTGAAAGGAACTACTGTTTTTGGAGGAATTGAGATTAAAAGCTATTAATTAAACTTATTACTCCGACAGCTGGCGGAAGGGGGCAAAAAACAATATAATTATATAAAACACTAACTCATTAAAATAAATAATTATGAAACGGTATCTAGCAAAGCTGATGTTCAATATTAACATCGATAACGGAAATCATGCCACTCAATTTGATGAACAAATTAGAGTGATAGAATCAAAAGATCTGGAAAACGCTTTTCAAAAAGCCAGATTTATTGGCAGACAAGAAGAAGAGACATTTTTGAATCAAGATAAAAAACCTGTCAACTGGAAGTTTATTGATGTGGTAGATCTATATCCACTTGAAAGCATTAAAGACGGAGAACAAGTTTATTCTGTTACTCACGAAAAAGAAGATACAAACGCCTTTATTAGTTACATTAGGGAGAAATCTATGCTAATTCAAACAAAAACCTTAACTTTTGCATAACCATTCTTTTTTTGAAGAATAACTTTAAATATCCCATCTCTAAGATCCTCCTGATGTATTTTATCTGGTGGATCTTATGGGCATTTGTACAATTGATAGTTCTCCATCGTTTAGGACTCAACTGGGAAATTTCATTAATTGATGCATCTATATCAAGTGCCTTACTTGCTTTTTTTTGTTTTGATGCGGTAGCTATATTTTATTACTATCAGCCTGGTAAAAATAATCGCGCTTATCGTTTTGTATTTGCATTAGGTATTACCATTTTGTTTTGTATTTCTACTAAATGGGTGTTAACTTATTTACTGCCGTCGGATCAAGAGTATTTACAGTTCCTGGAAAAATCGATGCCGGTTAGATTTATTTTTGCTTTGTTAATTATTTCGTTTGTGACGTTGTTAAACTGGATGTGGAATACTATTCAGGATCAAAAAGAAAGGGAAAAAAGACAAAACGATACGGAACAATTGGCTAAGGAAGCCGAATTAGCAAGGTTACGTCAACAATTACAACCACATTTTTTATTCAATAGTTTAAATTCTATTAGTGCTTTGGCAGGCTCTAAACCAAACGAAGCCAGAAAAATGATCCAGCAATTGTCGGATTTTTTAAGAGGAACTTTAAAAAAGGACGATCAACAAACTGTTTCGTTAAATGAAGAATTAGAGCATTTAAAATTGTATTTGGAAATAGAAAAAGTGAGGTTTGGTCATCGTTTAAATGTGAAAATAGATTTTGATACAACTGATTTAACGATAAAGATTCCGCCATTATTAATGCAACCCATTGTTGAAAATGCAATTAAATTTGGTTTGTATGATACGACGGATGAAATCACGATCGAGATCTTATCGTATATAAAAGATAATTATTTATACGTTCAGGTAAAGAATCCATTTGACGCAGAAACGCAATCCGCCAATCATGGTACCGGCTTTGGGTTAACTTCCATTCAACGCCGTTTATTTTTATTATATGCCCGTAATGATCTCATGACTACAGAACAGAAAGACAGACAATTTATTACCACATTAAAAATACCACAATAGAATATGAGTAAAGTAATAATTATTGATGATGAACCTTTAGCCAGAAGTATTGTATTGGAGTATATGCAAGAACATCAAGAGCTAGAGATTGTTGCCGAATGTAACGATGGTTTTCAGGGAGTAAAGGCTATTATGCAACATAAACCTGATTTGATTTTTTTAGATATTCAAATGCCGAAAATAAATGGCTTTGAAATGCTGGAATTATTGGATCATACACCATCAGTCATTTTTACAACGGCATTTGACGAATATGCTATTAAAGCTTTTGAAACAAATGCTATTGATTATTTATTGAAACCATTTAGCAAAGAACGTTTTGATTCGGCCATTGAAAAATGGAAATTAAAACATGCATCTAATGATTCTGAAAAAAACCTACAAACGTTGTTAGAGAATACAACTAAACAACCGGACGAAAAAAACAGAATAGTTGTAAAAAATGGAAGTGATATTCGGATTGTTCCTGTGCAAGATGTGATGTATATTGAAGCCTATGATGATTATGTGAAACTCTTTACTAAGGATACTTATTACTTGAAAAAGAAAACGATGAACTATTATGAGGAAGTATTAGATAGTTCAAAATTTTTCCGAACGCACCGTTCATTTATTATAAATCTTCAGGAGTTAACCAGAATAGAACCTTTAGAAAAAAATACTTATGTAGCCTTGCTTAAAAACGGTAAAAAAATTCCTTTAAGCAGAACAGGTTATGCTAAGTTGAAAGAAACATTGGGGGTGTAGGATTGTTAGTTCTGATCAATAGTTTTTATAGGTTATCTAAAAAAACATTCCGAACTTTATAGTAACAATTTTAAATTAATAGATTATGGAAAGTTACGATACTCTGAGTGAGGCAATGACTGCACTCAGAAAACAAGGTTACTCTCAGGATTTTAATTTAAAAGGAAACCTGATTGAATGTAGTACCGGAAAGTACAAGATGCTTCACCATGAATTTGAGATCGATAAATCGTTTAGGTTTGATGTAGATGAAAATCCGGGAGATCAAGCAGTGCTATATGCTATTTCATCTTCTGTTTACAATATAAAAGGCTTACTTGTAAATGGAGTTGGAATATACTCTGATCCTATAGCTAATGAATTATTAGAGAAATTGAAATAATTTTTCTAATTTTCATTTTGTATGGCTAAACTCCAAAATTTTTCTGAGCAAACTATTCCTGCAAAACCACGATCACGATTCTATAAAGTTGTGTCAAACACTGCATTTCAGGTGTTGTTAGCAATTGTTGCAGGCGTATTAGTTGGCCATTTTTATCCGGCAACGGGAGTAAAGATGGAGATCATTGGAAAAACTTTCGTTAACATCATCAAAGTGTTTATTGGACCTATTATTTTTTTAACCATTGTGCTTGGCATCAGCGGTATGGGTGATCTGAAAAAAGTAGGGCGAATAGGTGTGAAGTCGTTAGTTTATTTTGAAGTAGTGACCACTTTTGCTTTAGTATTAGGATTACTGGTAGCCTATTATTTTAAGCCTGGAGCCATTGATATAGAAGGCTTAACAGCTAAAGACGCTTCTCAGTATACCGAAAAAGCGAAAGAGCAATTTAGTTGGTTAAGTTTTTTTCTGTCAAATTTCACGTTGCAGGTTTTAGTGGTAGCGTTAGTTGCTGGTATTATCATAAGTGATCTAAAACACCGGCAAAAGATCATTTATTCTTTAGATACTATTTCTAAATATGTATTCAAGGGATTGAAATTAGTGATGTATTTAGCGCCATTAGGGGCTTTTGGAGGAATGGCATTCGCCGTTGGTAAATTTGGCATTGCTACTTTATTGCCTTTGGGTAAATTATTGTTATGTGTTTATATCACCATGGCATTATTTATATTCTTAATTCTTGGTTCTATTTTAAGATATTATAAAGTCAGTATTTTTACCTTTTTAAAACAGATTAAAGAAGAGTTGTTAATTGTCTTAGGCACATCTTCTTCGGAAGCGGCATTACCTTCTTTAATGAATAAATTAGAAAAAATGGGTTGTAGTAAATCAGTTGTTGGTTTAGTAGTACCCACGGGTTACTCCTTTAATTTGGATGGAACCTCTATTTATTTATCCATGGCAGTTATTTTTATTGCGCAGTTATACCATGTTGATCTCTCATTAGCTGAGATGCTTACCATTATTGGTATTTTAATGTTGACCTCAAAAGGCGCGGCTGGCGTTACCGGTAGCGGTTTTATAGTATTGGCTTCAACTTTAACCGCCATTCATAAAATTCCGGTTGAGGGGCTGGCATTTTTATTAGGGGTTGATAAATTTATGAGTGAAGCCAGAGCCATTACCAATATTATAGGAAATGGTGTAGCCACCATTGTTATTTCTAAAAGCGAAAAAGAATTTGTGCATCCCGAAGAGTTACCTGAAGATTGATTGAAAAACTTAATGAAGTTTGTTAACTTTTTGTTTTTTTGGTCAAGCAAAAAGAAAAGAATCATGGTTTAAAATTAAACTAATTACTCATTCTTCTTTTTGCTTCAGCGCTCCAAATTAGTTCATCCAAAAATACTTTGGCACGTTTATCAGTGCCATCTTTGTCTGAAGCATTCCCTTTATCATCATAATTTTTTTCAACAGCCGGTACAGGAAACATTGCTGGCACCACCCAGGCGCCAATTTTCCATAAAGTAAATAATAAGGAAGTGATAACTTGCGAGCCGCCAAAAGCACCTGCCGACACTGTGGCTATTGCAATTGGTTTTCTTTTCCATTCGGCGTATAACAAATCAATAACATTTTTTAAACTTGCAGGATAACCACCATTGTATTCAGGTGTCACAATTATAATGGCATCCGCATTTTTAACTTCTTCTGTAAATTGAAGTATTTGTTCGGATGGATTTGGTAAGAATTTTAACCGTTCATCAAATACCGGAAATTGGTATTCGTTCAGATCTAATAGTTTTACATCAGCAATGTTTTGCTCTGTGATATATTTTTTGAAATATAACGCCACTCTGTGACTGTTTCTACCTGTACGAACACTTGCTGAAATGATGGCGATTTTCATGGCGACTTTTTTTTGTTATATAAAGATAGAACTTAATCCTATAAATGCACTTCTAATAAAACCTTATTTATGTCGTTTGTCTGCCTAAAAGCTTCAATGTTTTGTAGTGAGATACAATTGCTTGCCAAAATGTTGCATTTAAATTATACTTGAGGCCAAATTCTTTTACTGTTTTTTCCACGATCGGGGATATTTTTTTGTAATGCACATGGCAGATGTTTGGAAAAAGGTGATGCTCTATCTGAAAGTTTAAGCCGCCTGCTATCCAGGTAATAAAACGATTGTTTCTCGAAAAATTAGAAGTTGTATTTAATTCGTGTATTGCCCATTCGTTATCTATATTTCCATCTTTATTAATTATTGGTTGCTCAGCTTGTTCCACAACGTGTGCCATTTGAAAAATGATACTCATAATACCACCTGCAGTTAAATGCATTACAAAGAAACCTAATAATATTTGCCACCAGCTGAAACTAGAAAGTATAATTGGCAATCCGATGGCTAAAAAAAGATAAAGGGCTTTTGTGATAATCATTTTCGTTAATTCTAATTTTGGTTTAGCATGTTGCTCCTGCGTAATTCCTGTTTTGTTGTATTTGTAGAGTTGAAAAAAATCAACTACCAATTTGGCGATACTCATAAGGCAATAAAAGAAAAAGGCGAAGATGTGTTGGAAGCGGTGTATTTTTTTTAACGGAGCCTGATATGATAATCGGATAATAGCTTTAGTCTCTATATCTTCATCATGCCCTTTAATGTTGGTAAAAGTATGGTGTAACAAATTATGTTGCACTTTCCAGGTGAATACATTGCCACCTATCATATACATGGTTCTTCCTACCATATCGTTCAACCATTTTTTATTTGAGTAAGAACCATGCACTCCATCATGCATGACGCACATGCCGATACCTGCCATTCCTAGGCCAATTGTTACTGCTAATGGAAAGATCATCCATCCTGGCATAGACACGCTTAATATTAAAATATAGGGAATCAGGTATAGAGAAAGCATTACTATCGATTTGATGGCCATATTCCAATTACCTTTTGTGGATATACCTTTAGTTTTAAAATAATCGTTTACGTTTTTTCTTAAGGTAGACACGAATTGCGTCCCATCCTTATTTATAAATCTAATCGTTTTCATTTTGCCATTTTTTAATTATAAAACAATACTTACGTAGAAACAACTGCTTCTACTCAATAAGGTCTCATAACTCTAAAAGGGCATAACTAATGTTTCCACACAAGAGAAAGGAATGCGCGGCTTAATTACGAGGGGGGTGAAAGTAATTAGGGAGAAAAAACAGATGTTTAATTATTCCTTTCTTTCTCTACTTCAAAGGTACAAATAACCTAAGCCTGAAACTAACGATTCCCTGTAGGATTGAGATAGAACAAAAAAAGAGTCCATATGCACTCTCTTAGTGGATCCGGTAGGAATCCCTGCCTGAACGAATTCATTCGGGCAGGGAACCTACATCAAACGTTTAGGAAATATTTATAATAATAAAATAGAGAGTAATAAACCCTCTCTTAGTGGCTCCGGTAGGAATCGAACCTACATCAAACGTTTAGGAAACGCTTATTCTATCCATTGAACTACGGTGCCAATTCGGGCAAATTTAGTGTTTGTTTTAACAATTTACCTATTGAGGTGTTATGTAAAACAAAAAAGCCATCCGTTATTCACAGATGGCTTTAGAGCTCCCTCTCCTGGGCTCGAACCAGGGACCCCATGATTAACAGTCATGTGCTCTAACCAGCTGAGCTAAGAAGGAATATTTTCTGGTTATGGCAAAAAACAAATTTTGCCTATTTTTTAGTGTTTTAAAGAACAAACCTCAATTTTCTTGTTTAATTCCCTTATAGCTATTGAGAAAGCTTTTCAGGATAATCTTTCCTTAAAAAGGAGTGCAATATTACTATCTATTTTCTAAATAAACAATATATTTGTCAAAATTTTTTAATCTTTTTAATATGAGTCTTTTAGTTGTAGGTACAGTGGCGTTTGATGCTATTGAAACTCCTTTTGGTAAAACCGATAAAATTGTAGGTGGAGCAGCAAGTTACATTGCATTAGCATCTTCTTATTTCTATAAAAACAGCAGTTTAGTATCTGTGGTTGGCGATGATTTTCCTCAGGATTTCCTGAATATTTTAAAAGGAAAAGGCGTTGATTTGGCCGGTTTACAAATAAAACAAGGTGAAAAATCTTTCTTCTGGAGTGGTCGTTACCATAACGATATGAACTCAAGAGACACTTTGGATACTCAATTAAATGTATTGGCTAATTTTGATCCTATTGTTCCTGAAAACTGCAAAGAAGTGGAGTTTTTAATGTTAGGAAATTTAATGCCTAGTGTTCAGCAAAAGGTGTTATCGCAATTAACTAAACGTCCAAAACTAATCGTATTGGATACCATGAATTTCTGGATGGATATTGCTATGCCTGAATTATTGGAAAATTTAAAAGGAATTGATGTATTAACGATCAACGATTCAGAAGCTCGTCAGTTATCCGGAGAATATTCTTTAGTAAAAGCAGCTCAAAAAATATTGGCTATGGGGCCAAAAGTATTGGTAATTAAAAAAGGAGAGCATGGTGCTTTATTATTTAATAAAGAAGAAGTGTTTTTTGCTCCGGCTTTGCCATTAGAAGATGTATTTGATCCAACAGGTGCCGGCGATAGTTTTGCGGGTGGATTTATCGGTTATTTAGCAAAAACCAAAGATATTAGTTTTGAAAACATGAAACGTGCTATTATTTTTGGCTCAGCTATGGCAAGTTTTACTGTTGAAAAATTTGGTACTGAGCGTTTATTAAGTTTGTCTCAGGAAGACGTAGAATCTCGAGTTCAGGAATTTGTTGACCTGGTTCAATTTGATATTTCTTTAGTTTAATACTAATTATTTATAGATTAACTTTAAATAGCCTTCATATAGTGAAGGCTATTTTTATTTAAAGAGGCTCTTTTTTTTCGTAACTTAGTAGGAGAAAATTAAGAATGTTTGATAAATGCAATGGACGTTTTTTATACCCGCAAGCCTGATTTTACTATGTTCATTTGTCATTCAAACAGATGAGGTGGTTTGCGTTAAATTCCCGGAAAAAAATTGCACCATAAAAACCGACGGCTTTGGTAATATTTATGTGATCAATAATGATGAGATCACCAAATATAATTCTGTTGGAGTTTCTCAAAAAAAATTCAGTACCAAGCGTTATGGAAAAATTGAATCTGTAGACGCTACCAATCCTTTAAAAATCCTTGTTTACTATAAAGATTTCCAACAACTCTTATTTTTAGATAATCAAATGACGGCGTCAAGTGACATGATATCGTTAGAAAAAATAGGGTATGAGCAAGCCGGATTGGTTTGCTCTTCTACTAATAACAGTTTTTGGCTTTACGATATACAAAATAATGAGTTGTTACGTTTCAGTAGCGAATTGAAAGTTCTGGTAAAAACAGGGAATTTAAAACGCATTTTAGATATTGAAATGAAACCGAATTTTATACAAGAACATAATGGTTATTTATATTTGAATTGTCCTAAAGAAGGAATTCTGGTATTTGATATATACGGCACCTTTACCAAAACGATCCCCTTAAAAGAATTGAAAGAGTTTAACATTGTAAATGGCAATGTATTCTATTTTCAAAACAAAACATTAAAAGAGTATCAATCGCTTACATTTAACACCGTCGAAAAGCAATTTAATGATACACTGATCAAAACAGTGTATTGGCAAAACAACAAATTTTACAAGGTGTACAGCGATTCTCTTCTCGTTCAATAGTATTAACTTTTTAAACTATGTGTCATGAGAGTAGAAATTGTAAAATACAATCCCGAATGGGCTACCATTTTTAATTGCATTCATTGTGAGCTGAATGCCTTGTTGATGGATTTTAAACCGGAAGTGGAGCACATAGGAAGTACATCAGTGCCGGACCTAGCCTCAAAACCAATTGTAGATGTATTGGTTGGAGTTAAAGGGGCACATAATCTTGATAAGGTGGCCGATTCGTTAAGTAAACACGATTATGTGTATTACGAGAAATTAAACTCTACAATGCCTTACCGACGTTTTTTTGTAAAACTAAAATCAAAACCTAGTAATCTGGTTGTTAAAAAGGTTTATACTAAAGAAGATGTTATTCCGAAAGAAATTACCCCTTATAAATTAGCTAATATTCATGTCTTAGAAACAGATTCCGATCAATGGATCAGGCACATTGCCCTTAGAGAATATTTAAAAAGCAATCACGCTATCAGAAGAGAATACGAAGAACTGAAGATCAAATTAAATACACTGGATTTTTGGTTAGATGGCCATGATTATCATCAGGCAAAAAATACGTTTATCAGACAAGTAGAAGAAGAAGCTGTGCACTGGTACTGTTGCGCTTTAGTTTAAATTATAAACAATCCTTTGTCTGTTTTTTTTCTCAAAGGATTTTCTTTTTTTATTTACTTTAGTATATGATTAAAACACTTTTACTATTTAGCGTATTTCTTTTTTTCTCTTTCATTTCATTTTCACAAAGTTTATATACACAAACTGTTAGAGGTCAGGTAACCGATAAGGTAAGTTCTGTTGGATTGCCGGGAGTAATTGTGCGATTGAAAAATGATTCTACCAAAAAATTCGTGGCTACTACGGATGCCAATGGTAATTTTAAAATAGAAGGAGTTTCCGTGGGACGTCGTTCTTTTATTGTAAGTATGTTTGGTTATAATACTATTCCATTAACGGATATTATTGTTACCTCCGGTAAAGAAGTGTTTTTGAATATTGAAATGGAAGAGTCTTTGGTGCAGATGGATGAAGTAGTCGTGAATGCGGATGAACAAAAAGATCTGGTAATGGATATGCAGGCGGTAAATGTAAAAACATTTAGTATCGAAGAAACGGAGCGTTATCCGGGCTCACGACAAGATCCGGCACGCATGGCTTCTAATTTTGCAGGCGTTCAAGGCACTAATGATAGCCGTAATGATATTGTAGTTCGTGGAAATTCACCAGCTGGTTTGTTATGGCGTTTAGAGGAAATTGATATTCCAAATCCTAATCATTTTGCAGTTGCAGGTTCGGCAGGAGGTCCAACAGCTATTATCAATAATAAATATTTAGCTAATTCAGAATTTTTCACGGGAGCTTTTCCAGCTAATTATGGTAATGCTTTAGGAGGTGTGTTTGATTTGAAAATGCGAAACGGTAATAATCAAAAACACGAACGCACTTTTCAGTTTGGCTTATTAGGAACTGAATTATCCCTGGAAGGGCCAATTAATAAAGAAAAAGGAAGTAGTTATTTTGTGAACTACCGTTACTCAACTCTTAAGTTGTTGTCAGGATTAAATATCAAGTTGGGAACAAGCGCAGTGCCTCAATATCAGGATGGAGCATTTCGATTTAATTTTCCAACAAAAAAAGCTGGTGTGTTTTCGTTAAGTGCTATTGGTGGCTATAGTACTATTAAAATTGTTTTAAGTGATCAAACGGAAAGGCCTAAAGAATTATATGGGGATTTAAATCGTGATCAATATTTTACCACTCAAATGGGTGTTATTATATTAAATAATGCCTATTCGTTTAATAGCCGCACGTTTATGAAAACTTCTGTAGCTTATAGTGGACAAGGCATATATTCTCAACACTATTTAGTTTTACGTGATGAGAATTTTAAACCAAATGACACTTTGCCTCAAATTTTAGGATATAATTTTCATGATACAAAATCAACTTTATCCTGGTTTGTAAAACACAAGATCAATCCAAAAAACAGTTTCAAAACAGGTTTCTTTGCTAATCAAATTCACCTAAATTATTTTGATAAAGTAAAGATTAATTCACGTTATGATACAGTTGCTCAATACATCGATGATAAGCCCTTTAAAACGCGTATACAAGCACACGAAACTTTTTATCTGCTGCAGCCTTACTTTGCCTTTGTTCATAAATTCAACGAAAAGTGGAGTACTAATTTAGGTGTGTTTGCTCAATACTTAACGCTCAATAATCATTGGGTAGTTGAGCCAAGAGCAAGTTTGCGTTATCAATTTAAAGAAAACCAATCCATCAGTGCAGCTTATGGTATGCATAGCCAAATGCAGCCAACCTATATTTATTTTGCAACCCCGGATAGTTTAGTAAGAGATGGTAAAACTTATTCTAATCCTGGAAAGGTTAGAGATAATATGAATTTGGATTTTACTAAAAGTCATCATGCGGTATTAGGTTACGATTACCAAATTTCGAAATTTGTTAGAACTAAAATAGAGGCTTATTATCAATATTTATGGGATGTTCCGGTGTATGCTGTTCCATCAAGTGTTTCCTTATTAAATAGAGGGGCAACCTTTACCCGTTTCTTCCCAGTTTATACAATGGAGAATAAAGGAACAGGTTATAACTACGGATTGGAGTTTACTTTAGAAAAGTTATTTAATAAGCATTATTTCTTCTTGTATTCTGCCAGTTTATTTGATAGTAAATTCACGGCTAGCAATGGTAAAACCTTTGACACAGATTTTAATGGGCAGTACATGATGAATTTATTAGCCGGCGTTGAATACGAAGTAGGGAAATCAAAGAAAAACTCAATTAACATTTCCTCTAAATTTACTTATGGAGGTGGTAAACGTTATTCTCCGGTTGATGTAGCTGCTAGTAATGCGGTGATGGATATTGTAGCTGATAATGACAAAGTAAACACCTTACAGTTTGACCCATATAATCGTTTGGATATAAGAATTGCCTATAAAATCAATGCCAAAAAAGCGTCTTACGAAATTGCTTTGGATCTGGTAAATGTGATGAACACTAAAAATGTATTAGCCTTGAGTTATGCTCCGGATCCGGCAAACATTAATGCTGACCCTTTAATTAAGAATTACCAATTAGGCTTTTTACCCTTATTTTATGTGAAGGTTGATTTTTAGTATTTTTCTGTGTGAGCGAAGTTGAGAACAAGTAAAAGCAGCGTTATTTCAACCGAGCAAAAAAATTATTTATGTGTTGCAGTATCAACAGGGGTAACAGTAGATGTTCCCGGGATGGCTCCTTGTGCTAAAGCAGCATCAATGGCTTTTGCGATAGAATCAGATACATGTTGAGCGTTCTCTTTCATTTTAAAACGGTCTTCAGCAGCTGGTCCGCATTTTACAAAAGATAGAGTTAAAACTAATAAGGATACAGATAAGAAAGCTTTTTTCATGGTATTTGATTTATGATGTTTCGAAAGTAATAATTTTTTTGCTAGTATGATAAGTCTTTATGAAAAACTAAATAAAACAAAAAGCCCACGTATCTCAGATACGTGGACTTTTCCTAACTAACTAAACACAAATTCTTAGTGCTTTGTTGTTGCTTCAGCAGCAGCAGTAGTTGCAGTTTCAACTGCAGTAGTTGCAGCAGAGTCAACAGCAGCAGTAGCTTCGTTCATTGCACCTTCTAAGCTTGCAGATAAAGCAGCAGAGATTGAATCAGCAGTACGTTTTGCTTGTTCTTCCATTTTAGCTTTTTCTTCAGCTGAAGGACCACATGCTACGAAAGTTGTAGCTAAAACAGCTACTGCGATAATTGAAAATACTTTTGTCATTTTTTTAATTTTTAAATTGTTTTGTTTGAGTTATTTGAACATTTATACCAAACTCTTAAAATGGTAACCCGAAAAAAAGTAAATTATTTTAAAATAAATGTAACTTATTGATAATCAGTAATAAAAAATCGAAAATAAGAATGGTTACCTGTTTTATTATAAAGGAGAATTGGAGTGAATTAGTTCTCTAGAAACTCAGTCACTACTTTTTCAGCTTTTAGAAAAGCTTCTTCTAATACTTCATTTAATATGAAAGTATCAAATAATTCAGCGGTTTTAAGTTCTTTTTCGGCTTTAGCTACTCGGCGGGCAATACTTTCGGGGCTATCCGTGCTTCTGGTGTTTAAGCGTTCTTCTAATATTTTAATGCTTGGAGGCATTACAAAAACAGCCAAAGCTCTATGGCCAAACAAATTTTTAAGATTTAGGCCACCTTCCACATCAATATCAAAAATAACATGTTTGCCTTTGGCCCAAATTTCTTCTACTGCACTTCTTAAGGTACCATAGTGAACTCCGGCATATACTTCTTCCCACTCTAAAAATTCTTTATTATCGATTTTTTCTTTGAATTCTTCAACCGTTAAGTAATGGTAATCTTTACCATTTACCTCAATACCACGTTTAGGGCGACTGGTTGCTGAAATTGAAAATTCTAATTTTTCAGGGAAGGTTTTAAGTAAATGCCTTACAATTGTGGTTTTACCAGAACCCGATGGGGCAGAAAATATAATGAGCTTGCCATTTTCCATGGACAAAAGTAAACAAATAAGTGAAAAGAGAAAAAATTACTTGTCTTTATAAATAACCAAATTAATAATCCCCATATTTGGAGTACTATTATCAGTTAAAGAAACCACAAAGGGCTTACGTTGGCCTTCAAAACAGTTATACACCACATAACCTTTATCTTCAGTAGGGTTAGGTAATTTTTTTTCGTAATATGTTTTTAGGTCGGCAAATAATTTAGTGCTTAAATCCAAATCCTGACAATTAATTTGAACGGCAACTTCTTCTAAACTGTCTTTCTCTAAATTATAGGCTACAGAGTAATTAGTTGTACTGTCTATTACATATTCAAAATACAGATAATCGTGGTCAATATCAGAAGGTTGTTTTGTTTCAGTCTTAGTAATTAAAACCGCTCTACTGTTTAAATCTATGCCTCTGATTACTCCCTCTTTTGAACGAATGATCTCATCCAGCATTTCGTGATATTCAGGAAAAATACGTGGTTTGGTTTGTTCAACCACCTTTGGTGTTTCTGTACACGACAGAACAACCAAAGATAATAAGGCAATGATATAATAAAACGATTTACGCATATTGGTTAGTTTAATTCTTCTGTTGCTACTGTTTTAGTTTCAGGACGCATGGTTGGGAATAATAATACATCCTGAATAGAAGGTTGATTGCACATTAACATACATAGTCTGTCAATGCCAATACCAATACCTGCTGTAGGAGGCATGCCGTATTCCAAAGCTCTTAAGAAATCGTAATCAATGAACATCGCTTCATCATCACCACGTTCCATTAATTTTACTTGTTCTTCAAAACGTTCACGTTGATCAATAGGATCATTTAATTCAGAATAAGCATTCGCAATCTCTTTACCATTGATCATTAATTCAAAACGTTCTACTAAACCTTCTTCAGTACGGTGTTTTTTAGTTAAGGGGCTCATTTCAACAGGATAATCTGTAATGAAAGTTGGTTGGATATAATTGCCTTCACATTTTTCGCCAAAAATAGTATCAACCAATTTAGCTTTGCCCATGGTGTCATCAATTTCAAGATGCAATTTTTTACATACATCTCTCAATTCAGCTTCATCCATTTTACTAACATCAATACCTGTATTTTCTTTAATCGCATCAAATATTGATATGCGTTTAAAAGGTGCTGCAAATGAAATGGTTTTGTCTCCAACGGTTACATCTGTTTTACCATGAAGATCCATGGCGATTTTTTCCAATAATGTTTCTGTGGTATTCATCATCCAGAAATAATCGCGGTAAGCCACATAAAATTCTAAAATGGTAAATTCAGGATTATGAGTCCTGTCCATGCCTTCGTTACGGAAGTTACGGCTAAATTCATATACCCAATCAAAGCCACCAACGATCAAACGTTTTAAGTATAACTCATTTGCAATACGCAAATACAATGGAATATCTAAAGCGTTGTGATGCGTCATAAACGGACGAGCGATGGCACCACCGGGTATAGATTGTAATACAGGAGTGTCTACTTCTAAAGCACCACCATCATTTAAAAACTGACGGATGGTATTAATAATAGTTGTACGTTGCTCAAATGTTTTTTTAACTTTTGGATTGATGATCAAATCTACATAACGTTGGCGGTAACGAAACTCAGGGTCAGTTACTTCATCAAAGGCATTTCCTTCTTCATCTGTTTTTACAACAGGTAAAGGTTTTAAGGATTTACTTAAAATTTTAAAATTAGTAACATGAATAGATATCTCACCGGTTTTAGTAGTAAACACATAACCTTCAATGCCAATAATATCACCAAGATCAATTAATTTTTTCCAAACAACATCGTATAAAACTTTATCGTCTTCGTTTGGACAAATATCATCTCTACGAACATAAATTTGCATACGCTCTGTGCTATCTTGTAATACAGCAAAGGCAGCTTTACCCATGTCGCGCACACTCATGATACGACCGGCAAACTTAATGTCTTTGTAATTTAATTTATCACGTTCGTAATTTTCTTTAATATCTAATGCAGTAACATTTACCTTAAATTCTTCAGCAGGATATGGGTTAATGCCTAACTTTTTAAGTTCGGCTAATTTGGTTCTTCTTAATTCTTCTTGTTCGCTTAATTCGTGAAACATGGCCTTGAAATTTTTTCTCGAAGATACTAATTACTAAGAATTGTAGATAACCGTTTAACCCTATCTATTCACAATTTATTAAGTATATCGTCAAGACGGGAATAATTAAACAATTCTAGTTTACGAGATAACGCCAGGTTAATTGAATTATTGTATGGTATATTTGCCATAGCAGCAATGATCGTAATGATAAATATTAAGTAATTATCTGTTTTTAACAAATTGACTTTCAGTTGTTTATGTTTTATAAAGCGACAAAAAACATTATGTTGATTTGATATTTAACGATTGTTATGTTGTCCTGTTTTAAATAAAGGCTATTTTTAGCCGTGAAATTTTCTATAAATAAATTTATCTTTTTCGTCTTACAACTATCCTTGTGTGTTTTAGGGTTTAAAGTGAATGCTCAGGAAGAGAGCATTAACCCTATCGATAGTTTTCCGCAAAACAACGCCACAATACATAAAGGGTTTCATGCAGGGCTTTTTATTGGCGCATTTTGGGCCAATAAAAACACCGCGTATTTATACGACGGTTATGGTTTTGATCAGAATGGACAAAGAAATACTTTTGGAAACAGTGTTCTCTACAATCAAATTGTTAATGTTTACGGAGGCGGTTATGGTGGTATTGATCTGATCGCACAACTTTTGAATGTAGATCATAAAGATTGGTATTTTAATGAACAGGATATGCCTACCAATTTAAAATACACCACAACTTATTTGGTAGGCTTGAATACACGTTATCAAATTAATAAAAAGGCTAGCATCACGTTAAATATCAATGCAACCAAATTAGTTGTGAATGGAAAATTTACCATTAGTTCAGCTACCACTAATAATAATGGGTTTCAGAGCCAAGCTAAACAAAATCAATTTACTATTACAGGTGCCGAGCAGCGTTTAATGATGCAATTGGGGTACCAAAGGATTTTAGGAAAACACGAAAAATTAAATTTCATGGTAGAAGGCGGTTTAAATATCATCTTATCTAAAGTTCAAAAAAATGAAGCGTATTTAAACAGCGATCTATATAATGGTTCAAATAATATTAATATAGATCTGATGAGTATATATAATCAGGTTCCATATAATTATTATAGTGCTAAGTATTTTGTTGGCGCAGGCATTGGTGCATTTGGAGGATTGGGATTTCATTTAACCATTAATCCAAAATACACGATTCAGTTGTTGTATAACCCTTCGTATGACAGAATTAGTTTAGGTTATAATCCTTCGTTTAAATTACAACATGGCGTTGGCTTACGAGTGTATTATAATATGAGTGTATTGTAGAAGTTTATTACATCCACTTTTTTCGTTTGAAATAAATGATCAATCCAAAAATCATGGCTAACATTACACCACAAGTAATGAAGTAGCCATTTTGAGTTCTCAGTTCGGGCATGTTATCAAAATTCATCCCATATACGCCTGCAATAAATGTAACCGGAATAAAGATGGAGGACATGATGGTCAATACTTTCATGACCTCATTCATTTTATTGGCATTGGTACTTAAATAAATATCCATGATGCCCGATAACAGATCACGATAAGTTTCTACGGTATCAATAATACGGGTAACGTGATCACTTAAATCCCGCAGGTAAATATCGCTGGTAGGATTAATTAAGGTAGTTTCGGAACGTACCATATTGTTGATCATATCACGCATAGGCCAAACCTGTTTGCGGAGATAGATCATTTCACGTTTCAAGTGATATAATTCATGTAAGGATTTACCGTTGGATTCAGATATGATGGCTTCTTCAATATCTTCAATTTTATCTCCAATTTTTTCAATGGTTGTAAAGTATAGATCCACCACGGCATCCATTAAGGCATAGGCTAAATAATCAGCATCCAATCGTCTTACGCGGCCTTTGTTTTGACGTAAACGGGTTCTGATAATGTCAAATGCATCGCCGCTTTGTGGTTCCTGAAATGAAATGACCGTATTTTCTAAAAGAATAATTGCTAATTGTTCAGACTCTAGTTCTGTAGTAAACCGTATCATTTTCATCATCGCTACTACGTAATGATCATAATCTTCAAACTTAGGACGTTGATCGATGTGAACAACATCTTCCAGCGTTAATGGATGAATATCGTATGCTTTACCAAGTTGTTCAACAATATCTGTTTGGTGTATACCATCTACATTTATCCACTTAACCATGTTAGGTTTTACATCGGATAAACATTTAGAAATTTCAGAATATTCAGATTCAAAAAACTCAGTTTCATTGTACTCGATCAAAGTTATTTTAACTTTTTCGGTACGCGCTTCCCCATTATAAAATAAGGTTCCGGGAGGTGCGCCAATATTTTGAGTTTTTGCTGCCATGTTAAAGTATGATTAAATATAACTATTCGGTTTCATTCTTCATAATCATTTGCAAGGTGAATCGACTTTTTTGTTCCAGTAAGATCAATTTGTTTTTTGTTAGAGTTTCGATGATATCGTCTGTATAATAGCGAACAGTCATTAATTCCAGATCCTCATTGTACAATACTTTAAATAAAATTTGCAACTCTTCGATCAGGGGTTTTATTTTTGAATCATTGTCGCAGCAAATAGAAAAACTAATAGCAGATAATTGCATCAGATTTATTTTTACATTGTGTCTGGAAACCATATCAAAAATATCACTCAAATTTTCTTCGGCTATAAATGAAAAATCTTTTGGCTGAATAGAGATCAGTATTTGATGTACTTTAAAAATATAGGATGGAATTTGTAAACGTTTGTCGCTTTCCTGAATAACTGTTCCTGATTCTTTAGGGTTTAAAAATGATTTTACGTGTAGTGGAATTTGCTTGTTTTGTAAAGGCTTGATGGTTTTTGGATGAATAACAGTTGCACCGTAATACGTTAACTCTATTGCATCCTGATAAGAAAGCTCTTCTATTTTTTTTGTATTCTTAAACCATTTTGGGTCAGCATTTAATACGCCCGGAACATCTTTCCAGATAGTAACGTTTTTTGCGTTTAAGCAGTAAGCTAATATAGAAGCGGTATAATCTGAGCCTTCTCGACCTAATGTGGTCGTAAAGTTTTCGGAAGTGCCACCAATAAAACCTTGTGTTACTATAATATCGTAAGTTTTAAATTGAGATTCCAGATCTTTTTTTACCAGAGCTTCTGTTAAATTAAAATCTACTTTTCCTTCTCTGTATGTATTGTCGGTTTGTATAATACCTCTGATATCTATCCATTGGTTTTTAATACCAATTTCATTTAAGTAAGCGGATACTATTTTAGTTGAAACCACTTCACCCATACTTACAATTTGATCATACTCAAAATTATAACTATGAGTTGGCTCATCTTCAATGGCCCAATAAAGTTCAACAAACGTATTTTCAAGGTCAGTATATATTTTATGATTGTTGTTGGGAAATAAACTGCGACAGATATCTAAATGAAATTGTTTGATCTCTTCCAAAATAGATTCTGGATTTTCTGTTTTATGAAAAAAAGCATTCACTAATTTTTCTAAAGCATTGGTTGTTTTTCCCATTGCAGAAATAACGATACATAATTTCTGTTGAGGAAACTGTTTTAAAACTTCGGCAACGTTTTTTACACTCTCAGCGTCTTTAACAGATGCACCACCAAACTTAAATACTTGCATAAAATTATTCTTTAAACAAAGATAAGGATGGGATTAAGATATAAAACAAAAAAATCTCCTTCTTAAATAAAGAAGGAGATTTTAATTTTTTTATAAAAAATAAATTAGGCTTTTTCTAATTCCTGATTGGCTTTATTTGCATTTAAAATCGCAATTTGTTGTGCGGTGTTTTGCGCCATTTCTCTGAAAGCTAAAGCTTGTGGAGTTGTTTCCTGCAAAATAGCCGGACGACCGGCATCACCTGCTTCGCGGATACTTTGTACTAATGGAATTTGACCTAATAAAGGAATATTTAATTCTTCGGCTAAATTTTTTGCGCCGTCTTTTCCAAAAATATAATATTTATTGTTTGGTAATTCTTCCGGAGTGAAGTAAGCCATGTTTTCAATAATACCTAAAATAGGAACATTTAATGCTGGCAATTTAAATAAGGCAATTCCCTTACGAGCATCTGCTAAAGCAACAGCTTGTGGCGTACTTACAATAATAGCACCTGTTAATGGAATCTGACTACATAATGTAATTTGTATATCGCCTGTTCCGGGAGGTAGATCAACAATTAAATAATCTAACTCACCCCAATTGGTATCTAAAAATAATTGTGATAATGCTTTAGAGGCCATTGGTCCACGTAAAGCAATTACCTGATCAGGTCCTGCTAAAAAACCAACAGAATTCAATTTCACACCATAGCTTTCTACAGGAGCCATTTTTGGTTTGCCTTCGTATTCTGATTTTCCAGGCATTTCATTTTGCACATCAAACATGATCGTTTGAGATGGACCATAAATATCAGCATCTACTAAACCAACCTTAGCACCTTGCTTTACTAAAGCTACTGCTAAGTTTGCTGCTACGGTAGATTTTCCTACACCACCTTTACCTGAAGCAACAGCGATGATGTTTTTGATTTTAGAAAGAGTGCCTGTATCTTTATCTCTTGTTGAGGTAACATTAGCTGTCATGTTTACTTTCACAACTGCTTCTTTATCTACATAATGTGTAATTGCATTCACACAAGCATTATGTATCATGTCTTTCATTGGACATGCCGGTGTGGTTAATACAACTGTGAACGAAACATTTTTTCCGTCAACTACTACATCTTTGATCATTCCAAGAGTTACCAGATCTTTTTTTAGATCCGGATCGTCTACATATTTTAAGGCGTCTATAACGCTGTCTACTGTAATTGCCATTGCTTTTTGTTTTTCACCACTGAGACACAAAGGCCACAGAGGTTTTATATTATTTATTTCTACTCTTTTTAACTTGTACTTAACTCTAAGTTTTCTCTGTGTTCTTAGTGTCTCTGTGGTAAACTTTAAATCTGCTTTGCTAAGTTTAATAAATTCCCTTCTTCAAAATCTCTCCCCATAATTTGTAAACCAATTGGTAAGCCATTGCTGTGCATACCGTTTGGTATTGAAATAGCAGGACATCCTACAATGTTTGCCTGAACTGTAAAGATATCTTCCAAATACATTTTGATCGGATCTTCGCTATTTTTTCCAAATTCAAAAGCTGTGCTTGGTGTAGAAGGCGTTACAATAAAATCGTATTGAGATAAAATTTCTCTTGTTTTTTCACGGATCATCTTTCTTACTTTTTGAGCTTTGCTGTAATACGCATCATAGTATCCTGCGCTTAAAACAAAGGTACCTAACATGATACGGCGTTTTACTTCTTTACCAAAACCTTCACTGCGTGTTTTTTTGTACGTGCTTTCTAAGTCAGTAGCGTTAGGACTTCTATATCCAAAGTGTACGCCATCATAACGTGATAAGTTAGATGAAGCTTCGGCTGTTGTTAATACATAATACGTTGGCACTAAAAATTCCAGATATGGAAAATCAACACCTTCAATTGTATGCCCGTCTTTTTTTAATTTATCAAGTGCATCTAACGTTTGTTTTCTCACCTCAGGATCTAATCCTGTTGATTCCATACATTCTTTCAGGTAAGCAATCTTAAATGATTTTTTTTCGTTAGCAATAGCTGTATAATTTGCTACCGGTTTTTGTGAAGCCGTTGTATCATATTCATCAGCACCCGCCATTATTTCTAACAATAAAGCAACATCATCTACTGATTTTGTAATAGGCCCAATTTGATCAAAAGAAGAAGCGTACGCTACTAATCCCCAACGAGAAATACGGCCATAAGTTGGTTTCAACCCTACAGTTCCGGTAAATGATGCAGGTTGACGAATAGAGCCACCTGTGTCAGAACCTAAAGTAACATGACATAAATTTGCGGCCACCGCTGCTGCAGATCCACCTGATGAACCACCCGGTACCATTTTTTCGTTTAATGGATTTAATACTTTCCCAAAAGCAGAATTTTCATTACTACTTCCCATTGCAAACTCATCACAGTTTAAACGACCAATGATGATCGCATCTTCAGCTAATAAACGTTCAACTACAGTTGAAGAAAATAAAGATTCAAATCCTTCTAATATTTTTGAAGCACAAGACACTTTATGGCCCTTATAACAAATATTATCTTTGATACCAATAATAACCCCCGCTAATTTACCGGCTGTTTTATTGGCGATCTTATCATCCACTAGTTTCGCCTGAGCTAAAGCTGTGTCGTTAAACACTTCTAAAAAAGCATTTAAGTGTTTCTTTGCTTCAATGGTTTTGATAGATTCTTCAACTAATTGTTCGCAGGTGATTTTTCCTGATAACAAGTCGGTTTGAAGATTTTTGATGGTTGTAAATGTGTGCACAGTTGATGTATTAAATAATAAAAGCGCCAATCGTAAAGAATGACGCTTTTACAATAAATATATTATGAATTATTTTTTTTCAATGTCGGTAGAATCAGAATTGCCATCCTTTGCGTCTTTAAATTCTTTCATTCCTTTACCTAAGCCTTTCATTAATTCAGGGATTTTTTTACCTCCGAATAATAATAAAACGATTACCAAAATAATGATGATTTCAGGAGCGCCAAGTCCGCCTAACATACCTAAGATTAATGCTTGTGTCATTGTTATAAATTTAGACTACAAATATACGATTTAATTGCTTTTTAAACAAATTGCCTAAATTCTGCTATTTTTACCAAAAAATAAGGTAAATGATCAAGAAAATAGAGCATATCGGAATAGCCGTAAAGAGTTTAAATAACTCTAACGATCTGTTTAAGAGGTTGTTTGGCAAAGACCATTACAAAGTGGAAGGTGTTGAAAGTGAAGGAGTAAGCACCTCTTTTTTTATGTTAGGAGAAACTAAAATCGAATTATTAGAAGCAACAACTCCAGATAGCGCTATTGCTAAGTTTATTGAGAAAAAAGGCGAAGGAATTCACCATATTGCCTATGAAGTAGATGATATTTACAAAGAAATGGAACGCCTGAAATTGGAAGGTTTTGAAGTGTTAAACAAAGAACCCAAACAAGGTGCCGATAATAAATTGATCTTCTTTTTACACCCCAAAAGCACTAATGGTGTTTTAGTGGAATTGTGCCAGGAGAGAAACTAATCTTTGATCAAAGATATTTCTTTGGTATCTCTCATAAAAAAATACACTAACAAAGAAATAAAAATACAACCCGTTACATACCAGTAAAAGTAAGCTTCGTGGCCGCTGTTTTTAAACCATAACGCTACATATTCTGCCGTGCCTCCGAAAATAGCTACAGTGATAGAGTAGGGGAATCCAACACCTAAGGCGCGAATTTCTGTTGGAAATAATTCTGCTTTTACAATCGCGTTTATTGAAGTGTATCCGCTTACAATAATTAAAGCCATTAAAATATATATAAAAGCTTCCCATTGATTGGTGCTGTGACTTAACGCTGTTAATAAAGGAACGGTGGCGATTGTTCCTAAAATTCCAAAACCCAATAGTAATGGTTTGCGTCCGATCTTGTCTGATAACAAGCCAAACAATGGTTGTAGAGAGGCATAAATTAATAAGGTTAAAAAAGTGATTAGCGTGGCTTGTTCTTTAGTCAAATGAACCGTGTTTACCAAAAATTTTTGCATGTAAGTACTGTAGGTATAAAAGGCAATGGTTCCTCCTAATGTTAATCCCACAACTATGGCTACAGCTTTTGGATGACGCATCAGTTCTTTTAAGGCGCCATGTTTCTTTGGAGATTCATGTTGATGTTTTTTAAAAGTTGCTGTTTCATCCATGTGGCTTCGCAAATACAGCGCGACTAACGAAAGGATTCCTCCTATGATAAAAGGAATACGCCAACCCCAATTGTGCATTTGTTCATCGGTTAAAAATAATTTTTGTAATAATAGCTGAACGCCCAAGGCAATCAATTGTCCGCCGATTAATGTGACGTATTGAAAGCTCGAATAAAAACCTCTTCGGTTAGGACTTGCCATCTCGCTTAAATAAGTAGCAGAGGTGCCGTATTCGCCACCAACACTTAAGCCTTGCAATAATCGCGCTAGCAGTAACAATATGGGCGCCATTACACCAATGCTTTCATACGATGGAGTAGAAGCGATTAAGATAGAACCAAAAGACATTAGTAAAACAGAAAGTGTCATGGAATACTTTCTACCTTTTCTATCAGCAATATTACCAAATAACCAACCGCCAATAGGACGCATTAAAAATCCTACCGCAAATATTCCGGCGGTGTTTAATAATTGTGCTGTTGCACTACTATCCGGAAAAAATACAGAAGCAAAATAAAGCGAAAAAGCAGAGTAGGCATACCAATCATACCACTCTACCAAATTACCAATGGAGCCGCTAACGATGGCTCGTAAACGGTGCGGGTTTGAAGGGATTGTATGTTGCATAATTATTTTAAGTATTTAACATCCCATTGCCGGATAAATAATTAATAGTTTGTTAATAGGCTTTCCTGTATTAGAAATTCCATTGATTTTAATTCTTCTGACTCCAACTCCTATCCAAAACTGATCTTTCCAACTACCGACTGGAGGATTTTTAATTAAGTCAGACCAGTGTTCATCACCATATTTTAGAGCCGCATTAATTAATTCTTCTTTTGAAAACTTGGGGAAGTTCCCATTTTCTTGCTCAGAAATATACTTTAATCTATAAACAAAGGGAGAAACACTATCTACTTTAATCCAATCGGATTGATGATTTTTCCAATCGTATAATTCTATATGCGGCCCCTCATCCTGTATGGATATGGCTGTTTGAAATTGTTCTGTTAATGAAATAGAAGCGATGTTTTCACCTTTTATGATCAATATTGCTGAATCTACACTTGATTCTAAATCTAAAAAAAGTTCAGTTGTATCTTTGATTTGTATCTTATCATTATCAAAAGTACTTAAGTGGGGAAATTCAATTTGAAAATCAAAAAAATCTAACCTCAAGGTATCTTCATTTTTTGGATCACTTACACTGTTCATTGTCTGTAAGGATAAACTGTCACAATATTTTAAAGTATCATTATTGGGTATTGTATTTGTATTAACAGGAACTTCTTCACTACATGAAATAAATAATAAGCTTAATTGTATAATAAATATTAATATAGAATATCGCATTGAATAAACAGGATGGAGTTTAATCCAAATATAAATAAAAAAAGACCTATGATTTACATAAGTCTTTTTAGTTTTGGTGGAGAATATCGGATTTAATTTCCGATAATTCCAGAATTGCAAAACAAAAGTCTCGGCTAACGCCTTCGCTTTTTTAGTTTCTCCCTCACTCCAAAACAAGTTTTAGAGTTCGCTTAAAACTAAAAAAGTCAGAAGTATTTACTTCTGACTTTTGTTTTATTTGTGGAGAATATCGGATTCGAACCGATCACCTCTTCACTGCCAGCGAAGCGCTCTAGCCAAATGAGCTAATCCCCCAATATTTAGTTGTAAGTGTTTAGTTATTAGTTTTTAATAAAATCCTATTTATTATTCAAGAACTCTATTAAAAACTAAAGATTTACAACTAAAAATTCTTAAAGTTTGGCTTTCACCTCAACCATGTCATAACCTTCAATGATGTCGCCAACTTTGATATCGTTAAATCCTTCAATGTTTAAACCACACTCATATCCAACACCTACTTCTTTCACATCGTCTTTGAAACGTTTTAATGAACCAAGGCTACCTGTGTGAACCACGATACCATCACGGATGATACGGATTTTAGTATGACGGGTTACTTTACCATCTAATACATAACAACCGGCAATTGTACCAACTTTAGTGATATTAAATACTTCACGGATCTCAATGTTACATACTGCTTTCTCTACAAATTCAGGAGCTAACATGCCTTCCATCGCTGCTTTCACTTCGTTAATGGCATCGTAAATAATTGAATATAAACGGATGTCAATTTCTTCTTGTTCAGCTAATTTACGAGCTGTAACTGAAGGACGAACCTGGAAACCAACAATGATCGCATTTGATGCACTTGCTAACATAACGTCTGTTTCACTAATAGCACCAACTGATTTGTGGATAATATTAACCTGAATTTTCTCAGTTGATAATTTTAATAATGAATCAGATAAGGCTTCAATAGAACCATCCACGTCACCTTTAACGATCACGTTTAATTCTTTAAAGTCACCAATTGCTAAACGACGACCGATCTCATCCAACGTAATGTGTTTTTGAGTACGGATACCTTGCTCACGCTGTAATTGTAAACGTTTGTTGGCTAACTCACGTGCTTCACGCTCATCGCTCATAACGTTAAATTTATCACCTGCAGTAGGCGCACCATTTAATCCTAATAATTGTACAGGAATTGATGGACCCGCTTCTTTAATATTGATACCATGCTCATTAGTCATTGCTTTTACTCTACCGCTATGGCAACCGGCAACAACAATATCTCCCACACGCATTGTTCCTTTTTGAACGATCACATCAACTACGTGACCACGACCTTTATCTAATTTAGCTTCAATTACTGAACCAGAAGCTTTTGCTTTTGGATTAGCTTTTAATTCTAAGATCTCAGCTTCTAAAACAATTTTTTCTAGTAATAGATCAACGTTTTTACCAAATTTCGCTGCAATTTCCTGACATTGAACTTTTCCACCCCATTCTTCTACTAAGATATTCATAGCAGATAAGGCTTCACGGATCTTGTCTGGATTTGCTCCCGGCTTATCAATTTTATTGATCGCAATGATCATTGGTACACCGGCTGCTTGCGCGTGATTAATTGCTTCTTTTGTTTGAGGCATCACGCTGTCATCAGCGGCTACTACAATAATAACGATATCGGTTACTTTAGCACCACGGGCACGCATTGCTGTAAAGGCTTCGTGACCCGGAGTATCTAAGAAAGTAATTGATTTACCACTTTCTAATTTTACATTATAACTTCCAATATGCTGAGTAATTCCACCTGCCTCACCGGCTAAAACGTTAGATTTACGAATGTAATCTAATAAAGATGTTTTACCGTGATCTACGTGACCCATGATGGTAACGATAGGCGGACGCTCCACTAAATCTGCAGGATCTTCTGCTTCCTGATCTTCAATCGCTTCCTGAACTTCAACACTTACAAACTCCGTTTTGAAACCAAACTCTTCGGCTACAATCGCTAAGGTTTCAGCATCTAATCGTTGATTGATAGACACAAATAAACCTAAACTCATACAAGTAGAAATAATTTGTGTTACCGAAACATTCATCATTTGAGCTAATTGATTAGCTGAAACGAATTCTGTTACCTGTAATGTCTTTTTCTCTATATCTGACTGCTCTTGTTGTTCAGCCATTTTATCTCTAACATCATCACGTTTTTCACGACGGTATTTAGATGTTTTTGATTTAGAACCTTTAGAACTTAAACGCGCTAACGTTTCTTTAATTTGTGCCTGAATTTCTTCATCAGTTAAAGCTGGTCTCGATTCTCGAGCAGCAGCCGGGCCTTTTTTAGCACGGGGGTCACCATATTTCTCTTTGGCTCTGTCTTTTGCAATTTGCGCTTGCTCAGTACCAACTTTTTTAATTTCTTCCTGGCTCATACCGCCTTTGCGGATACGCTTACGTTTCTTTTTGTCAGCATCGCTACCGCCGGCTGGGCCATTCGCTTTTTTAGTTTCTTTAATTACAGGTAATTCAATTTTACCCATAATTTTTGGTCCCTCTAATTTTTGGTAAACCGTTTCATGGAATACTTCTTTTGCTTCTTCAACAACAGGAGGCTCAACTTCAGCGGGAGTTTCAATAACTTCGATTTTTGAAACAACTGGCTCTTCTTCTTTTTTCTTTCTACCTTTTGTTTCTTTTACTTCAGTTTTTTTCTCCTCTTCTTTTTCCTTCTTGGTTTTTTTATCAGGTTTTGTTTTTTGATTTAAGGTGCTTAAATCTAATTTACCTAATACCTTAGGACCTGTAATGTTTCCTGTATTTTCGGTTGGTGTTTCGGTATAAAGTGTTTCCGGAGCTTTTGTTTCTGCTACCGGAGTTTCAACTTTTACTTCCTCGATTTTTTCAACCGGTTTTTCAGCAGCTTTCTTTTTTTCTTCAGTAACTTTTAAAGCAGCGGCCGTTAGATCTTTAATGCGTAACTCTTCTTGCTCTCTTGCTTTAATAACCTTTGGATCTTCCAATACAATGGTTTCGCGTTTTGCTTTATTAAGAACAAGTCCAACATGTTGTGCCTCTTCTTTGGCAGATTTATCCCCCGAAAATTCTTTGGATAATAAAGAATACTCTTCATCTCCAATTTTTGCGTTAGGGTTATTTTCTACCGGGCGACCTTTTGAAGCCAAGAACTCAGTAATTTTCCCGAGGGATAAATTAAATTCCTTAGCAACTTTACTTAATCGCATTTGTTTTGCGTCTGACATATTCTCTATTTCCTCGTCTTTTTTTAATTGTTGTGTGCCAAATTTGCCTTTTTAATTCCATAAAAAAGAAGGCTAACTTTTTCTTAACGGAATATTAATCTTCGAACTCAGATTGAAGCACTTGTTTCACATCTTCGATCACATCTTCAGTTAATCCTGTTCTGCGCGCTAACTCTTCGTTGCTTAATTCTAATACAGATTTAGCAGTATCGCATCCAACAGATTGAAGTACATTAATTACTGATTCTTCAATTTCATCAGAGAATTCTACTAAGTCAACATCTTCAATGTCAGTTGCAGCTTCGTCATTATCACGGAATACATCAATTTCGTATCCGGTTAATTTACCAGCTAATTTAATATTGTAGCCACCTTTACCAATTGCTAAAGAAATTTGATCAGGTTTCAAGAATACCTCTGCACGTTTAGTGTCTTCATTTAATTTAACGGAAGTAACTTTTGCAGGGCTTAATGAACGTTGAATTAATAACTGAGCATTAGATGTGTAATTGATTACGTCAATATTTTCATTTTTTAATTCGCGAACAATACCATGGATACGAGAACCCTTCATACCAACACAAGCTCCAACCGGATCGATACGATCATCATAAGATTCAACAGCTACTTTAGCTCTCTCACCCGGTTCACGAACAA
This sequence comes from Bacteroidia bacterium, assembly GCA_036676295.1. Classification (GTDB taxonomy): domain Bacteria; phylum Bacteroidota; class Bacteroidia; order B-17B0; family Aurantibacillaceae; genus UBA4416. The sequence continues at coordinate 490,415 of JAKFDE010000016.1, read as the reverse complement.
TTTTCTTAATGGTAATTAAACCATCAAATACTTCAGGTACTTCCATTTCAAATAAACGCTCTAAGAATGCCGGAGCAGTACGAGACATGATGATAGTAGGTGTTCCGTTTTTCAGTTCTACTTTATGTACAACTGCTTTTACCGAATCACCTTTTTTGAAGAAATCAGAAGGGATCTGTTCTGTTTTAGGTAACAATAATTCGTTGCCCTCATCATCCAATAACATGATCTCTTTTTTCCAAACCTGATAAACCTCTGCATTGATAATATCACCAACACGTTCTTTGTATTTGTTATAGATACCGCTTTTTTCTAATTCAAGAATTTTTTGAACTAAGTTTTGGCGAACTGACAATACGTTACGACGACCAATTTCATCTAACTTTACTAATTCAGTAACCTCTTCACCAATTTCAAAATCAGGCTCAATTTTATGAGCGTCTGTTAAACTGATATGTTTATTAGGATCATAATCAAACGAATCTTCCGCAAATTCATCATCAACGATAGTTCTGTTCTTATAAATTTCAATATCTCCTTTATCAGGATTTACGATGATATCAAAGTTTTTATCCGAACCATATTTTTTGATTAACATAGTACGAAATACATCTTCGATGATGCTCATTAACGTTGCGCGATCAATGTTCTTGTCTTCTTTAAATAACGAGAATGATTCAATTAAATTTACACTTTCCATTGTTGTTTGTTTTAAAACGGTAATATTGATTTTGTTTCTTTTATTTGATTGTATGTTAGGGTAATGTTTTCTACTACGGTTTGATTGCCTTTACCAATCGTTTTTTTCTCTTTTCTGGTTTCTTCCAGTACAAATTCATTGTCGTTAGCACTTAAGATAACACCTTGGTGTTTTTTGCCCTCTTTTGTCGTAACTTCTACTTTCGAATTGATGTATTTTTTGTATTGTTGAACAACTTTAAATGGCTGTGTTGCACCCGGAGAAGACACCTGAAGTTCAAAATCGTCTTTTTCTCTGTCTAAACTACCTTCGATGTGTCTGCTTAACGCCACACAATCGGCAATTACAATATGGTTAGGCGCATCCACATATATTTCAATTTTATTGCCCGCCAATACTTTTACGTCTACAATAAATTTGTCAGAACCAGCAAAGTGCTCTTCTATTAAATCTATAATTTGTTGTTTTTTTATCATCTGTTCAAGTAAATAAAAAAGGGACTTTAAGGTCCCTCTTCATTTTTCTTCAATTTTCGGGTACAAATATAAACAATTCTTTCTTAATAACAAAATAGCCGGAATGCAACAATTTTTCTTTATTCTCGTTAAATTTACTAGAAGTCCCCGAGAACTAAGTTTAATCGTTTTTTATTTCTGGTCTATTTTCTTTGGAAATAAAAGGCACAAATTCTAAAAATCATGAAAACAATAGTTAAAAATTCTGGAAACGGCGGTCTCTTACTCACGTGTCTATTAATGCTTACTTCAATTTTTGCAAAAGCTGAAGGCTTAGACAAAATCGTTAAAAACTTCACCGATGATTTGTCTAAGGGCGGGTTTATTGGTTTTTACATTATTGGTGGTATTCTTGGTTTTGGTATCATTGCCTTTGTCATAGTATCGATCTATGACAGAAAGCACAAGGATGATGATAAAGACCAAACAAACGTGAAACATATTTCACATCATAGACATCACCATCATCATAAAGTTATAAAAAAGTCGGCTTAAAATAATGGCATTTAACTGACCATTTGTTAATCCAAAGATCTAATTTTAGGAAGCTTCAAAAGGGCTTTTCAGTTAATTATTTGACTTATAGGCAGTTACTGATGGTCTTTTTTTTTTGTTTTTTGATTCATACAGCTATCTTTGTCCCGAATTTTAAAACTAAAACACAATGTCAGACATTTCATCAAAAGTAAAATCTATCATCGTAGATAAATTAGGTGTAGAAGAAAAAGAAGTAACTCCAACTGCAAGTTTCACTAACGACTTAGGAGCAGATTCTTTAGATACAGTTGAATTAATCATGGAATTTGAAAAAGAATTTAATATCGCTATTCCAGACGATCAAGCTGAAAAAATTGCTACTGTAGGAGATGCTATTTCTTACATTGAAGCAAATGCAAAAAACTAAGAACTTAATTTAAAAATTTATTCTGTATGCAATTTAAGCGCGTAGTAGTTACGGGACTTGGTGCCGTTACCCCTTTGGGCAGTAATGTTAATGATTATTGGACAAACTTAATCAACGGCGTTAGTGGTGCCGCACCTATTACGCGTTTTGACGCATCTAAATTTAAAACCCGCTTTGCTTGCGAAGTAAAGGGCTTTAATATTGAAGAATATTTTGATAGAAAAGAAGCTCAGCGTTTAGATGCTTTTTCTCATTACGGTATCGCTGCTTCTGTGCAAGCAATGGCTGATTCCGGATTAGATAAAGAAGGTATCGACAAAAATGAAATTGGCGTTATTTGGGGTTCAGGTATTGGTGGTTTAGATACTTTCCAAACTGAAACTTTCAATTTTGCTAAAGGAGATGGAACACCACGTTTCAATCCATTCTTTATTCCTAAAATGATCGCAGATATTTGCTCAGGGCATATATCTATGCGTTTTGGTTTGAGAGGACCAAACTTCACAACCGTTTCGGCTTGTGCTTCTTCAACATCAGCTTTAATAGATGCGTTTACTTACATTCGTTTAGGTAGAGCAAATGCTATTGTTGCCGGTGGTTCTGAAGCCGCTATTAATGAAAGTGGTATTGGTGGCTTTAATGCTTGCCAGGCCATGAGTACTCGTAACGAAAGTCCGGAAACAGCTTCTCGTCCTTATGATGTAGACCGTGATGGTTTTGTATTAGGCGAAGGTGGTGTAGCTATTATTTTAGAAGAATTAGATCATGCCCTTGCAAGAGGTGCAAAAATTTATGCCGAAATTATCGGTGGCGGTATGAGTGCGGATGCACATCATATTACAGCTCCACATCCGGAAGGATTAGGCGCAACATTAGTAATGCAACGCGCTTTAAAAGATGCGGGCATTTCTGCAAATGAGGTTGATTATATCAACACACATGGTACCAGTACGCCATTAGGTGATTTAGCGGAATTAAAAGCGATCACAAATGTATTTGGTGAACAAGCCTATAAAATGAACATCAGCTCTACAAAATCTATGACAGGCCACTTATTAGGCGCTGCAGGTGCGATAGAAGCGATGGCTACGATATTGGCTATTCAAAACGATATTGTTCCACCAACAATCAATAACGTTAACCCGGATCCGGGTTTAGATCCACGATTGAATTTGACTTTTAACAAAGCTCAAAAACGTACTGTTAATGTAGCAATTAGTAACACCTTTGGTTTTGGTGGACATAATGCTGCAGTAGTGGTAAGAAAATATAAACCATAATTTTTTAGTGTTTTGATAAAGCTTTTATCTGCTTTAAAACCCTTGTCTAAACAAGACAAAGAATTTAAACAAAAGCTTAAAAATATTTTAGGACATTATCCTGATAATATTGCTTTGTATAAACAAGCGTTTAGACATAGCAGTTCTACTCAAGAAATCACTGAACATTTACCAAGTAACGAGCGCCTAGAGTTTTTAGGCGACGCTGTTTTAGGCGCTGTCGTTGCCGAATATCTTTTTAAATTATTTCCGAAAAAAGATGAAGGATTTTTAACTCAAATGCGTAGCCGTATTGTGAACGGTCAAAATTTATTATTGCTCTCAAAAAAATTCGGTTTTGATGTGTTATTGACTTCCCGTTTAACCAAGAAAGAGAAACTAAGTTCATCTGCTTATGGTGATGTGTTTGAAGCATTTATTGGCGCACTGTTTTTAGACAAAGGATTCGAAGCTTCTAAAAAATTCATTCTCAATAAAATTATTAAAATTCATTTAGACATGAATGAAGTGTTGCAAACGGACACGGATTACAAATCGCAGTTTCAGATCTTAATGCAAAAACAAAAAAAGCAATTTGAATATGTGGTTTTAAGTGAAGCTCTTCTCGGAAAAGAAAAGTTGTATACTATTCAGCTATTAATTGATGGAGAAGAGCAAGGTGTGTTTGAACACAAATCAAAAAAAGTAGCTGAACAAAAAGTGGCTCAGCTGGCTTTGGAGAAAATGCAAAAAGAAAGTTGAGTTCACAGAAAGACCATTCTTTGGGAATTATGCGTGAAATTTTTAAAACAAACTCAATTGCTTATCTCCTGCTCTGTAGTTAAAATTATCAATATTAAATTTAAAACTATCGGCATCAGGCATAAAGCGGGTTTTAGATAACTTAAACAATTGCATGATGGATTCTGCTATTTTTCCTTCACCTTTCATGCGTACACCCGGCCTGCTGTCGCTTACTTTACCGCCGTGGCATTCGCTGATCTGATTCCAAACTTTATCGGCTCTATCCGGAAAATTTTTCACTAACCAATCTTTAAATAATTGCGCTACACTGCCATTAAGACGAACTATCGTAATACCCGCTGAGCTCGCTCCTGCATTAGCTGCTTGTTCGATCACGGCAGGTATTTCATGATTATTAATGCCTGGAATGATTGGCGCCACCATCACGCCACACGGAATACCATGTTTAGATAATGTAGCTAAAGTGGCCATTCTGTTTTTATATGTTGCAGTGCGTGGTTCTAATAACTGTCGTACTTTTTCATCGGTTCCTGTAATAGAGATCATCACATGTACCAAGTTGTGTTCGGCTAATTCGGTTAATACATCAATGTCGCGGGTAACTAACGAATTTTTTGTAATGATAGAAACGGGGTGTTTGTATTTTAAACAGGTTTGCAGAATTTTTCGTGTCAACTCTAATTCTCTTTCTATAGGTTGATAACAATCTGTATTACCGGAAAGCATAATTGGTTTTGGTTTCCAGTTTTTTTGACTGAAATGCGTTTCCAATAATTCAGCTGTATTTTTTTTGACAATAATTTTTCGTTCAAAATCTAAACCGGCGCTATAACCCCAGTATTCATGAGAGTTACGGGCATAACAATAAATGCAGCCATGTTCGCACCCTTGATATGGATTTAGAGAATAACCCAAGCCAATATCCGTACTTTCTACTTTATTGATAATGGTTTTGGGATAGGTGTAAATGATCTCTGTTTTTTCGCTTTGTAAAAATTCTTCATCAAGTCCCTCAACATGTTCCTGAACATAGTGTTGTTTAAGGAAAGAATTGTTTGGGTTGAGTTGTGCTCCACGCCCTTTAAAGTAATTAGAAATTGCAGTTACCATAGCTCATGATTTATAATGCTAAGGTATTTTAAATTATAGCGCCTTATTGCTACAATTTGTAGCATTTTGAAAATTAACTAATTTGGTTAGGCCGAGGCTAATAGAGCAGCTTTGTGATTTACTACTTCGGCCTTGTTCACCCCATTGTATTGTATAATAACATGGTGATTGCCTGTTTCAATTTTTGATTCAGTAGAAAATAACTGAAAATTGAACGTTACTGGTAAAATAATAAAACGGTATTTGTGATGGTTAAGTTGTAACTCATCTATTAGTTTTATTTTTTCGGTATGAGCAATTTCTTCTAAGAATAATGTCTTAGGTTTTACTTTAAAGTGCAGGTAATAATCAATGGCGATCAATTGTTTGATGATCGTATCTTCAGGATAATTTTTTTCTACAAATTGCGTAATGATGTCAAATACATCATTTAACGAGTATTTGTGATAATCTTTTACTGTTCCAAAATAAACCCCTAAGCCTAATAAAAAATCAAAAATACCGTAGGTCTCAGTTACGTATCTTAACGTATTTACTGCCTTTTTTCCATTCCAGTATACTTCTAAAGCATGTTCTAGTTTTACAATTTGAGCTAACTGATCTTTAGTTAAATAATTACTTTGAATGATTTGATAAGGCGGATTAGGATCAAATACAAAACCATGTTGATCGGTTTTATCACGCATAGGTGTGCCTTTCAGGAATTTCAAAAAGCCTAATTGCATTTCGGGAGCATAGAGTTTAAATACTTCTTCAATACTGTATCTGATATCATCCCAATAATCCAATGCCAAGCCAACAATAAGATCCAAGTGCATTTCAACCTTGTAATCCAATTGCTGAATAATACCTTTTGTCTTATCAAAGTTTTGCTTGCGGCTTACTTCTAAATTTGCTTTTTGATTGACTGTTTGAATACCAATCTCGAAACGGAACAAGCCTTTTGGAACATGATCATGAATAAACTGAATGATGTCCGGATGTAAAATATCGGCTGTGATCTCAAACTGAAATACATTTTCGGGACGGTGATTTTCTAAAATGAATTTGAAGATATCGATCGTAAAATCTTTTTTGATATTAAACGTTCTATCTAAAAATTTCACTACTCGTCCGTGCTGCATCATAAACAATAATGTTGCTTTGATGCTATCATTAGGCAAGTAGCGCACTTTATTATCTAAGCTGGCCAAACAAAATTCGCATTTGTAAGGACAGCCACGAGAAGTTTCAATGTATAATACTTTGTTGGCTAACTCTTCAGGGTTATCAAAACGATAAGGCATACTATCCTGAAAATTTTTAAGATCAAACATGGGAGCTGCTTTATTTTGCAATACTTCCGTGCCTGATTTATGAACTAAACTCGAAACGTGTTGAACATTTGGATAAGATTCAATAAATTCTTTAAAAGGCGTTTCTCCTTCGCCAACAATAATATAATCAACATGATCTAAAGCGATCACACTATCGAAATCATAACTTACTTCTGGCCCACCTAATAAAATTTTGGTGTTAGGATTAAGTGCTTTTATTTTTTGTGAAACTTCTAAAGTCTGCGTAATGTTCCAGATGTAACAACTAAAAGCTACCACTTCAAATTGCGCACAATGCTCGGCAACTTTATCCTGATCTTCTTTAATGTTAAATTCTTTCCACTCCAAACCAGGGTATTGGTGATTTTGTTCATACAAAATGCGAATGGCTAAATTGGTATGAATGTATTTGGCGTTGAGGGTGGTAAGTAAAATGCGCATGAGCCGGCAAAGATAGGTAATTTTTAAATTGCTACTACACAATAGCAATAAATAGAAGGCAGATGACATAGATTATTATGGTTTACATAAAGGAAAACCATTTAAATCATAAGAATCTGCGTTATCAGCGTCCCATTCGTAGAAGAGTTACCAGAGTTCATAATCTAAGGTCGTATTCTCTATACGATAAGTTGGTGTTTGATTGCCACCCGAAAGTCTATATACTTCCTCAGCTACAAATTTTTGTAATTCGCTTAGTGTTACTTTTTTGTCTTTGTTTTCGTCGGCTTTTAAATTTGTCATCGCATCTAACAAACAATGTGTAAATAAACCATTGTTCCATTTTTCGCTTTCTAAAGCCGTTTGCGTTCCGCCTGCCGAAGAGATCACGGTAGCGCCGGAACTTTGTCTTAAGTCGGAGAAAATACTTTTAGACATTTCTAAAGCTGTACTCTGCGAAAAATTACTTCCGGCTATGCGAATGGCTCTGGTGCTGTCTTTTTTAGTTTTTTTATCATCCTCTTCTTTATTAAATCCACCGTCTTCGTCTGCCTCTCCACTAAAACAAGCATCAATAAACATAAGCTTGCGATTGGGTTTCATTTCCGAAAACAATTTTTCAAAAGCCGTGTAAGCAACTGAATTAATTTTAGGATCATTAAAATCGGTGTAATAGGTAGGGAAGTAATAACTCAGATCTGTATCTAAATAACCGTGCCCTGCAATAAACACCATTACCACATCATTAACGCCGGCTTTGGCAAAAAAGTTTTTTAAATTTTTTACTGAATCAGGAGCAAATGATTGGTTAAATAATTTTTTGACTTCAATGTTTTGAAATGATTTTGAATTGGTCATGGTATTGGCAATATCGCTGGCGTCTTTTACGGCGTATGATAGATCATAATCGGCATCATGAAATTTTTCGCTGGCAATAACCACTAAATATAAATTAGGTTTAACAATATTGGTATTGTTGAAAAAACGTGTAATGTGTGGACTTTCCAGCCCTTTTTCATCAGACACAACAAACTCAAAACGGTTAATGCCCGAAGTACTTTCAAAGGATAGATTTTTATCATAATGAGTACTTTGTTCAGTTGGAATGTTCTCTGAAAAAATATGTGTCCCATTATTCAGTACCTGAAGTTTAGCTAATTTATTTTGTCCTTTATTAGCGCTCAACGAAAAATTAACCCAGCCTGGTTTTTCTTCATTCATTTTAAGTGTAGGGATGGTAGGTAAAATAGAGAAGTTGATCTTACTATCAGGATTTAAACCCAATACTTTCATTCGTTTTAAATAGGCTTTTTCATAAGCTGTGATCAATGCTGTATCTGTACATGAAAACGCTTTTAATACTTTATGCGGTTGATTCAGATATGCGTCAAACTGTTCAAAGCTATAGATCTCCGATTGGTGTTTGAAACGAATGTTTTTTACAAAATCTTTCGATCCTAAATAATGCAGATCAGAAGTGATCAAGAAAAAGTGTTCTCCCATAGCATTCGCTAATTGTCCTGTTACTGTTTTCTTTTTCAGATCAACAAAGGTAGCTAAGGAGTTATTGGTACTAGTAACAATGAGTTGGTTTGTGTTTTCAATAAAGAAACATTTAGGGATGGAAAATTTAGATTCACTTAGATCGATCACTAGATCACCATACTCATCAAACACTTTGAAAAACTCACCTAATGGGTTTAGTAAAGCAAAATATTTTCCATTTTCGCTGGTGTAATGATAAGAGATGATTTCTTTTGTTTTAGCTAATGTTTTTGAAGTGATCTCAGCGCCGGTCTCCGTATCGTATTCGGTGTACATAGCTACCTGTTCGCCGGCGGTGTAATTATTCACGTCATACTTTACGTACCAGGTAGCAATAATTTTTCCATCATTTTTTAGTTTAAAATCATACGGAAAATAAGTTTGCGAATAATCCTGTACAATGGCTTTTTTGGCTATATCAATTTTTACAATGGCATTTGTTGGCATATCTATTTCGGTGCCACTGATGATCTTTTTTTTATTGATCTGACTGGTAGTGAATAAATATTTACCATCCGGACTAATGGTAACACGAGCATTTACAGACCAGGCGGAGCTCTCGTATTCTACTTTTTTTGTTTTGCGATTAACTAATTTGTATTTGGAACTTTCAGGAATAAAAACGAGGTCTTTATTAAATTCGATCACCTGATATAAAGGTGAAGCGGCTAAAGAAAACATACCTTCGTATTTTTCTTCGGCTAATGTTTTTAAATTAATGATATGCAGGCTTGTGTAATCACAATAGTAAAATTCACCATTTAAAAATCCGGAAGCCACGGCATACACATTCCGTTTAATTGTTTTGCCGTATTTCTTTTTATGAATATTATACACGGCCAGATTTAAATTGCCGAAACTTTTTCCTGAATTGACAACTACTTCCGAATCATTTAAAAAATATACATTGTAAATATAAGCCGAATCACTTCCTGAAATATCCTTTACTTCGGAGTATTTGCTAAAGTTCTTTAAGTCCCAGAAATAGCCGGCAGCAGTTCCGCTAGTGTATAGCCAACGATTATTAGGACTGATATTGGCTGAGGTTATGGCATTACCCATGGTAGCTCTTTCCGAAATTAATTTCATGACACCAGGTTCAAAAACACGTAAAGCTTTGTAAGGCAGGTAACTAATACTTACCATACGGTTACCGGCTTGCGAACATTTTAAATTAGTGCAAATGCCTTTGAATTGGCGTACGAGTTTTTTAGTTTTAAGATCAATAAATTTAACGGCTTTGGAAGTTGCATACACTGCTAAACCCGATTTTGAAATGTAATCGATGTCGTATACATATTCATTAGCTGAAAAGTTAATGGTATCAGGTTTTGTGATCGAAGGGCGTTTATTGACATCTTTCAATAATGCTTTATCATACATGCCGTAACTTTCGTATTTAGGTAATCGCACTTCGTGTACAACCTTTTCATTATCTAAATTAAGTACAAAATAATTATAAGTAGAAAAACAAAACAGTAAAGAATCGCGCACTCGCATTTTTGTAATAAGACCGGCTTTAATATCCAGTGGAGTACTTTTAGAGAGTTCATTTAATGATTGCTTCATCATGATCGTTGTAGTTCCTGATGAAACTGCATGAATGACTTCTTGCTTTTTTTCATTATAAGCGGAGTTAACAATATAATCGGTAATAGGATAGGCGTGAGATGTAATAGATGTTTTTTTAATGAAATCATAAAGCAATGTAAAAGACCCAATGCTCACATAAATCTCGTTTGGTTTCCCGGTAAAGAAACTGCCGCCAATGGGTAATGAGCCGTAATATTCACTGTTAGGAAGGCCCTTGATCAATTCAGTGGTATTTGTTTTAAAGAATAAATTTAGTTTTTGATTGGCAAAAGAATAAATATATAAGTCGCTATTCACCGTCACTAATACATAGTTGCCATCTTTACTAACGGATAGATTTTTGGCCCCATAAGTCAGATCGGTTTCATCCACTACCTCAGAGGTTTCTGTATTATGCACAGATAAACCTGTACCGCAGATCACGAAAAATTTTTCGTCAGGAAAAAATTGCATAAAGTCATAATAACTGTACCCAATATCCTTTGGGATCATGATCTTAATATCCTTAAGCTGAGAAAAACTTTTTAAGGAAAATAAGCATACAAGAACTAGTAAAATAGTATTTTTCATAAAATGATCGGTTAACTCAAAGATAAACTTTTTTGAATTATCTCCTTTTGATATAAAACTTTAAAAGACCTGTTTCGTTGGCATCAATGAATTGATAAGAGGAAGGGATCTTGTTTTTGAAAGTGTAATAGGTTACTAGTTTAGTTCCTATAGCGCATTCTTCCAATTTTAGTTTAAGATCTTCATGATACTTTTGATATTCACTCAACGATACTTTTGACGTTTCATCCAACACACAGGTAGAATCAAAATGTTCGTGAAAAGAATTAAAAAAATAGATGCCGTTAAATTTGCTAAAATCTATTTTGGTGAAATCGTTATTAATAAAATGGGCATTTTTTAAATGGTATTGTCTTTTTATTTTATTAGCCAGATTGGTTAATGTTTTACGTTTTTCTATACCATAAAAATGCGCGCCAGTGACACTTGATCCCACACAACAAAATTTCCCCACTCCAGATCCTATATCTAATATTTTATCAGTAGGAAGATCGGCTAACAATTTAGCGGCTTTGATCGCAATTTTAACCGGAGTGAAATGGCGGGCAGAATGTTCCTGGTATACTAAGGGATATATTTTGTCGAAGGCAAGATCACTTGGATATATTTTTTGTTTCAGGTTTTCAAAAATCATTCTATAAATTTAATCCAAATTACTTTACAACTACAAACTTTCCTTTTGATATGGATGCACTGTTTTCTGGCTTTATGTGGTAATGGTATAGACCATTGGCAAAATTGGTTATGTTTAAGGAATAACCGGGTAGAATTTTTTCAGAATAACACACGCTTCCATATGAATCAAAAACAGTGAGGTATTCGAATTTTGATGATTGAGGTGATGAGTAATTAAAATGTATTTTTTCATTTGATGGATTAGGTGAAATAGAAGATTTGAAATATTCTGAAATATCGATCAAACCTAAAGGAGTACTTAAGGATAGATCATCTATGTATAAATAGGCACAATCGCTAAAAGGAGAGAGGCATGTGTTTTGTGCTGAGCCAACGCCAGAATCAAATAAACGTTTTTGAGATGACACTACAACAACTACAGAATCTGGATCAATGCCGGGCATCATATCTGTTATTGGAATTGTAAACGGAGTATAGCTATTAACGGGAGGTAATTTTACAAGCGCAAAACCAACAGTGTCTACTTTACTTAAACCCGAATTGTATTTCTTTAATATGACCATTACCGCAGCAGAATCTTTACTTTCTACATTGGCCGTATCAAATTTATACATACCTGTTAAAGCATTTGCTTTTTGTGTAAAAGGAGTTCCTGCTTTATGAAAATCAAAGGACCCTGCCGATTGACCATTATAAGCATAACCAATAGCATAAGTATACCATGTCCAAACCATTAAAGCTTTATTGCCTCCTGAGGCATCAGAAGTGCTATCAGCACCATAACCCGAAGTCGTCCAACCTAAAGGGAAATGATTAGACCAGGAATCAGAGGCCCAATTTTCAAATCCATTGTTTGGTAATTGGCTATACCCTCTTAATGCGAAGGTTAAGCATAGGACAAGAATTAATTTACTCATGTTATTAAAGATACAATAATTTTTGATTTATTAAAGTGAGTAAGAGTAAACAATACTTATTTAGGAAACTTCTTGCTTTGTTTCAACGTATAATGATCATGGGAAAGCTTTCAGAAAACTGGATTACGGAGCACCTAATGGACTTCGAATACAAAAAATACATGCTTTTGGGATATCTAAAGCAAGTTAAAGAACAGTTCAATCAACAAAAATTATATCCGGATTTTGCTGAGCTAATTGCTCATTATAAAAATCTAATGCGGTTAAAACATAATACTACCGCGTTAGAAAATAATTTCAAAAGAAGATTAAAAGGAGTTGATCTTCAAAATTTAAAATTAGAATATGAAAATACCGTGAATGATGAGTTGTTGGATGAACTGAAGCAGATCATTTTGTTTAGTGAGCCGTTAATAGCCAATGAACTGAATAAAGGAAAAACTATTTTTGATTTTGCAGAGCAACATATTTTAACGGATCATATTGGTATTATGCCAATTTATAAAACCGAAGGTTATTTTGTGTTGTATCCGTTTCAGTCAAAAACGGTGTGTGTTTATAGTTACCAATTTTCAAAAGTTAATTTATTAGATCAGGAAGTTTTTGGATTGAATAGTTCTTATTTTTCAACGTACACGGTTAGTTTATCAAAACCGGTGGATAAAGTGAAACACGAGATCATTGAAGCGAATCCACAGTTGCCAAACCCTGCCATGTATTTGTTTAAGGCCAAAGCGCCTCTACCCAACGACGAAACATTTTTGCCTATTGCTAAACGTTTATTGTATAAACAATTGCAGGCTGCTGCATAGTTTAAGGCAATTGCGTAAATGATTTATTTCCTTAAATTTGTGGATTATTAACACAAACAGATTATGGAAGCAAAAGACAGTAATGGCGTTATTTTAAATGATGGAGATACAGTAACGTTGATCAAAGATCTAAAATTAAAGGGTTCATCTCAGGTTTTAAAAAGAGGAACAACAGTAAAAAAAATCAAATTAACAGAAGATCCTGACGAAGTAGATTGCCGAATTAATGGTAGTGCAATTGTTTTAAGAACAGAATTTTTGAAAAAGATATAATGAAAAGGTCCGCTATATAGCGGACCTTTTTTATTTAACAGGTACATTCTTCGCAGTTACATGCGCAAGTACATTCTGTAACACATTCGCAATTTTCGCCACATTGACAATTACAATTGCAGTTACAAGATGAGTTTCCATCCTTGCCGCAATTACAGCTACAGTTACATGTATTTGATTTGTTTTCTGTAACATTTTTTTCGCTAGAGTTACTAGTGTTACATCCACAGTTTTGATCGGTGCATTTTGCATTTTGATTTTTCATGATTTCGTTTTTTAAGATTATATAGTTTACTTACAACCTAAAGACGAGCATCTCATAAAAAGACGCAAAAAATTAATTACATCCGCAATCTTTATTGCAATCATGCTCTATCACGTTTCCATATTTATCGGATTCGATCGTGCAGCATTCGTGAAAAAGAGTGTTTAATTGTTGCCTGGCTCTTTGTACCCTTGATTTGGCACCTGAATAGGAAATTCCTAGTTTTTCCGCGTAATCCTTTTGCGACAAGTTTCCCAATTCGGTTTGCATAATGGCTTCTTTAAAATCACCCGATAATTGCTCGATCATGGGTGTTAAACAATTTACCATTTCAGCATTATAGGTTTTTTCTTCCTGTATCTCTGCTAAACTTTCAGGAATATCAGTTTGTATTTTTTGTTTTTTATAATGATCTAAAATACTGCGACGTGTGATCTGGTAAACCCAGCTGCTGAGTTTATCTTCATTGGTAAGGGTATTGAGTTTCAAATGAATTTTTACAAATACGTCCTGTAAGATGTCTTTGGAGGCATCATTATCTTTTACACGTTTTTTAATAAAATTAAAAAGCTGCGTATGGAATTCTTCCCAAATATGTGTGGTGGTTGCGTTCATGTTGTAATGACGATCGAATTTGAAAAAGACGCAAAATTTTATCTTTTTCAAGTTTTATTTTTATTCTTTTACGGTAACAAACCATTCAAAGTTCGCTATAAATACCTTATTATTTTCAACATCAAATAGTTCTACTGTTGTAATTAAGGAAGTTCGTTTCCTGATATTTAATTCTTCTTGCACTTTTTCAAGGGTATTATCCTTAAAACTCGCTTTTGAAACAATGATACCAGTTGCAGGTTTTTTATAAATCACTTCTACTTTTCGTACAACAGGAATTACCAGATCAGCTTGAATTGGAAAGCTATTTAATAAAAATTGACCACCACTGCCTTCGGCTAATGTAAATAGTGCTGCCGCATGAACAGTTCCTAAATGATTAGTGTATTCCGGTTTGGCATCTAATTGCAATAAATAATCTTTGTTACTTGCCAGAGAAATTCCTAAGAATTTATTGAAGGGAATTTCTGTAATATCCATATTTAAGATAGTTGTGTAAGCTGAGAGGAAATTGTTTCAAAATCAGGGCGATTCAAATTCTCACCAAGCATACAGTTTTCTTTTAATTGATAAAGAGAATTATATGTTTCGTTTTTTAATTCTTCAGGTATGATATGATCTAAGAGATCTTCGAGTAGACAGCCAAAAGCTCTTACGTCTATTTTTTCAAGCATTGGAGCAATTGCTGAATTCGTATCATAAACAGTGGCTGCTCCAAAATCACCTAATAAAGCATGCGCCTTATCATTGATCAAAATATTATGAGCATACAGATCGCCATGCATCACACCATTAGCATGTAAATGTTCCATGGCAGAAGAGATACCTATAGCAATACTTTTTATTTGTTCCAATGAAAAACTGGTTTCGTCATGAAATGTATCTCTGGTACAAGTTATAAAGCTAGGAGGCATTCCTAAGTTTTTATAATCTTTAGGAATTAGTTCTAATACTAAACCTTCTTTATTTTCAGGATGATAATTAATTTGCCCAATTAATTTTACCAAATGTTCATGCTCTGCGGCTTCAATACAAGCACTCATTTCATCGTGTGGTAAACCATCGCTGGTTACTTCTCCTTTAAATACTTTAACTGCTATTTCTTGAGTTGTATTATAAACAGCTTTTGAAATGATCCCAGAAGCACCTTCTCCTAAAACTTCTTTTAATTCTAAATTGTTCCAATTTATTTTTGGTAAAGAATTGTGAACAGTGTGATTTTTATTAAATGTGTTTCCTGAAACGGCTAACCACGAAAGTTTGGGTAAGTGTAATAACCAATTTGGAAATTCACTTAATTGATTGGCTGAAACCCTTAACAGTTCAAGGTTTTTGCAATTAGCCATTTCTATGGGAAGTGAGGTTAATTGATTGCCGGCTAAGGCGCATTTTTGTAAACGGTAACAATTCCCAATCGATTTTGGAAGTTCTTTAATTTGATTATTGGTTAAAATTAACCAACGAGTTTGTTTGGGAAAAGATCCCTCTTCAATTTTAGAAATGCAATTGGATTTAAAGCCAATCATTTCTAATTGCGGACATTGAGATAAAATTTTCGGAAACTCTGTAAATTGATTATCTGCAAAAAAAACAATTTTCAGTTTTTGAAATCTGTTAAAATCATCCGGTAAAGAAGATAAAGAATTGCCTGAAAGGTCAAGGATTTCAAGCGTTTCCGCTAAGTCAAATAATTCACGTGGAAATTCGGTTAAACCGGCTGCTAATTTAAATTTGGTAGAACCTTTTAGCTCACGTGATTTAAATTGCTGAAGCACTTTCATGTTTTGCAGTTAATAGGCTTTTATCTTTTTTAGTTGGAATACGTTTTAAGGTTTCCAATAAAAAGCCCCAGTATTTTTGTACTGAAGAAATTTGTACTTTTTCATCAGGTGAATGCGCTCCGGTAATGTTTGGGCCAAAAGAGATCATTTGCATATCAGGATAGTTTGTTCCTAAAATACCACACTCTAATCCGGCATGACAAGCACTTACATTAGCGGATGAATTATAACGTTCTACATACAAGTCGCTCATTAATTTCACGATGTCTGATGATGGCTTTGGAGCCCAACCAGGATAAGAACCGCCATATTTTAATTCAGCACCCATTAATTCAAATGTAGAAGTGATTGCTAATTGCAGATCCATTTTTTCAGAATCAACGGAGCTACGAGTTAAACATTGTATTTGATACGTACCATCTTTTACAATAACACGTGCAATATTATTTGATGTTTGTACTAAACCTGCAATATCAGGACTCATGCGGTAAATACCATTAGGACAAGCATATATACTACGTAATAATTTATTTTGAAAATCTTTATTTAATACTTGTTTTGGTGTTTCTGTTTCTTCAACAGTTACAATTAATTTAGGGTCGGTTGTACAATATTCTTCTTTTAAAATAGTAAAATAGTTCGCTACCATTTTTTTAAGAGCATCTTTATTGGCATCTGCTACTGTTATTACAGCAACCGATTCGCGAGGAATCGCATTACGTAAACTCCCTCCATCAACAGAAGCAATTTCAATTTTCAGATCATTACTTAAAGAAAGTAATAAACGATTCATTAATTTATTGGCATTACCTCTGCCTTTGTGAATATCCATTCCGGAATGTCCACCGGTTAATCCTTTAATAGCTAAAGAAAAAGCCGATTTACTTTTTGATGCCTCAAGAGTATAAGTGCCAGAAGCAGTAATGTCTACACCACCCGCACAACCAATGGTTAATTCAGTATCATCTTCAGTATCTAAGTTCAACATGATCTCGCCGCTTAATAAACCGCCTTTTAATTCTAATGCGCCGGTCATTCCGGTTTCTTCATCAATGGTAAATAACGCTTCCAATGCAGGATGAGGAATGTCTGTAGACTCTAATAACGCCATGATAGAAGCAACGCCAATGCCGTTATCAGCACCTAAAGTTGTGCCATTAGCTTTTACCCAATCGCCGTCTATTAACATTTCAATACCCTGAGTATTAAAATCAAATTGAGTGGCTGCATTTTTTTGATGTACCATATCCAAATGACTTTGTAACACAACGGTTACTTTATCTTCCATGCCTTTGGTAGCTGGTTTTTTAATGATCACATTTCCAACTTCATCTACATAAGTTGGTAGGCTTAATTTTTCACCAAATGCCTTTACAAATTGAATAACACGTTCTTCTTTTTTAGAAGGACGTGGCACCGCATTTAAATCGGCAAAATTGTTCCACATTGCTTTGGGTTCTAATTGGCGTATCGCTTGACTCATGTTTTTAAGGCTAAAAAAATTGGACTATAAAGGTATGAAATTTCTATATCAATTGCTCATAGAATCCCTTCTTTAACTAATTTCTTCAAACCCATAAATCTTTACTACTTTCGTGATTAAATTTTTTAAAGTTGAATACAAAACCAAATACTGCTTCTGACGAGAACAGCGGCTTGCACCCCCGAAACAAACACCGTGGACGTTATGATTTCAGACGATTAACACAGATATGCCCTGATCTAAAACCGTATGTTTTTATCAATAAATTCAAATCAGAAACCATTGATTTTACAAACGCCGTGGCGGTTAAACTATTAAATCAGGCTCTGTTGGAACAGTTTTATGGTGTTGTCAATTGGGACATCCCTAAAAATTATTTGTGTCCTCCTATTCCCGGTAGAGCTGATTACATTCATAACATTGCAGATGTTTTAGCATCAAGTAATGGTGGTGTTATTCCTACAGGTAAATCAGTTACCGTAATAGATATTGGAGTAGGAGCTAATTGTATTTATCCTTTAATAGGTCATAAAGAATACGGTTGGAATTTTATTGGCAGCGATAGCGATCCCGTTGCTATTAAAGTAGCCACGCAAATTGTTAAGTCCAATGATCTGTCTTCAGCAATTGACTGTAGGTATCAAGCCAACTCATCGAACATATTTAAAGGAATTATAAAACCTGATGAAATTGTTGATATTACCATGTGTAACCCTCCTTTTCATTCATCGGCCGAAGAAGCACAAATGGGAACCGAAAAAAAATGGAAAAACTTAGGGTATAAAAAAACCGTAAAACCTGTTTTAAATTTTGGTGGTCAAAGTAACGAGTTGTGGTGTAAGGGTGGCGAAGTAGGATTTATTACCAGAATGGCTGAAGAAAGTGCTCAACTGAAAGAAAGTAGTTTGTGGTTTACAACCTTGGTATCAAAAAGTGATCATTTAAATGCGGTGTATGCTGCCTTAAAAAAAGCAGGGGCTTTTTCGATCAAAACCATTACAATGACTCAGGGCAATAAGATAAGCAGATTGGTAACCTGGACCTATTTAAATGATACGCAACATATTCAGTGGAGTTTAAAACGCTGGAAAAAGTAACTTTCCTCGTTCTTAAGAATGTATCTGTCGAAATAAAGCAACTTTATTGATATATGGAAGTATAATTGGTAAAAGGAGGCTTTATGAAGTGTATAATTACTATTGCTTTTACTTTAGTTGTTTTTTGTTCCCGATCGCAATCGGTTTTGAATGCTTATGCTAAAGTAAATAGTATTACAAGCGGCAATGTATTGGCCGTAAACAACGTAAATACCGTCAATCATAGTTTTAATCCGGGCGAAAAGGTCATTGTTATGCAGATGCAGGATGATGTGATTGGTGCCAATACAGCAAATAATGCAAGTTTTGGAAATCTGGCTTCTATTAACATGGCCGGCGCTTTTGAAATTGGTATTATAGCAAGTGTTAGTCCATCTACAACCAATCCTAATGTTATAACATTGGTTTCTCCACTTAGCCTGTCATTTAATGCTAATTCAAATTCTTCTCTTCAGGTCATTACATTCCGAAACTTAGGGAATAATTACACAACTACTTCAAATATCACTGCTTTGCCCTGGAATGGAAACATCGGAGGAGTTATTGCTATTGAAGTAAACAATATTTTAACTCTTAATCACAGTGTTATTGCCGATGCTGTTGGATTTAGAGGTGGTGCGATCTCTGCTGCTGCAGGAGGGGTTTGCCAGCCCGGTTTATATAAAACCAATTCTACTGTTCAGGCTTACAAAGGCGAAAGCATATACAAAACATCGGACGCCACACATCTAAACGGGCGAGCTAAAATCATCAATGGCGGCGGTGGCGGTAATGAACACAATGCCGGTGGCGGTGGTGGCGGCAATTTTTCAGCCGGTGGTGAAGGCGGACAAGGATGGGGATGTGGTGTAAGTGCCGGCGGACTTGGCGGTGTTGCATTACAAACAAACATCAACTTAAATAGATTTTACATGGGTGGCGGCGGTGGCGGAGGCCAGCAAAACAATAATGTGTCTTCGCCCGGCGGAAATGGGGGTGGGATTATCATCGTTAAAGCTAATGCGATTGTAACAAGTACAATTTGTTCAAGCGCTATTAGAATTTCAGCAAATGGTGGTTCAGCTGCCAATAGCGGAAATGACGGCGGTGGCGGCGGCGGTGCCGGTGGTAGCGTATTAGTGGATGCAATAAGTTATACTTTAAATCCAACTTGTCCGTTAAGTATCACTTCAAATGGTGGCAGCGGAGGTAGTGTGAATGACGGTGCCAGCCACGGTGGTGGTGGTGGTGGTGGTCAAGGTGTTTTATTGTTTCCGCAAAATATGCCAAATACTAATGCTACCATAAATACAACTTACGGTACCGGCGGAGCAAACAATACACCTGCCAGTACTTATGCACAATCCGGTGGTGGACCAAATAATGCGGGTGTTTTTGGAAGTGGTGTTTTACCAATTGAGCTACTCAGTTTTAATGCGATTAAAAATGGAAATAACGTTGATGCCTATTGGACAACGGCTTCCGAATTAAATAATGATTATTTTACATTGGAACGTTCCAAAGACGGAATAACTTTTGAGAAGCTTGTTATTACTGATGGAGCAGGAAACAGTAATTTTATGATCAATTATAGCGAAACAGATTTTTCACCATATGAAGGCATTTCTTATTACCGTTTAATGCAAACTGATTTTTCGGGCGCCAACAGCTATTCAAAAATTGTAGCCGTTAATTATATAATTGCTGATGACAATATTAGCATTTATCCTAATCCTGCTGACGGCGGAAAATTTACGATCAATTTAAAAAGTCTTGAAAATAAAGAAGTGTTAGTTGTGTTAAGAGATATTTCCGGAAAAGAATATTTTTCAAAAGTGATGCTTGTTGCCGAGGATTCAAAAATAATAGGAATAGACCTTGAGCAAAAATTAGCAGCAGGCACTTATATTGTTACGGCATCGTCAAATAATTTATTGTATAGCCAAAAGCTGATCATTAAATAATAAATGCTCAATGATCTTGATGTTGCCCCTTGGAACATTAAGATCTTAAATTCATTTTATCTTAGTGTTTAAAATAAAAAAACAGGACAAGTTTCCTTATCCTGTTTTTATACCTCGTAGTTCATTTGGTTTTGCAACCATTTGCTCTACTCA
This sequence comes from Bacteroidia bacterium, assembly GCA_036676295.1. GTDB lineage: Bacteria > Bacteroidota > Bacteroidia > B-17B0 > Aurantibacillaceae > UBA4416. The sequence goes on along the minus strand of JAKFDE010000016.1, from coordinate 469,722 downwards.
GATCTATTTAATTGCCCTTTACAATTAAACAAATGCTTAACATTATTGAATTTGACAATTAATGCTGTAATCGCCCCAAACATCAGTTCCTGAATCTGTATTGGCATTACATCTGCTTTCAGCTCTGTCTCTTGTGTCTTTATAAGTATACACAGAGTAGTCGTTTGTTGAACTGCCACTGCCGCTTGTGTAAGTTTTTGAACATTGACATTTGTAATCTTTTTTACATGATGTTACAGTTGTGCCAACTGCTAACAACACACCGGCTAATAAAATAATCTTTTTCATTTTCTTAAGTTTTAAATTGTAGATACTCTTTTTACTGATACAAAGGTGAGTTCTTTGTCATGATAAACTGTTATACAATTTCAGAAAGAGTTACATGATTCACACGTTTAACTTATTTTGGTGAAAGGAGGAATAAAAACAAAATTCTATCAGGATAGAAAATAAAAAAGTTATTATTTAATCGACATGATCTTATCTATTTGATCTTTCTCCTTTTTCTTTTTGGTTAATTGTATACCACTTTTGATGAGCCAATAAGATAACAGACCAAATAAAGAAAGGCCAAGTAAAGTACCCAATAAAAAAGATGATTTATAGGCTAAATTCCAATCTTCTTTAAGTATTTTGAGAATATTAGGAATAGCTGATAAAGTGGTCATTAAGGCAATAAACCAGCCCAATACTATTAATATAATTCCCCAAAACTTTCTCATAGCTTAAAAATAACGCTTTTCATCTAAATCTTACACCTGAAATGTAATACTGTTTTATAGATTTTGCACATGGAACATTGTAGGTAGTTTTGTCCCACAAACACAATTAGCTATGAAAAATAAAATTTATAAACGCGCATTGGTCTTAATACTGGGAATGTCTACAGTATTAACTTACGCTTTTAAAGAGAATAGTAAGGGTTTGGAAGCAAACACTAAACTTTCTGAGTTTATAAGCACATATGCTACCATGTTCCAAACCGAACTTGTTTATAGCAATGCTGACAATTTGTATGGTCAATATGCCGGTGAACCAAATAATGAAGGCTTTGTTGGTTTTGGCGTTTCTTCAATGAAATTGGTAAGTTTTAATGCGGTGAAACATGGCAATAAAGTAGAAATTTTCTGGACAGCTTCATCAAGCCTTAATAACGATTATTTTACCTTAGAGCGCTCTAAAAATGGAATAGACTTTACTAAAGTGGCTGTTATTGATATGGCTAACACTTCCAGCAATATTTTACACTATACTGAAACAGATTATCAACCTTTAAAAGGAGTGTCTTATTACCGTTTAAAACATACTGATCTTAACAAACAACATACCTATTCAAATATTGTTATGGTAAATTATGTGTTTGATAAAAATAAAAGTAACAGTTACTCAAATACAGCTACAAATGGCGCTTTAAAACTTAATTTAATAAATTTAGAAAACACAGAAGTGCTAGTAGTCCTTAAAGATGCTGATGGGGCTGAATTCTTTTCAAAAGTAATAGTGTCAATTGAAGATTCAAAAATTATAGGAGTTGATACTCAAAATAAAATAGCACCGGGTACATACATTGTTACAGCTACTTCTAATAATGCCTTGTATAGTCAGAAATTAACAATAAGATAATGATTTTTGAAGTCACAATTTGTGACTTCAAGTTTTCGAACTCTGCTTGGGTCAACTGGAACATGAAATCATCTGGAAAACTATCTGGGTTTCGTTTTACCGGGCGGTTCAATTGATTACCTGCACAAAGAAACCTGACAGGTTTAATAGGCAGCCCGCTATAAACCTGTCAGGTTTTGGCGATTGTGCATTGGAGTAAATTACAAACTCAGATAATTTTCAAGCTCTTCAAAATCAGAAACTGTTTGATGTGTTGCCGCGAAATTTTCTTTATCCCCAAAGTATATAAGAGTTTCATCTCTTTTAAGTTTTGTTGTTTTATCGGACAAGTAAGTTAAATAAGAGCTCCAGGGATAATCCATTGCATTATCACAAATGTTATGATTTACAGGATTGTTATGTATATAAATTACTAATTGTTTAAAATACTTCTCATCATCAACCAACTTCCTTTTAAAGGTTCTTTGAAATAGACTGCTATGTCTATTATAGATTTTATTAATTCCTTTAGTGTAAGCGTTAAATAAATTAGAAAAGCATTGATGTGGTAATTTTTTACTTTCAACTTCATTTTCATCTTTTATTCTTACTAAAAAATGAAAATGATTCTTTAGTAAGCACCAGGCATAAGTTTCAGCGATTGGATTTATATGCTTTTCGTATAATTTAATGAAGTACTCGTAATTATTCTTTTCAAAAAAGATAGATCCTTTATTAATTCCTCTGTTATAAATGTGGTAAAATTTACCAAATTCTAATTGTTCTATCTTCTCCATTTAGTATAACTTAAACTTGACAGGCTATTATTTTACAAAATAAAGTAATTTAATAGTAGCTGATTGCTACAAAGTGTAGCATTTGTTTTGATGGTTAAAATTTATCCTAGCTCAAACCTGTCAGGTTTAATCAGCAGCCTGCTATAAACCTGACAGGTTTTACTAGCAAAAACAAAATCCCTGCCAACGTTTTAATTGGCAGGGTTTGTTTTTTGTTGCCGCAGCATTACATCCCGATTGCTATCGGGAGCAGCGGAGTTCGAATAAAAAATTAATGTTTGATATACGTTTTGTTCCCGTGGGAGTTAATGTAATATTTTCCTCCTCTTGGCCCCGTATATACTTTGTGGCCGTTGTAGGTTTCTTCATCATCATTAGTTGATTTGGCTACCGACTTAGTTTTTTTAGCTACTGGTTTAGTAGTTGTTTTTTTAACGGAGCTTTTTTTAGTTTGAGCATTGATTTGATTTAAATTGCTTAAACCAAAAACTAATAAGAGAAGAATAAATATTTTCATAAACAGGGTTTAATATAAATGTAATACTATTTTAAACACAAACACCTGCCATGTTTAATTCTGACAGATGTTAATTATTTAAAAGCGTGGACTACAAGGCCGCGTGAATGGGCTTAATAAGGCGCTGGACTATAAGTTTGTGCAAACGGGACACTCAAGTTTATATGACCACTGAATTACAAATGTAGCGGAGCAGTGAATTGAGGATAAAAGAATTTATTTAATTTCTTTTAAATCTTTTATTAAACCAGGAGTAACTTGTTTGACAAATTCAAGTTCAGCCAATGTTAACTTTTGATCTTCTCCATGAATTGCAGGCGAAGAAATTGAATAAATGTTTCTTAATGCTTTATGTTGACTTGGAGAAATTTTTTCACTTTCGACAAGCTTGGCTAGAAGAAACATTACAGGTTTTGTTGTTTCATTATTTAAATGTTTAACTGCTATCCTTCTAATTTCTTTTTCTAATGAATATCTTACGCTAAATAAATAGCTTACATTGTCAGAAATATTAAAATGTAGATCTTTTTGAATTTGATTTTCAATTCCAAGTTCTTTTAGCGTTTTTTTAATAATTTCTCTATCGTTATTGATTTCTTTATCTGGTTCTTTTTCTTCTCCAAATAATGCTCTATGAAAACTACTATCATCTTTGTAATCACTTGGGGCATAAATAACTTCAGTATTAAAGTTCAATGTCCAAAAAAATAACAGCACCAATAATGTTGGAAATAAAATAATAAACCAAATAAAAACAGGCTGTAGTTCTTTACTTACGAGACCTATTGACACGGTAGCATTAATTTCTGCTAATGCTGCAAAAATAGAAATTACTGTTAACGGATTTGATATGGGTTTAATTTTTTCTATCATTTTCTACTTTGTATTGTTCGTATGTAATGCGCTTTTTTGTGTTGAGTATCTAATTCGACCATAATTAATTCAATTAAATCTTTCAAAATATCAAGTTCAAATTCCTCGAATAATTTATTGTAATGAGCTTGGTCATTTCCTAACCAAGTAGCCCTTTCTAAAATATCTTTTAAATCACCTTGGTAATAACCTTTTATTATTACTCCTAGCCACAAATCTTTAATTTTCTCTTGATCATCTGGATACGCTTGAATAGCCCAATCTTTAACCAAATATTCAATAGCTTTCCTATAACCCATTCCCGCTAGTTCGTCAAGTCCGAGATTTTCAGCCTCTAAACTTTGAAGGTATGTTTTTGTGAATTTAGATTGTTCTGGTTTTTCTAAATTTATTGTCCTCCCATTTTTTAATTCTAGAATTGGCTTAGGCCAATTTGGTCCTTTAGGTAATCCATTTAAAAATCTATGAAAAATAAACTGACCATTTTGCCATTTATGAGAAACGACAAAAAGCTTTGAGCATTCACTATTTGCACATAACCATGTTGAAATCGAAATATCTGCATTATCTGTATCCTTAGTTACTATTTTCCATTTTTCATATGGAATATTTGTAACATGACAATGTGGACATATGTTTGGGTCTTTTACTGTTCGGCCTGAGCCTTGAAATGGTATTATCATTATTTTATACTGAATAGTTTAATCTCTTCAAAAAAAATCCCCTCTAAATTGTGAGGGGATTTTCTTCATTAAGGGTTATTTATTTTTGTTGTGATTAAGATCCACAAGCTTCACATCCTTCCGGGTTATCTAAGCTACAAGATAATTGTGCTTGTTGCTCTTCAAAGCTTAAGATGTGTGTTTGCCCACGCTCTACTAATAAAGCATCTTCGTTGCCTAATACCGGTACAGATAAAGCAGCTTGGTCCACAGTAAATTTAATTGCATCTGCAGCAGCTTTTGTACGTAAGTAGTACATACCTGTTTTTAAACCTTTTTTCCAGGCATAGAAATGTGCTGATGATAATTTAGCAAAGTTTGCATCCTGGATAAATAAGTTCAACGATTGCGATTGACAAATGTAAGCTCCACGATCGGCCGCCATATCAATAATGGTACGTTGTTTAATTTCCCAAACAGTTTTGTAAATATCTTTGATGTTTTGAGGAATCTCTGCAATACCTTGTACTGAACCGTTTGCTCCGATGATTTTGTTTTTCAACGCATCGTTCCACATACCTAATTTTACTAAGTCGCGTAATAAGTGTTTGTTTACTACTGCAAACTCACCTGATAATACACGACGGCTGTAAATGTTAGATGTGTATGGTTCAAAACACTCGTTATTACCTAAAATTTGAGATGTAGAAGCTGTTGGCATTGGCGCAACTAATAAAGAGTTACGTACACCGTATTTTGCTACTTCTTCTTTTAAGATGTTCCATTCCCAACGTGGGCTTGGTGTTACACCCCACATATCAAATTGCATAATGCCTTTTGATAATGGAGAACCTGGATAAGATTCGTAAGCGCCATCTTTAATTGCTAGATCTTTAGAAGCTGTCATAGCCGCATAATAGATCGTTTCGAAAATTTCAGCGTTTAATTTTTTAGCTTCTTCACTTTCAAATGGGTAACGCATTAAAATAAATGCATCCGCTAAACCTTGTACTCCTAAACCAATTGGACGGTGACGCATGTTTGAGTTACGCGCCTCAGGAATTGGGTAGTAGTTACGGTCAATTACTTTATTTAAGTTTTTAGTGATGATATAAGTTACATCAAATAAACGTTGGTGATCAAAGGTTCCTGTTTTCTCGTCAACAAAACGAGGTAAGGCAATCGATGCTAAGTTACAAACCGCTACTTCATCAGGGCTTGTATACTCAACGATCTCTGTACATAAGTTAGAAGATTGAATAGTACCTAAATGTGTTTGGTTTGATTTTAAGTTACACGCATCTTTAAATAACATGTATGGGTTACCGGTTTCAATTTGAGAATCGATGATAGCTGCCCATAATTCACGTGCTTTAACTTGTTTGCGGAATTTTCCTTCTGCTTCGTATTTTGTATACAATGCTTCAAACTCTGCACCGTGAGATGTATATAAGCCCGGGCATTCGTTAGGACACATTAAGCTCCAGTCGCCTTCAGCTTCAACACGTTTCATGAACAAATCCGGAATCCATAGTGCCGTAAATAAATCACGAGCACGCATTTCTTCTTTACCGTGGTTTTTACGGATATCTAAAAACTCAATAATATCAGCATGCCAAGGCTCTAAGTAAACAGCGATAGAACCTTTACGTTTTCCACCACCTTGATCAACGTAACGCGCTGTTTCGTTGAATACTTTTAACATTGGTAAAATACCATTGGATGTGCCGTTAGTTCCTTTAATATAAGAACCAGTAGCACGTACTTTATGAATAGCTAAACCAATACCTCCGGCAGATTGAGAGATACGGGCACATTGTTTTAAGGTGTCGTAAATTCCATCAATACTGTCATCTTTAGCTTGTAATAAAAAGCAAGAACTCATTTGAGGTTTTGGCGTACCTGCATTGAATAAAGTTGGTGTAGCATGTGTAAACCAACGCTCACTCATTAAGTTATAAGTTTCAATGGCAGCAGCAATATCTTCTTTGTGTATACCAATAGATACACGCATTAACATGTGTTGAGGGCGCTCAGTAACTTTACCGTGAGTTCTTAATAAATAAGAACGTTCTAAAGTTTTAAAACCAAAATAATCATAACCAAAGTCTCTGTCGTATATAATAGAAGAATCTAATAATTGTGCATTCTTCATTACAATTTCATAAACGTCATCGGCAATTAATGAAGCTTTTTGGTTTGTTTTAGGATCAACATAATTATATAATATCTCGATCGTTTTCGAAAACGACTTGATCGTGTTTTTGTGTAAGTTACTTACTGCAATACGCGAAGCTAACTGCGCATAATCAGGATGCTTGGTTGTTAACGATGCAGCAGTTTCTGCAGCTAAGTTATCTAAGTCAACTGTGCTAACGCCATCATATACACCGTCGATTACTTTTTTAGCTACCTGAACAGGATCTACAAAGCTCGGATCTAAGCCGTAGCTGAGTTTTTGAACGCGCGCTGTGATTTTGTCAAACTTCACAGTCTCTTGAGTGCCATCTCTTTTTATTACAAACATTGCCTTTGGTTTTTAATTGGTTTTACTTAGTTTTTGAGTATCGTTTTTCGTTATGAAAAGTTATAACTATAAATGCCTTTTTTTTGATCCGTCACATTTTGATATTAACAAAGTGACGGTTAATTAAATATTTTATCTTTCTGCTGCTGCGTCTGGAGGCTAGGAATCCTATACAAAGTTACCACTTTGTTCAATGATTATCAATGAGATACGAATTGAGGATTCCGGCCGACGAAGCGTTTATCTAAAAATCTTCATCCAGATTAAACACATTGTTTTCTTCTTTGTTGTTCATCACACCGGATTTTTGGTATTCAGCCACACGTTTTTCGAAGAAATTGGTTTTGCCCTGCAACGAGATCATTTCCATAAAATCGAAAGGATTGGTTGCATTATAAAATTTATCACAGCCTAAAGCTAATAATAAACGATCGGCACAAAACTCAATATATTGGCACATAAGGTCAGAGTTCATTCCTATCAAACGTACAGGAATAGCTTCTGACACAAATTCTTTTTCAATTACCACAGCATCTGTAATGATCTGTGTAACTCTTTCTTTTGGTAATTTATTTTGTACGTGATCCGCATATAACATACATGCAAAATCACAATGCAAGCCTTCATCACGAGAAATTAACTCGTTACTGAAACTTAAGCCCGGCATTAAGCCACGTTTTTTTAACCAGAAAATAGAACAGAAAGAACCTGAGAAGAAAATTCCTTCAACGGCTGCAAAGGCGATCAAACGCTCAGCAAACGTTCCGTTATTGATCCAGGTTAAAGCCCATTCTGCTTTTTTACCAACACATGGTACTGTTTCAACCGCATGTAATAATCGATCCTTTTCTACAGGATCTTTAATATAAGTATCTATTAATAAAGAATAGGTTTCAGAGTGGATGTTCTCCATCATTACCTGAAAGCCATAAAAGAAACGAGCTTCAGGATATTGCACTTCATTTAAGAAGTTGATCGCTAAATTTTCGTTTACAATTCCATCACTAGCAGCAAAAAATGCCAAAACGTGTTTTACAAAGTGTCGCTCGTTATCATTTAACTTATTATTCCAATCACCCATGTCATTGGATAAGTCAATTTCTTCGGCGGTCCAGAAACTTGCTTCAGATTTTTTATAATATTCCCAAATATCATTGTGTTTGATCGGGAAAATAACAAAGCGGTCTTTGTTTTCGGCTAGTATTGGTTCGTTCATAGTTTGGTTCTTTATATAGTACCTTAATAAATTTTATTAAGGATGTTTTAGTTTAATTTTCTGTTCTACAAATCTGACGAAAAAAGAATGGAATTCTTGAAAATGAAATTAACAATGAAGCACTTTTTTTAACATCGGGAAATTAACACACGATGTTCAAAACCCCATAAATACCTTGCTGAACAGCGATTTACGTAAAACATAAAAAATAATGAAAAATAATTTGTTTTGAGTTTTGTATTACAATTTTTTTTGTTAAGTAGAGATACAGTTTTTTGTTTTCAATCACCGCCTTTTGTTTGTGCTTAGGCGATAGGCGCGATTATGATAGTTGTACAATTTTTGAATTCTATGGTTTTATCGGAATAATTAAATTATTAAACTCTTAAAATGGATTGTTGAGGGAATTTTTGATCTTAGTTTTTGGATTTTGAAATACATCCCCCATCCGCCAGCTGGCAGACGGAGGATGTTGCTTTGTTACCCAAATTCCGGATTAAACCCACTTTTTCGCCATAAAATAGCGTAAATATCAAAAAAACGTTATTTTTGTTACCTAATAAAATTTATAAGATGATTGATTTAACAGGAATTATTGCCATTAGCGGACAACCGGGATTATACAAAGTGGTTGCTCAATCTAAAAACGGAATTATTGTAGAAAGCTTAACAGATAAAAAACGTACTGCAGTGAGCGCAACAGCTAAAGTAAGCTCATTAGAAGATATCAGCATGTTTACAACCAGCGACGACAAACCGGTGGCTGAGATCATGAAATCTATTTTTGATAAAGAAAAAGGCGGTGCTTGCATCGATTCTAAAGCAGACGATAAAACAGTTGTAGCTTATTTTGGAGCTGTATTACCTGATTATGATAAAGACCGTGTTTACACAAGTAACATGCGTAAATTATTTACATGGTACAATGGTTTACAATCTACAGGTAACTTAAAATTGAAAGAAGAAGCTACTAAAGATGAAACGACTGAGAAAATTGTAAAAGCAGCTACTGAGAAAAAAGCAGCCGTTAAAAAAACAAATGCTAAGGCTGAACCTAAAGCTAAAACAAGTGTAGGCGTTAAGAAAACTACAGGCGTTAGAAAAGCAGGTACAGCTTAATTAGCTAAATCATATACTATTTTAAAAAGCTTGTTGAATTTTCAGCAAGCTTTTTTGTTTAAGGAAAATCTGATTAGGATACTTTCCTCCTTCAAAGAGGGAATTTGTAAACTTTTAAAATTTAAGATTGCTCTTCTCACTTTGGCATATCCGAAATGACGAACATTAAAAATCATCCTCTTCTTCTTTCTTTTTAGGCTGAAGCGTATTGGTTGATTTTTTAGGTTGTTCATCGCCAAACTGGATCTTGAATTTTTGATTGGCTTTTTCTGCCTCCTTAATTTTTGTAGAGTCTTTTTTAAACAATCCGAATTCTTCCTTAAAGATCTGTTTCAGGTTTTGTTTTTCTACCTTAATATCTTGTTTGATCTTTTCTTTAGCACCTTTTTTATCGTACTTGATGTTTGGATTATCAATTGGTCCGGTCATCACAATAAACACACTGCGTCTGTTTTCAGGATCGTTTTCTACCAACGATAATTCTTCATCAAAGTCTTTATTCTTTTTAGGACGTTTGGCAATAATTTCACTCAACAATAATTGAATATGATAATCGATCACATTATCAAAGCCATGTTTGCCCCATAATTCCAGATTGATCGCATTTGATTTAATAGACGTTTTTGGAATAGTGATCATTTTGTTTTTAATTTCTACCGCGCTTTGCAGAGTTGAGAATTTGATACTTCGTAATTCGGTGACATCAATGTATTTAGCCAAACTTTCCAGTGGTTTAAAATTATTTAACTCACCACGTTCAATGAGGATACTGCTTGTTGCGTTAATACTGCTTAGGTCTACATGCAATTGTTTATCCCAGGTGGTTGCAAAATCTACGTTAGCGGTTACAAAACCTTTCAGGTTTTTATCTTGCAAAGTGTTTTGACCAAAATTATTAAGTTGAGTAAATAGTTTTTGTATGTTGAGTTTATTCAAATCACAATCGCCCGATATTTTAATATTGTTTCCACTTGCGTCGGCAATGGCGTTGAGCTTAATGGTGCCGTCTGTTGCTTCCAACATCAGATCTTTCACAGCTGCTTTTTGATCCTTAAGTAATAAATTTCCTTTGATATTATCCGCAGTAAATTTCGAAAAACTTAAATGCTTCACATCAACCTTAATATTAAAATCTAATTTATTAGAGATGGAAACCGAAGAGGTAGATGTAGAACTCGATTGACTTGGTCCGAATAAAAAATCTTCCATTTCAATTTTATCACTAAATACCGAAGCAATGATTGTTAAAGGTTCTGAGGCATCAAACAAATATCCCAAAAAGTTTGGCAGCTCTCCCACCAGCATCACATCTGAGTTGCCTTTGATCAATTTTAAATTGTATACGTTTAAGTGTCTATTGTTTAATTCCAATTTTCCTTCAGGAATATTAATTTCTTTTTCGGATTGCTTGAACTTTGCTTTTAAATTACTGAGCACTGCATTTCCATTTGCTTTAATACTCGGACTGTATGCATTGCTTTTCATTTCACTGATCAAGCCTTCAATTTCAGCATCAAAATTTATAGCTCCGCTAATTTCCTGAATGGTATCGATCGGGTAGAAGGCAACTAATTCTTCCAATTTGGTATTTGCAGCTAGTTTTAATTTTAAATAGGGATCTTTAAAATTAATCAATTCAACATCGCCACTAAACACATTACTGCTGAGGTTGGCACTAATATTCTTTAAAGTTAAGGAGCTTCTGTTTTCGTTAACGGTAATATTTCCTGTTAAGTTAACATTGGTTAAAGTGGTATTTGTTGGTTGGTAAGTTACAGTGGCTTGTTTAATGCCAAATTTTGAATCAACAATTAAAGGCTTACCGTTTTTATAATGAAATTCTCCTTTGGCATAGAACTCACCGGAGCTTTTATAATCGGTTATTTGATTTTGAAATTTTTCAGGTAATAAGGATAGAGTGGAAGAGATGTCTAAATTTTTTCCGTTAAAAAATACATCCAAAGATACTAAGCTATCATTGATCACAAAAGCGCCATTACTGGTTAATTGTGTGGCATTCACATGCGTTTCTGATTGCCTAATGGTATATGTATTTTTGTTAACGTCTAATTCAAGATCAAATTTTAGTTTCTTATCATTTAAATATTTTATTTTTTCTATTTGAAATAAATTTACAAAAGCCTCCCCATTTGATTTCATGGTGTATTGGTCGTTGTTAAACTTTCCGCTAAAGGTTAATGTTTTGATCTTAGTATCAACTTTTATTTTGTGTTGACTGTTTTTGTAAATGTAATGGATGTTGCTTAAAACAATACTTTCTAAAGCAAAACTCAAACTATCGTTGCTTGGACCTTTGTCTTCCGATTGCCAGATCAAATAATTAGGATTGCCTTTTTTGTCAACTTTCATGTTGATCTGAGCATCATCTAATTGAATTTTTTTGATAGTGTAGTTCTTATTGAACAGATCTTTGATGTTGAACGCCAAAGATAATTTACCGGCAAACAATAGGGTGTCTTTTTTCTCGGCTTTGGTGGCTTCCATAGCAGTTAAGTCCTTAAACTCAAGCGCACAATCCGGAAAAGATTTTAAAATGGTGAGATCAATATTTTGTGGAGCAATTCTAACTTCACTTTTTAAATGTTTGTTTAATTCTTTAATGATAAGATCTTTTACTTCATCTTCGTAAATAAAAACCAATAGAGTACTGATACCAACAATGCTGATAAAAGAAATGATCAGCGTCATAAACAAACGTTTGATGAATCTCCAAATGCTAAACGATTTTTCCTTGACTACTATTTCAGTTGTTTCTTCCAATACCGGATTAAATGTCAGATTTATTATGCTTTGTTTTAAAGTACAGTCCCGTTTATTTAAACAATCCGGTTTTGATAATTAACTATATAACGTAGTCATTATCAAAAAAGTACATGTAATTTTAGATTATGGATTTTGATTATTTCAATTGGATCATATTACCCTTGCTTATTTTCATTTCCCGTCTGGGAGATGTAACAATGGCAACACTTCGTCATATTTTTATTTCTAAAGGTTTTACAAAAATTGTCCCAATACTTGGTTTTTTTGAAGTGTTGATATGGTTGGTAGCCATGCGGCAGGTATTTAGTCATTTAAATAATGCAGCCTGTTTTATTGCTTGGGCAGCGGGATTTAGTGCCGGAACTTATTTAGGGATGTTGATAGAAGAAAGGTTGGCAATTGGCACACAGATCATTCGCGTGATCACTAGCGAGCCTATTGGCAGTTTAGCGACGGTATTTAAACAACACCATCAAGGTATTACCATTGTAGATGGTCATGGAGCTATGGGGCCGGTGAAATTGATTTTTATGATCGTGAAAAGAGCGAATAAAAAACTAGTATTGGATATTTTACACGAACACTCTCCTAATGCCTTTTACACCATTGAAGATGTGAAAAGCTTTGAACATGGTGTGTTCTCAGAAGGGAATAGTAAGTCCGCTATTGGAAGATTGTTTTCTGTCAGAAAAGGAAAATAATTTGCTTAATTATTTTAAATGAATGTGTCGTTTAATATTAGACGTATAATCTTCATTGATGTAAAAACCACCAACGTTTTCGTCTAAAGTAATAATCGCTATTGGAAATTCTAATGCCTCGCGATTTAATTTTGAAGCCGTTTTTAAAGGCATCAATTCAGTATCAAAATGGAATTTATAAAAATCTTTATTAGGATCAAAGGCTTTGATATCTGTACAAATACTGATGATCTTAGAGGCATAACCTTCTTTTGATATTCGGATTGTATAATGAGAATTTTTCTTTAATAAGAAATTGAATGTTTTATTCGTCTTAGCTGATAAGGTATCAACAACAGTGTTGTAATAGATCAATTCCACTTTCAATCCATTGCCGTTCTTATCATTATTTATTGTCACTTTTCCGCTGATGTCAAGACAAATTGTAGAATCACGGTTGAATTTTGGGTTTGTACCAGCTTTGGCATTATTGATACACATCATTAAAATAAAAGCTAGAAATAAATTTAGTTTGTTAGAGATGTTCATGAGTTATATTTTTAAATTATTAGATACTTTTTTAAAATTGAGAAACTGAATTATGAATGTTTCTCGATACAAAACTATTGATAAGTAAAGCTAGGAGACAGGCATTATTTTATAATACCTTACACATGCAAGTAATGTAATTAGTTTATTTTTGGGAAAGTAGCTTTATAATTTAATATAACTAACTGATTGTCAATTGTTTGCTTTTTGGTTTAACTCCAAGGAAATACGATCAGGATCTGTAAGATATTGATCAAATAAAAGAAGAATAAAAAAATAGAATTATAAATTTTGATTGTATAGATCAACCGTTTGTTTTAAACGTTTTTTCTTCAGGCTGCCATTTACAATGGAAGTAATTTCAAAACAAATTCCTATAGTAGTGATCGTAGCACCAACCATAGCCAGATCTTCGCCATCGGATTGTTCAGAGGCAGTAAATGCCGATTCAGAAATAATCAGACCCGTAAGAGTTGTAGCTAAACCAACGACTATTACCGGAGCTCCAACAATTCCAAATACGGTTTGCATTTTTTTGTTTGTGTTAGTTTTTTTAGATAGATCGATCAATGGTTGAATTTTCTTTTCAGTACCCAATGCATTGGCCGTTTTTAAAATTTTATTGATCCCAATACCTCTCCCAATTCGACGATTGTCGGCATCAACAAAAAAGTATCGACTGCCTAATTGGTTTATTTTATTATACTGCGGAGGTAAAGCCGTTAAAGTAGGTATTGTTTCCGTTGGCTTTATAGGTTGTGTCTGAGTTTTTGCTACCGTAAAACTATCTACCATGCCATTCGCATATTTTATAAAACTGATGCGTGTTTTATCGTCAATATAATCCGGCCCATTAATATTATTTAAAGGCTTGTATTTAATAGTACTGGGATTTATTTCCAATATTTTCGCAGCAACGACGTTACCATTAATAAATTTGATCGTGTCCTGAGCGTTGATGAAAATAGCAGAGCAAAGAAATAGAAGAACCAGGTTTAATTTTTTCATAGAGAGATTTATTTCCAAAATAACATTTTAGCACCTAACAAAATGATAATGGCACCAAAAATTTGTTTTACCATTTTTTGATCAAGCGATATGGCAAGCTTGCTGCCGAAATAACTGCCAAATACAAAGGTGGCAGCAATGATGCAGGCTGTTTTATAATCTACATATCCTTTGTTGTGATAATTGATCACTCCCAAAATTCCTATCGGTAATAAAAACATGAATAAGGTAGTGCCTTGTGCGTTATGTTGTGTAAATCCTAAAAAGTAAACTAATACCGGAACAATGATAATTCCTCCACCAATACCCACCATGCCACTTAAAAATCCGGCAGCCAAACCAACGGCCAATAAAATTAAAACGGTTGTTAATGTCATAGGTTTTTTAGTTAACATCTTAAAAATCGGTTGTTAAAGAAATATAGGTCATGCCTTTTTGAACTTTTCGATCATCCACACCCCAGGCAAAATCTACACGAATAAAATAACCCAATAAACGAGAACGTAATCCTAAACCATAACCGCCAACAATAGGTTCTTTTTGGTTATAGATCGTTAATGTGATCGGGTTTCCGGGATAAACATTTTTGTTTAGTACATTTTCATCGCTATATGGATTTACGCCATACCAGGCCATTCCCAAATCACCAAATCCAATGATCTGGAAGTTTTGAATAAAGTCAGAACGAATCGGTCTGTTTAATAAATACTTAAATATTGGCCAACGCAATTCACTGTTTAATACACAAAAATTATTTCCATTACGAGTGTTTTGTTTAAAGCCACGTAAGTTTGTTGCTAATGTTTGGAACTGATATTGTTCCGGTTTCACAATGTTTATGGTTTTATCAAACTGAGGATTTAGCCAGTTGTCTACACCTCCTAAATAATAGATCAACCTGTCGGAACCTAAAGATGTGGCGCCGGCAAAGCGGTTAGCCCAGATCAGATCTCTGTGAATTTTTTTGTAGTTTCTAACATCAAAACCAATAGTTAACAGATCATGCTGTTTTTCTGTAATTTTTCGCCAGTATTCTCCCCAAATTTTAAAACGTGTGCCATTATATAAATTCAAACCACGTTTGCGTGTATTATCAAAAATGTATTCCAGTTTGGCTCCGCCATAATTGTCATAAGTATGGGCAATAGGTAAACTCTCATCGCTTACTGATGCAAATACAATTCTATCATTTCTATACATGATAGAAAGTTTAGTGGCAGAGACTTCACTAAATGGGATCTTCCAGGTATAACGTGCATCGTGCGTTTGAATTTTAGTAACTCCGGTATAACCGTTTACTTTTAAAAATGATTGACGGTGTAATACTAATTGACGATCAACTTTTCTAATACGATTTTCCCAGCTCAATAAATATTCATTATCTAAAGTTCCTGAGATACGGAAACCTGCTACAATGCGTTTGTCTTCAAACAAATCACTTAAGCCAATTTTAAACAAAGCGTTTAAACCAGGGTTTAAATACACCGGACTGCCGCCACCTGCAAAACGTTGGTAGTTTGTTCCTAAAAATGAATTGTCTAACTGAGTGACAACCTGATCTGTTCTGAAACTAGTATAATAGTTTTGTTGAATTGGAAAACGTAACTCTTCTGTGGTTGTACTGCTATTATTTTCAGGATTTTTATTTGCTAATGATGGTTGGTTGTTGGTTTTTGTTTCAACGTTATTTGGTTTGTCTTTTTTACGATCACCAGTTATGTTGTAATTCTCAAAATCAATGCCTTCGTTGGTTTTAGAGGTGGTATCCGTTTTTTGCGGAGTGATCGTTTCTTCTCTACGTTTAGGATTAATGATTTTAATTTGGTCAGGATCAGATAAACTGTTTTTAGGTGTGCCTTTAAACCAGGTGTTATTTAATTTAGGAGTACTTACTTCATTGGGATTGATCAACGATGAAATTAATAATCGTTCTTTATTATTTTCAACAATGATCTCAGCATATTTAGTGAAACGTGTATTGATCTGATGTTCTAAAATATTGTTTTGATAATTGGTAATGGCTTTTGAATTATAGAAATAGCGATAATGTTCTGTAGTATCCACAAAGGCAATAGAACTATCAGCAACGCCAATGTATCTATTATAAACGCCATTAGCTTCTCCTAAATAAGAGATCACTCCTTTGCTGTATTCTTGCGGCTGAATTTCATTAACGTCGGGTGTATTGGTTACACGATAAAGCAGGTGTGATTTTGAAACATTGTTATAAAAGAATACATCATTGTTTTTTGAAAAACGAAAATTCAACTTAGCATCTTCGCTGGATTTTATGGTATCATGTGTTCTGTTCGATTCAAATAAAATACCTTTAGAGTTATCTACAAAGCAAGGATTGTTATCATCCCAACTATCGTTAGTGATTTGTTCAACACCGCCCGAGTTTAAGGTAAAAATAAAAATATCCGATTGACCTTTGCCTTTTAACACAGCGCTCATCACCAAACGTTTGCCGTCATGAGAAAAAGAATAACTGTTTATTTTTTCAAAACCGGTAATGTTACGTTTGTTCTTTTCTTTATCATCAATATTATAAGTGTATAATTTTAAAATGTTTTTCTTTTCGTAGATCATCGATACTACGGAGTTGTTGGGATGCCATCCTAAAAGCGGGTAACTGTTATCTTCCAAACGTTCTAATTTCGGATACAGCTTTAATAAGCGTTTACTTTTCTTTTCGCCAATGGTATTTAACCATACTTTTTGCTGGCCTAACTCTGCAGTGGCATATGCGATCTTTTGCCCATCCGGACTCACTTTTAGCTGATAATAATGTCTTGATTTTTTTTGTTTCTTTAAAACATTTTCTGTTACCGGATTTTTTCGGGTGCTGTCTCTGTAATCAAAATAGCGTTTAGAAAACACATTGGTGAAATCATCGGTCATGTTTTGTAAGCTGGTTCCCAACACATATAAAAATGCATTATTAGGATTACGACTTACTTTGGTCATGTACAATAAATTAGGGATCACGGCTTCTCCATAGGTATCTGCTACGTAATACCACATGGCGTGTCCGGCCATGGTTGCATCTTTTCCGGTAAGTTGATTGAATTTATAAAAGCGATCGTTTTTGATGGCATCCATTACTCGGTTATCAATAGATGAATTCCATCCTTCAGAAATGTAAGCGATCAATCCGCTTTTAAACCAATCAGGTAAACTTAATAATGTAGAATTTCTTACAACGTCTCTTGTTCTACCACCATACATCATTTGGTCAACCATTAATTCGGCAAGTGCTGCACGAATTTGTTTATCCAGTTCGGCATGAGAACCCGTGAAATAAATAAATATCTTATCACCAATGATTCGTGTTACACCACCAATGTTTCCATTTTCTTCGCTGGCTAATCCAATATTACTTTGCTTAAAATCATTTTGGTTATTGTAAACGATCACTTCAATTTTATCTTCCAATTGAAAATCCAGTCGTTTTTCTAAAATCGGTAATTGTCGGTTAACAGAAGTGGCAGCATACTTGGCAATTTCCTGCCCACCTTCATATAAGTATACTCTAAAACGTTCAAAATCAAAATAAGTCCAGTTAAAGGATTGGTATTGCATACGGTTTTTGCCGAACTCTAATTGTGAGCCATAGTAAAACTGAGCCTGAGAAACTTTAGCACAAACTAATATGAAAAATAAATAGAGTAACCGCTTCATTTAAATTGGATAATTAGCCCTAAATTTAGCAAAAAAATCATGATTACCATACACTATTTTACCTTCGGCCCTTTTCAGGAAAATACCTATGTTTTGTGGGATGAGACCAAAGAATGTGTGATTATTGACCCGGGAAATAATTCGGCAACAGAAAATAAACAATTGAGTGATTTTATTAGCCAAAATCAGTTAAAACCGGTACGCTTAATATTAACGCATGCACACATTGATCATATCAATGGAAACAAATACGTGTTTGATACATATGGCTTATTGCCAGAGGTTCATCAAGATGATGTGTTTTTTCTGGAACGTCATTTAGCAACCGCTAATATGTATGGCTTTATGGTCGATCCAAGCCCCATGGCAAAATCTTATATAAAAGAAGGCGATATTATTCAATTTGGAAAATCTAGTTTAAACACGGTTCATACTCCTGGTCATTCACCGGGAAGCATCACATTTTATAACCAAGCTGAAGGATTTATGATCAGTGGCGATGTGTTATTTTATGGCAGTATTGGCCGAACAGATCTGCCTTTAGGTAATTATGATGCGTTGATCTCATCTATTAAAACTAAATTAATTCCATTGGGAGATACGATGAAAGTATACAGTGGCCATGGCCAACCAACAAATATTGGTTTTGAAAAAATGAATAATCCTTTTTTAACGTAGAACAGATTTAGGACAAATGATAAAGGATGGTAAGACAATAAACTATTTGTTCAAACAATTTTTAATCATTCATCATATATCTTTAATCCATACTAAATGCCTAATAACCTCATAAAAGAAAGCAGTCCGTATTTATTACAACATGCGCACAACCCGGTAAACTGGTATGCCTGGAACGAAGCAACTTTAGAACTTGCTAAAAAAGAAAACAAATTAATTTTAGTAAGTATTGGCTACAGTGCTTGTCATTGGTGTCATGTCATGGAGCATGAGAGTTTTGAAAATGAGGAAGTTGCTAAAGTGATGAATGAACATTTCATCAATATTAAAGTTGATAGAGAAGAACGTCCTGATGTAGATATGGTGTATATGGGAGCGGTGCAGTTGATGACAGGGCAAGGAGGCTGGCCGTTGAATTGTTTTGCATTGCCCGATGGACGACCGATTTACGGAGGCACTTATTTTCCTAAACAACAATGGGTAAATGTGTTGATGAATTTAGCTGATCTGTTCAAAACCAATCCCAATAAGGCGTATGAGTATGCCGCTAATTTAACAGATGGATTAGAACATTTGGAAATGCCTAAATCTATTGAAACATTTCCGTTTTCAATGGATAGTTTAAGGAAATCAGTGAATAAATGGAAGCAAGGATTTGATACAGAGTTTGGCGGACCAAACCGAGCACCTAAATTTCCTTTGCCAAATAATTATTTGTTTTTATTGCAGTATAATTTTTATGAAAATGATTTTACGGTTAAAAAACATATTGATCTAACCTTAACTAAAATGGCCTGGGGTGGTATTTACGATCACCTGGGCGGAGGCTTTGCGAGATATAGTACGGATGTGTTTTGGAAAGTACCTCATTTTGAAAAGATGTTGTACGATAACGCACAACTCATTAGTTTATATACTCAAGCATATAAACAACAAGAAAACGACTTGTATAAAAAAGTCGTGTATGAAACTATTGACTGCATTGAACGTGATCTGATGAATTCAGATCATGGTTTTTATTCAGCACTGGATGCGGATAGTGAGGGAGTAGAAGGAAAGTTTTATGTGTGGCAAAAAGAGGAATTAGAAAATTTATTAGCAGATAACTATAAAGTATTTGCTGATTATTATTGTGTGAATGAAACCGGTTATTGGGAACATGATAATTATGTATTGATGCGGGACGCGGATGATTCGGCCATTGCTTTAAAGCATGGTTTGGATACTCAGGAATTAAATCAAAAAATCAACAGTTGTAAGGAAATTTTATTTGCCGAACGTAAGAAAAGAATTGCACCGGGGTTGGATCATAAGGTGTTGGCATCGTGGAATGGTTTACAGTGCAAGGCTTTGGCTGAAGCGTATTTGGTGTTTGAAGAGAAACGGTTTAAATATCTGGCGGTTGCTAACGCTAATTATTTGCTGAAAAACTATTGTCGTAAAAATGGACAATTACTGCGCGTAATAAATGATAACACGACCATTTTTGGATTTTTAGATGATTACGCTTTTGTGATCGATGCCTTTATGGCCGTGTATTTAATCAGTGGAGATGAACAATGGTTGTTAAAGGCAAAAGAATTAACGGATTATACGTTGATCAATTTTTATTCAGAAAAAAATAACACTTTCTTTTACACTGACGCGTCTCAGGAAAAATTAATTGTACGAAAAGCAGAGTGGAGTGATAATGTGATCCCTGCTTCGGGTTCACAAATGGCTATTAATTTAAAACAGTTAGCGGTTTATTTTGAAGAGAAACAGTATGCTCATATCTCTGAAAATTTGTTAAAATCAGTGATCGCCGAAATAGAAAGCTATGGACCGGGTTACAGTAACTGGGCGATGCTGTTATTGCAATTTTTGAAACCTCAAACAGAGGTGGTAATTGTTGGTAAAAGTGTTAATGAAAAATTATCGGAGCTCTATAAACAAAGCCCGCCAAACGTGATATTTGCCGTAAGTGAACAATCATCAGATTTACCCTTGGTAAAAAACAGGTATGTTGAAGGAAAAACAAACATTTATGTTTGTAAAAACAACAGTTGCCAGTTACCAACCGAATCTGTAAAAGAAGCATTAACGCAAATTGAAAAAGGAACTAGATAATAATATTTTACAAGGCTTTGACTCAGCTCAGCCTGACAAACAATATTTTAAACATAAAAATGTAAGGTTTTATTTTCTGATTTTTTTCTCATTTCTCACTTCTCATTTCTCACTTCTTTTTTCTCAAACTTTAATTCCTTTACCGGAATCTGCGTTTGAAATGCAATTGCCATTCAATACAGAATATATTAAAAGTCAAAAGATCAAATCCATCACCTTTGATATTTTGGATAAAAAAGATATGCAAGTAGCAGAAGACAAAGGCTTGCTGAATTATTATGAATTTAGTCCCTTAGGAAAATTAACACGTTTTTATTACACGTCCATTGCAAAGGTTATTCAGAAAGAATACCATTCAGGCCCTATATACCATAAAAAACGCAAAGTGAGTAATGGCAGCTCTTATACCAGAAATGAATACATCTACGATACAGTTTCTACCGTATACCTTTATAATGAGAATCAAAACCTCAAATTGAAACGTTATAACGATGGCAATTATTATGAGAGTTATTATTACGATTATTCTTCAGATGGTAGAGTAGAAATAGAAATGCGTTGCCGCGAAACAAATGTATCAGCTAACAAACACGAATTCAAATTAGGAAGCCAGATGGTGATCAGCGAAGAGAGTTTTGTGTATCAACCTACGGGCAAAAATCAGTATAAGAAAATTTGCAAGAATGACGAAGACAGACCTTATAAAGAAATTATTTTTAATTTAAATGATAAAGGGAAGATCATAGGTATCAATGAACAATACATTGTTACCTGGATCATTCAGCAAAGTAGTTTTACTTATAATGATAAAGGACAAATGACAAGCGCTACTTATAAAGGCAATAGCAATGGTGATGTGGAGGAAAAGAGAACTTATGAATACGATGCCAATGATTGTTTATTAACTGAGAAGCAATTTAAAAATGGTGTTTTGCAAAAAGAGATCAGTTATATAACTGATGCTAATAAAAAAGTAAACTCTTATTTAATTCGCGATCCGGCACAAAAGAACATTCGTATTGTAAAGCTGTTGTATCAGTATTATTAATTCGAAAGAAACGCAAGCCTTGTCACCCTGAGCGGAGTCGAAGGGGATAAGGTAGCTTCTCGTTTCAATTTCCTCCCCCTGGCACCTCCATGCTCCTGCGCAGAAGGTTCAGCGCAAGTGTAAGGGGGAATTTCCACAAAGAATATTAATTATGAGATCTGCGAAACTCCGCGCAATCTGCGAGAAAAATGCTCCTATTTCATCCTCCTTAAGGGCTCCAATAGATCTTCCAAACCATTCAATTTAATTTCATAGATCGTTGCAAGTAATACGCCTAATTTTCCTGCCGGAAAACCTTTGCGCTGAAACCACTCCAGATAAGAAACCGGTAAATTAGCCAGTATCATGCCTTTGTATCTGCCATAAGGCATTTGCATTTTCACAAGTTCTAAAAGTAATTCAGGGTTTTGCATTATTTCCCTTTTTTAGCTTTACGTCTTCTGTTCCAATAAGGATAAGCAATAGAAAAAGCAATGATAATGAATACAGGAATTTTCCAGGATACTAAACCATTTTCTCCAACATAACACATAAAACGATCCCAACGGAATTTCCCATCATGTGAGTTTTTGGTTAATGAACCTAATACTGATTTTCCACTGATAGGATTTTTGGTAGGGTCTTTCATACTAAACCACACAAATACCGGGCGACCAACAATATGATCAAATGGCACCACGCCCCAACTGCGACTATCTGCCGAGTTATGACGGTTATCTCCCATCATCCAGTAATAACCTTGTTTAAAGGTGTAAGAGGTGATTGGTTTGCCATCATAAAAAACTTGTCCACCAGATTTGGTAATACTGTGGATGCCATCATCATAAGTGCTTAGCATTTTTTCATACAAGCAAATATTACCCGTATCAATTTTAACAGTCATACCTTCTGATGGAAGAGTGAATGGTCCAAAGTTATCATTGTTCCATGCATAGCTTTTGTTATGTGGGAAGATGCGTGGATCGCGGTACCCTTTAGGTTCTATTTTTTCGCGAACATAATATACATCAGGAAGTTGTTTTATTTTCTCTACAACATCCACAGGCATATTTAAGTCGTAATAATTAGTGTCATTGGGACTTTCAATTTTAGATGCTTCTGTTACATAAATATCATATTGTTCCAGCAATTGAAAATTACTTAATTGACCTTCGCCTAATTTATTCTGGCTGTTCTCACCAAAGATCGGTGTTTTAGTTGTTACAATATAACGATGTTGTGCATGCTCAGGCATTGCCTGTTTCTTATCATTGATATAAACGTCACCATCTTTAATTTCCAATTTGTCACCGGCAATTGCTACACAACGTTTTACATAGTGTTCACGTTTGTCGGCCGGCCGAGCAGTGATAGCTCCAAAACGTTTATCCGGTCCATTTACATAATGCCATGCTTGAGATTGGTAAGCTTCGTCAGATTTTCTTCCACCATCTTCTTGTTTAATGCTTGAAGCAATTTCTCTTACTAATTGATAGTAACTCATATTCTGCATACCAAGTGCTACTGTATCACCATCAGGATAATTGAAAACAATGATCTCTCCGTTTTTAGGGTTTGAATAACCCGGTAAACGCATATAAGGAATCTTGATCCACTCTAAATAGGATTTGGTGCTTTCTGTAAATGGTAAGGTGTGATGCGCAAACGGAAATGCAATGGGTGTTTGCGGTACTTTAGCACCATAACATACTTTGTTTACAAATAAGAAATCACCAACCATTAATGATTTTTCTAATGAAGAAGTTGGAATAGTAAAAGCCTCGAAGAAAAATCCACGGATGATGGAAGCTGCAACTACGGCAAAAATAATTGGATCGGCCCAGTTTTTAATAAAAGAAGATTCTGATTTAATATCGGTAACCCCAAAATATTTAATGTCTTTATTAAAACCTAAATACGCAAAATATAAATACGGCATTAAGGATGCATACAATAGATCATTGGTCATACGTTTTTTAAATGCACGAGCCAAATGAAAACCATAAACGCCATACATGATCAAATTCACGCCCGGTACGATCATAATTAAACCCCACCATTTTGGTCGGTTAATGATGCCGCCAACTAACCAGAAATTATACACCGGAATTAAGGCTTTCCATGCCGGTAATCCTGCTTTTTCAAAAATTTTGTAAAGCCCGGCAAATGAAATTAAAACGAGTATTAGAAAAATGATGTTTCCCATATGTATTGTTTAATGTATTGTTGTTTTATGTTTTTTTGTTTTTGTCACACTGAGCGTAGTCGAAGTGTTATATCAAGTCTTTCATGGTAAATATACCTTTTTTGTCTTTAATATATTCAGCAGCAATAACAGCACCTAAAGCAAAGCCCTTACGGTTATGTGCCTTGTGCATAATTTCAATATCATCCACTTCTGATTTATATTTGATGATATGAGTTCCAGGAACTTCTCCTTCGCGAACATCTTTTATAAATAAGGTTTCTTTATTTTGTTCGGTAATGCTCCATTGTTTTTTTGTGTGGATCTTTTCCAGAATTTGCTGAGCTAAAGTGATGGCAGTTCCACTAGGCTTATCTAATTTATGAATGTGATGGATCTCTTCCATTTCAACATCGTATGCACTGTATTTATGCATCAGATCAGCCAGGTAAGAATTTAATTTAAAAAATAAATTAACGCCTAAACTAAAATTAGTTGAGTGAAATAAGGTTCCGTTTGTTTGGCTGTATTCTTTTTCAATTTCAGTAAAAGAATCGTACCAGCCGGTAGTGCCAACTACTACAGGCACCTGAGTATTAAAACATTTTTTTATATTACTGATCACACTATGTGGCGTGCTAAATTCAATAGCAACATCAGCTTTTTTCAGGTCATCATTTGTGAATGTATTAGCGTTCGTTTCAGCCACTTTAAGCACAATGGTATGACCTCTTTGTAAAGCGATAGCCTCGATCTCTTTACCCATTTTGCCGTATCCTAATAATGCAATATTCATAGTTTTTTTGGTTTAACCACAGATTTACTTTGCTCCCGATAGCTATCGGGACTTTGCGGTTAAGTCTTTATTTAAAGTTTAATTTTAAAGTTAGTCCTGTATATAATCTGTTATTGTAATCTATATTCGAATAAGGTTTCACTTGCAAACTCAAATCATCACTCACATCAAATGTTTTTAAATGGGCATCCACATTGGCATCTATGATGTTGATCAGATATACAACTGTGCCGGCGATGATAGCCACATCACGGTATTTTTTATAATCATTTTTAAGAACGATGAGTTGACTGTTACTGTATAATGTGGTGTTAACAGTATTTGGATCACTGTCATATTCTGCTTTCAAATTATTACTGTAATATTTGTATTTGGTATGATTGGTAACGCCCCAATATCCTAAGCCGCCTAATGCAGCGTAAATAATGGGCATTTTCCAGTATTTTTTATTGTAGGCTTGTCCCAGTCCCGGTAAAATGGCACTCATAATACTTGCTTTACGGGCAGAAGAATAAATAGCTTTTGTTACAGCTTTTTTATTTTTCAAAGAATCTGTTTTTTCGATTTTTAAAGAGTCGCTTTGTTGAGCTTTAGTAAAACTAAAAGCGAATAAAAAAACAAAAAAGATATGTATGGTTGAAAATCTCACTAAGGCAAAAATAATCACAGGAAGCTAGTTGTTAGGTTTCCTGTGATTAGTGGTTAGTTAATTTATGTCAAAAAAAGATAAAATGTGTTCCAGTTCAGTATCGTTGCTAAAGCTTAAAGTGATAGCACCGGCGCCCTTTGCATTGCGTTTGAAGTTGTATGATTTACTGAAAATTTTCTCTAATTTTTTTGCAATTTGTTTATCCTCTATAGTTAAAGGTTTTTCTACACGAGTGGTTTTAGGAGTAAATTGTAATTTCTCACCACGTGCCAACTCTTCTACCTGACGAACCGATAATTCATTTTCAACAGCCATTGCATAAATAGCTAATTGCTTATCTTCATTTTCGATGCTTAATAAAGCACGGGCATGGCCCATCGAAATATCTTTATCGCGAACCGCTTTTTGAATAACAGCCGGTAATTTTAGTAAACGTAAAAAATTAGTGACTGTACTACGTTGTTTGTTTACTTTATCACTTAATTGCTCTTGAGTTAAACTACATTCTTCTATTAAACGTTTGTAGCTTAATGAAATTTCAATTGGATCCAGGTCTTCACGTTGAATATTTTCTATCAAGCCCATCTCTAACATAGCTTGATCATTAGCTACACGGATATAAGCTGGGATCTCTGTTAAACCTGCAAGTTGTGTTGCTTTAAAACGACGCTCACCTGAGATCAATTGGTATTTATCATAACCCAATTTACGAACCGTGATAGGCTGAATGATGCCATGTTGTTTAATAGAATCAGATAATTCTTTTAACGCAATTTCTTCAAAGTTGGTACGTGGCTGAAACGGATTGGTTTCAATATCTTTTAGTTTAATGATAGCAATAGAGCCTACAACCGGTGATGCGTCACCTGATTGTTTAGTTGTGATATCGGTCTTAGCATTTTCTAACAATGCACTTAATCCTCTTCCTAATGCCGGTTTTTTGTTGGTACTCATTTCGTATAGTTTTTAGTTCTTAGTTCTTGGTTTTTAGTATGTTTCTGTTTTATTAAACACTAAAAACTGATAACTCAACACTGTGTTGTTATCCTTCGTTAAATTCTGATTCTTCTTCCGTAAATGTCATTGTACGGTCTTCTTCACTGATTTTAGTTAGTCCGTTACGTTGTAAAATTTCACGCGCTAAGTTCAAATAGTTTAATGACCCTTTTCCAATGGCATCATGCATGATAATAGTTTTGCCATGGCTAGGTGCTTCTGCTAATTTAGTATTACGCTGTACAATGGTGTTGAATACCATGTTTTGGAAATGCATTTTCACTTCTTCCACTACCTGATTCGCTAATTTCAAACGAGGATCGTACATGGTTAACAATACACCTTCAATGTCTAATTCGGTATTGATGTGTGCCTGAACTAATTTAATAGTTTGCAATAATTTCCCCATTCCTTCTAAGGCAAAATATTCGCATTGTACTGGAATAATTACGCTATCAGCTGCTGCCAATGAATTGATAACCGTTAAGCCAAGAGAGGGACAACAATCGATGATGATGAAATCGTAATCGTCTTTAATTTTATTTAAAGCAGCTTTCATCATGTAATCTCTGTTTGGGAGATTTACGATTTCTAATTCTATAGCTACCAGATCTGTATTGGTTGGTAACAAATACAAATTAGGTGTTTCCGTTTCAAGGATCACTTCTTTTGGGTGCTTGCTATCAATGATGCATTCGTATAATCCGGCTTTTACATTTTTAGGTTCAATGCCCACGCCAGATGTAGCGTTTGCCTGAGGATCAGCATCTACTAATAATGTTTTGTATTCTAATACTGCTAAAGAAGCCGCTAAATTGATAGCTGACGTGGTTTTTCCAACTCCACCTTTTTGATTTGCTATTGCTATTGTTTTTCCCATGTCTGTTTAATTCAAAGTTTATAGTTCAAAGAGTTATTTTGTTATTGTTTCACCAATTCCCAAAATGGTTAAGCTTTTTCCCACTCTGTCAAATTTTCGTTGTGCCTCCACGACATCAATAATGATGTATGGAAAAGTATTAAAATGCATACCAATAATATCTGTACAATTGATAAAATCACTAGCGATCATCGCATTTTCAGGTCCCATCGTAAAATTATCCCCAATAGGTAAAAAAGCAAAGTCAATGTGTCTGTATTGGCCAATTAATTTCATATCGTAAGTCAATGATGTATCGCCGGCATAGTAAAAGTTTTTGTCCGAGCTTTCAATTACAAATCCCATTGGATTTCCGCCATAACTGCCGTCAGGCATACTGCTACTGTGCTCGGCTTTTACGCATTTTACGGAGCCAAATTCAAACGCTTTCTTTCCGCCCGTGTTCATCGGGTGAATGTTTGTGAGCCCTTGTTTTTGTAACCATACATTTATTTCCCAATTGCAAATTACGGTTGCTCCTGTGCGTTTAGCAATAGATACAGCATCTGCAATATGGTCGTCGTGTCCGTGCGAAATTAAAATATAATCTGCTTTTACAGTATCGGCATTAATATTTTTTGCCAAATCGTTGGGTGTAATAAAAGGATCAAAAAGCAAGTTTTTGCCATTTATTTCTATTCCAAAACACGAGTGGCCGTAATAGGTAATGTTCATTTTAAAAATTCAAAAAAGTACGTATTGTATCACGTAAAAATAAACTATTTCGGGGGGTTCTCAGTTTTTAGTTTTTAACAGTAAAATTCATAACTTCGCCAAAATGTTAATAATATAATGCGCTCAATTACAATAATATCCGCTACAAACAGGCCAGATAGTAATACTGAAAAAATGGCTAATTACTATTTATCTGAGTTAAAAAACAAAAATATTGATGCTGAATTACTTAGTTTGAAAAATCTGCCGGAATCCTTTCTTCATTCTGATTTTTTCGGACAACGTTCGCACGAATTTCAGCAAATCATTGAAAAATACGTTGAACATCAAACAAAATTCATATTCATCACACCTGAGTACAATGGCAGTTTTGCCGGAATTTTAAAGGTATTTATAGATTCTATTCCTCCAAGATATTGGGCAGATAATAAGGCATGTTTAACAGGCGTGTCTACCGGAAGAGCCGGAAACTTGCGTGGAATGGAACATTTGACCAACATTTTGAATTATTTAAAGGTAAATGTGTATCATAATAAATTACCTATTAGCAGAGTAGATACCCTAATGGATAATCAGGGGAAATTAATTGATGATGAGACTCGAAAAGTAATTGATACACAACTAGAAGGCTTTTTGAAGTTTTAATTAGCTGCTTTTTTAGAAAGTTCATAGCCTTCATCAATCAACAAATGTTTGCTTTTGCTTGCTGCTACAGCTAATTCGTCGCAACGGTTATTTTCCGCATTAGAAGCGTGACCTTTTACCCAAACAAATTTGATGTGGTGTTTTTTCTGAATTTCTAAAAAACGTTTCCAAAGATCGGGATTGGCTTTGTCTTTAAATCCTTTTTTTGCCCAGCCATACACCCAGCCAAGATTAATGGAATCTACCACGTATTTAGAATCAGAATAAACAACAACATGAGAACCTTCTTTTTTTAAAGATTCCAAAGCCACAATAATAGCAATCAATTCCATGCGATTATTTGTGGTAAGTTTGAAGCCATACGCTAATTCTTTTCGCTGATCTTTGTATTTCATTACAATGCCTAGGCCTCCGGGACCAGGGTTTCCGCTACAAGCGCCATCGGTATATATTTCAATTACAGAACTGGTCATCAAAGTGGCAAATATAGTTCTTGATTTTAGTATTTTTTAGTGTTTAATTTCCTACTTTTTTTATATATTTAAAACCTATATCAAATCGGCATATGGCAAAGAAAACGACTAAAAAAGAGAAAAGTATTTTCACCGAAAAATCTTTAACTTTTCTTAAAGACTATATTAATAATCCATCACCAACAGGTTTTGAAAGTGAAGGACAAAAAATGTGGTTAAATTACATAAAGCCATATATTGACGAACATTATGTAGATACTTACGGTACCGTAGTTGGAGTCATCAATCCTAAAGCGGAATACAAAGTAGTAATTGAAGCGCATGCTGATGAGATCTCTTATTTTGTACACTATATTACTAAAGATGGGTTTATTTACTTACGTAAAAATGGCGGAAGCGACCATCAGATTGCGCCCTCTAAACGTGTCAATATTCACACAGATAAAGGTATTGTAAAAGCCGTATTTGGCTGGCCGGCTATTCATGTGCGCGATGCAGCCCGTGAAGAAACACCTACTTTAAAAAATATATTTTTAGACTTAGGTTGTAAATCGGATAAAGAAGTGGCTGAGTTGGGAGTACATGTGGGCTGCGTAGTAACATACGAAGATGAATTTATAGAATTGAACAATCGTTATTTTGTAGGTCGTGCTTTGGATAATAGAGTAGGTGGTTTTATGATAGCTGAGGTTGCTCGTTTATTAAAAGAACAAAAAACAAAACTACCTTTTGGGTTATACATTGTAAATGCTGTGCAAGAAGAAGTAGGATTGAATGGCGCAACCATGATCGCCCATAAAATAAAGCCGAACGCTGCTATTATCACAGATGTTTGTCATGATACGCAAACACCAATGATGAATAAAATTGTGAGTGGCGATTTGTCTTGCGGTGGCGGACCGGTTGTGTCTTACGGGCCGGCTGTACAAAATAATTTATTGAAATTAATTATTGAAGCGGCTAAAAAAGAAAAAATAACTTTCCAACGTCAGGCAGCAAGCCGTAGTACAGGAACAGATACGGATGCGTTTGCTTATAGTAATGATGGGGTTGCATCAGCATTGATTTCTTTACCTTTACGTTATATGCACACAACGGTTGAAAGCGTTCATAAAGAAGATGTGGAAAATGTAATTAAACTAATCGTGGCTTCATTAAAAAACATTAAGAATAATCACGATTTCAGATACTTAAAATAAATGGCAATACTTGGGTCTATATTAAAAACAGTAGTTGATACGAGAGGTAAAATCCCTAAGCGTACTAATTTTTATGCTCAGCAAACTAAGGTTTTAAAAAAACTGTTAACCAAAGCAGAGCACACCGCTTTTGGCGAACATTTTCATTTTACTAAATTACTCCAGCAAAAAGATCCTATCAATGAATTTCAGTCTACTGTTAAGATGTATGACTACAGTAGTATTTATAAAGAGTGGTGGTACAGAGCAATTAAAGGAGAGCCTTTTGTGTGCTGGCCAAATCATATTAAATATTTCGCCTTAAGTTCGGGTACTTCAGAAGCTGCCAGTAAATATATTCCTGTTACAAAAGATATGTTGAAGGCTTTCAAGAGAGGAAGTGTGAGACAAATTGTAGCGCAGGCACATTACGATCTTCCAAAAGAACATTTTCAAAAAGGAATGTTGATGTTGGGTGGAAGTACAATGCTTGATTTTAATGGAACGCACTTTGCCGGAGATCTAAGCGGTATTACCGCTGCAAATATTCCTATGTGGTTTCAACATTTTTATAAACCGGGAAAACAAATTTCTAAATACAAAGATTGGGAAACAAAATTAGCAGAGATCGTAAAGAGTGCTAAAGATTGGGATATTGGTGTTATCGTTGGTGTACCAGCCTGGGTGCAAATTTTGATGGAACGCGTCATCGAACATTATCAGGTAAAAACCATTCACGAAATTTGGCCTAACCTTCGTATTTATGTTCATGCAGGTGTTTCGATTGAGCCTTATAGAAAAAGCATTGCAAAATTAACCGCCTTTCCATTAATTTATTCTGATACCTACTTAGCTTCTGAAGGATTGATCGCTTATCAGGAACGTCCTAATGCAGAGCAAGGCATGCGTATGTTATTAGATAATGGGATCTTTTTTGAGTTCGTTCCATTCAACGAACAAAATTTTGATTCGGACGGTAATATGAAACCTAATGCAGAAGCCTTAACCATTAAGGATGTTGAACATGGAAAGGATTATGCTTTGTTGATGTCCACCTGTTCAGGAGCTTGGCGTTATTTAATCGGCGATACTATTCGTTTTGTGAATTTAGAGCGCGCAGAAATTGTGATTACCGGACGTACTAAACATTATTTAAGTTTATGTGGGGAGCATTTATCTGTTGAGAATATGAGCCGCGCTATTAAACTAACAGCCGACGATCTTAAAATTGAATTGAATGAATTTGCAGTAGCAGGTGTACCTCACGGCACGTTGTTTGCACATCAATGGTATGTAGGATCAAATAAATTAGTGCCTGAAGAAGAGATAAAAAAACGTTTGGATTTTCATTTGTGCGAAATAAATGATGATTACAGAACAGAAAGAATAGCCGCTTTAAAAGATGTGTATGTAAAAGTGTTGCCTGATAGCGCCTTTATAGATTTTATGGCATCAAAAGGGAAATTAGGATCCGCACATAAATTTCCCAGAGTATTAAAAGGAGCATTACTAGAAGAATGGCAAAACTTCATTTCTAATTATAAACATACATTTTGATTTTAAGTTTAATATATCAAGCCATAGTCATTATTCTGCTTCTTACGTTTTCGTTTGGACCAGCATTCTTTGCACTGATCAATACCGGTATTAAATTTGGTTATAGAACGGGGTCGTTTTTAGCAGCCGGTGTTGTTATAAGTGATCTGTTTTTATGTGTGTTAGTTTGCTTATTGGTTCATTTTGGAATGTCTAACTTATTGCATTCTGCCGAAACTCAAACGTTCTTTGCAATTATAGGTGGTATTATTTTAATTGTGTTTGGCGCGTTCTTTTTTAAAAAACATTCAGTTAAAACAGATGAAACAATTGATATCGAAAAGAATCAATTACCGAGCCCTAAATTGATGTTGTTAAAAGGATTTTTTTTAAATTTATTTAATCCAACGGTATGGTTGCTTTGGTTAGCCAATGTAACCGCCATTAGTAAATCATTTGATTATTCTGTGATCAAGATGTTGATATTTTTTAGTTTAATATTAACCGCTGTTTTATTTGTAGAATTATTTAAAGTAAAATTGGCCGGTAAAATAAAAAACTATTTAACCGATAAGATTATGACGATCGTGAATTACATCACCGGTTCGGCTTTGATCATTTTTGGTATTATACTTATTTACAATCATTACTTTTCTTCTACACCTAAATAATGGATTCGAATATATACGATAACCTTAGACAAAAATTAAAGGAAAGCATAGAGTTTTTTCCTTACGTCTACATGTTTAAATTTATCATCAAAGCTGATAATCAAACCATGGCTAAGGTCGAAGTGATCTTTGATAATGATGCAGAGATCACACAAAAGCAATCAGAAAAAGGAAACTATATGAGCCTTACCGTTAAACAAGTGGTAATGAGTGTAGATGAAATTATTGCTATATACGAAAAAGCCTCCGCTATCAAGGGAGTGATGACCCTATAATAATGACGAGCTTTATTATTGAAAATAATAAATTGTCGGTTAAAGTAAATTCCTTTGGCGCAGAATTATCTTCTGTTATTTTAAAAGAAACTCACATTGAATACATCTGGCAAGCGGATAAAACTGTTTGGGCAAGGTATGCGCCTAATTTGTTTCCAATAGTAGGTAAATTAAAAAACGAACAGTATTCTTATCAATCTAACACCTATCATTTACCGCAACATGGTTTTGCTCGCGACCAGGAGTTTGATTGTATTGAACAAACTGAAAATAAATTTGTGTTTGAGTTGCGTGATAACGAAGTCACATTAAAGAATTATCCTTTTCAATTTAAATTTAAAGTCATTTATACTTTAGTGGAAAATGGGTTGACGGTTCAGTATTCCGTATTTAATCCTGCAACAAAAGAATTATATTTTTCGGTAGGAGCTCATCCAGCGTTTAATTGTCCGTTGCAGACAACTGACAGATTTGAAGATTATGAATTGATATTTTCTGATAAAAATACATTGACCATTAATGCGTTAAATGATGGTTTAGTTACTGAAGATACGAAAGAGATTAAATTAGATAATGAACGTTTGCCTATAAATAAAACATTGTTTGCAAAGGATGCTTTAGTGTTTTTAGATAATCAAATTGATGAAGTGAGTTTGGTTTCTAAAAAAACGCAACACGGTGTTACGTTAAGATCGGTGAACTGGCCTTATTTTGGGATCTGGTCAAAACCACAAACAGAACAGTTTGTATGTTTAGAGCCATGGTATGGCATTGCCGATACCGATACTGCTTCAGAGAATCTTATAGAAAAAATGGGAATTATTAAATTGAATGGCTCAGAACAATTTGATTGTTCATTTTCAATTAAATTTTTTTAAACGATGTTACAAAAACTACATAAGTCTTTTTTTATTTTCAAGCTTTTGGGTATTTGTTTGCTGTTATTACTAACGCACCGTATCTTATTTTTACTCATGTTTCATGCACAGTTTAATGATGTGCCTACTATTGAATTTGTAAAAGCATTTTTAATAGGTTCTTTAACGGACGCCATTGCCAGTATTTACTTTTTATTGCCAATGTGGTTAACGCTACTTTTTTTTAATATAGAACATAAGCTCACACAACGCATTGCTTTAGGTTGGTTTGTAATAGGATTTTTATTGGCGTGTATTTTAAATCTTTCTGATCTGGGGTATTATCCCATTACTAAAAAGAGAATGGGAGCTGAGTTGCTCGATATATTACCGGAAGTACCGGCTTTAATGGGAGCGTATTTAAAAGACTATTGGTATTTGCTATTGTTATTGATCGGCTTTTTTGCTTTTGCCTTTTGGTTATTTAAAAAGAGAATTCAGAATTACAAAAATGCTGAACTGAATTTTAATTTTAAACTGATCAATTATGTGTTGGTGATCTTTGTTTTTTTTACAACCATGCGTGGTGGTTATGGTGTGCGCCCATTTATGCCTTTTGATATTCCATCGTATGTTGATCCTCGTTTACAATGGTTGGCAAGCAACACTCCTTTTCAGTTTCTGCATACCTTAGAAAATCAGAACATTAAAATAGAGGAATATTTGCAGGAAGATGAAGCTGAGAAAATGATCGGATTAAAAAAACAATTTGTTTCTAAATCATTTACTAAAAAAAATGTACTGTTTATTATTTTAGAAAGTTTTTGTTCGGAACGGATTGGTTTATTTAATCCGGCTGTTAAATCATATACGCCGTTTTTAGATTCTTTATTAACTCGATCAAGAACCTATAAATATGGTATGGCCAATGGTCGTATGACAATTGACGCTTTACCTTCTGTATTATCGGGCATACCTTCCTTTATGGAGAAAAATTATTGTTATTCTAATTACAATAACAACACCGTTCATGGCATTGGCCCTTTGTTAGAAGCGGAAGGCTATCACACTGTTTTTTATTATGGTGGTTTAAAATCGACGTTTGGATTTGAGAATTACATTAATTTGAATTTTTCTAAAAACTACATCGCTCAGGAAGATTTTGACCAGCCTTATGAAAACAGTGGATGGGGTGTTGATGATCATTTGTATTTACCTTTTGTTGCTAATAAACTAAAAGCTTTGCCGCAACCATTTTGCGCTTCCTTTTTAACGCTTTCCTTACATCATCCCTTTCCGGTTCCGGAACCTTATAAGTCTTTATTAGATACAATTAAAGATCCGGCTAAAAAAAGCATGAAGTATACCGACATTGCTTTACAACAATTTTTTAATCAGGTGAAAGAAGAAGCCTGGTTTAAAAATTCGATCATTGCCATTTGTGCCGATCATACTTCGGGAGGTTTTGGAAATTTTGAAGCAAATGCCGTGAATGAGTTTGCAATACCCGTTTCGTTTTTAGCAGTTGGAGATACTGCTTTTAATAAACCGCAAGATCTATCCGTTTCTCAAATAGACATGTATCCTACGGTATTGGATTATTTAGGTTATAGCAAGCCATTTGTTAGTCTGGGTAAATCTGCACTGTCATCTCAACATTCTACTATTCAATACGGAGGAAATGGCATGTTTATCATTTTTGACTTTCCTTATATGTTAGAGTTTGATAATAACCACCAAATAATTACTAAGCTTTGCAGATACAATGAAAATAGAACAATGACACAATTGCCAATTGATAAAGAAAACGACTTGATTGTTAAAAGATTGCTTCAGGAAGTGAAATCGTATATTCAAGTATTTAGTTGTCGCGTTAATAAAAATCAGTTTTAAATAGTTTGAAAGCCAGTAATCATAAATATATTATACTGTTTGTTATTTGTTTAATAGCAGTGGTCTTTCAATATAAATTGATCAACGAATTCCCTCAGTATGTTCATTGTTGGGCTCAGAGCGATCGTTATGCTTTGGCTCTGGGGTTTATCAATAATGGTGGTGATTTTTTTCACCCCGAAACATTTGTATTCAATCATCAGTACCCGGGCGATTTTAAAATACCACACTCCAGTACAATTACTTCCGTAGATTTTCCTATTCATGATTTTCTGGCTTCATGTGTGATGAGGATATTCCAATCTAATGAGCCTTGGTGTTTTAGATTGTATATACTTTTATACAGCATTGTAGGTCTGTTTTTTTTATATCGTTTAACCACGCTGTTTACCGATTCATTTATTAGATCACTATGTGTGGTTTTATTTGCTGTCAGTTCTCCGGTGTATTTATATTATCAGGCTGGCTTTTTGCCAACTATACCATCACTTGCCAATTGTATCATTAGTTTGTTTTTCTTTTTCAGGTATTTGAAATTTAATCAACGTAAAGATTTCATGTTTTCTATTATTTTCATTACGCTTGCAGCTATGGCAAGATTGCCTTTTGCTATTGTACTGGTGGCCATGATGTGTTTTGAGTTTTTAAGCGTAATTAAAAACAAAAAAATGGAATTGTTTAAATGGCTTTACTTTTTGATCCCAATAGGTTTTATTTTTTCTTATTTTCTATATAACAATTATTTAAGGAATCATTACGGATCCATGTTTTTAAATTTTATACTGCCAGCTTCAAGTTTTAGTGAGGCTTTAGAGTTTATTCAGGCTGTTTATGACAGATGGTTTACACATTATTTTACCGTTATACATTATTTATTTATGCTGGTTCTTCTTTTGTTTTTTATATATAATAGTATTAGTAAGAAGATAAAGGCTTTGGTTATGGGTAATCAACTTGTGTTGTTAACGGCCATTTTATTTTTCGGATGTATCCTTTATTTTTTCTTAATGCAATTTCAGTTTTTAAATCATGACTATTATTTTCTGGATACATTTTATATTCCTTTTGTCTTATTGTTCATGTACTTGATTGTTACAAGGCCTGAGCTAAACAATCGAACTATTCAAAAGACGCTTGGGTTAGTGTCCGTTTTATTGTTTATACCTGCTTTATACTTAGCCAGCTCTAAGCAAATAGATCGTAGAGAAAAATTGTTTAGTGTAGGCAAAAAAACTACTGCTCAAAATTTTGAAGGCGCTGAAGAGTTTTTAAATGCTAATCATGTTTCCCGCGACGCTAAAATATTAGTACTTGGTGGAGATGGTCCAAACAATGCTTTTGTATTAATGAACAGAAAAGGGTATGCCGTTAATACTGCGAGCCCAGAGCGAATAGAAATGGCTTTGGATTGGCCGTATGATTATGTGGTTTTAGAAAACTCTGAAATGCTGAATGGAATTTATAATCAATATCCTCAAATTATTGATCGCTTGACTAAATTAGCTACAAATGGAAGGATTACGATTTATACCGGCAGCGAAAAAAACACAAAAGGAAATTTGGATTCATTTTTTGACTTAAACTCAAAAGAAATAAAATACCATCAACATATTTCTTTTGATTCAATTCCTGAAAATTGTTCTGGTGTAGATAGCTTAAGTACATTTGCTTATGCAGGAAAAAAGTCGGGCTTTGTCGATTACAGGAATGAATATGGTTTCACACATCGCATCTATAATCTAAAACACTTAAATACTACTAGTGGTGCATTAGTAATTAAAGCAATGTTTGCTACTGAAAGCATACCTCTGAATGAATTATTATTATCGGTAAGCGTCAAAGCAAAGGATAAAGATCTTTTATTTTCGACATCAGATCTAAGCAAACTAATTCATGATACCTCTTGGAGCAAACAGGAGTTTATCTTTTCTCTGCCTCAAATTGAGGAAAAAGAATATGAAATAGGTATCTTTATTTGGAATAGAGGAAAAAATACAGTTTTTTATGACGATTTTGATATTACAATTTACTAATTTTAGTTTTTTAAACCATGATACAACTCTTAAAATCTCGCATCCAGGCATCCATCGATTTAAAAACGTCTTTGTTAAGTAATGATGTTCTTTTAAATAATGTACAATCAATTGTAAAAGACATAGTAACTTGTTATAAACAAGACGGTAAAGTTCTTTGGGCAGGTAATGGCGGATCTGCTGCAGATTCACAACATTTGGCAGCTGAATTAAGCGGAAGATTTTATTATGACCGCCCGCCTTTGTTTAGTGAAGCATTGCATGTGAATACAAGTTATATTACTGCGGTAGCTAACGATTATAGTTACGATATTATTTATAGCCGCTTAGTGAAAGCAATGGGACGAAAAGGCGATGTATTGTTTGGCCTGTCAACCAGTGGTAATTCTGCTAATGTGATCAAAGCGTTTGAAGTAGCTAATGAAATAGGAATGGTTACGATCGCATTTACAGGTGAGACAGGTGGGAAGATGAAAGATGCAGCAAAGTATTTAATTAATATTCCATCAAAAGATACACCCCGTATTCAGGAATGTCATATGATCTTAGGGCATACGATCTGTGAATTAGTTGAAATGGAATTGTTTCCTAAATAATTTCAGCATTGTTAAAAGAAGCAGTTATATTGGTCGGAGGTTTTGGAACACGTTTACAAACTGTTGTAAGCGATGTGCCTAAACCCATGGCTCCGGTTAATGGTCAGCCTTTTTTAAACTACATTTTTTTATATTTAAAGCATTTCGGAATTACACATGTTGTTTTATCAACCGGGTATTTGTCTGAAAAAATTTCAGAGTATTATAAAAATGAATATCTGGGTATAAAAATTTCTTATACTAAAGAAGAAACACCTTTGGGAACCGGTGGCGGGATCCGCTTGGCGTTAGAAAAATGTGACACTAAAAATGTGTTGGTTTTAAATGGCGATTCGTTTTTTGATGTGGATTTGAATGTCTATTACAATCAACACACTACTTTTGAATCGGATTGCTCTTTGGCTTTGCGTAAGGTAGAAAATGCCGCTCGTTATGGTACGATTAAGTTGGACGATACGTCAGCAATAAAAGAATTTAAAGAAAAAGACAGTCTGGATAAGCCGGGATTGATCAATGGAGGTGTCTACATCTTAAACAGAAAGTTATTCCTGCAAAAGACAGAGGCTAATGTGTCTTTTTCTATCGAAAAAGATTTTTACGAAAAACGAATCAATGAATTACATATTTTCGGGTTCGACCACCAGGGATATTTTATAGATATTGGTATACCCGAAGATTATAAAAAAGCACAAAATGACTTTAAAGGATTTAAATATAGATAAGACATGGACTCTGTTTTTAGACAGAGATGGTGTTATTAATAAAAAGCTGGAAGATGACTATGTGAAGCATACCACAGAGTTTGAATTCATCGATGGCTCTTTAAATGCTTTAAGAATGTTGAACCCGATTTTTGGAACGATAGTCGTAGTTACAAATCAGCAATGTATTGGAAAGAAAATCATTTATCCTGAAGATCTTGATCTCATTCATCAAAATATGATGTATGAAATCACTTATTTGAAAGGAAGAATTGATAAGATCTATTATTCGCCGTATCTATATACAGAAAATCATCCAACTCGTAAACCTGGCATAGGCATGGCTTTACAAGCTAAAGAAGATTTTCCTCAAATTGATTTCGCGAAATCAATTATTGTTGGAGACAGTATGAGTGATATGAAATTTGGCAGAAATGCAGGAATGAAAACAGTATTCATCAGCAATGAAGCAAGTGATGATGAGTTAATTGATTTTAATTTCAAGTCATTAATTTATTTTGCACATTCACTAACCGTTAACTCTTAAAGAGTGAAAATATCTATCATAACCATAACTTATAATAGTGCCGCAACACTCAAAGACACGATCGAGTCGGTAGTGAATCAGAGTTATAAGGATATTGAGTATATTATTGTTGATGGTAAATCAACGGATAGTACTTTAGATATTATTGATTCTTATAAGAATAAGATTTCAAAATTTATTTCAGAAAAAGACCACGGCTTGTATGATGCTTTAAATAAAGGTATTGCCATGGCAACCGGTGATGTGATTGGTATTTTACACAGCGATGATTTTTATACAAATCATTTGGTGATTGAAAAATTAGTTGATCAAATGATCAGGCAACAAGCAGATGCGGTGTACGCAGATCTGTACTATGTAGATAAACACAATACCGCTAAAATATTCCGTAAATGGAAATCTGGAGAGTACAAAATCGGACAGTTTTTAAAAGGATGGATGCCGCCACATCCCACATTTTTTGTAAAACGTGAGTATTATGAAAAATACGGAAAATTCAATTTGAGTTTTCACTCGGCTGCTGATTATGAATTGATGCTGAGGTTCATTCATAAACATCATTTGAAACTGGCTTACTTGCCCGAATTTATTATCAGGATGCGAGTAGGAGGCAAGAGCAATGTGTCTTTAAAGAACAGGATCAGAGCTAATAAAGAAGACAGAAGAGCCTGGAAGGTTAATGGATTAAAACCTCATATCTATACCTTATATGCAAAGCCTTTGCGAAAGATTGTTCAGTTGTTTAAAAAATAATAATGAGTAAAGAAACAAAAATAACCCTACGAATCGATTGGAGCGAGATTGATAGTTTTGGACACGTTAATAACGTTATGTTTATGAAATATGTTCAGGCGGCTCGTTTAAATTTTGTGGATAGCATTGGTTTAATGAAACTACATCGAACTGAAAAGATCGGTTTTATGGTAGCTGAAACCAATTGCCAGTTCAAAAAAGAATTACATTTTCCCGGTTATGTAACGGTTAATACCAAAATAGCCTTTATTAAAAACACCAGCTTTTCTTTAGAGCATACAATTACCAATAGCGATGAAGAGATCGTCGCTATTGCTAAAGATGTATTAGTCGTGTTTGATTTTACTAAAAACGAAAAGTGTTTGATCCCTGATAGTATCAAAGCAAATATGGAATCGAATTGATTTTAGAATAAATAAATCATAAAAAAATCCCCTGCTATTAACAGGGGATTTTTTATTTAGTATCCAAATACATCTTTTAGTGTCAGGTACTTAATGGTACCATATTTTTCAAGTGTTTTAGTGTCTAACAAATCTTTCTTTCCTAAAATTAAATAAGTAGAAGGTTTGTTTTTTATTTTTGTATCCTGAAAGTTTTTTACATCATCAAAATTCATGCTGCTTACTTTAGCATATACATCTTTTCTAATATCTGTTTTTAAACCAAATTTCTCAGCATTCACATAATTAAATAAAATATCAGCTTTATTGATGCGTTCAGTTTTGATCGTTTGTAAAATTGCCTCTTTTGCTGAATTAAATGCATTGTCAGATTTTGGCATTCCATTTAATAAATTACTCATGCCTGCCATAGCTTCAGGTAATTTATCAGCTTGTGAGCCGATATAAGAAAAGTTATAATATGGATATTTTGGTTCACGAGGGGTTCTGTAAGTTGAATAACAAGAATAAGCTAAGGCTTTGGATTCTCTCAGATCCTGAAAAACAACAGAGCTCATTCCGCCACCAAAATACTCATTGTACATTGCAATTAAAGGAGCGTTAGAAGCATCGTATTTATCTCCTTGGGATAACATCACAATTTCTGCTTGTTTCATATCGTAATCAACTACATACACAGTGTTGTTAAATGTTTGTAAAGTAAAGTTCGCTTCAGCAGGAACAGGTTTTAAACCAGAAGCAGGAACCGGATGATTATTGTTTAAGGCTTGTTTTACGTCACCCACTAATTTTGGTCCGTAATACAATATTTTATGCTGATAGGACATTAAATTTTTGATCACAGTATAGATCTGATCGGTTTTTAATTGATTTAATTCGTCTTCCGTTAAAATATTAGTTGCTGGGTTTACCGGACCGAATTTCGCATAGCTTACCATCATTTTTTGCAAGATGGTTCCTTTTTGTTGCTTAGCATCGCTACGTTTTTTTAAGATGTCAGACACCAGATTTTTTAAAGTCTCTTCATCAATTTTCGGATCAGCAAATAAACTTTCAAATAACTGAGTTGCTTTTTCAAAATTCTCATTTAAACCAGTTAAGCTAACCCACGTTTGGTTTTCAGAATTAAAGACATTGAAAGAACAGCCAAGTTTATAAAACTCTTGTTGAATTTCTGCCGGACTCATTTTAGAAGTTCCTAAATAAGAGATATAATCAATGGCTACCGGTAACAATTTATCGTTATTACTTCCCATATCAAATGAGTAGTATAGATCGAATAATTGATTTTCGGTATTTTGACCATACAATACAGGAATGTTTCCATTCATTGTAGTTTTAACAAT
The DNA here is from genome assembly GCA_036676295.1 of Bacteroidia bacterium. Lineage (GTDB taxonomy): Bacteria > Bacteroidota > Bacteroidia > B-17B0 > Aurantibacillaceae > UBA4416. The sequence continues at coordinate 427,762 of JAKFDE010000016.1, read as the reverse complement.
GTCCTTATCGTAATCGATAAATTTAGGTTGAATGTTACCAGGAGCTGAAGCTAAAATGTTTTTCACAAAAGGAGATTGATCATCTCTGTTTACTTCTACAGGTGTAATTTGAGGCTTCTCAACTTTTTGAATGTTTTTGTCTTCGCCAATACGTTTGTATGCAACAACATAATTATGGTCATTGTAGTTTGCGTTCACAAAATCAATCACCTCTTGTTTTGTGATCTTAGATAAACGATCAATTTCGTTAACGGCTTGTTGCCATTTAGTATCGTTCACAAACGCATTTACAAAAGTCATCGCACGAGATGAATTATCTTCTAACTCTTTTGTTTTTTGCAATTTCATATCTGTGATTACCGCTTTCATTAACCAATCAGGGAAATCACCTTTTTTAATTAAGTCTAATTGGCCTAATAATAATTTTTCTACTTCTTCTAATGATTGTCCTTCTTTAGGTTCACCAAATAGAATATGCATGCCGTAGTCTTTTAATACATAAGCATAACTTCCGCTATTCAATACTTTTTGCTGTTGATTTAAGTTTAAGTCAAATAAACCGGCTCTGCCATTACTTAATAACATATTCAATAAATTGATCATGTCAGCATCTTTAGAACCACTGCCATTGAATCTCCAGGCCATGGCTAAGTTAGCAGCATCAGGACCTATAATTTCTTTAACTACCTTTTGTGTAATAGGAGCTTCTTTTTCATAAGTATACGGTGTTACAGGTTTAGAAGCCCATGCACCAAAATGTTTGTCGATTAATTTGATCGTTGCATCCGGATCAAAATCACCGCTTAAACAAATAGCCATATTATTAGGTACATAATTAGCATTAAAATACTTCATGATCTCTTTCATGGAAGGATTTTTTAAATGGTCAATTGTACCGATGGTTGTTTGTGTACCATATGTATGCTTATTAAATAAACCTGCAAAAACAGATTCCCATAATTTAGTGTTATCATTATCTAAACCGCGGTTTTTTTCTTCATACACAGCTTCTAACTCAGTATGAAACAAACGTAATACAGGTTTACGGTAACGCTCAGCCTCTATTTTTAACCAATTTTCTAATTGGTTAGATGGAATATCGTTCACATAAACTGTTTGGTCAAATGAGGTGAAGGCGTTAGTACCTTGTCCACCAATACCGGCCAACATTTTATCGTACTCATTAGCAATGGCAAATTTTGCAGCTACTCCGGAGATACTATCAATTTGATGATAAATTGATTTACGTTGTCCGTCATCTTTAGTTTGACGGTATGTTTCGTATAGGTTTTCAATTTTTGTGATCTCTGCCGATTCTTTAGCAAAGTCTTTTGTGCCAAATTGATCAGTTCCTTTAAACACCATGTGTTCTAAGTAGTGAGCTAAACCGGTTGCTGTTGCAGGGTCATTTTTACTTCCTGCTCTCACGGCTATATAAGTTTGAATACGAGGTGCATTTTTATATACACTCATATATACTTTTAACCCATTTTTTAAAGTATAAATTCTTGCTTTGTAAGGGTCATTTAATGCATACTCAAAGTTTAATGAAGAAACCGGAGTAGCCTTAGGATTGGCTTTAGTTCCTGCTTTTTCTTGTGCTTTAGGATTGGCAGCTTTAGCTTTGCTTGTTTGAGCATAGCTACTACTAACAACTAAAGCTAGCGCTAATGGTAAAAACGATTTTAATTGAATCATATGTTTATTGGTTATTTATTTAAAATTAAAAAAATTATTTAAAATCGAGGCCGTCCTGATTACCTTCTTGCCCCATACCTTTCATTTGTTTTCCACGTTTAAAGATAGAAGCATCCATCTTACCAAACAAATACGTTACAGTAAATCTAAAATAGCGCGATTCACGGCGACGAGACAGATCTTGAATATAGTAAGGTGTTTCATAGTGAGTGCCCATTCTTCTGGTATTAAATACATCACTTAGAGTAGCATTAAAGATCCATTTAGTACCGATCATTTTATTTAATGAAATATCCATCGAATAAATTTCATTAGCAACACCCAATAATAAAATTTTTGGCGATTCATAATTACCGTTTACTTGTAAAGTAAATTGTTTTGGGAATTTGTATGAGAGGGTTGTTTTTCCATTCCAGGCATAACCTTCGGCTTTTACAATCGGTTCGTTTTGAACAACGGTTCCTCTAATGAAAATATAATAAGCATTAGCATTAACTGTCCAATCTAAATTTTTAAAGAATGTCCATTTGAATGTGTTTTCAACACCATAACGCACTGCATTATCGCCATTAATAGTTGTGTTTACTAAAACCTGAGGATCTGATGGAGAAGGGTATGCTACATCAGTAATTGGTTGTTCTTCGTAACGGAAATAGCCCGATGCTAGGTAACTACCTTTAGATAAAATTTTATTATAATTGGCTTCAGCAATATTTTTAAACTCAGGTTTTAACTGAGGATTACCAATACGGTAATTTTGTTTATCGGCAAACATCACAAAAGGCATTAACTGAAAGAAATTTGGACGATTGATCTTTCTGCTAAAGTTAACTTGTACTTCCTGATTTTTCTTTAATTTTTTAGAAAAATAGATTCCCGGAAATAACGATTTTAAAATGTCATCAGAAGTTGACGGATAGTTGTAAGAGAATTTTTGATTCTTATCAGTGATCGTTCCTGCATAGTAAGATTGCTCGAAACGTAAACCGGCCTGATAACCTATGCCCCAAAATAATTTATCATTGTAATTAACGTAAGCCGCATTGATCATATCATCGATCATATAACGATTACTCATAATAGTATCTTTAGTATAATTATCTTCATTACCAGAGGCACGTGATGTGTTATTGGCACTGATCGAATTTTTATAAAATGATTTGATCCCCGCTTCAAATTTACGGGTGTCACTTAATGGATTTACATAGTCTAATTGAAACACGTATTGATCAGCAATGGTACCGCCTTCGTTTTTCTGGTAAGTTGTTGATGAACTATCTAATCCATATCCGCTAACAGTTGTTCCTGTAGTAAATAAATAACCGTTCTTGGAATTAGTGTGGCTGTAGTTGCCATCAATGGTTAATTCTTTACCGGCTTTTGGATAGGTTCTTTTATAAAGTAATTGTGCATTGTAATGCTGAAAAGCAGCTATCTGGTCATTTAATTGATTTCCATAATAGGTAACATTAAAAGGAGCCAAATAATCACCATCATATTTTTGTTTATCATTGGTTTTAAATTTCCCTCCAACGATCATTCCATTTAATGAAATGGTATTTCTAACATCAATATTATAATCAATACCTAAACGACCAAAATTAAATTGGTTAAACATGGTAGTATTGTTTTCCTGATTGTAATGTCCGGTTGTAATACCCTTGTCTAATTGTGTTCTTTTTGTAAAACCTTCTGTATTATTGATGGCTTGGTTAAAAGAATACATAGCGGAAATGTTCCAGTGGCTACCTTCTTTGATGTTGATGTTTGCCATTCCGCCGTAACGATCGCCTGTGCCAATATAGCCCATTAGCATACCGTTATACCCCGGTTTGTTATTCTTCTTCATGATCACATTTAAGATCCCGCCTGTTGCATTAGCATCGTATTTTACAGATGGGTTGGTGATGATCTCTACGCGGTCAATTTGATCGGCCGGAATTTGTTGCAGAGTTAAAGTAGTTGGACGACCATCTACAAAAATAGTAGGGCTCTGGTTTCTTAATTGTACCCCTCCATCAGCATCAACGGTTAATCCCGGAATGTTTTTCATCACATCCACAGCAGTACCACCTTTTACTGACAGATCTTTTTCTACATTATAAGTACGTTTATCTATTCCTAAAACTACAGCACTTTTTTCGGCAGTAACTTCTACTTCGCTTAATAATTTCTCGTCTTCCTCTAGTTTAATATTCCCTAGATCCTGATCTATTTTATCCGGTGGAACAATGTATACTTTTTGAGTAAAATCTTTGTAGCCAATAAATTTGATACGTACACGTACCTGACCAAAAGAAGGTAAACCATCAATGGCGAAATCGCCATTTTCTTTCACTAAACCACCATTTAGTAAACTATCTTTATTAAACCACAATACTTGTACTGAGGCGTATTCAACTGGTTTTTTAGTTTTAGAGTCAAGTACTTTACCATAAACGCGACCTAATTTTGGATCTTTCATGTTTTTCATGCCTCCGACACCTCCCATGCCGGGCATTTGAGCTTGAATTGTAAAGCAAGTGTTAATTAAGAACAGGAGAATAAGTGAACAGTTTTTCATGATTTAAATTAAACAGTAAATGTATAAACTATCCCTTAAAACTTGTAACAAATTGGATGAGCGGTAGTTTTACGTGAAATGACATTTTCACCGCATTTTGATAACAAAAAACCCTCCAAAATTGATTTAGGAGGGTTTTGATCTATAGTGAGAAATCAATTATTCAGGTTTTTTATCATTTTTTTTAACGTCTTCCTTTGTTTCAGGTTTAACTTCAGCCGATTTGGTTGAGTTAGATGTTGTTTTTTTAGATAATGATCGTGATTTTACAGACACACCTTTTTGGTTGATTGCACGATCTTGTGTTGTATTTGGTTTTTTATCGTCCTTCTTTTTAGTCGGTTCTTGTTCAGTTTGCGCATTCATAGCAATACTGGCCATTACAAATGATGATAATAAAATGATCTTTTTCATTGGGTTAATTTTAAGTTCTTGTATTGATCTAGGCATATTGTATGCCAAATTTCTATTTTTTGTTTGAATTAAGAGTTATGTTTTATTCTAATTCTTAAAATTTGTTATTTTAATAATTCTAAAGCTTCTTGAATAGAAATGATCTCACCTTTAAATATAGCAATAACAAATGCTTCAGTAAATCCTTTTTCGCCAAGTGTTTCACGGTGTTTCTCTGCTTTAGAGTAATCTGTGAAGGAACCTGAAGTGTAGCGGATCATTCCTGTACCGGTGCCTTGTTTTTCAACATCTGTAAGGTCTTTTGTTCGCTCTTCAAAGTCGCTGTTCCCTGCTTTTCTTAAACCTCCTAATTGCACTTTAAAGGTGATCAATGTTTTATCTACAGAACTAAAGGTTGTGTTTTCGTTCAGGTTTTCTTTTTCATTAGAAACAACTGTTGCATTAGTTGTATTCATTGCTATTCGTTTACCATCTTTATAAGCTGTAATAAAAGCATCTCCGTATCCTTCTATCACTAGGTCAGCTTTTAAATTTGCAGCTTCCTGTATTGTTCTGAAACCTTTGGTGGCATATCGGAAATAGTTTTCATCAGATTTTAATTCTAAAATATTTCCGGCATTTTTAAATACTTCTTTAGAAATTCGGTGTCTATAAGCCCCTAGCTGTACACGGTAAACGATCTCGCCTTTCACAAATTCATTTTCATCAGAAGCGGCAAAGCCTGCTAAAGAATCTGTTGTTTGCGATGAGATCAGTTTTTTTATTTCATCATCTGACAATTGAATTAAATCGCCATTTTTAAAATAACCAACCTGAGCTTTTGCGTTACCTTCTTTTCTAAATTCATCACGGCGTTTAACAGCATTTTGGATCTCTTTGTATGAACCTGCAGTATATAGAACGGTTGTGTTATCAGCTAATATTGTTGATTTTACATCACCAATACTTAATAGATTTGCCATTTCCTCGCTTGGCACCGGACCATTATATCTTCCTAATTCTACCGTATACACTTTATCAGACTTGGCTGTGCCATTTACCGTTGCCGTACCGCCGTTAGCTGAGCTGTCTTTTTTTACAGCAAAAGCATTTTCCACAACTTCAGTTTCTTTAGCAATTCCGGTACTATCCATGTACACATCATACCATTTTTGCCAATAATCATCGGTTAATGCTACTCCATGCATATTTACTTCAACACCACTAGGTGATTGTAATTCATCGTCTGCATGATTAGCTACGCCATCTTTATCATCATCAAACGGACAACCAAATTGGTCTACTTTTACTCCTTTAGGTGTGCCATGGCATTTGTCATCCCAATCTCTTACACCATCACTATCATAATCGTCTTTATCAAGAGCCAACCAGTCAATCGTCTCATAATAATCATCAGGTAAAGTATCTGCTTTTGTTTTTTTCTTTAATACTAAATCATACTGAAGAGCAAAAGAGGTGTAAACAAAATTATCTTTTTGTTTAGTGCCGCTCCTTGTTCCTAAACTATTGTTGGTAATGCCATCCAGATAATCGGTTGTGGAAAAATAATATTGAAAGCCGATCTTAAAATCAAATCTATCGGTAATTTTCATTAAGGCACCCGCTCCAACAGGAAAAGCCCAGGCACGTTCCTGGTATTTGCCAAATCCATCTTTGTTAAGTTCTCGGATATCGGTTTCGTAATAATAATCTCTGGTTAAGTTAACAGCATTAACGGCATTAACATCAGATTCATCCATGTTCTTAATAGAACCATCGCTCCAATAGTAATAAAGATTACCATTTTTATCACGTAGATCTGTTTTTGATAAAAACTCAAATGAAGATACACCGGCAGAAATCCATGGACGTAAGCGACATCTGTCAGGAATGAAATTCCCAAAATCATACATTAAACTTAAGCCACCTGATCTGATCTCAGCTTCAAAATTTTGTTGACGATTGCTTTGCCATTCATTAGCTCCCAATTTTCCAAATAGAACATTGAAATTTAATTGCAATGATTTAAATAAACGTTGAGAGATATTTAGATCATATCCAATTCTGGCTGTCCAAGGAGCTTGATAGTGTTTGGCATACAGATCTCCATGAAATGATAACATTCCAACACCTAGCGCTACTTTGGGCTTAAAAACATCGCCTAAAGCAGGCGGTGCATCTTGTTGTTTTTCTTTTTTCTTTTTTGGTAAAGTATCAGCCGGAGTTGAAACGGTAATTTTAGACGTATCTGATTGAGCCTTGATTAAAAAGCTGGCAAAAATAAGAGCTATAAAGAGTAAATTCTTAAGCATATAATTCAAGGCGTATATACGCAAATATAAAAAAATGATTTTACTTAAACCATTTTTGTCCGGTAATCATCAGGGCTTCTTGTACAGTTATTCTTTTGGAACTGTTATATGCTACAACAAACGCACTGTTGCAGCCTTTTTGTTTTATGTTTTCTCTATGAGAACGAGCTTGTTTGTATTCGTTGAAATTACCAACCATAAATTTGCTATAGCCTTCTGCCATTTCACTTTTTACAGTCTCTGATAAGTTAAATTTCTTGGACAAAACGGATGATTCGATCGCATTTTTAAATGCACCTATTTGTACTAAGTAAGATATGTTGCCTTCTTTTTTTACAACATCTGTTGTCACTGTTTTTGGCTCTGTTTTTATTGGTTCGGCAGTTACAGTATTTGTGGTTACCGCCGCAACTGTTTGAGTTGTAACAGGCGTTGTAGTTTCTGTATTTACAGGTGTTTTAACAACAACATCACTTACAACATCTCCCGCATCAATTAATTGAGCTTTTAATTTTACCTTTTTAGTTTGATCGTTTTCCAGATAGGAAAATTCACCGGTTTCTAATTTAGCATCTTTTGGTGCATTCGCTCCTTTTTCTAATACATAAGAAATCATGAGTTCATCATCAGCCGGAAGAGAAACCCAAACAAATTTTGCTTTACCATCAGAAACCGAAAAGGAACTTCCGTTTGTTTTTCCGCCTTTTGCTGTATAACCAGCAGGCAATACTTCCTGAAATTTGGCAAAACCTTTAATGCCTGGTTTTTTGATTTTCACATCTACATTGTATTCATTAGGATTTGATCCTTTAGTGATAGTTCTATCGCAAACCACATTCGAATTTGGTTCAACCGGATTATCTTGAGATGACGAAGTAGTGTTAGCCGGAGTTACAGTTGGAGTACTGGAAACTAGTTGCGTTGATGATGTTGTAGTTTGAGTTGAAGTAGCCACAACATCTGCCGGAGCATCGCCAATAATGATTTCTGCCGGTATCATTTCGGCCATTTCTTTATTATTATTACTGATGTATGAGAATTTTGAAGCAATTGTTTTTGTGCCAGAAACAGAAGCATCAGCTATTAAAACAAATTTCACGGTAAATTCAGCATCGCTTGGCGTTGCCATCCAAATGATCTTAGCAATGTTTCCTGCAAACGAAAAATTTCCTGATTTACTTTCTAGTTCCTTTACAATAATACCTTGTGGAACTTCTAACTGAAATTTAGAAAAACCAGACACGCTCCCTTTGTTAATTGTTATTTCAGATATGAATTCTGTATTTGGTTTTACGTTTTTCGGAAAATTACCGGTCACTGTTACAGGGCCATCTCCGAAGAAAAAACTAAATAGAAAAACTGATACTGTGTTAAATAAAATTATTAAGGGTTTTATCATAAGTTATGTTACTACAAATTTACTGCTCAAAGAAGAAGTCAATTAACTTATTAATTGATTCTACGTTGAAGCTCATGTCTCCCTCGAAGAATGCATCAATAGTTTGAGTGATTTCTTTTGCTGAAATATATCCATCTTTATTAATGTCAGCCGGCAAAAATTCCGCAGGTATTTTAGATGCAGTTCCTGTTTTTGCATGAACTTCTTTCGCTTTGTTTTCAATATCCTGTAAGTAAGTTAAACTTGGCGCCTCGTTAAAGCCTTCGCTTCTTTCAGTAGCCAAACTATCCCATTCTAGCTGGCGTTTTGCCATCTCATCTTCGTTAAGTGTTACACCATTTCCATCAACTTTAGCACCTTTCTTAGTAGCTAATTCTTTATCCATGTAATCATATACGCCATCTTCATCTTTATCATCCGGACAACCTTTTCCATCTACTTTTACACCTTTAGGAGTACCTAAACATCTGTCATCCAAATCTTTTACACCATCACCATCTAAATCACTATTATCAACTGCAGAAAAATCAACTTCACTATAAGCGTCTTTAGGTTTCTTGCCAAAATGAACATTTAAGCCTACGTTGGCCGAAGCCCAGCTGTCATTGCCTCCATTTTTATAACCGTCAATATGATCGGATAAACAAATATTGTATACAACACCAATTCTTAAACTTGCTCTAAAACCCATGTTGAATTTTGCACCTGCGCCAACCGGTAAGTAAAAGGTATTGCGAGCGTAATTAGAAGAGTCTTTTAATTGCGTTTCGTATTTATAATCCCTTTTCATTGTAGTAGAAATAGGGCCATTTATTGCAGATTCAGACAAATTACGGATAGAACCATCAGACCAATAATTGTAAGCTGTTCCGTTCTTATCTAATAGATCGCCATGAGGATCAAACAGAAGGTAGCCAAAACCTGCATGGATATATGGAGACACTTCTTTATCCTTATCTCCTAATTTATCAAAGAAAGCGTAAAGGTTTAAGCCTCCGCCCATAATTTGAGTTTGAAAATTTTTATGAGATGATTGAGCATTGTCGTTACCGGCTAATTTGCCGTATAAACCATCAATACCTATACCTAACACTTTGCCAATACGGTATTCAATACCAAAATTATAGCCTAATCTTGCGTCGCTAAAAAAATTAGCATTGCTTTTTTTACCCACATCGCCCAAAAATTTAAGGCCGCCAGCTTGTGCTGTGATTGATAATTGAGCAAATGAGGTGCTTAGTGCAAATAAACCAATCGTCAATAAAGATAGTTTCGTAGAAATTTTATTCATGCTATTTACTATTTAATTAAACGATTAAATTAATTGTTTTTATCAACAATATCAAAAATATATTAAATTAAAAGTGGTTAAGCTACTTAAATCTACAACTTGTAAACAGGGATTTGTTAGTTGGCAAATGTTAAAATGAAAGTTGTAAAGTAGGGTTTAAACTAAATCCAAATAGCAACTCCGCCGCTTAAATACCAAGGGGTAACTAATAAATAGATAAAACCTGTTAATGCAGCTAAAATATATAAGAAAGAAATACAAGTTGCAATGATCAATAGAATCTTGTTTTTTTGAATGTATTCAATGTCTTTGTTTTTTCTAAGTTTCTTTCTCCTATTCCATGCAAATAGACAATCCATAATCCCTATTAAAGGAATAATACAAGTGAAAATAGAACTCAATGACAAAGAATGATAGGCTTTTACATATTTTTCTTTTGGGAAATAAACTTTTTTTACCACATCAGGCACCCCGAATTTTTTAATAGTTATAATATTGGTGTCTTTTATAGGATGTACTCTTTTGTAATGAACAACGGTGTTTTTGCCTTTTGTTTTTGTGACGGTAATACTATCTCCAAAAAAATCATTTTTAATTTTAGGCGTATCTGTAGGAGTTGATTTTTTTTCAGTTATAATGAACGGCAGTGACTTTTCTTTTGCGTGATTAACAGCTAGCAATTTTGTTTTTTCTAACTCATAGGGTTGAGTTTTATTAAATGCTTTATTAGATGAGAGATAATTACCTGAAGTATATTTTCTAGAACTGAAGGATTGCGTTTTACAAGAATAAAAAACTGTTACAGAGATTAGGATGAATATATAATTGCTTTTTTTCATTGTATAGAATTTTTTTCAAAAGGCATAGCCGATAACAACAAACGACTATGCCTTTCTTTTTATTTATTCTTTGCGTTAAAGCCCATAGATGCGCCAATTCTAAATCCCTCGCGATGAGGAATGACATATACATTGACCGGTAAGTTTAATTTTCCTGATTTAAAAGTACGTCCAAAGGCAATCACAAAGCCACTTTGTAAGGCATAATCTCCACGGCTATCCAAACGTTGTTTAATCACAAAAGGATTTTCAACGTTTTCATTTGCCGGATTTTTTGTCCAGTCGCTTTCTCGATGCCAAACGTTCTCATTATCATAATAACCATTAGAGGTTGGTGTTAAATTAATGGTTGGCCCTAAAGCAAATTCCCAACCATTAACGTTACTTCTTAAACCATGCAATAAAGTAAAGCTTGGAATAAAATAACCCTGGTCAACTCCGGTAATTAATGGAATGAATTCAAACAAGGCTTGTATTTTACCTTCATTCAAATATTGTTTTTCAAATTGGTAACCAAACTGAAACATTAAAGGAAAGGCTTCAAAACCACCAACGGTTTTATCTTGTTGCAAGATCTCTGAGATTTTTCCGGTATAAGTAACAAAGCCTAAACGAGGACCATCCAATCGCAAACGATCCTGTTTAGGGTTGTTGGTTTCGCTATCAAAACCATTTCGTTTAGTTAACTTAGATAAAAGGTTAGCATCAACCGGTTGGTTAAACATGGTTTTAACAGATACTGAAGTCATGGTTTGTAACTCTTCCGGTAAATTTAAGAATTCAATCACGGATGTTTTTTCAATGCTTTTTGTTTTCACATCAATTAATCGCAAGGTGAAGATCATTGACTTTGGATATTGCTCTACACTACCGGTTAACATTTTATCGGAGTTGATAACCGAACCAATTTCGGTTAAACACATTTTACCATAACAGTTTCCGATGTTTAGCTTTTTGCTTTCTACCATATAAGCTACATCGTATCTGTCCATGACTTCAAAGGTGTCTAACTTTTCTAATTCGGTTCTCACTAAGTTGCCCATTTGTTGAGGATCGCTATTGAGCCCTTTAATATCAATAGATAAAATGGTGAGTGTAGGTTTTGTTTTTCCGCTGCTTTGTGCCTTAAGAGTATTAGTTGTTAAACTGAATAATATGGCAATAATGAATATGTTGATCTTTGTTTTCATGATAGGTGTTTTTATTGGTTAATAGTTATTGAATGATGTCTAATAGGCAAGCAATTGCTTTTGTGTGTTGTTCGGCTGTATATAGATGTTTAATGGTTTTTATAAAATAACTGGTGATAATAATTGAAGTCATTATGATAGTTGCTACGACAATGAACTGTATTGTTTTCTTGAGGTTGATTGTTTTCATGTGTTTGATTTTTAAATAAAGATTGTTTTGATTTATCTGATTAAAACTATGGCGAGAGCAAATTCTACGGCAAGACTTCCTATATAAGTCATGGTGTCATTAAATGTGTGGTTATTGTTTCCTGTATTGGAGCTTCCATTTTGTATAAGCAGTATTATCAAACCAATAATTAATCCGATTGATAACAATATTGTCCAAAATAAAATGCTTGGTGCAAATAATAGCTCGATAAGGCATATAAGAATGGCGATAATAGAGACTATAATTATTGTTTCGACAAATGCTTTTCCAATTCCCTGAAATAGAAAAGCCCACAGAGATTCAGATTTTTTAGTTGTGATTTTTTTTGTTTGAATTAATTTCTTTTGATAAGTAGTGTTCTTTTGAGTGCTTTTTAATTCAATACCTTGGTTTAAGGAACAGTAACTTAAAGATGTGTCAGAATGAATAGTGTTGTGTTTTATTATTTTCGAATAAGGTGTTACATTGTATTTTATTACAGCTTTAGTAATTCTAACAGTATCTTTTTTTTCACTATTTTTTGAATCAATTGAGTCATAGATACAAATAGCTTCCTCCTCATTTAAAGGCTTTTGTATGAATTCGGATGCAACAGTATCTTGGATGTAAGAAGAATGAGATTTTATTTCTTTCGTTTTGTTAAGCCAAATTCCTGAAGTATATTTTCTGTTTAAGAATTTGTTACCGGAACAAGAACTTAATAGTGTAGTGATTATTAATATGTAAATGACTGTTTTCATAATTTTTTGCGATTGATTTCTACATCAAAATTACTTTGGTTGCAAGCCCTATTGAAACGGATTAGTAGACGACTGGTTTGAATTTTTGCAAAAAAGGGTGTTTTATGAAGCCTAAAACGTTCTTTTGGATCTGTTTTCCGCGTCAATAACTGTCAAATCTGGATAATTTTGCATTTTTTGCAAATATTGAGTATATTTATTAGTAATAATTGCCAGATAAAATGGGGTCTAAAAAATCAGGATTTGAAATGCAGGAAGTGTTTATTAAGCACTTAAAGGAGGTAGCGCCTGCTAATGTATCGTTAGTTGATGATATTGCCGATTTGCTAAGCATCAGTAACGACAGTGCTTACCGACGTTTGCGTTGCGAAACAGAATTGAGTTTGGATGAAGCCTACAGGATCTGCAAGCATTACCGCATTTCGGCCGATAATATTTTCTCTAATCAGGCGCAGTCTGTTACTTGTAATTACATTAAGTTGACTGATTCTGCTGATAATTTCGAAAATTACTTAAGTAATTTATTGAAGCAGTTGGAGCAAATTTCTAAATCAGAAAACTCTAGCATTATATATGCTGCCGAAGAAGTGCCTATTTTCCATTCTTTTCATTCACAAAAATTATCAGCGTTTAAATTGTTTTACTGGCAACGTTCGGTGTTGAATATTGCTGACTATCAAAACAAAAAATTTGATTGGGATGTGATTCCTGAAAAACAATTGCTGCTAGCAGAGAATATTCATAAAACCTATTTACAAATTCCCAGTAATGAGATCTGGACCAGTGATACGATCCAGACTTCGGTTAAACAAATTGAATATTACTTTGAGTCCGGAGCGTTTAAAGATAAAGACGATGCCATTACTGTTTTACTGGAGTTAAAAGAAATGGTGCAAACCATTCATACGTATGCTGAAAAGGAAAATAAGAACGATCGTAACAATTCATATGTAGTTCCTTTTCAATTATACAATAGCGATCTGGTAATTGGCACTAATTGTATCCATGTGAATAGTGATGGACATATTTTTTCATACATTTCGTTTAATACCTTAAATTCGTTAACCACTAGTAACCAACAGTTTTGTGGTGAGATAGAACATTGGATGAAAAACTTAAGTAAGAAATCGACATTGATCAGTGGCATTGCAGAGAAACAGCGTTTTCAGTTTTTTAATAAAATTTATAAAGCAATTGATGTATCGATTGAAAAAATAAAAAATTACTAATAAGGGACGCTAGAGACAGAAGAGACTTAAGGGACAAAAGAGATTGAAAAATAATTAAATTAAGATCTGCGTTTATTTGCAGTATCAGCGAGAAATAAAAAATGAACTATTCACAATATAACGTTATCATCGTTGCGGGAGGTACAGGCACACGCATGCAATCAAACGTGCCTAAGCAGTTTATTGAGATACATCAAAAACCGATTTTAATTCATACCATCGAAAAATTCCTTGAGTTTGATGAGTTCATTAATGTAATAGTATGTGTACATAAAGATTATGTAATCGAAGCAAACTTTATGTTGGCTGAATTTTTTCCTGAAAAAAATATTCAAGTAGTATTAGGAGGAGAAACACGATTCCATTCAGTTAAAAATGGTTTGAATAGCATTAGTAATAAAAATGATATTGTAGGGATTCATGATGCTGCCAGACCATTAGTGAGTGTGGAAACCATTAAGCGTTGTTTTGAAACGGCTGCTCAAAAAGGCAATGCTATTCCGGTGATACCCGTGAATGAAAGTTTGCGCATGGTGACTAATACGATTAATAAAGCAGTGAGTCGCGATGATTATCAGATCGTACAAACACCGCAATGTTTTGTGGTTTCAAAAATTAAGGAAGCCTTTGAACAATCGTATTCACCTTTTTTTACAGATGATGCCACGGTGCTGGAAGGTATGGATGAAACTATTTATTTAGTAGAAGGCAATACTGAAAATATAAAAATTACCAATCCGGAAGATTTAAAAAAAGCTGAATTATATTTATCATGACAACAAAAGATATATCAGACTCATCAGATCACTGCTAAATTAAATAGACTTGCATAACGAAAATGAATCGTATTTAAATACAAAATAATATATGGCAATTATTAATTCTATAGCGGCTTGGTTGATGAAAAAGCGCATGCATCAAGTGGAACTTTTTATGAAGTATCCGCACGATGTACAGAATGAATGGCTGTTGGATCTGGTGTTAAAGGCAAAGGATACTGAGTTTGGGAAATTACATGATTTTAAATCCATTAATAACTACGAACAGTTTAAACGAAATATTCCTGTTCACGATTATGAAACGTTGAAGCCTTATATTGAAAGAACACGCAGAGGCGAACAAAATTTATTGTGGTCTACTGATATTAAATGGTTTGCAAAAAGTAGTGGTACTACTGATAAAAGTAAATTCATTCCTGTTAGTAAAGAGTTTTTAGATGGCTGTCATTATAATGGCGGACGAGATATGATCACTTTTCACTGCATTAATAATGATGATACGCAATTATTCACCGGAAAAAATTTAGCCTTAGGCGGTAGTTTTAAAACGGATAGCTTTGGTGATTATAATTCTTATCATGGTGATGTGAGCGCTATCATTATTCAGAACTTACCTATGTGGGCTGAATATTTTAGAGCTCCGGCCGTTGATATTGCTTTAATGGATAACTGGGAAGATAAGCTGGAGAAAATGGCAGACTCCATGGCTAATGAAAATGTGACCAGTTTAGCCGGTGTACCAAGTTGGATGTTGGTATTGATCAAGCGTATTTTAGAATTAAAAAAGGTTGATAACCTTAAAGAAATCTGGCCAAATCTGGAAGTGTATTTTCATGGTGGTGTAAGTTTTACGCCTTATAAAGAATTGTTTGAAAAATTGTTCAACAACAGCAACATGTCCTACATGCAATTGTATAGCGCTTCAGAGGGATTCTTTGGTATTCAGGATGAACGTGTAAGCGATGAAATGTTATTGATGTTGGATTATGGTATTTATTATGAATTTATTCCTGTTAACGAATTAAGTAAAGAGCAACCAACAGTTTATAATTTAACGGAGGTTGAACTGAATAAAGATTATGCGATGCTAATTAGTACCAATGCCGGTTTATGGCGTTATAAGGTGGGAGATACGATTCGTTTTACAAATTTAAGTCCTTACCGTTTTATTGTGAGTGGACGCACTAAGCAATACATTAATGCTTTTGGTGAGGAGTTAATGATACATAATGTAGAGCAAGCGTTAAGGTCAGCCTGCGAAAAAACAGAAGCACATATTATTGATTTTACAGTAGCGCCTGTGTTTATGACCAACGACAGAGGCGGCCACGAATGGTTGATCGAGTTTGAACAACATCCTACTAATTTAGATTATTTTATTACGGTTTTGGACGACCATTTAAAACAAAACAATTCTGATTACGAAGCGAAACGTTTTAATAATTATATTCTTCATTTGCCAGTTATAAAGGCATTGAAAAAAGGTACGTTTTATAATTGGTTAAAATCTCATAATAGATTAGGAGGTCAATTTAAAGTGCCACGCTTAAGTAATGATCGAAAAATTTTGGAAGACGTGATGACCTTTGCGCAGCTTTAATAAAATATATTAGGACTCGTATATGCATTTAAAAACAATTTGGGGTTTTTAATTTTTTGATCTTTCCTATACAAATATTGATTGCCTTCTGAATCAAGCATAGGTATATGAACATTTTGAGCTTTGTTCCATTTTTTAGGAATAAAAGGCATGTCGTGTATGATTTTGTTTTGCATGGTATTACGAACCTGTTCGGCATCAATACCTGCATTAGCCTGCAAATACTGACCATATTCATTAGCATATTTTAGTTGCGCACTTAATAAGCCATGCGATATATTAGCGTAGACACCGCCTTGATGGTTTACATAACCAGGCTTAGGGTAAATAGAATCGTTACGAATGATCTCTCCCATTTTTCCTGTCCACATAGTACAGTTGAGTGCGTATTGAAAATTTTTATCCTGGTATTGTAATAAAAAAGCTCCGGTTCTGAATCGGTCTAATGTAGGTTTGGCTAGCAGATCATTTTCGCTTATAATAGAGAATTGATTGAATTGTAAAGCAATGATACCGGTTACTTGTGAGGTTTTAATTTTATTACACCAAACATTATAACTGTATGCTACCGAATTTTTATAACCCGTTTGGTTACTAATGGAGCTCATAAAATTGTTGACTTCGGTAGTTTGTTTCCCGTAACCTAAACATAAACCAAGAGCGGTATTTAATTCGGCATGTTCACCTTTTGGTCCCAGATCCTTAAAATTATCATAAAGTCTGACAGAAGCATTAACCTGTGCAAATTGATACACATAATAACCTTGAATGACTACGCCAAAGCGTTGAACATGGGTTCCAAATGCGCCAACAAAGCCTATATTAAAACCAACATTTTTGCCGATGTCTAACTGAGCTACGCTACTAGAATAAAATCCTATTAAAAAAATAATAATGAATTTTATTCTAGGCATTGTCTAAGCTTTATAATTTAAAATTTGATCTTTTAACGCATCTATATCAACTGTTACACCACTGGTAATGATATGCGCCTGATTGTAAAAAGCCTCTCGTGTTTTAAGTAAGTTCTTGATATACAATAACATTTCTTCATTCTCTTTATCTTTGATCAAAGGACGGTCTTGTTTGGCATTAAATAACCGATTGTATAAAGCTTCGGCATCCATTTTTAGGTACACAACTTTGCCATTGGATTTCATGGCATCAATATTAGAATTAAAACAAGGCGTGCCGCCACCAACGGCTATTAATGCTTTGACGTTATCCTGAATGCATTCCTGCAAAGCTTGAGTTTCAATTTTTCTAAATTCATCTTCGCCTACCTCTTTAAATAATTCGGTGATTGTCATGTCGCGTTGATTAGCGATATAATCATCCAGATCAATAAAAAAGTAACCTAGTTCTTTTGCTAATTTTTTTCCTTGGGTTGTTTTTCCACAACCCATAAAACCACATATAAAAATTAATTTTTTCTCTTCCATTATTTGATATTCATTAATCTAATTACTTTTTCTATATCTTCGGGTGTATCTACACAATGGCTATCAAATTGAGTGATCGCACATTTTACTTTATAACCATTTTCAAGCCAGCGTAGCTGTTCCAATGATTCTGCTTTTTCTAAAGAGGAAGGTTGCAGTTTGGTAATTTGTTCTAATACATCTATTCGGTAAGCATACATTCCAACATGGCGATAATAGTTATGGTGTTTGTGCCACTCGGTTTGAGGAACACCTTTAATGTACGGAATCACCATTCTGCTAAAGTATAAAGCTTCCATATTTTGATTCAGAGCGATTTTCACCTCTCCCATATCAAACAATACTTCATGAGAATCTACAGGGATCATTAAAGTAGCTAATTCAGTAATACCATCACATACCTCACACAACAGGTCAATTTGTGTGGGGTCAATAAATGGTTCGTCGCCCTGGATATTGATCACATATTCAAAATCTCCTTCTGTTTTTTTTAAAGCTTCAAAGCAACGGTCGGTTCCGCTAGGATGGTTTTCTTGCGTATAAACCACATTGCCTCCAAAGGCTTTTACGTGATGATAAATACGTTCATCGTCGGTAGCAACAACTACCTGAGTTAACAAACACGATTTTTCGGCCTGTTCATACACGCGTTGTATCATGCTTTTGCCTAGTATATCAATGAGTGGTTTGCCTGGAAACCTTGTCGAGGCATATCTTGCCGGAATTATTCCTAAAATTGAATCCATATTTTTTTATTACGGATTAAATTTACAAAAAATACACGTACTTGTTTGCAGTGTCTTTTTCAAGCCTTATCTTTAGGCTCTCAATGCGAAAATGGACCTTAGTCATAATTATTACTTTAAGTTTTGGAAAATTATTTTCTCAAACCAGTAGAGATCATTTTAAGGATTTTAAATTGATCACTGACATGATGGATTCTGTGAAAAAGATCTCCTATCTCCGTTTTAATATGAAAGCTTTGGAACGTATTGAACATGGTTATTCTGTAGCGAGTACTAAAGTGAAAATGCAGATCTCACCTAAAAAATCGTATTTAATTAATCCCGAAAAAAAACTGGAAGTGCTTTATAACGAAGGCGCTTTAAATAATAAGTGTTTGGTAAAACCTCATGTATTTCCTTATTTTACATTAACACTTGATCCGCGCGGAAATTTGATGCGCAAAAATCAACATTTCACGATCCATGAATTGGGGTTTGATTTTATTGTTAAAACCATTGCTATGGCTCTGAGTAAAGAAAAAGATCAAGTAGCCAAACATTTGACATACGTTGGCAAAACAGAAAAAAACAAAATGAACTGTTATTTAATGGTTTATGAAAACACCGCTTTTTCTTATTTTGATTATGTAGTTAATGAAAAGGAAACTATTTCGAGTATAGCTAATAAATTTATTGTAAGTGATTATATGATTCGCAGCAAAAATAATTTGTACGATGAACATGGTTACGTAAAAAAAGGAATGAAAATCAAGATTCCTACTTTTTATTGCAAAAAAGCGGTATTCTGTATTGATGAAAAAACCATGCTACCTGTGAGCATTAGTATATATGATGATATTGGCTTATTCGAAAATTACGAATACTTTGATATTGAATTAAACAAACCTATACCGGCTAAAGAGTTTCAACGAAACTATGATGGGTATAAATTTTAATACTTCATTTTTAGATTATAAAATACAAAACTCCACATGTCTGCAAATTCCTCTATTTGCTTAGTGGTTGGTTTTCCTGCGCCATGTCCTGCATTTACATCCACACGAATTAAGGTTGGGTTTTCTCCTTCGTTGTTTTTCTGGAGCGTAGAAATAAATTTAAATGAATGTGCAGGAACAACACGGTCATCATGATCGCCGGTTAAAACCAAAGTAGCAGGGTATTTTGCTTTTTTAATGTTATGTAAAGGGGAGTATTTGTATAAGCATTCAAATTCCTCTTTATTTTCACTACAACCATAATCAACAGTCCAGGCTCTGCCAATAGTAAACACATGAAAACGCAGCATGTCTAATACACCAACGGTAGGAATAGCAACTTTTGCAATATCCGGTCGTTGAGTGATGACGGCTCCAATTAGTAAACCTCCATTGCTTCGGCCATGGATGGCTAATTTTTCGTGTGAGGTATATTTGTTTTCTACTAAATAATCGCAAGCAGCAATAAAATCATCAAACACATTTTGTTTTTTGCATTTCGTGCCACTCATGTGCCAGTCTTCTCCGTACTCACCACCACCACGTAAGTTTGGGACACAATAAATACCACCCGCTTCTAAAAATAAGGCACGGTCAATTCTGAATTCGGGTGTATAAGAAATATTAAAACCACCATAGCCAAATACAAAACAGGGATTGTTTCCATTTAATTCTATTCCTTTTTTGTGTGTAATGAACATCGGAACCTTGGTGCCATCTTTGCTTTTATAAAACACCTGTTTGGTTTCGTATTCGCTTGATTTAAATGCACAGTTCGGTTTAAAGATTCGTTTGCTCGTGCCAACTTTTGCATCATAATAATATACTTCTTCCGGATTAGTATAAGATACTACCGAATAAAAAGCAAAGTTGTCTTCTCTGGAAGAGTTAACACCATTGACTTTGCATAAGCCCGGCAAAGCAATCTCTTTTTCAATTTTTCCGTTAATGTCATGTAAATATAACTTCGAAGAAACATCTTTTAAATAATTGGAGATAATTTTGTTGCCACAAAAAGTAACACCTTCCAGTAAATAATCTTTTTGTTCCAATACATTTTCCCAGTTTTTTTGCTCAGGATTATTTAAGCTTATTTTAACTAATTTGTAATTAGGTGCTTCATAATTAGTAAACACATAAAACTGATTACCGATGTTTTCAATCACACTGTATTCGTTATCAAAATTAGTAACGATGGTGATTAGTTTAGATTGAGGATTGGAGAGATCTTTAATAGCAAGGCTTTGTCCACTGGTGGTTTCGCTACCATAAATAATTAAATAATTTTCGTCGTGAGTCACCTGTGCCGAAAAATTTCTGTCAGGATGTTCTTTGTCTTCAAATACTAATTCATCTTTGGATTGTGGAGTGCCAATGCTGTGGTAATATACTTTATGGAATTCGTTTTTTTGTGTAAAGGCTTTGTCGGAATTTGGCTCGTCATAACGACTGTAATAAAAACCATTTCCTTTCCAGGAGATATCAGAAAATTTAACCCATTTAATCACATCTGTCAGGTCTTGTTTGGTATTAATATCTTTTACATGAATTTCTACCCAGTCGCTGCCTGCTTTGGATATACCATAGGCTAAATAATTTCCGTCTTTTGAAATGGATACGCCGCTTAAGGATGTCGTGCCGTCCTTGGATAAGGTGTTTGGATCTAAAACAACTACCGGTTTATCTAGTAAGGATGTTTGAGAATAAAAAACGGATTGATTTTGTAGGCCGTTATTTCTATACGAAAAATAGAGTTTTCCCTTCTTGTAAGGCGCACTCATTTTATCATAATTCCATAATGTGGTTAAACGTTCTTTGATTTTTTCTTTAAATGGAATTTTGCTTAAAAAAGTATTTGTTGTCTTGTTTTGAGCGTCAACCCATAATTTAGTTTCGGCAGAATTATCGTCTTCCAGCCAACGGTAGGGGTCTCCGATTTTAACACCATGATAATCATCAATTTGTTTGATCACTTTAGTTTCCGGATAATAGATTTGACTTGACATATTTAAACAAAAACTTGTGAAAAGAAGGCTGATTTTAATGACTGATATATGATTCATATTTTTTAAATTTGGTAAAGAAATGAAATCGGTTCAAAACAAATATACTAAGGAAGTAGAAGATAGCCTAAGCCGTTTATCATTAAAACATGATAAGGAAAAAGCCGAAAAGTTAAAACGTTATTTAGGAACTAATTTAACGGTTTACGGTTTAGATAGTAAGACCCAGGTAGAACTTTGTAAGAAGGGTTATACTTTCTATTCTGATAATAAAGAAGTGGTGTTTACGTCTTATCATGACGTTTATCATGCTAGTCAATCACATGAAGGAAAAAATCAGGCTTTTATTTATTTGGATAAAAATTTTAAACATATTTCTGCCAAAACACAATTGGAACTTTTACCTACCTGGGTAGAAAAGGTTGATAATTGGGCACATTCTGATTATTTATCAAAGTTTTTAACCCGATTGGTTGAAAATGATGAAACTCAAAAAGCAATGTTAACTAAAGTTAAGCTTTGGAATAAGTCTGATAATCTTTGGGAGAGAAGACAGTCTTTAGTAGCTTTGTATTATTATGCCCGAACAAAAAAAGAATTTGTACCATTTGAGTTGTCAACTAAATTGATCTCTAATTTAATTGATGATAAAGAATATTATGTGCAAAAAGCTGTTGGTTGGACATTAAGGGAGAGTTATAATGTTTATCCTAAACGAACGTATGAGTTTATAGAAGAAAACATTAAGCGTATTAAACCGGCAGCTTTTACAACTTGTTTAGAGAAAATGTCGGATAAACAAAAATTAGTGTTAAAACAAAAAAGAAAATAAAAATGCGAAATGTTTTGATCAGTTTTTTTTGTTTGATCATGTTGTCGATCAACGCTCAAAAAAAACTTACACCTGAGGATTATATTGCTTTGTTTAAAGATGATGCTGTAAAAGAAATGTACTTGCATAAGGTTCCAGCGTGTATCACTTTGGCTCAGGGTATGTTGGAAAGTGGTAATGGTAATAGCCCTTTGTGCAGAAATGCCAATAACCATTTTGGAATAAAATGCCATAAAGAATGGGGTGGAGAAACTTATACGATGGATGATGATGCAGAAAATGAATGTTTCAGGAAATACGATGACGCTTTAGATTCATATAGCGACCATGGAATGTTTTTGGCATCGCGTTCACGGTATGCAGAGTTGTTTGAATTGCCTATAAATGATTACAAAGGCTGGTGTTATGGCTTAAAAAAAGCAGGCTATGCTACCGATCCTAAATACCCTGATCGTTTAATTTCATTGATAGAAAAGTATAAATTACAGGAGTTAAATACCATTGAGGGTACTCCAAGACAGGGTTTTCCGGCTTATAGTGATGTGAAATGTGAGATGGAGATCAGAGATGTGTATCGTTTTAATCATATCAAATTTATCATCGCCAAAGATTGCGATACGTTTTATAAAATTGCCAGTGATTTTAAAATAGAATTAGATGATCTCTTGTCTTATAATGATTTTTCAAAAAATGAGAAATTGGTTTATGGACAAAAAATTTATCTTGAAAAGAAACGTCGTAAGGCTTTAGAGCCGTATCATGTGGTTCAAAAAAATGAAACATTAAAATCAATTTCACAATTACATGGCATCCGTTTAAGTATGTTGTGCAAAAAAAATAAACTCAAGCCAGATGATAAGTTGAAAATTGGTGATGTGCTTTATTTGAGACAAAAGAAAGAACAAAGTTAACTGTGTGACATTGATAGCAAAGCACACATCAAAAAGAACAGCCTGGTTAATTATTCTGATAATTTTTATTATAAATTTATCACTCTCTTTTTTTTATAGATTAACCCCTGAAAATTATAAGCAAACACTTAGCAGTGGCGATGCCAAAGGCTATTACGAGTATTTACCATGGGTTCTTAAGCATAAAAATATTAATTACGACAATGCTTATTCCTACGAACAAAATAATAGCAGGGTATTAAAATACAGTTATGGAACAGCATTTTGTCAAGCCCCTTTTTATTTAGTTGCTCAATTATTTAATAATAATTCTCAAAGCCCGGAGGATTTAAAATTCACCGATTCTTTTTTTATTTGTTTAGGTGCCAGTGTTTATATTGCCTTAGCATGTGGTTTTTTATTTCTCTTATTCAAAAAACTTTCTGTCAGTAGATTTTCCTCTATTATTGCAATTGTCTTATTGTATTTAGGAACCAATTTATTGAATTATACGGTGATGGAGCCGTTCATGTCGCATGTCTATTCCTTTTTTGCGATCACAGGTTTTATATATTCTATTATTTCTTTTAATCAAAACCAACAGAAAAAATATATCATTTATACAATCGTATTTCTGTTTTTAGTGATCGCTATCAGACCTTTTAATGTCATTGTTGTGTTGCCGCTTATTGCGATCCAGTTTTATAAATTTAAGAATTGGAAACTTATCGTGATCTATTTTGCAGCAATGGTCATTGCTTATTTCATTCAGTTATTATGTTGGCGTTTGCAGTGTGGCGACTGGATCTTCTCAAGTTACCGAGGCGAAGGGTTTAATTGGTTAGATCCTCAAATTTCAAATGTGTTGTTTAGTTTTAGGAAAGGATTGTTTGTGTATTCGCCCATTTTAATATTTGGTCTTGTTGGTTTGTTGACACTTCAACAAAATCGATTCTTTAAAATTAGTTTATTGGTTGTGTTGGGATTATTTATCTATGCCGTGTCTTGTTGGTGGCATTGGCCTTTTGGTGATAGTTTTGGGCATAGGGGATTTATAGATGTGTATGCCATTTTTGGAATGGGTATGGCTTATTTGTTTGAAACCTATCGTCATAAGCTAATCAGAATTTTTTTCTTAATGATAGCCTCAGTTTGTGTGTTTTTAAATCTTGTACAAAGCTGGCAATACAATCGTGGCATATTACCGGCCGAGTATATGACATTTGAAAAATATAAATACCAGTTCTTATACGTTGACGAAGCTTCTAAAAATAATATTGGGGGCATTAATGATATTTTACCGGTTTCAAAAAAACATGAAACGCAAAGCGATAGTATCTCTTATGTAAATATGTTTGGAAAAGAATATTCGCCGGTGTTTGCGTTCAAGCCTTTAAGAGCTAACACAGGGAGTTATTTGACAATTGATTTTAATAAAATAGAATTGTTGGAAAATGCGTCCACCAAATCTAAACTCTATTTTCAAATTAGTGATAGTACCGGAAAGGGTTACTATTTTTACAGCGTATTATTAAATGAAACACCTTTGGATTATGAATCTATCAATCAAAAAAAATATTCTTATCAGGTAAAATTACCGGTAATAAAACCTACTGAAAAACTGGAATTTATGTTTTATAATCCTGAGCGTAGAACTTTTATTTTAAGTCAGATCAAGGTCAATTGTTATTTTATCTTAGACTAGATCATTGCTTAAATTGGTATAAACTTCCACCTTTTTCAAATAATTTATCTACTCGTTTTTCAATTTCTGGATCTTTTTCTAAGATTGGTGCATGATGTGGTTTGATGCGGGCATCAATGATCACATTATCACAGCCCCAATGTTTAAATTCTGTTTTGCTGTTTATGCCATAAATATCATGACTGGGATTAGATCGTGTAAATGTAACCCATAACCAGTTTTTTAAAGTAGCTGCTGTAAACGAAGCATCATCAACAATCACGATCATTGGAAAAGAAGCCATGTCAATTTGTTTTTGTTTTACTTCGTCGTTAAACAATTCAAATTCCTGTTTGGCTTTGGTGTAATTTTCAAATTGAGAAGCCTGCATAACTAGTACGCCAGGCATAGCAACTTGAGGGTTACTAAAGGTTTTTATTTCTTTTATTGGATCAGTAATATTGTTTGATAGAGTTCTGATCTTTTCTCCGTAAGCCGCAAATACAACTTTGCTACCGCTGTTTAAACCTGTACCACTGTAATCCAAAGTATCAATGCTTGTATTCGTGTAAAAATGAATATCGCGCTGTAAATTGATACGTTCTAAAATGTATTGGTAAAATTCTTCTTCACGATGCGTACTTATTTTTTGAGTATCATCAGCAGTGATGAATAAATATTTGGCTAAACTTAATTGTCCTTTGCCTAACACATGATTAGCAATGGTCAATAGCTCGGATGGTTGTTTGGTTTGGCTGTATGGCGTATAACGCTCGCTGCCAATAGCTAACAACAAAGGATGTACGCCTGCTGCATCAACGGCATGTACTTCTTTCAATCCCGGTATTTCTTGTGGAATCGCATCGCCGGTAATTTCATGGATCAGATCTCCAAAGCTGGTGTCTTCTTGTGGCGGACGGCCAACTACAGTAAATGGCCAAATGGCATTTTCACGATGGTACACTTTGTGAACACGCATCAATGGGAAATCATGTTTTAAACTGTAATACCCTAAGTGGTCTCCAAATGGTCCTTCAGGTTTATTTTCATTTGGATACACTTCGCCGGTAATAACAAAATCAGCATCAGTACTTATGCAGTAACCATCAATGTATGTATAAGCAAAACGTTTTTTATTAAGAGCGCCTGCAAAAGTCATTTCACTTAAGCCCTCTGGCAAAGGCATGACTGCTGCCAAGGTGTGACTTGGTGGGCCGCCTACAAAAATAGAAACTTTTAGCGGTTGGCCTTTTTTGTTGGCTTTGGTTTGATGCACCCCAATGCCACGATGTAATTGATAATGCAATCCAATTTCTTTGTTTGGTATATAATCATTGCCACTTAGTTGTATGCGGTACATGCCTAAGTTAGCATTCATAATGCCGGGTTTATCGCTGTCTTCGGTATACACTTGTGGGAGAGTTACAAAAGCGCCGCCATCTTTTAACCAATGTTTTATTTGAGGGAGTTTATCAATGGTTGTTTCTTTAAATAAAACCGGTTTTGATAAAGGATTTTTTTTAGGTAAAGAAGAAAAAGCGGCTACAGAAGATTTTAAATATTTGAATGGATGTTTAAGTGCAACCATCGGATTATTTTTGATCTCAACCAATTGCTGCATGTTTTCCAATGCATCTCTGAACATGAATTTGCTTCGCTCTAATGTTCCAAAAATATTAGAGGCACATTGAAATTCGCAACCTTTCACATTTTCGAAGAGTAGGGCAGGGCCGCGCATTTCATATACACGTAAGTGAATAGCCGCCATCTCCAAATTCGGATCAACTTCTTCTTTTATTCGTATTAAATGACCATGTTTTTCAAGATCATCCAGACAGGCTTTTAAACTTTTGTATCCCATAAATTCTAAACAAAAATAAGTATAAATAGATTTAATTTACAGAAAACACTTTTTCTCCATTAATATAGGTTGATATCACTTTTGTTTTTAAAACATCGTTAATCTCACACTTCATAATATCCGTATCCAGTATAATAAAATCAGCAAATTTTCCTTTTTCTAAACTACCTTTTTCTTTTTCTTCAAAGTTGGCATAAGCTGCCCAAATGGTCATTCCTTTTAGCGTTTCTTCTCTGCTTAAGGCATTGTTGGTTTGAAAACCACCATCAGGAAATCCTTTAGCATCTTGTCTTGCAACCGCAGCAAAAAATGTTTTAAAAGGGGAAATATCTTCTACAGGAAAATCGGTGCCCAAGGCAACGATACCACATACGTTTAATAACTCCTTATAGGCATACGCATTTTTTACACGATCGCCTAAACGTTCTTTTGCCCAATACATATCGCTGGTGGCGTGTGTTGGTTGTACAGATGGAATAATGCCATCCGATTGTTTCATATCGCTTGGTGTTACAACTTGAGCATGCTCTATTCTCCAACGATTTTCTTTTTTTGCCCCTGCTTTTTTATAAGCTTCTAAAATGATATGATAAGCTGAATCTCCAATGCAATGTGTGTTCATTTGAAAGCCCTTAGCAATAACAAGTTTGGCATATTTTTCAAAATGCACCTGACTACTCAATAAAAAACCTTTCCATTTTTTTTGATCAGAATAATCATTATGCAAACAAGCGCCTCTTGAACCTAAAGCTCCGTCAGCATAAAATTTAAAAGAACGCACATTTAAGCGATCAGTTTTATAAGGCCCTTTTTCTAAATAATAATTATAGTTTGGTAAACTGTCACTCAACATGGCATAAATACGCATTTTGAGTTGATTCTTTTTTTGTAGTTCATCTATCAGATCAATATCTGCTTTCATTAAACCGGCATCGTCAATAGTTGTTAATCCCATGGCTAAACAATTTTGCTGTGCATCTAATAAAGCTTTTGTCAAAATATCTTTTTCTAACTTGGGTAAACTGTTTTTAATAAGTGTAATAGAATTATCGATCAATATTCCTGTTAGCTCATTGTTTTGCTTTATCAGATCTCCACCAATAATATGTGTGTTATTTGTAATGCCCGCTCTTTTTAATGCTTCAGCATTTACCAAAGCAGCGTGCCCGTCAATTCTATAAAGCAACACTGGTGTATTTGGAAATAAGCTATCTAATTTTTTCTTGTTCGGAAATTCTTTTTTGTCCCAATCGTTCTGATCCCAACCTCTACCTATGATCCAGGAACTGATCCCGTTTTCGATAGTGTGTCGTTCTGGTTTACCATCGAGAGTTAAATGTTTTTTCGTTTTGATGGAGAATTCTGTGACTCGTTGTATGATTTCTTCAAATGATTTAGTGCCGGTGAGATCTACTTGTTGCAACCCTAAGCCATAACCTAAAAAATGACAATGTGCATCTATGAATCCCGGAAACACTATTTTTCCTTCTAAGTCTTTAATTTCGTTGGCCTGATATTTTTTTAAGATCTCTTCATCACTATTCAATTCAACTATTTTGCCATCCTTCACGCACATGGCCTGATAAGTCATCAAGCTTGAATCAACAGAATAAATGATAGCATGATGAATGATCAGATCTACCGATTCTTTTTTTGGCGAACAAGATGAAAAAAGTGTGAGTCCTGATATAAATAACAGTAAATTTTTTAGCATCTTTAAAGATAATATTTTAGCGATAATTACTGATGAATTCTGATAAAAATAAGCAAATAGCATTAAAGTGGTTCGAAGCATTTAATGAACATGATCTGGAAAAGTTACTATCCTTGTACGATGAAAATGCTCAGCATTATAGTCCTAAACTGAAAGTGCGAATGCCCGAAACTCAGGGATTAATTAGGGGCAAACAAGCTTTAAGAGACTGGTGGAAAGATGCGTTTGACCGTTTACCCACTTTAAACTACGAAGTAAAAAAACTAACGGCTGATGAGGAACAGGTGTTTATGGAATACATCAGGCATGTTGTGGGAGAAGAGGATCTGTCAGTAGGCGAGGTGTTGCAAACAAAAGATGGAGTGATCGTATTTTCCAGAGTTTACCACGGATAATTTAACAGCTATTAACGGCGCCTCAAAAAAGATTTATGTATCTTAGTAGTTCGTGATGAAAAAGTTTTTTTTACTTCCCATATTTCTATTGTTAACTACCATTTGTTTTGGTAGTTATATTTTAATTCCCATGGATGATACTCAGAAAAATCATTTGAAAGCTTATGGGATTGCTTATTGGAGTTTAAAGGGTGAATTAGAAATTCAATGGTTGGTGAATTACCGTGGAGGAAGTTTTTTGGTTCCTAATTCTAAACAGGTTTCCAATGAATGCACGATCAGAGGGGTAAGTTTTGAAGTTATTTCGGATGCCCAATCGAATGGCATATTAAGTGATATATCAAATCCTGAAGTGAATCAGGATGCGATCAAATTAGAAAAAGCACCAAAGATTGCGGTTTATTCCCCTAAGATAAAACAACCCTGGGATGATGCGGTAACTTTAGTTTTAAAGTATGCCGAAATTCCTTATGATGTAGTTTATGATGAAGAAATATTAAGTGATAAGCTGGCAGATTACGATTGGTTGCATTTACATCATGAAGATTTTACCGGACAATACGGGAAATTTTATGGAGGCTTTAACCACGCAGCCTGGTATCAAAACGAAGTAAAAGATAATGAAGCAACTGCTAAAAAATTAGGCTTCTCAAAAGTGTCGCAACTAAAATTGGCGGTGGCTAAAAAAATCAATGGTTATGTATTTACAGGTGGATTTTTATTTGCTATGTGTAGTGCTACCGATAGTTACGATATTGCTTTAGCAGCCGAAGGTGTTGATATTTGCAATGAAGTGTTTGATCATGATCCGGCAGATCCGAATATGAACCGAAAAATAGATTACAGTAAAGGTTATGCGTTTGAAAAATACCAATTGGAAACCAATCCAATGAAGTATGAGTTCTCTCAGATCGATGCCACTGAAACACGTGCTCAATATGGTGTTACTCAACAAAACGATGTGTTTACCTTATTTGATTTTTCAGCAAAATGGGATCCTGTTCCAACCATGTTGTGTCAAAACCATGTTCAAACCATTAAAGGTTTTTATGGCCAAACAACAGCTTACACTAAAAATTACATTAAGAAAAATATTTTGATCTTGGGCGAAGCCAAAGCGTTTAATGAAGCGCGCTACATTCATGGCGATTACGGAAAAGGCACCTGGACATTTTATGGTGGCCATGATCCGGAAGATTACCAGCATCGAGTTGAAGATCCTCCAACCGATCTGAGTTTACATCCTAACTCTCCGGGTTATCGGTTGATCTTAAATAATATTTTATTTCCGGCAGCTAAAAAGAAAAAACAAAAAACCTGAAACATATGTCTCAGGTTTTTTTGTTATTTACTGTAAATAGATCTCACTTCATCCCGTAAATTATATCGACTCGCCATTACTTCTCCATAAGCACCGGCACTTCTGATGGCAATGATATCACCACGTTTGGTTTCGGGTAATTCTACAGCTTTGCCAAAACAATCACTGCTTTCGCAAATGGGGCCAACCACATCGTATTTTTTATTGATAGGCGATTGATTCAATTGACCCGTTAAGTTTTCAATTTTATGATAAGCCTGATATAAGGCAGGGCGTATCAATTCCGTCATGCCTGCATCTAAAATAGCAAAGTTGGTATTGATGCCATTTTTGATGTATAATACTTTACTGATCAACGAACCGCATTGTGCTACCACAGCCCTTCCTAATTCAAAATGTAATTCCTGATTTTTTCGCAATTCAATAAAATCCTTAAATACTTTAAAGTAAGCGGCAAAATCAATAATGGCTTCTTTGTCCGGTTCTTTGTAATTGATGCCAACGCCGCCGCCGACATTTATGATCGGCAAATCAAAACCTTTATCTAAAAAGTATGTATTGATCTGGTTTACCTTCAAACATAATTGTCTGAAAGGTCCCAGGTCTGTTATTTGTGAGCCAATATGAAAGTGTAAGCCAATTAGTTTTAGTTGTTTAAGTGTTTTTATTTTTTCAATAACAACTTCAAATTCATAAGGATTTATGCCAAATTTATTTTCTTCTAAACCGGTAGTGATGTATTTGTGCGTATGAGCATCTACATTAGGATTGATACGCAAAGCAATAGATGCTATTTTATTTTGTTTAGTAGCTAATTCATTAATGACTTCTAATTCCTGGATACTTTCGCAATTGAAGCAAAAAATATTTTTTTCTAAGGCGTAGTTAATTTCATCATCACTTTTTCCAACACCTGCAAATACAATTTTAGTAGCATCAAAGCCTGATTCAATAGCACATTTCACTTCGTTACCACTCACACAATCTGCTCCTAATTCATTTTTAAGAACAATATCAATGATCTTAGAGTTAGCATTGGCTTTAAAGGCATAATGCACATGGTAGCTGTATTTTTCGCTTTCTGTTTTAATGCGAGACAATGTTTTTTGTAACAAGCTCAGGTCGTAGTAATAGAAAGGTGTTTTATGTTGTTGTATATTTTTTATGATTTCTTCTGTAAACATGATAATAGATTTAAGATTTTAGAAGTGAGATATGAGATTTTATTTGAGCCGGTCTTTTGTCAAATAGTCTCGTATCTCATGTCTGATTTAATACCCAAATAAGCCTTTATTCAAAGCAACCAATGCATCTTTCTTGTAGCTAGAGTTTACTAATACGCTTACGTTATTTTCGCTACCGCCATAAGATACCATACGTAATGGAATATCTTTTAGCGCTTCTAATATTTTAAAAGCGTAACCGGATTTATCTTTTGGTAATTTCCCTACAATGCAAATAATAGTTTGATCTTGTTCTATTTCTACTTTTGCAAATTCTTCTAATTCTTTTGTGATGTCTTTTAAATGTTGCGTGTTATCAATTGTTAATGATACGGCTATTTCAGAAGTAGTGATCATATCGATGGATGTTTTGTAACGCTCAAAGATTTCGAACACTGCACGTAAAAAACCATGTGCCAATAGCATTCGGTCGCTTTTAATATTGATCGCACAAATGCCATCTTTTGCGGCTACGGCTTTAATACCTTCTTTGGCTTCGATGTTAGAAATGGTTGTTCCTTTGGCTTCGGGCTGCATGGTGTTTTTTAGTAATACCGGAATGTCTCTTTTTTTAGCAGGTAAGATACATGTAGGATGTAGAATTTTGGCTCCAAAGTATGCTAACTCTGCAGCTTCGTCAAAACTTAATTCCAATATAGGATGTGTTTTTGAAACGATGCGAGGATCATTATTATGCATGCCATCAATATCCGTCCATATTTGAATTTCATTAGCTAAAATAGCGGCACCTAGAATTGATGCGGTGTAATCGCTGCCACCACGTTTTAAATTATCAATTTCTCCAAATGCATTACGGCAAATGTATCCTTGTGTAATAAACAGATTTGTGTCCGAATATTTATTGAGTTCTTCTTTTAAATGTTTTTCAATGTAACTTAGATCCGGTTCGTCGTTCTCATCAATGCGCATAAAATTCAAGGCCGGTAAAAGTGCCGATTGAATTCCTATTTCCTGTAAATGAAAATAGAACATGGCCGTGCTCAATAATTCACCTTGTGCTAAAACGGCTTTTTCTTCGTTAGACGTAAACATGTCCAAAGTAAATGAACGCAAATAACCAAAATGATTTTTGATAAGGTCTTTACCTTTTGTTTTGTATTCTTCAGAGTTATATAGTTTTTCTACTTCACTCAAGTAAAGTGTTTCCAGTTTTGTAATAATAGTGTTTGCTTCATCGCTTTGTTTATTATACAACGCATTACAAATTTCAACTAAGTTATTAGTTGTGCCACTCATGGCTGAGAGTACAACAATTTTGCGATCTTTGCCTGATACTAAGTTTACAAGTGCTTTCATGCGTTCTGCTGTTCCAACACTGGTTCCTCCAAATTTTAAAATATTCATTTTGATATAATTAATTGTTAATGCTAATTAAGCATGTTTTGTAAATTGTTTGAATTGAAAGGGTTTTTTATTGTAAGTGAATCAATCCCTGATTCATGCATACGGAATTAACTATGGCTCGGGCGAGCCTTAAACTTAGATTTTAACTTTATGTATAAAGTGTTGTTCATTAATTCGCTGCAAATAAAAGAAGATTTTCTTAACTAACAAAAAAAAGCCTCGTGAATTTTTACGAGGCTTTTTTAATAGTAATCAGATGAGAATTTATTGTTTCAAAATTTTAAATGTTTTTACTACATCTTTTGTTTCTAGTCTTAAGTAATAAATGCCATTTGCTAAAGGAGAAATATCAATAGTTTTAGTGATCAATCCGTTTCCAGTAATAACATCTTCGTACACAAGACGGCTGTCAATAGACATGACGTGTATCTTAGCATCAATATCAGAATTAGCATTGATCTCCATTGTAAATACACCAGTATTAGGATTTGGATAGACATTTAAAGCAACGTCGTTGGTTAATTCTTCTACACCAACACACGCATTTACTTTTAAAGTATCTTTAGCAATGCTGCTACATCCATTAGGTGCGGTATAGTTATATAATATAACGTAAGTTCCTTGTCCGGCTTGATTTGCATTAAATACCTGATTAGGCGAAGTGCCACTAACTCCGGCTCCAATATAATTTCCACCGGCACCACTTGGTAAACCTTCATTTAAAACTCTACCTGACGCGGTAGGACAGAAGATCGTTTGACCTGTAAATACTAATGATACTGTTGGATTTGATTTAGCGGTTACATTTACAACATCAGAAGATTTACAAGTTGTAGAGTTGGTAACTACCACTGAGTATGTACCAACGGTATTTACAGAAAGGGTGGATGTTGTAGCTCCGGTATTCCATAAATATGTAGACCCTGGATTACCGGCATATAATATAATTGATTTGCCCTGACAAAATGCAGTATCCTGACCTAAAGTAACTATTGGTAAATTTCCTAAAGTTGTATTTATAGTATCTGTATTTGTACAGCCGTTTGCATTGGTTGCTTTAACCCAATATTTACCGGATGTAGGAATGCTAATAGTTGAAGTTGTAGCACTATTATTCCATAAATATGAATCTGCCGCTGTATTAGCATTTAATACAGCAGGTAATGTACAGTATAGAGTGTCGTTTCCAAGTGAAGGAAGTGGAGTGGGTAAAATGTTTACACGTACCGTATCGTAAGTCACACATCCATCAACATCAACCACAACAGTGTAGGTATTACTAGAAGACAATATACTTATTGGATTGGATATATTTGTTGCAGATAAACCAATAGCAGGAGTCCAAGAATAGGTAATGTTTTTAGGTTGAATAAATGAGACATTTGGACGACGAGACATGCTAGAAGATATTACTGATGAGGAACATAATGCCGGGTCGCCGTCAGCATAATGATAAACCGATGATGTGAATGGAGTTGTAGTTTGTAAAACGGAAACGTTATTAGAATAACCGGTTAAGGTATTATCAAAACAAGTTTCAATAATAATATTGTCTGTGCCATTCCAAACAAAAGAAGAAGAGAATGTGTGATTGTTAATTCCTAATACCGGAGTGTAGCTTGGTGCGCTAAAGTGGGTAGTAAAGCCTGTAGTTTGAAACGCGGTAATTGAAGTTAAGGACGTTGTAGCAAGGGCAATATTAAAATTCGTATAAGGATCAGTGCCATTTAAATTAGTGGCATTGAATGTGATGGCATCAATGTTTCCGGGGGTAACGCCGGCTGCGGTTAATTCTGATGCAAGAAACAAAAACTGATGTCTAGCAGATTCGTACCAGTTTCCATAAGGAGCCGGGTAACTGGTAGAAGTATTAACCAATGTTCCATTTCCTACAGGGAATCCAGCATTTACATAATTAGCATTTAGTTGCACAGGTACAGAATGACAAACGCTGTCATTAGGGGCAAAACTTTTGGTAAAATTAGGGGTTTTATTAACGATATAATTAATCGTATCATTTAAAGGAGTTCCATCGCCAACTACTGTTGTATATGCCTTAAGTTTATAGGTGCCCAAAGTTGATAAATTATAACTGGTACTTAATGTATAATCTTCAGTTGCTCCAGAAGCTAATGTTCCTGATGTTAAAGCTAAACTATAACTGCTTGGAATAGGCCCGGTTGTTACAGCAGATAATGTTGTTGAATTAACTGAATAATCTATGGTTGAGGTACCATGGTTTATTACTCTCACAACAAGTGTATCATTCCCAAAACAAGCTTTTGAATTCAACGGTTTTATAAATGAATTTACTCCCATATCTAAAGGAGTAGGTATCCAGCCTGGGGAAAAGTTAACTACACCAATAAAACAACGCGGAGTATTAGTTGGAGCAGCTAATGTTCCACCAAAACCATTACCTGCCGTGCAATTAATTGTACAACCATCAGAGGTGAAAACTCCATTCTGTGTACCTAAAGTAGAATATCTTAAGCCGGCATTGAAGCTAACACAAAGTAGATAATATGAGTTAGCAGGAATGGATACGCTCATTCCTGTTAAAACCAATGGAGCAGTTGCGCCAACAGTAGCAGTAGTATTGGCTGTTGTAACTACTGTTTGAGTTGTTTGTAAAGTCCACCCATTAGTTGTATTAACAGCTGCAGAAGTAGCTTGGCCAAAACCGGTTACGGGTTTTGTCCATAATTGAACTGTTTTAGTACCGGTACTACTAGCGTAGGTGCCTATAGAGTTAATGTTGACAGGAAATGCATTACTATTATAAAAAGTAAAGATAATTGCACTTGAGCCATTATTATTAGCAAAGTTCGTAGATACTGACAACTGAGCCAGCACTCTGTAACTACTTGTGAATAACATTGTAAACAATATTATTGAAGTAATAAATGACCTTTGATTGTTTTTGTAAAATTTTCCCATATTACTTTTATTATAATTATTAACTTGAATTTATTGCCTGAGTTACAAAAGTATTGCGCTTTTTTCAGAATTCCTACAATATTGGAAGGTGAAATATGATCATTAGTCTCTCATTATTTGATTCTTAAAATAATTGACCACTTTATATATTATCTGTCTAAGTTAACAAAAATTAGTCGGAAATCCTATATTATTTACTTCTTAATCAGTACCTTCGGCCCCATGAATTCTTTATTTTTTTTATTTCTAAATCTGGGCGGTGGCGAGATAGTAGTTATACTTTTCGTTATTTTATTAATGTTTGGAGGTAAGGGCATCCCAAATATTGCGAAAGCTTTAGGTAAAGGTATCCGCGAATTTAAGGACGCTACTAATGGAATACAAAAAGATATTCAACAAAGCACCGGTGGAATTACCAGTACTATTCAGGAACATATCCAAGAGGTGAAGAAAGAAGTTGACGGCATGTCTGATTCTAATAAATAATCATCAGCATTTTAATCATGCATTTCAGCCAATATTTATATAAAACCTCTCTATATATCTTATTTTCTTTTGTTTTTTTATCCTGTGGTCCATCCAAAAAAGAGGAAAAATACAGTTACAATCACACAAAAGTAAAGGAGCAATTTATTAAAGCCAACCAACAGGTTGTAGCTAAAGAAAATGATGAGATGGATTATTATCAAAAATCCCATCAAATGAATTTTGTAAAGACAACTAGCGGCATCCGTTACCACGTTTATAAACCTTCTATTAAAGGAGATTCGATTAAAAACGACGACATCATCAAGATCAATTATACGGTGTTATTATTAGATGGGACGGAATGTTATTCTTCCAAAACTGATGGAGCAAAGGAATTTAAAGTTGGGATGGAAGATATTGAAAACGGATTGCATAAAGCCGTTTTACATTTAAAATCGGGAGATAAAGCGTTGATCTTAATTCCTTCGCACTTGGCTCATGGTTTATTAGGCGATTCTAAAAAAATTCCACCTCAATCGCCAATTGTTTATGATATTGAAATTTTATCGGTAAAAAAAGAACAATCACTTAACTAAGATTTATGGTGAAAAATGGTATTTGTTTTTTTTTGGTAATTGTTTTTTTTTCAGCCTGTAATAAGCCAAGTTTATTAGATGGTTATAGCAGAGAATATGGTGGCTATTATTATAAATTGTTATCTCTGGGTGATGGAAATCGTAATCCTCAATTAAATGATGTATTAGTAACAGATGCAGTTATGAAAACCCAATCCGACTCGGTGTTTTGGGATACAAGTCATGATGGCGTCAATGGGTTTTATATTTCATTAGATCTTGAAAAAATAAAAAACACTCATCATCATCAGTTTTTAAAATTGGTAGAAGGCGACAGCGTTTCTTTTTTAATTAAACCAAGTGTTTTTTTTAGGTTATATTTTGATACTATAATACCTGATTTTTGTAAAAATGACTCGCTTATAAAACTTGATCTGAAAATCAATGAAGTGATCTCAAAAGCTGAATACTTATCTCTCAAAGAAAATTCACAGTTAAAAGAGGTTGACGATACTGAACTACAGGAGCTGGAACTAATTGATTGTTATTTACTGCAAGAGTATAAATATGTGCAGCCCGATCAATTTGGTATTTATACTTTAGAAAAAAAGGGTGGAAGTGGTGAAAAAGTAAGCTTGGGAAAGAAGGTGAAAATTTCATTTTCGGGAACATTTTTAGATGGCAGGCCTATTGGAAATACTAACCAGGAAATGGAATTCATTTATGGAACCCCCGATCAAATCATCAAAGGGTTAAATATTGTTATTGGCTCACTAAAAAAGGGTGAAACTGCAAAAATAATAGTACCTTCACGGCTCGCTTTTGGTGAATTGGGAAGTAGCAACGGATCAATACCACCCTATACGCCATTAGTATTTAACGTTAAAATAATTGATATAAAATAAACAACATGAACAAAATCTCTATGTTATTAGGTTCTGCTCTTTTAGTAGGACTTATCTCTTGTAACAAATCCGAATTCGAAGGATATACTAAAGCGGAAAATGGCTTACACTACAAATTTTTCTCGCACGATGAAAAAGGTATTAAACCAACAGAAGGTGATGGTGTGGCTTTTAAATACATTTTTAAATTAAAATCTAAAGATTCAGTATTAGTTAATTCCTCAATGGTAAGTCAGGATGGAACGGGCATTACTCGTTTTATGATGCCTAAATCTTCTTTTGTAGGAAGTATAGAAGATGCTTTAATGATGATGAGCCCTAGTGATAGCGCTTCATTTATTGTGAATGCTGATTCATTTTTCTTAAAAACAAATGGCATGACGGCTTTACCTCCGTTTGTTAAACCAAATGATAAAATTCAAGTGGATATTAAATTAGTTGAGGTAAAAACCAAAGCTGAGTTAGCTGAAAACCAAAAAAAGCAACAAGAAGAAATTGCTAAAATGGCTGAAGGTGAAAAACCACAAATGGATAAATACTTAGCAGACAATAAAATTGTAACTAAACCAACTGCTAGCGGATTGATCTTTATTGAAACACAAAAAGGAAAAAGCAAAGAACATCCAAAAGCTACCGATGAAGTAACTGTACATTATACAGGAACTTTGTTAGATGGAACTAAATTTGATAGTTCTGTTGATAGAGGTGAGCCTGCAAACTTTCCTTTAAACCAAGTAATTCCGGGGTGGACAGAAGGTATTCAGTTAATGACCAAAGGGAGCAAAGCAAAATTGATCATTCCTTCAGGTTTAGGTTATGGTCCTAACGGCAGTGGCCCAATTCCTCCGTATTCAACTTTAGTGTTTGATGTAGAGTTATTGGATATCAAAGCCGGATCTCCTGCTCAACCAGGCATGAACTAATTGTGAAATAAGAGATTATTCTTAATCATTATAAATTAACAACATGAAAAAAATAATTTTAGCTTCTTTGTTTGCACTTGTATCCTTAGGATTAGCAGCAAATCAGGACAAACCTAAAAAACCAAAAAAAGTAAAATTAAGTAAAATGGATAAAGAGTTTTTAAAGAAACAAGCAGATGGCATGTATGCCAAATTCGAAACATCTAAAGGAGATATTTACTGTGCTTTAGAATTTAAAAAAACACCGATGACAGTGGCAAACTTTGTTGGCTTAGCTGAAGGTGCAATTAAAAATACTGCAAAAGCAGAAGGAACACCTTATTATGACGGATTAAAATTTCACCGTGTAATTCCTAATTTCATGATCCAGGGTGGTTGTCCATTAGGAACAGGAACAGGAGATCCGGGTTATAAATTCCCTGATGAAATTGATTCTACGTTAAAGCATACAGGTCCGGGTATTTTATCTATGGCTAACGCTGGTCCTGGTACAAACGGAAGTCAGTTCTTTATCACTCACGTTAAAACGGATTGGTTAGACGGAAAACATACTGTGTTTGGACACGTTATTGAAGGCCAGGAAGTGGTAAATAAAATTGCAGGTAATGATACACTTAAGCATTTAGTTATTTTAAGAAAAGGTAAAGAGGCTGAGTCGTTTGATGCTGCTAAGGCATTTGAAACTGAAAAAGCAGGTTTGTCAGCTAAATTAGAAGCTAAAGCTGCTGCTGAAAAAGCTAAGATGGATAAAGTGTTAAATGAAACTTATGGTAATGCTACTAAAACAGCTAGTGGATTACGTTATGTTGTTGAGAAAGAAGGAACAGGAAAATCTCCTTTAGCTACAGATCAGGTAACGGTACATTACACCGGTTATTTATTGAACGGCAACAAATTTGATAGTTCAGTAGATCGTGGACAACCGGCAACTTTTGGTTTAAACCAGGTAATTCGTGGTTGGACAGAAGGGTTACAATTAATGAAGGAAGGTGGTAAAACTAAATTCATCATTCCTTCTGATTTAGGATACGGTGATGCTGGTTACCCTCCGGTAATTCCACCAAAATCTTGGTTGATCTTTGATGTAGAATTGATCAAAGTAGGAAACTAAAATATAATAATTAAAATGAAAGCCCTTTGTTAATTAACAAAGGGCTTTTTTTATAAAAATGTTGTAGTACTTTTAATTACTATAAATATAGTTTTTAGAATAATAAAGGATGCCCAAAACACAAACCATAAAAAATCATGATGCCACATTTTTGGTATTCTTTAGTTTGTTGTTTGTCTATGTTTTTGCAAGAGCAATCTGTATAGAAATAACTCACGATGAGGCCTATTCTTTTTATAATGTCAAGCATTTTTGGTGGGTTGAAACTTTGTGTACAGGCAATACACATTGGTTTAATTTTATGGCAATTAAAGCGGCCGTTTTGTTAGGTTTTGAAAAAGCCGCACAGTTAAGGTGGTTCTCGCTTTTATCAGCAAGCCTCTTTTTCATTATTGGTTACCGTTGGATCAAAACTATAGACTATTTACCCTTAAAACTTTTAGCTTTTTCAATAGCTTTTCTGAATCCTTATTTTTTAGATTATTTTTCGTTGGCTCGCGGATATGTTACGGGCCTGGCATTTGAGGCTTTGGCGTTATTCTTTTTTTTACAGGCTTTAAATAAAGGTGAGAAGAATTGGTATTTGTTATCGTTGTTTTTTGCCGGCATGAGTGCAATTGCAAATTTTAATTTTTTCTACTTTTTCTCGGCTTTTACTTTGATCTATTTTTACGTTCATTATTTTAAAAAAGGCTTTGATTTTTTTAAAGACAAACGGTTTTATTTAGAAGCTTTTTTCGCCATAGGCATTACCGCAGTGGTATTAAAAGCCTTGTGGTTTATTACTGATTGCTCAAATGATATTGGTCCCTATGGTGGACAAGAGTTTCTTGATTCTTTGTTCTTTGGATATATAAAAGGCTTTATTTATGGTAAAATTGCTTTATCAGATGTCATCAAGAATAGTTTGATCTACATGGTATTTGGAGTGATCATGGTTTCTGTATGTTATGGAGGATTTTATTTCAAAAAACATCAAAGCAAATTATACCAGATAACTGCTATATTGACTCTCTTCATGTTTGTGTTATGCATCATTAATAAAGTTGTATTTAATGTTTTATATCCCGTAAACCGAACTACTTTAATGTTTCTTCCTTTATTTACAATTGTTATAACAGGTTTTTTACAATCGATTTTTAGGAATGCATTTTACAAAAAGTATCTTTTTATTGGATTGGCAAGCCTTTTTCTTATCAATTTTATAATGAGTATTAATTTAGTTTCTACTCTGGATTATTATGAGCAAATAGATGCCAAAAAGACCTTTCAAAAACTTGAAGAGGTTCATGCTAAAAAAGTGGGTATCGCTCCCGAATTGTTTGGATTTTATAGAAATTATTATCAGCAAACTGATAAAAGTCAGTTCTCCTTCCGTGGAGAATCCATCAATACCTACTTTCCGGTTGGAGAGGATTCTGGCTCCAACAAATTGAGTGAGTTTGAATACCTGGTACTGTTTCCCCCCTATAATTTGAGTTTTTATAGAAAAAACAATGTACGTTTTAAAGCTGTTAAATTCTATTCAGGGTCAAAGACCTTAATAGTAAAGGTTTTGAACCCTTAGCCTTTTAAAGGTTATGTTCCGATTCAACTTCAAATATTAGATAAGCCATAATCTTATAAACAGCCTGTTTAAAAATAGCCTTGAAAACGCCTTGTTTTTTCGTAAATTTGCCCATCCTAAAATAAAAACATGACTACTGATAAATTTGTTTCCCGTCACAACGGTCCCCGTGAAATTGAAATCAAACAAATGTTGGCAAAAATTGGTGTTTCATCTGTTGATGAATTGATCAATCAAACTGTGCCTTCACAAATTCGTTTAAAACAACCTCTGCGTGTAGCACCCGCTATGAGCGAGTATCAATATGCTAAGCATTTAAAAGCTTTAGGGAAAAAGAATAAAGTATTTCGTTCTTATATAGGATTGGGATATTATAATAATATTTTACCCGCAGTTATTCAACGTAACGTTTTAGAAAATCCAGGCTGGTATACCGCCTACACACCTTACCAGGCTGAGATCGCACAAGGCCGTTTAGAAGCGATCCTGAATTTCCAAACAATGGTTATGGACTTAACAGCTATGCCAATTGCTAATGCATCTTTGTTAGATGAAGCAACTGCAGCAGCAGAAGCCTTGTTCATGTTCTTTAGTCACCGCAGCAAAACAAAAATTGCTAATGGTGGAAATAAATTCTTTATAAGTAATACTGTTTTTCCTCAAACCATTGATGTCGTTAGAACTCGTGCGGTACCTTACGGTATTGAATTAGTGATTGCTGATGCCAATACGGTTTCTTTTGATGATACATTTTTTGGAGCATTAATTCAATACCCGGATATTAATGGTGAAGTAAACGATTACAAAACATTTGTAGCCAATGCTCACGCAAAAGAAGTACAAGTCGTAGTTGCTACTGATCTATTAGCTTTAGCCTTATTAACGCCTCCGGGCGAGTGGGGTGTTGATTGTGTTATTGGAAATTCACAACGTTTTGGTGTACCATTAGGATACGGCGGACCTCACGCAGCTTTCTTTACATGTAAAGAAGATTACAAACGTTTAATTCCGGGACGTATCATTGGTGTATCGGTTGATGCGGAAGGTAATCCTGCATTACGTATGGCATTACAAACCCGCGAGCAACATATCAAACGTGATAAAGCAACTTCTAATATTTGTACAGCACAAGCCTTATTAGCTATTATGGCTAGTATGTATGCGGTATATCATGGACAAGAAGGTATCAAAGCAATTGCAAATGGTGTACACAATGCAACAGGATTTGTTGCCTCTGAATTACAAAAATTAGGTTACACCATTAAAACAAAATTGTATTTTGATACAATTGTTGTTGCAGTAGCTGATTCAAATAAAGTAAAAGCAATTGCTGAAGGAAAAGAAATTAACTTCCGTTACATTGATGATAAACATGTTGGTATTTCTTTAGACCAAACAGTTGAAGAGAATGATGTGAATGATATTATCAGTGTATTTGCTGAAGCAATTGGAAAATCATTTAATGCCGCGGATTGTAAAGATTGCAATTTAATTCAGGCGTCAAGTTTAAAACGTACTTCTTCATTCCTTACTCATCCTACATTTAATACATATCATAGCGAAAGCGAAATGATGCGTTACATCAAGCGTTTAGAAAACAAAGATTTGTCATTGGTTCATTCAATGATCTCTTTAGGTTCTTGTACGATGAAATTAAATGCAGCATCTGAGTTATTACCGATCACTTGGCCTGAGTTTGCAAACATTCATCCGTTTGTTCCGGTTGATCAGGCGCAAGGATATGCTGAGTTAATTGAACAATTAAATAAGGATCTTTCTGAAATTACCGGTTTTGCTCGCATGAGCTTTCAACCAAACTCAGGAGCTCAAGGTGAGTACGCTGGTTTAATGGTG
Source organism: Bacteroidia bacterium (assembly GCA_036676295.1). GTDB lineage: Bacteria > Bacteroidota > Bacteroidia > B-17B0 > Aurantibacillaceae > UBA4416. The sequence goes on along the minus strand of JAKFDE010000016.1, from coordinate 384,725 downwards.
ATTAGAGCGTATCATATTGCTAACGGACATGCTCACCGTAATGTGGCATTGATTCCATCATCGGCTCATGGTACAAATCCTGCATCGGCTGCTATGGCAGGTATGCACATTGTTGTAACCAAGTGTGATGATAAAGGAAATATTGATCTGGTTGACTTACGTGCTAAAGCAGAACAACATAAAGATAATTTATCTTGTTTAATGGTGACGTATCCTTCTACACATGGTGTGTACGAAGAATCAATTACTGAGATCACAAAATTAATTCACGATAATGGTGGATTGGTTTATATGGATGGTGCTAACATGAATGCACAAGTTGGTTTAACTTCTCCGGGAAATATTGGTGCGGATGTATGTCACTTAAACTTACATAAAACATTTGCTATTCCTCACGGTGGTGGTGGCCCCGGCATGGGACCAATTGGTGTGGTTGAAAAACTAGTGCCATTTTTACCCTCTCATACTATTGTTAACACAAGCGGAGATAAAGGAATTACAGCAGTATCTGCAGCACCTTATGGTAGTGCATTGATCTTATTAATTTCTTATGGTTACATTAAAATGTTAGGTGGCGAAGGTTTAAAACAAGCTACAGAGATGGCTATTTTAAATGCTAACTACATGAAAGAAATTTTATCAGGCAGCTACAAAATTTTATATACAGGTAAAAACGGACGTTGTGCTCACGAAATGATCTTAGATTGTAATGAATTTAAAATGGCTTCGGGTGTTGAGGTTGCTGATATGGCAAAACGTTTAATGGATTATGGTTTCCATGCTCCAACGGTTGCTTTCCCTGTAGTTAATACGTTAATGGTGGAGCCAACAGAATCAGAATCAAAAGCAGAGTTGGATCGTTTTTGCGAAGCGATGATCGCTATCCGTAAAGAGATCAAAGAAATTGAAGAGGGTAAATTTGATAAAGTAGATAACGTAATTAAAAATGCACCACACACTTGTAAATTAGTAGTGAGTGATGATTGGAAAAAACCTTATTCTCGTCAAAAAGCGGCTTATCCATTAGCTTGGGTAAGAGATAATAAATTCTGGCCAAGTGTTGCTAAAGTTGATAATGCGTATGGCGATAGAAATTTAGTATGTTCTTGTGCGCCAATTGAAGCGTATATGGAAGAAGCGGTTACTGCTTAATTTCTGTATAAATTAATTTAAGAAGCCTTTCAGAAATGAAAGGCTTTTTTGTTATAAGGTATTGTATGTTAGAAAGTAGTAGTTAATACTACGATTCGTAGCAATAGCATTTGAGTTAATCTTTAACTTTACAACATATTCGAATTCGTTAATAACAATGTCTCTATTCATCACTTCATTAAATTCAGGGAGCAATGGTAATTGCTATTACGTTGGTAATAGTAACGAAGCTGTTTTGGTGGATGTAGGCATTTCTTGCAAAGAAGTGGAAAAGCGCATGGCGCGTTTACAATTATCCTTAGATAAAGTAAAAGCCATCTTTATTTCGCATGAACATAGTGATCATATTAAGGGATTGGAAGTACTGTCAAAAAAATATGCGTTGCCGGTTTATATTACCAGTTCTACACTGTACAGTTCACGTTTAAACCTGACGGATCATTTAGTAAAAGTGTTTAAAGGTTATGACCCAATCGTAATCGGCAATTTAATTGTGAGAGCTTTTCCTAAACGGCACGATGCGTCTGATCCTTATAGTTTTATTGTAGAAGGCAATGGCGTTAAAGTAGGCGTGTTAACAGATATTGGTTCTGTATGCGAACATGTGGCTCAAAATTTTAAGCAATGCCACGCCGCTTTTTTAGAAGCCAATTATGATGATGATCTATTGGAAGACGGAGCTTATCCATTTTATTTAAAAAAACGCATTCGTAGTGATCATGGGCATTTATCCAATAGACAAGCATTGGATCTATTCATCAATCATAAACCGGAGTTTATGAGTCATGTTATTTTATCACATTTATCAAAAGATAATAATTGTCCTATATTGGTTAAGGATCTGTTTTTGAAACATGCTCAAAACACGAAAGTAATTGTAGCTTCGCGTTTAGAAGAAACAGAAATTTTTCAAATCACAGCAAATGGTATTATTGAAAATCCAATTGTATCTAAGCCAGTTTTACAAACTACGTTGTTTTAATTTTCGTCATGCTGTCCGCCAGTTGTCGGATCAGCATCTCTAATACTTTTGCTTTGCGATACCGAGAGACCCTGAAACGAGTTCAGGGTGACCTTATTGCTTAGAATTATTTTGTAAATTTGGTTAACTCACACTATTTTCCTCTAAAGCAATAGTTCCTTTTTCAGCATCCATCGTTGCCTTAATTCCTAATGGTACTGTCAATTTATTTTCGATGTGGCCGATCATGGCGCCGTAAAAGGCTGGAATACCTAATGGTTGAATATGTTGCATAATTACTTCATGAAAGGTGAATGCTTTTAATGGTTCTTCGGCTAAACATTTGGCGCATTTTCCAAAAACAAAACCGCTGATAGAATTTAAAACACCACACAATTTTAATTGAGTTAACATGCGATCAATACTGTAGGGTTCTTCTTTAGCTTCTTCTAAAAAAAGTAATTTGTTTTTCCAATCAGGTAAATAACTACTGCCCATTAAGGCAGACAATACGGTTAAGTTTCCTCCAACTAATTCTCCACTAGCTTTACCTGCATTGATGGTTACCGGTTTATCTTCATGGCTTGGATTTATAGGAAATTCAAAAGGTTTAGTTGTCATTACCACATTTGTAAAGACGGATTTTGTAAAATCATTCCATCCTGAATTACCAACCGGACCATGAAACGTAATGAGACCTGTTTTAGCAGTAATGGCAATCAATAAAGTAGTAATGTCGCTAAACCCAATCAATACTTTTGGATTTTTTTCTATGATGGAATAATCTAATTTGTCTAAAAGTCTGGCGCAGCCCCAACCACCTTTCATACAAAAAATGCCTTTTACATTTTTGTTGGCAAACAATTCATTTAGTTCGTTGGCTCTCAGATCGTCGGTACCGGCAAAGTAACCGAACTTTTCTTTTAAGGTTTTACCGTGAATAACGTTAAAACCTAATCCTTTTAAAATGTTGGTGAATATGTCTATTTGAACTTCGTCCCATACAGCCCCGGCTGGAGAGCTAATGGCTACTGTATCGCCGGGTTGTAAAGCTTTGGGTTTAATTTTAGTTTTATCCGAAATGTTGATTTGAGCCAATGCTTCAGTAGGATTTAATAAACTGCTCGCGGCAATTAATCCGGTTGCTTTAATAAAGTGGCGACGTGAGCTCATGATACAAATTTGATCCTATTAAAATAAGAAAGAAATCACGAGTTCACAAATTACTGCTATGCTCTTTCAATATTAAAAATCAACGCTTCATCATCTCTTTTATTTTAGTTAGCTTTGATCGATTATTTAGAACAATGATTACCAAAACGGTTAATTTATATAAAACTTCTTTTACCGGACTTTCCAGAGAAGCCTGGTTGCTGTCGGTAATTATGCTCATTAATCGTAGTGGCACCATGGTGTTGCCATTTATGACCTTATATTTAACAGGAAAAGATTTGCATCGAAGCTTAAGTGAAGCTGGTTTTGTGATGGCACTGTTTGGTTTGGGTTCTATTGTTGGCGCTTATTTTGGCGGCAAGTTTTCTGATAAGATCGGATTTTATAAAGTGCAATTATTCACACTACTTGGTGGAGGTCTTATGTTTATTATTCTTGGTCAGGTTAAATCCTACCCTTTGATCTGTGTATTCACCTTTTTACTAAGTATGGTAAACGAAGCTTTTCGTCCGGCTAACTCATCGGCCATTGCTTTTTATAGTACTACAGAAAACAGAACGCGTTCTTATTCCTTAAACCGATTAGCTATTAATTTAGGGTGGGCGGTAGGCGCTTCTATTGGCGGTTTAATTGCAGCGTTCGATTATGAATTACTGTTTTGGGTTGACGGTATTACCAATGTATTAGCTGCTATTCTTTTATTCTACTTTTTAAAACCGATCATTCAATTAAAAAAAGAGGAAGTAAAAACAGAAGAGGTTCCGGAGAATATGTCGGCATACAAAGACAAAACCTATTTGTGGTTTTTGGTTTTAACGACACTGTTTGCTTGTTGTTTTGTGCAGTTATTTACAACCATACCAAAATATTTCAGGGATGATCTTTTGTTAAATGAAAGGTATATAGGGTTGATCATGGCCATTAATGGAATTATCATTGTGGCTATAGAAATGGTATTAATTTATACTCTTGAGAAAAAGAATAAGAATACACAGTACATCATCATTGGTTTAGTATTATGTGCAATGGCTTTCTTTTCTTTATTAATTCCGGGTAATGCCAAGTTTATTTCTTTAATGATGATCTTATTTATAACCATTGGAGAAATTATGGCGATGCCTTTTATGAATACCTTTTGGACTCAGAGATCTAATAACCAAAACAGAGGGCAGTATGCAGCTTTGTATACGATTTCATGGGGCTTGGCAAATACCTTGGGGCCTTTTTTGTGTTCGGCATTAGTAGATGCTACTAATTTTAAAGTAGCTTTCATTGTATTGGGTTTTATTTTACTAGCATCTAGTTTTGGATTTTACAAAATAGATCCTCCGAAAAAACAATAATGACCTAATGAATGTCATATCTTGTGTTGATTAATTTTTTTAATTTTAACTATGCAACAAGGCCTTCCTATATTTTCAGCACAAGAGATCAAAGCCATTGATGCTTTTACGATTCAATCCGAACCAATCTCATCCATTGAATTGATGGAACGCGCGGCTTTGAAATGTACACAGTGGATCATAAAACAGTATGATCTTAAACACATTTTTAAAGTATGTTGCGGTTTAGGAAATAACGGGGGCGATGGTTTAGCAATTGCCCGCCAGTTATTAGAACTGGGTTACAAAGCGGAAGTCTTTATCATTAATTATTCCGGTAACTATTCAAAAGATTTTTTGATCAATAAAAAACGTTTGGAAGGTTCGTTTTCAAAATTCATCATGGAAGTAAATGATGTAAAGCAATTACCTCATTTTCGTGCCTCTGATATTGTAATTGATGCCTTGTTTGGAATTGGATTGTCAAAGCCATTATCAGGTTTAGCGGCCGAATGCGTGCAGCACATCAATAAAAGTAAAGCAACAGTTGTTGCAATAGATGTTCCTTCCGGGTTATTTGCTGATAAACATTCGGGCACGAGCTTATACATTATCAAGGCGCAACATACTTTAACATTTCAAAATCCGAAATTGGCTTTCATGTTTGCCGAAAATAATAGTTATGTAGGCAAAGGTCATGTATTAGATATTGATCTGAGATGGCCAAAGTCTGTATATGATAGTTGTCAGGTATTTTATGTTACCGAACAGGTAATTAAACAACTCATTAAACCTCGTTCAAAATTTTCACACAAAGGTTCATTTGGCCATAGTTTATTAGTAGTTGGCAGTATGGGTAAAATGGGTGCAGCTATTATGAGTGCGCATGCTCTATTACGAAGTGGGGCAGGTTTACTAACAGTGTGTATTCCACAATGTGGTTATGATATCATGCAAACATCTGTTCCTGAGGCTATGGCTTTAGTAAAAGGGAATGATCATATTGAATTCGACGAATTGGATGTTGCTAATTATTCTGTTATAGGTATAGGTCCGGGTATAGGAACAGAACAGAAGACACAACAAAGCGTAAAAGTAATTTTAGGATCGTTTAAAAAGCCGTTGGTGATTGATGCCGACGCATTAAATGCCATTAGCTTAAATAAAGAGTGGCTGGCTTTGATTCCTGAAAATTCAATTTTAACCCCACACCCCAAAGAGTTCGAACGGTTAACGAAACCGGTGACTAACGATTTTGATAGACACGAACTACAAATAGAATTTTCGAAACAGAATAAAGTGTTTGTTGTTTTAAAAGGAGCGCATACCTGTATCACAACACCTGATGGGAATAGTTATTTCAATAGTACCGGAAATTCAGGTTTAGCAAAAGGAGGAAGTGGAGATGTATTAACGGGATTAATTACAGGTTTATTGGCTCAGGGTTACACTTCTTTTGAGGCTAGCGTGATCGGCGTTTATGTGCATGGCTTAGCAGGAGATATTACTAAAGAAGAACAGGGAGAAGTAGCAATGATCCCAACAGATGTAATTGAGAATTTACCAACTGCTTTTAAGCAATTGACGAATGATTAATGATCTTTCCATCTGCCATCTCAATCGTACGATGCGTTTTTTCTGCAAATTCAGGATCGTGTGTTACAATTAATAATGCTTGATTTCTTTGTTTCACAAGGTTATCAAAAATATCAAAAACCATATCACTATTTTTTTTATCTAAGTTGCCGGTTGGTTCATCACCCATGATGATAATGGGATTGTTAATGAGGGCTCGGGCAATAGCAACCCGTTGTTTTTGGCCGCCACTTAATTGATTCGGCATTTTTAAAGCTTGATCTGTCATGTCGAGGGTTCGTAAATGTTCCATGGCATGATGTTCAATTTCTTGCATGGAATATTTTGCCAATTTAATGCCTGGCAGCATCACATTTCTAAGAACATTGTATTCGGATAATAAATAATGGAATTGAAATACAAAGCCAATATACTCGTTTCTTATTTTGGCAAGATCCTTATCTTTTTTCAGTGATAGTTTTTCTCCATTGATGTATAAATCGCCTTCGTAATCTGTGTCCATGGTAGACAGAATGTATAATAACGTGGATTTTCCGCAACCGGATTTTCCTACAACAGAAACAAATTCACCTTCATTGATAGATAAATTAATATCCGATAACACCCTGAATTTTACAGGATCATAAAAGTATTTATTAATATTTTTTGTTTCCAGTACTTTGTGCGACATATTATTTTCCTCTGATGATTTCTACAGGGTCAATTTTTCCGGCCTTTAAGGCAGGGAATAATCCCGCAATAGCCGTAGTAAAAACCGCAAATGTTATTCCAATAAAGTAGTATGTGATTTTATAATCTATCGGATAGGTTTTAATGGTTGGTAAAGAAGATGTTTCAAAAGGAATTGCATCAATAATATTAGTTAATGTAAAGCCAAACAATAAACCAAAGAGTCCGCCTGTTATGCCAATAATTAATGATAAGGAGATGAAGATCCATTTGACATCGTTGCCGGAAAATCCTGTAGCCTTTAAAATGGCAATAGAATCCATCTTTTCATAGATCATCATATTTAATATATTGTATATGCCAAACCCGGCAACTATTAATAACGTAATACCTACTGCGTAGGATATGATGGAACGGATCTTACTTCCTGTTTCAAATTGTGAGTTAGCAGTTTGCGCGTCAATGGCATCGATCTTAAATTTGGATTGGTATTCTTTTGCTGCTTCAGGAGCCATTGCAACATCCGTTAATTTTACTTGTATGTCTGTTATGTATCCGGCCGATTCGCCTAACAACATTTGTGCAGTTCTTAAAGATGTAAAGCTCACGGTGTTATCTATCTCTGCAATACCTATCTGACTAATGCCTACAATTTTTAAACTCACTAAGCCACCTTTTAGAGTGGTAATCTTTATGACATCACCAATTTTTACCATCATTTTTTCAGAAAGTCCTTTTCCTATAATGATGGTGTTGTTCTCATTGTTTAGATCAAAGACATTCCCTTCAATAATATAATCACTCACTTTAAATAAATGTTCTTCAGCCGGAACATCAATGCCGTTTACTACACCGGTGATCTCAATAGTTCCTGTATTGAAAAAAACAGGAGCTGTAACCTTGGGAGCAACATCAATTACGCGTTTGTCATGTTTTAATTCATTAATAATAGATTGGCTATTATAGATTTCTCGCCCTCTGTCTTTTGGTTTTATAGATTGTATAAAATTTGTATTTCCTTTATGATCTTTAGATAACGTAATGGGTTGTTGTTCGGTTGGTTTTATTTCGTTGTAAAGTCTAACATGTGGTGTACGATTTAACATCAATCCATCTAACAAATTATTTAAGCCATTCATAAAGCTTACCAAGGTGATGAACATGGCAATGCCAAAGGTAACACCCACAGCTGCTACAATGGATTGTTTTAATCTTGCACGGATCAAGTTAAAAGCAATGTTTATGATGAGTTTTAGATTCAATGAATTAAGGCTTATAAATTGTTTCGTTCTCTTTTAACCCTTCGAGTACTTCTGTTTTTTGATAATCTTTTAATCCCAACTTAATTTCTCGTTTTTCGTCCTTATCAACCAAAACATATTTTCCATCAATGATGTAATTGTTTGGTATCGTAATGATATTTTTTTTGGTTTGAATCACAATGTTAGCTTCTACCGATAAATTTGGAAATAATTTTTTTGGAGGATCGATAAAATGGGCTTCTATAATAAAAGTTCTGGTACGCTCGTTCATGATGGGATAGATCTTATCTACGACAGCATCTAAAACCAGGCCTTTATAGCTATCCATGGTAATTAAAGCTTTTTGTCCTACATTGATTTTAATGATGTCATTTTCATCTACGGCTAACTCTAATAAAAAGGTATCTGCTTTACCAATAACCGCTAATGGAGTTTGTGGGGTAACTAATTCACCTCGTTCTTTTAAAATCTCATACACTTTTCCGTTGATGTTACTTTTGATGAAATAATCACTGAATAATTTTTTATTGATGTCGTAGTTAACATTAGCGCGTTTAAGTTCATTTTGTAATTGAGTTTTAAGTTGAGATAATCTTTTTTTTGCAGTTTGATAATTTACCTGAGAATTATTATAAGCTAATTGCTTTTGCTCAAAGTCTAGCTGAGTACCTATGTTTTGCGACCATAATTGTTTTTGGCGAAAGTATAACGATGAATCCAATTGCAGCTTTTCGAGAGCCAGATTGACATTTAATTCTATTTCTTCTAATTTATCAGAACCTTTTCGGTTGTTTTCGGCGCTAAGGTCTAAGGCAATACGCGCATTTTCTGTATTTAATTCGGATGTGAGGTTATCTATCTCTATAAAGGTTTGGTCTTTTGCAATATTATCTCCTGCATTAACAAGGATATTTTGTAAAACACCATTAACTGTTGAATACACATAGTATTGATCAATGGCTTTTATTTTGCCGGAAGCGTACACAGATTCGGTAATATCATTGCTGGTTACCTGTATTGATTCTTTTTCTTTTTTGCAAGAAAACAGGCTGATTAAAATGCAAACGGTAAATATGAGTCTCATTTTGTAAAGTTATATGATAAAGATAATTAATCTTTGACTTTTATCATATCCGTATTTGACTTAAATAAGATAATTATCAGAAAATAGTTTAATCATTAAAATTTAGTATATTCATCATACAAAAATGCGTAAGACTAAACATTTCCTCATAATTTGTTTTTTGTTATTGGTTTGTGTTATGCATGCCAATAGCAGTGTCTCATTATCTTCAGACAGTTTGATACGAAGAGCAGAGCTTGTTTACCAAACAGATCCTTCATTAGCTTACCGATATTCCCAACAAGCGGTTGTTCAATCTCAAAAAGAAAAAAGACCCGTTGCTACTGCTAAAGCTTATGAGATGTTAGGTGTTTCCTGTGATTATTTAGGCAATTTGGATTCTGCTTTAATATGTTTTGATAAAGCTATTGAAATATTGAACATTCAACCTGACCAGTTAGTGTTGGCCAGCGTTTATAAATCAAAAGCTAATAGTTTGTGTTTATTGTTTAAGAATAAAGAAGCACTTAATTATTACGTAAAAGCCGCTGATCTATTCAAACAGAACAAAAGCTTCAAACAAGAAGCTTCTTGTTTAATGGGTATTGGAAATGTATATTCCAGTATGAAGTCGTATGATCTGTCATTAAGTTATTACAGCCAATCTCTAAAGTATTTTGAAGGACAAAGAGATTCAATGTTTGTTTCTTACCTGTTAACTAATATTGCCGAGGTATACGCTACCCTTAAACAGAATGAGAAAGAGTTAGAATACCATCGGAAGGCTTTGGCTATTAAAGAAAAATTAAGAGACGAGTATGGTCTTGTGTATTCCTATAGCAATATGGCAGTATTATTAGCGCGAATCGAAAAAAAAGATTCGGCATTATATTATGCCAACAAAGCGATCGAAATATCTAAAGCAATTAATAACCAGGAATTCTTAACGTCTTCTTATCAAGCTTTAGGTAATGTTTATGCAAAGTTTAAACAATATAATGAAGCGATAAGGTATTACAATATGGCACTTGTGATCGCTCGCAAATTATTAAATACAAAAACAGAATGTGGCTTGTTAAAAGAAATGGCTGATCTATACATTAAATCGGGCGATTATAAAAGTGCTACGAATTATTTGTCAGAATTTATTATAATGAATGATAGTATTAATAATGTAGAAACTAAAAAGTCTTTCGATCAATTACAAACTCAGTTTGAAACCGAAAAAAAAGAAAAAGAAATTTCTTTGTTGAACGAAAGAGATAAAAAACGTCAGATAGTAATTTACTCGATCATTGGTTTAAGTTTGTTATTAGGGCTTTTATCTTTTGTTCTGTTTAACCGTTTTAGGTTGAAACGAAGAGTAGCAAATGAGTTGGAGATAAGAAACACTGAAATTTCAAATCAAAAAAATATCATTGAAGAAAAACAAAAGGAGATCACGGATAGCATTCATTATGCCAAACGCATTCAAAATACCTTATTGACTCATAAAGACTTTATCAGCCATTATATTCCATTCAACTTTATATTTTTTAAACCGAAAGATATTGTGAGTGGTGATTTTTATTGGGCTGTAAAAAAAGACAATTATTTTTATTTAGCAGTTTGCGACAGTACAGGACATGGTGTTCCCGGAGCATTTATCAGTTTATTGAACATCGGTTTTTTAACGGAAGCCATTAATGAAAAAAATATTACGGAGCCAAATCTTGTTTTTAATTATGTACGCGAACGATTGATCAATAGCATTAGTAGAGAAGGGCAGAAAGATGGTTTTGATGGGATCCTATTACGCATTAATAGCGTTACCAGAGAAATTTCGTATGCAGCTGCTAATAATGCGCCGGTGTTGGTGTCAGAAAATGAAATTTTTGAATTACAAAAAGACCGTATGCCTGTTGGACAAGATGATCGTATGGAATCATTTAATTTATATACGATCAAATATAATAAGGAAGATATCTTGTATTTATACACAGATGGTTTCGCTGATCAATTTGGAGGACCAAAAGGCAAAAAGTACAAAGGAAAATCTCTTAACAATCATTTGCTGTCTATACATCAATTATCAATGAATGAGCAACAGACTCAGTTAAACCAAAGGTTTGAAGAGTGGAGAGGTGATTTAGAACAAGTAGATGATGTTTGTATAATTGGATTGAAATTGTGATTTAGTTTAAACTATAGTTCCGATACTAAATTAATAAACTCATGATTATGTTTACTTTATTGATTTAGAAGAGTTGTACTCAGTGATATCAATTATCGTGTATTTTGTTAATGCGATTTTCAAGCTGTTTTGAGAAAAAACAGGCGGTTATATTCCGTAGATTTGTAATTATAAAGTTCATGTTCTAAATCCGAATTAAATGCTTGAGATGCATTTATGATTAATAAAATTAGTAATCATTAAAAACAGGAAATCATGAAACGAATATTGATCCCAACAGACTTTTCAATTGTTGCAGATAATGCTATTGAATATGCTCTCGCTTTGCCAAAAGAAGAGGTGCAGGAGGTTTTATTATTGCACGCCGGTGCTAACGTCGACGAGAAATTTATCAAACTCAACAAACAGGCGAATCGACTTTCCGAAAGATTTAAAATTGAAATCATAAATTCAGAAGAATCTTTTAGCTCTGATATGATCAAAGAAATTATCAAAAATCGATTTATTGATTTTATGATCATGGGAACAAGTGGTGAAGAAGGATCGATCGCAAAAAAAATATTCGGTAATAATACCTCTTCGATCATCGATGATTTAAATTGTCCGGTTATTGTTGTTCCTGTTAGCTATGTAGGTAAGGGGATCGCTAAAATAGGATACGCCTCTGATTTTACAGATATAGATAATGAAGTAAGGCAGGTCATTACGTTTGCTAAAGTATTTAATGCTACAATTGAAGTATTGCACATAGTGCCGGTTTATCCTGATCTTTACGATACAGAAAGCATAGACATTGAACAAACTGTAGATCAACTTAGAAAAAAATATGATTATTCTAACATTCATTATGTGATTGAAGAAACCGGAAATGATAATGAAATAAAAAAGGGTATTGAGCAGTTTGCCGAACATTATAAGCCTGATCTTCTCGTTATGTTCCATTTAAAACGAGCATATATAGATAAATTAGTTAACCCTAGTGAAACAGCAAATCTGATCACTCACCTTGAAGTGCCTTTACTAATATTTCCGAAATAAATTTTATTAAACTGTTGTTTTGGAGATGATAATAGACGTTTAATTCTTTTCTGCGATCATTTCGCTCACGATTTTAGCACTTAACAAACCTAATGGGATTCCTCCTCCGGGATGAACACTTCCGCCACAGAAATACATGTTTTCAATTTGACTGCTGCTGTTGGCATGACGTAAAAATGCAGCATATTTATTGTTTGATGAATTACCGTAAAGTGAACCTCCAACAGAACTTGTTCTTTGCTGAATAAGGTAAGGATCTAACACATCTTCTACTTCTATGTATTGTTCAATATCTGTTTTTAAAACACGATTAATTTTAGCAATAATATTTTTTCGCATTTCTTGAACATATTTGATTGGTTCTTCAGAAGTATTATGTGGCACATTGATCATTACAAACCAATTCTCGCAACCTTCAGGTGCATCAGTTGGCGTAACTTTGGAAGTAATGTTAATATAGGTTGATGGATCATGATATGGTTTTTTTTCTCCAAACACACATTTGAATTCTTCGTTAGGGTTTTCACTAAATAACATATTGTGCAGACCTAATTCTTTAAACTCTTTTTTAATTCCCCAGTAAAATATTAGAGCTGATAATGATTTTTCCTGCTCCAGGATTTTTTTACGGTAGTATTTTTTGTCTACAAGCTTTGTATATAAATATTTAATATCTACATCGCTCACTATGATATCTGCATTTATGTCTTCATCCTTTGTGATCACACCTTTGGCTACATCGTTTTCGATTTTCACTTTCTCAACGCGGGTATTCATTTTGTATGTAACACCTAATTTTAAACTTAAATTATATAGGTGCATAGTAATATCATGCATGCCGCCTTTGGGTGCAAAGGCGCCGATGTTGTGTTCTAAATGCGATATGATGTTTATTAATGCAGGTGCTTGATAAGGATTAGAACCGTTATAAGTAGCAAAGCGATTAAAGAGCTGAATGGTTTTTGGATTTTTAAAACGTGCTTTATTAGCTTCGTTCATTGTTTTGCTCATTTGTAGTTTGCCAATATTTAAAATAGCCTTCGCTGTTTTTAAATTCAAAAAGTTTGATAATTTATGCAAGGATTGCTCCATAAATAATTCGCCAATTAAATCATAGGCCGTAGCACTGTATTTTAATTGTTCGTATACCGACTCTTTTGTTTCACCTAATTTGTTTTGCACTTCAGTCGCAAATTTTTCTTTATCAGTATAGGCGGTTAATGTGGTACCGTCTTCATAAAAATAATTGCAGATTTTATCTAAGTTTAGGTATTCAAATTTGAGGTCGGGTTGTTTACTGATTTTTGTCAGTTCTTCAATTAAATGTGGTAAAGTGAATACAGAAGGCCCCATATCAAACCGAAAACGACCTATTTGCTGAGCGGTTAATTTCCCACCCACATAGTTATTTGCTTCTACCACAGTAACTTTATGACCCGCAGCCCCTAATCGTACAGCTGCCGCCAATCCTGCAACTCCCGAACCTATGATGACAATATGCTTTTGCATTTATGTTGTTATTTTCTTGTTTTTGATTTACAAATAATGTGTAAGTTTAAACATTATTTTACAGTTTTTTGTTAGTTCTCAATGGCTAAAAAAGTTACAATTATAGGTTCAGGTTTTTCAGGTTTAGCGGCAGCATGTTATTTAGCTAAACAAGGTTGTGAAGTAACCGTTTTAGAAAAACATGATCGGGTAGGAGGAAGAGCCCGTCAGTATAGTAGCGATGGCTTTACATATGATATGGGGCCAAGCTGGTATTGGATGCCGGATATATTTGAAAAGTTTTTTGCTGATTTTGGGAAGAAGGTTTCTGATTATTACGAGTTAGAAAGATTGTCACCATCTTATAGAGTGTATTTTGACGATGGTCCAATAGATATTCCAAGTGACATTAATGAACTGTACGCATTATTTGAAAGTATTGAAAAAGGAAGCGCTGTAAAACTCAAACAATTTTTAAAAGAAGCAGAATATAAGTATCAGATCGGAATGAATGATCTGGTTTATAAACCGGGCTTGTCGTTAATGGAGTTTATGAATGTGCGTTTTTTTAAAGGCATTTTTAAATTAGATGTTTTTAAATCCATCGCTTCTCATATCCGCAAATCATTTACTGATCCAAAATTGATTCAGCTTTTAGAATTTCCGGTTTTATTTTTAGGGGCATTGCCTCAAAATACGCCGGCTCTATATAGTTTAATGAATTACTCAGATATGGTTGGCGGCACTTGGTATCCTAAAGGCGGTATGGTAAGCGTCATCAATGGTATGCATAAATTAGCATTAGAGTTAGGTGTGAAGTTTGAATTAAATGCGGATGTTTCTAAAATTAATGTTCAGGGAAATTTAGCTAAGGAAATAAAAACATCAAGATCTTATAATGGATTTGATGTCATTGTTTCGAGCGCTGATTATCATTTTACAGAACAAACATTATTAGATAAACCATATCGAAATTATTCTGAAAATTATTGGAAGACAAGAAAAATGGCGCCGTCCAGTTTAATTTTTTATTTAGGCGTTAATAAGAAGTTGCCAAACTTATTGCATCATAGTTTATTCTTTGATGAAGATTTTGATCTGCATGCACAAGAAATCTATACGAATCCAAAATGGCCAACTAAACCATTGATCTATTTAAGTTCTACATCTCAAACTGATTTAAGCACTGCGCCTCCGGGTTGCGAAAACTTATTTATTTTAATTCCTATTGCACCTGAATTAAAAGAAGATCAAAAGACGAATGATTTTTATTTCGATCTATGTATCAAACGTATTGAAAAACATATTGGCGTTTCGTTTAAAGACAATATTATTTTTAGAAGAGATTACGCCGGTTCTGATTTTGTAAAAGATTATAACTCATTCAGAGGTAATGCTTATGGTCTGGCAAATACATTAAGTCAAACAGCTATTTTAAAACCTAAGCTGATCAATAAAAAAGTAAAGAATTTATTTTATACCGGACAATTAACTGTACCAGGCCCGGGAGTGCCACCTTGTTTAATATCAGGAAAGTTAGTGGCAGAACAGGTAGAAAAGTATTTTAGTAAATAATTAGCCACTTCTTTTGGCACGTAAAAGAGTTATTTTTTATTCTCATTCCTTTGACTTCCTTGCGATTTTACTTTGCTTGATATTTTACTCTATTAATTAACAATATTCGTTTATATAAAATTACTATCTTAGCAAACCTAAAAATCTAATGAAGCAATTATTTGATAACGTGAGCATAAAAACCAGTAAAATGGTTACCAATTGCTATAGTACTTCGTTTTCGTTAGGCATCAGATTTTTGCATCAACAATTTCGCGAGCCAATTTATGCTATTTATGGTTTTGTACGTTTTGCCGATGAAATTGTAGACAGTTTTCATGATTTTGATAAGAAAGAATTATTAGAAGAATTTAAAGCAGAGACTTATAAAGCCATTGAACGTGGCATTAGTTTAAATCCGGTTTTAAATAGCTTTCAATTAGTAGTTAATAAATATAAAATTGATAGAAAGCTCATTGACACATTTCTAAAGAGTATGGAAATGGATCTGGAGAAAAAAGCGTATGATGCCGAAGGATATAAAGAATACATTTTAGGCAGTGCAGAGGTGGTTGGTTTAATGTGTTTAAAAGTGTTTCTCAAAGGAGATCAAAAACGCTATGAGGAATTAACGCCTTATGCGATGGCTCTTGGTTCGGCTTTTCAAAAAATAAATTTTTTACGCGACCTGCATGCTGATTATCTAGGAATGGGTCGTGTGTATTTTCCAAATGTGGAATTATCTCAATTAACACCACAAACCAAAGCTGCTTTAGAGGCTGATATTGAGTTGGATTTTAATAAAGGACTGGAAGGAATCAAGATGTTGCCAAAAGATTCTCGTTTTGGAGTATATGTAGCTTATATCTATTACAGAAAACTGTTAAGTAAAATTCAATCCCTGAAACCAGAACGCATTTTAGAAGAGAGAGTAAGTATTCCAAATTCTCAAAAAGTGGCTCTTTTTGCCAGTTCTTATGTTCGCCACAGTTTAAATTTGCTGTAGTTTAATAGTTTTCCAATTCTAAGTTTTCCTTTAATTTACCCCCCTGTTTATTTGAATTGGTAAGATTAGGCCAGTCTGTTAGAATTTAATACAGCATTTAATTTTCAAAGCATTGATTTTCAATCTGTTAAATATTTTCATATTACAGATAAATCCTTAATTTTGCAACCCTTAACATAATTTTAGAATATGAACGAAAATGTAATTTATTTAATTCCTGTATTAGGAATTGTAGGATTGATAGTAATGGCTATAAAATCGGCTTGGGTTAGTAAACAAGATGCCGGTGATGCTAAAATGCAGGAATTAGCCGGTTATATTGCTGATGGTGCAATGGCTTTCTTAAAAGCAGAATGGAAAGTATTAAGTGTGTTCGTAGTTTTTGCGGCAGCTTTATTAGCTTATTCAGGAACAATACATGAAGTTAATGGAAAACACATCCACTCTAGTTGGGTAATTTCTATTGCTTTTATTATAGGAGCGGTTTTTTCTGCTACAGCAGGATACATTGGTATGAAGGTGGCTACTAAAGCCAACGTTCGTACTACACAAGCAGCTCGTACAAGTTTAAAACAAGCGTTAAAAGTATCTTTTACAGGTGGTACTGTAATGGGCTTAGGAGTTGCTGGTTTAGCAGTTTTAGGTTTAGGTGGGTTATTCATTGCTTTCTTAGCAATGTTTGCTGATCTGGGAGCTAATCAAGTAAGTACAGCTATCGAAGTCTTAACCGGTTTCTCTTTAGGAGCTGAGTCAATTGCATTATTTGCGCGTGTTGGTGGTGGTATTTATACGAAAGCGGCTGACGTTGGTGCTGATTTAGTAGGTAAAGTGGAAGCAGGTATTCCTGAAGATGACGTTCGTAACCCTGCAACTATTGCCGATAACGTAGGTGATAACGTAGGTGACGTTGCCGGTATGGGTGCCGATTTATTTGGTTCTTATGTAGCGACTATTTTAGCAACAATGGTATTAGGTCAAGAGATCGATGCTTCTTCTGATAAATTCAATGGAATGTCTCCAATCTTATTACCAATGGTAATTTGTGGTTTAGGTATTATTTTCTCTATTATAGGAACTTGGTTTGTACGTATTAAGGATGATAAATCTAACGTACAAAATGCATTAAATTTAGGTAACTGGGCTTCAATGCTTATTACCGTAGCAGCGTCTTACTTTATTGTAATGTGGATGTTACCTGATACTTTAAACTTACGTGGTTATGAGTTCTCAAAATTAAATGTGTTTTTAGCTATTGTAGTTGGTACTGTTGTAGGAGCTATTATGAGTATTGTTACGGAGTATTACACAGCAATGGGTAAAAAACCGGTATTATCTATTATTCAACAATCATCTACTGGTCACGCTACTAATATCATTGGTGGTTTATCAGTAGGCATGAAATCTACGGTTATTCCTATTTTAACATTAGCCGGTGGTATCATGGCTTCTTATTATTTTGCAGGTTTATATGGTGTGGCTATTGCAGCAGCAGGTATGATGGCAACAACAGCTATGCAATTAGCAATTGATGCTTTCGGGCCAATTGCTGATAACGCCGGTGGTATTGCTGAGATGAGTCAGTTACCTCCTGAAGTTCGTGAGCGTACAGATAATTTAGATGCAGTTGGTAACACAACAGCAGCTACCGGAAAAGGATTTGCTATTGCTTCTGCGGCTTTAACGTCTTTAGCTTTATTTGCTGCATTCGTAGGTATTGCCGGTATTGATGCCATTGATATTTACAAAGCTCCTGTATTAGCAGGTTTATTTGTAGGTGGTATGATCCCATTCATTTTCTCAGCATTATGTATTCAGGCGGTTGGTAAAGCGGCTATGGATATGGTACAAGAAGTTCGCCGCCAGTTCCGCGAAATTCCTGGAATTATGGAATACAAAGCAAAACCTGAATATGAAAAATGCGTAGCTATTTCTACTAAAGCGTCTATTCGCGAAATGATGTTACCGGGAGCTATTGCTTTAGTTACTCCGGTAATTGTAGGATTTATATTTGGTCCAGAGGTATTAGGTGGTGTTTTAGCCGGTGTTACTGTATCTGGTGTGTTAATGGGTATTTTCCAATCTAACGCCGGTGGTGCATGGGATAATGCTAAAAAATCATTTGAAAAAGGTGTATTGATTAATGGTGAAATGTTTTACAAAAAATCTGAGCCACACAAAGCTTCAGTAACTGGTGATACAGTAGGTGATCCATTCAAAGATACTTCAGGTCCTTCTATGAATATCTTAATTAAATTAATGTCTATCGTGTCTTTAGTAATTGCTCCATACATTGTTGGTATTGGTGGTACTGGTCATAAGGCGGTAATTACTGAAGAAGTAATGAAATGTAACATTAACGGACAAGAGTATACTTGCTCGAGCAAATCGCAATGCGATAGTATTATGACTGCTAATCAAAAAGACATTGCTGAATTAAAAGGCATGTTTGAAGTAGATGGAGCGCATAGTGCTGTTGATTTCAGTATCAAACATATTGTAACTAATACTAAAGGTTCAGCGTTAATTGATAGTGGTTGGGTAAATTTAGAAAATCAAGGTTCTAAGATCTTCATTCAAATTGATGCGAAATCACTTAACACGCAAAGTAAATTTCGTGACGATCATTTAGCAGGAGAAGATTTCTTTAACTCTTCTAAATTTCCTAAAATTACGTTTGAAGCTGCGGAGATCGTAAAAGATACAACAATGTCTGAGTTCGCATACATTGCTAAAGGCATCTTAACAATGAAAGGTGTAGCAAAACCAACTGAAGTTAAATTTAACTATGTTGGTGTTGAAGACAAAGACATGGGTGAACATGGTAAATTTAAAGTTGGTGGTTTTGAAGGTAAAGCAATTGTTAAACGTACTGAATTTGGTATTGGCGAAAGCGGTGCTTTAGGTGAAGATGTAACAATCAACATTACTTTAGAAGTAATGCAACCAATTAAATAAAATTATTTAGTTTTTTAATATGAGAAAAGCGCTCCAAATATGGGGCGCTTTTTTTATGATGTTGATTCTTGTTGTTATTTAATTATCTTCTTAAATCCAAGATGCAGGGAACAAATGGTTTAGAAGGAAGTAATGGAAGCTAACAATAAGACGTTGGATTTGAACAAGTACAACTCAGGTATTTATTTTGTCAGAATAGTATCTGACAACCAAACAGTGGTTAAGCATTTTGTGTTAAGCAAATAATATCAAGCAATAAAAAAGCGCCTCGAAAATTCGAGGCGCTTTTTTATTTAAATAAATTCTGATTATTTACAGCCATTTTTGATCAGCTCTTCACCGGCTTTATCATTACCTAATGACTTAGCTTGCTTCAGATCAGAACAAGAACCTGTTAGGTCATTCATGTATTTTTTTAATTTACCTCTAAAATAATAACCCCTGCTGCTTTTGTTATCTAATTCAAGTGCTTTGTTTAGATCTGCCATTGCTAAAGCATCTTTTTCTAACATGTAATAAGTAATACCACGCTCTAAAAAGGCTAATTTATATTCCGGTTTTAGTTTTATGGACTCGTTAAAATCTTCAACCGCACCATTATAGTCTTTTAGCATGTATTTGCTAATTCCTCTTTGATAATAAGTATCATGTGATTTTTTAATCGCTAAGGCAGCTGTACAGTCGTCAATAGCACCTTGGTCATCAGCATCATTATATTTGCATAAGGCTCTGTAATAATAAGCATTTTCACTATTCTTATCTTTTTGAATAGCCGTATTTAGATCAGCTAAAGCTTGTGAGTATTTTGATTGGTAATAAAAATTAATACCTCTCCATGTATAATGTTTGCTGTCATCCAAGCCCAGGTCAATGGCCGCATTAAAATCAGGCTCAGCATCTTTGTATCTTTCTAATTCGTATTTAGCAAGGGCGCGATTGTAATATGCCGAAGCTTTTGTAGGATCTAATTCGATGGCTTTGGTATTATCCGTCAAAGACTTGGTGTAATTTTTTAATTCGTAATAAGCAATTGCTCTGTTATAATAAGCTGTTGCGTATTTAGAATCATGTACGATCACTGTATCATAATCAGCAATAGCTTCTTTGTAACGTTTTAAACTAATGTAATTTAATCCTCTCCAAAAATAAGTATCGTAATAGGATTTAATAGCGAGCGATTTATTACAGTCATCAACGCTCCCTTGAAAATCCTCTAAATTATATTTGGTAATAGCTCTGTAATAATAACCGTTTTCATAGTTAGGATCAGATGCTACTGCCAGATCTAATGATCTTAAAGCTTCCTGATATTTTTTAAGTTCATTTAAGGAAGCGCCTTTATAAGTTAATGCTTTGGTGTAGTTTGGTTTAATTGTAATGGCCGTATCAAAATCAGCTATGGCCAGATCATATTTCTTTAATTCGTAGTTACATAAAGCTCTGCTATAAAAGGCATCATGTTTTCTTCTTCCAAAGGAAATACTTTTGGTAAAATTGGCTATACCATCTTTATAGTCTTTTAACTCATAAGCGCATAACCCACGATTGTAAGTTGCATTACCATCTGTTGGATTTTTTTGTAAATAGGACGTGTAATCCATATAAGAGCCTTGGTAATCGCCATCCTGATATTTTTTGAAGGCACTTGTAAATAAAGGATCGTTTTCATCCAAGTCTCTTTGAGCAAAGAATGACAGGTTTAAAAATGTAAAAAGAAGAGTTGTAAATAATAATTGTAGTCTCATATTCATAGTTTATTTGTGTATTAAAATTACTAAAAAATTAAGCAGATAGTATATCCAGAATTGTTAACATTTCGGGATTCAGCTCATCAATATGCTTGATCGCATCCTTAAAGGGCGTGTAACACACTTCTTTATTAATAATACCGATCATTTCATTGTTGTGGTTAGTTTCTAGCGCTTTTACGGCATAATAACCCATAATGCTGGCATTAACACGTTCCATGCATGTTGGGTTACCGCCTCGCTGTATGTGTCCTAAAATACTTACTCTTACATCAAATTCAGGACATTCCTTTTTAATGATCTTTCCAACTTCAACGCCGCCACCGCTTTCGTCGCCTTCGGCTACTATAATTATTTTGCTGGATTTTGATTTTCGCCAGGATTTGATCTTATTAAGTAATAAGGCCAGATCACCCTTTTTTTCAGGGATAAGGATAGCTTCGGCTCCACTCCCAATAGCACTTCTTAAGGCAATTAAACCGGCATCACGCCCCATTACTTCTACCACAAAAATCCGGTCATGGCTTTCTGCCGTATCGCGTATTTTATCTACAGCATCTACGACCGTATTGATAGCTGTGTCATAACCAATTGTAAAATCAGTACCTACTAAGTCGTTGTCAATAGTGCCCGGGCAACCTACTGTTTTAATGTTGTGTATCTGACTAAACTCTAAAGCGCCTTTAAAACTACCATCACCACCAATCACAATCAGTCCTTCCAACTGATGTTTCTCTAAATTAGCTTTTGCTAATTGCATCCCTTCCGGGGTTCTGAAACGTTCGCTACGTGATGTTTTTAAAATAGTGCCTCCACGATGGATGATATTTGATACTTTACTTTTTGTAAGCAATACAAAATCATTTTCAATGATACCTTCGTACCCTCTGTAAAAGCCCACCACATCAATTTGCGATGCTCGTGCGGTTCTTACAATAGCTCTGATACAGGCATTCATGCCCGGTGAATCTCCTCCTGATGTTATTAATCCAATTTTTTTCATACTAATTAATTATACGTGTTTACTTTGAAAAAGTAATAACGAACTTACACGAATATACAAAACATGATTTATAATAAATAGAGATTGTTGTTTTGTATAGTGTATTTATTTCTTCTTTTTTCCAAGGATCCAAAATAGCAATACCGGTAATAAAAAGATATCAGCCATTACGGCAATAATGATGGTGATGCAAATTAAAAAGCCAAAGTAAAACGTGCTTTGAAAATCGCTGATCATTAAACTGATAAAGCCTCCCATTAAAATAAAAGTGGTTAATAAGATCGGTTTTCCTGTTTCAAAGTAAGTTCGTTTAAAGGCGTAGATCAAAGATTTACCGTAACCCAATTCTATTTTCAAACGGGAAATAAAGTGTATGGTGTCATCCGTAGCTACGCCAAAAGCAATGCTAAATACCAAAGAAGTGGCGGCTTTTAATTCGATGCCCGAAAAGCCCATGATGCCGGCAATAATTAACAATGGGATAAAGTTGGGTAAAATAAATACCAGCACCATGCGCCAACTGCGATGTAAGAAATAGGTTAGTAAAGCAATAACGATGATCGAGAATAAAAACCCTTGCGCCATATTATTCACCATGTATTCATTATTCCTATCTACTAAATGGGCTGCCCCGGTAATTTTAATTTCTATATCGTTGGGATTGATATGTGTTCTTAAAAATTCCTGAAAATGAACATTTTGCCCATTCACCACAATACTTCCTACATCGTTGATCTTACCGTTAATACGGGCAAAATGTCCATCTGGTGTAATGATACGTTTAATGTCTTTGTTTTTCTTGTTACCTATTAATTGTTTTTTGACAGCTTCGTAATCTTCCCTATTTGGAAATTCCATTTCACCGGATGTTTCATCATTCAATGATTTATTAATGTTTTTTGCAAGCATGGCCGGCGAATACATAAAGCCTGCATGGTATTCTTTCTTTAAAAATTCATCTACATCATTTAGTTGTTTCATGATGTCGTAATCCCAAACCGTTTTGCTTTTGTCTTTTATTTCTACTGCTAACTCTAAAGGACGAACACCACTGTATTGTTTATCAAAAAACATAAAGTCTTGTTTGATCTTTACACTGTCTGATAAGTCTTCTAACAAAATATTATTGACTTTTATTTTATAAACACCAACAATAGCTAAGGCAATTAATAAACAAGTAGTGATAACAATAGTTTTTTGATGTCTGAAGATCCAGAACAATACTTTGCGCATGATGTTATAGGTGCGGTTGTCGTGAGAATGTACCGCTACTAAACGCTTGGGTGTAAATAAATATAAAAGAGCGGGGAGTAGAGTATAGGTTAAAACGAAAGCAATGATGATCCCCACAGAGGTATAAATTCCAAAATCTCGGATGGGAACAATGCTTGAAAACAACAACGATAAAAAACCAACTACCGTTGTGATCAATGTTAAGAAGGTAGGAAAGCCTACTTCTTTTAAGATCAATGGATAAATTTTCACACGCTCAGTACCTTTCGCTAGTTCTTCAAAATACTTAGAAAAGAAATGCACCACATCACTCATGCCGGCAATAAAGATCATGGTTGGCAACATCACCGTCATAATGTCTAAGTCTTGATTGAGACAGGCCATGATGCCTAAGGTCCAAAATATAGAAACAATAACCACAACAATAGGAACGATTACGCCATATAACGAACGAAAGGATAACCAAAGAAAAATAATGATCAATACAAAAGAGATCCCTAAAAAGTAAACGAATTCTTTTTCCAGATTTTTCAAATAAACATCTTGTGCTACAATTCTACCTACATAGTGCACTTCATCAAAATGGTATTTTTTAAAAGCGGCTTCAATATTTCGGGCTAAGCTATCTGATTTTACTTTGCTTAGGCCTTCGTCTGTTTTAATAAATATGGAAATGGATTTGGCATCTTTTGGAAAGAAAGACCCAATTAATTCGGGAGTACTATAGATGTTGATGCTATCTTCTTTATATAAACTCTCATCATCAATATGCAGTAAGCGTTTTTGAACCGGGGCTAATCCACTCAAGGAAATGTTTTTGATATTAGTGGGAGAAATGACTCTGTCGGTATAGCGAATGTTTTTCAGATCAGTAGAGAGCGCTTCAATTTTTTTTAAAAAATCTTTTTTGAAAATACCGGCTTTGTTTTCTATTCCTAATAACACAAATTCATTATCCCACTCAAAGCGATTGCGATGCGTTTCATAGACCTCTAACTCACTATCTTCGTTTGGGAAAAAGGCTTCGAAATCGTAATTGAATTTTAAGGTTTTTATTTTAAAAGCAAAAACAATACTGATCCCAACGATGATTGTTAGAACGAGATAGCTGATCGTTTTTTGAGAAAATTTCATTTTGAGGGAATTAATGTTTGGCGAATTGTATTACCATCCTTTTGTATCGATCAAATAAATAATAGATCCGATCACACCGGCACTTAATTCCAATTCACGTTTATTGATCTTATCAAAGGTATCATCTGCAGTGTGATGATAATCAAAATATTTTTGCCCATCCGGTTCAAAACCAATTAATGGAACGCCAATGTCTTTTAAATAGCTAATATCGGCCCCGTGTCCGTCTTTATTAATGTATTGTACAAAGTAAGGGTCTAGCAAATTTTTCCATCCTAATATTGTTTTATAAGCTCCCATGGTTGTATCCACGGCAATGCCTCTTGGCGAAAATCCACCGGCATCACTTTCTAAAGCGGCGATATGTTTTAAGTTATTTTTCTTAGTATCTGCAAAATAAGCTTTACCTCCACGTCCGCCATTTTCCTCATTCATAAACGCTACGGCTCTAATGGTATGTTTAGGTTTGATGTTTTGTTTTTTATACATCGCTAATACTTCAATGCTTTGTACAACGCCTGCCCCATCATCGTGTGCGCCTTGTCCATTGTCCCAGGCATCTAAATGACCACCTGCTAAAATAATTTCATTGGGTTTTTCAGTCCCTTTAATTTCGCCTACAACATTAAAAGAGGGTTCATCTGCTAAAGTCTGACAGTTCATTTTTAAATGAAGTTTTAATTTAGGAAAGGCATTTAATTTTTTCACCAACACATCAGCACCACTAAAACTAATGGCACAGCTAGGAATTTTTGTTTTACAAACAGACGTGTCGTAACCCATCACTCCGGTGTGAGGAAAATCATTATTAATGGAACTCATACTTCTTACAATAGAAGCCACGGCACCATATTTTGCCGCTTGTGTAGCACCTGCCCAACGGTATTTAACCGTTTCGCCATAACAAGAACCGGTGCTTAAATGTCGGTGATCGAAAAACACGTTATAAAAAACAATTTTTCCTTTGATATTTTTCTCACCTAATTTCTCTAAGTCTTCAAAACTAGTTACTACAATCACTTCGGCTTGTAAACCTGCTTTGGGAGTAGCGACTGAGCCACCTAAAGCACAGATCGAAAAATTGTTTTGTTGTTTCACATGAGGGTTAATGGTTTTACAAATTTCTTTTTCGCCCCTTACCCAATGCGGTACCATACAAGGTTGTAAGTAAACAGTATCGGCGCCGGCTTCATACATTGCTTTTTTTGCCCATATTACTGCTTGCGCTGCCTGTGGCGAACCACTTAAGCGACCGCCAATTTTTGTACTGAGGTATTCCAGATTTTTGTAACAGTTACTTTGAGTTAAGTAATAATCAAAGATATTTCTTAAAGCTAAACTGTCTTTATTTTGAGAATGAATAGAACTGCAAAAAAGAAGCAATCCGATAACCGTTAGTAAAAGTGATTTGAACATATAGTCAATTTAATAAGCTTAAATTTACTACTTTTTAGAAGCTGTTTAAATTTTAAATAGCTTCTAAAGGTTTAAACTTAAAACTGTCCGGCTTCTACTAATTTAATAGCACGTTCCACCATAATATCTTCGCCGGTAGCATCGTATTCCGATTTCATGTTATTGCCAAAGATACGGGCTACACCTTGCCACATAAATGCCTGAAAACTTCCTCTCATGGTTTTTACCACATCATAGGTTGTTTTTCCTGTTTCACGATCGATCAATTTTAATAAGATCCTTCCTTGAGAAGTGGTAAGATCCTTTAAGGGTTCTTCAAATTCTTTTCTTAGATCTTTTTCGCATTGTTTCAGATAGGCTTTTTTTACCTTTTCGTCAGAAATGTTTGCCAAAACCCTGTCATATTCTTTCAATTTAGCGGCGGCTAAAATGGCATAAGGATATACTTTTTTTACATTGTATTTAATACGTGTCCAGGCTTCGTATTGTTTTTTGTTTTTATAGGCATATTCAGAATAGATCCAAACGTCGGGTAAGCGAATAGAAGGTACAGTATCGCCATTAATCACTTCGGCCCACACTTTATACTTCACTTTAGGCTGATCAGTAGAAACCACGACATCATCGCTGCTTTGAGCAAAGGAAACCACACAGAGGCAAATGAATGCAACTGTCAGTTTATTGGAGGATATCTTAATAGCAAACATTTATTGTTTATACCTTAAACTAAAAAGGTAACCCTAAGGTTACCTTCTAATTATAAGCGGTTCAATCGCCATTTAGATTTTTCCTTAGGAGTATCTCTCTGTTCATTGGCCTTATTAGTCAAATTAGATGCCATATATGCCCCAAAAATGGCGGCAACTTCTTCTTCCTTCGAATTAGATTTATTTAACATTTCAGGGCTAAAATGATCTTTGATGAAGCCGGTATCAAATTTACCTGATACAAAGGCCTCGTGCTTTAAAACAAAGGAACAGAAGTTCAAGGTGGTTTCTACACCGGTGATCTGATAATCCTGAATGGCACGCAGCATTTTTTCAATGGCATCGGTTCGGTCTTTGCCATGTACAATTAATTTAGCGATCATTGGATCATAAAAAATAGGAATATCCATCCCTTCTTCAAAAGAATCGTCTACACGCACACCGGGACCTGTTGGTGTTCTGTAAGTTGTTAATCTTCCAATATCCGGTAAAAAATTATTGCTAGGATCTTCTGCACAAACACGTACTTCTATAGAATGTCCATTAATTTTAAGATCATTTTGAGTAAAGGATAATTTTTCGCCGCGGGCTACTTTAATTTGTTCTTTTACTAAGTCAAGTCCTGTGATCATTTCTGTTACAGGGTGCTCTACTTGTAAACGCGTATTCATTTCTAAGAAGTAGAAATTCATACCGGCATCTAGTAAAAATTCTACGGTTCCGGCACCGCTGTAATTACAAGCTTTTGCCACATTAACGGCACATTCGCCCATTGCTTTTCTTAACTCAGGCGTTAATACAGCAGATGGAGCTTCTTCAATTACTTTTTGATGACGACGTTGAATGCTGCATTCGCGTTCAAATAAATATACACAATTACCATGGTTATCAGCTAATACCTGTATTTCGATATGGCGTGGTTTAGAAGCGTAACGTTCAATAAACACAGCGCCATTGCCAAAAGCAGAAATAGCTTCGCTAATGGCTAATTTCATTTGTTCTTCTACTTCACTTTCTTTTTCAACCAAACGCATTCCTTTACCACCGCCACCGGCTGATGCTTTGATCAATAAAGGAAATCCAATTTCTTTGGCTAATTTGGTAGCTTCAGCCAGATCGCTGATAGCTCCTTCTGAGCCCGGGATCATAGGAACGTTATATGTTTTAGCGGTTGCTTTAGCGCTTAATTTATCACCCATCATGTCCATGGCATCAGCACTTGGACCAATAAATGTGATCCCTGCTTTATTCACTTTACGAACAAATTCAGCATTTTCAGATAAAAAACCATAACCGGGATGGATGGCATCAACACCTAACTCTTTACAAATAGCAATGATCTTATCGCCTTGTAAATATGATTGAGAACTTGGTGGTGGGCCAACACAAACGGCTTCGTCAGCGTATCTTACAAATGGTGCATTTCTATCAGCTTCACTATAGATCGCTACGGTTTGTATTCCCATTTCTTTTGCGCTGCGCATTACACGTAAGGCAATTTCTCCACGGTTGGCAATTAATATTTTTTTCATGTTAATTAGAGTGCAATTTAAATCACGAATATAATGAATGAGTTGTGTAATTCAGTAGTTTTTTCGTAGAATTACAAATTTGTTAATAGTTTGTGAATACTCTTAAACGCTGATGTTAATGCTTTTTTTAATATTTGTTTAACCACTTTAGATCAAACTATGAAAAAAATTCTATTCTCCCTTTCACTTTTAGTGTTTGCTTTTATTTCTAATGCTCAAGACAATTTCAATATTGATGATCTGCCGAAGATCTTAGTGCATGAATTGAATAATTTCAGAACTAAAAATGGCCTGGACACTTTTGATGTAAATCAGGTTTTAGTAACCGCTTCGGCTATGGATGCCAAGGCTATGGCTAAATCCGGACAAATAAAAGTGGATCCTGAAAAAGTTAAAAAAAATATAGTTAAAGCCGGTGGAACAAAAAAAGGCGAAGAAGTAGCCATGAACGCGCCTACAAGTAAAGGACGTGATACTTATAAAACAGAGCAGGTTGCTAAAGTTATTTGGACCCGTTGGGAAAATAATAAGAAAGACAAAGAAATTGTTTTGAAAGCACAGTACATGCTGATCGGTATTACCTGCGTGATGGATAAGGATAATAAAAAAGTCATTGCAACAGCCGTATTTGGCGGTTACGATAGTTTTAACACAGGCGCTAAAATGAAAAAAGAATTAGCGGTTCCCTATAATACCAAATCAAAAAAATTATTGACACCTGATGTAAAGGCTTGTAAGAATTGCGACAAGTGGAAAAACTATGATATTCTTCAAAAAGGGTTAAAAGTAGAGAATGGTAAAATTTATTTGGAGTATGCCAACTTAAAAGATCTGAAACGTTTATTGAAGAAAACAAAAGATGGTTTAGCTGTGGATATTGTGCAACGTGCGCAATACACCAAACCGGATTATAACATTGTAGATAACAATTTGCAAAACAAAGGAGTGATGCAAAAAGTGGTTTATAAAGACAAATTGTTTTCTAAAAACTTAATCAAACCGGATCCTAAAGCGAAGAAGAAAGTAAAGATCAATAAGCTAAGGATCGAAATGGGTAAAATGGATAAGAAAATCACAGGCGATTATGAATTGAATTTAATTGTGGTGCAAGACGGACACGTTTGTAAAACAGTTACACGTAGTTATTTAGAGCAAGGAGATCAGGAAAGTAGCACCCCGATTGGGTTATTGCCTGCTGATGAAAGTGTTGGATTGAAGCCACCTTTTGAGCCACGTTCAGAAAGTTCTATTTTGAATTTTACCATTCCGTTTGAAAAAAATAAATCAGAGTTTAAAGCAGAAGATATTCAACCGTTTATTAAAGCATTGAACGAACCTGATTTTGTGATCGACGGCTTATTTATTTATGCGTATTCATCTATTGAAGGTGATGCATCGGCTAATGCCAAACTACAACGTAAGCGTGCCGAAAGCGTGGTGAAAGTATTACAAGGGATGCAAAACAATAAAATCAACCCAACCATCGAAACAAAAGATTCGTGGGGTTTATTTGAGATGGAACAAGAGGATGGAAAATATGATGCAATTGTGAAATTAGGAAAAGATAAAGCTATTAAAAAGATCAATAGCGATAATGCCTTGTTAGAAGAATTAGAACCTATTTTATCTAAACAACGTTTTGCTCAAATTGTTATGGATATTACTTATGACGTATCCGGAAGCAAAGAACAACATTTCTCGGAAGTATCGTTTAACAGAGCGGTTAAAGCCAATAAAATTCCACAGGCATATAAGATCATGGAATATGCGCATCAAAAAATGATGGAGCAAAAATATACAGCCGATGTGATGGATAGTATGAAAGTGCCTGATGAGGCAACGTTTGTTCCATTAATGAACAATAAAGTATATTATAATTATCTGGCAAACAGCAGCATGGTAGATGATGATGATTATGCAGAATTGAAACGTTTAGAGAAATTAGATCCTACAAACGACATCGTTCGTTATAACCGTATTTTTAGTTCTATCAAATTGGATTCTACTTTAGGAACTAAAGAACAACAAGCAAGAATGCAACAAGAGATCGACGCTTTATATAAAACAAAGATCACTAAAAAATTAGTGGATGGATTAAACATCGAATGGCAATTTAAGATCATT
This sequence comes from Bacteroidia bacterium, assembly GCA_036676295.1. Lineage (GTDB taxonomy): Bacteria > Bacteroidota > Bacteroidia > B-17B0 > Aurantibacillaceae > UBA4416. Next base: position 354,416 of record JAKFDE010000016.1, on the reverse strand, counting down.
GAAGCTTTAGATACTGTTGAAAATGCGGAAGCTCAGGTGGAAGGTTGTATCACAAGAATTAAGAGTTTCTATAATTTTAAAGAAGCTACCTGGCAAAATGCCTTGAAGTTGGCTTATGTATTTACAAGAAATAAAGACTATAAATATTCATCAACTATTTTAGAACCATTTTTGAAAGTGGAGAATGTAAATGAAGGTTTATTATTCAGTTACATTTCTATTGCCTCTCATTTACCGGAAAAGTTTTATAGCAGAATATTTAGTGATGCGTTACACAAAGCAAAATTGCGCAACCCTGCTCGTTATTGCAAATTGTTTGGCGAGCCATACATGTCTTTCCAGGTGTTGGATAACCCAAATGCAAAGAAAGATTACAGAGAAGCAGGATGTAAATAAAATTAAAAGAGCCGCTAACTAGCGGCTCTTTTTTTGTTATCCTAAATTTGTTTGTTAGCTATTGAACAACAATTTTTTGGGTACGACTTTTTTCTCCGTCATAAATTTCCACAAAGTAAACTCCTTTTGGAGCATGAGACATGTCAATATCGCTTGTGGTTTTAATCGTGTTAGTAGTGGAATAAATTTTTTCTCCCAACAAATTAAAAATTTGAATAGTTAGTGGTTTGGTGCTTTGATGTTGTATTGAAAAAATACCGTTTGAAGGGTTTGGGAAGATCGTTGCGGTATTTTCTTCTCCCAACATTTCTTCAACACCTGTAGGACTCGATACACTTACATCATCGATCCATAAAATGCTGCCGGCTTTAGGAGCACGATCCAATGATGAAGAACTATATAATATTAATAAGGTATCAGGAGTTGCTCCGCTTACATAAGTGAAATTAATCACAGCTTGTTGCCAGCCTGAACTTCCTGTGGCTACATTTGTTTTAAATCTTCCTCCTGCTACAAGTGAGCCCGCGCTTAATAAAGCCACACGGCATTCAGCGGTATCAATTCCTGTTGGTTTATATTGGTAGTAGAATTTATATTGTGTTAAACTTTGAGTGCAAGGAATCCCCGGCTTATAGGTTTGGTTACTCACATTTACTTTACCATCAAATAAAATACCTAACGTATCGTTATACTCGTGGCCAATAAATGGAATGCCCCAGCTTTTATAAATGTTCCAGGAAGTTGGTGTGTACACTTTAGTTTGTAATCGTACAGAATAATTTCCGGTACGCACTGTATCAGTACATCTGGTAACTGATATAGGGCTGCTTCCAACCAATGAGCTGTTAAAGTAATTAAAGTCCCACCAGCCGTAAGTGTCATTGCCACTGTTGGGGTTCATGGCCGAGGGCACCAGCATATCCGTTGTCCAGGTTTCAAATCCGGGATTAATGATCTGAGCATTAACGTTCATTGTAACAAACAATGATAATGCAGATAAAATAAGTAAAGTTTTTTTCATGTTTCTTAGTATTACATTGTTTTAATATTGAAGGGCGCTCCGTTTTTTATGTGTTTTCTGATTTACACTATTTTAATCAAAGCTTAATTAAAGATACAATGTTTTTGTGGGGATTAGCAACATGATGATTATTATCAGTCGGCAGGGTATAATTGTTTGCCGTACTTATAGATGATATTATTCAATTTTCCTTTTATTTCCTTTAACTCCGTAGGAATTTGCAAAGCAAAGCCGCTTTTGCAAAAGCTTTATTGTCCGTCCGCATTACTGGTAGGTGCTGTTAGCGGTTCGTGCTTTCATCCCTTGTATTTGTTATGTATCCCAATAAGAAATTCATGGCCCTGTTTTGCCATCTTGTTGCAGAATTCATCTGCAATATGTTTTTGATCGTTCTCGTAAAGAAACACTACTAAGTCAATAATGTGTTTATTGTCAATCGAAGAAAAATAAGGAGCAAATTGTATTGAGTTCAAAATCACTCCGACATGTTTAGCAGATTCATTTGGATTCCCTCGGTCTTTAAGGTTGATAAGATTTTCAATGAGGTAATGAGAGTGAAAATGTTTATCGGTAATACCACTTGATTTCAAAATCAAATTTGTATAAGTATCGTTTAGCTCAGGAACAAAAACAAGAAGATTTGAAAGTCCTGCTAAAACCTTTTGTTCTTCTTCGCCAGTAGCATTGTCATACTTCTTAGCTAGGTAGTTCCACAAATTGAAAATTATTTCTTCAAAGTTTTTTGCTTCACCACGATTCAAACTTTTCAAATAACCTTCTTGCCTCCAAACAAAATTTACAACTTCAAGAATACTTGTGTGATTTCCCTTATTGAAAAGCATTGTAATCAAGCCATCTGTTTGCAAATCTTCAAAACCCCAAAAGTAAAAAGCAACAATGTGTCTGATAATACCATGGTCGTAAAAACTTTTTATCTGAATGTCATTCTTAATTGCTCTTTCATAGTGAGGGTAAAATAACAGATAGATGTCTTTGTTGAATGGTGGATTGCCAAAGGCAAATCCACTCAGAAAAGCAAGCCACTCTTCATCTTCAAGTTTATAATACTCTTTTACTTTATTGGTTATCCAATCTTTGTCTAAGAAATAAAACTGTTGGAAATACCAACCAGTAAGAATGTAACCGTCAATTATTCCTTTCTTAAAAGTTTCCTCCAACAAATCTTTTACCTCTTTTTCCCACTTTGGTAAATTATCTTCTACATCTAAGTTTCTTGCTCTCCTAAGTGAATAGTCAAGCAAAGTTCTAAGAGTTTTACCAGCAGTAGAGTTCAACGAGTAGGTTGGATAGTCCATATTCGTTTGCTTAAAATCTTCTACTGGCTTTAATCTTGGAACAATGATTTCAAGAATATCCTTTGCAATTGGTAGAAGTGATAAATCAAATGCGTTGCTGTCTGATTGCATTCCATCAGTCAAAAGATTTCCAACAGAACCTGTAACCCAATCTGCTGTTGCTCCCCATCCATCATTTTCCAAACGGAACTGCCCTGATGTAAATTTTTCGTTTGATATATACTCTTTGTAGAAATTCAAAACCTTTTCCCAATTGAATGACATTTTATTTTTCCATGCTTCTCTAAAGCCATTGGCGATATGATAAGCATAGATGTAAGGGACATCTTTGTAAAGGTCAATCTCATCAGAAAATTTTTGTGGCTCGTTTTGAACAGCTGCACTTAATGAGTTCGATAGTCCGTCAATGGTTGGTTCTTCCCAACGGTCTTTTGGTTTGAAGCTATGAATAAACTTTACAATTTCTTGATTGCTTTTTTGAAGTATTTCTTCTACACTGAAAGGAGAAACCGAACCAACCCTTGTTCTTATCACACCCAAATTTTCAAAGTGTTCATTAGTTAAGTTTTCTGCTTGTGAAAGTTTTTCGTAGCTGTCTTTGAACGGAGCAATATTTCTTAAAGCAGAATACCAACGCAACTGCCAATAGTCTTTATACTTTGGGTCTCTATCTTTTCTTTTATCCAGAGGACCTAAGTCAATTATTTTTTGAAGTGCTGTGATTTCCTCATGGGTCAACAACATTTGATTTTTATTGAGCAGTTCGTAAAGGTCTTTGTCAAAACTGTGGTTTGAAAAAAGTAGCATTGGGTCATTGTCTTTTACAATTTCCCAAAACATTTTTTTACATTCTTCCCAATTCTCTCCGATTACAAACAGGACAACTCTAAGAAAGAATGGTAATTGGTATTTCCTTTCAAAAGCAAACAACTTTAAAAGTGCAATGCCTGCATCTGCATTCTGTTTTACTTTGTCGTTAAGAAGGTCCCTGAAAATTAATGAGAACACTTCAATAACTTTATCTCCGTGATGGTAGCGGTCATTTAATTTACTTATTTTATCATCCGAGAAAGTATAGTATGAGCCATTTGATAAAGCGTTTGTCAGAATTTCAATATCAAACTCGTCGTCTTTGTGTCCTTCATATTCCAACCCCAACTCTTTCAGAAAAGCAATGAAGAAAGTTGTCACTTGCTCGTCAGTAAGATTTTCAAACTTCTCTATGGTTTTTCTTCCAATTATTTTTTCACCATTTTCTTTTTCTGAAATTTCAATGTTCAAGTTTTCGGTTTCAATCTCAGCTTTGCAGTAGTAATTCTTGTCTTTTATTTTGAGTGAAAAGTTAATACCTCTTGGGAAATCAAATCTTAGTGTTTTGATTTTTTCTGCTAAGTCAGTAATGATACTATCTGAACAATAAGTAACAATTTTTGCAGTGAGTTTTTTATCAATTAAAACATCCGTTAAATAGTGCATATAAATTCTTGAACGGTAGCTTTCAGAATCAATCCCTAACACACCTTCTTTAGCAACTTCAACTTTCTCAATAGTGAAAAGATATTTTAGAATCAATTCTGCTTTTTGAATGTCATCTGCTGTCGGGTTTTCAGAGAGAAATTTTGGGAGTAGATTCTCACATATCTCTGAACTCTGAATCATTGTATCAAAACTTCCTTTGAGCCAAGTTGGAATGAAGTTTAATGTCTCAAAAGGGATTTTTTCTTTAGGAAGGTTCGTCAATATCTTAATAAATGAATACCAGGTTCTGTAATTGTCAACGGGGTTTTGAGAAACGTTGTTGATGATTGAAATTATTTCATCAATGAGTTCAAGGGATTGTCCATTCTTGATTTGAAATGAAAGTTTTTCAAGGTAAATAAGTGGCTCCCAAAAAGTAATTTGAAATCCTTCGTTTACTTGAATTGGAGCAGGATTGTTCGCAGGATTAAATTCTCCTCTCTCTCTTAGTATTTTGAACCAAACACTGCTCTCAACTTTTTTGAAAAAGTATTGCTTGTAGCTTTCATCAGAATCAACGAGTCCTAATGCAAAAAGAACTTGCTCCTTTGTCGGGCTCGTGGTTTTGAAAATTAGGTCTAAGTGATTAATGTTTTCAATGTAAGAATCTCTTAGTCCTGTTAAGTTCTCCAGTGTTTGAGGATTTAAAACTGCACTTGCAAGTTTTTTATCTTCTTCTTTGAGTGCTTTCAACTTTTTGTATTCTGAAGCATCTGGAAGATGAGATGAGTAGTCATGAAAAAATCTTCTTAGGTCAATGTAATATCCGATTTTCAGTTTAGTGAATTCAGGCTCTAAATCAGGATGAATTTTACTTGAATCATCTTTGTGACTGAAATCTGTATAGTTGTTGGTTACAAAAACACAATCGAGGAGATCGTTTGATGAAATATAATCAGTTATGCTAAGGAAAATGTAAGCATCGCCAATACTATTCTTTTGGCCAAACGGTGCTTTTTTCTGTTCAGCTAACTCTGTCGCTTTTAATTTGAATTCATTTGTAATAGGAATTTTGATAGCGTAGCTATCAAAAATCACTTCAACTCTTTTGAGTTGCTTTTCAACCATTTCATTAAGGTTGTCTGGTGTCATTAGCTCTTTTACTACATCAGCAGAAAAAACTTTCTTAGCTCTATTGAAAAATGCTTTCCAATCATTTACAAGAGTTTGCTTTTTCTTATCACGGTTTCTTTTCCACTCATCAATTACATTTTCGGGAAGCAATATTTTTATATACCCATTTTCAATCCAGTATTCCAATGAATCAATAAAATTATTTTCCTCTCCGCTTTCTTTAAGGGAGTTCAACCAAATGTCGCTATCTAAAGTGAGGTAAATCATTACTTATTAAATTCTATGTCTGGGTTGAGCATGACCGCTAACTTACTTATAGAACTAATCTTTCATCCTTTTGTTTTTTCAAATGTACTTATTTCTAAATAAAAAGAGCCTTCAATACTGAAGGCTCTTTTATAGATACGATTAAAAAATTAATTTGTTTTTATCACTACCGGCTGCACAGGCACCGCAACGATGGTTGCTAATCCTGCCTTAGCTTGAGGATGATTTGGATTTAGCTTCAAACATTCTTCCCAGCATGATTTTGCCTTGTCATACATTTTCTTTTGGTAATAAGCACCTCCTAAATTGTACCAACCTTCCGGGTTTAATTTATCTAAAATAATAGTTTTATTTAATTCGTAAATAGCGCTATCTAACTGGCCACGTTGTGCTTTTTGGTAACCTCTGTTTAACAAGTCGTTATAAAACACAATGTAATAGTTTTTCAAATAAGGATTGTTTGGATACAATTTCTCAGCATGTTTCCAATAGTATAAAGCATCTCTGTCTCTTCCTAATTTGTAACTACCTAAACCTAAATTCAAATAGCCATTTACGTAACGAGGATGAAGATCAATAGCATGTTTTAAATACTTTAATCCTTTTTCTAAAAAGGCCGTACGTTTTCTTTTAAAGGCAACTGCATCTACCGAGTCAACATGGTATGTTTCAATAGAACCAAATTTTGGTTTTAAAGCATGGCTCATTTTGTCAAGTATGCCATCAGTATCTTCACCTTCTTTTTTGCTTAGATCTTTTAACTGAACCAAGGTTGTATCATAAGGATTTGATACATAAGTTTTAGTATCAGATAAATCAATGTAACGTGCTCCTGCATTACCTAATACTAACACAGAGTTTGGCATGGTTTCCACATCTTTTAAGAATAAGGTGATGTCATTTTTCCAATCCCAGTTGCGTTCCCAAACTTTGCAACCGTACAAGAAAGTCATAACACCTAACAAGCTAATTAAAACTACTTGTTTGGTTTTGATAGTCATTGAGGAAGGTAATTTGTCTACACCTTTTAAAATGAACCAGGCAAAGGCAATGGCAAAACCAATAGTAGAGTGGAACAATAAACGTTCACCCATGGTTGCACCAATGTCCATTAAAATATTACCGATCATTAATAAGAAGGCAAAATACACCGCAATGGCAAAACCAAGGATGTGTTTTTTCAATACTAATTTAAAACCGGCATAAGCTAAACCTAAATGTAAAACAATCGATAAGATAGAATCCCAAGAGGTAAAGTGTCTGTATTCAATAGTATTGTAAGAGTAATCGGAAGATAATTTATAAGGGAAGATACAAAGCTGTAAGTATTTTAATAATACATACGCTTTAGACATGAAACGCTCTTCGCCGGTAGCTAATAAATACGGGTTATTTAAAATCTCCGTATCAGGTACACCCGGTTTTAATTTTACAGCTACCAAACGCATTCCTAAGTAGAATAATACGATAAAGAACTGCCATCCCATTAAAGTGATGTAATCTTTCTTTTTGTTGGCACCCAATAAAAATACGCCCACAAATAAAAACACAAAAGGAAATAACCAAAATCCGGTGCTGGCTTTTTGTCCTGGCTTGGCATGTATGTCAAAATCACGTTTTAGGTATAACATCAAAATAGCACATACCATAAAAGTTGCCCCTATATAAACGATCTGTTTAAACTCAGGTGATTTGAAATACGTTTTAAAATCAATATCCAATTTACTGAATACATATAATGCTACCGGCATTAAGCCTAATAATACTACGGCGTACTCTTTTGCTAATAAGGCTAACAAGAAATTGAAAGATGCCCAAAACAGTGTTTTAACTTTTTTGTCCTCCATGTATTTAAAGGAGTAAAAGAAGGTGAGTGAGATAAATATCAATGAAAAGATCTCATCCCGGCTTTTCACATTGGCAATGGCTTCGGAGTGTATCGGGTGCATTAAGAAGATCAAAGCTGTTAAAAAGGCCAGATCATGATTGTCTTTAAAAATATAGTTTCTAAAGAATAAGAATAACAAAATAACGCCTAATATATAAGTAATAATGTTTACAAAGTGTCTGAGTGAAGCGCCTTTTACCTGGCAGTCTACTTCATTAAACACCCCGTCATTATTCAGATCTTCTTCCGGATCATTCACATTATTTTCATTCAGATCCCAACAGTTAAAATTAGTGGCATCGGTTTTAGAAGGATATAATCCGGTTTTATAAGCACCAATAAATTCCTGCTCTATAGCAAAACTTACTACCGATAAAGGTCTGTAACGACCCCCTGCTAATTGATCAGTAGCATTCATACGACGGTAAAAACTCTCATAAGCATCTTTGGTCATAATGCCTTTGATACCTGATAAACCTTTAATTACGTGATCATTTTGATGAATGATAATTCCATCATCCAATGCATACTCATTATTTAAAGAGGTAATGTTAAAGATCAGCCCTAATAAAATAATAACAATGATGGGAGCTTTTTGGTTTTTAAAAGGAAAAAAACGAAATGTATTTTTCAATTCAGTAAAAACAGGTTGTTTACCCGCAGGAGTTTGTTTTGCCATAATTCTATGTTAGTATACAAATATACTTAAATCTTCAAAAAAATGATTTTTGGGTTGAAAAAATTAGTTAAAAAGAGTAAATTGCTTTTTATAATGAGGGAAAGGCGCTCTGTTAATATATATGGCTTATTGGCTTGTGCATTTATTTGTGCCTGTATTGCCTTTTTTATTTCCGGTAATAATTATAAAACTACCGAAGAACTGGCTCACAGCGCAGAAGTACAGCTGCACAAAAAAGAAACTCTTGCCAAAGAGAAACTGGAGCAGGTGGCAGAATTTTTGAAAAAAAACCAAACCAAAGAGTTGTTTGCCAAATATGATAAGGAGATTACCGATCTTTATAAAAATGAGGGAATAGCCATTTATGCCTATAATAACGATAGTTTATGTTATTGGTCGGATAATCAGCCCGCTATTGATCTGTATGCTTATTCAAACGAGTCTAATGTTCAGTTAATTAAAATTAGAAATGGTTGGTATGAGTATATTAAACAAACGGATAGTTTGGATAACAGACTTACAGCCATTGCTTTAATTGCCATTAAGCCCGAATATGATTTCGAAAATAAATACCTATTTAATAATTTTAGTAGCTGGTTTCATTTACCTGAAAATACGAGATTAATATTCCCGGTTAATTATTTGAAACATGCGGTTAAATCAAAGTTTGGCGACCCTTTATTTGAAATATCTCGTAGTGATGGACTTTACAGAGATAAAACCATTAATGCCTACGCCTGTTTTTTTGCCATTATTGCTTGTGTGTTGTTTTTGTTGACACTCTTTCTTTTTTTACAAAAGCGATTTAAAAACAGAGGAATTTTCATGATCGTTTTTTGTTCAGTCAGCTTTATTGTTAGAACATTGATGATCTATTTTCGTTTTCCGGAAATATTTTACGAAACCAGTTTGTATGATGCCGGTATTTTTGCTAATGCATCCTCCTTTTATTTTTCTTATTTGGGTGATGTATTTGTAAACAGCTTTTTGATCTTCGCTTTATCTATTTTTATTTATAAAACAAAGTATGAAATTTCGAAACAAAACAAAGCCGTTAACTTATCTATTTTTTGCTTAGGCGTTGCTTTAGTTTTTTACTTCTCATACAATATCAGAACATTAATCTTTAGTTTAGTAAACAACTCTACTATTTCCTATAATATCAATGAACTGTTTAGTTTTAGTGTATATAGTTTAATAGGTTTATTATCCGTAGCTGTTTTATTATTTGCTTTTTATCTCTTACTCGAAAAAATAGTTCTTATCATTTTAAGGAATGAACGCATTACCAAAATCTTAATTATTTTATTTTTCGTTTTTTCCATACTTGCATTCGTTATTTTAAAATATTTCAATTTAGCTATTATTGATTATTTGTGGCCAATTCCTTTAGTGATCATCGCTTATTTTCTTAGAAAATATAAAGCCTCTTACAATTTCATTAACATTGGTTTTATTGTGTTGGCTTCCACTTTAATGGTTTCAAATTTGTTTAATAAGTACGAAACGTTAAACAAGCAGCAAAACTATGATGCACTTTCGTTAAACTTATTTGACAGGCAGGATGTTATTGCAGAGAATGAGTTCAGTAAAATTGTACAATCCATCAAAAGTGATATTAAAATTAAAAATTTATTATCTCTTTTACCACTAAGTAGCGATCGGCTTGAACAAAGTTTACGGCAAACTAATTTTTCGGGCTATTTCGAACGCTATGATATTGTTTTGAGTTTATTTAAAAGCGATTGCACACCGGTATTTACCGATAATGAGGATATTTATTTAAACGAAGATTATTTTAAACAACAAATTGAAAAAGACGGCTTTCAAACAGTTTGCGATGAATTGTATTTTATTGATAAATACAAAAAACCAATTCGTTACGTTGCTAAAATTGAAATTGAAGATCTGAATAAAAATCCTGAAAAGGCGTATAATCTTTATGTGCAGTTTGAACCAAAAATTGCTAACAACATGGGGGCTTTTCCGGATATATTGCTCGATAAATCTCTTGAAAGTAAATTAGAGTCTAAGCAAATCTCTTATGCCATTTACGAATCCAATAAATTAATAAATTCCTATGGCGAGTATCAATACCCATTGTTTATAGATACAAAAACATTTGATGGGAATAATAAAGAAGATTTTAAACATAACGTCTACAGAAACAATAAGCAAACCACCATTATTATTAGCGATAAAAAGAATGGTATTTGGCAACGCTTTACGTCTAATTCGTATTTATTTATTTTCTTTTCAGTACTGGTACTTATTTGCGTTTCGTTTAATTCGATTGTTGTTAAAAAGAGTAAACGTTTTAATTCATTGAATAATCGTATTCAATTTATTTTTGTGTCTATTGTTGTATTGTCATTGTTGGGTGTTGTTTTGGGTACGGTATGGGTAGTTAATTCTCAATTCGAATTAAAGAATAAGAATGAATTACTTTCAAAATCACAATCTGTATTAAGAGAACTTCAACAAAATGTTGGAGAGCAAAATACATTAGATAATTCATTTAAAGATTACACGGCATTTACGTTGAAAAAATTAGCCGTTTTGTTTGGAACCGATATTTCATTATTCAATAAAAAAGGGCAACTATTTGCTACCTCGCAGCCTGCCATCTACGAACAAGGATTGATCTCCAAGTTTATGCATCCTATTGCTTACTCAAGTTTTATAAGAGAAACAAAGGCAAATTATTCTCACAAAGAAACCATCGGTAATTTAAATTATTTGTCGGCCTATATTCCTTTTTATAGTAAACATGACAGGTTGTTGGGCTATATCAACTTGCCTTATTTTTCACGTCAAAAGGATCTTGAAAAAGAGTTAACGGCTTATTTAACAACCCTGATAAATATTTACACGATTTTATTTGCCATCACAACTTTAGTTGCGTTGTTGGTTTCTAATTTATTAACCAAGCCATTGCGGATGATCAAACAACAGATCTCTAAAATACAATTTGGATCACGTAACGAATCTTTAAATTGGAAATCAAATGATGAGATCGGTAAATTAGTGATGGAGTACAATAACATGTTACTTAAATTAGAAAAAAGCACTGAATTGCTGGCACAATCAGAACGAGAGACTGCCTGGAGAGAAATGGCTAAACAAGTGGCGCACGAAATTAAAAATCCACTAACGCCAATGAAATTAAATATTCAGCATTTGCAACGCGTAGTGGCAACAAACCCTAAAGATATTAATGAACGTGTAAGCAAAGTGTCGGATATGCTCATCGAACAAATCGATACGCTCTCGCATATTGCTACTGAGTTTTCAAACTTTGCCAAATTGCCTAAAGCTAATTTAGAGATATTGAATGTGTATGATGTTTTGGAAAGTGTCACCGATCTTTTTAAACAAAATACCAATTGTGAGGTAACATTATACGCTACACATGCGCTTTATATTAAAGCCGATAAGAGCCAATGCTTGGGTGTGTTTACTAATCTGTTGAAAAATGCAGAACAGTCTATTCCTGCAGATAGAAAAGGCAAGATCGATGTAGTGGCTTTTGATAATGAAGGGTCGGTTAGAATTAATGTGAAAGATAATGGTATGGGTATTCCTGCTGAAATTCAACAAAAATTATTTACCCCTAATTTCACAACCAAATCAACAGGTACAGGTTTGGGTTTGGCCATGGTTAAAAATACAGTTGAATCCTTTTCGGGAACCATTAGTTTTGTGACTGAATTAAATGTAGGTACAACATTTACCATCAATTTACCGATGGTAAAACTTGAGTAGTTTCAGGAAATAGTTTTAGATCTTTTTTAGGGTTTTGGTATGCGCATTGTACAAATATAAACCGTCTGTTTTTTTGCATCTTAATAAATGAGCATCTATTGTTTCAATAGTAGTGTATTCAGAATTTAATAACACTTCGCCTTTGTTACTTATCAAACCTACTAATTCATTTAATGAGGTTTTGTAAAAGAAATTATTCAGAGGATAAATAAAACCACCTTTGATACTGTAAAGCGATTTTCCCTGAGTATTTATTAATTGGCTTAATCCATTTTTAGAAACAATGGCAAGCCCATTTTCGTAGTTACTTGCTATATCAAATTCGATGGGAGTAATGGGTTTAAGTTTTTTATCGATAAAACCAAATTTATTATTGCGCTGTACTCGCATTAATTCATTGTTAGTCAAAAACACATTGGCGAAAGTCCCAAAATTAATAAGTTGCTTTCCATTAGTATTTGTTAAAGCCACTTCGTTATTCTTAACTAAAGTAAAATATTTGCCATCGCTGTAATAATTTGATTCGTAAGCTTGATTATAGGCATAATCAATGCTTGTTACAAAACAGTTTTCTTTGATATTGAAAAAACCATATAAATTATTTTTAACTACTAAATAAATATTGTTCGGACACGCTGCAATATAATCGTATTCGGCTGGTAATAACAATTTTTCAGATAGGTTCATTATGCCAAACTTGTTGTTTTTTTTTACGATGACCATTAAATTAGAATCCACATCAGATACCCAATCCCATTGTGCTTTTAATGTTTCATTATAAATATCTACTAAACCATAAGCCTTTGAAAGATAATAGGCATAACCATTTTTAAAATTACCCAACTTATGATAGGAAAAAGGAATGTTAATTTCACCCTTTGAATTAATAGCCCCATATAAATTATTGTATTGACAAACATATAAGCCATTAGAAGCTTCGCCAATATCCTGATAGCCTTTAGAGATAATTTGTCCCGATCTGTTCAATAAAAAATAATTAGTTTCTTTTTTCACAATAGCAATTCCGTTTTTATAATTTTCGGCTTCATCAAAATAAAGTTCAAATACTTTATGACCTGCTTTATCTATATAATAACAACTATCATTTTTGCAAACGGCCGCATATCCTTCGGCAAATGGCATGGCATCAGAATAAACCGGTTTTATAACCCAATTACCCAAAGTGTCTACGTAGCCATAATAGTCTTCATTACTGCTTTTTAGTGGAAATAAAATGTGTTGTGATAAGTTGATCTCTTTAATGATGGATTCGCTGTAAGGATAGTTAGGATACTTCGTTAAAAAAGTACTTAGTGATTCAGCATTATAACCTTTTACGGATTCGCTGTAAAGGGCTTTCCAGGCATCTTCTTTGGTTTGAGCAGTACTGTATTTTTCTATAAAACTGTTTAAGCTATCAGCCAAATGTAATTGCTTGGTTAATTCAAACAGTTTGGTTTCCGCTAAAAAAACATTAGGGTTGTGAGAGAATTGTTTAATAAAAGTTTTTAGTTGCGCGGCATTTGATTCATCAACGTTTTCGTGGTACTGAAAATTGAAATACTGTTTCTTTGCTTTTGAATATAAACTGCTTTCAGGATAGCGTTGTAGGAATGTATTTAAGCTGTCGCTGGATTGATAGGACAAATAATATTCTACTAATTTCTGATCGCGGTAATCAAAACTTTGGGATAAAAGAGAATCGTTGGCAAAATAAAAATGTTTCAAAAAATGGTTGATGTTGTCTACAGAATAATCGCTGCAATATTTTTGAAATCCCTTTTGAGCAATTAATTGAGCCAATGCATAAATAGAATTTGAATTAATGTGGTAGGTTGAATAGCTGATCGTATCTTTAAATTGTGTTGAACAAATAGCAATGTATTTCGCAGCGCTATCAACGTTCGAAAATGGATTATCAGTTCGGTAATAAATGGTCGCTAATCCAAAAGAGGCATGACAAGGCTTTTTAGAAATAGATTTGTAAAATAATTGTTTTGCTTTAAAGTAATCGTAAATGGAAAGCGCTTTATAAGCATCCTCAATTTGACTACAAAAAGCAGTTTTTATGCTAAAAATCAATAAAAACGTAATTATTCTTTTCATTTCGGTCATAAAAGTATAAATTTGGCTCAAATAGCTACTAAAAATGTTTACTCCCGGAAAAATAGCCTTTGCCCTCATATTTTTAGCTGTTTTCATCATAGGGATGGCTTGGTCTTATAAAAAAGACAGTTTTTCAACCAAAATCCATTTTAAAGGGGCTTTTAAGATCATTATCTTTTTGGGATTACTAATCTTGGCTTTATTTTTGTTTGTTAAATTACGTCATAGGTTGTAAAAGGTTTCAATATTTTTATAACTTTACTCAGTCAAACATACATTTAAATCATTCAGTTATGAAAAACCTGTCCATCTTTGCTATATTATTTTCACTTGTATCTGTTTCAAAAGCAGGTGTTTTAGTTGTTGAAGGCAAGTTTCAAAACAAAAATATTTATATACAAAATTCTTTTGCCAGCAACGGCGTTGGTTTTTGCGCTACAGAGATCAAAGTAAACGGTAAAATTACTACAGACGAAGTAAACTCAAGTGCTTTTGAGATCGACTTGGCTGCTATGAATATTAAACCTGGCCAAAAAGTAACTATTGAAATCTCTCATAAAAGCGATTGTATTCCTGTAGTTCTTAATCCTGAAGTTTTAAAACCACGTCCAACATTTGAAGTACTTAGTATGAATATTAATTCTGCAGGTGTTTTAAAATGGACAGCAAAAAACGAAAGTGGTTCATTGCCTTATGTTATTGAGCAATTCAAATGGAACAAATGGGTTCCGGTTGGAGAAGTGCAGGGCCTTGGTACTGCCGATAACCATGATTATTCTTTTCAGGTTTCTACACACAGCGGCGAAAATAAGTTCCGTGTTAAACAAGTTGGCTTAGGTTCATCTCCTAAAACGTCTGATGCGGTTATTTTAAACGCTATGACTGAAAAGCCTAGCTATATGATCAGTAAAGATTCAAAAGCTATTCAATACTCTTACGAGACTGCTTATGAAGTATATGATGCTTTCGGAAACATTGTGAAAAAAGGCTACGCAAAAGAAACCAACATCGAAAACCTTGCAAAAGGTAAATATTACTTGTGTTATGATAATCAGGTAACAGAGTTTACAAAGAAAAAATAATCCTTCTTTTATAATCTCATTCCTATACCAAGTTCCAGCCAATGGTGGAACAATCTTATTTTCGATTCTTTTATTGGAATAGTGCTAAATTCAGTTTGATAGATCAGATTTGTAAAAAAATGATCACCATTATATCCGATTTGGCTTTTTATATTAGCGTATGTAGGAACATTAAACGCGAATTTTCGTTTGTCTGTAAGTGTGTAGCTTTGTATTTGTGGCCCGGTCCCAATCATCAGTACCGTTGTAGTATGAAATTTTCGAACCACCACTTGATAACCGTAGCCAATTGATATAATAGTCGTAAAGAAATTTCCGTGTTCTAATTTATCAAGATTTGGATAATGTTCTCCCTGAGTTGGCGGTATAAAACCGGTATCTGCATTAATGCGTTGGTATTTTTCAGAAATAGCCATTAAAAGCGAGCCGGCACTTTTCTTTTGTCTTTCACCTTGTGCAAAGGCCGAATTAAGCGAGAAATTGTTATTAAAAGTAAAACCAAGACTTAATCCTCCTTCAATAATTCTTAATCCGGCTAATTGTGGATAGCCTAAAGAATCTTCATTCCAATTAGGATAATATTTGTTATAGTTATCTAAATAAAAACCTTTGTAATCTCGGTAAAACATAGTCCATGCCAATCTACGGCCCTGAACGTTAAGATTTATGTCTCTGAATTTAGTTTTACCATATTTTTTTTCGAGCATTTTGTTTGGTGGTAATTGCACGGCCGCCGATACATATACTTTTTTTATTTTTAAAGATAATCCTACCACACCGGGCATAGTAGGTTTATAAATGAATTTTTCTCCTTTGCCTGATAAACGACTGCTAATATCTATCCATATCAGAGGATAGACAAAGCGGGGACGAATTAAAAAAGTTCGTTTAAAGGTTTCTATATTTTCAGAAGGAACCCGTGTTTTTTTTTCACTTTCTGCTGTTTGTTTTTGGGCAAATGAGAATAAACTCAAAATAAGCAAAAGTGAAGTTATAAGATGTTTTGGTTTCAGATACACATACAAACTTAATCATTAATAAATTAGAAACTGAAAGATGCTTTTAGCTAGTATTATTTCTTTAAATTTGCGCCCTGCATAATGGATACTCCTAAACAAAAACTACTTATAAAGCAAAAGTTTAAGCACTTAAAATGTTGTGTGGTAATTCCAACCTATAACAATGCTAAAACGATAGAAGGAGTGATCCAATCTACTTTGGAATATTGCGATGACGTAATTGTGGTGAATGATGGTTGTACAGATGGTACAAAGGAAATTATTGAAAAATACCCTCAGCTGATTGTACTGACACATGAAGTAAATCAAGGCAAAGGCATGGGTTTGCGTAACGGATTTAAAAAAGCAGTTGACTCAGGATTTGATTATGTGATCAGTATTGATAGCGATGGCCAACATTACCCAAGTGATTTTATTATATTCTTAAATAAAATAGAGGAGAAGCCCGGAAGTTTGATCATTGGGGCCAGAAACATGACAGTAGAGAATGTGCCTGCTAAAAGTACCTTTGGCAACAAGTTCAGCAATTTTTGGTTTTGGGCCGAAACAGGCATTAAATTGCCCGATACACAAAGTGGTTACAGATTATACCCGGTTCAACGATTAAAAAAAATATGGCTATTCACTACCAAGTTTGAATTGGAAATTGAAGTGATCGTGAAAGCCGCCTGGCGCGGTATACCGGTGATTCCGGTACCGGTAAGTGTATACTACGCGCCGCAAGAAGAACGTGTGACGCATTTTAAGGCTAGCAGAGATACAACGCGCATTAGTTTTTTAAATGCATACCTAACTATTTTAGCTTTGGCATTTTGGAGGCCGGTGATGTTATTAAGAGCTTTCACCTGGAAGAATTTTAAAAAAATGTGGAAGACTCAAATTGTAGCAGCTCATGAAAGTGCCGAAAATAAAGCACTTTCAGTTGGTGTGGGTTTGTTTTTTGGTATTGTTCCCATTTGGGGTTTTCAGTTTGCATTAGCCATTGTGGCAGCTGTGTTTTTTAAATTAAATAAATTCATTGTTGGTCTCACCGCTCAAATATCGGTACCACCCATGATCCCGTTTATTTTATACGCCAGTGTAAAAACAGGGGAGTATGTATTGAATGAAAAAGTAAATTTGGATTTCACTAAACTATTGACTCCTCAAACTTTAACAAATTTATACGTTTATACTGTTGGAGCCATTGTATTGTCTTTAGCAGCAGGTCTTTCCGGCACCATCATCACCTGGCTATTATTAAAATTATTCGGTTATAAACCAAAGTCAAATGAGCCAACCAGCTAACCGTTATTTTATCATACATAAGCCATATAAAATGGTGTCGCAATTTATAAGCCCCGATAAAGTAAATTTATTGGGGGATCTGGATTATGATTTTCCGGAAGGGATCCATGCCATTGGCAGATTAGATAATAACTCGGAAGGGTTGTTATTGTTAACTACAAATAAACGAGTTACTAAATTGTTATTTGAAAGTGATGTGCCGCATAAACGTACTTATGTGGTTCAAGTAGAGCGCATCATGACACAGGAGACTTTGAACAAACTCAGAACAGGGATTTCCATCAGAGTAAAAGGCGGAGGTTATTACACAACTACAGCTTGCGAAATTGACATCATTGATAAACCTCTTGATTTGCCTAAACGTGGCCACGAATTTCGAGATGACTTGCCTCAAACATGGTTACGCATGACTTTAACGGAAGGCAAGTACCATCAAATACGTAAAATGGTATCCGAAGTGTATCATCCTTGCAAGCGCTTAATTCGTGTATCCATCGAAGATCTGGAATTAGGCAATTTAGCCATTGGCGGCGTGAAGGAAATTGAGGAAACAGAGTTTTTTGAAAAGCTGAAGATTGAGAATTGGAAAACTGTTTTGCCAGAAGAATCTGGCGAATAAATTAAAGATTAATTTTTTAAAAACTTTTTCAACTCTGTGATAACTTTTTTTGCTTCATCATCTTCTAGTTGTAGCCCAAATTTGATAAACTTAGATTGACACGAAAATATAATTCGCTCTCCACCTTTTACCCAAAAGCTTTGATTGAAATAATCGGCAAAATCACCTCTTGTTAATTCTATTAATTCAATATCAGTAACTAAGTTAGCGTCAAATTCTTTTATCTTGCCTCTTCCGTTAATGTCTTGCTGGTAAAAGAGGGTGCCGTTTTTTATCCAGAGTTTTTCTTTTCCAAAACGTTTCCACATGTACACGCGAATTATTTTAAATTCGAAATAAGCCCAAAACGCTAACCAAACAATGATCATGAGTTTGGCATTTTCCTGAGTTAATTTAAAATAATAGGTTATAATAATAATACCGCTTACAGTCCATGCCATTAACCATAAAAACATTAGATTGGTTTTGCGTTTGTCGGCAGTTGGCAAGATCACTAAACTAAAAACAGAATCTTTAATTAAAACAGAAGCGCGTTTACCTATAACTTTTAAATTTTCCATGAATGACCAATATTACATTTTAACTAAGTATTTCCCTTCCATTACCGGTATAACAGGGCATTGGTTGGGAGTAAGGCAATATTGAATGTCGCGTTCCAGATCTAATTTAGCTAATCGGTTACGGTGAGAAGAGTTTCCTAAAAATTCAAATAGATCATCTTTAGCTAAACCATATAAATGTTTGGAGGCAATCGCCGAATCGCACGTAATAGCAGTTTCTGTATTGGTAGTTAGTTTTTCAACTACAGCACCTGCAAATAATGTATCTTCTAAATTGAATTTATTTTTCCATCCTGCGCAAACCAAGATCACATCTTTTTGCTGAGCAGCTAAATATTCGCACAATACATCTAAATTTAAAAAACTACCTACTACAATTTTAGAAGCTTTGCGGCTGGCCTCAATAGCCTGTGTACCATTGGTTGTAGAGATGGCAATGGTTTTTCCTTTTACTTTATTATTCATATAGCCAAAAGGACTGTTGCCTAATTCAAACCCTTCTATCATTTCTCCATTTCTTTCTGCAGCAGCCAGAAAACCGTTAGTTTGGTATTCTTTTGCTTCTTCAACAGTAGCAACCGGAATCATTTTGCTAACGCCATTATAAAAAGCGGTAACAATAGCTGAGGTTGCTCTGAAAATATCTATTACTACCACAATGGCTTCATCCTTATGAAATAAAGGGTAGGCCTGAGGTGTATAACAAACTTCGATGTTCATTTTCTATTAGATTAAAGATTAAAGATGCGGGATTAAAGATTAGAATTCTTTAATCATTTATCTTTTGTCTAAACAATTATTTTTTCAAAAAAGGAATTTTACAAACTTTTGCTTTGATCGCCTTATCTCTGATCATGATAAAAATTTCCGTATCAGCTTTAGCAAAATCTTTATTTACATAACCCATTCCAATGGCTTTGTTTAACGTTGGCGATTGAGTTCCCGAAGTTACTTTACCAATAATCTTTCCGTTAGCATCAGCAATTTCGTAATCATGACGTGGAATACCTCTGTCGATCATTTCAAAACCAACTAATTTTTTAGTAACGCCTTCAGTTTTTTGTTTTTCAATGGCTGTGCGGTTTGTAAAGTCTTTAGTGAATTTAGTGATCCATCCTAAACCTGCTTCAATAGGTGACGTAGTATCATCAATGTCGTTTCCGTATAAACAGAAACCCATTTCTAAACGCAGAGTATCACGTGCGCCTAAACCAATTGGTTTAATGCCAAATTCTTTTCCTGCTTCAAAAATAGCATCCCAGATTTTTTCGGCATGTTCATTTTCAAAATAAATTTCAAAACCGCCTGCACCGGTATAACCTGTGTTAGAAATAACGACGTTATCTACACCATTGAATTTTCCTTTTGCAAAAGAGTAATAAGGAATATCCGCTAATTTTACATCCGTTAATTTTTGTAAAGTAGCCATTGCGTTTGGCCCTTGAATAGCTAGTAAAGAAGTTTTTTCTGAAATGTTATGCATTTCAACATTTGCTGTATTGAATTGAGATATCCAATTCCAATCTTTATCAATGTTAGAAGCGTTAACAACTAACATGTACGTTTTCTCATCAATACGGTAAACAATTAAATCATCAACAATGCCGCCATCTTTGTTTGGTAAACAAGAATATTGCGCCTTGCCATCTGTTAATACCGAAGCATCATTCGATGTTACGCGTTGAATCAGATCCAAAGCATTTTCTCCTTTTAAAATAAATTCACCCATGTGGCTTACATCAAATACACCAACGCTATTTCTAACGGTTGCATGCTCGTCATTTAGTCCGCTATAAGAAACAGGCATATTATAACCTGCAAATGGAACCATTTTAGCTCCTAAAGAAATGTGCTTTTGAGTAAGTGCTGTGTTTTTCATAAAAGTAAGTTTGTATTAAAGTAGTGGATTTGTGGGGGTAAATTTACTGTTTTATTAAGGAATTCAAAACGTCTAAGTAGTGATGTTTATTAGCTTCTACTGAATAGTTTTCAACCACTGTTTGCCTGCCGGCATCTCCCATTTTGAGGCGTAATTCGGAATTTTCAATTAATAGTGAGATAGAATCTATCCAATCTTGTTGAGACGTAGCTAGAAAACCATTTTCACCATGTTTGATAATATCAGGATTTACGCCTACGGCCGACATGATGGTGGCAACGCCACAAGCCATATAAGATAAGCCTTTTAGACCACATTTGCCTTTTACCCATTCATCATTGGGTAAGGGCATAATACCAATATCAAACTGATTCAGATCAGCTACTTCGGTTTTAGAGTTCCAATTTTTACTGATGATATTGAGTTCGGGATGAGAGTAATTTCCTTGCCCGATTACATGAATTTCTATTTTGTTAGGATACTTGGCTTGAATTTCTTTCAAAACAGGAATTGCCATTTCAAAATGTTTGATAGTACTGATACTTCCACTCCAGCCAATCACAATTTTTTTGTCAGCCTGAGCGTAGTCGAAGGCAGTTCTTATAGGCTTGTGAAATTCTGTATCAATTGTAGTTGGAATAATAAATACATTTTGATTGAACTGTTTAGCATAATTAGCTAAAAAACTATTTCCGGCAATAACAGCATGTGCATGCAAAATGTTGATCTTGGTTTTATCCGGGTTTTTTAAAAATTCAAATTTTTTATTTTCAGGTGAAGTGTCTAATAACCAAATGCTGTCATCAAAATCAAAAATGACTTTACTGAGTTTGTAAAATTGCTTTTCAAAATAAGATGATCCTAATAATAAAGCTTCGCGCTGAATAAAAACAATATCAAATTGTTTTGCTCTTCTCAGATCACTCCAACGAATGAATAAGGATTTGAACATGATCCAGGCTTTTTTGAAATAATTGCCCGGATGATAAAAGACAGTGTCATCTTTCTCCGTAATAATTTCGGACAATTCCCAATCAAAACCATTGGCTTTAAAAAAATCTAAATACTGTTCAAAGCGGTAACGCTGACTTGGTGAACGGTTCAGGCGATGATCGGCTATGATTAAAATTGAGGGCAAATTTATTCTACAATTAATTTTCTGACGGATTCTTTTCCATTAAGTGCAAACTTAATAAAATAAACGCCATTACTTAATTGTAATTTTTGCACATCTATTTGTAAAGTAGTTATTCCGGCAGTTACATTTAATTCTTGTTGTTCAATTAATTTTCCTTGTGCATCAAATAACGCATAGTGTAATTTTTCGTCTGAAGAACTTACTAAACTAATAGTTGCTTTATCAGTAGTTGGGTTAGGATAAACAGATAAATCATTAAGTGCATTTGGTGTATTAATGCCTGTTGCTAATAAATATAACACGCCATCACTCACCGTACTGTCACTTACCAAGCCCGCACCGTTCATGGCTTTTACCATGATGTAATATTTTTGCCCGCTCACTAAAGCCATACCTGTTTCAGTAGCAGATAGAGCCAGTGCGTTAGCTGTCCATGCAACTGTATTTTGTGCACCGGCAGTTGTACCAATGGCATAATAATAGGTGGTTACGCCAGAGTTAGTGTCTTTTGCCGCCGTATAATTTAAATCCAGTTGTGAACCAACATATGTCGTGTCAATATCATTAGCAGTTCCATCTTTTATTAATGTTGGTTTCACCGGTTTTGTCCAATCTATATCTACTATTTGGGAGCTGATGGTAGAAAGATTATTGGCGTTATCTTTTGTAATACTACTGATTTTTCCTCCGGCAATTTGAGGCGACATATTCTCATTTCTTAGATCGTTACTATTGGATGAGCCTACAAGAATTGTATGGGATGCAGCTCTTGAACGGAATATTTTGAAGTCATCAATTTTAAAATTACTGTTCCCGCTTCTAAAAGAAACTGCCGTTCCATTAGCATGCGGAGATGAAGGATCTGTCCATGAAGTAATGTAGGT
Organism: Bacteroidia bacterium; assembly: GCA_036676295.1. Taxonomy (GTDB): domain Bacteria; phylum Bacteroidota; class Bacteroidia; order B-17B0; family Aurantibacillaceae; genus UBA4416. Next base: position 331,918 of record JAKFDE010000016.1, on the reverse strand, counting down.
GTTATTCATCCACACTTTTATTTCACCGGTTATTCTATCGTAACTGATCTTATAATCGTAAGTTGTATTGGGGTTAATAACACAACTGGCAGAAAAAGTAGGTACACCAATTGTATTAGAAACAGATTTATAAAATTCAATAGCACTTTGATCCGGTCTGAACCAGATCATATAACTATTACCTCTTTGGCTCTGTGTAGGATCATCACATGCGATGTAAATGCCGGCTCTTCTATTGGTGCCTGTTCCGCTTATGGTTCCTTTAAAACAATATAAATAACGGTTTGATAAACTTTGTGTAACCGTTGCATAAATATTTGTATTAGCATTGGTTTCGTCGCTTTGCACTAACGATCCAGAAACGATACTCCAGGTTCCAATTGCATTGGTCCACTCCGGATGGATGGATACATCAAAATCATCATTAAAAAATCCGCGATTTCCATTTGCTCTCCATTCAAAACCATTATAGTAAGTTGGTTGGTAAAAACTTTTTTCAATACCTGTTCCTCCGCTATTATCAATATCAGTATAATTGGTCACAAAGTTTTGAGTGATCCAGCCGCTTGGTGTGGTGATTTGCGTGGTTGGGCTTGTGTTATCTTGTATGCAATTCCAAATTGCTTTAAAGCCTGCTTTTACTGTGGCTACATCTGATTTAAATTTTACAGTAATGGCAGGTCCTGTTGAATTGATGATTCCCGGAATCACAGATCCGCTGAAAGCTCCTAATAAAGGAGAGGCAGTTGTTGCGCCATCAAACAAGTATAAGGAATCATAACCTACTTCCAGATCCATCTGACTAAAGGTTAATCGTACTTTACTCGCTCCGGTTGGTGCAATGGTGTAAACATAGGATTCATTGTCATAATGATTTCTTGTCGGACCACCCATGTCATAGATACTATCTGTACAAGGAACCACTGCGCAATTCGAAAATTTATTTTTTATCAAATTCCATAAATTACTGTAGCCATCATCATAACCCAAAGCCCAAATACCAATACCGCCAATACCACGTTGATTTACAAGATCAAATTTACGGCTGTAACTATAATCATCATCGATCCAGCATTGGCGCCAGTTGCCTGCACTTTGATAAGAAAAATAAGGATTAAAAGAATTTCCTTCCCATTTTTTATTGGCAGCAGAATACGTTCCGGCATTGTTTTTTACATAAGCATAGGTACGCGATGATGTAAAGCCGCCGGTAGTACTTGATGGCGCTGTATTTCCTGCGGTTTCCCATTCGCGGCCATACCATGGTAAGCCTAATAGTAATTTGTTTTTTGAAGCACCTTTGTTTAAATAATGTGTGATGGATTTTGCCAAGGTGTAGTTATAGCCTGTTTGAAAATTATATAAGGGAGCTTCAGGCCCTGCGGTAGTTGAACCTGAGTAATAATAATCATAACCCATAATGATAAAATTATCGACAAGAGGATTTAGAGCAGGAATATCAAATGTGTTGTTACCCCATTCAACGGCATACAGCGCCATAGATACTTTATAGTTAGGGTTAGCTGCATGAACCTGATTACATAAGCTTGTCATAAATGCTGTAAAGGGCGCCTTGTCTGCTGATCCCATGCCTTCAAAATCGATATTGATACCGTTACCGCCTCGAGAATTTAATAAGTTAATGGCATTTGTAATAAACGTTTGTTGCGCAGTTGAACTTGCCCAAAAAGTTGAGTGGCTCGAAAATAATGTTGCACAAAAATGAATGGCTACACTATTAGTTTTTGCAGCTGTTACAGCGGCACTCGTGCTCCATGCAAATGACCCATTAGTGTTATTACCTGTTGTTGGACTTACACCATAATCAAAGTAACAAAAATCGCTTAACATGCTCCAATCGTAATTGGTATATACTGAGCCAACCCAGTATGGATGCCAGCCATATACTTTTTTGTTTAGTGTACAAGTAGCAGTTGTTTTTGCTAAAAGAGTAGTTTGAGCAATTGGAACACCATTTTCTATAGCATATAAACTATCCCATTGCGAATCGTTGGTATAATTAAAGTTTTTGTAATGATTACTTTGCTCCTGGATGATGGATTGTTGAGCAAATAGGAAGAAAGGTAAAAAAGATAAAGCAAGTACAAGTTTTTTCATATGTATATATTATTGTTTTTTTATACTGTAGATGTGCGTTTGGCACATGGCTATTTCATAAAAAATAGCTTTTAGGCTAGTAAAAATAACAAAAAAGCCACCCGTATTTACAGGCAGCTTTGTTAAAAAAGGTACTAAATTGCTTTAGTAGTCTATTATTTATGAGTTTTTTCGCTTGATACAGTTAATTTAGCGCGACCTTTAGATCTTCTAGAAGCTAAAACTCTACGGCCGTTTGCTGAAGCCATACGCTCACGGAATCCGTGTTTATTTCTTCTTTTACGTTGCGATGGTTGGAAGGTACGTTTCATGATATTAAGTATTTATTGTTGACTAGTTTTAAATTTGGACTGCAAAGATAATGGATTTTTAGAAAGCCGCAAATTTTTTCTTAAAAATCGGCCAATGTTACCTTATTTTTTAACTTTTAAAGTCTTTAAATAGTACATTTGTGCACTAAAATCCGCTAAAATGGCTAAAAAAGACAAGGCTAAAGACGAAATTCCTAAGGCAAAATTTTCCAAAAAGAACTTTAAAAAATCCTTCCGTTTATTCAAATACCTCGGAAAAAGTAAGTGGATCTTTGTTTTTGGGATGTTCTTTGTTTTGGCAACAGCTATTGTAGGCCTGTATTTTCCAATTATGGCCGGTAAAATGTTCGGTTATTTGGGTCAAACTAATATGGCTCCGGATTTATTTAAAGATGCCGTTTCCGGAACCGGATTTGAGCTTTTTATTCTTTTAGTGATTCAAGGTTTAGTCTCTTTTGGACGTGTTTATACATTTTCGCTTGTTACTGAAAATATTTTAAAAGGTTTACGAATTGAAACGTTTAATAAATTGGTGAGACTTCCAATGAGTTTTTTTTCTAAAAATCAGGTAGCCGATCTAAGCAGCCGATTGTCTACTGATATCAATGTTATTTCCGAAGCCTTTACGGTTAATATTGCAGAAGTTATTCGCCAATCGATCGTTGGAGTGGGTGGATTGATTTTATTGGTAAATTATACAGGTTGGGAAGTTGCAAAATGGTTTTTAGCCATTATTCCACCTATTACATTAATTGCTATTTTGTATGGAAGAAAAATCCGTAAATATTCAAAAGGATTTCAGGATAAAATTGCAGAATCAAGCGTGATTGTATCGGAAGCGTTAACAGGCATCACTAGTGTAAAAGCATTTACAAATGAAACAGTAGAAATAAATAAGTATGGTACTGTAACCGATGAAATAAGAAAATTTGGAATAAAATACGGTGTGATGAGAGGTGCTTTTTTTGCTTTCATTATCATGTGTGTATTCGGCTCTATCTTTTTTATTTTATATCAAATGCTATTATTGCTTAATCAAATTGGGCCTGATGGTAAGCCTTTATTGTCCTCAGAAAATTTTGGAATTTTTATGATGCTTTCTTTATTCGTAGCGGCTTCATTAGGAGGTTTGCCGGAGCAATTAGCATCTATACAAAGAGCGTTGGGCGCTACTGATAGAGTATTTGATATTATTGATGAGAAACACGAAGAAATTAATTTAGCTCATAGAAATAATTTAAATTTAAAAAGAGTGAAAGGAGATGTAGAGTTTAAGAATATTCAATTCACGTATCCAACTCGTAAAGATTTTCAAGTATTACATAATGTTTCATTTAGTGCAAAAGCAGGCGAAACTATAGCCTTAGTGGGAAGCAGTGGTAGTGGTAAATCTACGATAGCTTCCTTAGTATTGCGTTTTTATGAGCCTAATGAAGGAGAGTATACCATTGACGGAAAAAGATCTACGGATTATGAAATAACCGAATTGCGCGATCAGATGGCGATTGTGCCACAAGATGTATTATTATTTGGCGGAACAATTTTAGAAAATATTTTATACGGAAAACCAAATGCCACTAAAGAAGAAGTTATAGCTGCTGCTAAACAAGCAAATGCTTACGATTTTATTATGAGTTTTCCTGATAAATTTGAAACCAGAGTAGGCGACAGAGGTATTCAGTTATCAGGTGGGCAACGCCAACGGGTTGCTATTGCCAGAGCCGTATTAAAAAATCCTTCTATCTTAATTTTAGATGAAGCCACTAGTTCTTTAGACAGTGAAAGCGAACGTTTAGTACAAGAAGCCTTGGATAAATTAATGGTTGGTCGTACTTCTATTGTAATTGCACATCGTTTATCAACGATTAAAAATGCAGATAAAATTGTCGTGTTACAAAAAGGTGAAGTCGTTGAAATCGGTAAGCACCACGAATTAATTGTGAATGAAGGCGGCCTTTACCAAAAGTTAAGTAAAATTCAATTTGAGTTGAATTAGATAAATAACTTCAACGAAGAGTTTTCTTTCTTTCTCATCAACTCAGCATCTGCTTTGCTTTTGTCTTTATAACCGCATAAATGCAAAATACCATGAATCATGACACGGTGTAATTCGTTTTCGAAAGTCACTTCAAATTTTTTGGCATTTTCGGTTACTCTTTCTATGCTAATAAAAATATCGCTATTGATGGTTTTACCTTCGGTATAATCAAAGGTAATGATGTCGGTAAGAGTGTTGTGATTTAAATGCTTGATGTTTATTTCGAGTAATTCATCATCGCTACAGAAAATGTAATTGATAGTTCCGAGTTGATGTTTTTCTTTCTCAGTAATGGTTTTGATCCATTGCTTGAGTTTTGTTTTATCCTTAAGTTTAAAAGAAATGCTTTGGTTGTTGAAGGAAATCATAAATTAATTTATGTCGAAAGACAACATTACTTCCTGACCATTTTTGTTGAATTCTACTTTATCGGCTAAGTTTTTCATTAAAAAAACACCTCGGCCATTTGGTTTGTCTATATATAAAGGATCCGTGGGATCAGGCAAACCTTCATAATCAAATCCTTCTCCTTCGTCTGATACAAAAAATTTGATGTTATGCTCACCCGATTCAAATCCAATTTTGATGTGTTTGTCTGGATTACCTTTATTGCCGTGATAAATGGCGTTATTGACAGCTTCTGTTACTGCAATTAAAATGTTTCCATAACTGTCTTCATTGACATTAAAAACATCACACACATCTTCAACTAATCGCTCTACTAATCTAATATTATCTGATGAAGAGGTTATATCCAATTTTTCGCCTTTCGCTGGTATCATTTATTTACGCTATTAAAATATTCGTTTACTTTCTGCTTATAATATGGAGTCAGACTTGGTGAAACGGTATTTAGAAGTTCCAGTTCTTTCTCCCTGAGCTTCTTATACTCTAAAAATTGCGTAGGGTTACTTAAATTTTGACTTTTTGCCTCATTACTTTTACGTTGCTCGTCCTGTTCGCGTTCCCGCTCGGCTTTTTCGCTTTCTAAAAGTTTGGTAATAATGTCCTGTTGGCGTTTCATGGTTTCCTGAGTAATCTGTTTGTTAACTATATCATGCTCAGTCTGTTCCATAAGGTCAGCGATGTTGCCGCCCGGGTTTTGCCCACCATCTTTTTTGATCTTATCCATCATTTGCTGCATTTGTCGGCGAAGAGCCTCTTGCTGAGCCGCCAGCTTAGCTAACTGTTCGCTCATGCCCTGACCTTGTTGCCCCGGAACCAAACCTTGTCCTTGACCTTGCTGACCCATGCCGCCTTGTCCACCGGGTTTCTGCCCACCTGGTTTTTCGCCCGGTTTATTTCCTGGCTTTTGTCCACCCGGATTTTTGCCTTGTTGTTCCAATTGTTTTTTAAGTTCTTCCAATTGCTGATTGAGTTTTTGCTGCATTTGTTTCATGCTTTGCATACTCGGTTTTCCTTCTCCCGGTTTTGAACTTGGTTTTTGTCCACTACCCGGTTTTTTACAACTACCTTTTCCGGGTTTACTGTTTTTCGATTCTTTAGCTTGCTTTTGCATTTGCTCTAATGATTCATTGAGTAACAAGGCTAAATTATTAATAGAGGTCATAGAATATTGCATACGCATTTGTGCGTTGGCTTGCATACGCTCTGCTAATTCAGAAACCGCTTTACCCATATTCATATTGATAGCGCTAATCTCGCGATTTACGGTAGCACTAATGGTAGGATTACGTTTGCTTAAGGCTAATAAACTATCTTCAATGATCTTTGAATCGTCTTGTAATTTCTTTTGTTGCTGAGGTACTTTTAAATAGAGAGGATTATCAACTCTTAATTTAGAAAGTTGCCCCATAAGCTCTTCTTGGGCAAATGACAAGTTCAATAAGTTTTCTAGGATCTGACGTAAAGCTGCCATGTCTTCTTCCTGTTGCTCTTCCTGCATCATGTCCATAGCTTGTTGCATCTGATCTTTCATCTCCTGCATTTTTTCAGAAGCTTTTTTCTGAGATTTGGATGCATTTTTTTTATTGTTCTGATTTAATTGTTCAGAGGAGTTTTCCATTTCTTTGGATACCTCGTTTTGTTTTTCTTCTATTTTTGGTAAGGCATTAGGTTCTTCCAGAGCCGCATTTTTTTCCTGCATCTCTTTCAGGTCTTTTTTCAGGTCTTCAAATTCTTTATTTAATTCATTTTGTTTTTTTTCTAATTCCTTGTTTGATGCTTCTGGTTTTTTGTTGTCTTTTGAATCCTGTTTCTCTTTATTCCCTTCTGTCTCTTTATTTAAAGCATCTTCTTTATTTTTCAATTCATCCAGTTTATCAATGGCTTGTTGTAGCTTTTGTTCTACTTCCATTTGCTTAAACGCTTCTAAAGTTCTGTCCAACTCCTTTTCCATGTCTTTATTAGACAATTTGAGTTCTTCCAATTTTTGTTGTACCTGATTTTTATCGAGCTTATCCAATAATTTATTTAACTCATCAAAGAGTTTTTTCATCTCAGGCGTCATGATGTTTTCAAACAATTGTTCTAATTGTTTTTGCTTTTCTAAAATAGATTCGTCCTGTGGTGTAAAGTCTTGTTGCTGTTGGTTGTTAAGTTGATTCTCTTGTTTGGTTTCTTCTATTTTATTTTTGAGTTCGTTTTGTTTCTTTAAAATATCTTCCAGTTTTTTCTTCTCTTCCCAACCCATTTGTTTTTTCTCAGTCAGTTTTTTACTGAGTTCATTAATGTCTTTTTGGAGGTCTTTTGCTTTTTTGATACCATCATCCAGATCTTTTTTGATCTCCGAATTATTTTTAGAAGTGGTTTCATTCATCTCGTCAACAGTTGGCGCTTTAAACACCATCATTTGAGTTTTAGCAGATTTGCTGCCATTCACACCATCGTTGTCCCACACTTCAAAATAATATTCAATTTTATCTCCAGGTAATAAGGTAAAGCGCGAAGCATCTAAAAAATAAAAATAAGGCTGAGTGATTTTTTGTTTGTCAACGCCCATGACTTGCTCTCCGTTATTGATCACCGATTTGCCGGTAGAGTCTTGTGTATATTGAGTGTACTTGAAAGCTAAGCGAGAAAATCCATAATCATCTTTGATGGTTCCTGAAAAATAAATGTTTTTCGGATTTAAAGAATCTGTTTTTTCGCTTACATCAATTACCGGTGTCTGATCGGCAATGACGTTCAATGTATAGTTAACAGAATCTGGATTTTGTTTTAAAAAATGATTGAGCGTTTTAATGGTATATGATGAGCTTTGCATCATCCGTTTCGAAAATGAAAACTCATCGTCGGACGTTCTCTTAATATCAACCAAAGTATCTGCAAAATGTAAAAACACATTATCTGTATTTTTTGTGTGAAACACCCATTGTAGTTTGGTGCCTTGCGGTAATTGCATATCGCCAACATTAGATACCGTTTCGTTTTTTTTGTTGAGGTATGCAGGATAAGTTAATTGAATATCAAATTTCATTAACATCGGTTTTGGCAATACCGTTAACTCATAAGGCTTAGAATTGAAGCCCGCTGCATTGAAAATAAATTCCTGATTTTTTTGAACGTTTTTAAAAGTGTAAGTGTAATTGAGATTATCTACTTTCTCCATTTTATGTTCTACACCTTCAACAGAAACATATACTTCATTCGGAATTTCGTTGCCGTTTATCTTTAATGTCAAAACAAAATCTTGTTGCTGTATAGCTTCTAATGATTTGTTAGAAATAGCAAATTGAAAAGGAGCTTGTTTTTCAAAATAGGTTTGATGATACAGCATGCGCTCTGTTCCGTCCTTAATAATGCCGGGTTTAACAATAAACACCAACAACATTAAAACAATGGGCGGTAAAGCATATTTTAAATAACGTTTATTTTCATTGAGGTTAATGGCAGAGGTAAATGGAATAGGTTTTAACTCTTGCATTTTTTGGTTGATGCTGGCTTCTAATAATTCAGAAGATAAAATAGAACCACTATTACGTTGTAATTGTAAAGTGTTTAATAATTTATCATTAATGGTTTTAAAATGATTACCAATAATATTGGCTGCTTGGTCGTAACTAATTGTATGGCCTAAACGATTTAATTTTAAAAGCGGAATGATAATGTATTTTGCTAGAACGAATCCGCTACTTAAAACAAAAGAATAGAAAAGAATGGTTCTTGTTGTAGTTCCAAATTCACCAAAATATTCTACTACAACTAAAAACAGAAAAGCAGCAACCAATAAACCGGAAGTATACAACAAACCACGTATGAGTTGGTTTTTATAATACTTACGTATAAACTCATCGAGTTTTAAAATGAGTATGTTCTGTTGTTGGTTCAAAGAGTTCCGTTTCCAACAAATTTAACGAAAAGAGAGGAGTATTGAAAGAGAATAAGTGTTAAACGGTTCTTAAATAGGAAGAATTAGCCAACCTTACTTTTCTTTTTTTCTTTAAGCAGTTCTATCACTTCCTGGTAAATCTGATCTGGAGAAAAACCACATTCTTCATACAGTTCTTTTGGTTCTCCATGTTCAATAAATCTATCAGGAATACCCATGCGTTTTACTTGCGCCGAGTAACCATTTTCTGACATGAATTCTAAAACGGCACTACCAACACCGCCAACAATAGTTCCATCTTCAATAGTGATTATTTTTGAGTAACGAGAAAATACTTCGTGAAGCATTGTCTCGTCTAAAGGTTTTGCAAAACGTAAGTCGTAATGAGCTGGTGTAATACCTTCTGCTTCTAGCTTCTCAATAGCTTTAGCAGCAAAGTTTCCAGGGTGACCTAAAGATAAAATGGCTATTTCTTTTCCGTCTTTTAATTTGCGACCTGTTCCAATTTCAATTTTCTTAAATGGCGTTTTCCAATCTACCATCACACCGTTTCCTCTTGGGTAACGAATGCTAAAGGCTGTTTGTACTTCGTCTAATTGAGCGGTATACATCAAATTACGAAGTTCTTCTTCGTTCATTGGCGCACTCACGATCATATTTGGAATGCAACGGAAATAAGCAATGTCAAATGCACCGTGATGCGTTGGGCCATCAGCTCCTGCAATACCGCCACGATCTAAGCAAAATACCACTTTTAAATTTTGTAAAGCCACATCATGCACCACCTGATCATAAGCACGTTGCATAAATGATGAGTAAATATTACAAAATGGCACCAAGCCTTGCGTGGCTAAACCGGCACTAAACGTAACGGCGTGCTGCTCAGCAATACCAACATCAAAAGCTCTGTCGGGCATAGCTTTCATCATAATGTTTAAGGAACAGCCGGTTGGCATAGCGGGCGTAATACCCATAATTTTTTTATTTTGTTCGGCTAACTCAACAATGGTGTGCCCAAACACATCCTGATATTTTGGAGGCTGAGGTTCTTTTGGAACTACTTTAATAATTTCGCCTGTATCTTTATTAAACAAGCCCGGTGCGTGCCAAATGGTTTCATTCCCTTCTTCAGAAAACTTATAACCTTTTCCTTTTTTGGTGATAACATGCAACAATTTAGGGCCGGGAATATCTTTCAAATCGGCCATAATTTTAGTTAAGCGCACTACATCATGCCCATCAACCGGCCCGAAATAACGAAATTTTAATGACTCGAATAAATTACTTTGTTTCAGTAAAGATGTTTTAACAGCATTCTCAACCTTGCTTGCAATTTCTTGAGCATTAGGGCCAAACTTGCTGATCTTACCCAGTAATTCCCAAACTTTATCTTTTGTTTTATTGTATGTATGAGAGGTTGTAATGTCTGTTAAATAATCTCTTAAAGCACCAACGTTAGGGTCAATACTCATGCAATTATCATTCAATACAACTAATAAATTACTATTAGAAATACCGGCATGATTCAATGCTTCAAAAGCCTGCCCGGCGGTCATAGAGCCATCTCCAATTACAGCAATGTGTTGTTTATCTTTTAATCCCAGATATTGACTGGCAACTGCCATTCCTAGTGCGCCACCAATAGAAGTAGAGGAGTGGCCAACACCAAAGGTGTCATATTCACTTTCTGAGCGTTTAGGAAAACCACTAATGCCTTTGTAAATACGATTTGTATGGAAAATATCTCTTCGTCCGGTTATGATCTTGTGGCCGTAGGCCTGGTGACCAACATCCCAAACCAACTGATCATAAGGAGTATTGAAAACATAATGCAGGGCTGTGGTTAATTCCACAACTCCTAACGAAGCGCCGAAGTGCCCGCCTTTAACGGAAACAATGTCAATAATGAACTGGCGCAACTCTGCACAGAATTGCTCTAATTCTTCTTCTTTAAGTTTTTTTAAATCGGCAGGCGAATTAACTTTTGCCAATAAATCACCAGGAACAACTCCTGAACCTTTCACTATTTCCATTAAACAAATATAAGTAAGATTAATCAATTCTAAAACGCCATTTTTAAGCACTTATTATGGGTTGTTAGGTTAACAAACGTTAAGAATATTATACCCATGTTTTATTGCAATATTAAAAACCTTTGGGCTATCTTACGGTCATAAACCTATCATGGATTTTTCGGGATATAATTTTAGCCAATTGAAGCTTTTAGTGAAACAAACTAGAGCTTTTGCAGCTATGGAGGCCGATGAGTTTAATGTGGCATTTAAAAAAATTATTCTTGAAAAAACTCAAAACAAAGAGTTTGATGATCAATTTACAGATTTTTCCTTTTTTTTATTAGAGAATGTCTTTTTTGTGAATGCATTTACTGATTATGGGATTAATTCAAACCGTGGATTTTTTCCGGAAATGGCCCGCCGCTTAAAGCATAAAATTTTACCGGCTAATATACCTGATAATGAATTGGTGCACGTTATTAATTATTTGTTCAATAAAAGATCAGATTACATCTGGCTACAAAAAATTAATTACGAAAATTGGTCTTTGTTGTTTGATAGGATCAATTTATCTCAACTTGAATCTCATTCAGCAAAACTGGCCAATCAAATTTGCAATGCCATTATTGTGTTGTGTCATCGTCTTACTACAATGGGCATCGATCCTTATTTGGTAAGTAAAATGCCGGAAATAGATGACAATGATTCTCCGTTTTTTGAATTAAATCATCAGGTATCAGTGTTTGTAAAAAAACATCAGGCAGATAGTTCGTTGAGTATTGATTATGCCGAATTGAATTTAGTTTTACATAGCATAAATCGATGTGAATTGTTATTTAAATCATTACAATCTAAAAAGGATGAGATAGGAACCAGTTTACATTTAACGTTTTTGTTAAAACGAGCCGAGCAACATATTAGTCGGGTTAAATTATTATTGCGATTATATTTAACTAAAGAATATGGTGATAAAACTCAAGTAGTATCGCAATTACTTATTGAGCTTGTAAAGGCAATTCACACTAAAAACCGTGTTAAGTCATTTGTAAAAGAAAACACTCAATTATTAGCATACCGAATCGTGAGCCATACTTCCGAAAAAGGTGAACATTATATTGGGTTTTCAAAAAACGAAAACTATAAATTGTTTAGATCGGCATTAGGTGGTGGTTTAGTTGTTGTCTTTTTGGTTTATATAAAACATTGGATCCATGATTGGCATTTGTCGTTGTTTTTTGAAGGGCTTTTATTTGGATTAAATTATGGTTTAGGTTTTGTATTGATGCATTTATTGCATTTAACATTGGCCACAAAACAACCGGCAATGACTGCTTCTTATATTGCCGAAAACATTGGTAATTCTAATGTTTCCAATATAAAATCGTGGATGGTGTTTAAGCAAATTCTTCGCAGTCAATTCATTTCATTAATAGGCAATTTGGTCATTGTATTACCCTTGTGTTTTTTAAGTTCCTGGTTATTGATACATTATTTTGATCATTCGGTGTTCGATCCCACAGAAGCTAAAGCTCAAATGTATTCTAATCATCCTTTTTATAGCGGGTCCTTGATCTATGCTTGTTTTACAGGAGTTTTCTTGTCGTTATCTGGCATTATTATCGGTTATTTTGATAATAAAGTGGTGTATTCCGAAATCTCAGCTCGCATCATTAAACATCCAAAACTAGCTAACTATGGGTTAGCAAAACGAAAAGGAATAGCGGCTTTTTTTGAGAGAAATTTAGGAGCTATAGTTGGTAATTTGTTTTTGGGCTTTTGTTTAGGAATGGCCGGTAACATCGGAAAATTTATAGGCATTCCATTGGATATTCGTCACATTACCATCTCTGCCGGAAATTTTGGAATCGCTTTGGGTGGTCAATATGATTTTGGATTCAGTCTAATTTTAACGGTTTTTGTTGGCGTTCTGTTAATTGGTATTGTGAACATCGCCTCCAGTTTTTTAATTTCCTTTGTAATGGCTTGTCAATCCAGAGGTTTGTCATGGAAACAATCTCTAAAGGTATTAATGGGCATTACATAAATCCGTAGCCTCATTCAACAAACTTTCTTCAGAATTTCGGATTAATTATCAACGTTTTAAGTTTTAAGTCTAACAATGTTAAAATCTTGTAGCTTTATTGGTCGAATAATGATATTGTTGGTAGATTTTCTGAAATTTTTTGTATAATATTGTATAAGCAACCAATCATTTATTTGAACTACTGTAAATAAAGATTTATGAAACTAAACAAACTATTAACGCTTTTATTGATTTTGCTCGCTATTGGTGTTACTACGCCAATTGTGGCTCAGTCAAAAGGAGGCCGCAAGCGCGAGCATCGAAATCAGCGTGGTGGTGGTAGTTTGTTCAAACGTAGTAAAAGTGCCGGACATGCTGATGCTTTTGCTAAACATAGCCATAAAAAAGGGTTTTTAGCAAAATTATTTAAGGGTAAAAAAAATGGAGGAGCTTGGGTTTACAAGAAAACAAACCCAGGTATTAAACAAAGAAAAGAGCAAGCCCAATTATTTTCTAGAAACAGAACTAAAAACAAAAAATACAGAGATGGTATTTTAGCGAAACAAAACCATAAACGTTCAGCTACTAGGGTTAGAGGAAATAACACGTTTGCCAAGAAAAAACATTAAACTTATTTTTAAAAAAATATAAACTAATCCCGCCTAATCAGGTGGGATTTTTTATTTTTGTGCATTAATCTAAATCTATGAACGTATTAATTTTAGGGTCAGGCGGAAGAGAGCATGCATTTGCGTGGAAAATAGCTCAAAGTAAACAATTAGAAAATCTATACATTGCTCCGGGAAACGCCGGTACTGGCCATTGTGGCACTAATGTGAATATTTCGGCTACCGATTTTGATGCGATTAAAAATTTAGTGTGGGAAAAAGGTATTGATCTAGTGTTGGTTGGTCCTGAAGATCCATTAGTAAAAGGGATACATGATTATTTTTTACAAGATGAAGTTTTAAAGGAAATTCCGGTAATTGGCCCTAAAAAAGATGGAGCACAATTAGAAGGAAGTAAGGATTTTAGTAAACAATTCATGTTTAAACATGGTGTGCCTACGGCTAAGTACAAAAGTTTTACCAAAGAAAATATTTCGGAAGGCCCCGCATTTATAGATTCTTTAACACCACCTTATGTATTAAAAGCCGATGGATTAGCGGCAGGTAAAGGCGTATTGATCATTGATGACCCTGCCGAAGCTAAACAGGAATTGCAAAACATGATATTGAATGCCAAGTTTGGTAGCGCAGGAAATACAGTTGTGATCGAAGAGTTTTTAAAAGGAATTGAGTTATCTGTATTTGTATTAACGGATGGTAAGTCTTATAAAATATTGCCTGCAGCCAAAGATTATAAACGTATTGGAGTAGGTGATAAAGGTTTAAATACGGGCGGTATGGGTGCTGTGAGTCCTGTGCCGTTTGCCGATGAAGCATTCATAAAAAAAGTAGAAGAAAAAATTGTGAAGCCAACCATTAATGGTTTGGTAAAAGATGGGATCGATTACCGAGGCTTTATTTTTATTGGCTTAATGAATTGCGATGGAGAGCCAAGTGTTATTGAATACAATTGCCGGATGGGAGATCCTGAAACTGAAGTGGTGATCCCACGTATTGAGTCAGATCTGTTAGATCTATTGCAAGGCGTGGCTACCCAAACGCTACATGAAAAACAATTTAGCGTAACTTCCGATATTGCAACAACAGTAGTTCTAGTCTCTGGTGGTTATCCTGAAGATTACGAAAAGCATAAAGTAGTAAGTGGCTTGGATCATATTAATACAAATGATAGCCATGTATTTCATTCGGGTACTGTGCAAAAAGAGGATGCTGTTGTAACTAGTGGTGGCCGTGTGTTTGCTGTAACCTCTTTTGGAAAAACAATTGAAGAAGCGGTGGCAAAAAGTTTTAAAACGGCTGATGCAATTGCTTACGATAAAAAGTATTACCGCAGTGATATTGGAAAAGATCTGATCAACTGGAAGGCTTAATTTCTTAAATGTTCTGCATTCTGATTTTGATAGCTTCAGCAAAACTGATGTTGTGGATCTTAGAATCCAACCAGGCGTAAAAATTAAAAAATTCCAGTGCGTTTTTTTCAAACTTATCTTTAAATACGCGATGTAATTCTTCTTTAAATTTGATATAGGTTTCTTTTTGCTTGCTGTCGCGTTTAGAAAGAGCGATTTTCTTGAAGTAATTTAAAAATACCGATTCAAATTTATATTGTTTTTCCTGATTATTGAAAAAGCGTAAACTCGATTTGTAAATGTAGCCCAGTAAGTCATCATTCCCTAATTCAAAGTGAATGATCAAATTGATGAGTTTGGAGATACGTATAGTGTCTTGTCTTAATTCCTGATAATTAGTATTAATGATCTTATTGAGCCAGTGTAAGGCTTTGTTGTACTCGCCAATTCCAAAATAGGCCAAGCTGATAGTGTGGTAGATCCTCACAGCTTCTTCGTTGTTGATCTTTGTTTCATATTTATCTAATCCTTTAATTACATAAGGAATGATGTTGGTTGCTTTATCGTATTGTCCGATATAAGCATACAATAACATTTCTGTAATGTATGATTGAGAAAATATAGAAATTTGTAACTCAGTTGATTTGAACATTTGGTTCAAACTCAAAGATTTTAATTTATCTATGAGTTTAAAGCCGTCATTGTATTGTTTTTTGATGGCACAGTATCGAACTAAGTAACCGTGTGCCACAATATAATAATTAGGCATTTCAGAAATGGTTTCCGGTTGGTTTTCCATTTCAATGATCAGATCCGAAAATGAATCGTTCATTTCTTCAATATCATTTAATAATTTTGAACCAACCCCAATCGTAAATAAATAAATGATCTTTGCTTTGTTAGATAAAAAACCTTGCGTACTTGAGATACGTTTAGCTTCTTTCATCACATCATTAATTTCCTTTACGTCCTCGTTGCTTCTTGCAATCATCAATCGGGAAGAAACGTTATTGAGTTTCGCTAATTGAATTTCAAACGCAGCATAATTTTCAATTTTATTAAATAGTTCATTTTCTTCGGCTATTAGCTCATCAACGGTTTTATAATTAATGTCGCCAAAATGGGCCTCCATGTCAATCACTACTTTCTCTAGCTCCACAATTTCAAGTAAGCTATAAAAGAGTTCATAATCATTAGCCATCTTTTTAATGATGCTTAATTGTTTACGAGATTGTTTGTAAAGGGATTTATTAAATAATAAGTGAATGTTTTTTATTTCTTCATCAATTTTAGCGCTGGCGCTTGTTTCCTGACGGTGTGAGCGTAAACTTTTGAGAATATGATGCAGCAATTGGTTTTTTTCGCTGGCATAATGCTGAACGAAAATTTCTTTTTTAAAATGTTGCTTTACATCTTCTTCATCATAAGAATCTTGTTTTTGAATATAATTGTAAAGTTTAATGTAATTTTTGTCGCCTTGTTGAATCGATGACTGCAATAAAAACTTCTTCTCTTCATCCGGGGTGAGAGATTTAATTAAGTCGAATAACTGATTAGTTGGTTTCACGCTTATTAGTTTTTATTAGTTAAGCCACGCTTTGGCATGTTTTTTTTGCATTAATTCCGACATTGAAGTTCCTTTTATTTTAGATTCAACATAGGTTTCTACATCAAAGTATTGATTCGCATTTTTTTCATTAGGATCTTTCATTACTTCATCCAGATCTTTTTTGAAACTCATGAAAATTTCTTTTTCATTTTCTTTACCGGCTAACTTGATACTTGATAGTTTTTCGAAATAAGTTAAAATGAGTTTTTCGGTTTTAAATAAAGAAGTTTGTTTTTGATAATATATTTTTAAAGACGCTAAGATGTAGCCCAGATGTTTGAAATTGTTTAATTCGTACAGCAACCCAATATTAATAATTCTTGCAAATGTTTGAAGGTCTAGTCGCAGTTGTTTATCACCTTCGTTTAATACTAACGAAATGTATTTGTAAGCTGTTTCGTAATTTCCGGCATACGTATGCATAATGGCAATGTTGTAATAAAAGATCAGGACTTCCTCTTTATTGATTTTTCCTTTAAATTCTAATAAACCTGTTTCTATTTCGCGAACTATTTTTTCAGCTTCCTTAAACATACCACTATCAGTATAAGTAATAAGTTCGGCATTATAGGTAGATGTAAATATTTTTAAATGCAGGTCGGTAGTGTTAAAGGCTTTTAAATTAGATTTGGTCCTTAATTGTCGGATGTAATCGTGACAGGTTTTAAACTTTTTAGTTTCGTAGGCAATGCTAATTAAATTATTGATGGCTACTAAATAACGTTTAGGCATTTCTTCAATTAATTCGGGATGTTCATCCATCACTTTAATTAATGCCAAACATTCTTTTTCTCTGGTTACATTATCTTGTTTGTGCGAATACAATATAAAACGGCAATGATGATAAATGATCAATGCTTTTTGAGATTTCAATAAAGTATCTTTTTTTAATAAAGGCGAATTAAGGTAGGAATCGATCGTTTGAAGATCATTTTTTGTTTTAGCTTTCACGCTCATGCGTGTCATCATGTTTATTTTTGAGAACAACATGGAGTATTCGCCAATGTTTCTTGCTTTTTCAATAATATCCTGTTCTTCTTTAATTAAGTTTTCAATAGAATTGTTTTTGATATTGAATTGCGTTTCAATAGTGATCAACATTTTCTCCAAACTAATTAACTCTAAAATAAAATGAAACTTTTCAAAACGGTAAGCTTCTTGTTTTTGTTTATTAAGAATTTTGCGACATTGTTTGTACTGTGCTTTATCAAAAAGATTTAAAATATTAGTGATCTCGTCTTTAATAATAAATGAGGAACTGCTCTCGCTATGAAAACTACGTAAGCTGCTTAATATAAAATTATACAGCGCAGAAGATAATTGGGCATTGATCAATAATTTATCAGACTTCCCTTTTACTTTTGGATTAATAAAATCTTCAGAATATTCAGGGGCGGCTTCAATGATATTAAAAAAAGTAATTTGTTCGGCAGGAATTTCGTTGGCCGAAGCATTTAACTTTAAAAATCGTTTTTCCGACTTTGATAATGATTTTACCAAGTCATACAGATCTCTATTTGAAATTAAATTCATGCTAGAAACACAATTTTAAAGGTTAATTATAGTACTCCTATTTGCTTTTACTAATTAACAAAATTTATTTAACTTTATTACATTATTCGTCTAAATATTTTCCAATGAAATTATCAGGTATTTATTTTTTAATGATGGTGTTGGGTGTGGTTAATACAATTACATCGCAAGTAACAGGTTGTCAGTATAACAAAACAGCGGGAGTCGCAACATCGTTATACAATTCACCTGAAAACCTAAGAAGCGACACTATCGATATTATTAAATATACAGTTAATTTAGATATTACAGATTTTGCAGGTCAAAAAATAAAAGGAAATACGGTTGTTCGTTTTGCACCTAAATTGAATTCCCAAACTAAAATCAGATTAGATCTATTGAAAATGACCATTGATAGTGTAAAACAAAACAACACTATTTGTACCTATAGCTATAACGATACTTTGTTGAAAGTGAATTTTGGTTCTGCATTAAATACAACAGATACCTCTGAGATTGTGGTTTATTATCAGGGTACCCCACAAGGTGATCCTTCGGGTTGGGGGGGCTTTTCGTTCAGCGGAAATTATGCCTATAACTTAGGAGTTGGATTTGGAGCAAAGCCTCATAATTATGGAAGAGTGTGGTTTCCTTGCTTCGATAATTTCGTAGAAAAATCTAAGTATGAATTTAATATTTTAACGGATACACTTAAGCCGGCTTATTGTAATGGTTATTTAGCCTCTGATGCAAAAGTTGGCACAAAGCGCTTACGTCAATGGATCTTAAATAAAGAAATCCCTACTTATCTGGCTTCTGTTGCCGTGGCTGATTATGCACAGGTTAATTGGAATGTCAATGCTGCTAATGGAAATCTACCGGTGGTATTAGCGGCAAGAGCAAGTGATACAACTGCTATAAAAAATGGGTTTGTGCATTTACCGGATGCTGTATTGGGTTTTGAGAATTATTACGGGCCGTATGTTTGGAATCGTGTTGGCTATTGTCTGGTGCCATTTAATAGTGGGGCTATGGAACATGCCACTAATATTTCCTATCCGCAAGCTGCAACAGGTATTGCTTATGAATCGGAGTTAATGGCGCATGAATTATCACATCACTGGTGGGGTAATTTAATGACTTGCGAAACGCAGGAAGATATGTGGTTAAATGAAGGGATGGCAAGTTATAGTGAGCGTTTGTTTTTGGAATGGACTTACGACTATTCTAAATATTTGACTGAAGTAAAAACCATACATGATGATATTGTGAAATACATTCATTTGCGCGAAAAAGGTTTCAGGGCTATTTCAGGAATCCCACACGAATATACATATGGTGATCATGTGTACCGTAAAGGAGCAGATGTAGCTCATACTTTAAGAAGTTATATGGGTGATGCCGCTTTTTTTGCAGGGTTAAAATATGTGTTGCAACAAAAAGCTTATAAAAATATGAATAGCCTCGAATTTAGAGACCTATTGCAAACATCATCAGGACAAAATTTAACTGATTTTTTTGACAACTGGGTTTTAAATGGAGGCTGGCCCCATTTTTCAATTGATTCAATTAAAACTACTGGAACGTCGGCACCTTATACATCTGTTGTATATGTGAAACAAAAATTATTTGGCGCACCAAACTTATATAACAATGTGCCTTTAGAAATTACTTTTATGAATTCAGTCTGGACTAAAGATGTGCAAACAATTTCAATGTCCGGAGCCACAAAATCATTCACCTTACAAACTAATATTCCACCTGTATACGTGGGAATAAATGTGGAGTCTAAAATATCTGATGCTATTTCTTCTGAATATAAAACGATCAAAACGGCAGCTAATATCACTTATACTTTAGGAAGAGCTTATTTAATGGTTTCTAATAAAGGGGTTGATTCATCGTTTGTAAGAATTGAACATAATTTTGCAAGTGCAGATGCCATTAAAAATAACATAAATAATTTTAGATTAAATACACAACATTACTGGAAAATAGATGGGATCTTGTCTCCGGGTTTTGTAAGTAAGTTGCGGTTGAATTATGATGGTAATAAAAACACAGCAGGCAATAGTTATTTAGATACTTGTTTGACAAAAATAAATGGAGATAGCATCATTTTATTATACAGAAAAAATGCGGCCGATGATTGGCATGAAGTGTTACATTACACCAAGTTTAAAATTGGAGCTAAAACAGGATTTGTGACTGCAGATACTTTAAAGTTTGGTGAATATGTTTTTGCTAATGGCAAAAGTAATGTGTTGGTTGGTTTGAAAGAGAACAACAAAATCAATCAGGCAGATATCGAGTTGTTTCCAAATCCTGTTTCCAGTACTCTACAAGTTAAAGTGTCTAATTATAAATTAAGTAATACAACGAGCATTGAAATTTATGACATGCAGGGAAAAATTGTAAAGCAACTTAATAAATTAGATCCGGAAATTTCGATTTCTGTTTCAGATCTAAGTAAAGGGCATTATATTTTGAACTTAACAGATAAAAATAAAATGATTAAAAGTAAATCATTTGTAGTTGAGTAAATTATTTTTCAAGTACTTCTATCATCGCTTTTGCTTTAAGCATACATTCTTCGTATTCTTCTTCCGGATTGCACATGGCTGTAATGGCGCTACCTACGGTAAAACTTAAATACTGTTTTTCTTCGTCGTAAAAAATACTTCGGATCAATACACTTAGATCAAAATCACCTTTTTCATCGATGTAGCCTAAAGCTCCGGAGTAGGGGCCGCGATTGTGTACTTCATATTGATCGATCAATTGCATGGCTCGTATTTTTGGTGCCCCTGTCATACTAGCCATTGGAAAAGTAGCGTTAATAATATCATCCAAGGAAGTATGCTCTTTTAATTCACAACTCACGGTGCTTACCATTTGATGTACCTGTTCATAAGATTCAATGTCAAATAGTTTGTCGACTGATACAGTGCCTTTTTTTGCAATGCGCGATAAGTCGTTACGAGCTACATCCACGATCATTACATTTTCTGTTTGCTCTTTTAAATTATGTTTTAGCTGATCTTTAATCAAGGCATCTTCTTGTAATGAAGAACCGCGTTTAGCAGTGCCTTTAATAGGTTTGGTAATTAAGTGATTGCCTCTCTTAGATAAAAACAATTCAGGACTTGATGAAATAATATATTGCTTATCGAATTTTGCTAAAGCAGAGTAGGAGGCTTTACTTATTTTATTTAGTTTTTTGTAAATCGCCAACGGATCAATAATTACGTCTTTTGCTTCAAATGTGATACAGTAGTTGATTTCATAAATATCACCTTGTTGAATGTGGTATTTTAAGTCGGCCACTTTTTTGATGTATTCGTCTTTTAATACAGTCGCGCAAATGTTAATGGGTTTTGAATTGATCTTGTTATTATCAAAAATAAGATCATCCGGTAAAATAGTTTTTTCAACCTCAAAAAATAATTGATTATCAAATTGCAAAGGATTACTCCTTTTTGCCGTAAAATTTTCTATATCGTTCTTATGGTCGTAGTTTATAAAACAAAAACAAGCTTTGTTTTTTGTTGATTGGATTGAGATTTTAGAATTTGAAAGCAAGGCCCTTCTTTTAAACCCATTTTCATACCCATTTTTGTCGGTTATTAGCCAATACCTAAATCGATTCAAATCTACTGTTTTCGGTAAATCACTCATTTTAACAAATAATTACTGTTTATATCAATTTATGGCATTTATTTAAGCAAAAAAGGTACTATATTTGTGCATAAAATAAGATGATACTGTCAAATTATTGAATGTTTTGTCCCCCTTGTACTTCACAACACTAAATTACTTGATAAATCTCTATTAAAAATTAAAATTATAAAATAAAAATGATGAAAGCGTTGGTTTTTTGTACTGTTTTTTTTATTGGTTTTTTTGCGTTGCAAAATAAATCTGTTGCCCAAACCGTGATAAATAGTACTAAGAGCGTTAGTAAGACTCAATCTGCTACACCGGCAGCCGATGGAACTTATCAAGTTTCTATTCCAAATATTAAGCACGTTGATCTTTTGAATTTTTCTAAAAATGATCTCATATATATTGAAGAAAATAGATTACAAGACGATAAAAATACGGTTAAGATTAAAGATTATGATGTTTTGATCATGCCTAAAACAATGGTTGATAACGGTATTCAGTGGGCTAAATTTTCAATAATTCAATAATATTATATTCATGAAAAATTTTTTTACTCTTTTTTCTCTTCTAATTAGTTCAGTTCTATTATCTCAGCCTGCCAATAACAATTGTAGTTCGCCTACCAATATTACCAATTTAAGCGGAGGCTGTATTACTTTTGACAATACAGGAGCTACCTATGATTCCTACATTGGTTCTTGCATGGGTGATAATAATAATGTGTGGTTTACCTTTACAGCTCAAGGACCAACGGCTACTTTTACTATTAGTGGTCCTGGTAGTTCAAGACCAGAATTAGCGGTTATTGCGCCTACGGGTAATAATTGTGATATCAATCAAAATGTTCAGGTGGGTTGTGCTGCTCCAGCAGGTAACTACGCAGCAATGACCGTAACTCAATCCTCATTAACTGTGGGGTATCAGTATTATGTAATGATAACTTCTACTAGTTCTGGAAGCTTTACTCTTTGTACAGATAATCCCGTTGGAACTAATACAGCCGGTTCAATTTGTAACAGTGCAAGCCCTTTTTGTACCGGTAGCACTGTAACTTACCCGGCTGGGGTAAATACCGGTCAGGCGCCATTAGGTCCAGCATATGGTTGTTTGGCTTCAAGACCTAATCCGGCTTGGTTTTATTTGCAAATTGCCACATCAGGAAATATTGATATTACGATGTCTAGCTCTCCGGCAAGAGATATTGATTTTGCATTATGGGGCCCTGTTGGTGCTGGATTCCCCGGTGGTTGTATAGATGCATTACATGCTCAGGCAATTGAAGATTGTTCGTTTTCAACTGCAACTTCAGAAGTTGCTAATATAACAGGTGCCGTTGCCGGTGAGACCTATATTATGATGATCACTAACTTCTCAAATTTAGCAACCAATATTTCCTTTTCTCAAACAGGCGGAACAGGAGCAACTGATTGCGCCATTTTATTGCCAATCGAATTATTGTCTTTTGACGTTTATAAAAAAGGTGATTACGCGGAATTAAAATGGATAACTGCTTCTGAGCAGAACAATGATTATTTCACAATTGAAAGATCAGCAGATGGCGTAGATTTTACAGCTATTGGTAAGGTAAAAGGAAATGGTAATAGTAGCTCAATGCT
This sequence comes from Bacteroidia bacterium, assembly GCA_036676295.1. Lineage (GTDB taxonomy): Bacteria > Bacteroidota > Bacteroidia > B-17B0 > Aurantibacillaceae > UBA4416. Next base: position 308,741 of record JAKFDE010000016.1, on the reverse strand, counting down.
TTATTATTCTTTGATAGATGCCAAACCTCTTGACGGCGTTTCATATTACAGATTAAAACAAACCGATTTTGATGGTAAAGAAAAGTATCATCAAATTATTAGTCTTGATTCAAAAAATGATAAAAGTTTTGATTTCACTATAGTACCTAATCCTAATAATGAAGATCAGGAGTCTAATTTGTTATTTAATTCAATCCCGAATAAGGATATTGCCATTACAATAACTGACATTAATGGTGCAGTAGTTTATGATGAAATAAAAAGAATCGATGATTTTAAATTTGCGATTCCGGTTAAGTTATCTAAGGGAATTTATTTTATGAAAATTATTGCTCCGGATAATGTAATAACAAAACGTATGATCATAAAATAGAACGATAATCGTTTAAATTTAAAAGAGGCTTGCTAAACAAGCCTCTTTTTTGTTTTCTGTAATTTTTGGCCAATATTTTGTCACAACAAGACCTAAGCCCTTTTCCTCTTGTTTAAAGCTATTTGTTCATGGTTAATCAATACCACTCTAAAAATAGAGTTATATTGCTTCATAAACCAGATACACCCAGAATTAGGTATTTTTACTTAATAATTTAATCGATTTAGATTTCATTTTTCAATAAAATCAGCACTTTTCAGCTAAGTATATTTACCTATTTCTGTAACGATTTAGTTGTTAAATTTCTCCGCTTTATCGAAATTGAGTAAAAAAGGCACTAACTTTGTTAAGAAAATAAGACGAAAATTATCAAATTTTCTGTATTTCGTTTGTTCCTTTTTTAACGAAACTAAAGTACTCATTGGCTTTGAATTAAGATATTATAAACTAAACAAATAAACCATGAATAAGTTTCTACAATTTTTCTCTCTAGTAATTCTTTTAGGTTTCAGTTTGAATTTTTTTGGACAGTCAGCTAATAATGTGTGTACAAGTGCAACTTCTTTAACTATTGGGGCACCTTGTACCGCAGGAAGTATAGTTGCTCTAAATACCAATACAGGTGAGCCAAGCGGAGCTCCTTGTTTTGGATTTGCTAATGATGATGGTGTTTGGTATAAATTCACTGCAACTGCCACTAATGCATTTGTTAATCTTTATGATAATGGACTTAGTTATACGCCTATGACTGCGGTTTATAATGGAGGCGCTGCACCCGGTAGTTGTCCCGCTTCTACGGCAACACCAATTGCTGGTGGAGGATGTGTAAATTATACAACCGGCCCTTACGAAGAACTGGGGTTAACAGGTTTAACAGTAGGTAATGTATATTATATTTTATGTGATATGCCAAGTACCATTGCACAAAATTTTTGTATAAAAGTATATAATGCTCCACCGATGACAACCGCAAGCTCCGGTTGCCCTGCCGCTGTAAATAGCTCTGTTAGCTTAATGACCTGTGCAGATGTTGGAACTACAAATCTTGAAACGTCTGCAGGAGTGGTTACTTATTCCGATGCTGGTTCCGCAGTCCCTTCTCCTGCACCTACTTGCGGTGCAAGTTTTTCAGGTGGATCGTGGGCACATTATGATTTAGCAGCCGGTGTAACAGCCCTTACTTTTAATTGGGAAGATGCTTATGGTGGAAGCGCAGCTTCCGGAAATCATAGTATTTATGCGCAGATTTATCAGGGAACATCTTGCGCTGCATTAACCACATTCAGCTGTACTCAAATTGGTAGCTTTAGTGCTGGTGCTTTTTCGGTTGGAAATGCTGTAATACAAAATTTAGACCCTACGCAAGATGTATGGGTATATATGTTTGACGATTCTAATAAAGCATTTACCTTACCATATGATATTGTTGGTTCTTCAACGCCTGTTAATGATGCTTGTAGTGGTGCCACCTCATCTTCAACAGGTTGTAATTTAGGCGCTATAGGCGATAATTTGGGAGGTTCAGGAACGTTGGGTGGTCCTATGAATGAGGGTTCGGCTGCTTGTTCGGGAGGAACCTGGTATTCAAATGAAAACACTGTTTGGTACACTTTTTCAGCTACAACTACCACAGCTAATGTTTCGATAAATAGCATTACTTGTAACAATGGAGAAAGTGGTTTAGCTCAATTTGCAGCTTTTACAAGTTGTGCTTGTGCCACAAATAATTTATATGGAACATTACCATGTTATTTAGGTTGCGCGGCAGGGACAGGAACTATTAGCTTAGGTTCATTAGCACCTGGACAAACTATCTATTTAGCAGTAGATGGGAATGCCGGTGACGTATGTAAAATGGGTTTTAATACAACTCTTGTTCCATTACCAATCACATGGTTAGATTTTGATGCATTTAAAGATGGTGGTAACATAAAATTATTTTGGTCAACAGCTACTGAACAAAACGCAAATCATTTTGATATTGAACGTTCTGATGACGGCTTTGTATTTAGTACAATTGGCAATGTAAAGGCAACCGGGAATTCATCTGAAAGAAGAGATTATAGTTTTATTGATTACAGTTCGGAAAATAAACAAATTTACTATCGTTTAAAGCAATATGATCTTGATGGCACATTTGCCTATAGTAAAATTATTTTTGTGGATCTTGATGCAGAAACCCAAGAGCCCGAAATATTTTTTGCAGAGGTTGATAAATTAATTACAATAAAATCTTATTCTAAAGGCTTTGATAATTATGATGTAGAAATATTAGATCCTTTTGGTAAACCGGCTATGGAATCTCAAAAAACAGATTTTCAAACTGAGAATACCTATAGTATTCCTGTTCACAGCTTAGCTAAAGGTGTTTATATTATTAATATGAAAAGTAATGAAGGGTATAGATCCTACACTAAAAAAATAGTTATTTATTAATTCAATAGGTATTTTTAAAATAAAAAGAGCGACATATTTGTCGCTCTTTTTTTATTTCATTGCAATCTTCTTTACAGTCTCCACCCAATCATCCCCACTATTTAAACTTTCAACTAACTGAATTTTTTCGCCACCATGTTTATGGAAAATTTCCTGATATTCGGTTCCAATTTCATAAATAGTTTCTAAACAATCAGCTGTAAATGCCGGAGAAAATACTAAAATGTTTTTCATCCCCTTTTTTGCCAGATCTTCCACCACCTTATCACTAAAAGGTTGCAACCATTTATCATCTAGGCGACTTTGAAAACTCAAAGTGTATTTTCCTTCAGGTATATTTAATTTTTTTACAATGGCTTTAGTAGTTTGATAACACCCTGCTTTGTAACAATAGTAATTTGTTTCGGTTATTTCTGTTTCGCAATCGTGATCTTTACACAAATAACCATCTTCATATACTTTATCTACTTGTCTTTCAGGCAAACCATGGTAACTAAAAATCACATGATCGTATTTTGAAAAATCATGTTGTTTAGCTCTATTCACAATACAATTAATGTAATCTTCATTATCAAAATATTGACTGATGATTTTTAATTCAGGTATTACCCACCATTGACTCACAATGCGCATAAATTCCTGTAAAGCACTGCCCGTACTGCTGGAAGCATACTGAGGAAATAATGGAAACACAATGATTTTGTGGTAACCTTCTTTTTTCATTCGCTCCAAAACACTTTCCATACTTGGGTTTTGATAACGCATGGCCATTTCAACTTTCACATCGCTGCCAACGGCTAGTTGCAATTTTTTCTGTAGATCTAAGGTATGTTTTAATAAAGGGGAGCCTGTTTTTTCATCCCAAATTGCCTGATATAATTTTGATGAATTTCCTGAACGAAAAGGAACGATAATGCCATTTACAAGCAATGTTCTGCTTAACCAGGGAATATCAATCACTCTGGGGTCATTTAAAAATTGCGTCAAATATCTGCGAACATCTGATTTTTTAGGACTATCAGGCGTTCCTAGCTGTAGGAGTAATATGGCTGTTTTTTGTTTCATAGTGTTATCGTGTTCACCACAGAGACACGGAGGTAAAGTAAACCCGTAATTCAATGTATTGTGAGGGAACAAATTTAATGAATATTAGTTTAGCTGTTCTTGTTTTTTCTCTGTGTCTCTGTGGTGAAAAACTTATTTCCGTAATCCTAAAATTTTCGCCATTTTTACACATTTTAATGAATACTCCAAGAAATATCGAAAAATCGCCAAAACGCTTAGCCATCATGGGCAGTACCGGAAGTATTGGCACCCAAGCGTTGGAAGTTGTAAAAGAAAATCCTACTGAATTTGAAGTTGAGGTTTTAGTGGCTAATGGCAATGCAGATCTTTTGATCAAGCAAGCCATTGAATTTAAACCCAATGCGGTTGTTATTGGTGATGAAACTAAATACCAACAAGTTAAAGAGGCTTTGTTTTCGCACGATGTGAAAGTATTTGCCGGTGCAAAATCAATTGAACAGATCGTGGAAATGGAAACCATTGATATGGTTTTGGCTTCCATAGTTGGTTATGCTGGTTTAGCATCTACCATCAACGCCATTAAACACCGTAAACAAATTGCTTTAGCTAATAAAGAAACTCTGGTAGTTGCCGGAGATATTGTAACTAAATTAGCTTACGAAAATGCAGTAAACCTTTATCCGGTTGATTCCGAACATTCGGCTATTTTTCAATGTTTGGTTGGTGAGTTTGATAATCCTATTGAAAAAATATATTTAACAGCTTCTGGTGGACCTTTTAGAGGAAAAGACCGAGCCTTTTTAGCTTCGGTAAAAAAGGAGCAAGCCCTCAAACATCCTAATTGGGTGATGGGAGCAAAGATCACCATCGATTCTGCAAGTTTAATGAATAAAGGATTGGAAGTGATCGAAGCCAAATGGTTGTTTAATTTAAAGCCTGAACAAATTGATGTGATCGTTCATCCGCAAAGCATTGTACATAGCATTGCACAATTTCAGGATGGGAGCATGAAAGCACAAATGGGCTTACCCGATATGAAGTTGCCTATTCAATATGCCTTTGCGTATCCCGGTAGAATTCAAAATAATTTTCCACGTTTTGATTTTTTTAACTATCCACAGCTCACTTTTGAGAAGCCGGATATGGAAACCTTTAGTAATTTAGCCTTAGCGTTTAAGGCAATGGAAAAAGGCGGGAATATGCCTTGTGTTTTAAATGCCGCTAACGAAATTGTAGTACAAGCATTTTTAGAAGATAAAATAGGATTTTTGCAAATGAGTGATGTCATAGCAAATGTTTTAGACAGAATGCCAATGATCAAAACACCTTCGTTGGAAGATTATATACAGTGTGATAAAGAAACACGCTTGATGACAAAAGAATTAATTTTAAAATAATACATGGGTACTTTTATTAACATTGCACAATTTATTACAAGCTTAGGCTTATTGATTTTATTACACGAATTCGGACATTTCATTACCGCCCGAATGTTTAAGATACGCGTCGAAAAATTTTATTTGTTTTTTGATTTCTTATTTCCATTACCAGGCGTTTTAAATTTTGCCATTTTTAAAAAGAAAATTGGTGATACCGAATATGGTTTAGGTTGGTTTCCTATGGGCGGTTATGTTTCTATTGCAGGTATGATAGACGAAAGCTTAGATACGGACCAAATGGCTAAACCCGCGGAGCCTTGGGAGTTTAGAGCACATCCGGCGTGGCAACGTTTAATTGTAATGCTTGGAGGGATCATCGTAAATGTATTATTGGCATTTTTAATTTATGCCATGATCTTATTTACATGGGGAGAGAAAAAAGTACCAATGACAAGTTTAAAAGGTGGTATCGAGTGTCGTGATTCTTTAGGTATGGCTGTTGGTTTTAAAACAGGCGATAAAATCATTTCGGTTGATCATAAACCGGTAAAATATTTTAATGACTTGCGCTTGGAGATTTTATTAGGGCATACTGTTCAACTGGATAGAAACGGAGAGCAAGTTGAAGTTAAATTACCTCAGGATTTTATTGATCAAATTGCAAAAACAGAAAATTTATTTTTTATTAACCTTCGTACGCCTGCTATTTTTGGCGGATTTGAGAAAACATCAGTTAATAAAGATGTGAACTTAAAAACCGGAGATTGGATTTTTGGGATCAATGATTCTATTAAGATCGCTTATTACGACCAGTTCCAAAGCACGTTAAAGAGTTTTAAAAATGAAGACATTGTTTTAAATGTAAAACGAGGTAATGAAACATTAAAGGTTCCTGTTAAAATTAATGAGCAGTCTAAAATGCAAGCTCAATTTAACCCGGCTTCAGAAGATGAATTAGAAAACTATGGTGTATTAAGTTTTGAGCGCACTAAGTTTGGTTTCTTCGAATCTTTCCCTGCCGGGGTTGCAATGACGTTTGATCAATTGGATAAATACGTGAGGCAATTTAAAATGATGTTTACGCCTAGTACCGGAGCTTATAAGCACATTGGCGGATTCAAGTCAATGGCTAAAATGTTTGGCGATGAATGGAACTGGGAAGATTTTTGGACCAGAACGGCATTCTTATCTATTGTTTTAGCCTTTATGAATTTATTGCCAATTCCGGCATTGGATGGCGGGCATGTAGTATTTACCTTGTATGAAATGATCACGCGCAGAACACCAAGTATTAAAGTGTTAACTTATGCTCAGTATGTAGGGATGGCATTCTTATTGTTTGTAATGTTATATGCTAACTTAAATGATTTTTTTCATTTTGGTAAGTAACTTTATAGTTATAACGCGTTATAATTGTTTATTATGAGAAAATTTAAGTTACTACTTTCAATTTCTGCGGTCTTGTATCTTGTGTCTTGCATCTTTAATCCTTTAATGGCTCAAGACAAAACAATTAGTAACACAGGTACTTCCAATACAAAAGCGCCCGCGGCTAAGCATAAGATCATGCTCATCCCATTTGAAAATCGTATGTATTTAAGTGAGATCGATCATTTGATCAATAAGGAAACTAAGTTAACGGCTAAGCAAATTAAGGCTACCATGCGCGATGGGATCAATGAGCAGTTATACAAAAAATTGAAATCAAAAATGAGTGTAGTTGATCTCATGGAAGATACTGTTAAAACAAAAAAAGATCTTGAAAACATTTATCAGTACCTGACTTATCAATATCAAAAAGCACCGGATCAGGCCAACTACAAAGCTCCTGTAAAAGAAAAGGATGAACATAAAATTGAAAAAGGACAATTGAATGTTGAAAGTAACAGTGATGTTCGTTTTATGAACGCTAAGTTGAAAAACGCAACTTTAGTACCTTATTTAAGCGGAAAATATAAAACGGATCTTTACTTATTCATCAACGAATTAGATATTAAAGCATTGGTTGGTTCTCCCGCAGATTTTAATGCGTCGGCTAATAGAAAAATAATTTTGCATTATACGGTTTATACCGTTGATGCTAAAGAAATAAATTCAGGTATTGCTGAGGTTAATTTACCTGTTGGGGTTAATAACCCTAATAAAATTATTAATACTTATTTTGCCCAGTTAGCAGACCTAATAGCTGCCCGAATCGAAAAAGCGTTACTACCTAAGTAATCAAAAATTAACACAATTCACCTGTTAATAAGTTAAACCTACACTTCGTCTATTTTGGACTAATAATTTTATTTTTGTTTTACTAATTATTGTAAAATGAAAAAAATATATTACCCTATCTGTATTGGCTTAATGGCTTTTGCATCTTGTGTTCCTCAACGCTTAATGGAAGAAACAAAAGCTAAGCTAACAACTTGCGAAACAGAAACAACTTCTTTGAAAAAATCCAATCAGGAATTTGAAGCGAAGAATGCAGAAATGAAAGAAACCATCACTAAAGAACAAAAAGAATTAGCTGGTTTGCAAAGAGATACTGCTATTATGGGTTCTAATTTAAAACTGCTTCAAAACAAATATGATAAATTGAATTTAGTGAATGATCAGTTACTTGATAAGTATAATCGTATGTTAGTAGGTTCTGAAAAAGACAATGCTAAACTAAGCGGACAATTGCAATTAACGCAAGAACAATTATTAAAAAAAGAAGACGAACTAAAAGCCTTAGAAACTAAGTTAAATAAGCAACAACAAGACTTAGATGCTTTATCTGCTGAATTGAAAAAACGCGAAGCTCGTGTAAACGAATTAGAAGATATCTTAAAAAAGAAAGATCAGGCAACAGCTGATTTAAAAAAGAAATTGCAGGATGCATTAATGGGCTTTGAAGGAAAAGGCTTAACTATTACTCAAAAAAACGGAAAGGTTTATGTGAGTATGGACGAATCTTTGTTGTTTGAAAGTGGTAAAACTGCTGTTCAGCCAAAAGGAGTGGAGGCGTTGAAACATGTTGCTAAAGTATTAGAACAAAATTCAGACATTAATGTCTTAATTGAAGGTCATACGGATGATGTGCCAATGAAAGGTGCAGGTGAGATCAAAGATAATTGGGATTTAAGTGTTATAAGAGCAACCTCAGTTACTAAAATTATTTTACAAAATTCTAAAACAGATCCTACACGTATCACATCAGCTGGTAGAGGAGAGTTCTTTCCTTTAGATGCTGCTAAAACGGCTGAGGCCAGAAAGAAAAATCGTAGAACAGAAATCATCTTAACGCCTAAATTAGATGAATTATTAAAGGTTCTTGGGAGCAACTAATTATTATATTAAATAAATTATTACATTAGTAATACTAAACTTTTTTAAATATACTATTTATGGGAATGATGAAAGAATTTAAGGACTTTGCCATGAAAGGCAACGTGATTGATTTGGCTGTAGGGGTTGTTATAGGTGGAGCTTTTGGAAAAATAGTAGCATCTTTGGTGGATGACATCATTACTCCTGCAATTTTAACACCTGCTTTAAAAGCAGCTAAATTAAGTAATTTGTCGGAATTGACTATTCCGGGCACTGCCATAAAATATGGTAATTTTTTATCGAATATTATTTCTTTTATGATTGTTGCGTTTGCTCTTTTTATGGTAATAAAGGCAATCAATAGAATGAACAAAAAAGATGCAGCTGCTACACCTGCCACTCCACCGGAACCATCTAGTACAGATAAATTATTGATGGAGATCAGAGATTCATTAAAAAAATAATTCATACATTTTATTTGATCCTCTTTCATTACTGAAAGAGGATTTTTTATTGACCAATGTTTCGCATCTTTCTTTTATATATCGTTTTAATCAATGTGATAGGATATATCGCTATGTGGATTGATAAATACCAGTCTAAGAAAAAAGGATTTCGTATTCCGGAACGAACATTGATCTTATTGGCAGTTTTGTTTGGTTCAATAGGAATTTATCTGGGAATGAAAGCTCCAATATATCATAAAGCAGCAAAACCTAAATTCAAAATTGGTGTGCCTGTGTTATTCGTTTTTAATATTGTTTTAATTTTTTTATGGAATTACTTTTTTTTGGCATCTAAATGAAAAAAGTAATATGAAAGTTTCAATCAATAAACCTTGTCATGAAAATTGGGACGCCATGGAACCCAATGAAAAAGGCGCTTTTTGTTTGTCTTGTCAAAAATCAGTAGTTGATTTTAGCACTAAAACAACTCAGGAGATCAAAACGTTTTTTAGATCGATTGCTGATACAGAAAAAGTATGTGGAAGATTTAAATCTGAACAGTTAACCGAATTAAGTTTCGATGATTTTTTTGAAAGATTCAGAAAATGGATCTTGCCTAAAAAAGTAGCTGTGGTGATGTTTTTTGTTTTTGGCTTAACATTGTTTTCTTGTCAAACGACTAAACAAGAACCATTAATGGGGGCGGTAGCGATCGAAGAAACTATTATTCCTGAAAACAACAATATACTTAAAGGTAAAGTGGCTTACAGTGAGGATACTACTAAAAAAATAAAACCTGTACCTCCTGTTATTGATGAACAGATCGAAATGAAAATGGGTGAGGTGATGGCATTACCTGTAACAACTCCTACTGTTACTCCAAAAAAGATTGAAAGGACTGAACATTATATAAAAGGCGATGTAGCATTTGAACCTGCCGATACAACCAAGAAGCCCAATTGCATAAAGAAAGATACTTTACCGGATAAACAGATCATTATGGGTAAAGTCATAAGAGATCAGAAGGAGTAAATTGTGTTCAGTCATTGCGAATCTGTCTCTGAGGCTCTCGAAGACACCGATTCGCAATGACGACAAAATAAAAAAAGCTGCCCTATTATTAGAGCAGCTTTTTTAAAATATGTAATCCGTTAAAGATTAGTGGTGGTGTCCACCTGGTCCATGAACGTGTCCATGGTCTAATTCTTCAGCAGTTGCTTCACGAATATCTAAGATCTCACCAACAAAATGTAAATGATGATCAGCTAAAGGATGGTTAAAATCCATGATCACGTAGGTATCACCAATTTCCTGAACAAAGCCCATTAATTGATTGCCATCAGCATCATTCATCATTAATTCTTCACCTTCTTTTACTCTTTCTTCATCAAATTTTCCATCAACATGAAATGCTTCTTTTGGAATGGTAACTACCATTTCTTTATCAGCAACTCCGTAACCATTTGCAGGTAATACTTTGAAATCAAAAGAATCACCTACTTTTTTATTAAGTAAATTTTTCTCAAAATCAGGCAATAACTGTCCACCACCAAAGATGAATACAAATGGATGTTCTTTACTTGTTTGCTCCATTAATTCGGGAGCTTCGTTGTCTATGTGCGTTGATAAATGATAATTTACCGTTACTACTTTGTTTTTTGTTACTGTCATTTTTTGTTGTTTACTGTTTATAGAATGCTTATTCGTATTCAAATTAAAAATCGAATTTGATACCTTGTGCTAAAGTTAATTTTGTTCCGTAGTTAATGGTATTTGTTTGACGGCGCATGTATGCTTTCCAGCTGTCAGAGCCAGACTCACGTCCACCACCTGTTTCTTTTTCGCCACCAAATGCACCACCAATTTCAGCGCCACTTGTTCCAATGTTAACGTTTGCGATACCGCAATCACTACCAGAAGCTGCTAAGAATTGTTCCATCTCACGCATGTTTAATGTGTAAATAGATGAAGATAAACCTTGAGGTACACCATTTTGTAAAGCAATAGCTTCTTCAATGGTTTTGTATTTCATAATGTATAAAATAGGAGCAAAGGTTTCATGTTGAACAATTGCAAATTCATTTTTTGCTTCAGCAATAGCTGGTTTTACATAACAACCACTTTCATAACCTTTTCCTTCTACTACACCGCCAGGTACAATGATTTTACCGCCTTCTGCAATAACGCGCTCAAGAGCACCTAAATAATCTTTTACAGCAGCTTTATCAATTAAAGGACCTACGTGGTTATTTTCATTTAATGGATCACCAATACGTAATTGTTTGTATGCGCTTACTAATTTTTGTTTTACATCTTCGTAAATGTCTTCATGGATAATTAAACGACGAGTAGATGTACAACGTTGTCCTGCAGTACCAACAGCACCAAATACGATACCAGGTAAACAAGTTTTAAGGTCTGCATTTTGAGAAAGAATGATCGCATTGTTACCACCTAATTCTAAAATAGAACGGCCAAAACGGTTAGCTACTTTAGTGCCAACAATTTTACCTACACGTGTAGATCCTGTTGCAGATACTAATGGAACACGTCCATCTTCACACATTTTTTCACCCATTGAGCCCGGGCTTACTAATAAACAAGAAACACCTTCCGGTAAATTGTTTTCAGCAGCTACTTCATTCCAAATATTATGACAAGCTACAGCACATAAAGGCACTTTACTTGATGGTTTCCAGATACACACGTCTCCACAGATCCAAGCTAAAGCGGTATTCCAATTCCAAACAGCAACAGGAAAGTTGAAGGCAGAAATAATTCCTACAATTCCTAACGGATGCCATTGCTCATACATACGGTGGCTTTCGCGCTCAGAGTGCATAGTTAAGCCATATAACTGACGAGAAACACCAACGGCGAAATCACAGATATCGATCATCTCTTGTACTTCTCCTAAACCTTCCTGAAAAGATTTACCCATCTCATAAGAAACTAATTTTCCAAGATCATTTTTCTTAGCACGTAATTTTTCTCCGTACTGACGAACAATTTCTCCACGTTTTGGAGCAGGAATATTGCGCCAAACTAAAAATGCTTCAGAAGCTGTTTGCACAACTTTTTCGTAATCTGCTTCGTTTGCAACTTTTACTTTTGCAATTAATTTTCCGTCAACCGGACTATATGATTCGATAACGTCGCCATTAGCAAAATAATTCTTACCTGTAGCGCAGCCAATATTTACTTCTTTAATGCCTAAAGATTTTAATACTTTTTCCATATCGTTTTTAACGTCTAAAGATTTTAATACTTCCATGTTAGTTGTATAATTTATTTTATAATAATTGAAGCCCAAAGATAGGCAAATTATCGATGTGAATTTTGGAAATAATGCTAAAAAACAGACATTTAGCACCTGTTTTTTACGCAATAAAAATTATCTTTTTAATTCAAAAGTTTCTAAATTTTTTAGGGCTTGTTCTTCAGAAATAACTTCTGTTACCTTAGATAAAGGAGAACCAACATAACACCAATCTATAAACTGATTTACCTTGTCATCTTCCCCTTCAGCCTCAATATAAACGTCGCCATTATGTAAGTTTTTTACAAAGCCGGTTAACCCTAAACTGATTGCTTTGGATTGTGCCCAGACTCTGTAAGAAACTCTTTGAACTCTTCCTTTTACGGTAATGTTATAATGACGCAATAGTTCTTATTTATTTAGTGTTTCTAAATTACGATGTTCTGTTTTATTTAATTCGTCAGCACTTAAAGTTTTAAAGTAATTATACGTAATTTTTAAACCTTCGGCTCTGCTTACTTTTGGTTCCCAATTCAACAATGCTTTTGCTTTAGTAATATCCGGACGACGTTGCTTTGGATCATCTTTAGGTAAAGGCAATGAAATCAATTTTTGATTAGCGCCGGTTAATTTCAAGATCTCTTCAGCAAAATCTTTGATCGTGATCTCGTCAGGGTTACCAATGTTTACAGGTAAATGATAATCACTCATCAATAAACGATAAATTCCTTCCACTAGATCATCTACATAACAAAAACTACGTGTTTGAGATCCATCACCAAACATGGTTAGATCTTCACCACGTAATGCCTGACCAATGAATGCAGGTAACACACGCCCGTCATTGAGGCGCATACGCGGACCATAGGTATTAAAAATACGAATAATACGAGTTTCTAATCCATGAGTATCATGATAAGCCATAGTTAAAGCTTCCATAAATCGTTTTGCTTCATCGTAGCAACCACGTGGACCAACAGGGTTTACATTTCCCCAATAATCTTCCGTTTGAGGATGAACAAATGGATCGCCATATACTTCGCTGGTTGATGCAACCAGTACTCTTGCTTTTTTAACTCTGGCAAGTCCCAAAACGTTATGTGTTCCTAATGAAGAAACTTTCAACGTTTGAATAGGAATTTTTAAATAATCAATCGGGCTAGCCGGCGATGCAAAATGTAAAATATAATCGATGTTGCCGGGAACATGAATAAATTTACTTACATCATGGTGATAAAATTCAAATTGAGGTAACTTAAACAAGTGCTCAATGTTCTTTAGATCACCGGTAATTAAGTTGTCCATTGCCACTACTTGCATGCCTTCTTTAATAAAGCGATCGCATAAGTGTGACCCTAAAAATCCTGCAGCTCCTGTAATTAAAATTCTTTTCTGTGCCATTTGTTAATTTAGTTATTCGATAATGGGCTAGTAGTCCATTAAAGATTTGTGTTTATTTTTTTTAGAATCTATCGTCTATCGATTAATTAGTTCTTACGCCAATACAGTAATAGCTGTATCCTAATTTTTTCATGTCTTGAGGATCAAAAATATTTCTTCCATCAAATAATGCTTTTTGTTTTAAGCGTTTGTTGATCTCATCAAAATCAGGTGCTCTGAATTCAGGCCATTCTGTTACAATTAATAAAGCATCTGCTCCATTTAAAGTGTCGTACATGTCTAATGAATATTCAATTGTATCTTTTAAAGTATGTTTTGCTTCATTCATTGCTACTGGATCGTAAGCTACCACACTAGCACCTGCTTTTAATAATTTTTCAATGATCACTAATGAAGGGGCTTCACGCATATCATCTGTTTTTGGTTTAAAAGACAAACCCCATAAAGCAAATTTTTTCCCTTTTAAATCACCATTAAAATGTTTTTGTACTTTATCAAATAAAACTTCTTTTTGACTTTCGTTCACATTTTCAACAGCATTTAAAATACGCATATCGTATTTGTTTTCTTTTGCTGTTTTAATTAATGCTTTCACATCTTTTGGGAAACAGCTTCCGCCGTACCCAACACCTGGATAAATAAATTTGGTTCCAATACGAGTATCGCTGCCAATACCTTTACGAACCATGTTCACATCAGCTCCCATGATCTCACAAAGATTAGCAATGTCGTTCATAAAACTAATTTTAGTTGCCAGCATAGCGTTAGCCGCATATTTTGTCATCTCTGCCGAAGGAATATCCATAAAATAAATTGGATGGCCGTTCATTAAAAATGGTTTGTATAATTTACGCATTAATTCTTCGGCTTCCGGTCTGTCAATACCAACCACAATTCTATCCGGCTTCATAAAATCTTCAATAGCCGCTCCTTCTTTTAAAAATTCAGGATTTGATGCCACATAAAAATCTAAGTTAGAGCTACGCTTTTCGAGTTGTGCAGCTAAGGCATTTCTCACTTTTTCTGCAGTACTAACCGGCACTGTTGATTTTGTAACTACTACTAATGGATGAGTCATATGCTCTCCAATACTTGAGGCTACGGCTAATACATATTTTAAATCAGCAGATCCGTCTTCATCCGGTGGTGTACCAACCGCAATAAATACTACTTCCGCACCTTGGATACTATCTTTTAAAGACGTGGAAAAATGCAAACGTTTTTTTTGAACGTTACGGGTTACCATTTCATCTAGTCCTGGCTCATATATAGGCAAGATGCCTTTATGTAAGTTATCAATTTTTTTTTGATCAATATCAACACAAGTTACGTCCATTCCAACTTCGGCAAAGCATGTGCCTGTTACTAATCCAACGTATCCTGTTCCTACAATTGCTATTTTCATAAATTTATTATTTTACTAATTCTAATAAGTTTGTTGTTATATATTTTAATGTTTCTTCATCCATTTCGGTATGCATAGGTAATGAGAGAACCGTTGCACATAATTTTTCTGTTACAGGAAAATCTCCCTTTTTAAATCGATCGCTTTTGTAAGCTTTTTGTTCATGCAATGGAATAGGGTAGTATATCATTGCCGGAATTCCACGTTCTGCTAATTGCTCGCGTAACTTGGTTCTATCTACTCCATTTAATTGTAAGGTGTATTGGTGAAACACATGGTTGGAGTTTTTAACTCTTACCGGTGTTTTTAATTTTGGATGATTGGATAATGCTTTGTCATAATATTCAGCGACTTTATTTCTAGCTGCAGCATATTCATCCAGATGTTTTAATTTGGCTTTTAACACTACTGCTTGTATAGTATCTAAACGCGAGTTCACACCTAATACATCGTGCACATATTGTACGCTTTGTCCATGGTGCGCTACCATACGTAGTTTTGCTGCTAATACATCATCGTTTGTATACATTGCACCACCATCACCATAGCAACCTAAATTTTTACTCGGAAAAAATGAGGTACAACCTATTGTTCCAATAGTTCCTGCTTTTGCTTTTTTTCCGTCAGAAAAAGTGTAGTCAGCGCCTATTGCTTGAGCTACATCTTCGATCACATACAAATTATGTTTTTTAGCAACTGCCATGATACGCTCCATGTCAGCACATTGTCCAAACAAATGAACAGGCACAATGGCTTTTGTTTTTGGCGTAATTGCTTTTTCAATGGCTTCTACATTTATATCAAATGTATCCGGATAGACATCTACCAAAACGGGCGTTAATCCTAATAAACCAATTACTTCAGCTGTAGCAACGTATGTAAAGCTAGCAGTAATCACTTCATCACCAGGTTTTAGATCTAACGCCATCATGGCAATTTGTAAAGCATCGGTTCCGTTAGCACAAGGAATCACATGCTTTACATTAAGGTATTTTTCCAGATCCGATTGAAATTCTTTTACGGCCGGGCCATTAATAAATGCAGTTGTATTAATCACTTCCTGTATTCCAGCATCCACTTCGGCTTTTATTTTTTCGTATTGACCTTTGAGGTCAACCATCTGAATTTTTTTTGTAAGAGTCGCCATTCTGCACTATAAATTTTACCATGCGAATATAACGATTTGAATTTTATTACGGTCTATTTTTTGAAGCTTTTTCCCGCTTTCCGCTGTATCTTTTTTGGAGCTTCGAGAGCCTCAGCTACCAAAAAAGGATGCCGCTACAATCAGGGCTAAAAAATTGACGTATAAAAAATCATTTTCTGAGCTCTCTGCGAAAAAACTCTGTGTTTAAATTTCAAAAAAGTCATCTGAAAAGTTCATTAAATATACTTTTTCTGAGGCTCTGGTAAAAGCTGTATAAAGCCATCTAATATATTCCACATCCAGCATTTCTTTGGTTAAATATCCTTGATCAATAAATACGCAAGGCCATTGTCCACCCTGAGCTTTATGGCATGTAACAGCATAGTTAAATTTTACCTGTAAAGCATTGAAGTAAGGATTGCTTTTTAAATAAGCCATTCTTTTTCCTTTAACAGGCTCATCAGCTACGTCTTCCATCACACCTTCAAACAAAAATTGTTGTTGTTCTTTTGTAAGCGCTGATGTATCAGTATTAATGGAGTCTAATAATAAGTTTAATGTGATTTCAGGAGTAGTAGCATAATCGCATAATTCTACTACGCATTCTGCAAAATTAAAACCATATAACTCTCTGCGTCCCAATATTTTTTTGATCTGTAAACTGTCGCCATTGGCAATAAATCCAACTTCTGATTTGTCATCTAACCAAAAATAATTATTCTTTACTACCATCATCAAATCGCCACCACATAAGTCGTCATCCATGTATCGGATTCTATTTCGTACCGCTTGATTAAAAAGGTTTGCACGTTTATTACTTCGCGTTACTAGTAATACATCATTAAAGCCATACTTGCTGTAAGCGCTATTTAAAGCATCTTCCAGCTCATCGCCACTTAGCCTCACTACATCTTTATAAGTTTGAAGTTTCGGAAATTCATCACTGCCTTCAGTAATACAATCTCTTAAATGTGTGGCATTTTTTAAAATTCCACTGGCATCTTGCTGACGAGCTACTTGTTTAAGTTCTATATGTTTAATATTTAAATGATATGCCGCTTTTAAAAATTCAATATTTAATGCAGGGCTATCATTACTTCCAACAGGTGGTAATTGAGCGGTATCGCCCACCAACAAAAGCTTGCAATTGTCTCCGGAAAAAACGTATTCAAATAAACTTTCCAATAAACTGCCATAAACTGATTCTGAATTTGGATTATCCAATCCTATCATTGATGCTTCGTCTACAATGAAAATAGTGTTACGATGTAAATTTTCGCCTAAGGAAAACATAACACCTCCATCATGTGTTGGTGTTTTTCTGAATATTTTTTTGTGAATAGTTTGTGCAGGAAGTTGAGCATAAGATGATAAAACTTTTGCCGCTCTTCCGGTAGGCGCTAACAACACACTTCGCCATTTAAATGATGGTAATGTTTTTGCTAAAGTGGCCACCATATTGGTTTTACCGGTCCCGGCATAACCTTTTATAACCATGATCTCCCGTTCATTTTGGCTAGAAATAAATTCAGAAAGCAGATCAATTAATTGAGATTGATCTGTAGTAGGAACAAATTCTAAGTAACTAAGAAAGATCGATTGAAAAGACCGGTTATTTGCAGTATGGCTCATGTATTAAACCTTTTCCACCCAATCACCATTTTCCTTGATCAGTTCAACTAATTCATTAACGGCATTTTCTGTGGGCACATTTTTTTTCACCACTTCTTTGCCTTTGTATAATGATATTTTTCCAATCCCTACACCAACGTAACCATAATCGGCATCCGCCATTTCGCCCGGCCCATTTACAATACAGCCCATGATACCAATTTTAAGCCCTTTTAAATGTTCTGTTACAGAGCGAATTTTTTGAGTGGTTTCTTGTAGATCAAACAATGTTCTTCCACAACTCGGACAAGAAATATATTCTGTTTTGCTAATACGGGTTCTTGTTGCTTGTAATATTCCAAACGCTGTAGAGTTAGCTCCTTGTGGTGATGTACAATTGATTTGTTTTAACCATATCCCATCCCCTAAGCCATCTAAAAATAAAGCGCCAACTTCGGCCGATGAACCTAATTGAAAATCTTGTTCGGAAATATTTTTAAAGTTTCGTTTTATAATAATTGGTAGGTTTAAACCTTGTTCCGATAAGCTAACAAATAAGCGACGTAACTCAGGCATGGCATGTTCATTAAAGGTGTCAAGTATTAAAACAACATTAGTTTTTTGTTTAATATTAGTAACAAACTCTTTAGTTAAAACTTCTTTTGTAACTGCAACAAAATTTAATTCAGGATGTGTTTTCTCGCTCTTCAAAAATTCATCTCCACAAAATAATGGGTATTGTCTTACGGGTGTTTCAATTTTTTTCCAGGCTTCTGAATTGTAGATAATTCCTAGTGTTCCCGGAATTTCAAAATCAATAGAATTATCGCCAACAAAAACATAATCACAAGCTGTATCGGTCAAATTCCATTTATCTAATGGTACAGAATAATTGTAACCTACTGCGAAAAAAGTTGCAGGTGTTATCGTTTCTCTGGAGCTAAAATCAGCAATAACCCTCGGAACGTTATGTCCGCCAAGATTATTGATGACAATACTTTCTCGTCTTTGATAATCGTATGGGTTATATGATAAATTGATTTTACCATTTTCAATTTTGTATGGCTCAATAGAGTCATGGTCGTGTCTGTTAGTATATCGATCAACTAAGGCTTTAGCAACTGGAATCTCAAATTCAGGATCTTCGGTTAAAGATACACGAACCGTGTCTCCTAATCCGTCTTCTAATAAAGCGCCAATGCCAACTGCCGATTTGATACGACCATCTTCTCCTTCTCCGGCTTCTGTTACACCTAAATGCAAAGGATAATTGCGATTGGTTTCCATCATTTTTTGAACCAACAAACGGTAAGCCTGTACCATGACGTGCGTGTTACTGGCTTTCATTGAAATTACAATGTTGTGATAATTCAGATCTTCACATATACGTAAAAATTCAAAAGCAGATTCTACCATTCCTAATGGCGTATCTCCATAACGACTTAATATACGATCGCTCAATGAACCATGATTAGTGCCAATACGCATTGCTGTTCCATACTCTTTGCAAATTTTTACTAAAGGAGTAAAACGTTGTCTGATGCGTTCTATTTCAGCTTCGTAAGCCGAATCAGTGTATTCTATTTCTTCAAATTTTTTCTTATCGGCATAGTTACCCGGATTTACACGTACTTTTTCGATCACTCGAGCAGCATGCTCAGCAGCGTTAGGGGTAAAATGTATATCGGCAACTAAAGGAGTATTGTATCCTGCAGCAACCAATTCTTTTTTGATGACTTCTAAATTTTTTGCCTCATTTAAACTTGGAGCGGTTATACGAACTAACTCACAACCGGCTTCGATCATTCGGATACTTTGAGCTACTGTAGCTTTGGTATCCATGGTGTCCGTTGTGGTCATACTTTGTAAACGTATAGGATTACTGCCACCAATACCTATGTCTCCGCATTTCACTTCGCGGGTTAAGAAGCGTTTGTACTCGGTTAAACTATTACTGTATGGAAGATATAATTTCATTTTATATTTTTTTTGGTCTATTTCCTTTCTACTCAAAGGGAGGGGCTAGGGGTGAGGTCGTTATCTAAAAAACTTTATACAACACTGGTTTACTCGGGCTCGCATCATTTTCAAAACTAGCGATCTGAAGATTTAAAATATAGGTGCCATCATTAATTTCATTTGGTACATATATAAATTCAGTGATTGTTTTTTGAAACTGAGTGTTATGAGGATATTGCCAAAATGCGTGATGTGCCAACAATTTTCCTTCATCATTTTCTCGGTCAATGGATGGCATATCAATCAACAAATGTTGCACACCAATTTCATTTAAAAATAAAATAGCGTCTTCTAAAACATAAGGTGGGTTTGTATTAGAATACTGCATGGTTAATTTATTCAACCCATTTGATAAGGTTCTGATTACAATAGCATCAGGTTTTCTGTCTTCAAGAGCATTCTGAAAATGTTGTTTGGTAATTACAAAATCACCATTTTCTAATTGTTTTGGTAAAACGGTAATTACTTCTGCTAAAAACATAAATTGTTTTAAGCAATGGTTAATTGTTACAAACTCCTTGCTGATATGGCCCACGCATTCTGTATGAGTTCCGTTTCCATGAGGATTAAAAGTAACAGTTCTGAAATTTACAGAACCTCCTTTGCTCACATCTCCAATCCAATCACCCATTACTACAGGCTCTAATTTCATTGGCTCTACATACCAGGCACTAACACAATGTTTATCTGTAGTTAAAGGTATTGAAATGTCGATAGGCTGGTATAAATCTATTTTATAATCTTTTCCTTTATGAAAAACAGAGGCAATCATTGTTTAATTTGGATTTAAGACGTTAAAAGTACAATAGTTTGGTGTTTTATGGTTTTTTTATTTTGAACAGATTTTTAAACTTTGGAGAAATATTGAAATTCATCGTATTGAAAAAATGCTTGGATGACTTATAAGGTTTTTATTTAAAAAACTACGAATTTTGCCTTGAATCCTTTTTAACAAAAAAAAGTTCAAAAAATTTGATTTTTAATAAATTAACTTTAACTTAGTCGCCTAAGTATTTTAACTATACTTAACAAAACAAACTAAACTGGTATAATATGAAAAAAATCTTTACCAAATTAACTGTTGCTTTTGCAGCATTTTCAGGCGTTTTATTCGCTCAGCAAGATCCGCAATTCACTCAATTTATGCACAATAAGTTGATTTATAATCCTGGTTATGCAGGTACGAGTGATGCGATTTGCGCAAACGTATTATACCGTCAGCAATGGGTAAATTTCCCAGGTGCACCAAAAACCGGTTTATTAAGTTTTGATATGCCAATTGGTAATTTACCAATGGGTATTGGTTTAAATGTAATGAACGACCAAATTGGTTTTTCTAAAACATTATTTGCTCGTTTAGCTTTATCATACAAGCGTCCAATCGGTCCGGGTAATTTGGGTATTGGTATTGATGGAGGTATTTTACAACAACAGTTTAATGGAACTTGGATTACTCCTGATGGTCCTACTAAGCACGATGCATCTATTCCTGATTACACTTCCGGAACTGTTACAACTCCAAATCCTAATATAAATAAATTAACATATGATTTAGGTTTTGGTGTATACTATGGTATTGCTAATAAAATGTATGTAGGTATTTCTTCTACTCACTTAACTGCTCAGGATATTGTTGCGAGTGATAGCGTGAAGTATGCATTAGCTCGTCACTATTATATAGTTGGAGGTTATACGTTTGATTTAACACCTAAACATGCTTTACAGCCTAATGTAAAAGTGAAATCAGATGCAGCTTCTACCCAATTAGACGTTAATTTAACGTATATATTTGACAGAACCTTATCAATTGGAGTTTCATACCGTATGCAAGATGCCATTGCTCCTATGATCGGATATAGATTCTTAAAAGATAAAAGCTTGCGATTTGGATATTCTTATGATTTAACCATGTCTAAAATTAAAGGATTTAGCGCTGGTACTCATGAAATATCATTAGGCTATTGCTTTAATGTGAAGAAAACACCAAAAGTAACTAGTTACTCAAATACAAGATTTTTAGATTAATTTGTAACCTTTTAAAAAAAACTACGTTCAAGTCCCCTACAACCTTTATTTTTTAATTGTTAATAAGTTGTTCATAAAGTAAACTGTAACTAAAAATAAAGTTTGGGATTATAAACAAAAGAAAGCGAAGTGAAATTCACTACAAATTTATTTCACTAGCAAAAACTAAACAAACGCACTATGAAAAAACTGATTGTATTAGCTTCATTTGTTGCCGTTGTTACTGGATGTAACAAAAAGGTAGGCGAGCTAACTGGTGTACAAGGACGAGAACAATGGTTCCAGCCGGATCCATTTGGTACTTTGTATATTCCTATGGGTAGTTACCATATGGGACCAAGTGACGAAGAAGTTACAATGGCACATACTGCCAAATCAAAGATGGTTTCTGTTCAGGCCTTTTACATTGATGATTCAGAGATCTCTAATAATGAGTATCGTCAGTTTGTATATTGGGTGCGTGATTCAATTGCTCGTAAATTATTAGCATTTGGATCTAATGGTGATGCTGAAAATTACCAAATTTCTCAAGAAGATTTCTTAAGTATGTGGCCAATCTACAAAGGCGATAATAACTTACAGGATCCTTATATTAACTGGGAAGAGAAAATCAAATGGGATAGCGATGATGAAGATTATCGTTTAGATTTACAGCCATTATATTTACCTGAAGGAGAGCGTTTTTACAACAGAAAAGAAATAGATACACGTAAATTAAACTATGAATATTATAGAATTGATATTCGTTTAGCGGCTTCTAAATTCAATCGTTTTGTTCCTCAAAAATCTCCGGATGTTCAGGATGCAGCTCATGAATACAAAAAAGCGGACTATATGAACGGTGTTCATTTAAATGATGGATTAAACGGAACTCCTGGTACACCTTCAACTCCTGTTGGAGATCCAGGTAAAGACCCTAAAACATTAGGTACATATAACGTTCAGGATCAGGTATCTGTTGGTCAGGGAAATTATGTTCCTCGTGAACGTAAAGGAGTAGATCGTTCGGTATTTATTTTAAAAGATGTGATCAATGTTTATCCTGATACATTAGCTTGGGTTCATGATTTTACGTATTCATTCAACGAACCGATGACTAATATGTATTTCTGGCACCCGGCTTATGATGATTATCCGGTAGTTGGTATTACGTGGAAACAAGCACGTGCATTTAGTATTTGGCGTACGAACTTATTAAATAATTATTTAATTGGTACAGGTCAAACAATTGTTAACGACTTCCGTTTACCTACAGAATCAGAATGGGAATATGCAGCTCGTGGTGGTAACGATTTATCTCCATATCCTTGGGGTGGTCCATATATCAGAAATGCTAAAGGTTGTTTCTTAGGAAACTTTAAACCAATGCGTGGTTCTTATATTGATGACGGTGGTTTCCATTCAGTTTATATCTACTCTTATAACCCTAATGATTATGGTTTATATTGTATGGCTGGTAACGTTTCAGAGTGGACAAGTAACGCATTTGACGAATCAGCTTATGATTTCGCACATGATTTAAATCCAGATTATGTTTATGAGGCACAAGATAAAGATGCTAACGTATTAAAACGTAAAGTAATCCGTGGTGGTTCTTGGAAAGATGTAGGTTATTACTTACAAGTTAGTTCTAGAACATATGAGTATCAAGATACTGCTAAATGTTATATTGGTTTCCGTAACGTAATGACTTATTTAGGTCGTTCAAAAGGAGATGATACTTTTTAATAGATAAGTAAAACACAAACACAACAAATAATACAAACAAAACAAACACTAACTAAACAAACACAAAAGAGCTATGAGCAAATTACCTAAAGTAACCGGTTTTAAAAAATACTTACACTTAGCATCATGTTTTGGTGCATCTATCGTAATTGTTGGAGCATTGTTTAAAATCATGCACTGGCCAGGTGCATCAGCGGCATTAATTGCTGGTCTTGGTACAGAAGCGTTTTTATTTATATTATTCGGTATTGATATTCCACATGAAGAGTACGATTGGACATTAGCATACCCTGAATTAGGTGGTATGGGCGGTCATGATGATTTACAAGATGACAGCGTTTCCGGTTTACCTGTATCTTCTCAATTAGATGCTATGTTAGCTGAAGCTAAAATTGGTCCGGAATTAATCGAGAGTTTAGGAGCTGGAATGCGTGCAATTGGTGATAATGCCAACAAAATGGCAGATATTAGCAATGCAACAGTAGCTACAAACGAATATGTTGACAGTGTAAAAACTGCTTCTAAAAATGTATCTCATTTAGCTGACACATATAGCAAAGCTGCTAGTTCAATTTCTAGCTTAGCTGAATCTAATGATGCTGGTTCTTCTATTGGAGAGTCTTTAAATAGCGTTTCTAAAAATTTATCTGCTTTAAATGCAACTTACGAATTACAATTACAAGGATCTCGTGGTCATTTAGAAGCGACTGAAAAATTCTATGGTGGTTTATCTGATTTAATGAAAAACTTACATGATTCAGTTGAAGATACCAAAAAATATCGTCAAGAAATGTCTCAATTATCTACTAATTTAACTGCTCTTAACACTATCTACGGAAACATGTTAGGCGCTATGAATTTCAATAAATAATTGTTAACCCACTATGAAAATGAATGAAAGAAATTCTTTCATTCATTTTCTATAAATTTATTTAAACATTTAATCTAAAAACAATAGCATAGTATTATGGGAGGCGGTAAAGAAACACCTAGGCAAAAGATGATTGGTATGATGTATCTCGTACTAACGGCTCTTTTGGCGATGAACATATCTAAACAAATTTTACAGGGATATTTATCTGTAAATGAAAGTATGGTTAAATCAAAAGAAAATTTAACTCAAAACAACGAACGTATAACAAAAGCCTTTGAAGCAACTATTAATGGTAATGCTGGTGCAAAACCTTATTATGATAAAGCTTTGGAAGCACAAAAAATGTTGAATGAAACCTATAAATATATTGGTGATTTAAGATCATATGTGGTTTCAAAAACAGAGCCTACTTCATTAGAAAATGTGAAGATTGCTGATACTTTGAATTTGAGACATATGGAAAAAATGGACGATTACGATATGCCTACAACCATATTGATCGGATCAGAACCAAAAACTCCAAAAACAGGTGAAAATACAGCATCTGAATTAAAAGCTAAATTAAATGGCTTACACGATAAGTTAATTGCAATGTTGGATAACATGCAAAAAGATCCAAAAACAAAATTATTGAAAGATGATTATGAAGGATTAAAAAAGAAAATTGCTTCTTTAAAACCTGTTGATAGTAAACGTTTAGAAGATGGTGTAGAGTTTAACTGGGAAATGGATAACTTTTATCACCTTCCTTTAGCAGCTGTTTATACTACTTTCAATAAAATGCAGTCTGATGTAAAAAACGTTGAGGCGGAAATTTTACAAGTACTTTCTGGTGCTAGTGGTAAATTAGCGATTAAATTTGACCATTTAGAAGCAAAGGTAATTGCACCTTCTTCTTATATTCAATCAGGACAACCTTACGTTGCTGATATATTCTTAGCAGCGTCTTCTTCAAAATTAGGATCAGGTGATTTGGAGGTTTTAATTGGTGCTGATTCAGCGTCTACTTCTGGTGGTACGCCAATTCCTATTGAAAATGGGATGGGTAAATATAGCCAATCTACAGGTGGACAAGGTGAACAAACAGTGAAGGGTGTTATTAAGTTCAAAAAACCGGACGGCACTTTTGATCGTTACCCATTCTCTACAACGTATATGGTGGCAGCTCCTGCTGTAGCGGTATCTGCTGATCAAATGAACGTATTTTATGCTGGTGTTGAAAATCCTGTTACAGTTTCTGCAGCCGGTGTATCACCTACAGATCTAATTGTAAATCCATCTGGAGCCGGAGTTTCAAAGTCTGGTGGTGCCGGAGGAAAATTCATTTTCAAATTTACAGGAACTGGAGAATGTAACGTAGCCGTTTCTGCAAAAACAAAAGATGGTACTAAACCTCAAGGAACAGTTAAATTCCGTGTAAAACCTTTACCTCCTCCGGTTGCATCTGTTGGTGGAAAAAGTGGATTTGTTGAAATGCCAAAATCAGGATTATCTGCTATTGGTGGTATGGGAGCAAATGCACCAGGATTCGATTTTAAAGCAAACTACATCGTATTGTCGTTTGACGTTACAGGTTCAATTAAAGGTCAAACTAAATTCGCAGCTTGTTCAGGGAATAATCTAACAGCAGAAGCAAAAAGCATATTAGCTGGAGCTGGTACTGGAAGTAAAATTTTCTTTGATAACATCAAAGTTAAAAAACCGGATGGAACTGTAGTTTCTGGTGTACCGGGAGTAACTATTAAAGTGAAATAATTATGAAAAAAGTAACGCATATCTTGTTTTTAGCAATAGCATTTTTCTCAGCGATAAATGTTGATGCTCAGCCGGGTGTTTTTCAACCTGGTGATTACAGAGATGGAATTTATGATAAGGAAAACTCTGTTAACAGACGTTTTATACCATACACACACTTGCGTGAAGGTGATGTGACGTGGGAAAAGCGAGTATGGAGAGAGTTGGATATGCGCGAGAAACAAAATCAGCAATTATATTACCCAACTGATATTGTGACTAGCAGAATATCCTATTTACAAACTGTATTGAAATACATTTTAAAAGGTGAAATCATTGCTTTTCAAGATGAGGAGTTTTTGCAACCTTTAGAATTGTCTAATATTCGTACCAGAATTATGCGTCAGGCTGATTCAACCGATCAGATCTCTTATTTAGCTGATGGAACTGAGGTGACTACTAAAATTTTACCTCCTGCTGATTCGACTTGGATGTATAAAGAGTTCAGAAAATTGACTTTAAAAGAAGATTGGTTTTTTGATAAACAAAAGTCTGTATTAGAAGTTCGTATTTTAGGTATGGGTATTGTTACTTGGGATGAAACAAAAGAATTAGCGTTTACTCAGTTTTGGGTATATTTTCCGGCTTGTCGTCCTTACTTCGCAAAACATGAAGTGTATAATACTAAAAATGATGCTGAGCGTAGAACTTTTGAAGATATCTTTTGGAAGCGTCAATTTTCAAGCGTTGCTATTAAAGAAACCAACGTTTATGATCGTTTAATTATGCAATATTCCAGAGGTATTGATGCCTTGTTAGAATCTGATCGCATTAAAAATGATATTTTCAGATGGGAGCATGATTTGTGGCACTTCTAAATTCAAGGAATTATATTTTAAAAAACCCTTTCATGAAAATGAAAGGGTTTTTTGTTGTGGTTAAATTTGGATAAGCATCATAATAAAAAAGGGCACAATCTCTAGTAGATCGTGCCCTTTAATTATAAGGTATAGGAAAATTAATCTTTAAACAAAGGATATTTTTCCATCATTGTATTTACTTTTTTACGAAGTTTTGCTAATTCCTTAGCATTCCCTCTATTTTTGATAGCCATATCGATATATTCTACAACTTTTAAGCAATCTTTTTCTTTTAAACCACGACTAGTAATAGCGGGAGTTCCAATACGAATACCAGACGTTACAAATGGAGATTTATCATCAAACGGTACCATGTTTTTGTTTACTGTAATATCCGCTTCTCCTAAAGTATTTTCGGCTTCTTTACCAGTAATGTTTTTGCTACGTAAATCAATTAGCATGCAATGATTATCGGTACCTCCTGAAATGATCTTGTAGCCCTTTTCAATTAACGCTTTGGCCATAACCTGAGCATTTTTTATAACCTGAACGCAGTACAACATATATTCATCAGATAGAGCTTCTCCATATGCTATTGCTTTGGCTGCAATAACATGTTCTAATGGACCACCTTGGGTTCCAGGAAACACTGCCATATCTAAACAAGCGCTCATCATTTTAGGTTCTCCTTTAGGTGTTTTTTCGCCCATAGGATTCTCGAAATCATTACCCATCATAATCATTCCGCCTCTTGGCCCACGAAGCGTTTTGTGAGTTGTGGTAGTAACAATGTGGCAATGAGGTAACGGATCGTTTAAAATGCCTTTAGCGATCAAACCAGAAGGGTGTGAAATGTCAGCTAATAACAATGCATTAACGCCATCGGCAATTTTACGTAAACGAACATAATCCCAGTCGCGAGAATAAGCAGATGCGCCACAAATAATTAATTTTGGTTTTTCTTTTTTAGCAGTAGCTTCAACCTTATCGTAATTAACGGTACCGGTTTTTTCATCTACCCCATAAAAAGTAGCACGGTATAATTTACCCGAAAAATTTACAGGTGAACCGTGAGTTAAATGCCCACCGTGCGATAAATCGAATCCTAAAATAGTATCGCCTGGTTTTAAACAAGCTAGCATTACTGCGGCATTAGCCTGAGCGCCAGAGTGTGGCTGAACATTTACCCAACAAGCTCCAAATAATTCTTTAGCTCTATCAATGGCTAATTGCTCCACTTTATCAACCACTTCACAACCGCCATAATAGCGTTTGTTAGGTAAGCCTTCTGCATATTTATTGGTTAAAACACTACCCATGGCTTTCATAACTTGGTCGCTCACATAGTTTTCACTTGCAATTAACTCGATTCCTCTGGTTTGGCGGTGTTTTTCTTCGGTTATTAATTTAAAAATAGTGGTGTCTTTTTTCATAATAATTGGTTATTTAGTTTCTGGTTGAAATTTCTTATATAAAGTTCCTGCGGCAATAATAAAAAAGGCTACTAATGGAGATTGCGCTATACCCATTAACCAGCGACTAAAGGTATATTCATCACCCCCTAGATCTTGATTAATAAAATAGTTATAAGCCATTGTAATGCCCGCTAAAATTAGTAATAATGCATAAATATAAATAACCCAAATTGTATATTTTTTGTGATTTATCAGAATTTTAACTGAAAAGTATGTGGTGAAAAAATAAGCAAGAAAATAAGTTATAGTTAGAGGGTATTTAAGGTAATACAAAGTCCTGTAATCAAAAGATTCTATAAACCTTAGGCTATGTGGAATTATGATACTTGGATTATTGTAATATAACTTGAAGAGTTGGTTATTGATATTAACAAAAATAAATTCACGGCTAAAGCCTAAAAAAGCAAAAATGACAAGAATAACGAGGTATTTAATCCAGTTTCTCATTTTTCTTATTTGGTTCAGCTAGTTTATTTACCCATATCATCCAAAGCATAAACACAAAGCTATAAGCAATAAAAGTGAATGTATATGTGTGATTAAAATCTAATGATAGCGGTGAATATAAAGCAATGATTGCCAAACCAACAATTCGTATAATATTGATCAAGTGAACTGCAATTATACCTAAGGGAATGTACCATAATTTATTTTTTATACTTCCAGGATAGGAGATGACAAATATGGCAAATAAAAACATGAGGGTTATGCCATTACAAGGGCCGCCAATCCATACACCATTTGAACCATCAATTCCCATAACCTGCATGTCGTTTATATCTTTGCTAACAAATGTTTTATAACCAAACATTTCTAAGATCCAGGACGAAAAATTGATGATTTTTCGGATAAAGAGTTGATCTAAACGTGTATGTTTTTTAATTATAAATTCATACAAAAAATAGCACAAGCCATATAAAACAGAGGCTTTGAGAATAAAAAACTGAAATTTGTTTTGACGAATTTTTAATAGCATATAAAAAACCCCCGCCTGTTGGCGGGGGGAGATTTTATAAATTAGATTTATTTTCTTTATGTTTATTGTATAGCTTTTTCCCTCCGTAAAGTGCACCGGCAGCAATTAAAAGCGATATGCCGCCATCAATTGGAACACATGGTGGTGGCCAACATCCTGGTGTACCAGCAGGTGGTTTTGGTGGAGGGGGTGGACCAGCAAAAGTTGCAGTTACACCTATTAGTAAAAAGATGGTGAATAGTATAAATCTTGTTTTCATCTTGATTTTGCGTTTGTAAATATAACAAAAATTAATGGAACGACAATTGTTGTGTAAAAACTGTGCCAAATAATTATATTTGTAAGATTAAATCAATTTTGTGGAACCTAAAAAGAACAATTCACCTATACAAATTAACGATTTCAAACTAATTTGGAGAATAATCTCCAAAAATTGGTATATCCCTTTATTGATTGTTCCTGTTTTCTATTTATTAGGATATTTTTATGTTTATAAAATTGAAAATGTGTATCAGGCCTCGGTAGAATTGCTAAAATCCAATGATACCTATTACGAAAAGAGTGTAATTTCCGATGATGATTTTTATGGAGGTGTAGGAAAGTCTTTTGTTGATAATTCAAATGAGATAAGAGTCATTAAGTCTTATGACTTAATGAAAGAAACAATTGACCGTTTAAAACGACAATTGCAAGTTTCTCATTTTATTGTTGGCAGGGTAAGAACTACTGAACAATTTACAGGGAATCCCTTTGACATTGAAATAAATACCGTTAACCCTAGTTTATATGAATTGCCAATCAATTTTAAAATAGTTGATTATAATCAGTACGAATTAAAATACATTATTAATGGTGTTGAAATTCAAAAAAAAGGAACTTTTAATTCGCCTTTACTTGACGTTGATTTTAATATTGTAGTAAACAGGGAAGATAATTTTACCAGGAACACAGCAAGTCAGTTAGCTAAATTTGAATATCAAATTATTGTACATAACATGGAAAGTTTGGTATCTCAATATCAAATGGCATTGAATGTTGAAAATCCTGAATATACAAATGTGTTGGTATTGACGATTGACGACATTATCCCTGATCGGGCGAAATTAATACTGGATACGTTATCAAAAGTATATATTAATAAATCTTTGAATTCCCGTTTTGAAATCAATGAACGCACTATTAGTTTTATTGATAAACAATTGGATGATGTAAGTGGTTCTTTAAAAGATATAGAGGACACGATGCAGAATTACAAAAAGGATAACTCTATTTTGGATCTGGAATGGGAAAAAGAAGATTATTTTAAAAAGCTGGCAGTATTTGATAGCAGAAAATCATTATTAAATCTAAAGATTGACGCGATCAATGATTTAGAGAAATATGTTATTGAAGATAAAGATCCTCAGTTTTTACCACCAAATGTTTATTTAGTAGATGATGATGCTTTTTTAAGATCGGCAGTAGAAGAATTATATAATTCTCAAATTGAGTTAAGTCGATTGTTAAGTATTTCAAAAGAAATTAACCCTGCTGTGATTCAAGTGAGGCAAAAGATCAAAGGCTTGAAGCAAAACATGCTTGTATATTTAAATAATTCCAGAAATGCTAGCTTTAAAATTATCGATAATTTAAATGGAGAAATTTCTTCATACGTAAGCGAGATCAATCAAATCCCTAAAAAGCAAATGGAGATCTTGAACATTTCAAGAAAAGTATCGGTTAATGAGAATATATATAATTTCCTTTTACAGAAAAAAGCGAGCACGAAAATAGCTAAGGCTTCTATTGTACCGGAGATCAAAGTGATTGACAGTCCTAGAAACAAAGGAGTCGTGAGCCCGGATAAGAAAAAAATCATTTCTACATTTTTGGCAATTGGATTGGCTATTTCTATAATGATTATAGTATTGCGTGTCTTATTTTTCTCAACTATACAAACAGCCGAGGAATTAAAAGAGGTAACATCTCTTCCTATCATTGCAGACCTTCCATTTCAAAAAGGAGTAGGCGATAAAGGATTTATTGTAGAAGAAAGCCCCAATTCGTTTATTGCTGAAGCATTTAGAACTCTGAGAACGAATTTACAGTATGTGATCCTAAATTCTGACAAAAAGACAATACTTGTAACCTCTAATGGTCCTGGAGAAGGAAAAACATTTACTACTATTAATGTTGGCGCTATTTTAGCTAAAGGGGGCAAAAAAGTAGTGATGCTGGAGTTGGATCTTCACAAGCCTCGTATTCAAAAAGCACTTGAAATGAATGCGGATATAGGGATCAGTACTTTTATGCTGGGCAGCAATACTTTAGATGAAATTGTGAAGCCAACAGTAATAACTAATTTATATACTATTTTATCCGGTCCAATTCCTCCAAATCCATCTGATCTGGTATTATCTGAGAAATTAAAAGAATTGATCAATTACGCAAAACAGCATTTTGATTATGTATTGATTGATACACCTCCGGCAGGTATGTTATCTGATGCGGCATACCTCATGCAATACGCTGATATTAATTTATTTGTTTTAAATACTAAGTTCGCGACAAAGCAGGTTATTAATCAATTTGAGAAAATAGTCAGAGATAATTCTATTAAAGACGTATATCTGGTTTTAAACGGCGTAAAACGTAAACGATCCAGATATTATTATTCCAGATATGGTTACGGCTATGGTTACGGCTACGGATATGGTTACTCAAAAAAATCTTAAACAGAATATGAGTATTTTATCCATTAATCAACAAGAACAAATAAAGAACAATAGTTTTTTGGTTACAGGCGGTGCAGGCTTTATAGGCTCGCATTTATGTGAATTTTTGATCCAAAACAAAGCCAAGAAAGTAGTTGTTCTGGACGATCTATCTACCGGCTTTAAAAAAAATATTGAGCAGTTCTTATCAAATGAGAATTTTCAGTTTATTGAAGGCAGTATAGTAAATGCAGAGGTTTGTTTAAGCGCTTGTAAAGGAATTGATGTGGTGTTACATCATGCTGCATTAGGCTCTGTTCCGCGTAGTATTGAAAATCCTATTGCCTCTAATATGGTTAATGTGAATGGATTTGTAAATATGTTATTTGCAGCAAAAGAATGTGGAGTCAAAAAATTCATTTACGCTTCGTCTTCTTCAGTATACGGAGATGATCAAACTTTCCCTAAAACAGAAAATAAAACAGGTAATTTACTATCTCCTTATGCCGTTACTAAATACACTAACGAAAAATATGCGGCTGTTTTTTCAACATTATATGGATTAAAAACCATCGGTTTTAGATATTTTAATGTTTTTGGAGAACGACAAAATCCGGAAGGGGCTTATGCTGCCGTAATTCCGAAATTTATCGCCTCTATCTTAAAAAACGAGCAGGCGTCGATTTTTGGAACCGGAAATAATACAAGAGATTTTACCTATGTAGCAAACGTGGTTAGCGCAAATATGCTTGCAAGCACTCTCGAAAACTTACCGCAAAATACAGTAATGAATATTGCTTGTGGAGGAACCATATCTGTAAATGATATTTACAAACAAATAGCTTCTTTATGCAGTAAGGAAAACTTATTACCGATCTATCTTCCTGAAAGAAAAGGTGAGATCAAAGATAGTTTTGCAAATATATCTTTAGCTAAAGAAACCTTAAATTATTCACCATTGGTTTCGATAGAAGAAGGGCTGTCAAAAACAGTTACCTGGTTTCAAAAAAAAGGCGTTTAAAATTTGTCTAATTCGTCAAAACGAGTAAATTTGTTACTCAATAATGATAGAGACCCTTATATCTTCTAAAACCCGCATAAAACTACTAATCAAATTTTTTTTGAATAGTAACAATACTGCTTATTTAAGAAATTTAGAAGAGGAGTTTGGCGAGTCTACTAATGGTATCAGATTAGAGCTAAATAAATTTGAAAAAGCAGGTTTTTTAGATTCTTTTTCTGAAGGGAATAAGAAGATTTTTACCGCCAATACAAAACACCCTTTGTTTAAAGATATTAATCGGATTATCATGAAGATGGTTGGTGTAGAATATGTTATGGATTATATTCTTCAACGTGTTGGTAGTTTAGAAAAGGTTTATCTTGTAGGGAAATTAGCTAAGGGGCAAAATTCTGAAATTATTGATTTGGTATTAGTAGGGAATGATTTAAATAAAACTTTTTTAATGGAACAAGTTGAAAAAGCCGAAAAAAAAATTAATAAAAAGATCAGATACATTATTTATTCGGCCGACGAATTTGATTTTAGTAAGATTAAAGAAACTAACGAAAAACCACTACTGTTGTGGAGTAAATAAATAATTATTGGTGATTGAGGCTTCCGAAATCACCTTAAGTTTAACCGCAAGCTTACTTAGTTAATGTGACTGAGGAGGCGAAGCTGTGAGAAGAATAAGGATGCAGAATGAGAAAATAAAAACAGGAGAAATTAAACAATGGCATGCTTTGTACGTTAATTCCAGAGCTGAGAAAAAAGTAATGGAAACCTTATTAAGTAAGGATATTGAAGCATACATTCCATTGGTTAAAACCATGAGAGAATGGAGTGACCGAAAAAAAATGGTGGAATTTCCTTTGTTAAATGGCTATGTTTTTGTTAAATCCACGGCTATTCTCAGAGATACTGTTTTACAAACAAAAGGAGTTGTAAATTTTGTAAGACATTGTGGTGAGATAGCGATAATTAGAGAAATTGAAATCGATCAATTAAAACAACTGGTTGATTTAGGATACCAAATGGAAGTTAATGCTATTGGGAGAGACTATGAATTAGGCGATAAGGTTAAGATCACATCAGGCGCTTTAAAAAACATAGAAGGCTTTGTGCTGGAACAAAAAGAAGGAAAATTTGTAGAAGTTTTATTAGAAAGCATTGGGCAAAGTATAAAAGTTAAATTACCTAAAGAAATTTTATTACCAAGTTAGAAAATGTTAGAGCAAGAAGAACACTGGGATCTGATCATCAAACCCAAAAATAAATGGTATCAATTAGATCTAGTAGCTATTTGGCGTTATAGAGATTTGTTACTACTGTTAGTTAGAAGAGATTTTGTATCGGTTTATAAACAAACCATTTTAGGACCTTTATGGTTTTTGATACAGCCGGTACTAACAGCGATTACCTTTACTTTTATTTTTGGAAGTATTGCGAAGATCAGCACAGATAATAATCCCCCTATATTATTTTATATGGCCGGGATAACCTTATGGACTTATTTTTCTGATTGTTTAACCAAAACCTCTAATACGTTTATTGCTAACGCCGGTGTTTTTGGTAAAGTGTATTTTCCGCGTTTAATCATTCCTTTATCCGTTTTAGTGTCAAATTTGATCAAATTAGGAATTCAGTTTGTAATATTCATTTGTATTTGGGTTTATTATTTTACTTCAGAAGATAAAGTAAGTCCACATTGGGAGTTAATGTGGTTGTTGCCGGTACTTGTATTTATAATGGCAGGATTAGGGTTTGGTTTTGGGATTTTAATTTCATCATTAACTACCAAATACCGTGATCTGACTTTTTTAGTCGGGTTTGGAGTTCAGTTATTGATGTATGGAAGTTCAATAGTGATCCCTATTTCAAGTATGTCTGATAAAGTAAAGTTTATAATGTTATTAAACCCTTTAACCTCTATTATTGAATCTTTTAAATATATTTTTTTAGGGAGTGGATTTTATGACAGCTACTGGCTTTTATATAGCTTCGGATTTATGTCAATATTAATTATTTTTTCGGTGATCATTTTTAATAAAGTAGAAAAATCCTTTATGGATACTGTATAATATGAGCGACGTAGTTATAAAAGTAGAAAATTTAGGTAAGCAATATCGCTTGGGTCAGGTCGGTACAGGAACGATCTCGCACGACTTAAATCGTTGGTGGTATAAAGTACGCGGAAAAGAAGACCCTTATTTGAAAATTGGTGAAGTGAATGATCGCACCCAAAAAGGTGATAGTGATTTAGTGTGGGCGTTAAAGGATATTAATTTTGAAGTAAAGCAAGGTGAAGTGCTTGGTATTATTGGTAAAAATGGTGCCGGTAAATCTACTCTCTTAAAAATATTATCTCGTGTAACAAGTCCCACAATAGGCGATATAAAAGTAAAAGGCCGAATAGCAAGCTTATTAGAAGTAGGAACCGGCTTTCATCCGGAATTAACCGGGCGCGAAAATATTTTTCTGAACGGTGCGATTTTAGGGATGACGAAATTTGAGATAAAATGCAAGTTTGATGAAATAGTTGAGTTCAGCGGCGTTGAACGATATATTGATACTCCGGTAAAAAGATATAGTAGTGGGATGTATGTGCGATTAGCTTTTGCAGTTGCCGCACACTTAGAACCCGAAATTTTGATCGTTGACGAAGTGTTGGCTGTAGGTGATGCAGAATTCCAGAGAAAATGTTTGGGGAAAATGAAAGATGTTGCCGGACAGGGCAGAACAGTTTTATTTGTGAGCCATAATTTACAAGCTGTTTCAAATTTGTGTACAGCCGGTCTGGTATTAAATAAAGGGCGAGTTGAAGCTAATGGCAGTATTGAGGATAGTGTTAAAACTTATATTATATCTTCTCGAAATACAAATTTAATCAATGTATCAAATTCTAATAGATTAAAGAGAACGAATGGCAATATCATTTTTGAAGAAGTAAAAGCTATCAAAAATAATGAAGAGAATTGGGAATTTGATTATGATGAAGATATTGTATTTAGATTTAAAGCAAAAGTACAAGTTGATATTGATGGCTTGTCTTTTTATATGGCTCTTAAAAATCCTTTTTCAGGTGAAATAATCACAAACTACAAAGTAGTTCTTTCTGATAAAAAATTAACTAAAGGAGAAAGTGTTTCTTTTAATATTGTCATTCCAAAAAAAACAGTCAGATCAGGTCAGTATACTTTATATTTTGCACTGGCTAATGCTGAAACAAAAATTTTTTATGATGTTGTTGATGAGAATGTGAATTTGCCAATTTTGAATGTCAATCCAATTAGTATGGATGTTCATGAAAATAGTGGGTTTGTTACATTACCAATAAAAATTCAGTTAAATGGCTAAAAAAGGCATTTATACATTTGCGATAAATTTTTTAAAAAGAATAGTTAATAAGTTGTACTATGCAGGTGTTTTTTCCGTGATGGACAATACACGCAGAGATCTTTCTAAAATTAATATTTCAATAGGAGCTGATAGTCATGTTGACCCTAGCAGTGTGCTAATTACAAATGGAAATGCTACAATTATTTTAAAAGGAAATAATCGTATTGGTAGAAGCACAGAGCTACAACCTTCTGTTAATGGAACTATCAAAATAGGTTATGGATCATCGATTCAGGACAGAAATATTATTTTAGGAGATGTTGAAATTGGCAAATACTGTTTAACTGCCCCAAATGTTTATATGAGTTCTGGCAGACATTATTTTGATCTTGACCCAAATTTCTATATCAAAGATCAAGATGCGATGGTTCATTCATCTGACGATTTATCTAAACAACATTCAAAAAAAATAATTATTGAAGACGATGTATGGATAGGAATTAATGCAGTGATAATGTCGGGAGTAACTATAAGAAGAGGGAGTATAATTGGCTCTAATTCTGTTGTAACAAATGATGTAGATCCATTTTCGATCATGGTTGGCGCACCGGCAAAATTGATAAAAAAAAGACTAGAATTTGTTCCTAAGTCAATTTTAAATTTTATGAATGATTCAGATCTGCCTAATTTTTATAGTGGTTTTTTTGTTAATCTTAAAAATCTGGAGGAAGATAGAAAATCAGGCGGAATAGGCGCTTCAAATTCGTTTAAAGCATATTTGAATAATACTGCATCAAAGGTACAATTGACTATAAAAAAAATAGTTGATTTTCCCGTAACACTAAATTATAATAATCAAGATGTTATTCTTTCTCAGTCAAACTTTGAAAATATTAGTTTTGATATTTCTAACACTAATTATCATCAGTTTACAGTTAACCATGAAAAAATAGATGAAGATCAAAAAGTTTTTTTAGTTAAAGAAATTAAAGTTTTATCGTAAACCTCTATCAATGAAAACACTTATTAATTTTTTAAAATATCATTTTGGAAAACCAAATGATCAAGCCTCTTATCTTAAAATGAGGAGAGATTATATTGAATCTAAATTTAATGTAATTAACAAGGTTTCTGCAATCAATGGGTTGTTAAATCCAAAATACAAGATTGAAAAGTCGGAAGGTATTTTAGGTACTCTAAATAGTAATGAGGTTAATAATATTTGTAGTGAAATTAAAAAAGAAGGCTATTATGTTTTTCCGAATTTATTATCACCAGAGTTAGTTGAAGAAATGAAAGAATTTGCTTCAACGTCTCCTTTTCATTATTTAATGGCCGAGGAAAAAGGAATCATCTATTCTAAAGAGGCCGTAAAATACAGGGATTCTAAAAATTTATCTAACCGCTATCAGATACTCAATATTAGTAATTTTAAATCCAGCGCATCAATTTTAAATATTGTTACTGACGCTAATTTTTTACACATTGCCAATGAGTATCTGGATACTAAACCAATACTTGATCTTATTGTTATGTGGTGGAGTAACAGTTTAAAAAATCTTGACATAAACGAAGAAAAAAAAGAGTTGCTTAAAAATCGTTCCGCTCAAATGTTTCATTTCGATATGGATCGATTAAAGTTTTTGAAATTTTTTATTTATTTGACAGATGTTGATACGAATACAGGGCCACATGTATATGTTAAAGGAACTCACAATAAAATTCCTTCTTATATAAATAAAGATGGACGATATACAGACGAGCATGTAAGTGAAAATGATGAAAAAAACATAGTTGAAATAACGGGTAAAGCAGGGTCTATTATTGCGGTTGACACTAGGGGATTGCATAAAGGCAAAGAGTTGGAAGAAGGTGAACGATTAATCTTTCAACTTGAATTTACAAATTCTATGTTTGGAAACCCTCAACTGCCTCAAGTGTCTGAAAAATTCAAGTACAAAGGCAATGATGTTTTTTTTAAATCTTACGAATATTTTTTTACAAAATAAATTATGTTATCAAATAAATCAATACTTATTACCGGTGGTACCGGTTCGCTTGGTAAAGAATTAACCAAAACTATTTTAGAAAACTGGCCGGATGTTAAACGTTTGGTTATATTTTCAAGAGATGAGCAAAAACAGTTTCAAATGGAGCAGGATTTTCCTTTATCTAAGTATAAAGCCATTCGCTATTTTATTGGTGATGTGCGTGACTTGGAAAGAATGAAAAGAGCATTCATAGGAATAGATTACGTTATTCATGCTGCAGCTATGAAACATGTTCATATTGCAGAATATAATCCGGATGAATGCGTAAAAACAAATATCGGAGGAGCAGAAAACGTCATTAAAGCGGCTCTAGAATCAAACGTGACTAAAGTAGTTGCTTTATCAACTGATAAAGCATGTGCGCCAATTAATTTATATGGTGCCACTAAATTAACATCGGATAAATTATTTATTGCAGCTAATAATATTAAAGGACATAAAGACATTAAATTTTCTGTAGTTCGTTATGGAAATGTCATGGGATCAAATGGTTCTGTAATTCCTTTCTTTTTAAATAAAAAAAAGGAAGGGGTGTTGCCAATTACAGATCCTAATATGACTCGTTTTAATATTTCATTAAAAGGAGGAGTTGATATGGTTTTACATGCTTTAGAAACTGCATGGGGCGGCGAATTATTTGTGCCTAAAATCCCCTCTTACAAAATTATGGATGTGGCAAAAGCCATAGGGCCAAATTGTGAACACAAAATAAATGGTATTCGTCCGGGTGAAAAAATACATGAAGAAATGATCACCAGTTCTGATTCTTTCACAACTTATGATCTGGGAAAATATTATGTGATACTGCCCCAAGTAACTAATTTTAATTTAGGAGATTATATTAAAAATTTTAATGCACAATTAGTCCCACAAGGCTTTCATTATACTTCTGAAAACAATGCGGAGTGGGAAACAATAGATAGTCTTAGAAAGTTAATTGTAGAACATGTTGATCCGACTTTTAAACCTTAGATTTTTTTGTAATGATTCCATACGGTAGACAACATATTTCAGAAGAAGATATTAATGCAGTAGTAGACGCATTAAAATCTGATTTTTTAACACAAGGTCCAAAAATTGCCGAATTCGAAAAATATTTTGCTGATTACATTGGGTGTAAATATGCAGTTGCTGTTTCAAATGGTACGGCGGCATTGCATTTATGTGCAATGGCTTTAGGAGTTAATAAAAATTCCAGAGTTATTACCAGCCCTATAACTTTTGCCGCTTCGGCAAATTGCGTACGTTATTGTGATGGCGAAGTTCATTTTGCTGATATTGACCCTAAAACTTATTTACTGGATATTAATAAAGTGAGGGCTTTATTAGAAAAACATCCTAAAGGATATTTTCAAGGAATCATACCTGTTGATTTTGCGGGTAATGCCGTTAACTTAGAAGAGTTTAGAAAACTAGCTGATGAGTTTGGCTGTTGGATCATTGAAGATGCTTGCCATGCACCAGGTGGATATTTTACAGATAGTAAAGGAAACAAACAGTTATGTGGCAATAGCAACTTTGCCGAATTAGCCATTTTTTCATTTCATCCGGTAAAGCATATTGCTTGTGGCGAAGGTGGAATGGTGACAACTAATGATGAAGAGTTATATAATAAATTGATCAAACTGCGTACACATGGTATTACTAAAGATCCTAACCTAATGCATAAAAATGACGGTGGCTGGTATTACGAAATGCAGGATTTAGGTTATAATTATCGTATTACCGATTTTCAGGCTGCATTAGGAACCTCTCAATTAAAAAGAGCAAATGATGGTTTGCAAAGAAGAAAGGAAATTGCTCAAACGTATTTTGAAGCCTTTAAAAACAACAAAAACATTATAGGACAATCCGGAGTAGTAGATGGACACGCTTATCATTTATATATCATTGAAGTTGAAAAGCGTAAAGACCTATATGATTATTTGAAAACTAAAGACATTTTTTGTCAGGTACATTATATTCCTGTTCATACTTTACCTTATTACCAATCGTTAGGCTGGAAAGAAGGTGACTTAAAAAATGCTGAAAATTATTATAAAGCTTGTTTGAGTTTACCAATGTATCCAACATTAACAAAAGAGCAACAATTGTTTGTTATTGAAAGTATCAATACATTTTTAAATGGCTAATGTAGCAATCATTACAGCTCGAGGCGGCAGTAAACGTATTCCCCGAAAAAACATTAAAGATTTTTTAGGTAAGCCTATCATTGTTTATTCTATCGAAACAGCTTTGAATTCAGGACTGTTTGATTACGTGATGGTGTCAACTGATGATGATGAAATAGCAGAAGTGGCAAAACATTATGGAGCCGAGGTTCCTTTTATGAGAAGTAAACAAACTGCTGATGATTTTACAGGAACTGCTGAGGTTGTTGTTGAAGTATTAAATGATCTACAAAAAAAAGGAAAACAATTTGAGAATGCTTGCTGTATTTATCCTACGGCACCTTTTATCTCAAAAGAAACATTAATAGAGGCTTATCAATTATTGATTCATGAAAAATATGATAGTGTATTTCCTGTATGTCAATTTTCATATCCTATTCAACGCGCTTTAGAAATTAATCAT
Source organism: Bacteroidia bacterium (assembly GCA_036676295.1). Classification (GTDB taxonomy): domain Bacteria; phylum Bacteroidota; class Bacteroidia; order B-17B0; family Aurantibacillaceae; genus UBA4416. Next base: position 267,607 of record JAKFDE010000016.1, on the reverse strand, counting down.
TCTAAAACAACAATGGTTGATCCGGAAAATATGAATAAACGTTCTCAGGATTTAAAGCCAAGATATCATGATGCAGGACAGTTTTATTGGTTGAATATTCCGACATTTTTAAGAGAGAAAAAAATGTTTACGAATAATACAGGTTCTATAGTGCTAAATGAATTACAAGTACAGGATATTGATAATGAAACCGATTGGAAGCTAGCGGAAATGAAATATGAACTACTACAAAGTATTAAATAATCAAGAGTTTAAGAAAGGAGATTTCTCAATTGTGCCTATTCGTTTAGAGGATAGATTTTTAATAATGAAATGGCGTAATGAGCAAATGTATCATCTTCGACAAAATAAAATGCTCACAGCGCAGGATCAGGATAATTATTTTAAGAATGTGGTAGCTAAGTTGTTTGAACAAGATTACCCGGATCAAATTTTGTTTTCATATCTACATGGAAACAAGTGTATTGGTTACGGGGGATTAGTTCATATAAATTGGGTGGATAAGAATGCCGAAATTTCGTTTATTATGGATACTGAACTGGAGTTTGATTTTTTTGAATTTCATTGGACCAACTTTCTTCAGTTTATTGAAAAAGTTGCTCATCAGGAATTAGTAATGCATAAAATTTTCACTTACGCGTTTGATTTAAGACCAAAAATTTATGACATACTCGAAAAGAATACTTTTGAAAAAGAAGCGGTTTTAAAAGAACACTGTTTTTTTGAAACTAAATTTATAGATGTCATAATTCATTCTAAAATACTTAGTAATTAGTATGATCCTATTTGAAATTTTAAATATCGATTATAGTAAAAGGCCAGATAAATTAATTCAAATTTAATCTAACAATATAATCAATGGTACAGTATAAATTCGTTGATCTTTCTAAATTTGAAAAAGAAATTAAATTCTTTTTTCAAAAACATCCTTTTGGAAGATATTTATTGGATAGAAATTTTGCAACAACAGGAGCAATAGATTTCGAGTGGAATAAACTGTTAGAATACTCGAAAACTGCATCAGTAGCGATAGCTCTTAATAATAACTCTGAGGTAATAGGATTAATTGGATTTCATCTTTCTAAATGGGATACCGAGGTATTTCAGAAAAAATTAGCCTTTTTGCAGTATTTTCTTGTGCTAGAAGACGGTGATGTGAATTTTGAAAGGGAAGTAGCTTCCAATTTATTGGAAAAATTTCATGAATGGACTATAGAATTAAAAATACAAGTGGTTATATCGAAATTGGATACTCAATATTTTAGTCCAATATATATACTTCAACAAAATGGATACATATTCTATGAAACTATAACTTATCAAACAATAGATGCTTCAGACGTAGCGACAGGTATTGCTGATGGAATAGAGTACAGGTACGCTTGTGAAGCAGATATTGAAGCACTTAAAAACATAGGATTGAAAAATACTTATCCTAAATCACATTTTTATTTAGACAATAAGTTTCCTGTTGAAAAAGTGGATTTAATGTATTCTTGTTGGATGGAAAATGCAGTTAAATCTTCACAGAAGATTGTAATTATTGAAGAAGCTAATCAGATAGCAGGAGTTTTTGTTTACGATGTTGTTAATCATAAAACCACACTTAATAAAAAGTTTGGAGTATGGAAATCAGCATTTGTAGATAGTAATTTTAGAGATAAAGGAATTGGCTTGAAACTTTTTAAAGCAGCAATGCAATCCTGTTTAAATAATGGTGTAGATATAATTGACAGTTCACTTGTTGACAAAAATATTGGTTCTCAAAGTTTACACAATAAATTAGGATTCAGGCTTGTCAATACCCAGTATACTTTTCATAAATGGCTTGATAATAATTGAAAATGAAAGAAAAACAATTAATCCCCATAGGCGAAGGGTTTCCCGTATTCATCATAGCAGAATTATCTGCTAACCATAATGGTAGTTTAGAAACAGCAATTGAAACGATTCGTGCAGCAAAAAGAGCTGGAGCTGACGCTATAAAGTTTCAAACGTATACTGCAGATACAATGACCATTAATTGTAATAAAGAAGATTTTAAAATTAAAGGAACTATTTGGGAGGGCAAAAATCTTTATCAATTATACCAAGAAGCATACACGCCTTGGGAATGGCATGAAAAATTATTTAAAGTAGCAAAAGAAGAATCTCTTATATGTTTTTCCTCTCCATTCGATTTTTCTTCTGTTGATTTTTTGGAAAAACTAAATGTTCCCGCATACAAGATTGCTTCATTTGAAATAACAGATATCCCTTTAATTGAATATGTGGCATCAAAAGGAAAACCAATAATATTGTCAACAGGTATTGCAACAGATGAGGATATTCAATTGGCAATAGGGGCATGTAAAAAAATGGGAAATGATCAAATCGCCTTGCTTAAATGCACGTCTTCTTATCCAGCTCCAATTGAAGAAGCGAACATGGTTATGGTAAGAGATTTGGCAAATAAGTACGGTGTAATATCCGGTCTTTCTGATCATACAATGGGAAGCACTGTAGCGATTGTTTCTGTTTGTTTTGGAGCAAAAATTATAGAAAAACATTTTATATTAGATCGCAGTATAGGAGGACCGGACGCTTCATTTTCTATGAATGAAGCAGAGTTTAAGCAGATGGTAATTGCAGTTAGGGAAGCAGAAAGAGCTATTGGAACCGTTAATTATCAATTAACTGATAAACAACAAAGTGGACGTACTTTTTCAAGATCACTTTATATCGTGAAGGATGTCAAGAAAGGGGAGATGCTTACCCCGGAAAATGTTAGGTCTATAAGACCCGGATATGGCATGCATCCAAAGTACTATAATGAGGTATTGGGAAAAATAGCGAAATCTGACATTGAAAAAGGAACAGCCTTATCATTTGAATTGATAGAATAAATGATATATCTAAAATTAGCGTATAGTATAACAATTAATATAATTTGAAAATTAAGAGTATGGAAAACAAGTTTGGAATATTGTCAAGAATTAATGAGATCTACCAATCAGGAGGGAATATTATTCAGTTTTTAAAAAGTGTAAATGGGCAGTCAAAAAATAGTTTAGAAGATATATTAATTAGTTATGATTTTCAGGCAGGTTCCTATATTGAATTTGTGAAAAAAAATCCGGAGTATATGGAAAACTACTCTAAATTAATAGCATTAGAGGTTGAAAAATTAAATACGAAGTTTGATTCAATTATGGAAGTGGGCGTTGGAGAAGCTACAACTTTAGCTAACGTTCTTGGTAAATTAAAAAGCCCGGTTGCTACTGCTTTAGGATTTGACATTTCTTGGTCCAGAATTCATTTTGGAAATCACTATTTAAAAGAAAAAAACATATCTAATGTTAATTTATTTACTGGAGATTTATTTAAAATACCTTTAGCAGATAATAGTGTAGATATTGTTTATACATCACATTCATTAGAGCCAAATGGCGGTAAAGAAAAAGAAGCATTAGAAGAACTCTATAGAGTAACCAATAAATATATGGTTTTATTGGAACCAGCTTATGAATTAGGTAATGATGATGCTAAAAAACGAATGGACTCTCATGGTTATGTGAAAAATTTAGTTGGTCTTTCAAAAGAATTGGGATATAAAGTGATTGAAAACAGATTATTTGAATTATGTGCTAATAAATTAAACCCTACTCAGGTTATTATTATTGAAAAACAAAAAGATAAAGTATCACAAAACTTAGAGTTTTTTTGTCCGATCACAAAAACACCTTTAGAAAAAGGCGAAGGATATTATTTTACCCCCGAAGGTTTGTTGGCCTACCCAATTATTAAAGATATTCCATGTCTGCTACCGCAAAATGCAATTGTGGCAACGCATTTAAAAGATTTTGAATAGTTTAAGTTTTATGTCTCTTAAAAAAAGGAAAGTCTGGTAGTGAATATTTTTGTTTATTCAACTCATTTAAAATATACTCCACATATTGAAACGGAGTTAGAGTTAATGCAATTACACCTTAACAAAGGTGATAATGTTTTTCGATTTATTTGCAATGGCGATCTGTCAAGTTGTGATATGAATCAAAAACACGATTTATTAACTTGCTTAAAATGTAGGGATGTGAGAAGATGTGGTAGTAAATTATTGGATGGCAAAATAATTAATCTGCCAATACTAAAAAATCAAAACATTAATTTATCCCAACAATTAAATCAATGTGAAACAGTTGAAGATTTAAAAAAGATATATTACGATAATTTTGACGTTGGGTTTGCCATTTCTTCAACGATGATAACCATGTTGAGAAATCCAAATTTTGATTTAGATTCAAATAAGGATATTATAAAAGAATACTATAAAAGTACAATTACATTATATTTATCTACAATAAATTACATTAAAAAACATAAACCTGACAGGGTTTATGTTTTTAATGGAAGATTTGCACATGTTAGGGCTGTATTGAGGGCGTGTGAAATTAGTGGGACGGAATTTGTGATTCATGAAAGAGGATGTAATAAGGATCATTACGATCTATTTATAAATAAACTACCTCATGATAAAAATTATCAAATTGAGCGAATGGAAAGCGCCTGGTTAAGTGATAAACACAATTTGGCAGAAAAAGAAAAAATTGGTTCTGAATTTTATATTACCCGAAAAACAGGAAATCCAAAAGATTGGCCATCATTTACAAATGAACAAGATGCATCCTTGCTTCCAAAAAACTTCAGCAGATCAAAAAAAAATATTGTCATATTTAATTCATCAATGGATGAATATGCTTCCATAAGTGAAGAGTGGAATTACCCTTTTTTCGAGAACCAGGAAGAGTTTGTTGAAAAATTAATGGATATGTTTAAAGATGATCCTGAATACCATTTTTATTTAAGAGTTCATCCCAACTTAAAAGGAGTTAATAATAGTCAAACAGATCGTATATCAAAATTAAGTTCAAATAATTTAACCGTTATTCCGCCCGATTCAAAAATCGGAAGCTATAATATATTAGATCATTGTGATCAGGTTATTACGTTTGGTTCAACAATGGGAATTGAAGCTGTTTATTGGAAAAAACCTTCGATTTTAGTATCAACAAGTTTTTATAATGAAGAGTCTGTTTATTTAGCAAAATCTTATGAGCAGGTTTGTGCATATGTAAAATCTGACTTGTTGGCCAAAAATAATTTAGGAGCTATTAAATATGGTTACTATCATTCTGTAAAGGGCTTTTCGTATAAGTATTTTAAAGCTGACTCTTTATTTAGAGGAAAGTTTAAAGGTGTGGATGTGATGGATGCTAATTCAACATTTAATACAATTATTAAAAAATTATATAACATTAAATTTATTGGGAAACCAATTGCAATGTATGATGCTTTGTATAAAAAGTATAAATTCAGATTGCCATTTTAAGAATTTTAAAAAATAAACTATGTTATTTAATACACCAGTACTTTTTTTAATTTTTAACAGACCGGATACAACCAAACAAGTATTCGAAAAGATACGGGAAATAAAACCTAAGTATTTGTATGTAGCGGCGGATGGCCCACGATCTGATAAATCAGGAGAAGGCGATCTTTGTGAAGCAACCAGGAATGTCGTATTAAAGAATATTGATTGGGACTGTGAATTAAAAACGTTGTTAAGAAATGAAAATTTAGGTTGCGGACTTGCAGTTTCAGGGGCAATTAATTGGTTTTTTGAGAATGTAGAAGAAGGGATAATTTTAGAAGACGATACTCTAGCGGATATCAGCTTCTTTAATTACTGCGAAGTAATGTTGGAGAAGTACAGGGAAAACAAAAAGGTTCTTCATATTTCAGGTAGTTCATATGCTAATCCTAATTTAATAGAGCATAGTTATTATTTTACCAGATTGCCATTTATTTGGGGTTGGGCTACATGGAGCAGAGCTTGGAAACAATATAACTTCGACACAAAGTATTATTCAGCAGTACAAAAAACGAAAATCCTTAACTCTGCATTTTCAAATCAAGAAATTGTTGATTATTGGAGTAACATTTTAACAAATTTCCATTTATTGCCTAAATCATTCACGTGGGATTATCAGTGGTTTCTTAGTATTTGGGAGGTTGGTGGCTTAGTAATTCAACCTAAAGTAAATTTAGTAAAAAATATTGGGTTTGGTGAGGACGCAACTCATACTACCAGCAGTAATCATGTTCTTGCAAGTGTAGAGTCTAATTATTTAGATATTGTTAGTTTTAAAGAAGACACAGCGCTAAATGCAATATTAGAAAATGAAAACTTTAATTTTTATTTTAAGAATCCTGTACATCTAAAATATAAAAAACATTTTTTCAACGATTTAAGAAAACGAATAATACAAAAAGTAAAATATGGAATTGGGCAGGTATTATTTAAGTTTATTCAAAACTATAAAGGAGTTAAAGTAGATAATACCAATGTTCATTACCCAAAAGACTCTGCGGAAAATGCCACTTTTGGTAAAAATACAGTTATAAAATCTCAGTATAATATTATTTCATCAACTATAGGAGACTTTACATTTATAGATGAAAATGCACATATAGAGAATACGCACATTGGAAAGTTTTCTACTATTGGCTCTAATTTTATTTCAGGAGGAAATATCCCACAACCTAAAAATCTACTAGCTACTTCACCTATGTTTTCTTTATCTAAAAAATATAACGGTATATCGCTATGTAATAAAGATAAGTTCAATAATTATAATGTAATTAAAATTGGCAATGATGTTTCTATAGGTCAGAATGTATTAATAGTTGGCGGTGTGAGTATTTCAGATGGAGTGATAATAATGCCTGGAACGGTAGTTACAGAAAATGTGCCGCCTTATGCAATTATTGCCGGAAACCCTATGTGTATAATTGGCTATCGTTTTGACGATTCAATTATAAAAAAGTTATTGAACATTAAGTGGTGGGACTGGAAAGAGGAGGATCTACATAAGATCGAAGAAAATATAACGATCGAACAATTTTTAAAGGAACATATAAGTAATACTTTAAATATTAATTCTTAAAATAGTTGAAAAATACAATCAAAAAAGTATTAAAGAAGGCGACAGTAAAGGTATTGTCATTTTTTATTCCTGAAATTCAAGTTCTGGTTGATAAAGATAATTATTGGTCAGGATTAAAATTAATTAAATCAAATACAACAACTGGACGTCAGGTTAAGACTTTTGAGCCTTATAAATTATATGATGCCGAAATTGGTGATTATACATATATTGCCCAAAACTCATTTATCTCTAAAGCTAATATTGGTAAATTTTGTTCCATAGGACCTAACTTTTTTTGTGGATGGGGTATTCATCCGGTTAATGGTATAAGTACTGCGCCCATGTTTTATTCTACTCTAAAACAAAATGGAATAACGCTTTCATCAACAAATAAAGTGGAAGAGCGAAAATACATCACTATTGGAAACGATGTGTTTATTGGCTCTAACGTCACTGTTTTAGATGGTGTGACTATTGGAGATGGTGCTGTAATAGGGGCAGGTTCTGTTGTTTCTAAAAACATTCCTCCTTACGCCATTGCTTTAGGTTGTCCCATTGAAATTGTTAAATACCGTTTTGATGATAAACAGATCAATGAACTACTAAAAATAAAGTGGTGGGATTTTGAGGAAAAAGAATTAATGGATGTAGAGAAATTATTTTTTGATATAGATCAATTTATAAATAAATATACTAAGAATTAATCCGAATTCTTGGAATCATAATTGAAGTTATAAATATAGATGAGTAGTTATCCACGAATTAGTATTATTACACCAAGTTTTAACCAGGGGCAATATTTAGAGGAGACTATTCTTTCTGTTATTAACCAAGGCTATCCAAATTTAGAATACATTATTATTGATGGTGGTAGTACAGATAATTCGGTTGAGATAATCAAAAAATATGAAGATAAATTAACATATTGGGTAAGCGAAAAAGATTCAGGACAAAGCCATGCTATTAATAAAGGCATGGAAAAAGTTACCGGAGAAATTTTTAACTGGCTTAATTCTGATGATTATTTAGAACAGGGCGTTTTATTTTTGTTGGCAGAAATGTTTAGATCCACAAATGCAAATGTTGTGTGTGGCAGGGCTAAACATTTTGGAGCAGGAACTCCATATATCAGCCCCCCTTCTACATATTTTGATCCTGAAAATAATATTGCATTTATTCCAAGAATTAATCAACCGGCAACTTTTTTTAAAATGGATATTATTAAAAAACTGATGCCTTTAAATAACAGATTGCATTACTGCATGGATCTTGAATGGTGGATGAAATATTTGTTCATGTTTGGACATAAGCGTATTGCATTTACAGAAGAAGTATTGGCTAATTTTAGAGAGCATGAAAGCTCTAAAACAATGTCGCAATCATACAGGTTTGTAGAAGACAAATGTTTATTAGTTTCAGGTATTTTATCTAAGAAAAAAGGTAATAAAAATTTACTTGGTGATTATTGTTTTGATTGTCCTATCGATAATTTTTCAGTTGATTTTTTAGAGAGGATGTCATCTAAAGAATTATTAATGGGAGTTGTAGTGTTTTATGGGAGAAAAGATCTTGATAAAGTGAAAGTTCTGATAGATCTTATTAATCCATTACATTTAGATATTAATGATAAAAAGAAGTTAAGTGATATAAAGAATAGATTAAAATTTATACCAAAGTTTTTATTAATGTTAAAAAAAGTTGAATAACGAAATTGATATAATGACTTCTACTTTTTTTTCAATTATTACCCCAACATATAATAGACCGGATATGCTTTTACGTTCAGTACAAAGTGTATTAAAACAAACCTTTCAGGACTTTGAAATTATTGTTGTTAATGACGGTTCGGTTGTAGAATATGATTTAAATGCTCTTAATATTGCCGCTGACCCAAGGATCAAGTATTTTAAAAAAGAAAACGAAGGCCCTTCAATAGCCAGAAATTATGGCATTGAAAATGCTAGCGGAAAATTTATTTGTTTTTTAGATGACGACGATGAGTTTTTAGAAAATCATCTCAGTGTATTATATAATAGAATTTTAAAAGAAAATAATGCAACAGGATTATACAGAACTCTAACTTTTGTCGAAAGGAATGGAAACTGTGAAAAGCAAAAGTTTGAAAAACAATCTTTAACCATTAATTCTTTGGATAGACTTTATTCAAATTTATTAGTGCCTTGCAGTGTTGCAGTTTCTTCAGACATTCTTAAGAAGATGAAATTTAGTACGATAATACCAATTTCTGAAGATTATGATTTGTGGACAAAAATAGTATTGAAAGATAATTTTTTTGAGATTATGGAATATACTTCTATTTATCATTTACATGAAGGTAGTGCTTCTTCCGGTAATGAAGAATTAGTACATATTAAACACATTAACGCATTTAAACAAACATTTCATATTCCGGGAGTTAAAAATATACTTTCCGCAAAAATAAGAAATGATATTTTATATAACAGGTATTTATGGTTGTCTGAAACTCAGTTAAAAAATAAAAAAATTTTGAAAGCTATCATAAATAGGGTGAGGGCATTATTATATAAGCATGCATATTAAATTAGTGTTGACTATAATTTTTTGTAAGATTTTTAAAATTAATTATAATTGATTTTAGTAAGGCTAATAGGTGGTTTAGGCAATCAAATGTTTCAGTATGCATTTGCTTATTCTTTAGCAAAAAAAAATAATACAGTTTTAAAGGTAGATACTAGCCTGCTTAAAGATAAAAGCAAACCTCATGAGATCGTAACACATAGAGATTTCGTTTTAGAAGATGTATTTGATTTGTCGATTGAAATAGCTTCTAATAAAGAAATAGAATATTTTAATGGTAAAGTGTATAAATCACTTATTGGAAAGATAATAAACAAGATACTATGGCAATTTAAAAAACATCGTCTTATTGTTGAACAAGATAGAGGATTTAATAGCGATTTATTGCAATTAAGTGACAATGTGTGTATAGTAGGGTCTTTTCAAAGCGAAAAATATTTTATCGATCACGATACTATAAAAAGTCTCTATAAGTTTAAATACCCAATTTTACCTATAAGTACAGAACTTTCATCGGAACTTAAAACAAAAAACTCAGTAGCTGTTCATATAAGAAGAGGTGATTATGTAACGAGCCCTCTTTACAGTAAAACAATAGGAGTATTGCCTATTTCATATTACATTAATGCTATAGCGTTAATAAAAGAAAAAACTGATAGCCCGGTATTTTACGTGTTTTCAGATGATATAAATTGGTGTAAGAATGAATTAAAAATACCAAACACCATCTTCAATTATGTTGGAGATGAACATGCAGGAATAAATGCCGCAAATTATATGCAATTATTGTCTTTATGTAAACATTTTATTATTTCAAACTCAACATTTGCATGGTGGGCAGCTTGGTTGGGCGAACATCGTGATAGTTTAATAATTGGCCCAAATAATTGGTTTATCGATAAAAGTAATGACGTAAAAGATATTTTGCCTGAACGTTGGGCAAAAATTTAAAGTGAAATCCATCATATGAATATACTATTCAAAATATCAGGAGCTTTTTATAAACTACATCAGTTTTTTTATAAAAAAGCAAAAACTAAAATGAGTGAAAACTTACCACTTTCAGAAATAAATAAAGAAAAATGGTACTCAGATAATTGTGAAAAAAAATTAAGATATGAATACCCCCTGAAACGTGATTCTGTGGTTATTGATGTAGGTGGCTATGAAGGCGATTTTGCAGCAGAATTATTTTCACGGTATTTGTCTACAGTTTTTGTTTTTGAGCCGGTAAAAAAGTATGTTGACTATTTGAATAAACGCTTCAGTAATAATCAATCTATTAAAATTATTCCATATGGTTTAGGTGCTAAAAACGAAACGCTTAAAATTCATGTTATGGATGAAGCTTCTTCTTACAATAGAAGTGAGAGCATTCATAAAAAGGGTGTAGAAGAAGATATTTTGATTATGGATGTGGTGAATTTTTTTAATGACCATGAAATCAAACAAGTTGATCTGATAAAAATAAATATTGAAGGCGGTGAATACGATTTGCTGGATCGAATGATTGATAATGGATATATTGAAAAGTGTAAAAACTTACAGATACAATTTCATGATTTTTACCCCGATTTTCAAAAAAGATACGATAGAATTAAACATGAGTTGAGTAAAACCCATCATTTAACTTATAATTACCCATTTGTATGGGAAAATTGGGAGATCAATTAATCATTTTATAAATTGAATAATAAAAACTATTTTTTATTTTAAATGAAAGTCCTTGCTTATACAGAAAATTACGCAAGTGAAACGGTTACTTTTATTACTAATGAATTAAAAAACGTTCAGGAATCACATGAATTATTGTTAGTGTATTCTGTGAGAAAAAATCCCACTAGATATATTTTAAATAATATGATTGAGGTTCCATTTAAATTCAACAAAGTAATAAATAAACTTCGTTGGTGGTTGGAACAATCAGAGTTGTATTATTCTCTATATAACCGCTCTTTCAAAAAGTCAATTAATAAAATCATTACAGATTTTAAACCCGAAATTATTCATTGCCATTTTGGAACTGATTTTTTAAAATTAGTATCAAATTTAAATAATGAGAATAAGGGAATTCCCATTCTGATTTCTTTTTACGGATTTGATGTAACCGAACGTATACATAATAAAGCAGTTTTAGAGAAATATAAAAAATATTTGAGCTTTAAAAATGTTTATTCAATAGCAGTATCAAATTCACTGGTACAAAATATTAATAATTACATAAAACCATATAATTTAGCAACAACTGTTAATAGTGGAATTGATACAGATTTTTTTGTAAGAAAGGCAATCGAATTAAATCCAGAAGAATTTATTTTCCTTCAGGTATCTTCTTTTAATTTTAAAAAGGGACATAAATACACATTAGAAGCTTTTAGGAAATTTGTAGATCAAAATAAAGTCTACAAATATAGATTTATTATTGCCGGATTTGGTCCATTAGAAAATGAAATAAGAACACAGATTAAAGAATTAGAGTTAGAAAATTATGTTTCATTGAGAGGTCCTGTTACTCCTTCTGAAATGGTGGATTTAGCCAGTCAAGCGAATTGTTTTGTTCAAATGAGTATCACCGCTGAAAATGGCGACCAGGAAGGGTTGCCAAATGTTTTATTAGAGGCTATGTCTTTAGAACTTCCTGTTTTGTCCACATTTCATGCTGGGATTCCTGAAATTGTAGAAAATGGCATTAATGGTATACTGTGCGAAGAGAAAAACAGTGATCAATATGTAGAGGCTTTTAATAATATTGTAAAGTGGAAAATTTGTCCAGAGAATAGAAAAAAGATCATAGACAAGTTTAGCTTTAAAAAACATATGCAATCAATTAATGAAATATACAATGAAATTAAAAAATGATCTTGTTGTACGTAATGACATGAAAAATTATATAATATGAATGTTTTAATAGTAATAGGAACCAGACCAAATTTTATTAAGGTAACTCAATTCAAAAAAATGGCATCAGGCTATTCTAATATTGATTTGAAAATTGTTCATACAGGCCAACATTACGATGATAAAATGGCAGATGTATTTTTCAGGCAATTTAATTTAGTGCCTGATTATTTTTTAAATATTTCTCAAAATTCTCCTAACTCTCAGATTGCAGATATTATGCAAAAGTTAGAACAATTGATTTTGAAAGAATTTAAGCCTGACTTATTAGTGGTAGTGGGCGATGTGAATTCAACTTTAGCGGCGGCTATTACCGCCAATAAAATGGGTATAAAATTGGCTCATATTGAAAGTGGTTTAAGAAGTTTTGATGAATCTATGCCCGAAGAACATAATAGAATACTCACAGATAAATTAGCTAATATATTCTTTGTAACAGAACAAACGGGTTATGATAATTTAATAAAAGAAGGAGTAGCTCAAGATAGAATAGTATTTGTTGGTAATACCATGATCGATACCATGGTGGCATTTGATAAAGAAATAGATAATTCGGATGTATTAAAACAATATGCATTAACTAAGGATGATTTTGTTTTGATGACAATGCATCGCCCTGCTACTGTTGATAATTATGAAGAAATGCACCGACTTTATAATTTAATAGAGTATTTAACAATAAGATATAAAGTATTTTTTCCTATTCATCCTCGAACATTGAAGCGAATGGAAGAGTTTGGTTTAAAAGATAAGTTTGTTTCTAATACCAAAATTATTTTAGCAGAACCATTGGATTATTTTGCATTTCAAAAATTAGTAAAAGAATGTAAATTTATCATAACAGATAGCGGTGGTATTCAAGAAGAATCTACTTTTTTAGGAAAGCCATGTTTAACGTTAAGGCCAAATACAGAAAGACCTGTAACAATTACAGAAGGAACAAATACGTTAGTGCCTTTTGATTTAGAGGTTATAAAAGATTACATTTCTCAAATAGAGTCAGGGGTCTATAAAAAAGGTCAAGTTCCTAAGTTGTGGGATGGGAAATCAACAGAACGCATCTTAAAGTTTATTGCTCAGTCGTAATGATTTTTTACTTAACTTTTAACGACCATCCCTCCGGAATTTTTTCCAGTCAGGTGATCGATGTTGTAAAGTTCATGAATCATAACTTCGATCAAAAAGTTAAATTAATATCATTCATTTCCATCCGAAATTTTTTTAATCAAAGAGCAAAAATAAAAAGAGAACTGCCTGAATCTATTATTCTACCAATGTTTCCGGGTGTTCATAGATGGCGTTTAAATATAGTTTTATTGTCTTTCGTTGTTTTTTTATTTAAACCAACAAAGATTATTGGCCGGAGTGTTTTGGCAACACAATTAGCTTTAAAGATGCGAGAAAAAGGATGGATCAAAGAAGCGATCTATGATGGAAGAGGGGCAATAGGCGCAGAGTGGAAAGAGTATAAAGTGGTTGAGAATCCGATCATGCTCTCTGAAATATTTTCATTAGAAAAAACAGCGGTTTTGAATTCCAATTATAGAATTGCAGTTTCTCACAAAATGGTAGAATATTGGGAAAAAGAATTCGCTTATAATTTAACACAGCATGTTGTTATTCCATGTACATTAAATCAGTTATATCAAAATGTTGTTGTTTCTGAACAATCCATCAAACAAGCTCGTAATGAAATTGGGTTTAGTGAAAACGATGTGGTTTTTATTTATTCGGGTTCTGTTGCAGGTTGGCAATCATTTGATCTGTTGAAAGATTTTATGGTACCGGTTCTAAAAGCTGATGCAAATAATAAATTGATGTTTTTATCTGATATAGATGAAAATATATTAAGCCTTAAAAATCAATTTCCAGATCAAGTATCTTGTCAAAAATTAAAAGCAAACGAAGTCCCTAAATATTTGTTGTCAGGTGATTATGGATTATTAATCAGAGAGGAATCGGTAACAAATAAAGTGGCCTCACCGGTTAAATTTGCTGAGTACATCGTATGCGGACTTAAAGTAATTATTTCAAATCATTTAGGAGATTATTCCGAATTTGTTGAAAATTTTTCCAATGGTATTTTAAATGGTAGATCTGGCGGTAGTCGAAAGACTATTGCTATAGAAGATAGAATTAAATTAAACGCCTTTGCAAAACAATACTTTTCTAAGAGTAGTTTTATAAACAATTATAAAGATCTATTAATAGATCGTTCTTAATATGCGAGTAGCAGTTATAACCGATGGAATTTGGCCCTATGTAATAGGTGGAATGCAAAAGCATAGCTATTTTTTAGTAAAGCTGTTTTTGCAAAATAAAATTCATGTGGATCTTTATCACTGTAATGAAAGCCAATATGATATATCTAAATTGGAATATTTTACTGAAGAAGAAAAAGCATATCTGAATTCTTTTGTATTTACTTTTCCAAAGTATAAAAAATACCCCGGGCATTATTTTAAAGAATCTTATGATTATAGTTCAACGATTTACGAAACATTCCAGTTGCAACCACCAGTAGATTATATTTACACAAAAGGTTATTGTGGCTGGCGTTTTATAAAGGAAAAAAAGAAAGGAAAAAATCTTCCGCCAATCGCCTTAAGGCTTCATGGCTATGAGATCTTACAAAAAAATAATTCTCTGAAAAATAAGTTAAGAAAGATCATGTATATGCCTTTGGTTACTTATTTGAATCAAAACGCAGATTATGTGTATTCATATGGCGGAAAATTAACAAAGTTGGTTCAAGAAGCATTTAACTTACCATCGTCTAGAATAATAGAAATACCAACAGGAATAACCCAATCCTGGGTAAATGAAAATCCTACTGTTCAACAAGTAAGAACATTTTGTTTTGTTGGACGATTTGATGTGAGAAAAGGAATTGTTGAATTATTTGAAGCTCTTTCAGAACTTGTTAATCAGCATGATTTTAAATTCCATTTTATAGGTGAATTACCTGAACATTTAAAGATTCAGCATCCATCTGTTATATATCATGGCGTATTAAAAAGTGAGGAAGCTATTAAGGATATCTTAAAAGAGTCTGATTTTTTAGTAGCGCCTTCTCATTCGGAAGGAATGCCGAATGTTATTGTAGAAGCTATGGCAAGCGGTTGTGGTATTGTTACAACTGATGTGGGGGCAATTCCTGTCTTAGTTTCTGATAAAGAAGGGTTTTTAATACCTCCTTTTTCTTCAAAAGCGATCAAAACCGTTCTTGAAAAAATAATTAAAATTTCTCCCGAAGAAATCAGTAATTTTAAACGTAATGCGATCAAAAAAGTGAACGATAATTTTTTATGGGAAACAGTTATCAAAAAAGAAATCCAAGAAATTAAAAATAGAATAAATTAAATAAGAGAATATGAATTTAACCCCGGAAACAATCCAAGAACAATATTATTCTAAAACGGCTAATCAGTATGATGATATGCATGTTTTGCATACCGACAAAGAGCATATGCTGGCATTGGAGTTAATGAGCGCTTATATTACATTTTACAATATAAAATCGGTTTTAGACATTGGAGCTGGTACAGGACGAACCTTGTTGTTTTTGAAAAACAAATTCCCTGATATTAAAGTTTTAGGCATTGAGCCGGTAAAAGCTTTAAGAGAAGAAGGGTATAAAAAAGGATTATTAGAATCTGAACTTATTGATGGTGACGGGAACAATCTTAGTTTAACAGATAATAGCTATGATCTGGTATGCGAATATGGCGTTTTGCATCATGTAAGATATCCGGAAAAGGTAGTAACAGAAATGCTAAGGGTAGGAGCCAAAGGAATTTTTATTTCAGATTCTAATAATTTCGGGCAAGGTGGTCTTGTTTCTCGCTCATTTAAACAGGCATTGAATTTTTTTGGTTTATGGAATGCCTTTAATTTTATAAGAACAAAAGGGAAACACTATCAAATTTCTCAGGCAGATGGTTTGTTTTACTCTTATTCTGTCTTTAATAATTACAAATTAATTAAATCTAAATGCGATGTATTAATTACTGGCATAAGAAGTCAGGGAGTTAATCCTTACCGTTCTGCTTTACATATTGCTTTACTTGGATTGAAAAAGAAATAGTTGAAAGCAAATAATCAAATAGTTATTTCCCATTCAGGCAAACAGCATTCTTATCATGTTGCAAAATCATTGAACGATTTGGGGTTTTTAGATACGTTTTATACAAGTTCGTATATAAAGAGTAATTATTTACAAAACTATTTTCTCAAAAATCAAAATCAATTTTGGACAAGACGTTTTTTGCCGGGACTTTCTGGTAATAAAGTGTCTGCTAATTGGCGCTTTGAAATGCCTGAATATTTTGGAAAATTATTAAAACAGGATTCTAAAAAGATAGAAGAATTAGTGTACGCCAGAGATGTAAAATTTGACACTTATGTTTCTAATGTGATATTGAAAATAAAGCCAAAAGTATTTTGGGGTTTTCAAGGAAGTTGTTTGAACTCTTTGAAGAAAACAAAAAATGTGGGAGGTTTGGCAATATGTGAATTGGCAACCGCCCATGTTACTTTTGCAAAAAGTATTTTAAATGAAGAAAAACACTTGTTGCCTGACTGGGCGGATAGTATTTCAAATGTTGATTTCCCCCCACATTATGAAAAACGTTTGGTTGAAGAGCCAAGGGTGGCTGATATTGTTATAGCAGCTTCAAAATTCACAAAATTGTCATTAACAGAATCTGGTGTCCCGGAAAATAAAATTCATGTATTGCCACTAGGAGCAGATGTCGAACACATCAAATACGTTGAGAAAAAACGAGACAAAAATAAACCCTTAAAATTGTTGTATGCCGGAACTGTTACTCAGCGAAAAGGAATTTATTATCTACTTGAAGCCATGAAAAGTTTTAATAAGTCACAAGTAGAATTGCATATCATTGGAAATGTGTTTGGTTCAGGAACGGCTTTTGAAAAGTATAAAGATGTATATACCTATCATGGTTCGGTTTCTCAACAAAAATTGTTTGAGAGTTACCACGAGTTTGATGCTTTGGTTTTACCTACAATTTTTGAAGGCTTTGCGCTTGTTATTGTTGAAGCTATGGCTGCCGGGTTACCCGTAATTACTACAGCTCATTCTATTGGGCCTGAGTTAATTGAAGAGGATGTGAATGGTTATATTGTGCCTATTCGCGATATAAGTGCTATTGAAAAAGCAATAACAAGATTATGTAATAAAAATGTCGATGAATGGACAGCTATTCGTCTTAGTGCCCGTGCAGCTGCTTTGAAGTACTCTTGGAAAGAATATAATCAGAGGCAGAAAACGTTTCTTGATAAATTAACTTTGTAATTTAGACTGGAAATTATGAGAATTAAAGAAATTGATTTTTTAAGAGGGATTGCAATACTTTTGGTGCTCTTTAGTCATCATCCCATGTCTCCAATTTTGCATAAAGCCGGATGGATGGGAGTTGATCTGTTTTTTGTATTGAGTGGATTCCTTGTATCCGGACTGCTTTTTATTGAGTATAAAAAATATAATGAAATAGATGCTAAACTTTTTTTAATTAGAAGAGGGTTTAAGATCTATCCTTCATTTTTTGCACTGCTAATAATTTCGTTTATCATTGATTTTTTTACACATAGCTTAGACACTAAACAACTGCTAAGGTATTTGTGCGAAATAACGTTTACCCAAAATTATACCAGTGCCGTCTGGGGTCAAACATGGTCGCTGGCCGTTGAAGAACATTTTTATTTTTTTCTAATAATATCAGTAGTTCTTTATATCAAATTCAAAAAAAGCATTTCTTTGAAGGATATTTCTTTATTTTGCTTTGTATTTTTTATTCTTTGTTTTATTTTAAGAATACTCACTCACTACAGACACCCAGAATATTCTGTTAGAATTCATCATTTTCCAACTCATTTAAGATTAGACTCAATGCTATTTGGTGTTTTTTTGGCGGCTCAATACCATTTAGCTCGTGATAGATTCGATACTTTTTTCTCTAAGTATACCAATATCCTTATTGTTTTTTCTTTAGTATTATTATCAGTTCCATTTATTTTCTCCGTTAAATCTTATTTCATTAGTACTATTGGGTTTACTCTATTATATATTGGTTTTGGTATTGTAAATTCAGTATTTATTACAAACAAAAAAACTTACCCGATTTTTAATAATGTTATTTCAAAAAGCATTTTCAGTTTCATTGCTTGGGTTGGCATTTATTCTTACACGATATATTTATTTCATATGCTTTTTTTAAAACATTTAACTCAATTATTTGACCCCAATACAATAAACTTTAATCAAATTTTATTTTCTATTTTATACTTAGGTGGCAGTATCCTTTCAGGTGTATTAATGTCAAAAATAATTGAAATACCAGCTTTAAAATTAAGGGAGAAATATTATCCTAAAAACAAGTATAAATTTAAAAGCGCGTCGTTACAAGTCTAAAACAATAAATTATTAAATCGGAATTATTAAAATGAAAAAAGCGATCAAAAAAATGATTTTTGGAGACAGCCAAATCCAAACCATTAAAGGAGGAATAGGTAAAGGTTTAAAAATGAATATAGATGTTTCTTCAAAAGCCCAAAGAATCCTTGGCTTGGATGAAAGAGAAATTCAAAAACCATTTAAAGATTATTCTAAAATATGTAATTATTTTTTTGATATTGGAGCATCTGATGGCTACTATAGTTTGTTATACAAAAAGTTTAACGCAACAGGACATATTTATATGTTTGAGGCTCAAACCAAATTTAAAGCCGAACAAGAAGAGCATTTTAAATTAAATGGATTTAAAATTGACTACGAACATTATGCTAAGTTTGTATCTAACTTAAATGATGATAAAAATTTGAGTATAGATGAACTATTTCATGAGAAAGATAAGTCTTTGTTATTTAAAATTGATGTTGATGGAGGTGAATTAGATGTTTTACAGGGTATGCGTAATACTATCATAAATAATAATTGTTATTTTGTTATAGAAACACACACCTTGCAATTGGAAATTGATTGTATCAAGTTTCTTCAAGAATTAGGGTATAAAACTAATATTATTGATCAAGGATGGTATCGTGCTTTTATTAAAGAAGACCGCCCCATAGAGCATAATCGCTGGTTTACAGCAAGTAAATAATTAGTATCCGTTTTTAAGTGTTAAAAGAGATTCCTTATATAGAACAAAGTCGTAAGAATTTTTGGATAGTCTTGTTCATCTACATTTCTATTTTCATTAATTCCTATGTGTTTTTTAAAGAACCCTTTGAATTTTATATTGGGTATTTGATATATTTGGTTCTTTTGCCGGGATTTATTTTTCGATATGGATTTAATCGTTCTTTGTTTTTTATTTTTCTAGTGCTTTTAGCAAATGGTATTGTTAATTGTTTTGTGGGGAATGATACGTTTGCGCAATTTTTCAAGGTGTTTATAGGGCTGTTCTTATCCTATTCATTTTATTATTACGTGTTTAATGAAGTTAATTTTGAACTTGAAAATTTATTCAAATGGTATTTAAAAGGAGCTTATATTGCCGCTTTATTAGGCTTATTTCAATTTGTTTGTTATCAAATAGGGTATGAAGACGGTTATAGATTTTGGGGTATTTTTAATAAATGGGGGTTTGCCGGTGGGGGCTTATTCGGTTTAAGGATCAATTCTGTTTTTTCGGAGCCAACTCACTTGGCTTGTGTATTAGCTCCGGCTTTTTTTGTCTCACTCTTTAATTTATTCAGTAAAGAAAACTACTATTTTTCTAAATGGCAGAGTTTGGCGGTTATTGCTGTTTATATTTTATCGTTTTCAGGTTTAGGCCAAGCGGGTATATTTTTAACATTTTTGTTTTTAGCAGTAAGCTATGGATTAGTTAGGTATATTCTAATTTTAATTCCAATTACCATTGTAACGTTCAACGTTTTGTATAATAATGTGACTGATTTTAAGTTACGACTGGACGGTTTAGTGAGTATGTTTTCAGGAGAAAAATTTATTCAAGGAACAACTCATGGGTCTTCTTTTATTTTATATAATAATTATACAGTTGCTCTTAAAAATTTTCAAACAAATCCTTTATTAGGAACAGGTATTGGTTCTCACGTAGTTGCTTTTGATAAGTATTCGTTGGCGAAAGATTTCAAAACCTTTGGTTTTAACTTTAATGGTCAGGATGCCAATTCCATGTTTTTACGTTTAATGTCTGAAACAGGTTTGTTTGGACTGAGTATCTTTTTTATCATAATGATCAAATGCTATGTCAAACGTGATAAACATAATCTGAGTTATCATTGGTTGATAAGCAATGGCGTTTTAGTAATGATATTATTGAATTTATTCAGGCAAGGACATTATTTTTTGAATGGCTTTCCTTTCTTTATGTTTTTGTATTATTATAATTCAGTTTCTTATATGAATTTTAAAGAAAAGCCGATGATTACTACAGAAAATCAATAACTTTAAAAAAATAGTTTAAATGAATAAAATTACTAGTAGGTTATTTTCAAAATTCCACAAAATTTATTTTAATACATTCAATCTTAATGTTGAATGTAATATTTGTCATTATAAAACAAATAGATTTTATAGTGATAGTTGGCATTTGTACTGTATTTGTCCAAATTGTAAGTCAGATGTTCGCCAAAGATTACTAATCGCCTCGTTGTCGAATTTAGAAGATTTTAGTTTTAATAAAATAATTAAGGATAAAGACATTTTGCACTTTGCTCCTGAAAAACAAATTATTAAATTAATAAAAGATAAAGCAAAAACATATAAGACAGCCGATTTTTTAGCAGAAGGTTATACTTATGATGATATTGATTATAATATTGATATTTCTAATATGAATATTATTGAAAATGAATCGTTTGATTGTGTTATTGCTTGTGATGTTTTAGAACATGTTCCTGACCATATTGGTGCAATTAAGGAAGTTTATCGAGTACTGAAAAATGGCGGATATTGTATATTCACTGTTCCTCAAAAAGACAATTTAAAGAATACGTACGAAGATTTATCGATTACAAGTAAAGAGGAAAGAGAAAAGAATTTCGGGCAATATGATCATTTAAGGATTTATGGAGAGGACTTTGTAGGTATGTTGGAAAATGCTGGCTTTGAAGTTACCTCCGTGAATGAAAAATATTTTAGCAAACAAAATGTAAAACATTTTGTTCTTTTTCCACCTGTCTTGTCAAAAAACCCACTTGCTACAAATTATCGAAAGGTATTTTTCGGAAAAAAGAAATAAGCGCTAATTATAGATTATAAAAGTAAATAATATTTAAACAAAAAAGCATCCATTAACTAATGGATGCTTTTTTGTTTAAATGAAATATTCGAGTATTTAACGAATGATCTTTTGTGTTTTAATATGACCTAATACATCGGTTACATTAACAATATAAACCCCGCTTGATAAGTTTGAAATATCAATTTTATTAGTTTGTCCTGACTCAACAGTTAAATTGTTTTGTTCCATTAACAATTTTCCTGAAATATCATAAATAGCCACTTGAGAAATGTAATGAGTCGTATTGATCGATTTTAAATTGATGTCGTTTTCAGTGCCAAAAACAATAATATCATTATCAAACACAGATTGATTAACATCTGATTCAGATGAATTTTTGCTTAATCTTAAAACATAATCAGTGTTTGTTTTATTGTCTTCACCAACAATGGCAATAGATGAATTTAATTCAAATTTCTTTCCTGTTTTTGTATTTTCAATCCAGGAATAGTTATAAGAATGAGTGTTTAACACAGTTGGCTCTATATAATAAACGCCTTCTTTTGGAGTAAAGATCGCTAAAGGAATAGTTACTTCATCTTCTTCAGTACTGATGTTATTAGTAATTAATTTAGCATCCGTAT
Organism: Bacteroidia bacterium; assembly: GCA_036676295.1. Lineage (GTDB taxonomy): Bacteria > Bacteroidota > Bacteroidia > B-17B0 > Aurantibacillaceae > UBA4416. Next base: position 245,320 of record JAKFDE010000016.1, on the reverse strand, counting down.
TAGTTAACATATAAATAGCAGGAGCTGTTTTGTTTGGGCTCTTTAAATATAATGCATCCAATTCACGATCATAACCTAAAGTAGAGTTTGATTCGAAATTAATTGTGTTCTCATTATAAAACGGTAAGCTAGGAGATGAGAAAACCAGTTTAATACCATAGTTTGGTACTGTTCTATAAAAAGAGGTTGCTATACTAGTTGATTTAGCGTTTTCAAGAAAGGAAATAGACGCTCCTGATCCTGAAGCTGTGATCCAGAACCCCTGGTGAGGAGGAATGATAGGATTAGCTCCATAATCGTTATAATTACCTGAATTATCTAATAAAAGGATATTACCGGTAACGTTAGTTTTAGAACAAGAGCTATATGTTACGGCAGAAGCATAAGGATTACCAATTAAATTAACTCCAGCGTAAGATCCTGCACCGGCTGTATAACTTAAATTAACCGTTTTGGTGCTAAATTGTGGCACACCTACTGAGGTAAGAGTAGCTGCATTAAAGTTGTTTAAATCGTCTGCTAAAAAAATCTCATAACCTTTCCCTGATTCAATTGAAGTTCCTGATCCGGTTACAGCTGTCCAACCATTATTTGGCGCAACATTTCCGGTTGGTTCATCATAGATATATACTGAATTCCCATCTGCACTTCCATCAACGCCGGCAGGACCGGGAGTTCCATCATCTGCACCAATGCCACTCATGTACAATTCATCATCCCAATCCATAATAGTTGTGTTTTTAACCGGGCTACTTAAATCGTGGTAACCAGCGGCGCGTGCACTAATGAATTTTTGAATGATCATGTTTCCTATAAAGGAACCTGTTCCCGTAACCGGAGCAATTCTGGCAGTATTTGTTGAATTACTGATTAGTGTAAAGTTTCCATTTGAATTGAAAGTACCTCCTGTATTTGTTAATGCATTTGTTAAAGATTGTGGACTGTTGATCGTTAAACCTACAGGATTATTTAAGGTTAAATTATAGAATTGAGTATTAGATGAACCACTGATTGTTTGAGCTGATGTTCCGTTAAAAGTAACCAGAGCCTGACGACAATTAAGTGTACCGTTATTTGTAAGGGTTCCTTTAAGATATAAAGGAATATTTGATGAATTTAAATCTAAAGTCCCTGAATTAATAGTTAAACTTTGGTTTACGAATAAACTTCTATTTAATAATACAGTACCGGATCCGTTAAGTACCATATTCTCAATTTGTTCATTTGTAGTAGCTCTATATAATGTTTGTGTGCCAGAGCCATCGAAAGTAATAACGCCTTGGTTAGGGATAGTATAATTGGCATTGTTTGCCCAATTCCCACCAACGGTCATATTAAAGTTGTTAAGGTTGAAGTAACTCCCGGATAAATTAAAATTATTTAAAATCGTTAAGTCGCCAGAAGCGACTTTCCAAAAGCCACCAAATAACGAGAGGTTGTAATATGTAGTTGGGAAAATTGAGAGACTTTGACTTCCTGGACTATACGATACTGTATTACCAGTACTGGTAGCAATTAAAATACCGGTTCCGGTTATAGAAGTAGCAACATTGAGAGTAGAGTTAGCTTCATTAACCCATGTTGACGTTGAAGTATGAAATTGCAAAGAGCCTCCGTACAATTTAACATTACCAAAATTATTAACTGTACAATTTTTAAGATAGAAGTAATTTCCTTTGTTGATAGTTGTTCCGGACGAAATGGTTAGGTTACCATAAATATTCCAGTTACCCGCATTACTAAATGTACTACTACTGCTAAAGATGGTTGGTGCCATGATATTATAGTAAACTGTACCAGAAACTGCTCCATTATTAGTATAATTACCGTAGCCATACATGATTTGGCCATTAAAATTAAGTATGGCGCTGCTTTGAATGTTTAAAGTTTGCCAATATGAACTAGAAGTCATCGTAACTGTATGGCCACCATTAATCGTCACATCATCATCAGAATCAGGAATACCATCAACATCTACTCCGGTAACGTTCCAGGTTGCTGGGGCACTCCATGTGCCTGACGCTACACTTGAAAAGGTAGCAGCATTTATATTATTTAAGCCTACTAAGGCAAAAAATAAAAGAGTAAATAGTTTTTTCATGGTCAGTAAGTTTTAAATCAAAGTTATAAAAAAATCAATAGGAACAGTATCTAAAAGGCAATAAATATGCCAAATGTTAAGATTTGTGAAAAGAAAATAGACGGAGTTCTATCTCTGAACGATGAAACTGAATATTTGGATTTTTAAAGCCTGAAAAATTAATATGCTCTTTCGTTTTTACCTTCCATATAGTTTACAAAGGCCTTATTAGCCACCTTATTTCCTCCTGGAGTTGGGTAATTGCCGGTAAAATACCAGTCGCCCAAGTTGTGTGGACAAGATTGGTGCAGCCCTTCAATGGTTTGGTAAATGATTTGCAGATCAGCTTTTAAATCAGCAGGCCTTAATAATTCACCAATTTTTTGAGAGATCTCCTCGTTGGTAAAAGTGCGGTAAACTTCTCTAACAATATTAATCTGCTCTTCTTTTGGTTTTAAAAGTTCCGCTTTTGCCTTTTCATATAAATTATTTAGCAAGGATTCTTTACCTGTTTCTTTGATCAAAGAGATGGCTGCATCAAAAGCGACGAATTTACCCAAAATGGCCATGTCAATGCCATAACAATCCGGGTAACGAATTTGTGGTGCTGATGAAATAATGACAATTTTTTTAGGATGTAAACGATCTAGGATCCGTAAAATACTTTGTTTTAAGGTAGTACCTCTAACAATACTATCGTCTAAAACCACCAAAGTATCGATGTCTTTTTTTACCGTTTCGTAAGTAATATCATATACTAAATTCACTAAGCTATCACGGCTTTCGTCATCTGTAATAAAAGTGCGTTGTTTCGCATCTTTTAAGATCACTTTGTGAATGCGTGGATGATTCGATAAAATTTTGCTTAAGGTTGGTTCAGAAACATTTGCCCCTAATTTTAAGATCTCCGTAGCTTTTAATTTATTAACATGATCATCAATACCTTCTACCAAACCGCCAAAAGCTACTTCGGCAGTATTTGGAATATAACTGAATACCGTATTTTCCAGATCATAATCAATGGCTTTTAGCACCTGAGGCACTAAATACCTTCCTAGTTGCTGACGCTCTTTGTAAATATCAGCATCATTTCCGCGACTAAAGTAAATGCGTTCAAATGAACAGGCTTTTCTTTCGAGTGGTTCCAAAATTTGTTGTTCGGTATAGCTGCCATCTTTTTTAATAATAGCCGCATGCCCGGGTTTAAGTTCTGTTACCGCCTCATAACTAGTATTGAACACAGTTTGAATAACAGGTCTTTCGCTTGCTACAACCAGCACTTCATCATCTTTATACACATAGGCCGGACGAATACCATTTGCATCTCTTAATACAAAAGCATCGCCATGTCCCATTAAACCGGCCATCACATAGCCTCCATCCCAACGTTTGCTGCTTTCTATTAAAATATTGGCAACATCAATGTTTGCCTGAATTTTTTGAGAGATCTCAAAATTATTGAATCCTTGTTCTTTGAATATTTTAAATAAGCGATCATTTTCTTTATCTAAAAAATGGCCTATTTTTTCCATTACGGTAACGGTATCAGCTCGCTCGGTAGGGTGCTGGCCTAATTCTATCAAATGCTCGATCAATTCATCAACATTGGTCATGTTGAAATTTCCTGCTACCAGTAAGTTTCTCGACATCCAGTTGTTTTGTCTGCGAAAAGGATGACAACTTTGAATACTGTTTTTTCCAAAAGTGCCATAACGTAAATGACCTAAGATCAACTCTCCCATAAAAGGAATGTTTTTCTTTTGCCATTCTATATCATTGTATTTATCAGGATGCTGTATTTTAGCATTAATATAAAGGTCATTGATTTGAGAGAAGATATCCTGCGGTGCTTTTGTTTCAATTGAACGTAAGCGGTCAATATAAGCAGTTCCTGGTTCTACATCCAATTTCACTGTAGCTACACCGGCTCCATCTTGTCCACGGTTGATCATTTTATCCATTAACTGGTACATTTTATGTAACCCATAACGGCTGCTCCCGTATTTCTCTTTGTAAAAACTTAAAGGTTTTAATAGGCGAATTAAAGCTACTCCGCACTCGTGTTGTATTGAATCACTCATAATTTTTAAAGAAGCACAAAGGTACCACTTCTTAAACTAAAACAGTATATATTTTTAAAGAGTTTTAAGGCCTAAAATAGCTAAAGTTGTAATTCTAAGGTAAATATTGGTTTATGCTGTTAAAATATGTAAATTTATGGTTACAATATCATTAACCCATGATTAAACAAGTTACTCTATTAACGTTGCTGTTATTTTATTTTAGCAATTCTTTCTCCCAAATTAAAATTAATGAATATTCTGTTTCCAATTCTGTATTGACAGGCGGAACTACTTTTTCGGATAATACTTCAAGTACACCCGATTGGATTGAATTGTATAATTCAAGTTCGTCAGCTGTTACACTTGCGGGATGGAACTTAAGTGATAAACCTTCTAATCCTTCAAAATATACTTTTCCTTCCGGGACAAGTATTCCGGCTAATGGATTTTTAAGAATTTGGTGTAGTGGTAAAGGGAGTTCTGTTGATGCTGCCGGGCACATTCATACTAATTTTAAATTAACTCAATGTCAGGGAGACTGGATCGTACTGTCAAATGGTTCTTTAGTAGTTGATTCTTTACAATTAAAAAAAACACAAGCTTCTCATTCTCGCGGCAGAACACCGGATGGTTCTGCTATTTGGAAAGTTTACACCACACCAACGCCTAATACGACCAATACAGGAGCTTCTTTTGATGGTTATGCTCCCACTCCTGTTATTAGCCCTGGAGCAGGATTTTACAGTAGTGCACAAGCAATTACTTTATCGGCTACACCTTCTGCAAGTATTACTCTGTATTATACTACAGACGGATCAGAACCAACCACAGGTTCCACGGCTTATACATTGCCATTTACCATTTCTACAACTTCTGTATTAAGAGTTTATTCCGTGAGTAGCGATCCTAATGTATTACCAAGTTTTATAGAAACGAATACTTATTTTATAAGTGAAACTATTAATTCTCAATATGGAGTAGTTTCAATTAGTGGTGGTACTCCGTTAAATAGTTTAATGAATGGTATGCAAAATAACCCACGAACTCATTTCGAATATTTTGAAAATAATACATTTAAAACTGAAACATACGGTTTGTCAAATAAGCATGGTAATGATTCCTGGGCTTATGATCAAAGAGGAATTGATTTTGAGACAAAAGATGATTACGGTTACAACAATGCCTTAAAACATCAGTTTTTTACTAACTGGAAACAAGGATATAGTAACCGGAAAGAGTTTCAACATGTTATTTTAAAGGCTGCGGCTTCTGATAATTATTCTGATGCAAACAATAATGATGATGGAAAGCCTTCTTGTCATATGCGTGATGCTTTTGTACAAACCTATGCTTTTAGAAAAGGGTTTGAATTAGATGGCAGAAGAAATAAACATGTGATCACTTTTGTAAATGGGCAATATTGGGGATTGTATGAAATAAGAGAACCATTTGAAACAGATTATACTGATTATTATTATGATCAACCAAAAGACAGTATTGATAATTTAGCTTATTGGGGAAGTTTACAGATCAGAGATGGGAGCGATACAGGTTGGGTAAACTTATACAATTTTGTGATGGGTAATTCTATGACCAATCAAGCGAATTATAATTACGTAGAGAGCAAACTCAATTTTAAGAGTCTGGTGGATTACATGGTTTATAATTCCTATGTGGTTAATTCTGATTTTATTAACTGGAACTCTGCCTGGTGGAGAGGGCGCGCGACCCAAGGTGATAAAAAGAAATGGCGTTACTGGATGTGGGATATGGATAATGTATACGATCTGGGAGAAAATTTCTCAGGTTTACCTACAACCGATATGAACTCCAGCCCATGCGATTATACCAATGTGTTTCAAAACGCCGGGCCAAATGAAGGGCATCCTGATATTTTAGAAAAATTATTAACCAATCCTACTTTTAAAGCGTATTACATTAATCGTTATGCTGACTTATTAAACACAGCGTTTAAATGTGATAGTATCATGAATCATTTCAATCACTTTAAAACTATTTTAACTCCCGAAATGCCACGTCAAATTGCTAAATGGGGAGGCAGTATGGCAGAATGGAATAAAAATATGGACACCTTGCAAGCCAAGATCCAACGCCGTTGTTCTTTTATAGAATCTGCTATTACCGATTGTTATAATGTAACGGGGCCGTATCAAATTACTGTAAACGTTGATCCTCCGGGAGCAGGGAATGTAAAATTAAATTCTATCTGGTTAAATAATTTTATCTGGACAGGAAGTTATTTTGGTGGAGTAACCATGACGTTTAAAGAAACAGTGATCGATACAGCTAATTACGAATTTGATTATTGGGAGTTTCAAAACCATGCACCGTCACCATCAACAACTAGTGATAGTGTAACGATCAGCCTTAACGGGCCGGATAACATTATTGCCCATTATGTAGAGAAAAGTACAGATGTTGTTTTTCCGAGTGGCTTTACACCAAATGGAGATGGGAAAAATGATATTTTATTTCCTTTAGGTATCAGACATATTAAATCGTTATCAATAGAAGTGTGGAATCGTTGGGGGCAATTAGTTTTCAGTTCAACTGATCCTACAAAAGGATGGGATGGTAATTTTCAAGGAACGCCAGCTCAAACAGGAGTGTATGCCTATTTCATCAAATACACTAATGCAAAAGGCGAGGAAAAAACAAATAAAGGGAATGTTACCTTATTAAGATAATAGTTTAAAAAGTTTAGACATGAAAAAACAACTACTCATTATTATTTTATTTATTTCCTCTTTTGGTTTCGCGCAGGATGTTCACTTTTCTCAAATTCAGGAATCGCCCCTATGGTTAAATCCTGCCAATGCAGGTATGTTTGGCGGTTATATCAGAGCCGTTGCAAATTACAGAAACCAATGGGCATCGATGGGAAATGCGTTTCAAACGATGGCAATTTCAGTTGACGGTACTGCTTTAAAAGTGCGTAAAAATAAAGCTTATATGGGCTTGGGTTTATTTGTATTTAATGATAAAGCAGGCGTTGCCAAATTAGGAACCACTCAGGCGCAAATGCATTTAAATGCGATCATTAAAACAAGTAAAAAAAGTCGCCTGGCGGGTGGCTTGTATGCAGGATTTTGCCAAAGCAAAGCAAACTATTCAGCCTTAACCTATGAAAATCAGTATACAGGAAAAGAATTTGATCAATCTGTTGGCAGCGGCGAATTATTCATCAATAATTCTTTTTTAAATATGGATGCAGGTGCCGGAATTAACTATGAATACACTTCTGCTAATGTTGACATGGTTCGTGATGATATTTTTAGTATAAAAATTGGGGCAGCTGTTCATCACATCAATAGACCAGTTCAACAGTTTAGCTCAGGTTCTTCTTATCAATTGCCAATGCGTTTTGTGGGTAATATTCAATCCAGAATTGATTTTAAAGGCACTAAATTTTCTTTATTGCCAAGTGTAATTTATTTGCGCCAGGCTACAGCTTCTGAAATTACTTTGGGAACTCATTTCCGCTATCGCTTTAAAAACGGAACTAAAGTTACCGGAACTATTACTGAAACAGGTTTAAACATTGGCGTTTATTATAGAGTTGGTGATGCGATCATTCCTCAGGTAAATGTAGATATGGGGAAATATGCCATTGGATTATCATACGATTTAAATGTTTCTAAGTATAAACAAGTGAGTAATATGAACGGTGGATTTGAGATCTATTTAAAATTCATGACTTTGGACGATGCTTTATTTAAACGTAAACGCGAACACGGATTAAATTAATTTCTCTTTATTTATAATTAACTTTAAGTCGGATTTTAATTCCGACTTTTTTGTATTCCATTAAACAACATAAAAAGAAAACCATTGCATTCATCTTATTGATTGGATCGTTTATTTGGTTTTTATGTTGTCTTCCCAACCCTTTATTTAAAGATTCTTATTCCATCATTTTAAATGATGATTCGGGAAATCTATTATCAGCAAAAATTGCAGAAGACGGCCAGTGGCGCTTTCCGGAAAGCGAAAACTTAAATCCTAAATTCTCAAAATGTATTTTAGCGTTTGAGGACGAATATTTTTATTATCATCCTGGCATCAATCCTGCATCAATTTGGCGCGCCATTAAACAAAATCGTAAAGCGGGTAAGGTAGTGAGTGGGGGTAGTACTATTACGATGCAAGTGGCGAGGTTAATGCGTAAAAACAAAGCACGTACCTATTATGAAAAATTAATTGAATTAATTATTGCGTTAAGATTGGAGTTTGGTTATTCTAAATTTGAGATCTTAAAATTATATAGTTCTCATGCACCTTTTGGAACTAACGTTGTTGGTATTGATGCAGCATCCTGGCGTTATTTTGGAAGAAGTCAGGCTAATTTATCTTGGGCAGAGTGCGCTACTTTAGCGGTACTTCCTAATTCACCATCTATTATTTATCCCGGTAAAAATCAGGAGAAACTAAAACAAAAACGGAATAAATTATTGTATAAAATTTTTCAATTAAACTATATCACCGAAGAAAATTATCAGTTGGCAGTTCAAGAACCATTACCTCAAAAGCCTTTTCCGTTACCAAATAAATCAAGGCATTTGCTTAATAGAGTTGTTACGGAAAACAAAACTCAAAATAATTTTAAAACAACGATCAATACAGAAACGCAAAACAGAGTATTAGATATACTAACCAAACATGCTTCGCAGTTAAAACATAATGATATTCATAATGTTTGCGCATTAGTGATTGATATCAATAAAAATGAAGTGCTTTCGTATGTTGGTAATACACCTTTAAAAGATAAAGAACCACATGGCGAAGATGTGGACGTGATCACATCCAATCGTAGTACCGGAAGTTTATTGAAACCATATTTATATGGCTTTATGTTAAATGATGGGCAGCTAATGCCAAACATGATAGTGCCTGATATTCCGACACAAATAGCAGGCTATGTTCCCCAAAATTTTGATTTTACTTATGATGGGGCAGTGCCTGCCAAACAAGCCTTGGCAAGGAGTTTAAATATTCCGGCAGTAAAATTATTGCAACAATATACCATTGATAAGTTTTTAGATAGATTGAAACAAATTGGTTTAACCTCCATGAATCGCTCGGCTGATAATTATGGACTCTCATTAATATTAGGAGGCGGGGAATCAAAATTATGGGACATGTGTTCCGCTTACGCTAGTATGGCAAGGGTTCTGAATAATTATAATAAAAATAAGTCGTATCATAAAAATGATTGGGAAAAACCTCATTATCTTTTAGATCATAATTCTTCGCATCTCATCAAAGAAAATCATTCACCTATCATTTCTGCGTCTTCTATTTGGTTAACTTTTGAAGCCATGGCTGAGGTTAGCCGGCCGGATGTTGATGCCAGTTGGCAACGATTAGGCAATGCTCAAAAAATTGCCTGGAAAACAGGCACCAGTTTTGGTTTTAGAGATGGGTGGGCCATTGGAGTATCCGGGAATTATGTAGTAGGCGTATGGGTAGGAAATGCTGATGGAGAAGGCCGTCCGGGATTGACAGGTATTTCTGCCGCTGCTCCGATTTTATTTGAAATTTTTGGTTCCTTGCCAAAGTCCAATTGGTTTAAGATGCCGGTTAATGATGTGAAACAAGTAATAGTTTGTAAGCAAAGTGGTTGTTTAGTTTCAGTTAATTGTGATGAAACTAAAAAGGAGTGGATCCCTAAACATAGTAACATATCTATTACCTGTACTTACCATAAACCGATTCATTTAGATGTTACCGGACAATACAGAGTAACAGATGCCTGTGTGTCTCCATTAGATATGAAAACTGTTTCCTGGTTTATGTTGCCGCCGGTTCAGGAGTATTATTTTAAAACTAAAAATCCTAGTTATAAAACATTGCCACCATATAAACCAGGTTGTGAGCCTGATATTGAAAAATCAATGGAAATGATCTACCCTAAATCGGGAACCGTTATTTATATTCCTTATGAGTTAACAGGTGAGCAAGGAAAAACAATTTTTGAAGTAGCCCATCGTAATCCCTCAAACATTGTGTTCTGGCATTTGGACGGAGCTCTGGTTGGTTCCACAACCGATATTCATCAATTAGGCTTAAACCCAAGTAAAGGTAAACATATGCTGTCTTTGTCTGATAATGCAGGCGAAACCTTGAATATTCCTTTTGAAGTAGTGAGCGAGAAGAAGAATTGAGATGTTAGATATGAGAATTGAGACAAGTTAATATGTTTCATTTCATATCTCAGTTCTCATATCTCAATACTGGTTCTTGTTAATTCATTCTACCTTTTTGTTGAAAAACTTTAAACCCTGATAAGCTTTCCATTATTATATTTGAGTAATGGCATTGTTAGAAAAAGAAACCGAAAAATTATTTTACTCCATAGGAGAAGTAGCTGATATGTTTGATGTAAACACATCGCTCATTCGCTTTTGGGAAAAGGAATTCGATATCATTTCGCCATCCAAAAACAAAAAAGGAAACCGCTTATTTACAAAAAAGGATATTGAGAATTTTAAATTGATCTTCCATTTTGTAAAAGAAAAAGGTTATACCCTGCAAGGCGCTAAAGACAAGCTAAAAGGCGGTGTTAAGGAATCAGAACATGTTAAGGTTGAGGTTATTGATAAATTAAAAAGTATCAAAGATCAATTGCTTAAAATGAAGGATTCTCTTTAAGAATGAGTCGATTTGACAATTAGACAATGTGCCAATTCTTGGATAATCCTAAATAATTCAAATTTACTTTCCCTAATTTTCAATCTTGAACTGATAAATTTTCTGTAAATTTAAACCATGACTTTAAACAGAAAACAAGCCCCTGATTTTAAAACGATTGATAAAATTGATATTCAGAAAGCGGAATCATTTACTTTAAAAAATGGCATTAAAGTTTATACGATCAATAGTGGTTCTCAGGAATTAACTAAGATCGAATTTATTTTTAAAGCGGGGATGTATTATCAAACACAACCTTTATTGGCTTCTGCTACAAATAACTTATTAGAAACAGGAACCAAGAGTTATACGGCTAATGAATTATCAGATAACATTGATTTTTTTGGATCATTTTTCGAATGCAATGTTAGTCAGGATTTTTCTTCTTTAGCCTTATATAGTTTAAATAAATACTTAGATAAGAGTTTACACTACGTTGAAGAAATCATTAAGTATCCTACATTTCCAAAGGATGAGTTTGATATTTATTTGTCTAATAAAAAACAAAAGCATTTAGTTAATTCTCAAAAAGTAAATGTCATAGCGCGTCGTCGCTTTTCGGAATTATTATTTGGCGAGAAACACCCTTATGGTGTTGATGTTAAAACTGAAGATTTTGATAAATTAACGCTGGATAGAATTAAAGAATTTTATAAATCCTACTATCATTCAGGAAACTGTACTATTGTTGCTTCGGGTAAGTTGCCGGAGAATTTGGTAGATACTTTAGATCAGTTTTTTGGAAAAGAAAAATGGGGTGGTGCTGATGTTATTGTTATTCCAAAAATAGAATTAGATACAACCAAACAGCAAAAACATTTTGTGGAAAAAGCGGATGCCATTCAATCGGCGATTAGAATTGGACGAGTATTATTTAATAAAAAAGATCCGGACTACTTTAAGTTTCAGGTACTGAATACTATTTTGGGAGGATATTTTGGCTCCCGTTTAATGGCTAATATCCGTGAAGATAAAGGTTATACGTATGGCATTGGCAGTGGTTTATCATCTTTAGTTCATGGCGGATATTTTTTCATTTCAACTGAAGTTGGTACTGATGTGACGAAAGATACTTTAAAAGAAATTTACAAGGAGATCAAATTATTAAGAGAAGAAGAAGTTGATGCTGATGAATTGGAAACTGTACGTAATTATGTATTGGGTCAGTTTTTAAGAAGCGTAGACGGACCTTATTCTTTAGCCGATAAGTTTAAAGCGGTGTGGGAGTTTGATCTGGGTTATGATTATTTTGATAAGTACTTTGATGCGGTGAAAACGATCACGCCAAAAGAAATTAAAGATCTGGCGAATAAATATTTGCAAGAAAAAGATCTGATCGAATTAGTAGTTGGTAAAAAACAGTAGAGTGGCAAAAATTTTTATCATAGGTCCTGCTTATCCTTTACGTGGTGGTTTAGCTACGTTTGATGAATTGTTTTGTAAAGCATTTAATGAGCAAGGTCATCAATGCGAAATTATTTCCTATAGTTTGCAGTATCCTAATTTTTTATTTCCGGGTAGTACGCAGTTTGATACAAGTGGTATTGCTCCAAAGAATTTGACAATTCATACGCTGATCAATTCAGTGAATCCTTTTTCATGGATCAAGACCGCTCGGTTTATTAAAAAACAAAAACCCGATTTTATAGTCTTTCGTTTTTGGATTCCTTTTATGGGCCCGGCTTTAGGAAGCATTGCCCGTATGGTTCGTAAAAGTGGAGTTAAAGTTTTAGCCATTACGGATAATGTCATTCCGCACGAAAAGCGAATTGGTGATGTTGCTTTTTCTAAATACTTTATTAAAGGCTGTGATGGTTTTGTAACAATGAGTAAAGCGGTGATGGCTGATCTTGAAAAATTTACATCCACAACTCATAAGAAATATTTACTGCACCCATTATATACGTCGTTTGGAGAAAAATTAAATAAATCAGAAGCTCGTAAAACTTTAGGTTTAAATGAACAGGATAAGATCGTGTTGTTTTTTGGTTTGATCAGAAAATACAAAGGCCTGGATATGTTGCTGGATGCTTTTAATGAATTGAAAAAAGATAAAAACATTAAACTGGTTATTGCCGGCGAATTTTATGAGGATAAACAACCGTATCTAGATCTGATTGAAAAATATCAAATACAGGATCAGGTTATTTTGCATGCCAAGTTTATTGCTAACGAAGATGTGAAATTATATTTTTCTGCAGCCGATATGGTAGCGTTGCCCTACAGAAGTGCGACTCAAAGTGGCGTAACACAAGTGTCGTTTCATTTTGAAATTCCTACCTTAGTAACTAATGTGGGTGGTTTAGGGGAAATTATTCCTGATAAAATTGCAGGTTATGTGGTAGAACCAAACGGTAAAGCTATTGCTGATGGAATTACTGATTACTTTACAAATAATCGAATGCTTGCATTTACAGAAGGAATGAAAAAAGAAAAACAAAAATATGATTGGAAAATTTTTGTGGATAATGTAATTGATTTATATAAAGGTTTGAAATGATAATTAGAAGTAGAGCTCCTTTAAGGATTGGATTAGCCGGTGGTGGTACTGATGTGTCTCCTTACAGCGACATTTATGGCGGTGCCATTTTAAATGCAACTATTGATCTATATGCTTACGCTAGTTTAGAACCATTAGATAATGGACAAATTGAATTTTGTATTGATGGCAAAGATCTGTCAATGTCTGTTCCTTCTCAAAAACAATTAGAAGTTGTTCATCCTTTTGAATTATTTATTGGTGTATATAACCGTTTGGTAAAGCAATTCAATTTAGAACCTTTATCATTTCGTTTAACTTCATACATCGAAGCACCACAAGGCTCCGGTTTAGGAACATCGTCAACTATTGTTGTTTCATTGTTAGGTGCTTTTGTTGAGTGGTTAAAATTGCCTTTAGGAAAATATGACATTGCACATTTAGCTTACGAAATTGAGCGTGTAGATCTGAATATGAGTGGTGGTAAGCAAGATCAGTATGCGGCTACTTTTGGTGGTATCAACTTTATGGAGTTTTTAGCAAACGATAAAGTGATCGTTAATCCTCTGCAATTAAAAGATGAAATTTTGTATGAGTTAGAATTTAACTTGTTATTATATTTTACGGCCACACAACGTTTATCGGCTACCATTATTAATGAGCAGGTAAAAAACGTTAAAGATAAAAATGAAAAATCGGTTGATGCCATGCATAATCTAAAAGAGCAGGCGCAACAAATGAAAGATAGTTTATTACGAAGTGATCTCAATAAAATAGGAGAGATCCTTCATTTTGGGTGGACCAATAAAAAACAAATTGCTCAATCCATCAGTAATGAGTTAATTGATAACGTGTATCAGACAGCTATTAAAACCGGTGCTACAGGCGGAAAGATCTCCGGCGCTGGTGGCGGTGGGTTTATGTTCTTTTATTGCCCCGCTGTTACAAAAGTAAAAGTTGCTAAGGCAATAGAAAATTTAGGTGGCAGAGTTCAATCCTTTAAATTTACGAAAGAAGGATTGACTACCTGGACGAGCCTGTAATTCTTGTTAGTAAACACCTGTCAGGTTCATAGTAAGCCACTTATAAAACCTGACAGGTGTAGCAGCTGAAACTTAATCCTTCAACACAATCCAAACCGGTGCATGGTCGCTGGATTTTTCCCAGCCACGTACATCTTTGTTTACGCCAACCATACCTATCTTATCTTTTAATTGCGGGCTCACTAAAAAGTGGTCAATGCGTATACCGGCATTGCGGCTAAAGGCACCACGGAAATAATCCCAATACGTATAAATGGTGCCATTAGGAAATTTATGGCGAATGACATCAGTCCAATAATCGCCTTTTAATTTATTAAAGGCTTCACGTGTTTGAGGCAGAAAAAGAGCATCGTTTACCCAGTTCTCGGGTTTATAGGCATCTATTTCTGTTGGTATTACATTGAAGTCGCCGGTAATAACAACGGGTAAATGATAGTTTTTTAATTCATTGACACGCGTGTTCAAACGTTCCATCCAACTGAGTTTGTAATCGTATTTAGGTCCTGGTGCAGGGTTGCCATTTGGTAAATACAAACAACAAATTAAAACACCATTTACTTCAGCTTCAATGTATCGGCTCTGTTCGTCTGTAGGATCACCGGGAAGTTCTTTTGAAATTTCTTTGATCTCATGTCCACGCGTTAGAATGGCAACGCCGTTCCAACTTTTTTGTCCTTTCCAAAATGCATTGTATCCTGCCTCTTTAATGGCAGCAATTGGAAAATTCTCATCAATTGCTTTCAATTCCTGTAAACAAACTACGTCGGGTTTGTCTTCTTCTAACCATTTTAACAGAACCGGTAATCTGGCATTGACACTATTTACATTATAGGTGGCTATTTTCATATTATAAAATTACAATTGAAATTTTAAAAACCAAACAAAAGATCGATAACAAACACCTGTCAGTTTTAAGGCAGAGTGCTATAAACCTGACAGGTGTTTGCTGGAATAAAAAATCACCTGCCAATTACGACAGGTGATTTAACCGGTATTAAATAAATGTTGTTTAATTAAAAATCCGGCAGTGTTTGTTATTTTTCGTTTAGTAAAACAAATAATTGAATGTTGACTACATTTTCTAGCACATTATAATTTGAATGTTGAAGCAAAACGTTTTCCAATAGTTTATCAGTACTATTAGGAATAGCTTTGTTTCCTGCCAGACTATTGTATTGATTAAGAAGGTTTTTCAGATCAATAACCATTTTTTCTCCTTCACCTCCCGGTTTAAATTCGTCACCTAAACCGCTTTCTGTGATCCAGATGTTTTTTGCTGCAAAATCAGAAGGAACGCTTTTTTGTCCAAGCTCATCATAAATGATCATGCCTTTTATACTGTTACATTTTTCAAGTATTTCTTTAGAAAGATTTGTCAGTTCTTTACTATGAGTAGTATCAGTTTTAAGTTGCTCTAACCGTTTAATTAGTTCTTCGCTTTGCGTTAAATGATACATTTTAGCTAAATAAACCTGACTACTTGATTTAAGGGTTGTTTGTAAAAAGAATACTCCCGCCACAATAATTAGAATAATTGTTGTGGTAATCGTATTAATTTTATTAGCCGGATTTTTTATGCCGCTAAAGAAGTAGAGCGGTATAAATACCAAGCTGAATAAGCCAATAGTTACAAACCATAACATGTTTGCCCCCGGCCAATGCATTACTTTAAACAAACTCCATACACAAAATATAATTCCGTTAGTAACTCCAACTCCAAGAACAACCATTGATCTGGTTTCAGTTGTTTCGTTTTTCTTGAAAAGGAATAAGAGTGGTAGAAAGACGAGTGTACTGATGGCCATCCCTAATAATATCAGTGCAGCTGCACCTGGCCAATGCATGATTTTAAAAAATGAACCAATAATAAAAGAACTTGCTGCAGCGATTCCGCTATAAATCATTACTTTTTTCATAGTGTAATAGTTTTTGTAGGTTAATAATAGGAGAGTTTCTTCTTCAATTTCCCACAATTCATCTTTGTAAAATGTTTTAATGGTTTTTTGATAGAAGCTCTCGAAGTCTCCATTTGCTTCGAGATTTTGTTCAATGATACAGCAAACATGATCTAATAGGTTTTGCTGCAGGCTTTCCATCTCAACGCCACGTGCACTAATGTCGTCGAGAATAAAATCGATTTGCTGATCACTGAGTTGGTACATTCTTTAAGCTGTTTTTGTTTTTATATCTAACAAAAATTTCATCGTTTCCATAAAGTCAGCCAATTCACTTACTTTTTCTTTGGTCTTGTTTTTTCCACTTGGACTCAACGTGTAATATTTTCTTACACGCTTTCCAATAAATTCAGTTTCCGTTGTTACCAAGCCGTCATTTTCTAAAGCATGCAAGGTTGGATATAAAGCACCTTCCGTAATTTGAATTTTATCTAAAGTCAATTCTTTTACTTTTTGCGTGATCTCATAACCATACATTTTTTTATTGTCGGCCAATAGCTTTAATACAATGGTTTTAAGCGTTCCTTTTATTAATTCTGAAGAGTAAATCATGATCTTATAATTATATACTTAAGATAAAGATACATAAGAATCTAATGTATTTGACTCTTGTGCTTAATTTTTAATTTAAGTTGTTGATTTTTAGTGTTATAAAATTTAATATAAATTCATGAAAGGTTATTATTTGATATTAACGTGTGTCGAAAATGCCGTACAAATTTCATAATTTTAGAGGATGACAGAAGAAATTATTTTAAATGAAGCAACATTTAATCCTAAAGTAAAAACCTATATATTTTTCGTAGTATTATTTACCCTAATCACTACCGTTATCGGTTGGGTTATTATTCCATTTTGGATCTTTGGGTTAGGGCAATGGTTGAGTGCTAAATTTTTCAAAACATTGTCTTGCCAATTGACCAATAAAAATTTGAAATTCTCTAAAGGAATGATCGTTCATATTGAAAAAACTATTCCCGTAGAAAACATACAGGATCTGTCTTTTGTTGGTGGACCAATTTTAAGATATTTTGGATTGACATTAATTAAAATAGAAACAGCCGGCGGCGGCGGCCCACATAATCAAAACATGATGAGTATGATTGGTATTAACGATGCTGAAAAATTTAAAACAGAGATCTTATTGCAACGTGAAAAAGTCATTAATCAAAAGCATGGTTATTCGAATGGTATGGTGACAGAAACAAAACCATCTCTAGTACTTGATAATTTACAATTACTGATTGATATCAAAAATGAATTAGTAGAAATAAAAAACGCGCTTAAAACTTCTAAAATTTAATTTCTAAAATCTTAAATAGAAAAATGTTCTTAATATTTGATACCGAAACAACAGGTTTACCACGAAGTTACAGCGCACCGTTAACTGATTTTGATAACTGGCCACGCATGGTTCAGGTGGCTTGGCAGTTACACGATGCTCAAGGAAACTTGATAGAAAGCGATTCTATTATTGTTAAACCCGAAGGTTACACGATTCCGTTTAATGCGGTGCAAATACATGGTATTACAAACGAGCGTGCCATTGAAGAAGGGCAGGATCTGAAAGCTGTTTTAGCAAAATTCGTTAACGCTGTTAATCAAACAACGTATTTGTGCGGGCACAATATCGAGTTTGATAATAACATTGTTGGTGCCGAATTATTACGTTGTGGTTTAGAAAATATATTAGCGGCTAAACCTTTCATTGATACTAAGAATGATGAAACAACTGAATTTTGTGCTATTCCCGGTGGACGAGGCGGTAAATTCAAATGGCCTACATTAACGGAATTATATTCTAAATTATTTAATGATACGTTTGCGGAAGCCCATAATGCAGCGTTTGACGTTTTAGCAACGGGTAAAGTTTTCTTCGAAATTATAAAAAGAGGAATTACTAAAGTAAAAGAAGTTCCTGCAACCGATCTTCAAACAATTACGTATCAAGCACCAGACTTAACAGAATTATATAAGCATGAGCAAGCCTGGAAAGAACGAAAAAATCAAAAAGTAGAAGTTAAAACAGAAAAGGTTGATACATCTGTCACTTCTGTTACTGATAAAAAAATAAAATTCTCTCACTTACACAATCATACACAATTTTCCGTTCTTCAATCTACCAGTGATGTTAAAGAGTTGGTAAAGAAAGCTGTGTTTTATGATATGCCGGCTGTTGCATTAACCGATCATGGTAATATGTACGGCGCCTTTTTATTTTGGCAAGCCATTGATAAACATAATAAAAGTGTTAAAGATCATAATGCGGCCATTACTAAAGGCGAAAAAGAAGGTGATCTGCAAAATGAATTAAAATGTATTATTGGTTGCGAATTATTTATTTGTAAAGATCATAAAGATAAAACCAAACAAGATAATGGCTACACGCAAGTATTGATAGCTAAAAACAGAGCAGGCTATCAAAACATATCTAAGTTAAGTTCTGTAGGATTAATTGACGGAGCTTATTATGTACCACGTATTGATAAAAATTTATTATTACAATACAAAGACGGATTGATTGCCACTACAGGTTCTTTATCTGCCGAAATCCCATCATTGATTTTAAATGTAGGCGAAGAACAAGCAGAAGAAGCATTTGTATGGTATAAGGAATTATTTGGTGATGATTTTTATGTAGAACTAAATAGACATGATCTACCTGAAGAAAATCACGTGAATGATGTGTTGTTGCGTTTTGCCGCTAAGTACAATGTAAAATATTTTGCAGCAAACAGTAACTACTATTTAGATAAAAATGGATTTGATGCACATGATATTTTATTGTGTGTGAAAGATGGAGAGAAGAAAGCTACGCCGGTAGGTCGTGGACGAGGCTTTAGATACGGCTTGCAGAACAAAGAATTCTATTTTAAGTCTCCAAAAGAGATGGTGGCCTTGTTTGCGGATATGCCGGAAGCCATTGAAGCAACGAATGAAATTGTTGACAAGATCGAGCAGTTTAAATTAGGTCGTGATATCTTATTACCAAAATTTGAAATTGCTCAGGATTTTATTGCAGCTAATGAAGAAGAGATTCAGGCTTCACATCAACGTATTGTTGCTTTAAAAGAAAAGGGTTGGGAAGAGAAAAAATTATCTGAAGAAGCTATTGAAGTTCAAAAAGCAGAGATGCGAGTGATTGCAGAGCAATTTATTTACATGTCGCATTTAACATGGCAGGGTGCTCATAAACGTTACCCTGACATGACTCCTGAAATTAAAGAACGTATCAGTTTTGAGTTAGCTACCATTGAGAGAATGGGTTATCCCGGTTATTTCTTAATTGTGGCCGATTTTATTTTAAAAGCCCGTGAGATGGGTGTGGCTGTTGGTCCTGGTCGTGGATCGGCGGCGGGTTCTGCTATTGCCTATTGTTTATGGATCACTAATGTGGATCCGATCAAGTTCGATCTCCTCTTTGAGCGTTTCTTAAATCCGGATCGTATCAGCATGCCCGATATTGATATTGATTTTGATGATGAAGGCCGTGATAAAGTAATTGATTACGTTATCAATAAATATGGATTTAATCAGGTCGCACAAATTATCACTTACGGTACAATGGGTGGTAAATCAGCTATCCGAGATACTTCCAGAGTTTTAGATTTACCTTTGCCAGATGCTGATCGATTAGCAAAAGCGTTTCCTGATAGTTTAGATGCTAAATTAAAAGCCTTATTAAAACCGGGTGGCATTGATCAAAAATATTTAGATAAGATCAAAGATAAACGTGAGGTGATCGAACAATCACATAACTTCCGAAAATTATCCGAAGAAAAAACACCGGAAGCAGATGTTTTAAAACAAGCATACGAATTAGAAGGTTGTTTACGTAACACCGGGATTCACGCTTGTGGTGTGATCATCACACCGGATGACATGGTGAAGTTTGTGCCTGTTACCAAAGCAAAGGATAGTGATATGTTGGTGACCCAATTTGATAACTCGGTAGCAGAAAGCGCCGGTTTATTAAAAATGGACTTCTTAGGTTTAAGAACGTTGACGATTATTAAAGATGCATTACGTTATATTAAGCAAGGCCATGGTGTAGATATTGACATTGATGCGATACCATTAGATGATAAAAAAACTTACGAATTATTTCAAAGAGGCGAAACAAACGGTGTGTTCCAGTATGAGAGTGCCGGTATGCAAAAATCATTAAAGGATCTGAAGCCCGATACTTTTAATGATTTGATTGCTATGAATGCCTTATATCGTCCGGGTCCGTTAGCTTACATTCCAAATTATATTAATCGTAAACATGGTCGAGAGCCTGTAACGTTTGATTTGGAGGGAATGGATGAATACTTAGGTGAAACCTATGGTATTACTGTTTATCAGGAACAGGTAATGCGTTTGTCTCAAAAGTTAGCAAACTTTACCAAAGGTGATGCCGATACCCTGCGTAAAGCAATGGGAAAAAAGGATAGAGCAACGCTTGATAAAATGAAAGGGAAGTTCATTGATAATTGTAAATCAAATGGACATGATACCACTGTTGCCGAAAAAGTTTGGAAAGATTGGGAAGCTTTTGCGAGTTACGCTTTCAATAAATCTCACTCAACGTGTTATGCTTATGTTGCATTTCAAACAGCTTACATCAAAGCACATTATCCATCAGAGTTTATGGCTTCTGTATTAAATCATGCTGGAAGTATAGATTCTATTTCATTTTTAATGGAAGAATGTAAACGAATGGGCGTAAAAGTTTTAGGGCCGGATATCAATGAAGGTTTTGCAAAGTTTGCCGTAATACCGGGAGGAACAGACATTCGTTTTGGAATGGGTGCTATCAAAGGTGTAGGAGAGAATACGGTTAATAATATTATTGAAGAAAGAAACGCTAACGGAAAATTCACTTCGGTATTTGATCTGGCAAAACGTTTGGATAGTAAGAGCGTTAATAAAAAATCATTAGAGGGATTAGCGCTAGCAGGTGGTTTTGATAGTTTTGAAGGCCTACACCGTGCGATGTTTTTTACACCTGATATTGATGGCATTACGTTAACGGATCGTATGATCAAGTATAGTAATCAAATGAGTTTGGGTAATGATACATCTCAAGCCAGTTTATTTGGGGGTGATGATGAGATCGAAATTACGGAACCTCAGTTGCCTGCAAAGATAGAACCATGGGGTAAATTAGAAGAGTTGGCTCGTGAAAAAGAAGTTGTAGGCTTCTTTATTTCAGGACATCCGTTAGATCCATATAAATTAATTATCAATCATAAATGCAATGCTAATTGCGCGCAATTAAAAACAGGCTTAGAAGCATTTAAAGGTAAAGATGTAACGTTTGGTGGCGTGATCACAGGTTTTGAAAATCGTACCAGTAAAACCGGAAATGCTTTTGGGAAATTAATTATCGAAGACTACAGTGGCTCTGTAGAGTTGATGTTGTTTGGTAAAGATTTTGTGGAGTATAGTAAATTTATGGTGAGCCCTTTATTTGTATACGTTAAAGCTAAGGTACAAGAGCGTTATAATCAACCCGGTAGTTTAGAGTTGAAAATTCAGAAAATTGAATTACTGGAAACTGTCAAAGAAAATATTTTCTCTACCATGAAATTAAAATTAGATGTGAATGCCATTGATGAAGAATTGATCGCCAACATTGAATCGATTTTCAACACATCTCAAGGTAAATGCAGTGTAGAGTTTTTTGTAGAAGATCTGACAGAAAATTTGAGCGTGAAGTTATTTTCTAAATCTCAAAAAATTGCGGTGAGTACTGAGTTGATGAACGAATTGGATAAGATCGGAAGTTTAACTTACGAGTTGAATTAAAAAAAAGCTGGTGATTGAGCCTCTCGAAATCACCAGCTTTTTATATTTATTGTGTTTTAATATTTAAGCAATAAACTTCGCTTCTGTAGTAATAGGAATACTCAATGCTCTTGAGATGATACAATTTTTTCCAGTGTCAATTGCAATAGCTTCAAATTCGCTAGCTGTCATACCATCTACACTTCCTGTAATTACTAAATGAACTCCGGTAATTGTTCCCGCTTCTAATGTTACTGTTGCAACTGTATCTAAAGATTTTGGATTTAATCCCATAGTAGAAAGTTTTGCTCCCACAGCCATTGTAAAACATCCTGCATGCGCAGCACCCAATAATTCTTCAGGATTTGTGCCTTTTTCATCTTCAAAGCGCATTCTAAAATTATAATTGGTGTTATTTAAAGTTCCGCTTTGAGTTGTTAATGTCCCTTTTCCTTCTTTTAAGGTTCCTTGCCAATGGGCTTTTGCTGTTCTTTTCATATGCAGATATTATTGTTTTTAGTTTGATTGTTTAGCGAATATCAAAGCGATCGAGGTTCATCACTTTATTCCAAGTAGAAATAAAATCTCTGATGAATTTATCCGTTGCATCTGAACTGGCATACACTTCGGCAATGGCTCTTAGTTCCGAGTTTGATCCAAAAACAAGATCTGCACGTGTTGCCGTCCAAAGTAAATTATTGTTTTTTCGATCACGTCCTTCAAACTCCAATTGAGATTCATCCTTTGCTTTCCAAACAGTATTCATGTCAAGCAAGTTCACAAAAAAGTCATTGCTTAAAGTATCGTTCTTCTTAGTAAATACACCGTGGTTCGAGTGGTCGAAATTGGTTTTTAAAACTCTTAAACCGCCAATTAGCACAGTCATTTCAGGAGCAGTTAAAGTAAGTAATTGTGCTTTATCCAATAATAACTCTTCGGTTGATACAGTATAGTTTGATTTTTGATAATTACGGAAACCATCTGCCATTGGTTCTAAAACAGCAAAAGACTCTACGTCGGTTTGTTCTTGACTAGCGTCCATACGACCGGCAGTAAAAGGAACGGAAACTTGATGTCCTGCATTTTGAGCAGCTTTCTCAACAGCGGCACAACCGGCTAGTACAATTAAATCAGCTAGTGAAACTTTTTTGTTACCACTTTGTGCCGAATTAAATTCGTTTTGAATAGTTTTAAGTTTTGCTAAAACAGTATCTAATTGTGCCGGATTATTTGCCGCCCAAAATTTTTGAGGGGCTAATGCAATTCTTGCCCCATTAGCGCCACCGCGTTTATCCGAACCACGAAATGTAGATGCTGAAGCCCAGGCAGTAGAAACAAGTTGTGAAATTGATAAACCTGAATTTAATATTTTTGTTTTTAGTTGAGTAATATCAGCTTCATTAATTAATTGATGATCAAGTGCAGGAATAGGGTCTTGCCATATTAATTCTTCTTTCGGCACGTCAGCTCCTAAATATCGGACACGAGGTCCCATATCACGATGTGTTAGTTTAAACCAGGCACGGGCAAAGGCATCAGCAAATGCGTCGGGGTTTTGATAAAAATGACGTGAGATTTTTTCATAGGCAGGATCAAATCGCAATGACAGATCCGTGGTAAGCATTGTAGGTAAATGTTTTTTTGTAGAATCAAACGCATCAGGAATTGTAGCCGTCGCATTTTTAGCTACCCATTGGTGCGCTCCGGCAGGGCTTTTTGATAGTTCCCATTCGTAATTAAATAGATTTTCGAAAAAATGATTGCTCCATTTAGTTGGCGTTTGTGTCCAGGTAACTTCTAAACCACTTGTAATTGCATCCTTTCCTTTACCTGTTAAAAATTTACTAAACCATCCTAAGCCTTGACGTTCGATGGTTTCTGCTTCCGGTTCGGGCCCCACTAAACTTGCATCGCCGGCGCCATGTGTTTTTCCAAAAGTATGTCCACCTGCAATAAGCGCTACGGTTTCTTCATCGTTCATAGCCATACGTGCAAAGGTTTCACGAATATCTATTGCTGCAGCTATAGGGTCGGGTTTACCGTTTGGACCTTCTGGATTTACATAAATTAATCCCATTTGCACTGCGGCTAAAGGATTTTCCAGATCTCGGTCTCCTGAATAGCGATTGTCATCCAGCCATTTTTCTTCTGATCCCCAATACACATCTTGTTCCGGTTCCCAAACATCTTCACGACCGCCGCCAAAACCAAAGGTTTTAAAGCCCATTGATTCTAAGGCAACATTTCCTGCAAGGATCATTAGATCTGCCCACGAAATTTTTTGTCCATATTTTAATTTAATGGGTAACAATAACCTTCTTGCTTTGTCTAGATTTCCATTATCCGGCCAACTATTTAAGGGCGCAAAACGTTGCTGACCCGCGCCAGCACCACCACGTCCATCGCCTGTACGATAGGTACCGGCACTATGCCATGCCATGCGAATAAAAAGCGGACCGTAATGTCCAAAATCAGCCGGCCACCAGTCTTGTGAGTCAGTCATTAACGCATGAAGATCTTTTTTCAGAGATTCCATATCCAACTTCTTAAATTCATGGGCATAATTAAATTCTTTATCCAATGGGTTAGAAAGAGTCGATCCCTGACGAAGTGTGTTTAGCTTTAATTGATTTGGCCACCAGTTCTGGTTTTGTGTACCACCACCACTTACATTAGATTTTTTTTTACCGAAATGAAATGGGCATTTCCCGCCGCTGTTTGAGTTGTTTTCCATAATTAATTGGTTTTAAAATTAGAACGCCATTATTTATTTAAAGAAGAACTATATATCCCTATTTTTTATTCTTTGATACAGCCCTATTAGGGTTTTAATGTTCATTTTATTTAGGTTTAAGTTACGATACAAATTTGTAATATTATTATTTATCAATCAAACTGATATTATTTATATTTGTATAGATAAAATCTATATTATGAATTTGCAGCAATTAGAATACATTATAGCCGTTGATAAGCTTAAGAATTTTGTAAAAGCAGCCGAAACCTGTTTTGTAACACAGGCTACCTTAAGTATGATGATCAAAAAACTCGAAGAAGAATTGAATGTGAAGATATTTGACAGAAGTAAACAGCCGGTTAAAACCACTGAAATAGGAGAGAAGGTAATTGCTCAGGCTCGTAAAGTCATTTCAGAGTCAAAACAATTAAAAGATCTGATTCAAGAAGAAAAAGGAATTATCAGCGGCGAATTGAAGATAGGCATCATTCCTACGTTAGCGCCTTATTTGTTACCACTATTTTTGAAACAATTCGTTAAATCATATCCATTAATAAAATTGAATCTGCATGAATACACCACGGATGTTATTATACAAAAATTAAAAACCGGCGAATTGGATGCGGGTATTCTCGCGACTCCTTTAAATGATAGTTCTATTAATGAACAAGTATTGTTTTACGAAAAATATTTTCTGTATGTAAATAATCAAGAAAAAGGGTTTGATAAAAAGTATGTGCTACCTAAAGATATTGATGTAGACCGTTTGTGGTTATTGGAAGAAGGGCACTGCATGCGTTCGCAGATATTGAATTTTTGTGAATTAAAAAAGAAACACGAACATGAAGAGCATTTTCATTACGCAGCAGGAAGTATTGAAACATTGAGAAATATGGTAGATACTAATTTTGGAATAACCATTGTTCCCGAATTGTCAACGTTAAATTTTAATCTCGGTCAGAGAAAGAAGCTAAAAGTATTTAAGCAGCCGGTTCCGGTGAGAGAGATCAGTGTGATCACACACCGTGAGTTTATTAAAGCAAGATTAGTGGATGTTTTAAAGCAAAGCATTTTGTCGGTGATACCGGAAGACATGAAAACGGTAAAACAAGTCAATATTATACAGTTTGATTAGAGTGCATTGAGTTTTAGTTCAAACTCTGAATTAGCTGAATTGGTGGTAAAGCTTATATAATTTAAGCCTTTTAGAAAATACAGATTTGCTTTTTGTCCCTGTTCTGATTTAAGGAACTCTTTACTTTCTAAGCCTTTTTTGCCTACAAATACATAATAATAGTTTTTGGTAACATTGCTCAGTGTTACTTTTTTAAGAATATAATAAGGATCCGGGACATCGTTGTTATCTGTTTTTATGACAACAGAATTTAAAAGTTTTTTGTATTTGAATTTATCATAATCACCAATGTCGTTCATGATGAATTTTCCATACGTATTACCTTTTTCGCTACTGATCAATTTTGGAACAGTTTTAGTAGACACTAAAAATTTGGAAGGAGTTATGGCGTAATCCACATCATCCGGTTTAATATTAAAGTGCCAGGAACTGTAATAGCTTAAAATATTTGGTTCAGTTCGCTCATATAGATCAGTCCATACGTCAAAATCAGTTAGGCTTGTTTTTTTGAATTCTCTGATCTTAACATGGTAAGACATTAGTAACTTACCCGTATTAGTTTGAATGGGTAAGGCAACTAATTTCTCTGCTCTGCTGGTAATTTCACCTTTGTTATCAATACATACAAGAAATAGTTTATTTTGTTTTGAAAGGTTTACAAAGTTTGATTTTTTGTCTTTAAAATCGATCATGTCGGGTGTGTAGATACTTCCTATCACATCAATGCCATCCGTTTTTTTAGTATAGATCATATTAGACATTAGGAATAGTCGATCATCTCCCTTAGGATTTAACTTTGTGCCTTTGATCAGTTCTCCGGTGTTAGCGTTAATTCTTAAGATCCATTGTCCTTTTTTAATACCATCAAATACATGGGCGTAAATCATTACATAGTTCGAATCGGCATAAACAATGGAAGCGCGATGGATGTGTTTTTTTTCAAAAGCAAATTGCCATTTAAAATCATATTCAAATGGTTTGGCCATATTTTGAACATGGTATTTAGATAAATAGAATTGTTTTCCTGCGGTGTCTGTTTGATTTGTTTTAATGATGTACAGATCTTCTTTAAAGCTATAGGTCTCATCATCAAAGGCGCTTATCGAATTGATGTGATTGGCATCATAATTTTCGGTAGAACAAATTTTTTCTAATTGTTTATTTAAACGTAATAAGGTGACTACATTTTTTTGATCAGATATTTGAAAATAAAAATTAAGGACTTCATGTAAAGTATCCGCACTAATTTCTAAAAAATCAGATGGAGCATGTTTCCCTAAATTGAATTCTGCGCTGTCTTTTATCTGAAGGTTGCTACTGTACGAAAAACATTTAAATACTAAGTTGTTCTTTTGTGTTTCGTAACCATAAACGTATACTGATTGTTTGTACAACAAAGAATTGGCTTGCAATAAATCCCTCTTGATGTTTTGGCTTTTACCTGCCATGACCATTAAGAGCAGAGCTATAATTATGTATGATCTTTTAAACACTTCTCACAAATATAACCAAAAAACAAATGGGTCAAAAGTCTTGGAAAAGCCTTTAAAAAATACTAACCTTGTGTACTAATTTTTAAAACATGACCACAAAACATTTAATATTGCCAATGGCTGTAACTTTATTGTTATCAGTACATTCTAATAATGCTATGGCACAAAAACAAGCTGCTAAAGCAAAATCCGAAAAAGCGTTTCAATACGTTACTGAGCAATTCTCAGACTTAAGGATCTTGAGATATGAGATTCCGGGATTTGACCAATTATCATTACAACAAAAAGAATTATTATATTATTTATCTGAAGCAGCTTTATGTGGCAGAGATATTAACTGGGATCAAAATTATAAATACAATTTAACGATCCGTAAAGTATTAGAAACTATAATATCTAACTATAAAGGTGATGTTAATTCGAAAGATTATAAAAACTTTTTAGTGTATACCAAACGCGTTTGGTTTAGTAATGGTATTCATCATCATTATAGCAGCGATAAGATCATGCCCGAATTTTCGCAAGCTTTTTTTGTTAATCAGGTGAAGGCTTTTGATGCTAAAGTATTGCCACTTAAACAAGGTGAAACTAAAGAAGCGTTTATTGCGCGTTTAACACAAATTATTTTTGATCCAAACATAGCCGCCAAAAAAGTGAGTTTAGATGCCGGTAAAGATCTTATCACTAGTTCAGCAGTTAATTTTTATGAAGGAGTAAATCAGGAAGAAGCCATAGCTTTTTATGAAAAACTTACGGACAAAAATTCTAAAACACCGGTAATGCTTGGCTTAAACAGTAAGCTGGTTAAAGAGAATGGTGTGATCGTTGAGAAAGTGTGGAAAGTTGGTGGCATGTACACTCAAGCAATTGAAAAAATGGTGTATTGGTTAGAGAAAGCAATTACTGTAGCAGAGAACCCTGAACAAAAATTAGCTTTAGAAAAATTAGTCGTATTCTATAAGTCAGGTTCTTTAAAAGATTTTGATGAATATAATATTGCTTGGGTAAAAGATACACAAAGTGCCATTGATGTGGTAAATGGTTTCATTGAAGTATATGAAGATCCATTAGGAAAAAAAGGTTCTTTTGAATCCGTTGTATCTGTTAAAGATTTTGAAGCGTCTAAACGTATTGCAATGATCGGTGCTAACGCACAATGGTTCGAAGACAATTCAACCTTATTGCCTCAGCATAAAAAGAAAAATGTTAAAGGTATTTCGGCTAAAGTTATTAATGCGGTAATGGAAAGCGGTGATGCGGCTCCAAGCACACCTATTGGAATTAACTTACCAAACAATGAGTGGATCCGTGAAACACATGGCTCTAAATCGGTGAATTTAGGAAACATTGTAGAAGCGTATGATCAGGCTGCCGGTGGAAGTGTAGTGAATGAGTTTTATTATAATGATGTGATTCGAAAAAATGTATTGAACTATGCCGGTTTAGCTGATAAATTACATACGGACATGCACGAAGTGATTGGTCATGCGAGTGGACAAATTGAAGAAGGTATTGGACAACCGCATGAAACTTTAAAAAATTATGCGTCGGCTTTAGAAGAAGGAAGAGCTGATTTAGTGGCTTTATATTATTTGATGGATAATAAGTTGGTGGAATTAGGCGTAATGCCTTCTTTGGATTACGGTAAAGCTTCTTATGATGAATACATTACTAAAGGTTTAATGGTGCAATTGTCACGCTTAAAATTAGGCGATAACATTGAAGAAGCGCACATGCGTAACCGTCAAATGGTAGCGAAATGGGCTTACGAAAAAGGTAAGGCTGAAAACGTTATTGAGAAAAAAGTAGAGAATGGAAAAACATATTTTGTGGTAAATGATTATCTTAAATTACGTGTATTGTTTGGTGAATTATTAAAGGAAATTCAACGTATTAAATCTCAAGGAGATTATCAAGCAGGAAAAGACCTGATCGAAAATTATGGTGTAAAAGTAGACTTAGCTTTGCATACTGAAGTATTGGAGCGTTACAAGAAATTAGGTATGGCTCCATACCAAGGGTTTATTCAGCCTAAATTAACTCCTGTGATGAAGGAAGGAAAGATTATGAATGTAAAAGTGGAATATCCTAAAAGCTTTATGAAACAAATGATGGAGTATGGTAAAAAATACAGCTACTTACCGGTAGAGAATTAGTTTACACTCATTATCTAGTTGTAATTTAGGGAGAATTTGTTCTCCCTTTTTTTATTCCTTACCAAGCATCTCTCTGAAAGTTTCTTTTCCTTCCGGTAACCTTTTTAGGTTAGAAATAAGTAAAAAGGCTCTTTCAACTCTTAGCTGCACGCTTTTTACAGTGTTCACGTAATTTAAAATATAACGTTGCATGCCTGGTTTTAACAGATCAAAACGGCGTTTACCCTCGGGGTCTTGTTTAAATAGTTCAATTAATTCTTCCGGCACATCCACGCCATATTCACTATGGTCTTCGGTTAGAATAACATTTACAGTATCACCCTTTCCAACACCCAATTCTTTCATGCGTTTACTATTAATGGAAATGTAAGCTCTGCCTTCGCTTAACGACATTAATCCACATTGAAATTTAATCGCTTTATTTACTTCACAGATCAAACGTTGTTTGCCAATACCGCCAATTTTCTTTACCACATCAGCAGAGATCTCCAGATAAAAAGTATTTAAATAACTTAGTTTATCAATGTGAGTAGAGAATTTGATAGGTTTCATTTAGCTTTACTTTTAAGTAGGCCTTAAATTAAAATAAAATGCCCACAACTGAAAACAATTGTGGGCATTAAATAATAGATTTTTTTAATTTTTTAAATAGGAGTAAAGAGTATCTTTTAAATTAACGCGTTTCATTCTTAATTCGTTCAGATGCTCATCGGTAGTAGCTGTAGCCCCACTTTCATAACTATGAATTTCATGGTCAACATCATGATACTCATCAAATAATTTTTTAAAAGTAGTATCTGATGTTTTTAACTCATGAATTTTTTCCTTCATTTCAGGAAATTCGTGTAATAAATCGTGCTTTTCCATTTTGCTTAGTTTTGGTTGTACAGCAAAGATATTAGAAACAAAAAATATAAATTAAAACATTGGTCATTTTAAAAACTAATATAAATCAGTTTATGCTAACAATACACACCAGGCTTCTTTTACCTGATTTAAGTTTAATAATGCTTTAGCATAAAGGTGTTTTTCAGTTTCATTGGCAAAACTTGTTTTATGCTCTGTATTGTATTTTGTTATTTCTTCCGGTGTTGGTAATACTTCTATATTACCTAATTGTCCTAAATTATTTCCTGTAAGTACTTCACTGTTTCTAATATTTACAGGAATGGTATCAACGCCAATGCCAATAGTGGTAATTGGTTTTTCAATTTCAAATAAAGCATCGCCATGAGCACGGCAATACCAATTACCACCCATACGCGCAACCAGATCTATTTTTTGTTGATCAATTAATCCATTAGCACCTAATATTGTTTCATCAATATGGATTTTTACAATTTCACACATCACTAAATTACAATTCCCAATTTCTTTTACTTCAAACACTTTACATTCCATTTGTACCGGGCTTTCTTTCACACGCATTGGTTTTACTATGTCAGAAGCAATAGCTGTAAATCCTGCTTTTTCAAACTCACTAATCCCTTTTGGATATGGACTACTTGCCAAACTCATTTGATGCACCATATTGTAATTCACAATATTGATCACACATTCAGGCACTTCTTTCAAATTCAAGTGCGTGTCTTTTGCATTACCTGTTTTGCCGCTTAAGTTAGGCGAAAAAATAGCAATAGGAGGTTTTGCAGAAAATACATTAAAGAAACTAAACGGTGCTAAATTATGATTGCCTTGTGCATCAACAGTGCTTGCAAAACAAATAGGACGAGGGCCAACAGCGCCTAATAAATATTGATGTAATTGTGGAACCGGAGTTTCGTTTGGAATTATAGATAACATGAGATTAATTATAAGTTATGAGTTATAAGTTGATGTTCTAATTTATTGAGAGTTGTTCTTTTTTGTTGTGATAGCACTTTAATTTCCTTTCTTAATTTTATTAATTAAATATGGGTGGCCTAATATATCACTGCAAGTTATCGCAGCACTTAATGTTACTCCCATTACACCATGCAAATTTAAGTTTTGTCCTGTTAAAAACAGATTGTTGATTTTTGTTTTTGCAGTGATAAATGTTTTTTGTGGATCTTTATAATCTTTTAACACACCATATAAAGTGCCATCCGTGGATCCAATATAATCGCGATAGGTTAAAGGAGTGGCGCAACTGTAGGTGTGTATTTTTGATCTAATGCCAGGTAATCGTTCTTCAAGTACATTAAAAATTTTTTCTGCCTTTTCAATTTTAAAAGCCTCATAATCATCTCCTCTATAATTATTTTGATTTGGTATGATGTTTTTGGTATGCGACCATTTTTCACATTCCTCAAATCGCATATAAGCCATGGCTGTAAAATTTTCCGTATAATTTGGATGTTTAGAACTCGTTGTTCCAAATACACCAATATTCTCCGGCCAGGATTTGCTTGTGTAGCTTGGTCCGCTCCAAACATCGGGAGCATCAAAATGATAGAGGTTATGATTTAAATGTGGAAATGATTCTGGTTTTAAAACCACATTTACTAAAAAAGAAGAGATCGTGTTTTCCAGATTTTTAATTCGGTTTTTATAAGCACCTCTTAATTGCGGACCCTCTACCATATCTACTGTTTTACTCAAATCAATTCCTGAAATAAACAGTTTCCCCTCAATGCGTTCGCCATTACTTAATTCCACAGATTCTATCTCACTATTATTAAAATGAAATTTAACAGCTTCGCTATAATTAAACACATCACCTCCCATTTTTTTAATATTTTGGCTCATGATCTTTGCTATTTGCGAACTGCCATCAATGCATCTGTAGGAACTTTCAATGTACGAATTGACCACTAAAGCATGAACAAAAAATGGTGTTTTACCCGGAACACCGGCATATAATATATTACTGCCGGCAATAACTTGTTGTAGCTTTTTGTCGGTAAACATAGATTCGATAGCTGTTTTTGCATCTGTTTCTAAATACCAGGGATTGAGATGATCTTTTGATTTACTAGATAAATTATACATCGGAAAAGCATCACATACTTCTCGTATTTTCTGAACATAGTTTTCAAGTGATTTTCGCTCCTGCGGAAAGATCTTTGCTAATTGCTCTACAAAATTATTGTAGCCTTGGGCATGAGGATATAGCTGTTCATCACCTTTAAAAGAAATGATATCATATCCATTTTCATCCAGTCGTTGTAATTTAAGGTCTTCCAATAAATTAAAATACTTAAAGTAAGCGTTCAGGTTTTGGCCTTCGCTTAAGCCACCTATATAATGAACGCCTGTATCAAAAATGGTTTTATCGCGACTAAAAATTTGAAGAGAGCCTCCAATTTGTCGGTTTTTTTCCAAAACACAAACTCGCATGCCTTCCTTAGCTAATATATAAGCTGAACAAAGGCCACCAAGCCCGCTTCCAATTATGACGGCATCGTATTTCGACATTTTTATAACAATTCAAGTATAGGAATTTTTGTAAAATAAACTTGAAGTATTTATCACTTATTGTTACATTTAAGAGTTATTTTTCCGATGATAAAAAAGTACTTTTTATATTTCATTTTTCCACTGCTTTTTTTATCAGCATTTTCCTATGCTCAAAGTTATACTATTACCGGAAAAGTGTTTGATTCTGAAACCAAAGAACCTTTGCCTTTCGTTCCGGTTATCATACAGGGTACCACCATTGGAGCCACCACAGATTTTGACGGAAATTTTTCTATTAAAACAACCAAATTAGGTGATTCTTTAGTGTCCTCATATGTAAGTTACAAAAAACTAACTCGTCCTTTAAAGCCCGGTGTCAATCAAGAGGTAAACATGCCCATGGTGCTGGAAGGTATTAACTTATTAGAGGTTGTTGTAAAGGCCGGCGAAAATCCTGCTCATCGTATCATCAGAAATGTAATTGCCAATAAAGAGTTTAATAATCGTCGCAAATTAGGGGCTTATCAGTACGAATCTTATAATAAAGTAGAGTTTGATCTAAATCGCATTCCAAAAGAAATGCGAGAGAGAAAAGTATTTAAACCCATCAAGTTTGTATTTGATAATGTAGATAGTCTTAATTCCGGCGAAAAACCTTCGCTACCCATTTTTATTACCGAATCGTTATCGGATCTGTACTATAGAAGTAATCCAAGTTTGAAAAAAGAAGTCATTAAGGCTAGTAAAATTACAGGTATTGAAAACACCAGTATTACTTCTGTGATGGGTGATATGTATCAGAATATTAATATTTATGATAATCATATTTTAGTATTTGGAAAAGATTTTGTGAGCCCTATCTCTGATAATGGATTCTTCTACTATAAATATTACTTAGAAGATAGTTTGTTTATTGGCAATACCCGTTGTTATCAAATCCGTTTTAAATCTAAACGTCCGCAAGAATTATGTTTTAGCGGCAATATGTGGATATCAGATACCACATGGGCTGTAAAGCGTTTAGAGATGAGTATCCCAAAAGATGCCAATATTAATTTCATTAACGCAGCTAATATCATTCAGGAATTTTCTCAGGTAGATAGTACCTGGATGTTAAGTAAAGACAGACTAATTATTGATTTTGCAATGAATAAAAATCAGGTTGGTGTATATGGTAGAAAAACAACTTCTTATAAAAACATTATTGTTAATCAACCAAAGGATACTAAGTTTTATGACTTTGGAGATAAAATAGTCGTGGAAGATTCTGCTTCCAAAAAAACAGATGCCTTTTGGGATGCTAACAGGCATGATAGTTTGTCGGTGAGAGAGAAAAAGATCTATCACATGATAGATACCATTAAAACATTGCCTGTGTATAGAACCTGGGTAGATATTTTCACTTTGTTTGTTTCGGGATATAAACTAGTTAATAATTTTGAAATTGGGCCGTATTATAATTTAGTTAGTTATAATAGAGTAGAGGGACCACGCGTGAGATTTGGTGGCCGAACCAGTAGTAAATTTAGTCGTTGGTATGAATTGCAAGGTTATGTAGCTTATGGTTTTAAAGATGAAAAATTCAAATACAGTATAGGTTTCAAAAGTTTTATTAGTAAGAAGCCGCATCGGCAACTGGTAGGAATGACCTATAAAAGTGATTATGAGATTTTAGGTCAGAGTCAAAATGGATTTTCTCAGGATAATATTTTCGCATCATTATTCAGAACAAGTCCATTGACCAATTTAACCCGTGTAGATCAAACTTTTGGATGGTATGAAAGAGAGTGGGTAGAAGGCTTAACTTCTAAAATAACTTTGGCAGGAAGAACGATCACGCCTTTAATTGAGGGTAGTTACACCTATTATCGTAAAGATGGAAGTATTGCGATCAAAGAAAACATAAAGAATACAGAAGCACGTATCAATGTGCGTTTTGCTCATAAAGAAAAATTCATCAGTGGCGATTTTTCAAGAATTAGTTTAGGAACTAAATGGCCAGTGTTTCAGGTCAATTACGCCAAATCTCTTCAAAACGCTTTTAGAGGTGAGTATGATTATCAAAAGGTGGTATTAAATATCAGTGATCGTATCCGTTTAATTTCTTTACTGGGTTATACCGATTATACAGCAGAAGTTGGAAAAATATATGGAGCGGTTCCATATCCATTAATGGAATTACACGGAGGTAACGAAACGTATGTATACGATTATATGGCATTCAATATGATGAAATACTATGAATTTGCGAGCGATCAATACGCTTCCGTGGGGCTGTTTCATCATTTTGAAGGTTTGTTATTCAATAAAATCCCTTTGATCAAAAAATTAAAATGGCGCGAAGTGGTTACTTGTAAAGCACTTTGGGGCAGCGTGAATGAAAAGAATAGAAAAACATTGATTTTCCCAACAACCTTAAGCGCTTTAGGAAATGAACCTTATGTTGAAGTTACAGCCGGTATTGAAAATATTTTTAAAGTTTTTAGAATAGATGCACTTTGGCGTTCAACCTACTTAAGACCTAAAGCTATTGATAATTTTGGAGTGAAATTTGGTTTTCAACTGGCCTTTTAGCTCATTCACATTTTTTATCATAATGTATGGCTTATCTTTAAGTATCTTTGAAAGATTTAGATGAATAAAATGATTTTACGTTCAGAAAATTTAGTTAAGAAATATAAAAACCGAACCGTTGCAAACAACGTAAGCGTACAGGTGCAACAAGGTGAAATTGTTGGTTTATTGGGACCTAATGGTGCCGGTAAAACGACGTCTTTTTATATGATCGTGGGGATGGTAAAACCCAATTCAGGAAAAATATTTTTGGATGATAAGGATATTACCAACGAACCTATGTACCGACGTGCACAACTTGGCGTTGGTTATTTGCCACAAGAAGCGTCTGTGTTTAGGAAATTAAGTATTGAAGATAATTTGCGCGCGGTTTTAGAAATGACCAAATTGACTAAAGGGGAACAAGCAAAAAAAGTTGAAAGTTTATTAGATGAATTTGCCTTGCATCATGTACGTAAAAACTTAGGCGATCAATTATCAGGTGGAGAAAGACGTAGAACAGAAATTGCCCGCGCGTTAGCTACTGATCCTAAATTTATTTTATTGGATGAACCTTTTGCAGGCGTGGATCCTATTGCTGTTGAAGATATTCAAAGCGTGGTACGAAAATTAAAAGACAAAAATATTGGCATCTTAATTACCGATCATAACGTACACGAAACATTAAACATTACAGATAGAACTTATTTGTTATATTCCGGAGAGGTTATCAAATCGGGTTCAGCCGAAGATCTGGCAAATGACGAAATGGTACGAAAAGTATATTTAGGTCAAAATTTCGAATTGAGAAAATAATTCACTTTATAAAATAATATTTAAGCTGTGGTAGATCCACAGCTTATTTTTTTAGCTTCTATAAAATTTAGATTAGTCTAAAAATTTGTTTAGATTAATAAAATTATTAATTTTGTATCATGGAAACTTCCTTTACAGAAGAAAACTATATTAAAGCTATTTTTAAGTTGGAGGAAATGGGTAAATCTGGCGCGGTTTCTACTAATGATATAGCCATTCGTTTATCGATGCAGCCGGCAACGGTTACGGATATGATCAAACGTTTGGCTGATAAAAAAATTCTTACCTATAAAAAATACCACGGCGTTTTATTAACGGCTAAGGGTAAGAAAATTGCTTTAGATGTGATCCGTAAACACCGTTTATGGGAAGTGTTTCTGGTGAAAAAATTAAACTTTAGGTGGGATGAAGTGCATGAAATTGCTGAGCAATTGGAACATATTAATAGCGAAGCTTTAGTGAATAAATTGGATGATTTTTTGGGAAATCCAAAATTTGATCCGCATGGAGATGCCATTCCTGACAAAGAAGGGAAAATGCGTTCTGTGAATTCTTATCCTTTAAGTACCATTACTAAAAAACAAACTTATATATTTTGTGGTGTTGTAAATCATGAAGCTAAATTTTTGCAATACCTCACAACCCTTGATTTGAATTTAGGAAATACGATCGAAGTAGAATCAATTAATGAATATGATTCTTCTTTTAAGATCAAGATCAATAAAAAACGCCACGAATTTTTAAGTGAACAAGTGGCATCATCAATTTTAGTATACCCAACAAATGGAAAATAAATCGCAAAAATCATTAGAAGAAGTTCACTCGTCTGTTCACACGAGTTCCAAGATCGGTTGGCGAAAATTGTTTGCGTTCATTGGTCCGGCTTATATGATCAGTGTAGGTTATATGGATCCGGGCAATTGGGCAACGGATATAGAAGGTGGAAGTAAATACGGATACAGTTTAATTTGGGTGCTGGTAATGAGTAATTTAATTGCTTTATTACTTCAAAGTCATTGTGTGCGTTTAGGCGTTGTTGCCGGTAAAGATCTGGCTCAGGCTTCTAAAAGTCATTATTCTAAATTCGTTAATTTCTTTTTATACATCTTAGCTGAAATTGCTATTGCTGCTTGTGATCTGGCCGAAGTGGTTGGTATGGCTATCGGTATTCATTTACTATTTCCTTCTATTTCTTTATTAGGTGGTGTTTGCATTACCGTGTTGGATAGTTTTGTTTTATTATTCTTATTAAATGCAGGGATCAAAAAATTAGAAGCCTTTATTATTTCTTTAGTAGCAATAATTGGTGTTTCTTTTTTTATACAATTAATAATTGCCAAACCTGATGTGGTAGAAATATCCAAAGGTTTAATTCCGGGAATTGCTGATGAAAACGCCTTGTACATTGCTATTGGTATCATTGGCGCAACAGTGATGCCCCATAATTTGTATCTGCATTCTTCTTTAGTGCAAACCCGACAATTTGAACGTACTCCAACAGAAATAAAAAAAGCCATTCGTTTTAATATCATTGATAGTGCCGTAGCCCTGAATTTAGCTTTGTTTGTCAATGCGGCTATTTTAATTATTGCGGCCACTACTTTTTTTAATACCGGAGTTGAAGTGACGGAAATACAAGATGCGCATAAAATGATGGCACCAATGTTAGGGAGTACCTTAGCTCCTTTGTTATTTGCTGTTGCTTTAATAGCAGCGGGGCAAAGTTCTACTGTAACAGGTACTTTGGCCGGACAAGTCATCATGGAAGGTTATTTGAACCTACGTTTACAGCCTTGGATCAGACGATTACTAACACGTTTGATTGCTATTGTTCCTGCATTTTTAACCATTTATTTTTTAGGCGAAGATAAAACCGGTGATCTGTTAGTATTGAGTCAGGTGATCTTAAGTTTGCAATTAGGCTTTGCAATTATCCCATTAATTCATTTTGTGAGCGATAAAAAGAAAATGGGAGAGTTTGTGATTCCATTATGGCAAAAAATTGCTTCGTGGATTTCTGTATCGGTGATCGTATTTTTGAATTGTCAAATGTTGTTTCAAAAAGTAACTAATTGGTTGTCGGAATCTAATTATGCTTTTATTATTTGGATTACTGTTGTACCTTTTATGTTGTTTTGTTTGGGAGTGTTGTTTTACATTATTTTTGAACCTATGTTGTCTAAATCTAAAAAAGATAAAACCTATCATTTTCATGGTGAGCTTCAAAAAATTAGTTTTGAAACGCCGAAACCTTATTCAACCATTGCTATTACGGTTGATTTTTCCGCGAGTGATAACAAGGCCATTAACAAAGCTTTACAGTTGGGCGGAACACAGGCTAATTACCGATTGATCCATATTTTAGAAAGTACCAACGCGGTGATGTATGGTGCTGATACCAATGATGAAGAAAGTCGTGAGGATAACAAAAACTTAGAGGCTTATAAAAAACAATTAATGGATCAGGGTTATCAGTGCGAAAGTTTGTTAGGTTATGGCAGGCCGCAAACCGTAATCCCTGAATTGGTAAAAGATTGTGATCTGTTAGTAATGGGAACTCACGGACATAAAACATTGAAAGACCTACTATTCGGTACAACTGTAGAAAGTGTTCGTCATAAAATTTCTATTCCATTGGTGTTGGTGTAGTTATTTCTTTCGACTAGTTTTTAAATTCGCTTCATATAGATCCACCCAATCTTTCACGGTCATTTTTTGCATTAATTCGGCAATTAAATCATAAGGAATGTCATCCATTTTTTTAAAGCGGATGCAGCTTTTTCCCATATCTAATTTAGTTTTGCAATGTTTGGGATATTCGCCTACAAACCATTTTAACAATTTTGGATCAGCGTAAATACCCATGTGGTATACCGCAATAAAGTTTTTTTGAGAGGCAAAACCCGCAAATGGCAAGGGTAATTTAGGATCGCAATGGTAGCCATTAGGGTATAATTTATGCGGTACTGCATAACCGATCATGCCATAGCCGATCGATTCCTCAAAGCCTTTTGGGATATTTTTTTTAAAAGCGGTTCTTATTTTTTTAATGGCTTCCGCTCTGTCGCTTGGTAATTCAGCGATGTAATCTTCCGGTGTAGTTGCTTTAGATTGCATAATTCATGAAATTGGTACTTATAAATATATAAAATTTTATTAAAATCATAAGTATACGTCACATCGAGCTTGTCGAGAACACTTATCACATCTCGACAAGCTCGATGTAACAGCATATTAAAGAAATCTGCGTTTATCTGCGAAATCTGCGTGAACTTTATGTTTATAAAACTCGACAAATCTTTTTTCTAATCCCTTCAATTTGTCTTATTTTGCAGTAAAATTAAACAATTGCAAATAGTCGTTAATACTCGTTTATTAATTCAAAATAAATTAGATGGTATTGGGTGGTTCAGTTATCAAACATTAAAACGAATTACTCAAAATAATCCCGACGTGCATTTTGTTTTTTTGTTCGATCGTCCTTACGATGAGGAATTTATTTTTTCGGATAACATTACACCTGTAATTATTGGCCCTCAGGCGCGTCATCCCTTTTTATATTATGCATGGTTTCATGTGTCTGTAAAATCGGTATTAAACCGTATGCAGCCTGATCTGTTTTTATCTCCGGATGGTTTTTTATCATTGGGGGCTAAATGCAAACAATTACCTGTCATTCATGATATTAATTTTTTACATAATCCTAAAGATGTAAAATATCTGACCGGTAAATATTACAATCACTTTTTTCCGAAATATGCTAAAGAAGCTACTCGCATTGCAACGGTTTCAGAGTACAGTAAAGCGGATATTGCCAAACATTATCACATCCAATCAGATAAAATTGATGTGGTGTATAACGGTATTAATGATGGCTATAAACCTTTAGCGGATGGTGAGAAATTAAAAGTGAGAGAGAAGTACACTCAAGGTAAACCATATTTTTTATTTGTAGGATCACAAAGCCCGCGTAAAAATTTAAACCGTTTAATTGCTGCTTTTGATGTGTTTAAATCGCAAACACAATCTGATTTTAAATTGCTGTTAGTTGGCGCTGTGTATGCCAGCGAAGGTGATGTGAAAAAAGTAATTGAAAAATCTAAATATGCTAACGATATTATTTTTGCCGGACGACAACCGCAAGATGAGTTGGAAAAAATAATGGCCTCTGCTTTTGCTTTAACATTTGTGCCATATTTCGAAGGCTTTGGTATTCCTTTAGTGGAAGCCATGCAATGCGAAATACCTGTTATTTCAAGTAATACCACCAGTATGCCTGAGATTGTTGGCAATGCAGCACTTTTGGTAAATCCTTTTGAAGTCAATGATATCAGCAATGCGATGATCAAATTATATCATGAGCCACTACTGGGTAAACAATTAATTGAGAATGGAAAGTTGAGAAAACAATCTTTCTCCTGGGATAAATCAGCCAACTTATTATGGCAAAGCATTCAAAAATGTCTATGAGCAGTCCAATCAGCAAATCGGCATTTATGAAGGCAGAGCAATGCCTGAAACATTTTTATTTATATAAGAATCATCCTAATCTCAGAGACAGGCTCTCCAAAGAAAAACAGTTTATTTTTAAACGTGGAACGGATGTGGGGATTTTTGCACAGCAATTATTTCCGGGTGGAGTTGATGTGACTAAAGACGAAAAACGTAATCAGGAATTGTTTGCCGTTAAAACAAAAATGTTGATCGACCAGGGTGTTCAAACTATTTACGAAGCCACTTTTATTTATGATGGTTTGTTGGTAATGGTGGATGTATTAACCAAACAGGAAGGTAAATGGGTAGCATACGAAGTAAAGAGTTCATTGAAGATCACAGAGACATACGTAAAAGATGCCTGTTTTCAATACTTTGTAATTAAAAATTGTTTACCTGATCTGGTTGATTTTAATTTATTGACATTAAACCCAAAATATATATTAGAGGGTGATCTGGAAATTGCTAAGCTTTTTAAAACCACATCTATCATGAAAGATGCGGTGAAGAATTTGCCTTATTTTACTCATAAGGCGCAGCAAGCAAAGTTGACCTTAGAACAAAATAAAATTCCGGATATTAAAGTTGGGCCTCATTGTTTCCAGCCGTATGATTGTGATTTTTTAGGCTTATGCTGGAAAAACATTACAGACACTTCTTCTGTTTTTTCGATCGGTAAACTATCCAAACAAGCTATTTTTGAGTTTTACGATAATGACATCAAGCGCATAGAAGATATTGATGTAGACAAAATTCAGAAAAAGGAAATTAAAATTCAGGTAAAAGCTGTTAAAGAAAATAAAGAGCAAATTTACAAAGAGGAAGTCAAACAATTTATTTCAGCAATCAAAGCACCTTATTGTAGTTTAGATATTGAAGTGTGGATGCCGGCATTGCCTTATTATCAACAAACAAAACCTTTTCAGCAAATTCCATTCTTGTTTTCGATGATCCATGAAGCTGAAGGTGAATTGAAAAAATACAGTTATTTTAAACCTATTGAAGAAGATTACCGCAAAGAATTTTTAGAAACTATTATAAAAGTTACCCAACCTTTTCAAACCATTTTAATGTTTGATAAATCGTTGGAAGAGAATGTTCTCAATCAATTAGCCGTTTTGTTCCCTGAGTACCAAAAGGATATTGATGCTTTAAAAAGTAAGATCATTGATCTGGCAGAACCTATCAGGCATGGTAACTATTACCATCCAGATATGAAGGGGAATTTTACATTGAAAAGCATCGCACCTTTAGTTCATCAGGAAGCCGGTTTTGATAATTTGGATATTCAGTCGGGCATTAGCGCTATGTATATTTATGAGTCTTTACTTTTAGAAGAAAATACCATAGAAAAAGAAAACATTAAAGCTCAATTGATCGATTATTGTGAAATGGATGCATTGATCACTCATCAATTATTGTACTTTTTTCAAGCAGCAATTACATAAAATTACATTATCGAATTTGCGTTTAAAATTACTCATACTTGTTTTTTGTTTTCCAACTTTACTTTTGGCGCAATTGATTCCGGATACCAATAAACGGGTCAATTATTTAATGATCCCTGTTTTGTTTCGCACACCGGAAACAGGCTGGGCTTACGGATTATCAGCACAGGCAAATTTTAAAACTACTTTTAGAAACGATACTTTAACAAGAACTTCAGTAGTAACATTGTTAGGCATTTTTTCTCAACGACACCAAAATATTCAAGGGGTTGATGCGACCATATATTTCCCAAAAGAAAAGTACATCTTCTATTTTCAATCGTCGCATAGTTATTTTCCTGATAAATTTTGGGGTATTGGACAAACTACGAAGAATACAAACGAAGAAAAATATGTTTTTGAACAGTTTAATATTTCTCCACACTTAAAACGGAAGTTCTCAAAGAATCTATTTTTTGGCTTAATGGCAGATTATCAAAATGTTTTTAAAGTGAATTACATAGAAGGAGGTTTGTTCGATTCTCTATCTTTTTTTGGTAAAACAAATTATAATGTCACGGGTTTAGGTTTCAGTGCAAGTTATGATACGCGTAATTCTACCTTTTGGCCAACAAAAGGAATTTTTGTTCAATCACAATTCTTAACTTACAATAAAGAACTGGCTTCTACTTATTCTTATAATAAATGGATGACTGAGTTAAGGGTTTTTATACCTCTTTTCAAGGGGCATATTTTAGCAGGGCAGTTGTATAATTATTCAACCTTTGGGGATACGCCATTTCGTTCTATGGCAACTTTAGGTGGTCAGGGAAACTTAAGAGGATTTTATCAGGGCAGGTACAGGGATAATTCGATGTATTCAGCTATTGTAGAATATCGGGCTCATCTTTTTTGGAGAGTTAGCGCCTGTGCCTTTGGCGGTGTAGGAGATGTGTATAATGAGTACAAAAATATCAATGCTTCCACTATAAAATACAGTTTTGGTGGTGGTTTACGCTTGTCTGTTCTCGAAAAAGAAAAACTACACCTTCGTATGGATTACGGCTATTCTGATAAGTATAATAATGGCTTTTATTTTACCGTAGGGGAGTGTTTCTAGTAATTACATTTTAACATTCTTTAGTTCATAGTTTCCCTTCTAAAAAGAACAATTTTTCTATTACAAGCTTAACTTTAAAGCTTAATATAAAGGGTGTTTAGCTAATCACTAACCACTAATAACTAATCACTAGTGATATGTCAAAAATAAAAATCGGAATTCTGTTTGGTGGTCGTTCTAAAGAACGTGAAATTTCTTTTGCAGGTGGAAGAACCGTTTATGATAATTTAAATAAATCGATCTTTGAAGCCATTCCATTATTTGTAGATTCATTCGGTAATTTTGTGTTACTGGATTGGAACTTTGTTTACAAAGGAACCATTCGTGATTTTTATCCTCCGGTAGAATTTATTCCTGCTAGTAATACCGATTTTCAATACTATGCCGAAAACCTTGGTGCGCTTAACGTTAAGCAACAAGATGAATTGATTTCTAAGATCGGAAA
Source organism: Bacteroidia bacterium (assembly GCA_036676295.1). Classification (GTDB taxonomy): domain Bacteria; phylum Bacteroidota; class Bacteroidia; order B-17B0; family Aurantibacillaceae; genus UBA4416. The sequence continues at coordinate 201,460 of JAKFDE010000016.1, read as the reverse complement.
AAAAGTAGAGGCAACTGAATTAGCAAGTTTAATTGATTTTGCGTTTTTAGCGTTGCATGGACCTTATGGTGAAGATGGGCGAATACAAGGCCTTTTAGAATATTTACACATCCCTTATTCGGGCAGTGGTATTTTGCCAAGTGCTATTGGTATTGATAAAAGTGTACAGAAAAAATTAATGGTGAATGCAGGGTTTAATAGTCCGAAATATTTTACCATTGATAGAAACGATTGGATTAATGGCAACATAAAGGGTGTGTGGGAAAAAGCCAAAGAAGAAATTGGTTTTCCGATGGTGATCAAACCGGCTAATCAAGGATCGTCTATTGGTATTTCCATTTTTAATCATGACAATCATCACGATTTTATGGGAGCTGTAGAAAAAGCATTCTTTACTAAATGGCTGGATTGTGAATCATGGAAAAAATTAACAGAGAAAGAAAAAATAGATTTTGTTCGCACCCTATCTGATATCCGTGAAGGAATAGGAATGCCAATCAAAATTAATGTCAGTTCGAGCGAAGGTGAGAACAATACAAATATTTTTTATAATCAATATGATTTCATTTCTTTTTTAAACGAAAACCAAGATAAAACCGAAGGTTTTGTTTTGGAAGCATTGGATGGAGAAAGTACCGTTATTATTGAAGGTTTTATTGAAGGAAAAGAATTTTCGTGTATTGTGTTAGAAGATACTGATGATAACAACAAAGTCATTGCACTTCCTCCAACCGAGATCAGAAAAGGAAAAGAATTATTTGATTACCGTAGCAAATATTTGCCGGGCTTATCACGTAAAATTACACCGATCGAAGCATCTGACGAACAAATCAATGCGATCAGAAAAGAATGTGAACGATTATTTTCTGAATTGTGTTTTGATGTGTATGCTCGTATTGATGGATTTTTAAGTACCGATGGAAAAGTATTTTTAAATGACCCTAATACCACTTCAGGTATGATGCCATCGTCGTTCTTCTTTCATCAGGCGGCTGAAATTGGTTTAACACCTTCTCAGTTTTTAACCTATATTATTCGTACTTCATTAAGCAAGCGTATCAAAAATAGTAAAGGGGCTCACGCGTACGAATCGATATTAAAACAATTAGATGCGTTTTTAGAGAATGAAAAAAACGCTTCTTCTAATAAAATTCCGGTTGCTGTGATATTAGGTGGTTATTCATCAGAACGTCATATTTCGGTTGAGAGTGGAAGAAATATTTTTGAAAAATTAGCATCATCTGAAAAATATGCGCCAATTCCGGTTTTCTTAACAGGAGATAGCGCACAGCATTTAATGTATAAAATACCGGTGAATGCTTTATTAAAAGATAACGCTGATGATATTAAGGATAAAGTGAACCATTGGAAAATTCATCCGGTGGTTAAACAAATTATTGCGGAGTGTAAAGTTATTACAGGCAAATATGGCTCTCCAAATAATTTAATAGAACCTAAATTATTATCCTATGCCGATCTGGCTAAAGAAGTTCAGCAAGTATTTATTGCTTTGCATGGTCGTCCGGGCGAAGATGGTGCTATACAAGAGCAATTAGAAAAAGTGGGATTAAGTTATAATGGATCCGGTAAAGAAAGTTCTTCTATCACCATTGATAAATATCGCACCAATGAGATCTTATTACAAAATGGTTTCCTAGTTGCTAAACATTGTTTGATTACAAGTGATGATTGGAAAACGAATAAAGATAAAATAAAGGAGAAACTTCAAAATGAATACGTGTATCCATTAATTGCTAAGCCGGTGGATGATGGATGTAGCAGTGCAGTTAAAAAAATTAAAACCTTTGAGGAATTTGAAGCCTTTGCAACATTGATGTTTCGTTCAACAGAAGAATTTGATTTGAAAGCAGCAGAAACCTTACACATCAAACCAAAAGAAGAGTTTCCTCAAAAAACAGTTATTTTGATTGAGGAGTTAATTAGTAAAAATGGAGCCAAACATTTTTTAGAAGTAACAGGCGGAATGTTGACCAGGTTTAATGCAAAAGGTGAGGTTGAATACGAAGTATTTGAAGCATCCGAAGCCTTGGCAGAAGGCGATATTTTGAGTTTGGAAGAGAAGTTTTTGGCCGGGCAGGGGCAAAACATTACACCGGCAAGGTATTCCAGAGATCTAAAAGAGCGTCAGCAAATTTCGGATAAAGTAAAAGAAACACTTGGGGCAGCGGCAAAAGTATTGAATATTGTAGGTTACTGCCGAATCGACGCTTTTGTGCGCATTTTTGATGTTAATAAAGTAGAAGTCATCTTTATTGAGGTGAATTCTTTACCTGGAATGACACCCGCAACTTGTATCTACCATCAGGCGGCTATCAATGGTTATAAACCGTATAATTTTATTGATAATATCCTCGATTTTGGGGTTCAAAAACAACGAGTTTTAGCTTAAAAGGATATTGGTTTTCAGAAAAATCCTGAAAAAACCCTAAAGCTTGTTTATCGAAGTTTAAGTACATTAAGTTTTATTTTTTCAAGATTTTATCTTGAAAATTTCCACCTTTTTAACAATGAACCTAAAATATTTTAAATAATTGGTTTTTAGGTAGTTGAATCTAAATTGAACAAGCAATTAACACCTAATTAACAGGTAGCAAACCAATTATAAACAGCTTTTCAGTAAAATCGTGCCAAGTATTCGTCTAATAAATTGGTTTATTAACATTTCTCCACGTACCTTTGTTAATAACTCTAAACCCTATAAAATCATGTTTGAAATTTTAAAAAGCTTCGAAACTAAGTTCGGTTCTCTAAAAAAGAAAGGGCTTCGCATTGAAGGTTTGTCTATGATAGACCCTAAACGTAAAAAACATGTCATTATGATCTCTAAGCCTTTTTTATTTGACAACCGTCAATTACCAAAGTCTTATGAAGGGTTGGATATTAAATCGAAAATTGAGGGTGGTTTACCTGAAGAGTTTAAAATTGAAAAAGAAGCTATAAAAAAAGATTATTTATGGGCTCCTAATAAATTTGAAAAATACGTTGATCGTTGTTCTGAAGATATTAAAAAACAATTCGGCAACCCGAATATGTCTCGTTCAGAAATGTTAGATGCTTTAGCATTTGGCTCTTTCGAAGATCACAAAAAGAAAACATTAACATTGATTCAAGAAGGAAAAATTCCTGCAATCAGTTTAAACTAATTAGATAAAAGCAATTGACTAGGGTATAATTAAGGGTTAAATTTTATAAATTGCTTACAGATCCTCTCAGAAATGAGAGGATTTTTTATGTCGTCAATTTTCTAGATTCCACAAATTCAGGTCTTTTTTGGTTATCTTTGAAGTAGATACCTATTTTAAACCTTGAAGAGATTTATTCCACATAAACAAACACTCATCGAATGGGCAAAAGCCTTAGGCATTTCTTTTTTTTGTGTACTATTTCTTCGTACCTGTTTTTTTGAGATCTCTCCGGTGAGCTCCCCATCTATGGAAAAAGGCCTTTTAACTGGCGATTTTATGTTCATCAATAAATTGTCTTACGGACCACGTTTACCCAAAACGCTGTTAAGTATTCCTTTTGTCAATCAAAAGTACTATTCAACGTTGATCTCTTTGCCTTATATGCGTTTATTTGGTTCTCCTGATATAGAACGAAATGATATAGTCGTTTTTAATTACCCGATCGAAGACGAACACCCTGTTGATCATCGCACCTATTTTGTGAAACGTTGTTTGGCTATTTCAGGTGATAGCTTAAGAATTATTGATGGTTTGGCTTATGTAAACAATCAACTCACTAATAACGAAGAGTTTTTACAATTCAATTATCATATTAAATCCGATACGGTTTTAGATTCGTTGTTTATCGCAAAATATAATTTGATAGAAGGCGGTAAAATTTCTGATAACAATGATTATTCTTTTACTCTTAGTAAAGAATTAGTAGATACATTGAGAAGTAAAACATTTATATCTATCATTGAAAAAAACAATGAGAAAAAAGAAATGTGGGATGAATTTGTATTTCCGTTTAATGAACATTATAAATGGAACGTGGATAATTATGGCCCCATAAAAATTCCTGCAGAAGGAGATACCGTGCGACTGGATTCAACAAATCTGTGTTTGTATGAACGTATCATTACTAAATATGAAGGCAATACATTAGAATTAAAAGGTGATACTATTTACATTAATAATGTGGTTACTAACACCTATGTTATTCAAATGAATTATTATTTTATGATGGGTGATAACCGCCACAACTCACAAGATAGCCGCCATTGGGGATTTGTGCCGGAAGATCATATTATTGGTAAAGCAACTCGTATCATTTATTCAAATGATAAAATAAAACATACCGGCATCAGATGGGGTAGAATTTTTAATGGTATCAAATAATATGGCATCAGATACAGTTCTTTTATCTACAGCTTACTTGCCTAATTTAGAATACCTGACACAGGTTATCAAACATGATACGATTGTTCTGGAAAAGTATGAGCATTTTGTCAAACAAACGTATCGTAACCGTTGTGAAGTATTAACCTCTAACGGACGGATGACATTAAGTATTCCATTAATTAAACAGGCCGATAAAGAAATCATTTCCGATAAAAGAATTTCGTATGCCGAAAACTGGCAACAGCAGCATTGGCGCACCATTACCAGCGCTTATAAAAACTCTCCTTACTTTGAATTCTTTGAAGACGAGTTGAGACCTTTTTATGAAACAAAACATGAATTTTTGTTTGATTTCAATACGCAGTTGTTGCAAACAGTATTACACATTTTAAGAATAAAAAAACAAATACAGTTTACGACACAGTTTGAAAAAACGCCTAATGATGTGCGCGATATGAGAATGTTGTCAGATGGAATCCAAAAAGATGGATTAACTCAAAGTTCATATTATCAGGTATTTTCTGACAAATATGAGTTTACTTCAAACTTAAGTTGTTTAGATGCTGTTTTTAATTTGGGATTAAAAATGATTGATCTGTGTCAATAGTTTTAGTTTAATTTTTTTAGTGAAGTCTAGAACTGATCAAGCTGATAAACTCTTTACGAGTAGTGTCTTGTAAAAATTCTCCGGTAAATGCTGATGTGGTTGTAACACTATTTTGTTTTTGTATACCACGCATTTGCATACACAAGTGTGAACACTCAATAACAACTGCTACGCCTAATGGTTTTAAAGTGTCCTGAATACAATCTCTGATCTCGTTGGTTAAACGTTCCTGAACTTGTAAACGTCTTGAAAAAGCATCTACTACACGAGGTAATTTACTTAAGCCAACAATATGCCCTTTTGGTATATAAGCAATGTGTGCTTTTCCAAAAAAAGGTAATAAATGGTGTTCGCACAAACTATATAATTCAATATCTTTTACAATTACCATTTGGCTATAATCTTCTGCAAACATTGCCGAACGTAAAATTTCAGCCGGATCAAGATCATAACCCTGTGTTAAAAATTGCATAGCTTTAGCTGCTCTCACAGGAGTTTTTAACAAACCTTCTCGATTTATATTCTCACCAACATCATCTAAAATATTTTTGTACATATCGGAAATAGAATCAACCAGTTTATGATTGTATTGATCTACTTTTTTATAACCGCTTAGGTCCTGTTCAAATTCTTCGTTTAGCATAGCCGTGTGTTTATCAATGTAAAAATGATTTATTCTCCAAAGTACTCTACGTAATTGCTGTCTGTTTCGTAAAGTTTAATGCAGTGTAAAGCAGCACCCATTAAATTTATTTTATCAACCAAAATGTTCCAAATAAACATGGCAACATTTTCAGTGGATGGCATTACAGGCATTCCTTTTACATCTAAATTTAAATTTTTATGATCGAGTACTTCCGTTACTTCAGTTCTGATAAGAGTACTTAATTCTTTTAAATTCACAACAAAGCCTGTGTCAGGATTGACGTTACCTTTTACAGTAACAAATAATTCGTAGTTGTGACCATGCCAGTTTTTATTGGCACATTTTCCAAATACGGCATTATTTTGTTCTTCAGTCCAGGTAGGATTGTATAATTTGTGAGCTGCGTTGAAATGTTCTTTGCGGGTAATATAAATCATAGTAAATTAGCTCTGCAAAAATACTAATAATAATGAACATCCTCATCGTGTCTGCCACAGAATTTGAAGTAAAACCTTTATGTGATTATCTAGGGATTTCGCAAGTATTGCCGGGTATGAATGTCTCAGAAACTCTGATTGAAGACCATGAGCTAAAAGTGCTGATAACCGGGGTAGGTATGGTTAACACAGCTTTTGCAATGGGCAGATACTCGAACACCTTGTACGATTTGGTGCTAAATGTGGGTGTTTGTGGAGCTTTTGATAAGGCATTGAAATTAGGGGATGTTGTTCAGGTGACAGAGGATGTATTAAGCGAATTAGGAGCCGAAGACGGCGATACTTTTTTAACGTATGATAAACTGAATTTGCCGGGAGAATACCAATTCAAGAGTCATTTAAGTAACTCTTACCCTCAAATTGATGCTTTAAAAAAAGTGAAAGGGATTACTGTTAATACAGTTCATGGAAACGAAACAACTATCAATAACGCAAAGAATTTGTTTAATCCGGGTGTAGAAAGCATGGAAGGAGCGGCATTTTTATCTTCATGTAAGCGAGCAGGAAATAATTATACTCAGATCAGAGCCGTTTCTAATTATGTTGAAAAACGTGATAAAAGTAAATGGCAAATGCCTTTAGCGATTAAAAACTTGAATGATTTTTTGATTGATTTTGTTAAAGGATTGTAATATGTGATCTATCAAAATTAAACTTTCGTAACTTTCCCACTTTCAAAACTTGTACACATGAAATTGTCCCTTGGTTTTTCTCCTTGTCCTAATGATTGTTTTATTTTTGACGCTTTAGTGCATAAAAAAATTGACACTCAAGGCATTGATTTTACTCTTGTTATGGAAGATGTGGAAGCCTTGAATAATAGAGCATTTAAACAAGAGTTAGATATTACAAAATTGAGTTACCATGCCTTTTTATATTTAACTGAACAGTATGCCTTGTTAAATAGTGGTAGTGCTTTAGGGTTTAATTGCGGGCCATTATTAGTTCAAAGTTCTAAACATAAAATTCAGGATATTACTCAGGCACATATTGCTATTCCTGGCAAATACACCACGGCCAATTTTTTATTATCGCTGGCTTATCCTCAAGCACAAAATAAACAGGAGTTGTTATTTAGTGATATTGAAGAAGCTGTGATCTCAAATAAAGTAGATGCCGGTTTATTGATCCATGAAAACAGATTTACCTATCAGGAAAAAGGCTTAGAGAAAATTGCCGATCTGGGAGAGTTTTGGGAAAGTCTGATCCATGCACCAATTCCATTAGGTGGTATTGTAGTAAAACGAAGCATGGATCTTAAACTTCAGAAAACAATCGATAGCTTAATTAAACAAAGTGTAGAGTTTGCTTTTGCTAATCCGGAAAGCTGTATGGATTTTGTAAAACAACACGCTCAGGAAATGAGCCAGGAGGTGATGAAAAAACATATTGATCTGTATGTAAACCAGTTTTCTGTTGATTTGGGAACCGTTGGTAAAAACGCCGTACAGTTACTATTTGATAAGGCGTTGGAGGTGAAATTATTGAAATCAAAGCCTGAGAATATTTTCGTCGGCTGATTTTTCCATTTATCAAGTATTTCAGCTTTTTATCCTATAAAGTTTTGATACATCATTTTTCCTTTTACTTTTACTAAAAATACAATTAAGACATGAATAAATTTTTGATCTCTTCGGTGGCATTAGTGATGGCATCACATTCTTTTTCTCAGAATTTGACTCCCGGAATTAACCTTTCTTATATTGACTCAAGCGCGAGTCCGAAACATGATATTTATAAATTTGCCAATGGTAAATGGTTAAAGACACAACAAATACCGGCGAGTGATGGTAGTTGGGGAAGTTTTAATGAAATTCATGAAGGGAATACTGCCAATTTAAAAGCGTTATTAGCAAATGTTTCAAAAGATACAAAAGCAGCGCCGGGTACCAATGCACAAAAGATCAGAGATTTTTATAACGTAGGAATGGACTCTGTGAAAGCAGATAAAGATGGTATTAAACCAATTAGCGCTGATTTGGCAATGATCGATCTGATTAAAACGAATGATGATCTGTTGAAAGTAACGGCTAAGCTTAATAAAAAGGGTGTTAGCGGAATGATCGGTTTTTACGTGTATTCTGATTTTAAGAATAGCAATGAAAATGCTTGTTATTTGGCACAAACCGGAATGGGCTTACCTGATAAGGATTTTTATTTTGAACCACAATATGAATCTGTAAAAAAAGAGTATGAAGCGCATATTGCTCGTATGTTTGAGTGTTTAGGGAATTATCCCGAATCAGCAACGGCTAATGCTAAAACAATTTTAAAAATTGAAACAGAATTAGCAAAGAATAGTCAAAATGCTGTAGAACAAAGAGACCCTCAAAAACAATATAATCCTTTCACTAAAGCAGAATTAGTGAAAACAGTTCCTAACGTGAACTGGGATATTTACTTTGTGAATATGGGAACTAAAACGCCTGACAATATTATTGTTAATCAGCCAAAGTATTATGAAGGATTAAATACTATTATCAATTCGGTTTCTATTGCCGAATGGAAAATATTTTTAAAATGGAAATTAGTTGCTGAAGCAGCGCCTTATTTATCCAGCAAGTTTGTAAATGAGAGTTTTAAATTTAACGGAACGGTGTTGTCGGGTAAAAAACAAATGAAAGCCCGTTACAAAAGAATTCAAGCATCTACAGATGGAGTGTTAGGTGAAGCTTTAGGTCAGTTATATGTGGAACAATACTTCAACGCTGATTCTAAAAAACGTGTGAATACCATGATCGATAATTTGATCGCTTCATACAGAGAACGTATCAATACCCGTGATTGGATGAGTGCCGAAACTAAAACACAAGCACAATTAAAATTAGACAAGATCATTCGTAAAATTGGTTTCCCTGATAAATGGATCGATTATACACCATTAGTGATTACTAATGAATCTTTTTGGAAAAATGTTTCTAATGGAAGTACATTTCAGTATAACCGTATGTTGAACAAAATTGGTAAACCGGTTGACAGAATGGAGTGGGGTATGACTCCGCCAACAGTTAATGCTTACTACAATCCAACATCTAATGAAATTGCTTTCCCTGCAGGAATTATGCAAGTACCATTTTTTGATCCAAAAGCAGATGATGCGTATAACTATGGTGTAATGGGTTCTATCATTGGTCATGAGTTAACACACGGTTTTGATGATCAGGGTTCTCAGTTTGATGCGGATGGTAATTTAAAAATGTGGTGGACAGAAACTGATTACAAAAATTTTACTGATAAAACGAAATTGATCATTGAGCAGTTTGATGCATATAAAGCCATTGATACGTTACATGTAAATGGTGAGTTGACACAAGGAGAAAATATTGCCGATCTTGGAGGCTTAACAATGTCGTATTATGCTTATAAGAAATCATTGAATGGAGCAAAATCTCCTGTCATGGCTGGATTTACAGGTGAACAACGTTTCTTTATTGCTTGGGCTCAAGGTTGGAAAACCTTAATGCGTGATGCTTATTTAAAGCAAATGATCGCTACTAACCCTCATGCTCCGGGTAATTTCAGAGCAGTTGGTCCATTAAGTAACATGACTGAATTTTATGAAGCCTTTGGTGTTAAAGAAGGAGATGGTATGTACCGTCCTGCTGATAAGCGCGTAAATATTTGGTAGTTTTTTAATAAGAAAAAATAAAATAAAAGAGGCGGGCTTAGCCCGCCTCTTTTATTTACGAAATCTCAATTCTCTTGACATTATTTAATGATGACTTTTCTTTTTTTGGTACTATAATGTTCAGAATACCATTTTTGTAATTGGCAGAGATGGCGTTTGTATCTACTATGTTTTCAGATATATTAAACGATCTGCTGAAAGATTCATAACTAAATTCTTTTCTGGAAAAACGATTTTTTTCATCTTTTTCTTCATTAGAAATTTCGCGTTCTGCAGATATGATCAATCTATCTTGTTGTAATTCAATTTTAAAATCTTTTTTGTCCATTCCGGGCGCTGCCATTTCAAGTTCAAAAGCTTCATCCGTTTCTTTCACATTCACAGACGGAATAGTATTGGTGTTTAATAAACGTCTGGAAGGCATACCGAACAGATCTCTTGTTAATACATCATCAAATAATGATGGAAAATCAGGGAACATTGAGTTTTTTTCGTTTCCGGTTTTTTTAATTACTGATAACATAATAATCCTCCTTTTTTTGTGCTCAAAACCTTATGTTTAATTGGCTCGAGCGGGTTAAACATTTGAGTTTTTTAAGTACGATCGCGATCATTCACGGGAGATCAAGTCCTGTGCCAAGCCTTTTTGCATTGAAATTTTGACATTTTTTGTTTGTTGAACAGTTTTAGTAGATGAAATTTTTACAGAAAATTCTGCAAAAGTGACAAATTTTCATTTCTACTAACCCGAGTTCGTTAATAAGTTTGACTTTATATTGAATTAGTTTTAGGCTTAATAAATAAATTTATTCTGTTATAACTATTTGATTTAATCCATTATGAGCGACATACAACACTTTTTTACGCCAATCGAATTTGATAAAAATTCTTATGCTGAAAATCAGATCGGAAATTTTATTCATGTTTATTCGGGAAGCTCAAATTTTCCGGAATTAAAAGACATTGATATGGCAATAGTTGGTGTTTGTGAAGATAGAAGAGCTCACAATAATTTTGGTTGCGCGAAAGCACCCGATAAGGTAAGAGAGTATTTTTATAAATTATACCCCGGAAGTTTTTCTCCACGCATCGTTGATCTGGGAAATATTCTGCCGGGACACGACGTAGAAGATACATATTACGCATTGAAATCGACGGTTGATTTTTTGATCAGAAACAATGTTATTCCAATAATTTTAGGAGGTAGTCAGGATCTGACTTACGCCCAGTTTTTAGGATATGAAAAACTGGAGCAAACTATCAATGTAGTTACCGTTGATTCTACTTTTGATATGGGTAACCCTGAAGAAGATACAACGAACACAGCTTACTTAGGAAAGATCATTTTACATCAGCCCAATTTTTTATTCAATTATAGTAACATCGGATATCAAACTTATCTGGTAGATCCAACGGCCTTGGAGATGATGAACAAATTATATTTTGATGCGTATCGTTTAGGACAAGTGCGTGATGCCATTGAAGAAGCTGAACCTGTTATCCGCCATGCGGATATGTTTAGCTTTGACATTTCTGCTATTAAACACAGCGATGCTCCGGCTAATCCTAATGCTTCGCCTAATGGATTCTATTCTGAAGAAGCTTGTCAGATGTTACGTTACGCGGGGATGAATGATAAATTATCGTCTATTGGTATTTATGAAATTAATCCGGAGTATGATATCCAGGATAAAACGGTTCATTTAGCAGCACAAATGATCTGGTGTTTTATGGATGGGTTTTACGGGCGTAAGAGTGATTTTCCTTCTCGCACAAATCCTGAGTACGTTAAATTTCATGTGGTATTAGAAGAAGAAAAATACGAGATCAATTTCTTTAAAAGTAAAAAGAGCGATCGCTGGTGGATGGAAATTCCATACCCTCCAACGAAAGGCTTGAAATTCGAACGTCACACTTTACTACCATGTTCTTATAAAGATTATGAATTAGCTGTTAATAATGACATTCCGGATCGTTGGTGGCAAACCTATCAGAAGTTATCGTAATTGTTAGGATTACTCACCTACAATTTTTGTAATTTCTATTTCTACCCGACGGTCCATTTTATCACCAAGTCCGGTAGGGTAATCTGCCTTCATTCCTTTGTAGGATAATCGTTCTGCACTTACTCCATTTTTAATTAAGTACTCATAGATCATTTTTGCTCTGGCAACAGATAGATTCTTTTGTCCGGTATCAAAATCTTGTCCATCTTCTCCATCATGTACACAACAGATGTGGCCGAGAATTACAATGTGGTATTTTTTCTTTTCCAGTAAAGTAGAGGTAAGAATTTCCAGATCATCATACGATTCAGGAAGTAAAACATGTCTGCCACCATAAAACAAAATATTTTCAAGAGTGATCTTGTCTCCTATTTTTTGATCATCAGATAATTTACTCTCCTTTTTTTCAATGGGATTTTGAACGATTGCAACCGGTTTATTTTCTTTTTTCTCTTTAAGGTTGTAATGGATATTTACTTCCGCTCTTCTGTTAAAGGTTCTCTGTTCAATAATATGATCGTCTTCACTCAATGCCAATTCTCCTTTTCCTGTAGGTTGCTTAATCAGTGTTTGGTTTATGTTTTGTGTCAATAATAGATCTTTGATGTAATTGGCTCTTTTGAATGATAAAATTTCATTGTAATTTTTTGAGCCAATATCATCGCAGTAACCTGAAATTGAAATTTCGGATATACTAACTGTATCTAGTTTTTTGAGATGATCTTGAAGTTTAATTTGTTGATCAGAGGATAATTGAAAGCTATTTGTTTCGAAAAACAGTTCAAATGAAGATGTCCTTTGAGCACTGATTGAATTTTGAATACAGCAGATAAAAAGAAATAGGATGTATAAGTTAATTTTAGACATATTTTAGGAGTATTTGTGAATATAACGCCAAAATGTACAATTTGTTACATTAACGTTTTTGCAAGACAAAACCTATTAAAAATCAGTTATTTAAACCTAAAATCAGACTTTTTGTTTAGATATATAAACTGTACTTTTACATAGTAAAACAAAATGAAAATGACTGTTCAATCACTTTTAAAACGCGCTTTAAACCTTGAATTTTTATCCATTGAGGAAGGTGTGTTTTTATATGAGCAAGCACCAACAGCAGAGTTGATGTTTGTTGCTAATGAAATTCGAAATATCAAAAAGCATAACTCTAAAAAAGTTACCTGGCAAATAGATAGAAATTTGAATACCACCAATGTGTGTATTGCCAATTGTAAATTCTGTAATTTTTATCGCATTCCTGGTCATGCTGAAGCATATATTACCGACATAGAAACTTATAAAGTGAAAATTGCCGAAACTATTAAATATGGTGGAGATCAATTATTGCTTCAAGGTGGACATCATCCGGATCTAGGATTAAGTTTTTATGTGAATCTATTTAAAGAAATTAAAAAACTGTTTCCACAAATAAAATTACACGCACTAGGGCCACCCGAAATAGCACATATCACGAAGCTCGAAAAATCGACTCATACCGAAGTTTTAAAAGCCTTAGTGGAAGCCGGAATGGATAGCTTGCCCGGAGCTGGAGCCGAAATTTTAAATGATCGTGTGCGTCGTTTAATTTCTAAAGGAAAATGTACAGGACGCGAATGGTTGGATGTGATGCGTGCATGTCATCAATTAAATATTACCACATCGGCTACCATGATGTTTGGTCATGTAGAAACGATCTATGAACGTTTTGAACATTTAGTATGGTTGCGTGAAGTGCAATCAGAAAAACCAAAAGATGCCAAAGGATTCTTAGCCTTTATTCCTTGGCCATTTCAGGATGATGGCACTTTATTGAAACGCATTAAAGGGATCTCTAATAATGTGAGTTCTGATGAATACATTCGTATGCTAGCTCTAAGCCGTATCATGTTACCAAATATAGAGAACATACAAGCTTCCTGGTTAACAGTTGGTAAGCAAACAGCCGAAATATGTTTGCACGGTGGTGCTAACGATTTTGGTAGTATCATGATCGAGGAAAATGTAGTGAGTGCTGCAGGAGCTCCACATCGTTTTACTTACAAAACGATTCAGGATGCAATTAAAGAAGCAGGTTTTGAACCTCAATTAAGAAACCAACAGTATGGCGAACGTGAGTTACCTGCTGAGATCGAAGAACAAGTTGTTAATTATTAAATATATTATTCAATGAATATTATTATTACAGGAGCAAGTAGAGGCATTGGTTTTGAAACCGCTCAATTGTTTTTGAAAAACAATCATAACGTATTTTGTTTAACCAGAAATACGGAAACACTTGAAACATTAACTTACCCTAATTTACAGATCATAGCAACGGACCTGACTTCTACGGAGAGTATCGATAAAGCAGTAGCATTCATCAAATCAAAAGTAGATACCATTGATGTAGTAATCCATAATGCAGGAAGCATCGTTAACAAACCATTTGAAAAAATAGATTACCAGGAGTTGGAGATCGTTTACAAAGTAAATGTGTTGGCGCCATTTTATTTAACCCAACAATTAATGCATTTGTTAGGCAGACATTCAAAAGCACATGTTGTAAACATTAGTAGTATGGGTGGTTTTCAGGGCACAGCTAAATTTCCCGGTTTAACGGCCTATAGTTCTTCTAAAGCAGCCATCACAGGCTTAACAGAATGTTTAGCGGAAGAATTTAAAGACAAAAATATATCGGTTAACTGTTTGGCACTGGGTGCTGTTCAAACTGAAATGCTGGAAGAAGCTTTCCCTGGTTATCAGGCACCATTAAAGCCGGTTCAGATGGCGGAATATATTTACGACTTTGCATTAAAAGGTCATCTGTATTATAACGGAAAAATATTACCGGTATCTTCGTCTACGCCTTAATTTAGTTTGATAAGATCTATGCAAAAAATATACTTCCTTTTTTTGGTATTCTCTGCTCAGGTTCTATTTTCTCAAGAACTTACTCAAACCATTCGCGGTACGATATTGGATAAACAAACGCAGAGTCCTTTGCCGGGTGCAGTAGTTAGTATCGTAAATACAGATCCTATCAAAGCAACGACTACAGATGAAAATGGAAAATTTCGTTTGGAGAATATTGGTTTAGGACGTATACAATTAAAAATTTCATTGATCAGTTACAAAGAAAAATTTGCTACGGTTGTATTAACCAGCGGAAAAGAAACGGTTTTGAATGTAGAGTTGGAAGAAAATGCTGTGCAAGGTCAGGAAGTTATTGTATCATCGGAGATCGATAAAACCAAAACCAATAATAAAATGGCCACGGTAAGTTCGCGTGTATTTAGTACCGAAGAAGCAAATCGTTATGCAGGTAGCAGAGGAGATCCCGCTCGTATGGCTGCTAATTTTGCGGGAGTGAGCGGTGCTAACGACAGTAGAAATGATATCATCATCAGAGGAAACTCTCCCTTAGGAATTTTATGGCGATTGAATGGATTGGATATTCCTAATCCCAATCACTTTGGGAGTATGGGTTCATCCGGTGGACCAATCAGTATTTTAAATAATAATACGTTAGATAATTCTGATTTTATGAGTGGAGCTTTTCCGGCAGACTATGGGAATGCAACAGCCGGTGTGTTCGACCTGAAAATGCGTACCGGTAATAATGAGAAGTATGAATTTTTAGGAATGGTTGGTTTCAATGGATTTGAGCTTGGCGCAGAAGGACCTTTTAGTAAAAAGAAAAAGAACGGATCGTTTATGGTTAATTACCGTTACTCCACCTTATCTATTTTTAAATACATTGGTCTGGATTTTGGAACAGGCAGTGCGGTGCCACAATATCAGGATCTCACGTTTAAAGTAGATTTGCCTACAAAGAAAGCGGGTAAGTTTACGGTGTGGGGCATTGGTGGTTTGAGTTATGCAGAGTTATTGCAAAGCCAGCAATCAAAAGATAATAATTTATATGGTTATAGTGGACGAGATACTTATTTCCGTTCAAACGTTGGAGCAGGAGGTATTTCGCATACGTATTTAGTTAATTCGAGTTCATACCTGAAAACAAATATTGGTGTATCGGGGCAATATAATTTTATTAGAGCAGATCGAGTAGACACGAGTACAAGTCCGGTAACCGTAAGACCTGAGTATCGTAACACGTCCTATACAACTCGTTATTCAGCCAACTTTACTTACAATAAAAAGTTTAACTCACGTAACTTCGTTAATGCAGGTGTGTATATAGATGTGTATAATACCACGTTTGTAGATAGTATTGATAGCTATGGAACCGGTTTTGTGACTTTGAGAAATTATACCGGACAAACTGCTTTAACCCGCGGCTTTATTCAATGGAAACATCACTTTAGCGAAAAATTTTCAGTCAACACAGGATTCACGTATCAATATTTATTGCTAAACAATTCTCGATCACCTGAACCTCGAATAGGATTGAAATATGAATTAAATAAAAAACAATCATTGAGTTTTGGTGCTGGGCTGCATAGTCAGGTGCAACCTTTGTATGTATACTTTGCAACAGCAAACTTAGGTAATGGTGTTGTTAAGGAAACCAATCGTAATTTGGATTTTACAAAAGCAGCGCATGCTGTTTTGGCTTATGATGTAAATTTATTTAATAGTGTGCGAATCAAAACAGAATTGTATTACCAATATTTGTATAGCATTCCTGTAAAAACACGAAAGGATTATTTTAGTACAGCAAATCTGGGAGCAGATTTTGAAAGTCCGAATGTAGATAGTTTGGTAAACAATGGTACAGGAGAGAACTATGGGATTGAGTTAACTCTTGAAAAATTTTATAGCAAAGGTTATTATTTTTTAATCACCGCATCTTTATTTGAAAGTAAATATACCGGTAGTGATGGTGTTTATCGTAATACGGCGTTTAATGGAAATTATGTGTTTAACGCTTTGGCCGGAAAAGAATTTAAAATTAAAGAAAAACATATTTTGGCTTTAGATGTAAAAGTAACTTATGCCGGTGGTAAACGTTATGTGCCGATCGATCTGGCTGCATCTATTGCGTATAATGATCAAGTGAGAGATGGCTCTGTAGCGTATCAGCCACAATACGATCCATATTTCAGAATAGATGTGAAGCCTTCTTATAAACTAAATACCAAACGTTTTACTCACGAGATCAGTGTGGATATTCAAAACGTTACGAAGCACAATAATATATTTCAACAACAATACGATCTGAATACTCAAACGATCAAAACGGATTATCAATTAAAGTTTTTCGTTATTCCTCAGTACCGCTTAACGTTCTAAACAGATGTTTATTCGTTTTTATTTATAAATTCGTGTAAGTAAGAACATATCATTGATTTTGGTTAAGCTATTCAAACATAATTTTTTAAAAATACTTTTTGTATTCATTGTATTATGTCAAAGTGATTTAGCCGTCGCTCAAACGCCTTATTACTATAAAATCAATGAAGAAAATGGCTTGCCATCCAGCGAAGTTTATCAGATCATACAAGATAATTTTGGATACATTTGGATAGGCTGTGATGCAGGATTGTATCGTTATGATGGTGTAAAGTTCAAAGCGTTTACTTCAAAAAAACAAAACAGCAAAAGTATTTCAGGGATTAAAATTGATAAGGACAAAACGATCTGGTGTCAAAATTTTTCAGGACAAATATTTAAAGTAAACGGAGACTCATTGTCTTTAGTAATTGATATTTCAAATAAAATAGTCTCTTATTCGCAATACACAATTGATGATGAAAAACATATTTGGATAGCCAATGATAAAAGTATCGAAGTGTTCGATCTTAGTGGTAGACCCTTAAGTTCAATTATCAAATTGGATTTTAAAAAAGATAGTATACACTGGCAAGAGATAGAAAAAAACGCTTTAGGTGAGATCTATGTTTGTTCTCAAAGTAATGGTATTGGTGTTGTTCAAAAGAAGGGGATGCAATATGACATTGTTTTTTTAGAGTCGATCAATACTCCAAATAAAAAAACAGCGTTTGAATCTTATGATAAAGGATTAATTGCTTTAGAGGAAGATAATTTAAAAAGAGAATATGTTATTTCTGAAATAAGAGATAAGACAATCATAGAAAAAAACAAACTGTTCCCTTTCACTAAAGATGGTTTGATCTATAAGGTATGTAAGGATAATTTAAACCGTCATTGGCTGTGTACTTCGTCTGGTATAGTTAAAGTAAACGCAGATTTTAAACTGGATGAAGAAAGCATATTTGTATTAAATAATGACAAAATATCCGGTATTTATCAGGATAGGGAAGGTAATTTATGGGTGAGTAGTTTGCAAAATGGCATTTATGTGATTCCTGATTATGACTTAAAAATATATGACCAACAAAGTTCAAACCTTTCAGATCATAATATTACAGCTTTATTAAAAACAACTCAAAACGAATTACTGGTAGGGACTTATACAGGTTCTGTTATGAAGTTAGATCAAACTAATAGTTTTACCCCTTTGCCTCAGCAAAGTTCTGTTTCTTACCGTACCGTTAAAAAAATTAAAGAAAAGGATGAAGGTTTGTATGTAGCCCATGGACCTTTATCTTTTATTGAAAAAAATAAAGAAACAGTTTTTAACGCATATAATTTTCGTGATTTTTGTTGGATAGGTGATGATCTCTTTTTTGTGACCTCAAGTATGTTTGGCGTGTTGTCTTCGTTTCATCAAATACCAAATGTTGACTTAGGTAAAAGAACTTCTGTGATTCATCACAGAGGCTGCAGAGCATTGGCACTCGATGAAAAATCAAAAATTATTTATTTTGCTTCTATTGATGGTTTGTTTAAATATTCTGAAGGTAAAATCGAGGAAATAAAATTATCTGATAAATCAGTACACGCAAATAAACTGATGTTTAAAGACGATCAATTATGGATTGGTACAGTGAATGAAGGTTTGTATGTTTTAAAGAATAAAGAAGTAGCTAAGCATTATGATAATAATAAGTTCCTGCATGGAAATTCCATTAAAAGCTTTAAAATAGTTAACGATCATGTTTTTATAGCTACGGAAGCAGGTTTAACTAAAATTAATCACAAAACGGATGAGACCGAATTTTATGACTATTCGGATGGAGTAGTGTCAAAAGAAATTAATGATATTGAATTTTGGAATGAATCTATTTTTTTGGCAACTAATAAAGGTTTACTGAAATTACCGAGTCGAAATTCAATCAATCAAATTCGTCCAAATATTGAGGTAACCGGTTTTTATGTCAATCATGATCCCATACAATTAAATGAAAAAAATAATAATTTAAATTATGATGAAAATACGATCACTATTGAATTTAATACGGCATGCTTAAAAGCCAGAGGTGATTTTAAATATAAATATCGTTTAATAGGATTAGATACCAATTGGGTATATAATACTGCCGTTAATAATCAGGTTCAATTTTTGGCTTTACCAAGTGGTGATTTTAGATTTGAAGTAAAAGCAGTGAATGAAGATGGTGTAGAAAGCTTGAAAACAAAAGTAATGATGTTTCATATAAAAACACCTTTTTGGCAACGTTGGTGGTTTTATATTTTAATGATCATTGTTGTGTCAGGTATTGTGGCACTTTTATTTATGATACGTATTAAGTTTATTAAACGCAGAGCCGAATTAAGAAACAAAGTAACAGCTTCGCAGTTAACGGCACTTAAATCACAAATGAACCCTCATTTTTTATTTAACACCTTAAACTCCTTGCAAGATCTCATATTAAAGCATGATATTAAAAACTCCAATTTTTATCTCAATAAATTCAGTATGTTAATGCGCGACATTTTAGATGTTTCAGGTAAAGAAGAAATTTCTTTATCGAGAGAGATTGAAATTTTGGATACCTATTTAGAATTAGAGAAATTACGGTTTGGCAATGACTTTACATTCGAAATTAAAATAAATGAAACCCTTGATACTGATCATTTATTGCTTCCGCCTATGATCATACAGCCATTTATAGAAAATGCCTTAAAACATGGACTTTTACATAAAAAAGGAGACAAAAACTTGCGTATTGAATTTAAATTAATTCAGGATGTTTTGGTTTGCGAAGTGATTGATAATGGTGTTGGTAGAAAAAAATCAGAAGAGATCAAAGCAAGAAATACCAGAACTCACCAATCATTTGCCACTCAGGCAACTGATAAGAGAATGGATCTGTTGAATTCATTCAACAATAAAAAATACAATTTCGAAATTATTGATCTATACGATGAAGATAAGCCCTCAGGAACAAAAGTCATTATTTCTATTCCTATTTAACGGTTGGTGAACTAATTAATACAGTTCATGTATTTTGAACTGCTTTTTGATATAAGATAATCTACGTTTGCTGAATAATTTAAAAAAACAAACTATGATTAAATTAAGCAAATTAGCAATTATTGCTTTGTGTTCAATTACACTATCAAATCAAACAAAAGCTCAAAACGAAGTATTTGAATGCGAAGGAAAAAAAATTACCGCAGAAGGAAAGAAAATTGTTAGTTATAAAGTTCCTGACAGTAAAGGATTAGATGGGTTTGTAACGATTCGACAAGATTCTATTATTTATACTAGTATCAAGAAAAATCCAGACGAATCAATCTACATGATTCAAAAATTCCATTTTTTTATCGGTGATATTTTGTTTAATGATGCGATGGTTCAAAGAGCGTTTTATCCTAAAAAAGTAGGAGAAAAAACAATTAGTGTTGTTACTTTTTATGCTGTTGGTAACCAACAATTAAACTGGTATGAAGAGATGTTATGCGGTTTAAAAAAGTTTGGTCTTTATAGAAAACAAGGTTTAGAATTATTTTTTGATAATGATGCTGAGGCTAAAGAGTTTTTTGCCAAAGCAAAAGCTATTAATGCTGCTTTACCTCCAAAAACTACCGCAGGTGCTGCCGCAAATCAAGGTGATAAAAAAACAGACGATAAAACAAGTACTTATAATTACGTGACAGTTTTTAATGATATGGGAAAGGATATGTACGTGAAAAAAGATATGGATCCAACAGTTTATCATATTGCAGCTAATTCAAGCCATACGTTTACTTGTAAAATAGGAGAAAAAGTTTCCTGGTGCGAAAAAAATTCAACTACGCTTAAAGGTACTTTGTTTGCTATTTCTGAGCAGATGGTTAAAGATAAAACGATCAAACTATCAACAGGAACAAAAAAATAGTTTAGTTTTGTTATTTTTATAAATGAATCATATCAAGGCCATAATTATTGACGATGAAGAAAGAGCTAGAAATACTCTTTCTTCATTGTTATTAAACTATTGTCCCGAAATACAAGTTGACGCTACTTGTTCAAATGTACCGGATGGTGTAATTGCCATCAATAAATACAAACCGGATGTCGTGTTTTTGGATATTGAAATGCCTGATTATAATGGCTTTGAATTGCTTGGCTTTTTTAGAGAAATTGATTTTGATATTATTTTTGTAACAGCCTATAGCGAATATGCTATTAAGGCATTTGAAATATCAGCGGTTGATTACATTTTAAAACCAATTGATATTGATCAATTGAAAAACTCTGTTGAAAAATTAAAACAGAAAAAACTGCATTCTCAAATGCAGGAACAAATAGAATTACTTAAAGAATCCTACAAAGGCAGCGATATTCGTAAGATTGCTTTGTCAATGAGCGACGGATTGACTTTTGTTGAAATAGTGGATATTGTTTTGCTTGAAGCGGATGGAGCTTATGTTACTTTTTATCTAAAGAACGGACAAAAATTACTGGTAAGTAAGAAATTGAAATTCTATGAGGATATTCTTTCTAACCGATTTTTTTTCTTTAGAACACATCGTTCGTATTTCATTAACGTGAACTATATTAAAAAGTATAGTCGCAGCGAAAACACGATTCTTATGGATAATGATTTTACTGTTTCCATTTCCAGGGATCGAAAACAAGAGTTTGAAACTCTTTTGAAAGACCTTCGTATTTCTCTCTAATACGGTTCGTGAATTATATTTTACAGTTCGTGAATTGGGATCTGATTTTATGTTTATAGTTGCGCATTTTTGCTTAAAACTTAAACATATGATAAAAAAAATACTATTTACTGTTAGTCTTGCTATTTCAAGTGTAATGCAGTCTCAGGTTACTTCAGGCTTAGTTGCCAAATACTCTTTTAATAATAGTAACGCTAATGATGAAGTTGGAACAAACAACCTAAGTGCTCAAAATGGGGCAACGTTTGGGACTGATAGATTTGGTAATGCAAATAAAGCAGCTTTCCTTGATGGAATTGATGATTATTTAAGAACAAATAATCCTTTTTTCTACCCGGGAAATGACTTTACTATTTCTTTATGGTATAAATCTGATAATGCAACACAATCCAGACAAACTTTTTTTAATACAGAGCCGCATCAGCAAATTTCAGTTGGATACAATTGGTTTGGAGATGGTTCATACGACATTGCCTTAAATGATGGTACAAGCTGGAATATTTGTTCAAATGCAGCGAATGGACTTGATACCTTTTTTGTAAATAGTAGCATAACAGCAACAAATTGGAATCATTTCACAATGACGTATGATGGCACAACCTGGAATTCTTACATTAATAGTAATATGGTTAATTCTTGTAACACAGGTACTCCAACTTCTGCAATTTCAGATTTATTTTTCGGTTCCATATCAGTTGGCCCACAATCATTTTTTGTTGGACTATTGGATGACATAAGAATTTACAACCGGGCAATAACTCCGTCAGAAGTCACCATATTATTCAATGAACCAGATCCTGCTACTGTTGGGGTAAATGAAAACACATTTGAGAAAAATATAGCTTCTGTTTTCCCTAACCCAAACAATGGGGAGTTTACAATTCGATCTCAAAAAGCAGATGTTGTAAATATTGTAAATGACTTAGGCCAAATCATTGAGGCAGTTGAATTAAATCAACAAAATAATTTTACCTACAAAGTAAATCACTTGCAAAATGGAATTTACTTTTTGGTAGGAAGATCAATTAAACAAAAGGTAATCGTTACTAAATAATATTTAAAGCATTTTTCATTAAAGTCCTTAGCTATTTAGCTAACGACTTTTTATCATGTTAATTGCCGTTCGTGAATTAAATCAGGCTGTTAGTGAAATTTGAAATATTATTGAGTGCCGTTTATAGTATGTTTGGTGAAAATTATATATATGATAAAACAACTACTTTTAACAACTGCAATTTTTACTTCATTTTTATCTCAATCACAGGTAACTTCTGGATTGGTTGCTAACTATTCATTTAATAATGGCAATGCTAATGATGAAGCAGGTACAAATAATGGTATAGTGAATGGTGCAACATTAACAGCGGATAGATTTGGGAATGCCAATAAAGCATATTCATTTGACGGTAATGATTATATTGATTGTGGAAATGGAACATCCATCCAAAACTTAACAACGGCTTATTCTATTTCAGCTTGGTTTCAAAGATCTACAATTGCTAATCAATATGAAGTAATAACCGCTAAATGGAATAATACGACTTTAAGCGAACATTTTTTTCTTGCAACTAATGGTACACATGTAGCATGGGCATCTGCAGGGCCAGGCAATAATGGCACTTCAGATCCTTCAACTTTTAATGTAAGCGATTGGGTACATGTTGTTTTTACTTGGGCTTCAAATGGGGTTCATCAGGTTTATTTTAATAGCACCTTAACTACAAATAGTGCTTTATCTTCTCATACTGTATCTGTTAGTACTCCCGTTAATTTTTTAATAGGTGCTCAATCCCCATCATATAGACTATTTCATGGAGTTATTGATGATGTGAAAATTTATGACCGTGTTTTAACCGGTGCGGAGGTTACAACTTTATTCAACGAACCAAATCCTGCTACTGTTGGAGTGATCGAAAATACATTGGATAAAAACTCAGCTTCTGTTTTTCCTAACCCAAGCAATGGTGAGTTTATGATTAAATCTCAAAATGCAGATGTTGTAAATCTAATTAACGAATTAGGACAAGTTATAGAAACGATCGAATTGAACGGCAACAATAATTTTAGCTATAAAGTAAATCAGTTACAAAACGGAATTTACTTTTTGGTAGGAAGATCCATCAAACAAAAAGTGATCATTGCTCACTAAAATATTTAGTAATTTGTTAAAAGCCTCATGCCGGTCATGGGGTCATTTTCGTTTTCTTAGTTATTGTTTTTGAATGTTAGTTGTCCATTCATAAACTCAAATAGGCTATTCGTGAAAAAACAAGAACTATTTTAAGGCTTTAGCCTCATTTTTGTAATATGTTAATTAGTTGAAGTTGTTGGTCTCTAAAACTTTAATGAGCTACTATATGAGCCAAAATGCAGTTAATAGAAATATTATTCGAATCTCGCCCTATTTAAGTGGAAATTTAATTGGGATGAAAAAGAAAATAAATGTGTTTTTAACAGATTTAAAGGGAAATATCTTGATAGAACAGAAAAATACGGAGTTTATAGATATTACTGATCAGCCCGAGGGACATTATATTGCTTTTTTAATTGATTTAAATGGATCAGTGATTAAAAGAATAAAAGTGGTGAAGGGCTTATGAAACCTTAGTTTACAGAATAAAAATTACTTTTAATAAATAAACAGTACTCAAAAATAATTATCAAACGTTACCATGTTTGGTTAATATGTTAAAAGCCTCTCGTTTATAGGGAGGCTCTTTTTTTTATTCTATCTTTGGTCGACAACAGTGTTTTATTAAAAATTATTAGTAAATTATGATAGAACAGATCACTTTTCAGTTCGAACATTTTTTTGAATTATCTGCCGATTTGCTATGCATAGCTGGTTTTGATGGTTATTTTAAAAGAATAAATCCATCGGTTTCTAAATTATTAGAATATAGCGAAGAAGAATTGTACTCAAGACCAATTAATGATTTTGTTTATCCCGATGATCTACAAAGAACGATCATGTCCAGAGAAGGAATAAAAAAAAATATCCCTCTTTTAAATTTTGAAAACCGCTATGTGACAAAAAGCGGACAAATAGTTTGGTTGTCGTGGACATCCATGCCCAATGTTAATGACAAATTGGTTTACGCCATTGCTAAAAACATTACTCATAAAAAAAAGCATGAAGAAGAGCGTAATCAGCTTTTAACAAACCTTACAAAAACTAACCAAGAATTTAAGCAATTTACATACACTACCTCTCATGATCTAAGGTCGCCGGTTAATAATTTATTGTCAATTTTCAGTTTGCTGGATGTTACAAAAATTAAAGATCAGAAAACACTAGAATTGCTGAATATTTTAAAACTTGCCAGCGAACGCTTAAGCCAAACAGTTAATAATTATGTAGATGTTGTTATTGAAAAAGATAAATTGCATCTCAATACGGAAGAATTAGATTTAGAAGAATCTCTTAATGAAGTGTTATATTCCATTCATTCCTTGATACAAAATTCAAAAACAACTATTAAGGTGGATTTTTCGAAATTTAAAAAAATTATTTTCAATAAATTATACCTGCAAAGTATATTTTTAAATTTGATTACCAATTCTATAAAGTATGCAAAGCTAGGTTCTTTGCCCAATATTTCCATATCTTCTGCTATAACAAATGGCACCAAACAATTGATCATTTCCGATGATGGGATAGGCTTTGATATGGATAAAGTGAAAGATAAAGTTTTTGGGTTACAGGAGAAATTTCATAATAATATTGATAGCAAAGGTATTGGCCTTTATCTGGTACATAATCATATTACCAGCTTAGGGGGTAGTATTGCATTGGAAAGTAAAGTTAATGAGGGGGCAAAGATCATTTTGTCTTTCAGAGATTAAGCACTGTTATAAAAGTAGTGCGCATTACAGTTTCGGGAATATTTTTCGAGTATTTATGACTAAATTTGACCATTCATTTATTAAAAAATAAGAGTATGGTACAATCTAGTACAGATAACGATTTTGAAACTTTATTAAAAAGTAAAGATAAAGTAGTTGTAAAATATTTTGCCGATTGGTGTGGTTCATGCAAATTATTTGCACCAAAATTTAAGCGTCATGCTGCTGACGAGAATAACGCAGACGTGTTATTTTTGGATGTGAATGCTGAGGAAAATGAAATAGCACGTAAATTATGTGGCGTTGATAATTTGCCATTCATAGCAACCTTTAAAAATGGTGTATTGTTAGAAGGTACAGCAACCAGCAAAGAAGAATATCTTCAAAAAATGTTAGACGACCTAAGAAAATAAAATTAATACTAATCCATTACGAATATACGAATCTGGGTTTGCTAAAAAATAGCTTTATTTAAATTGAATTTTAGAGCATTCAGATTTGTACATTCGTATTAATTCGTAATTACAGTGAAAATCCCGGCTATAAAAAAATTAGTTGAAACATACTCGATCGCTCAAATGCAAGAGGCAGAAAATGCTATGATGGAAGAACAAAAACCTGCTATTGAAATAGAAGGGGATGATGAAGGAGAGCAATTAACACATATTTTAGCTTCCATTTATATTAAAGATAAAATGGAAAAAGAAGGAGCTGCGTTTAATCAGGCGTTAAGAGATTTTAGTCAACGCGTGCGTAAAAGCATCAGCTAAATTAGTTTACCAGTTCAAGTACTTTTTTTAGATCTACATCTACCCCATTTAACAGATCTTCACTACTGTAATATGTCGGATGATCCGGCATTAAACCTCTGCCGGTATTGGTAACGTTAATATCGTGATAAATATGATAAAAAGGAAGGTGGACTTGTATTCGTGAATTCGGTAATAAAATTTTTCCACTCAAAACGGCATTACTTCCTGCAACGTTTCCTCCCGTTTCTTCACCTATAACAGTAGCATTGATTTTATATTTTAAATAACTGGAGGCCACCCCGCTCATAGAAAATGATTTTCCATTAATCAGGACATAAACATTTCCTTTATACAGTTTTCTCTTTTTCGGGAATGTGATAAAGTAGTGCCTTAATCGTCCATTTTTAGGCCATTGTGGCGCAAAGGAAGAAAATACAAAGGGCGTAATTCTACTAAAAACCCCCATTTTTAAACGTGGATTTAATGCATGGAGATTGGGTTTTTTATCAAAGGGTAACATAATAGTTTCGGGTATCAAATAAGATAATAAATTCATACCATCCATTATTTCTCCGCCACCATTGCTTCTTAGGTCAATAACTAAATGATCAATCTTTTTTTTGTTAATGTCTTTAAATGTTTTTCTAAAAAAACGCCTCCATCCTTTTCCTTTAAAAGCATCAACATCAATAACAGCTATTTTGGTATTATCACTTAACAGAGAATAGTTACACGTTTTGGTTTTGTAGATACATTCAGGATTTGTTTTATTAGGCAATATCAGGGTGTCTTTTAAAGACGGAATACAGTTAAGGGTATAGTTTGAAACAGAGCCATCTGTTTTTTTTAATTGAACGGAATACGTTGCATGAAAGCCATAACAAAAGCCATAATAATATTTGAACCAATTATGTTTTATACCTTGTTTTTTATAAGTGATATTGTATCCATCGGTTGTGTAAATAGAATAGATAGTTTTAAAAATATCAGGAGTTCTGTGGTTGTCTATGCTGAGAATTTCATCTCCGGGTTTTATAGTAGTGTCATTGGATAAATTATTCAGAACAAACAAGCGATTGATATCAACCACAATAACATTGAACGGAAGGGCCGGTCTGTTTGTTTTTAAAATAGCTTTTGCATAGGCTTTCGAAGCGCCAACATCTGTGTGTCCGCAGCCTATTTTGGCAGTAATTGATTTAATGTGAAATCTCAATTGCATTTCAGTGAGAGGCACTGAAATTTTTGATTTTACTCTTGATACAAAAGCATGTAACGAATCTTGAGTAATGTATCTGAATGGATCGGGATGAAATTTGATCAGGTATTTCTCCGTGTAATCGATATCCTGTAAAATTTCAGATACAGTATATTTTTTTTGAATATCAAAACCTGTTTTTTGAGAAAAAGCATTTATACAAATTAAGAATATGATACTTGTATAAATGCTTTTCATGAAAATTTTATAATTGATTAGATGTTTTATACATCAGCTAAAACGCCCATTCTCTTACCTAAGCCGCTCATGTATTCTCTCAGATCTTTAACCGTAGCTTCATCGTTAGTAGCGCGTAAATAAGTATCCGTTAAAGTCATGATGTTTTGGTGAAAGAATTTTTTCATTTCATCCACACTCATATCTTTTGTCCAAAGATCAATACGCATGGTACTGTTTTCTTTTTCGTCCCATAGAGCCAGCATCATGCTTTTGCAAACACTGCTTTCTTTAGCATCAGGGGCTTCCCATTCTATTTTATGCGGTAAGTGATTTTCGTCAACCGTTACTTTTAATTTTATTTCAGATGTTGTCATGTCCTTTTATTGTTACAAACACCAAATTTAATTAAAATATTTGCTTTGCAGGCTTAAAAATAGACCATAATACGATACATTTGCAACATGAATTCATATCCTCGTTTAACCTTACATAATGGCAAAGAATTGCCTCTACTTCGTTTTCACCCCTGGGTGTTTTCAGGTGCCATAAAAATTACCGATGCTGATATCGCTGATGGCGATATAGTTGAAGTATATTCTGCCAAACAGCAGTTTTTGGGAATGGCTCAGTACCAAAAAGGAAGTATTACCGGAAGGGTTATTTCCTTTAGTAAACAACAGATCAATGTTGATTTTTGGGTTAAAAAAATTGAAAAAGCCTTTGCTTATCGTCAGTTTTTGAATTTGGCCGATAATCCTGATACCAACGTATACCGTTTAATATTTGGCGAAGGCGATGGTTGCCCGGGTTTAATTATGGATTATTACAATGGTCATGTAGTGTTTCAGGCGCACAGCATTGGTATGCATAAGTGCAGAACAGATATTGCAGCAGCATTACAAAAAGTGTATGGTGCCAGGTTAAAAAGTGTGTATGATAAGAGTTCTGAAACGTTACCAAGTACTTATTCTGCTACTTTAAAAAATGAATATTTATATGGCTCTTGTGATGAAGAGTTGATCGTTGTTGAGAATGGAGTTAAATTTTACATCGATTTTATCAACGGACAAAAAACCGGATTTTTTATTGATCAGCGCGAAAACAGAAGTTTATTAGGAAATTACAGTAAAGATAAACGTGTTTTAAATACCTTTTCTTATACCGGTGGTTTTTCTATGTATGCCGGTAAACATGGTTGCAGCTTAATTCATTCGGTAGATTCAAGTGCTAAAGCGATAGACTTGTGTAATAAAAATGCGGTATTGAATAATCTGACAAACCACGAAGGTTTTGCGGTAGATACGTTTGATTATTTAAAAGATCATGGTAAAAACTACGACATCATTATTTTAGATCCTCCTGCTTTTGCAAAAAGCAGAGATGTGTCGCATAATGCGGTGATTGGTTATAAGCGTTTAAATCAAATGGCACTACAAAACATCAAAAAAGGTGGTATTTTATTTACCTTTTCTTGTTCGGGAGTGATTGACAAAAAATTATTTTATAATACCGTAACGGCTGCTGCTATTGAGTCACGCCGACATATCCGTTTGTTGCATACCTTGTCTCAGCCCGCAGATCATCCTATTATTCCAAACTTTCCGGAAGGAGAATATTTAAAAGGTTTAGCGTTTTATGTAGAGTAAAAAAGACTATATTTAATTAAAAATAAATTCTATGAAAAAAATAATTTACTCCATCTTATTGGCCATGCCAATGTTGGCTTTTAGCCAAAACTTTAAGTTTGACGTTGGATTTCCAAAAACCGGAACAGGTTTAACGGATATGGAATCCGAATCGTTTGAAAACCACGGTAATAAGTATGTGTTATTCAATACCTATTCGATGAGAGAAGGGATGAAATTACATTTACAGGGATTTAATGATAAGAACGAATTAGCCGTTAACAAAAAATTAGAAGTGCCAACAGAAAAAATGTTGGTTTCTATCTATGAAGGTTTTTTAAGCCTTGATAATAATATGTTATTGGTAAAATCAGTATTTAGCAAAGATGATAAAAAAACGTTTGTTTACGGACATGTGGTTAATGCAGAAGGAAATGTAAGTGCTGATAAAAAAGAGTTATTATCTATTGCTGCTGAAAAGGCTATGAATTCAGGGAATTTTACTTGCGCTACTTCTCCTAACAAAAAGTTTGCAGTGATCTTATCTGAACTGCCTTTTGTAAAAGAAACCAAAGAAAAGATCATGGTGACTGTGATCGACAATACGTTTAAAACCATTTTTTCTAAAGAATACGAATTACCTTACGATAATAAAAAAGGCCCTTTAAACACTCCGGTTATTGCTAATGATGGGTCTGTTTATGTGATCAAACGAGTAAATGTAAGTAAAATGCCGGATGTATTAACGGTATTTTCCATTTCAGGTAATGGCGATTCTTTTAAAGAAAACACCGTAAAATTAGATGATCCTAAAAAATATGAATCTCATGGCTTTGGCTTAAATTCTAAAAACGAATTAATGGTGAGTGGTTTTTATACAGAAGATGGTAAAGTAGGTTTTGGTGGCACAAAACAAAAAGGTACTTTTTGTTTAAGTGTAAATGGTAAAGGTGATTTAATACATTATACAACTTCTGCTTTCGAAAAACATTATACATTTTTAAAGATCAGACAAGTGTTAGTGAAAGATGATGGAAAAGCTTGTATGATTACCGAAGATTATCAAAAAAGAAACAATTCAACAATGGGTGCTAATAACCAACCGGTATATACTACCGAGATCAGTGCCGACAACGGTTATTTGTTTTTCTTTAATGAGAAAGGTGAGTTCACTAAAACATTAGAATTTAATAAAAGCAATAAGTCAACCGATGATAACGGGATCTTTGGAAGCTTGTATGGGACGATCTGTAACAATAAGTTGATCTTAGTTTACAATGATTATATCTACAAACATGATGGAAAAAAATACACCATTGTGCCGCCAACTATTTCATGGGTTCGTATTCCAATTATTCAGGTAATTGATTTTGCAGGTACCATCGAAAAAACAGTGCCGATGATCAACAGCAATGTAGGAGGTAAAGACGATGTGGTACATTTGTGGCCATTAACAGGTTACAAAGTAAATGACACTAAATTGTTTTTTGTAGGAAATAAAGACAATGATAATTTTCCAATCATGCTCAACATTCAATAATATGTATTGAGTTATAAAAAAGAAAGAGAGTAGTTTTACTCTCTTTTTTTATTAATAAATGTTATGTGATATGCCGTATATTAATTTTGTGGCTTTAAATAGTTAAATTTGACCTGACTAATTGCAAAGTATGGAACCTATTTTAGAAGTAAAAAATATCAATAAGCAGTACGCTAACCATGTTGCTTTAAAAGACGTTAGTATAATTGTAGAGCCTCAAAAAATATTTGGATTGCTAGGTCCCAATGGTGCCGGAAAAACATCCTTGATCCGTATCATCAATCAAATTACCGGCCCTGATAGCGGACAAGTGTTGTTTAATGGTGAGCATTTGTCGCCTAAACACGTTGATTTCATTGGCTATTTACCTGAAGAACGTGGTTTGTATAAAAAAATGTCGGTAGGTGAGCAGGTAATGTATTTGGCTCAGTTAAAAGGATTAAAAAAAGCCGATGCTAAAGCGAAGTTGAATGCCTGGTTCAAGAAATTTGAAATTGAAAGCTGGTGGGATAAAAAAGTAGAAGAGTTAAGTAAAGGGATGCAACAAAAAGTACAGTTTATTGTAACGGTATTGCACGAACCTAAGCTTTTAATTTTGGATGAACCCTTTAGTGGCTTTGATCCTATCAATGCACAATTGATCAAAAACGAAATTTTAGAATTAAGAGAAAAAGGGTCAACAATTATTTTTTCCACCCATAATATGGGTAGTGTAGAAGAGTTATGTGATAACATTGCTTTGATCAATAAAGCAGAAAAGATTCTGGATGGTTCGGTGAAAGAAATACGTCAAACGTATAAAAGCAATACCTATAACATTTCATTCAAAGGAAATTTATTAGGATTTACCAATGCGTTATGGGCAGGAGCAGAATTGCTGGATAAAAAATCAGATGATGATGTGCACACGGTTACTGTAAAAATGTTGCGTCAAAATAAACCAAACGATCTGCTGCAAGCAGTTTTAGCGAATGCCGAAATTTTATCATTCAATGAAATAGTTCCTTCTATGAATGATATTTTTATTTCAGTAGTTGAAAATAAATCGACGTTAAATACTCAAAGCTCGTTTACAGAATAAAGAATATTGTATGATGTATTTTGTATCAAGACTGCATACAAAACACATCATACAATATACCTTAATATAACTTATAACTAAAAATATGAATAAATTATTTTTAATCATCCAACGCGAATACTTTTCCAGAGTTAAGAAAAAATCATTTTTGATCATGACCATTCTTGGTCCTTTATTAATGGCCGGCGTCATGATCGTGCCGGTGTGGTTAGCCATGCGCGATAAAACTGATCATCAGATCCTGGTGTTAGATCATAGCGGTTTGTTTATTGATAAATTCCCTAATACCAAAGAAATTAAATTTACATACGGTGCTGAGTCTTTACAAAGCGCTAAGGCTAAATTAAAAGATGGACCTTTTGATCTCATCATGGAAATTCCGATGGAAATCATCAACGAATCAAAAGCCACGCCGTTTTTATATTACAAAAAACAACCTGGTATG
This sequence comes from Bacteroidia bacterium, assembly GCA_036676295.1. Classification (GTDB taxonomy): domain Bacteria; phylum Bacteroidota; class Bacteroidia; order B-17B0; family Aurantibacillaceae; genus UBA4416. The sequence goes on along the minus strand of JAKFDE010000016.1, from coordinate 169,067 downwards.
AGCGCAGAGCAATACATTAGTAATACCATGGAGAATATTTTGTTTGATTACCGTTTGCAGGGAGATAGCATTGATATTACTAAATTAGATAAAGCCCGTCGTCCGGTACAGATATTAACAATGAAAGTATCTGAAGACGGTAAGGATGAAAAAACAAATACCGGAATTAATATGGCCATTGGTTTTGCTTGTGCCATCGCTATTTACATGATGATATTCTTGTACGGCTCGCAGGTAATGCGTGGTGTGATCGAAGAAAAAACCAATCGTATTGTAGAAGTGATCGTGTCGTCGGTTAAACCATTTCAATTAATGTTGGGTAAAATTATTGGCGTAGCACTGGTTGGTTTAACGCAGTTTATTTTATGGGTGGTCTTAACCATCATCATTAGCACCAGTGTAAATAGTATTTTGTTTAAGGATCAAATCGCTGATACTCAAAAACAAAATGCTCAAATGGAAAAAGTGATGAAGAATGACATCATGGCTCATACAGATAAAATGGAGAAGGTTAATTCTCCTAATGAAGTGATCGATCTGTTTAATAATGTAAAAAACATCAATATCAGTAAAGTATTAATTTGTTTTGCCTTTTACTTTTTATTTGGGTATTTATTATATGCCGCTTTATTTGCAGCCATTGGTTCTGCCGTGGATAGCGAAGCCGATACGCAGCAATTTATTTTACCGGTCACCATTCCGCTCATCTTAAGTTTTATCATCGCACAAAGTGTGGCTACAGATCCTGATGGTTCCATGGCACAGTTTTTTTCTATTTTCCCGTTAACCTCTCCAATTGTAATGATGGTGCGTTTACCATTTGATGTGCCTAATTGGGAATTGGCTTTATCCATGATCTCATTAGTGATTGGTTTCTTGTTTTTTACCTGGGTAGCAGGCAAAATATATCGCACGGGAATTTTAATGTATGGTAAAAAACCAAGCTGGAAGGAATTAGGAAAATGGCTGTTTTATAAGGCGTAAATTATCTGATTCTTGTTAAAATTAGTATTTGGCTGATTTTATGCTGTAACTCCCAATTTTTAGGACAAAATAGGCAGTTTCGCTGATGAAATTAATTTCATATTCATAGCCAATTTACTATATTCGTAAGGATATATTGTATGCAAAAAGAGGTATTATTAGAAGTTAAGAATTTAATTACGGAGTTTCGATCTGATGGCGAATTAATTAAAGCCGTTAATGATGTGTCCTTTACTTTACATAAAGGTGAAACCATTGGTATTGTTGGCGAAAGTGGTTCCGGTAAATCGGTTACATCTTTATCCATCATGCAACTGATCCCTAATCCTCCCGGAAGAATTTCCGGTGGAGATATTTTATACCATTCCAAATCAAACGGGATCAATAACCTCAGGAATATTAGCCCTAAAGAAATGCGTAAGATCAGAGGTAATGAAATTGCGATGATCTTTCAGGAACCTATGACCAGTCTTAACCCTGTTTACACATGTGGCAGTCAGGTAATGGAAGCTATTTTATTACATCAGGATATATCACGCAAAGATGCAAAACAAAAAACATTAGATTTATTTGAACAGGTTCAGTTACCCGATCCTAAGCGTGTGTTCAATGCTTATCCACATCAAATTTCCGGTGGACAAAAACAACGTGTGATGATCGCCATGGCAATGAGCTGTAATCCTCGCATCTTAATTGCTGATGAACCAACAACGGCTTTGGATGTAACAGTTCAAAAAACAATTTTGGATCTGATGCTGAAATTGCAACGCGATCATGATATGGGCATCATGTTCATTACACATGACCTTGGTGTTATTGCCGAATTAGCCGATAAGGTAATGGTCATGTATAAAGGCAAAGTAGTAGAGCAGGGGCCTGTATTAGATATTTTTTCAAATCCTCAACATCCTTATACAAAGAGTTTATTAGCTTGTCGTCCTCCATTAGATAAACGTTTAAAGCGTTTACCGGTATCTGCTGATTTTATGAAAACAGATGAGGAAGGCGAGATGATCGAAATTCCTAAAACAGTAAGCGAAGCTATTAATAGTGTTGCGATTACTAAAGATGAACGCGAAGCTGAACATAAAATATTATACAGTCGCGATAAAATTCTAGAATTACAAAATATCAAAACGTATTTTCCAAAATCAAGATCATTTTTTGGTGTCACTAAAGAATGGGTGAAAGCCGTTGATGATGTGACTTTGGATGTGTACGAAGGCGAAACCTTAGGTTTAGTTGGAGAGAGCGGTTGTGGTAAAACAACTTTAGGAAGAACTATTTTAAGATTAACAGAACCTACAGAAGGCAAAATATTTTTTCAGCGTAACGATTTGATGCGTTTAAAGACTGAAGACATGAGGCATTTAAGAAAAGATATGCAGATCATTTTTCAGGATCCGTACTCTTCATTAAATCCACGTATCACAATTGGTCAGGCTTTAATAGAGCCAATGACGGTGCATAATATCCTATCCAACAATAAGCAACGAAAAGAAAAAGTAATGGAGTTGCTTAAAAAAGTAGGGATGGAAGAAAAACAATTTGCACGTTATCCGCACGAGTTTAGTGGTGGGCAACGCCAGCGTGTGTGCATTGCCAGAGCATTGGCATTGAATCCGAAATTTATTATTTGTGATGAGAGTGTAAGCGCACTCGATGTTTCTGTACAAGCACAAGTATTGAATTTATTAAATGACTTGAAACGTGAATTCAAGTTCACGTATATTTTTATTTCTCATGATCTGTCGGTTGTTAAATTTATGAGCGACCGTATGGTGGTGATGAATAAAGGAAAGATAGAAGAAATGGGAGACGCCGATCAAATTTATTTGAATCCACAAAAAGAGTACACCAAGAATTTAATTAGATCTATTCCTAAAGGACAATTGATCGACATTAAAGCAAGTATCGAAAAGAAAAAGGCTACTTTACTTTTCTAACCATGCTTGATTTTTTAAAAACACTCACCGACCCACAAAGCATCATTCATTATGGTGGCTTGTGGTTATTACTGTTTGTGGTGTTTGCCGAAACAGGGTTATTAGTTGGTTTTTTTCTACCGGGCGATTCGTTGATCTTTATTTCCGGTTTGTTATGTGCTACTAAACCTCAGTTATTAGGTGTTTCTTTTCCTTTGCTGTTAGTATTGTTGATGTTGGCTGCCATTATAGGCAATGTGTTTGGGTATTGGTTTGGCCGTAAAGCCGGAGAAACCCTATACAAAAAAGAAGACAGCTTCTTTTTTAGAAAAAAACATTTGATCACCACAAATGCTTTTTATGAGAAACATGGCGGGAAAACACTGATACTAGGACGTTTTTTGCCCATTATCCGAACCTTCGCACCCATTTTAGCAGGTGTGATCAAGATTGATTTTAAAACGTTTATGATTTATAACGTGATTGGTGCTGTTGCCTGGATCGGTTCTATTGCAAGCATTGCGTATTATTTAGGAATTAAATTTCCGGGAATAGAAAAATACCTGGGTTATATCATCATCGGCTTAATTGTCATCACCGCTATCCCGGTGTTACTGACTTACCTGAAGAGCAGGAAACAACCTTAAAATTATTAGAAGTGAATAATATTTAATGGTGTGGTTATCTCTCCTGAACCTTGGTAATGGTGCGGCTGATTTGGCGAAAGAGAGCGAACTACAATTTTTTCGGTGGTATTGCGTAGGCATTTTGTGCGAGAAAAGAATTGGAGTTGGTCTTTCGCCTTGAATTTTTGTTTCTTTTTGTTCAAGCAAAAAGAAAATAAAAAATAAAATTGCTCTAATGTTAGATTGCTTCACTACACTGCGTTTCGTTCGCAATGACGTTCTATAAAAAAGAAACCTTATTTCTTATTAATATTCTCTTCAATTTTTTTCCACACCAATTCATTATCCATAATAGAACTGTGGTCTTCATCCACTTCTAAGTAAGACGTTTGTCCATTCCAGGCACGCATTAAGTTCCAGGCATGTTTGGTAGGAATTACCACATCGTTTTTGGCGATTAAGGCTAACATATTATTGGTAATGCTTTGCGCATATTTGTTGGATTCAAACGGATGTTTGATGATCATAAAAATTGGCACAAAAGGATATTTTTCCTGAGCCAGATCAATCATACTATCGTAAGGTGTGATCAAAATGGTTTCGGCTACTCTGCGTTGAGAGGAAAGGTAAGTGGCTACACCGGTGCCAATGCTGCGTCCAATCACAATGATGCGATTAGAATCAATGTCGCTGCGGCGTTTTAATTTGTCATACACTTCCACTGCATCGCTAAACATGGTTTTTTCGCTAGGCTTTCCTTCGCTTAAACCAAAGCCTCGGTAATTGATCAAGGCGATCACGGAGTTCTCGAAATACTTATGTTTATCCATTAAGTGTGATACTTCCTCGGTATTGCCTTCAAAATAAATCACTAATGGTAATTTTGTTTGCGATCTGTTTTTAGAAATATAACCACTTATGTTGATCTGATCTTTCATGGTAAAGTTGATCGTGTCAAACTGAGGGTTTGCTTGCATGATCTGCATGACTTCAGTCAATGATTTAGGACTAGGGTGGAACAATAAACTTTCTTGACCAAAGTACAGGAATCCACACACGCTTAGGTAAATCACCAAAACTGAAATCGTCAGTATCTTAAATGAGTTTAAAATGATACGTTTCATGATTTCTGTGTATTAAGAGGGTTAATATTTTATATTATTAGATTCAAGTTCATTCCATACCAAACCCATTCAAACTATTGCGTTGATTGTTTAATCGTTCAATAAATTTTCGTTTTGGTGAATTAGTGAAATCCGTTTTTCTTTTTAAAAATCAATCTGAAAAATGAATTAACTACATTCAAGAAAAGGTTCAGTTTTGGGAGATCAGTATTTTTATATTCAAATTACTTATTTATCATTTCCTATATTATATACGAATTACAGAAGCATTTTGTTTCATTTTTAGTTCATTGATTTGAAAAAAAGTGAAATGACTTTTCATCCGGCAATAGTTGTTGAGTAAAGTGAAAATTATAATTTGATAGCCCAACGTAATTTAGCCGAACGTGCCCGTGGATTGGTATTGCATTCTTCCGCTGTTGGTCTAATGGCGTCAGGAGCCACTTCTCTGTAAATACCGGCGCGGAATAAATGTTGAAACGATTTTTTCACACGTCGGTCCTCGCCCGAATGAAAAGAAAGAATGGCTACTCGTCCGCCTGCGGCCAAGGCATCCGGAAGCTTTTCCAGAAATTTATCCAGTACACCAAACTCGTCATTTACCGCTATGCGCAGAGCCTGAAAGGAACGCTGACAGGATTTTTTCACATCCTCTTTACGATTTATTTCAGGAAGAAACACCAAAGCTTCTTTGATGATCTCTTGTAATTGGGTAGTGGTTGCTATCACAGTGCCTTTGGTAACCGTTGCGATGATGGCTTTGGCTATGGGTTTATAATGTGGTTCATCGGCATTTTCAACTAAGAGTTCTTCTAATGCTTGCAGAGAAATTGTTTTTAAAAGCGTTGCCGCTGATTTACCACTTTTAGGATTTAGTCTTAGATCCAAAGGTCCTTCAACTTTAAATGAAAATCCTCTTTCAGGATTATCAATTTGCATGGATGATACACCCAGATCGGCCAACACAAAATTTAATGGACCGGCTTCTAATACAATTTGATCAATGCCCGAAAAATTTAATTTCTTGATTGTTAACACATCAGCGCCAAAACCTAAAGCAGCCAAACGATCTCTGGTTAATGGTAATTCAAAAGGATCCACATCAATGGCGTACAACATGCCTCCGGGAGCCAAACACTTCAGCATCTCTAAACTATGTCCACCATAACCCAGCGTGGCATCCAAGCCGGTTTGTCCTGGAACGATGTTGAGGAATGTCATGATCTCGTTCACGCAAATGGAACGGTGCATGCCGGCCGGTGTGCGGCCTTGCGACATCACTTTCTCAACATCCTCGGCATACTGCTCAGGTTGTAGTTCTTTGTATTTTTCTTTAAAGGATTTTGGGTGTGTGCCTTTATAACGTATACGACGTTCGCGTTTAGGCTCTTGATCATCCATACGTAAAGCTACGCATTTAGAGCATGCAATAACGTAATTCAGAAGGTTTAACTAATATATTCAGAAAGCCACTGTTTAGCGCCTTCTTCATTGGTAAATACTTTAGTGGGAACCAAAGGTTTATTGATCATGATGAAGTAATTGGCTAAAACTCTGGTAACATTAGAATTAATAAGGATGGCACAGGATGCTGTTTTATGACAGCCTTCTTTAGAAGCTAAATAATCCCTGGCTTCTTTAGTAATATGTTTTACGACTTTGATATTTATGAATAAAGGATAATCTTTATCATTATATTGTTGTAGCCTGTAGGTAACAGAGGCTTTAGCCATTTTCAGATCAACGGTTTCACTTTTTAAAGCAGCAAACAAGATTCCATTGACTAAGTCAAGCGATAAAAAATCATCTATGTCGGTGCGATCAACCATTAATTATAAAGTTAACGATTATATAATTATACAGCTACCGTTAAAAGGATTTTTAGCACAGGTTGAATTTCATTAAGCTATAGTTATCACTACATTCCCTATTTTTTGCCCTGTTTCAACGTATTTGTAAGCTTCTACAATTTGTTCTAATTTGTATTTATTCTTATCGATCACAGGCATGTATTCGCCACGTTCTACCAGCTCTTTTAAAAAAATCACATCGGCTTTACTGATGGATGGAATAGGGAACTTCACTTTTTTGCTACTGTATAATGGCGTCAATAAAGCTAAATAAACATTCTCGGCATTTTTGCCCAGCTCCGTAGAAATGTAAATGCCGTTTTTATTTAATAAAGGTTTGCATTTGCCATAAGAACTTTTTCCTACGGCATCAAATATAAAATCGAATGTTTGTTTGATGGTTGAAATATCTTGTTTGGTATAATCAATGACCACATCAGCACCTAAAGACTTCACAAGCTCTATATGTTTAGTGTCACAAACGGCAGTCACCGTTGCGCCAAAATGTTTTAATAATTGCACAGCCGCCGAACCAATAGCACCCGTAGCTCCATAAACCATAATGTGTTGCCCACTCGTTACGTTTACCGCTCTGATATCACATAAGGCATAGTGGCTTCCTTCGGTAATGCAAGCCGCCTGTTCAAAACTCACATTAGCCGGCATGGTGGTAATGGCTTCTGTTTCAATCATCGTCATGTATTCGGCATGGCCTCCAAAAGTTTTATCATTAAAGCCAAATACCTTATCACCAATTTTAAATGTAGTGACGGCTTTACCAATGGCTTCAATCACACCGGCAAATTCACTGCCTAGTGTTTGCTGTTTTGGTTTGAATAAGCCACTAAAAAAACGGGAAATAAAATACTCCGCACTTCTAAAACCACTATCGGTACGGTTTACTGTAGTAGCATGCACTTTTATTAAAACCTCATTATCCTTTGCTACCGGCTTGTTGATCTCTTGTATGGTAACAACTTCCGGTGGTCCGTATATTGTATGAATGGCTGCTTTCATTTGTTGTCCTTATATTTTTTTGACGTATAACAAATATAATGATCTTTAATAAAATGGTCACGGACAATAGGTCTGCGACAACCGGTTAAATGTTTATTAGCCATTTGCAAAAAAAATCATATCCCGCGAGCTCAAATACAGACAATTACACCAACGTTTTTACCGAAATTGTTGTTATTTTTGGATCAAGATTTATAGAGCTATTATGTTAATTATTGGTATTTGCGGAGGAACGGGTTCAGGAAAAACGACCGTTGTAAACAAGATATTGGAAATACTTCCTTCCGACCACGTTGTTATTTTATCACAGGATTCTTATTACAAAGATAATTCCCACATTTCACTGGAGGAACGGAAATCCATCAATTTTGATCACCCGAATTCCATTGAGTTTGATCTTCTCTATGAGCACATTAACCAATTTAAAAAAGGAAATAGCATTAGAAAACCTATCTATTCTTACATAACCTGTACTCGTGATTCGGTTACAATTCCGGTTGAAAGCAAGGAAGTGATACTGATAGAGGGGATCTTATTATTTTCGGATGAACGTATCAGAGATATTTGCAATGTTAAAGTTTTTGTGGATGCCCCGGCAGACGAGCGTTTGTTGCGTGTTATTAAACGCGATCATATTGAACGTGGACGTGACGTGGAACAAACTCTCGCAAGATATATTGATACAGTGAAACCAATGCATGAGCAATTTATTGAACCAACCAAGCGTTACGCGGATATTATCGTTCCCTTGGGTGGAGAAAACACAGTAGCCATCAATATTTTGGCCTCAACCATTCGTCAGAAACTGGGCCTAAAGAAGGACCAGGACATTAATTCAATTTTTCATTAAGATTGATCATGTAAACTAATGGACCCCAGCTCGCGGATAGAAGCTTAGCAATGCGCAGGGATACCTTTCACAAATCAAGGCTTAATGTCCGGTGGCCGCTTTCATGTTTGATATTTATTCCGCAGTATTACAAATGTAGCGGAGCAGGGGAGTATTTTATGTCAATTGGTTCACTTTTTTATATAGGTCGACTAAATGTAAAATCGAAATATCTATCAATGGTTCATACATGAAAGCGTTTACATGAATATTTTCAGGTGTCATTAAATTAACTCTATCCAAAACTGTTATAGTAGCTTTGTCATTATTTATTAGCTTAAAATGTTTTAATAATTCAGAAGTTTGATTGGAGGTTATAACTAATGTTCCAGAATTAGGAATCTTGTTTAACATATACTCTTCGGCCTTAAGTCGAATGCCAATTGACAACGCAATTTTATTTTCCAGTAATATTTCATTTATCGGATTTTCTTGTTCAATAGAATCGGCCGTTTCATAAATAAAATCTTTAATTGTCTTCGCCCCAAACGTAATGTTTGAGTTCTAGTTGAAGAGAAATTGCTATGTATTAGATTCAATATGTCTGAACATTTTATTACGTTTGTATCAGCCTTCAGATGAAGGCAAGAAGTAAGCAGTCCATAATTCACACTTGTATTATCTTCAATGTATTCTATCAGATTTCTTAAAAATGGAATAATGCTAATGAATATTTTCTGATTCGAAATATTCTGTTTAAAATTACTGAATACATCTTTTCTATATTTACCTTCGGTTAATGCAATCTTTCTGTTATCGTCTTTTGTAACCATAAAGGCTGCTTTCCAATTTAATGAAAGCCTCGATGCAACGGTTCTATAAAAATCAAAATTGTGAGTTAGAATTAAAAGCTTAAAAGTTGGGTTGTTGTGCAATTCTTTGAGGTATTCGATAATTGCGTACTTATTTTTATAGTCAAAAGAATCGGCAATGTCATCTAATACTAATAAGGTAGTTTGATTTAGTTGTTTTCGTGATGCAACGTCAAAAAGAAATTGTAGAATATAGAATGCTCTTTGTTCACCTTTACTAAGTATTGAAAGTAATGCAGTTTTATCCTTTCTTACAGGATTTTCGTTTGGATCTTTGTAGTCGAATTCAAGATTGGCTGTTTCTTCTTTTAGAACAACATCTTCTTGGTTAACTAATTTAATTTCAAAAGGCACATAAAATCTTTCGTTGAATGTTTTAATTATCTCCTCCCAAATCGCAAACTCTTTTTTCGCTTCCTTAATTATATTCTCAATTTCCATTTTCTTGCTTTCGTAAAATTGTGCAAGTTCTTTGGTTTCCTTTTCAAGAACTGAAATATAGTTAAGCCAAACCTTCTTTCTAAATTCCTCATATTTGCCAAGTTCTATAAGTAAAAGATTGTCTTTTTCAATAGCACTTTTGAATGCTCTCAGTTCTGAATTTGCTCCAATTGATTTATCAACTTGGTCAAAAGATTTTTTAAGCTTTTCGTCATTTACTATACTTGTTATCTCACTTTGAAATAACTGTTTCAATTCGGTGGCAGATTTTATTTCTTCATTATCACTAAGAGTTAATTTATGACCAGCATCAAAATAAGAATTATCATCAGTTGACTTTAAAAGCTCGCTTGCTTGGAAAGTGCCGAAGGCATTTTCGGAACTTTTGAAGAATCTCGATTTATTTAATAGTTCATTATAACTAGTAATGTATTGAGATAATAACGGTTGATTTTTGTCTAAGAATTTTTTTACATTTCCTTTTTTATCAAAAATATCATTAAATCTAAAACTGTAGGTGTTCGGCTTAGGAAGTAATAATTTTGAAACAGTTAGTAGTAATTCAAAAAAAGTATCCTTTGGAGATAGACTATAAGCTGCAACAAATTCTGATTCACAGTCTGTGCTTTGAGATACTTGTTTAAGTTTCTTTACATATTCAGTCTTCTTGTCATCAAGCTCCGAGTATATTTCATCATATTTTTTCTTTAATTCTTTGCTTGCAATAAATGAACTTACCTTGGTCGAGGTATCATATGTATTATCTTCTGCGTTAACCACCAAAATTGAATCGATAGAAATTGGATTGCTATCTACAAGTATGTTATGAGAAGTTGCTCTGCTTCCATAAACTCTGTCACTTGGCATTGTTTGGCTGTTATTTTTTGAAATGAGATCTAAGGTCCTTGCGAATGAGGTTTTCATTGTCCCATTGGGAGCGTATATGAGAAAAGAATTCGTGTTTAATTGTCCATAGTTAAATTTATGGTCAAAACTTCCAATTCCAAAACAGTTACGAAGTTGTATTTCTAAAATGTCCATTATTTTCTTGAGTTTTTATAGAGTTACCGCTAACTAACACTTAGGAAGATGTTTATTTAACCAATATTGTATTTTTAACAATATTCCACCAGTTTTTATCTTACTATACTTATTTAATTATTTAGGAATTATTCCCTCATCTTCAAATTAACCTTTAATAAACCGTAAGTGCAATACGTATAAATACCTAATTTTTATTTTTAACATATTGGAGCAGAAACAAAAAAGGCAACCATTTCTGATTGCCTTTTGTTTTTATGTGTTCTCGCCCTTCGACTCTCCGCCCGGATGAATCCGTTTGGACGGGCGCTCAGGGTGACAATAAATGCAACAAATGCTTATTTGTTTTTATGTCCTCTTCCTCTGCCAGGATTAGTAGTGTTTGGGTGATGTGGGTTATTCGTATTCTTATTCCAGCCTTTTGGGGTTCCACTGCTATGTCGATGATGTACAACAAGACAGGATGTTTGGCTTAGTGATAAAACCAAAAGCAAAACAGAAACAGTGATCATTTTAAGTGCTTTCATGGTTATCGTTTTATTTTTTAATGTGTATTAATAGCTATAAAACGAAGGTGAGCACTTTTGAAATATAAAGTGTTGTACAATTTCATGCATAAGTTACATAATTCATATGTTATACTATGTAACAATGAGGTGCAATAAAAAAGGCAATCAGAAATGATTGCCTTTTTTTTGTTATTAGTAGAATTTAGTAGATCCTCCCCCTGCCCCCTCCAGAGGGGGATAGGAGTAACGTAAATTTTATTTAGCGTAAGCTGTAGATCTTACTTCACGAATTACCGTAACTTTTACTTGTCCCGGGTAAGTCATTTCTGTTTGTATTTTTTGTGAGATATCAAAGGCTAATTGTTCTGATTGTTTATCATCTACTTTATCAGCCGATACCAGTACACGTACTTCACGTCCTGCCTGAATAGCATATGTTTTTTCAACGCCTGCATAACCTAAAGCTAATGCTTCTAAGTCTTTCAAACGTTTCATGTATTGTTCAGCAACTTCACGGCGAGCACCAGGGCGGGCACCGCTAATAGCATCACACACCTGAATGATCGGTGAATACATCGTTGTCATTTCAATCTCATCATGATGGGCACCAATGGCGTTACATACTTCCGGTTTCTCTTTGTATTTCTCAGCCAACTTCATACCTAAAATAGCATGTGGTAATTCCGGTTCCTCATCAGGTACTTTACCAATATCATGTAATAATCCGGCACGTTTTGCAATTTTAGGATTTAAGCCCATTTCGCTGGCCATAATAGCACAAAGGTTTGCTACTTCGCGGCTATGTTGTAATAAGTTTTGTCCGTAAGATGAACGGTATTTCATACGACCTACCATACGAATCAATTCAGGATGTAAACCATGAATTCCTAAGTCGATACATGTACGTTTTCCTGTCTCCACAATCTCATCATCGATCATCTTTTTCGTTTTCTCAACGATCTCTTCAATACGCGCCGGGTGAATACGTCCATCCGTTACTAATTGATGTAAAGACAAACGGCAAATTTCACGACGGATAGAATCAAAACAAGATAAAGTAATAGCATCCGGAGTATCATCCACAATAACCTCTACACCTGTAGCAGCTTCTAAAGCACGAATGTTACGTCCTTCACGACCAATGATACGGCCTTTCATTTCATCATTTTCAATATGGAAAACGGTTACTGAGTTTTCAATAGCAGTTTCAGTCGCTAAACGTTGAATAGATTGAATGATGATCTTTTTCGCTTCTTTATTCGCGTTGATCTTCGCTTCATCCATCGTATCTTTAATGTAAGCCATCGCATCTGTTTTGGCTTCGGCTTTCACACTTTCAATTAATTGAGCTTTTGCTTCTTCAGCACTTAATCCCGATAATTTTTCTAATTGCTCAACCTGACGACGGTGTGCTTTTTCGATCTCATCGCTTTTTTTGTTGTATAATTCAACTTGCGATGCTAACTGATTTTTTTGAGCTTCTAATTCTTTATCTTTTTTAATTGCCTCTTCTAACTTTTTAGCTAATTCGCTATCGCGTTGTTTGGCTTTATTTTCAAGTTGAACTAAATGTTGGTTACGCTCGTTAACGGCTTTATCGTGTTCGGCTTTTAATTGTAAAAATTTCTCCTTGGCTTGTAAGATCTTCTCTTGTTTTAAGGCTTCGTTTTTTACCTGGGCTTCTTTAATTAAGTTCTCTTTTTCCTGAACACTACTTTTGTTCAGTTTTGAATTGGCAATAATAAATCCGGCTACTACACCGGCAATTAATGCCACGGCAATAAATATAATGGCTAATACACTCATAATTTTTTGTTGTCGCACATGGTTTATATTGTTGTTAGCTTTTATCCGGGGCGACTATCCGAATATTGGCTAGCGAAATCGGCAAAAGCAAAATAATTCGTTTGTTTTGTGTCTTTTCAAATTCTACTTTCTGAATTTTTTCGAGATAGTTTAAAACTATCCCTGCAAAAATTTACTTCGTATAATTTAAAAATCCTTCAAAACCAACTTCACCATTTTACTCTAGCCTATTTCTAAAAAAAACGCACAAACAAAAATGAATTGCTTCATTTGTTTGTGCGTTAATTGTTTGTCTAATAAGACGTTAAATATTTATTCTTCTGTTTCCTGTATGTTTTGTTTATGCTGAGCTAACATTTGCTCTACATCTCCTAACACTACTTTCAGAGTGCTTAACTCTTGTTCGGCCTGGATTTTATCTTTTTGCAATAAGCTAACCAATTGCAAAGTAACCATGGCCAACACATCCTTTTTATCTTTTACTCCGTAGTTTCTTTCGAACTCCGAAATTTTCTGATTTATTAACTCAACTGCTTGTTTAACACTGCGTTCGTCTTCGCTTTTGATCTTCAGCGTATATAAACCGCCGGCAATTTCTACTTTTACACTAACATCGCTCATTAAACAAAGCTATCATCTTTTTTTAAGCACTCAACAGAGCTATACATTTATCAATTTCACGCACCAACTCATTAATTTGTTTTTTCATACCAGCCTTATCATTTGAGCTGCCATTACTTGAACTTTGTGACAAGATAACATTTTTTCTGTGATTATCCAATTCTGTAACGTCAATATTGTGAGAATCAACATGTTGCGATAATCCAGTGATCGCGTCGTTCATTTTTAACAGCTGATTTGCCATTTCTTCCTTCTCGTTCAATAAACTTAAACGTTGATCGCTCAACTGGTCAATTTGTTTAAATAAACGGTCAATAAAGGCATCTTGTTCATCAGCTTTGGTAGCAGATTTTAAACCGGCAATCTCCGTTTCGTAATTAGAGATCGATGCATTTAAGTCTGACACCTGAGCATTTAAGTCAGAAATAGAAGATTGGTAACCTGATAATTGATTCTCTAATTCTGTTTTTTCTGCTACGATGCTATTATATTGATCTTGTAATGAAGAAGAGCTGCTGTTTGATTCAATGGCCGATCTTAATTCATTTTTTACAGAGTCTAATTCATTTTTCAATAATTCCAACTCCGTTTGCAAAGCCATATTATTAGCCGACAAATTAGTGATCTCAAAATTCTTAGCATGTAAGGTCTCTTTCAAGTCTTCTGCTTTTCCTTCCGAAATAGATTTGGTTTCTAATAATTCTGCTTTTAATAATTGTAATTCTTCTTCAGCTGCTTCTAATTTATCAGAGGTTGCATCAATATCAGAGATCAACGAGGTGTTCTCCGCTAATAATTTATTAAACTCAACTTCTTTGCTTTGAATTTGCTGAGAGTGATTTAATTCTAACTCGTTTTTAAACGTATCAAAGTTTTCTTGCTCCTGGTTAAAAGAGATAGACAATAAACGGAACTGCTCTTGTAATTCAGTATGAGAACCATTCAATGTTTTGTATTGTGTGGTTTGCTCTTCAATGGTAGAATTTAATTCAGCGATCACAATGTCCTTTAAAGAAAGACTTGTTTCCAATTCTGCAATTTTTGTATTCAAAGCAGTTACCTGCTCATCAATACCTGCTAATTGTGATGTTTTATAAGATTCAAATTCAGAAGAAATCGCATTGTAACGGTCTACTTGTTTGTTGATCTCTTCGGCTTTGATCTCAATATCTTTGGTTAAAGCATCTAATTGGGTGTTTTGTGAATCGATGTGATACACCATTTCACGGATCTTTTCTTTGAAATGCTCATTCTCAACCACCACTCGGTTAATGTCATCAGACAATTTAGTGTTTTGAGAATTAGAATGAATAACCGTGTTTGATAATTTGCTTTCGTAATCTGCAACTAAGTCTATTTCTTTTTGAGTGAAAGAAGAAGTTAAGGATTCGATCTGAGATTGCAATTCACTTTCAAACTCTGATTGTTTAGTGCTTAACTGAAGATTAAGGTCTGCAATTTGAGATTCGTAGGAAGAAACTAATTCTGTTTTTTCGTTCGTGAAATTATCAGTTAAGGAAGAGATCTGATTTTCGAAACCTGCTGTTAATTCAGCTTTCTCGATATTCCATTGGTGAGTTAAACCGCTAATTTTTAATTCGTAATCGCCGGTTAAGCTTGCAATGGTTTCGGAGCTTGAACCTGATAAAGAAGCTACGCGGCTTTCAGATTCTTCTTTCAATGAACTTAGTTGAGAAGAGAAATCAGATTTTAATTGCTCGATCTGTGCTTCGTAAGAATTTTTTGTTTCTTCTAAAGAAGAATTGTATAAAGTAGTTAAATCAGTGATTCTTGTTTCTAACTCGCTACGGATACCGCTTTGTTGGTAAGACGTGTTAGTTTTTAATTCGCTGATCTGAGATTCGTAAGATGATTTTAAATTCTCAATTTCTTGTTGAGAAGAAAACGTTAGTTCTGTTAATTTTTGTTGGCATTCGTCAGAGATCGTTGCTAATTGACCATTTAACTCATCAATTTTAGCTAACAAACTGCTGATCTCATCTTGTTTTTCTTGTAATTGCTCACGAATGTTGTTGCGCAATTCTTTGAACGACGCCAATTCGTTTTTATAATTGGTGTTGTCACGTTCAATCACAACCAACTTCGTGTTCAATACATCGATTGATACTTGTAAACGTTTACAGTCTTCGTCACGCTCAATTAATTGGTTACGGTAGTCGCTTAACGAGCGCTTCACCTCGTTGTAAGACTTGCGCAATGCCACATCGCTGTCCAATACTTGTTGTAATTCCGACTTAATACTTTCTACATTCATGCTAAAAAAATAAACAGTTTGTTGTTCGTTAAAATTATGTGTTTGATAAACCTATTTTACTCAGTATCTTAACTTTACATCAACAACTCATTGTTAATTAAGTAATCACAATTTAACACAGCCATAATGCAATATTTCAAAATAGGGTTTTCTTCTTTTTTTCTGTTCTTAATTAATTTAATGAGTGCGCAAAATAACGGTTTGGGGTTTATCTATCCATTGGATAGAGATCCTTCTGTTACTGGTAATTACGGGGAGATCAGACCAAATCATTTTCATGCCGGTTTGGATTTTAGTACCGATGCAGTAAAGAATTTGCCTATTAAAAGTGTGGGTGATGGTTATGTGAGTCGTATTAAAATTAGCAGCGTGGGTTATGGCAAAGTGCTTTATATCACTCATGCCAATGGTTATGTCTCAGTATATGCACATCAAAAAAGATATGCTGATAAGATCGATGCCTACATTAAACAGAAACAATTGCAACAGCAAAAAAATGAAATAGAAGTGTATCCCGATAAACACGATCTGCCGGTTAAACAAGACGAAGTGATCGGTTATACAGGCAACTCCGGAGGTTCATCAGGTCCACATTTACATTTTGAGATCAGAGAAGAGAAATCAGAAATTCCCATCAATCCTTTAATAGTATATACTATTAAAGATAATGTAAAACCGGTTTTAACACATGTGGCTATTTATAATACAAGTGATACAAATACTATTACACAGCAAACTGTTTCGCTGATCAATACCAAAACAGGGAAATTAAGTATTCCTAAAAATACGTTTGTATTAAAACAAAATACCTTTGCTATTGCCTTTGCCGGCTATGATGCAGCCAATGCCACGACTAATAAAAATAATATTTACGAAGCAAAATTGCAGTTGGATGGGCAATTGATCTATCACCATCAACTTAATAACATTAGTTTTGATAACGGCCGTTACGTCAATTATTTTAGCGAAAAGTCAGGGAACATTAAATTTCAAAAATGTTTCACACCTGCTTGTTATGACATCGGTATTTACAAAACCCTGGTAAATGGAGGTAAAATAGAATTGAAAGATACTTTATTACATACAGTAGAATTAACAGTAGCTGATGAAAAAGGCAATTCGAATAAATTTACCTTTTACGTGAAGGCAAAAAATTTAAGTGGTTATAATGTTAATACTACTAAATACAATGTTTTTTGCAATAAAGAGTTTACTTTGAAAAAAGAAGATTTTGAGATCAAGATCCCGGCAGGTTCATTAGTTCATCCGGCTTTTGTTACTAAGCGTGTATATATAAAGGCACCGGTTGGTGGTGGAATAGATGTAGGAAATAAAAATGACAAGGTGATCAAAGCCTTTCAAATGGCATTAAAAATAAAAACACCTATAAAAAATAAGGAATCAAAACTAGTGATGAAGCTGAATGATGATGCTATTGGAGGAAAGTATGAAGATGGTTGGTTAAAAGCAGATTGCAAGAGCTTTGGAAATTTTAATTATATGTATGATACAATTGCGCCAAGCATTAATTGTACACTCGCTAAAAAGAAACAGGCAAATATTGGGGCATACAAATCTATTAGTTTTAGAGTGAATGATAATATAAGTGGAGTAGGGGAGTACAATTTATATATCAATGATTTTTGGCAAATAGCCGAGTACGATGCTAAATCAGACATTATCACGTGTTACTTTGATAATAAAGCCCCAACAGGAAAAATTACCATTAGGTTAGAAGTACTGGATAAGGTTGGTAATAAAGGGAGTTTGGAGATTAGTACGGTGAGGTAAACCAGTGTTTAGTTATTAGTGTTTAGTTTTTAATAATTGATCTCTATTAAACACTAAGAATTCAACACTAAAAACTATTACTCATCTTCCAACATCCACAAGGCTTCATTTAATTCGCCTATAGCTTTGGTATTGCCCTGTGTTTTGGCTAGTTCAACGCCCTGTTTATAAAATGAAATGGCTTTATCAGTATGGTTTAGTTTTTCCAATACTTGTCCTAATTGATAATAACAAGGCAGGTAATTGTTATTTAAACTCAATGTTTTCTGTAATTGCAGTTCGGCATTTTCATAATCTTCAATACCAACCAACTCCATGGCCAGAGCATAGTTTAAAAACAAATCGTTAGGTTCTTTCTCTAACATTTGCAAAACCATATCCTTGCGCGAAAGTCTGTCCATGAAGTTACTGACCAGAAAATTGTTTTAAGAATCGTACGTCATTTTCGAAAAATAAACGCAGATCTTTTACTCTGTATTTCAACATGGTAATACGTTCAATACCCATACCAAAAGCAAAGCCCGAATATTTGTTACTGTCAATACCACAGTTTTCTAATACCTGAGGATCAACCATACCGCAACCTAAAATTTCTACCCAGCCTGTGTATTTGCATACATTACAGCCTTCTCCTTTACAAATAGTACAGCTAATGTCTACTTCGGCACTAGGCTCTGTAAATGGAAAATAACTAGGGCGCATGCGTATCTTCGTTTCTGTACCAAATAATTCTTTGGCAAAGAAATTCAAGGTTTGCTTTAAATCAGCAAAAGATACTTTTTCATCAATGTATAATCCTTCTACCTGATGAAACTGGCAATGGGCACGGGCACTAATGGCTTCGTTACGGTAAACACGCCCCGGAGAAATAGTACGGATTGGCGGTTTTTGGTTTTCCATAATGTGTACTTGTACCGATGAGGTTTGTGTACGCAATACCATTTCCGGATTTAATTCCACATAAAAAGTATCCTGCATATCACGCGCTGGATGATTTTCAGGCGTGTTTAAGGCGGTAAAGTTATGCCAATCATCTTCAATTTCTCGACCATCACTTACCGTAAAACCAATGCGGACAAATACATCAATGATCTGATTTTTTACCAACGATAAAGGGTGACGGGAACCTAACTGAATGCTGGGATCAGAAGGAATTGTTAAGTCTAATTGTTTATCAACGCCATTGCTACCGGCGCTTTCATAAGTATTTTTAAGTTCATTGATCTTTTCCTGAGCCTTGTTTTTTAACTCATTCAATTTTTGTCCAACTTCACGTTTTATTTCAGGACCAACTGTTTTGAAATCATCAAACAACGCTGTTATCTGGCCTTTTTTACTCAACCATTTAATTCGGTATTCTTCTACCTGCTCTTTGCTTTGAGCGGCGAATTCTTCTACTTCGGCCAACAGGCTGTTTATTTTTTCTAACATAATAATTTGATAATGAGCACAAATTTAAGCAATTTTAGGCAGCTGAAAAATCATTTATTCATATGCATTTGTATTGTTTTTGCCTGGAGCCTAAACTCCAAGGCACAGATCATGCTGAGCTATAAAGTGTATGAGAATGATACCATTAATGTATTAGATAAAGATTCGTTGAAACAAGGCGTTTGGAAAGAGTTTTGGACCAATGGTGATCTGAGGAGTGAAGTCTCTTTTAAAAACAATAAAAAACAGGGACTTGAAATAAAATGGTTTGACGTACCGGATTGTGTGGAGCAGGAGTCTTATTATAAAGATGGAGTGCTGGATGGCCCATCGATCTATTATTCTAAAAAATGTAAGAAAGATTTTTTTGAGACCTTTAAAAATGGGGTAAAGGATGGTGTTGAAATTGCTTACTATTCCAACGGAAACATAAAGGCAGAAGGGAATTACAAAAAAGGAAATTTAAACGGCTATTACAGGGTTTATGATAAAAAAGGAAATTTTGCTTTTGAGAGCCGCAGTACCGAAAGTGAAACAAATCTGCAACCCAATATTGCAGATACAGCGAATAATGTAGTGTTTAACGTATTTAAGAGAAATAAGCAATGGCAAAATAAATTGATCGTTGCCGATTTAACCGGTAGCATGTATCCTTATGCTCAGCAACTTTGTACCTGGCTTAAATTACATTTTGTGAAAGATACCACGAGTCAGAATTTTGCATTTTTTAATGATGGAGACAGAAAACGAGATGATGATAAAAAAATAGGTGCTACCGGTGGTTTATATTTTTGTAAAGCAAAATCCATTGAGGACTTGATCGCTACCATGGACCTTACCATCAAAAAAGGGCAAGGCGGCGATGCTCCTGAAAACGTGATCGAAGGCATTATTTACGGCTTGAATAAAAGTGGTAAAGTAAGTGAAGTGATCCTTATTGCAGATAACTGGGCCAAAGTGCGTGATATAAAATTATTAGTAAGGATAAAAGTACCGGTAAGGGTTGTGTTATGTGGTGTGTATGAAGGGATGGAAATTAATGAGGATTATCTGAACATTGCCTATAAAACCAAAGGCTCTGTGCATACCATCGAACAAGATATTACTGATCTGATGAAACAAGGCTCCAATAAAAAATTCAACATCAATGGAGTTGATTACATTATTAAAAACGGAAGTGTGAAAGTGTTTTAAGCAGGAAACAGTATATTTGTCTTCTGTAAATGCGCGTTTTTCATCACATATCCGAAATTACCTCTATCAACAATTCTATTATAACCATTGGAACTTTTGATGGCGTGCATTTAGGACATCAAAAGATCATTAAGCGATTGGTAGAATTAAAAGAAAAACAAGGAGGAGAAACCCTGTTGTTTACGTTTGCCCCACATCCCCGCAAGGTCTTATTTCCTGAACAAAAGGATCTGAAATTGATTACCACCACTGAAGAGAAGTGTGAGCTATTGAAACAATTTGGTATTGATAATGTGTTGGTATTTCCTTTTACCAAAGAGTTTTCGCAAATGAATGCCGATAACTACATTTCAGAGATCATTGCCAAAGGTTTAAAAACAAAAACTTTAGTCATTGGTTACGATCATCGTTTTGGCAGTAACCGCGAAGGTAATATTGATACGTTGAAACAATACTCCACACAATTTAATTTTGATGTAGAAGAAATTTCGGCTCAGGAAATCAATCAGTTAAATGTGAGTAGCACCCGCATTAGAAAAGCGATAGAAGAGGGCGATATAGATGTGGCAAATGAGTTTTTAGGATATTCATTTTTTGTAACAGGCACCGTTATTAAAGGCAAACAATTGGGCAGAACCATTGGCTACCCTACGGCTAATATACAGGTGCAGGACGAAGATAAATTAATTCCAAAAATAGGAGTGTATGCTGTTAATGTGGAACATAACAATAAACGCTACAAAGGAATGCTCAATGTTGGTGTAAACCCAACGACTGATACGGATAACAAAATTAAGATTGAAGTGAATATTTTTGATTTTGATAAAGAAATATATGGCGACGCCATAAAAGTTGAGTTTGTGAAACGAATACGAAATGAAGAAAAATTTGCTAATTTAGATGAACTCAAACAAGCTTTAGCAAATGATAAAATTGCCTGTAGTCATGTCTAATACTTCAAAATACGGTTCTGTTAAATTTATTTTAATTCTGGTAATTTGTTTTACAAGTATTTTCGCGAAAGCTCAATTGTTAGATTCGTTAACACTTGATACGTTAACTGGTCACACGAATTTACAGGAAGCTTTAAAAGAGCCGGATAAAGTGATCAAGCTGGTGTTAAGAAAACAACATTTAAAATCTTTTCCGAAAGAAATCTTACAATTTAAAAATTTACAGTATTTAGATATCAGCAAGAATTCCATTAAGGAATTGCCTGATAGTATTGGCACTTTAACCAATTTACAATATTTAGCTTGCAGTAAAACGGGTTTACTTCACATCACAAAAGAAATAGGGAAATTAACAAATCTGGTGTATCTCAATTTTAATCAGAACGAGTTAGAAAGTTTACCGCCACAAATTGGTAATTTAGAAAAACTGGAAATGTTAGATCTGTGGAGTAATAATTTTGATGATTACCCCGCAAGCTTATCAGGATTAAAATCATTGAAAGTCATTGATCTTAGAAATATTTTGATCAGCGATGAAACCCAAGCCTATTTAAAAGGCTTAATGCCAAAAGCTACTGTTTATATGTCGCCGAGCTGCAAATGTAAGTGGTAGAGGCGTTTTATATAAAATTAACGCAAATCAATTAATATAGTAGGTTCTATAAAATAAATTGAATGCTTTGTAGTTTGGTTTTCATTTTTATGTGATATTTTGTTGTATTTTTATCCTAAATTTTTACACTATTTACAACTATGAGTAAAGGATTAATAGCAATAATTGCATTTGGCATTTTAGTATTATTTGGTGGCGTTTGGGGATGTAATAAACGCAATACCTTCAAAGCTTTACGGGAAGATGCGAAGGCACAATGGCAACAAGTAGAGAGCCAATACCAACGTCGTATGGATTTAATTCCCAATATTGTAGCTAGTGTGAAAGGTGAGGCTAATTTTGAGAAAAGCACCTTGGAAGCTGTGGTAGCAGCTCGTGCTTCAGCTACACAAGTGAAAATAAATCTTGATAATTTAAGTGATGAAGAAATTGCAAAATACAAAGCAGCACAAGGTGAGTTGAGCAATACGATAGGAAGATTATTAATGGTTACTGAAAATTATCCTCAGTTGCAAGCCAATAAAGCTTTTTCTGATTTACGTGTGGAATTGGAAGGTTGCGAAAATCGTATTTCTACTGAACGTATGAAGTATAATAATATGTCTAGAGAATTTAATAAGGCTATCCAAATGTTCCCGGGAAGCATAGTCGCGAGTGGATTACCGGTAATGCCATATTTCGACGCTGATGCTGGTGCGGAAAAGGCACCTAAAGTTGAGTTTTAGTTTGCTACTTATGTTTAAGAATGCCAAAAGTTTTTTTACTGTAGAAGAACAACAACGAATTGTTGAGGCTATTAATGAAGCGGAGAAAAATACTTCAGGGGAAATTCGTGTTCACATAGACAATTTTTGTTTTGGCTCTGTGGTGAAAAAAGCTAAAAAGCTGTTTCAAAAATTAGGAATGTTTCAAACTAATGACCGAAATGGGATTTTAATTTACATTGCTACGCTATCACATAAAATTGCTGTTGTAGGCGATGAAGGTATTCATCAAAAACTGGGCGCAGAATATTGGGACAGTATTGTAAAAGAAATTGTAGATGCTTTTGCTCATCACAAAAAAGTTGATGGGTTAACAAAAGGAATTATCAATTGTGGCCATCAGCTCAAAATTTATTTTCCGTATCAGAGTGATGATAAAAATGAACTAAATGACTCAATTTCTTTTTAATGTTATGAGAAGTTTTATTGTTGTCATACTGTTTTTTATTTCTCTGTTTTCAGTGGCCCAAGTGGCAGAGCGTCCCAATCCGGAAAGGTTGTATAATAATCTTTCAAAAGAATTTCCTAATTTTTTATCAGTAACTGAGTCTGACATGCTTGAGCAAAAGCTTGTCGGCTTTAGTCGTGAGACTAGTAATCAGATTTGTGTAGTTGTTGTAGATGACTTGAATGGAATGGATGCATCATCATATGCTATAGAACTTGGAACTAGTTGGGGTGTCGGAAAAAAAGAATTTGATAATGGTCTTGTGATTTTAATTAAGCCTACCGGTGGTTCGGGAGGTAGAGATTTATTTATAGCTGTTGGTTATGGATTGGAAGGAGCCATCCCTGATTTAGCAACCAAAAGAATCCGAGAAGATGAAATGTATCCGTATTTGAAGAACGGAGAAAATTTCAAAGCTTTAGACAATGCTACCGATAAATTGATGGCTTTAGCTAAAGGAGAAATTAATGCTAAGGATTATTCAAGCTCGAGCGAAGGGAAGAATGACATCCTTCAGTCTATTCTAATTATTGCCCTTATATTTTTCTTTGTATGGATCTTTTCAAAAGGAGGAGGACTAGGAGGTGGTGGCTATACATATAGTAGCGGTAGGAGTTCTGGAGGATTTGGCGGCGGTAGTAGTTCAGGTGGTGGTTTTGGTGGCTTTGGTGGTGGAAGTTTTGGCGGTGGTGGTTCTGGTGGTAAGTGGTAGCTTCGAGAGCCTCAGCGACCTTCTTTGGTAATTTTGAGGGATCAATCACCCATGTGAGAAGCGATGCCTGAGGCACTCGAAGGCAAAGATGAAAATCTAAATCCCCATTTGTTTCAATTGTTCTTCCAGGAATTTAATGCCCTCTACAAAACTATGTGGGTTATAACCTAAGTCTTTTTTCGCTTTATCAATAATGAAACCTGTAATTGGTGGGCGCTTGGCAGGTTGTTTAATATCAGCTGATTTAGATGGCTTGATGAGGGATTTATCTAATTTGTAATAATCAGCTACTAAGTGAGCCACTTCTAAAATGCTTAAAAAATCTTTCCCCGAAATATTATAAATACCCTGTGCTTTTTTTTCAGCTATTAAAATACAACCATCAGCTAAGTCTTCAGCCAGAGTTGGCGTTCTAAACTGGTCATCAACGACATTAATGGTTTTACCTTGTTCTAAATTTTGTTTTACCCATAACACAATGTTACTGCGACTCATATTATCGACAATGCCATATACTAACACCGTGCGTGCCATTGCCCAATGTAGGGAAGAAGCCTGCACGATTTTTTCGGCGGCTAATTTACTTTCGGCATAATAGCTTAGTGGATTAGGTGTTTCATTTTCATCCAAAGGACCATGCGTGCCATCAAAAATAAAATCGGTAGACAGGTGTATGAAGTGAGGTTTATAGTTTGGATTTTCTTTTGATAATTTTTCTAATACGTTTACCTGGTTTTCTACAGCTGTTACATTTAATAACCAGGCTGCTTCTTTTTCAGTTTCGCAAGCATCTACATTGGTCATAGCGGCGGTGTTAATAACCACATCCGGCATATATTTACTAAATACTGCAGCTACATTATCGTAATTGGTAATATCGAGTTGTGCGTATTCGTAACCATTCTTATCTACCAAACGGTTTTCTCCTCTGGCTGTAGCAATACACGAAACGTTTGTTTTATCTTTTAATTTATAAACTAATTTTTGACCCAGTAAACCGTTAGAACCGGTAATTAATATTTTTTGCATGTGTAAATATACAAAAATGGAAATCTTTAAAAAGTTCGATCAAAATAAAAGGCCCGCTGTAGTTTAGCGAGCCTTTTAGAGATATTTATATAAACAGATCATGGTTTTAAACGGATATGATCTTGTTGTGCTATGGCTCCACCAATATCTACTCTGATATTTCTGTCAGATCTGATCGGTTCAACAGTACGGTTTGATTTTGTTAAAAGAGCCATGGCTTCATCTAATTTATCTAATGCTAAAAATTCTTTTTCTTCGGCATTGCTTAATGATCCTAATTTAGCGCCATTGGTTGACCAGGAATAAGCTTCTTCTCGCATTTCCTGAGCTATTTTTATTTCGCGGGAAGCAGCGTTTATCAAATTTTTAATTTGAGTAGCTGTTGCTGCAGATGTTTTGTTGTTATTGATAAGAGAATCGGCATTTTGTTTATTGAGAACAAATTTTTCGTTGCAAAGTTTGCCGGATACTTCAGAAGCAACGATTTTTTTTATTTCAGATTTTTTATCAAGATTGACAGCTTCCAGTAAAATCAATTTGGCTTGATTTCTCAGAGCTTGTGCTTTGGCTTCCAGTTCTTCAGCTTGCTTCATGATCTCGATAGGATCGTTTAGGTTGACAAGTGCTACACGTTCTTCTTCAGGTAAATTTAATTTTTGAGTGTTGGCTACAAAAAAAGCTTCATAGCTTTTCATAGATGGGTTAACTGTAGTTTGAGCGGTTACTATCACCGGAATGGTGAAGCAAGCTATTGCGGTTAAAAATCTGGTTGTTTTCATGATTGAAATATTTTAAGTGAGTTAGTTGTGTTTTCATATGATGATTTAGCTACTTGCTTTTACCTGACAAAGGTATCGGGAGTTATAGCTTCCTGTCGAATGAATCATTGTATTCGTCGTTTTATTTTTAAATAAAAATCAATTTAAAAAGGGTATTCAAACATGAATTGCTTGTATTCGTAGTATTTATAATGCTTTTAGTAGATGATTTTGACAAGAAAAATTTTTTTATACAAAAAAATTTCAGTTTTAATTATTATGCATACATAGTATAATATGCGGCTTTTAAAAGCTATGATTATTGATCAGGACAATTAAAATATTTGGAATAAAGTATTGCCAGATTTAAAAAAAGCATATCTTAGTGTATATAAATCAAATTACTTAATTATGGCAAAAAAAGTAGCAAAAAAAGCAGTAAAGAAAGCTGCTAAGAAAGCAACAAAGAAAGCAGCTCCGGCTAAAACTTCGAGAGCCTCAGCTTCCAAGAAAGCAGTGAAAAAAGCTGTAAAGAAGGCAGCTAAAAAAGCAACTAAAAAAGTTGTAAAGAAAGCCGCCAAAAAAGTTACACCTGTTAAAGCAAGTAAAAAGAAAGTAGCAAAGAAAGCTGCACCGGCTAAAAAGAAAACCGTTAAAAAAGCGGTTGTTAAACCTGAACCAAGAACGACCACGATCAGCCCTTATTTAACATTTGCCGGTAATTGTGAAGAAGCATTTTTATTTTATAAATCGGTATTTGGTGGAGAATTCCAATATCTGGGCAGATTTAACGAAATGCCTCCAATGGAAGGTCAGCCTCCAATGTCTGAAGCCGATGGTAAATTGATCATGCATGTATCATTACCTATCAGTAAAGAAACTATTTTAATGGGTAGCGATAGCTCTGAAGCATTTGGGCATGCTACTGTTATGGGAAATAATTTTTCGATCTCAATCAATGCGGCAAGTACAGCTGATGCCGATAGACTTTTCAACGGTTTATCTAAAGGCGGTAATGTAACTATGCCATTAGAAAAAACCTTTTGGGGTGCTTATTTTGGAATGTTAGTTGATAAATTTGGTATCCAATGGATGGTAAATTTTGATGAGGTTCCAAGTAAATAGTAGTGTCGCTTAAATTTCACATACAAAAAAGCCCCTTGCATGCAAGGGGCTTTTTATTTTTTATCTTAGGCTAGTGTCATTTGTATTAACTCAAATTACTTAATTCCATGCCTTCTTGATTCTGTTTTTTTAAAGTCCAGTTGTCGGTTAAAGTGGTTTCCAGCCAACTGTTGCCCGATTTTCTAAATACCTGAATATTTAAATTAAAAAGTTCCTTAAACGAGGCTTCTAGTTCATTTACGGTAATCCCTTCAGAAATCTCCATAACACCATTTTGATGATTCACTTCTTTTAATTTAGTGGTCTCTGCTAAGATCTCTTTTTTGGGAGATCCTTCAAACGCTTTATGAGTATTCTTGAAAAATTGAATTTTTAAGTACGGAAACTTTGCCATGAATTCCTTTTGTATATCAGCTATCGTTAGCGTATCATTTATTTTAATTTTCATAATTGAAATTTTAGAGAAAGTATAATTTATTATTAGGGGATGTTATTTTATAAAATGTGTCATTAAATTATCAAGACTAAAATAATTCCAATCATTTGGCATAACAAATAATGTGAGCACCAGCATTAGCCGTGGATATACATGTTTCATATCCCAAACAGGGTTCATGTACGAAAAAGCAATTGCTACAAAAATGAGATCGAGTCCAAATAAGGTTAATACTATGTTTTTGAATAAACCCAGAATTAATAAAATTCCACCGGTAAATTCTATAATAGAAGTATAAACCGCCATAAAACCTAATAGAAATTTTGGCACCTGCCTTTTTTTTGATTCTAAAGCGAAGATTTCTATTAATCCGTTTATTTTAACATTAAAGAGTTTATCATAACCCTGAAACAGAAAGATAACCCCACAAAAAATCCGGGGAATAGCTTCTACTAAATAATATTTAAATTCTGGGTTCATTACAACTGCAATATATTAAGCAAATTTATAATGTATTAAGGCATTAAAACCTGATGAATATCACCTGTCTAAACTGATCTTCATCATGCTTTAACCTGATTTTATGGTGAATATTTGCCTATAATTTAAAACTAACGACAATGGCAACATTAGCAAAATCTTACAATCAATTAATCGAGAAATTAAATTTTAGTTACTTTGGATTAATCAGTATGACAATTTTAATTGGTAGCATTTTAGGAGGAATAGCTGCCATGTTTATATTACAAAACGATGCACCGATATGGCAATTGGGAATTTGTATGAGCTCTGCCATGGCAAATAATGTGGTTGGAATAGGGCAAGCACCGGTAAAATGGGTATTTAATATAGCGGTTATTAATGTATTAGTAAATGGTATTTTGATACTGATCAATGCTTTTTAATTCTATTATTCATAAGGTTAATAAAAAAGTCTCTTCTAAAAAGGAAGAGACTTTTTTGTTTTTATAAATAAAGATCACTTAGGTTTTTTGAGCAAAGGCAATGATATGCCCATCCGGATCGGCAAGGTAGACTACCGTATCCCCCCAATCTCTTGGTGCCGATTCACTGATGAGTTTAGCCCCGGCAGCCAAGGCTCTTTCGCGGTAATTGGTTATTAGATCTACTTTAAGATACAATTCACACCTTGGAATGCCATTCCCATCTTTTGGATGAGGCGTTTTTCCTGCTAAGATCTTATTGATCCCATTCTCAGGCATCAATCCTAATTTTACCTGGCTCGATAACAAGAATTCTGTCATACCCGGCACATGTAAGCTGGCTTCTATTCCTAATGTTTTAGAATAAAAGTCTTTACTTTTTTCCTGATCAGCAACGTATACTATGAATTCTATTTCCATAAATTGGTTTTTATGATAACACTTAAAATTACATTTTAAATTACAGTCAAAAAATTATTTGGTGTTTTTTATGATAAATCCCACTTCTGAGCACCCTCATAAATGAGACTGACTTTTGTCATTCCTCAATTATTAGAATTGTAGGACATTTGTATAGGGATTATCTGGAGTGCCCCTTGATTTTTATATAAATTTTAAAATTTAAGACAATGAAAAATTTAAAACAATATTACAAAGAGCTGGGCAAACTAGTGTATGCTGTTGCTATAGCCGATGGCATTATTCAGCCGGAAGAATTAGAAAAACTACATACTACAGTTATGAAAGAGTTGGTGATCAATGAACCAAGTTCGGATTCGTCCGGAATGAACCAAGCTTTTTACGTGGATTTTGAGTTTGAAAAAAGTATTGATGAAAAGATTGATATAGATGTGGCAGTCAAAGTATTCAATGATTTTATCAATAATAATCATGAGGCAAGTGATGATGCTCTTATCAAAAGATCTCTAAAATTGCTTAAAAATGTTTCTAATGCGTCTACTGATAAAAAAGAAAAACAGATCATTGCTCGTGTAGAAAGAGAACTTTCTGAGGCAACTAAAAATGTTGTTCACTAAATGCTTATTGATCAGCTTTATAATGCTTAAAGACCTAAGCTTTTAATTTTTTAAGTTTATCAAGATTAGTAATAGTGATATTACTTCCTTTTACTTCTAGTAATTTTTCTTCTTTAAAGTCGCTTAATGTTCTGATCAATGATTCGGTTGCAGTACCAACAATATTAGCCAGATCTTCGCGGGAAATCGAGATGCTGAAGTTTTTGTCATTTTTACTGTCATATCTTTCTTGTAATAAAACCAATGCTTCGGCTACTCTTTTACGTACAGAGCTGTAAGCTAGATTGACCAGTTGTTTTTCTTTTTCTACAACATTATCAGAAAGCATCTTTACAAAGATCTTCATTACATTGATATTGTTATACATTAATGAGAAAAAATCTTCCTTAGGGATTAGGCACACTTCTGAGTCTTCCATAGCTTCGGCAGTTTCAGAATATGGTTGTTCATCTAATAAGGCGGTGTAGCCAAAAAAATCTCCTTCTTTATATAAAGTGGTTATTAACTCTTTGCCATACTCATGCGATTTGTAATTTTTTATTTTTCCTTTTACTAAGAAATATAAATACACCGGACTATTGCCTTCGCTGAAAATATTTTCTTTTTTCTTAAATACTTTCACTCTTCGGTCGGTAGAAAGCATTTTTAGATCATCGATCTTTTTTACTTCATCAAAAAATTTATTAAGACCATCAACGTTCTTAGAAAATTCGGCTTTTAAGATTTCATTTTTTTTGATGCGTCCCTCTACAGCTTTTAATAATTCAATATCATCAAAAGGTTTGCTGATGTAATCATCAGCACCCATTTCCATTCCTTTACGAAAATCGATTCGTTCACTTTTAGCTGTTAAGAAAATAAACGGAATACTGGCAGTAGCAGAATTTTTGCTTAATAAATGAATAACTCCGTAGCCATCTAATACCGGCATCATGATATCACAAATGATCAGGTCAACTTTTGCTTGCTGAGCAATTTCCACACCCTGTTTGCCATTTTCTGCTTGTAAAACTTTATAATTAGCCAGTTCTAAAATTTCGGCTGTATTTTCTCTAACGTCATTATTATCTTCTATTAATAAAATGGTTTTCATAGGCTGTTGATCTATTAATGTTTATTTGGTATGGTAATTACAAAAGTGGTTCCTTTATCAATTTCGCTTTCAAAAACAATATTTCCTTCCATGGCTTCCAGGTATTTCCCAACAATATTTAATCCTAAACCTGTACCTTGAATATTGGTGACATTTTTGGCTCTGAAAAATCGTTCAAATAAGTGTTCCTGTTCTTCTTTAGGAATGCCCATCCCTTCATCTTTAACGCTAATAATTAATTCTTTAGGTGTGATGGATGTTTTTACCGTTATGTTTTTCCCTTCAGGCGAAAACTTCATGGCATTAGAAATGAGATTCAATAAAATATTTCTGACCATTTGTTTATCAAATACCGCATCTTGTAATCCCTGGTGCTCATAAATTACTTTTTGGCCTTGTTTTAATATTCCGTTAATTTCGCTTAAAACTTCATTACAAAGATTTTGAAAATTATGTTCTTCTTTTCTTAAAAACACTTTTCCTTCCTGTAGTTTTTCGGCAGATAAAAAATCATTTAAAATCAAGGTCATATTGGTAACAGCTGATTTTACGCGATAGACATGTTTGTCTATTTTTTCACTGTTTTCGCCGGCACTGTATTTATTAATTAAAGAGATAGAAGATAATATAGTACTGAGGGGTGTTCTGAATTCGTGAGAGGCCATTGTTACAAAACGCGATTTCATGTCGTTTAGTTCTTTTTCGGCTTCGAGCGCCTGGCTCAATTGTTCCTTTGAATTCTCAAGTTCTAAAAGTGCTTCATGTAAAACTTTAGTTCTTTCATCCACTTTTCGTTCAAGATCCTGATTTAGTTTTTTGATATTCTCTTCATTTACTTTTCTTTCAGTGATATCAATAATAAAAGCAATAACTAAGGTATCGTCATCTTGTTTATAGTGTGTTAAACTTATTTCAACCGGAAATTCAGAATCATCTTTTCTTTTGGCATACAGATCCATGTTTTTTCCCATCGATCGGGCACGAGGATGAGCATTGTATTCTTCGCGGTGTTTAACATGACTTCCCGAATATTTTCTTGGAACAAGGTCTTCAATCTTTTTTCCTAAGAGTTCTCCTGGATCATACCCAAATAAACGTTCGGAGCTTGGATTTGCTTTAATGATTTTACCCGTCTTGTCTGAAACTATAATACCTTCTGTAGCATATTCAAAAAGAGCATTTAAGCTTTCCATATCAATTTTTTTTGATTCTAATATAGGCATTTTAACTCTCATTTTTCATAAAAAAACCAAAGGTATTACACTTTACAAATAGATTCCTGATCCCGGTCAACTCAAAACATGATTTAGGTCATGAATTACGGGCTGGTAATTAAAAAATCGTAAGCTAAACGATTTTATCAATTTTGGCCAAAAAAGTATTAATAGTCTGATTTTAATCATATTTGGCAATGACCCTGCTCATGCGGTACTAGTGTTAAGCAAAATACCTTTGTTTTAGAAACATCCAAAAAAATATTATGAAAACTATATTGTTACCAACAGATTTTTCAAAAGCTGCCAATAATGCAATTGATTATGCGGTTGAAATGGCCAAATTAACTAAATCTAAATTGGTGTTATTTCACGTGTATCATATTCCGGTTATTACGAGCGATGTTCCAGTTATTGTTCCTTCCATGGAGGAGATAAAGGAAAATAGTTTAAATTCTTTAAATCGGATCAAAGAACGGATTCATAAAGAACATGGAGCTGATCTAAACATTGAATGTAAATGCGCTTGTGGATTGACTGTTGACGAAATCATTAGTTTTTCTAAAGAAAATGCCATAGATCTGATCATAGCAGGAATGCAAGGAAGTGGTTATTTAATTGAAAAGATTGTAGGCAGCGTCACTACATCACTCATGAAAAATGCAGGATGTCCTGTTTTATCGATTGATTCTCATGTGAAATTCAAAGCGATTAAGAAAATTGTACTGGCTTGTGATTATAAAGAAACATCCTATAAAGACATACTTAATCCTTTAAAAGAATTGGCAAAGACTTTTGGCGCCCATGTACATGTTTTAAATGTAGTAACTGAGAAGGAATTGAGTCCTACTGTTACAGAAGCTGTTGAAGGGATAAAATTAAATCATTCGTTAGAAGGAATAGCCCATAGTTTTGATTATTCCCATAATGAAGATGTGGTGGAAGGCATCAATGATTTTGTGTCAAAAAACAAGATCGATATGGTGGTGATGATCCCACGTGAACGTTCTTTATTTGAAAAAATATTCAAAAGGTCATATACAAAAAGCGCTGCCTTTCACACAGAGGTTCCTATCCTCACATTACATTAATATTGTTAATCCTTAAAAAATAAATACCATGAAAACTATAATAAACAATCACCGAAAAATTTTCAGTATACAGGAAGAGTTTAATAAAGAATTCCCATACTTAAAAATTGTGTTTTATGCCAAGCCAAGTAAAGAGGGCGGACAAGCTTCTGAAAAAATTGTTGAAAAAAGCAGTAAAACGATTGCCGATTGCAGAAATACACATGAAGATGGAACTATTACCATTACGCCAAATATGACTGTGGCAGAATTAGAATCTACTTTTACGAATGTGTATGGATTAAAAGTTCATGTGTTTCGTAAATCAGGAAAAAGTTGGTTAGAAACTTCGATAACAAGTGGGTGGTCGCTTGAAGAACAAAATAGCCAAGGAAAATCGTTAAGTGAAGAAGTTGCTTGACTGTTTGCAACATGATTTTAATCAGGAGTCGATTTGACTCATGTCATTCGTCTATGATGAAATACGAAATAATTTTGAACTGTAATTAATTGTTTAACCTTTAAAACTTACGAAAATGAAACCTTTAAAAACACACAAAAATGGAGACATGTTTCCATCAGTATTATCGGATTTTTTTGACACAGACAAGTTTTTTAACAGACCTTGGTTTGAAAAAGAATTAGGACACAGTTTGCCTGCAGTTAATATCAAAGAAACCGGAAAAGAATTTGATGTTGAGTTTGCGGCTCCCGGATTTAAAAAAGAAGATTTTAAAGTAGATGTTGAAGAGAATGTTTTGACTATTAGCGCAGAGAAGAAAGATGAAAAAAAAGAAGAAAATGATCGTTTTACCCGAAAAGAATTTTCTTATAATTCATTTTCTCGTTCATTTACTTTACCACAAACGGTGAATTCAGATAAAATTGACGCTAAGTACAATGACGGTATTTTAAGATTATGTATTCCTAAAAAAGCGGAAGCTAAATCACTTTCGAAAAAAGAAATCAAAGTTGCTTAAAAGTTAAAGCCCGGTTGATGAAATCGGGCTTTAAAAATTATCAATGAATTTATAAAAATAAATGTCATGAAAACAATTATTGCCGGAACAGATTTCACTCCATCATCAGAAAATGCATGTAAATATGCGGCTATGTTGGCATCCAAACTAAACTGTAAACTGGTTTTGTTTAATTTATTTCAAGCACCCGTAATTCATACCAATGTTGGATTGTATGGAATAGATCACAAAGGACAAAAAACAATAAGTGAAACAAAGACCAATAAGCTGGTTATTGAATTACAAAAATTGTTTCCAAAGCTTAAAATAAGTCAATTTACTACCAATGGAGCATTTTCAGAGGAATTGAGAGAATTTACAGATATACATCATGTACAGGCAGCAGTGATGGGGTTAAAAGCAAAAGATGCACTTTCTAAATTTTTGTATGGAAGTCATGGTGTAAATATTGCCGGTAAAATCAATTCACCTGTTATTATTGTTCCTGAAAGTTATAAAAAACATAAACTCTCCGAGGTACTATTAGCGGTAGATAATTCTGAAAAATTACATAAACCATCATTAAGGAGTTTAGAAAATTTTGTTAAAGCAACAAAGGTTAAATTGGATCTACTGTATGTAAGAACACCTGATGAACTTTTTATTCCTGTTCTGAAATTTTTAACGATCAACAAAGAAAAAAAAGAAATTGAAATCGTTCGGTCAAAAGATATAACTACCGGAATTGACAGATATAGAAAAGAAAAAGGGGCAGACTTAATAGCCATTATTAGTAAGCGTCACTCTATATTTTACGATATGTTCTCAGAATCTCACACTAAAAAAATAGCGTTTGTGTCAAAAATTCCTGTTATGGCTATTCATGAATAATAATAAGATCTGATTGACTCAGGTTTCATGAAAATAGTTTTCTCATTAACTGCAAATCCGGTTGGATCTAATTACTATGAATTTTAAAAAAAATATTTTACCTTGTTTAAGATTTGCTTATTGCTTTTCTAATATTGACTTGACTTTGCAATAAAAAGCAAGTAATAACTATTTATGAAAACAGTACTGAAAAATATTTTACTTGAAACAGGAAACATCTCCCGTTTTACAGGTAGGTTTTTTAGTGAAGCTTTCAAGCCACGTTATGAGTTTAAAGAACTTCTTCGTCAAGGATACTTTATAGGATATAAATCTTTAGGATTGGTGGCAATTACAGCCTTTATCATGGGGCTGGTAATTACTATTCAATCGCGACCAACCTTAGTTGAATTTGGAGCAGAAGCCTGGTTGCCAAAAATGGTATGTGTATCATTGGTTCGCGAAATTGCTCCTGTAATAACCGCATTGATTTGCGCCGGTAAAATTGGATCGGGTATTGGTGCCGAGTTAGGGTCTATGAAAGTGACCGAACAAATTGATGCAATGGAGGTTTCAGGCACAAATCCATTTAAGTATTTAGTGGCAACTAGAGTTATGGCTACGGTATTAATGATTCCCATTCTTTCGATCATGGCAGATGCTGTTTCGTTATACGGCGCCTACTTAGGAACAAATATCAGAGGGGTTGTGAGCTGGGATCTGTATTGGAATCAGGTTTTTGATACGCTTGTTTTTGGAGACATTGTGCCATCTATTATTAAAACATTTTTCTTTGGTTTCGCCATTGGAATTATAGGATGCTACAAAGGTTATAATTCAAATAAAGGAACTGAAGGGGTGGGGCAATCGGCCAACTCCGCAGTGGTTGTATCATCACTACTTGTTTTTATTATTGATCTGGTAGCTGTTCAAATAATTGATCTTTTACGATTAACATGATCACACAAACTAACATAAAAACTATACAAAGCCAAGTGATGAATGACGGACCTGTTATTCAGTTGAAGAATATTGACAAATCTTTTGGTGACAATCATGTATTACGCGATTTTAGTTTTGACCTTAAAAAAGGAGAAAATGTGGTGGTGCTTGGTAAGTCGGGTTCCGGAAAATCTGTTTTGATCAAATGTATTATTGGTTTAATGAAACCCGATCGTGGAACTATTAATGTATTAGGTAAGAGTGTTCCGGATCTGAACCAAAATGAACTAGATAAGATCAGAGTAAAGGTTGGCTTTCTTTTTCAAAGTAATGCGTTGTATGATTCCATGACCGTGAGAGAAAATCTTGAATTCCCTTTACGAAGACATTGGATCGAAACATCAAAAGAACAAGTAAACGACCTGGTAGTAGAAGCTTTGACAAATGTTGGCTTAGCGCACACCATTGATATGCGACCGGCTGAGTTATCCGGCGGTATGAGGAAACGTATTGCCCTGGCCCGAACATTGATCTTAAAGCCCGAAATTATATTATATGATGAACCAACAACCGGACTGGATCCTATTACCGGAAAAGAGATCAGTAACTTAATGTGTGAGCTATCAAAAAAATATAACACATCGTCATTGATCATTTCTCATGATTTGAATTGTGTGAAAATTGTAGCTGATAAAATTGTAATGTTAATAGATGGCACGTGTTATGCTGTTGGAACATTTGATGAATTAAAAAATTCGACCGATAAAAAAATAAAAGCATTTTTTGACTAATGAAAGAAGAAAATAGAAATATCCGTTTAGGGTTGTTTGTAGGGATTGCTACTGTTTTATTAATTGTAGCCCTTTATATTGTTGGCGATAAACAAAATTTATTTGGATCTTCTTTCCGGATAAGTGCTAATTTTCATGATGTTAATGGTTTAATGAAAGGGAATAATGTGCGTTTTGCCGGTATAGATATTGGAACTGTTGAATCGATCGAAATTAGAAATGATTCATCCATTAATGTGGTGATGGTGATCGAAAAAAAAATACAAGAACATATTAAAAAAAATGCCATAGCCAGTATCGGAACTGATGGATTAATGGGAAATAAATTAGTGAACATCAATACATCTAAAGAGCCTTCAACACCTGTTAGCGAAGGCGACGTCTTACAGTCTCTTAATCCATTGGAAATGGATGAAATGATAAGAACGCTTAACGTAACCAATGAAAACATAAAAGTCATCTCGGGTAACCTTCGCTCTATTACCGATAAGATCAATAATAAAAATAGTTTGTGGAATATACTGATGGATACCGTAGTGGCAGAAAACGTTAAATCTTCTATTGTGAATTTAAAACTCATGAGTAACCATGGAATTATGATCACCGGAAATTTAAAATCACTGATTGATGATGTTAAAAATGGTAAAGGAAGTATTGGAGCCCTTATTACAGATACAACGTTTTCGTCAAAAATTACACAAACAGTAGTTAAGCTTGACCGAGTAAGTGATACTGTGGCAATAATCAGTGGCGACCTTTCTAAAGTTGTTAATAATCTTAAAAACGGAAAGGGTTCTATTGGCGTTTTACTAAATGATACAAGCTTAGTACATAATTTAAATCAAAGTGTGCAAAATATTAAAAGTGGAGCCGGTAAGTTTGATGAAAATATGGAAGCTCTAAAATACTCCTGGCCATTCAAAAAATATTTTAAAAAACAAGCTAAGAAGAAATAAACTCAAAATAAGCAGTAATTAAATACTGATTTATGTCAGGTTTGAGCTTGAGTATACTCAATTTATTTTTCTGAATTCAAGGCTACATTTGTACATGATGTTATTGTTATGGCAAATGATCAACAACATATTTCAGCTAAAGTGGTTCTGGCATTATCAATACCACTTATTCTGTTAATAGCTTATTCCTGTAGTGTAGCAATCCTTAGCCCCAATTTTTATTACAAGGAAACACTTAATTGGCAAGCGCAATCTATTGGGCAGGATTACATTGACCTGTTTTTAGTTATGCCACTTCTACTGGTTTCTAGTTTAATGGTGGTAGGTAAAATTTCAAACGGCAAAATACTGTGGGCCGGGGCAAACATGTATCTGGTATACACTTATCTTATTTATTGTTTCGATGTTCATTTTAATCAATTCTTCATAGTGTATTGTTTGATCTTGGGATTGTCATTTTATTCACTTCTGTATTTTTTCTATTCAAAAATCACTCAATCGTATATAAAACCTATTTATAATGTAAAGATCAGAAAAACGATCGCTATTTATTTCGTAGGTTTATCTATTCTGTTCTATATTTTGTGGCTTTTGGAAATATTACCAGCCATTTCCGGTGATACGATCCCTAAAAGTTTATTGGAAGTGGGCGCATTTACCAATCCTGTTCATGTGATCGATCTGGCTATTTTTTTGCCGGGAGTTTTAATAACTGGAATTATGTTATTAAAGGAAAAGCAAGTAGCCGATTTATTGGCGCCAATTATTTTAGTGTTTTTTGTTTTAATGGATATAACTATAGGCGTATTAGCTTTGATCATGAAGTATCAAAACATCACTTCAGATATTACAGTAAGCTATATTATGGCAGCTTTTGCACTATTTAGTGCAGCACTACTAATTTGGTTTATGATAGACCGAAAAAAACATATTTAATAAATGAACCAGTTAAGAATGCTCAGGATTATTTCCATACTGTTATTACTCTTTAATGGGATAGGTGCCATTTATGGAGGTTGGTTGTTTGTGATTGATCCCAGTGGAGAAAAAATTGGAATGTCATTGTCTTATCTTCAAGATTCGCCATTTACAAATTATTTTATTCCAGGTATTATTTTATTTGTATTTAATGGTTTGTCGAGCTTTATAATTACCATGTTTGTGATTTTTAAATGGAAATATTATAATAGACTTATTGTGCTACAAGGAATTATACTTATAATATGGCTTATTGTTCAAATAGCAATGATCGATCTGATTTATTTTTTGCATTTCATTATGGGAACTATTGGTGTTTTGTTAATTGCGTCAGGCACTATTTTATCACGAAAAAAACAGTAGAAGTTTATTTTAAAATAAATATTTAGATTATTATGAAAAATTATTTAATAGTATATATGAGCCATCATGGTACAACCCGAAAGGTAGCCAAACAAATTCAGGAAAAATTGGGTATTGATAATGCGGCAATCGTTGATCTTGAAACAGAAGATGTTTTGAACCTTAATAACTATAAAACTATTTTAATTGGAGGTTCTATTTATATGGGTTCAATGCAAAAAAAGATCAAGCAATTTTTAGAAAATAATAAAGAACTACTTTTAAAGAAAAGAGTTGGACTTTTTATGTGTTTTATGAATAAAGATAATAGTGTGGCTGAGTTTGATAATGCCTTTCCTGACTATCTCAGAAATAAAGCAATTGCCAAAGGATTATTTGGAGGGGAATTGATATTGAAAGAATTAAATTTTTTGGAAAAAATTATTGTGAGGTATGTGTCAGGTGTAAAAGAAGATGTTTCTGACCTGGATCAACATGCAATTAGCGAATTTATAGAGGCGGTCAATGAACATGAATATTCTTTTCATTAATTTATAATGATAGTTGTAAAATTATTCGTTCATGGTTTTCCATATCATGACGATACCAATTAAAAAGACAAGCATAAGAACAATTTTTTTGAATTGTGCGTTATTCATGATCTTTAATATTAATTTTCCGGCATATGATCCGATAAATGCAATCAGGATCAATAAAGGAATAATGGCGTAATATTCTTTTTCTAGATAATCATTGTTTAAATAAACGATCGTTCTACTGGCATCTACAAAAAAATCAATGGCAGCAGACGTTGCAATAAAAGTGTTTTTCTCAAGATTAAATGCGGCTAAACTTAATCCTCTTACCGCCCCACCGGTACCAATAAAGCCGGCTAAAAAACCCGATACTCCACCGCCAATTATGGCATTCTGATTTGTTTGTTTTACCTGAAAGTTGGGTTTCCAAAAAAAGAACATACTAAATACTACTAAAAAAATACCTAAAACCAGTTCTGCATATTTTAAAAATAAAACAGTAGTTAGCCATGAACCTATTAATACAAAAATAACAGCGGGTAAACCGATTAAAAGCAAGAGACGCTTATTAATTCCTTTATAAAATAAAATGAGTTTAGAAACATTACTAAAAACATGCATCAGTGAAGTAATAACTAATACCGTTTGAAAATCAAAGAAAAAACCGGCTAATGGAATTAAAAAAACAGATGAACCAAAGCCACCAATAGTCCCAATTACCTCAGAAATAAAAGCCAGAATATAAAAAAGAACAAAATGCATGTTAATCTAATTCAAATACATTTCCTTTTTCAGGAACGACAACTTTTTTATAGCCTTCAAGCAGTAATTTGGTCATAAAAGATGCTTTTGGTTCGGGTTCCCCATGAACCAAGAAAATAGTCTTTACTTTTTTCTTATCCTGACAGGAAAGATACTTCATCAATTCATTATAATCACCATGAGCGCTATAAGATAAAATAGATTCGATATCTGCATTTACCTCATAATCATCCCCATAAATATGTACATTCTTATCTCCACTTAATAATTTATTGCCTAAAGTTTGTGGAGCGCAATAGCCTGCAATTAATACTGTATTTTTTTTATCAGTAATTGTATTTCTTAAATGATGTTTTACTCTACCGGCGTCACACATGCCTGAAGCTGATATAATGATGCAAGGTTCTTTATTGTCGTTTAATGCCTTAGATTCTTCCGAGCTTTGAATATAGATCAGGTTATTAAATCCAAAAGGATCCGGATCTGTTAAAATATATTTTTGTAATGTCTCGTTAAAACAACCTTTATGCTTACGCATAATATCTGTTGCACTGGTAGATAAAGGACTGTCTACATAGATCTTAATATTTGGTAAAAGTCTTTCGTTTTTTAATTTATCAAGGGTAAATACAATTTCTTGTGTGCGGCCTAAGCTAAAAGCAGGAATAATTAATTTGCCTTTTTTCTCAACACAAGTATGGTTCACGATACTCAATAATTTAGATTCGGCATTTACTGTTGCGTCATGTAATCTATCACCATAAGTTGCTTCACAAATAATATAATCAGCCTGTGGAAACACATCTGGCGACTTTAACAACATATCAGTATATCTTCCAACATCACCGGTAAAAGTTAATGTTGTTTTTTTGCCATTTTCCTGACATGTAACATTAACAGCGGCACTACCAATAATATGTCCGTTTTCAGAAAAACGGAACGTCAACTCTTTATTGATATGAAAATCTGTGTTATACGGAATGGCTTTAAAATGTTTCAGACATTTTTCTGCTTCATGAACTGTATATAATGGCTTTAAGGGCTGTTGACCTTTTTTTGCTCTTTTTTTATTTAAAAAGGAAATATCGCTTTCATGTATATGAGCACTATCTAAAAGCAGGATTTTACAAACATCTAAAGTAGGCTCAGTGCAATAAATGCTCCCACTAAACCCTTGTTTTACAAGATTTGGTAAGTTACCGGAATGATCGATATGAGCATGTGATAAAATAACTGCTTCTATATTTGCCGGATTAATATCCAGTTTTCGGTTCATTTCATCGGCTTCTTTGCCCATGCCTTGATATAAGCCGCAATCCAACAAAACTTGCGAGCCTCCTTCCGTCAAAAGTAAATGTTTGCTGCCTGTTACCGATTCTGTTGCGCCTATAAATTTTATTTTCATACAAGGGTATTAATTTAGTTGATACAAGTTATCTTTTTTTTAAGATAATTCAAATATTAATAAAAAGATGAGTGTTTATTGGCGAATTTAGGCGGTTATCGGGTTAAAACGACTGACATTAGTCATATTGAAATGTAACAAAAGTCACCAACTGAAAAGCTAAAAATGCCAACCTTTACATAAGTTAATTAAAGAAGAATCATTAAAATTTTTTGGTCATGGTAATTCCCGAAATAATTTACTCAACTGTTAGGAACAAATGTTCTCGCTGTCATCAGGGTGATGTATTTGAAAATAAAAATCCGTATAGTTTTAATAATGGCTTGAAAATGAAGGAATCGTGTTCTGTGTGTAATTTAAAATACGAACGAGAGCCTGGATTTTTTTATGGAGCTTTATATGTTTCTTACGCATTAATGTCCGGTATATTTATTACGTGGTATGTTGTAGATCAGCTATGGTTACAGTTAGATCCAATCACGTTAATGATACTGGTAGTTTCATCAATGCTTATACTTTTTCCGGTTGCTTATCGTTGGGCCAGGTTATTATGGCTGAATTTTTTTGTAAGATTTGATAAAAAATACACAAAAGAAAAATCGAAACATTATCACGCAAAAGTCCATTCGTTTGGTCGTAAAAAAATATCTGCTTATGAAAACTAAAATAACCGTTAAGAACATTAAGTGTGATGGGTGTGTAAGTACCATAAAAACAGGGTTAAAAAGATTTTCGGAAATAAACGAAATAAGCGTAGATATCCCATCTGGCATTGTTGAAGTAACTTTTGATGAAAAATTATCTCCGGATAAGATAAAAGATGCACTTGCTCAATTAGGGTATCCTGAGAGAAACTAATAAATTATAAAATAAAAGATCATGACATTTTCAGAAATAATAAATTTAGAGAAACCGGTATTGGTAGACTTTTCGGCAGAATGGTGCGGTCCTTGTAAAACAATGGGGCCAATATTAGAAGACTTAAAGAAAATGCTTGGAGATAAAGTCACTATTATTAAAGTGGATGTAGATAAAAATCCCTCTGCAGCAGGCGCTTATAAAGTACAGGGTGTGCCAACGTTGATCGTTTTTAAAAAAGGTGAGATTAAATGGCGTCAATCGGGCGTAGTGCCTGCATATCAATTAAAACAAATCATTGAACAAAATAGTTAAGTTATGAGTATAGAACATCTTTATGAAATGTCAGTTAGCTGGCAATCAGACCGAAAAGGGATCATGAGTTCTCCCGAGTTGAACAGTAGTATTGAAGTTGCTACACCACCACAATTCCCTAAAGGTATGGAAGGTATTTGGTCGCCCGAACATTTATTTTTAGCGGCTATTAATAGTTGTTTAATGACTACTTTTCTTTCAATCGCAGAAAACTCTAAACTCGAATTTGAAAGTTTTAATTCAAAAGCATTAGGTAAACTCGAAATGCTGGATGGTAAATATATAATAAGTGAAGTTACCTTAATGCCTGTTGTTGTTTTGGTTGATGAACACCATAAAGAAAGGGCAGAAAGAGTGCTTCAGAAATCTGAAGCCAATTGTTTGATCTCAAATTCAGTTAAATCAACTATTGTTTTTAAACCGGAAGTAATAGTAATTGTAAAAGTTAGTTAATGATATAAATCATTATTAGCTAAGAACTTCATCATATATTTTGCCCTCATAAAGTTTTAACTATGTAGTATGAATACTCAAATACATACAGACATGATCATTCCTTATAGTGCTGTTGGCATTAAAGATGTGGCTTTGGTGGGTGGAAAAAATGCTTCTTTAGGTGAGATGGCTAAGCATTTACAGCCATTAGGGGTTAATATTCCTGATGGATTTGCAACAACAGCTGACGCTTTTAGGCAGTTCATTAAAGAAAATGATCTGGAAAATAAATTGAATAGTTTGATCGACTCATTAGATAAAACTGATTTCAATAATTTGAATACGGTTTCTAAAGAAGCCAAGAACTCTTATTAAATGCAAAATTATCAGAAGCATTTATAAAAGAGATCACATCCAATTATAAAACACTGTGTCAAAAATTTGACCGTGAAATTGATGTAGCCGTTAGAAGTAGTGCTACAGCCGAAGATCTCCCTACAGCCAGTTTTGCCGGACAACATGAATCCTATCTCAATATTAAGGGTGCTGAAGCCGTTGTAAAAGCAGTTCATCATTGTTTTGTTTCTTTATACAATGCCAGAGCTATTAAATATAGAATTGATAATGGTTTTGATCATAACAAAGTTGCATTGTCAGCCGGTGTGCAGTTAATGGTTCGCTCGGATAAAGGAAGCTCAGGTGTATGTTT
Source organism: Bacteroidia bacterium (assembly GCA_036676295.1). GTDB lineage: Bacteria > Bacteroidota > Bacteroidia > B-17B0 > Aurantibacillaceae > UBA4416. The sequence goes on along the minus strand of JAKFDE010000016.1, from coordinate 125,677 downwards.
TACTATTGAGCCTGATTCCGGCTTTAAAGATGCGATTGTAATTACAGGCTGTTGGGGACTTGGAGAAAACATTGTGCAAGGAGCAGTTACACCGGACGAATTTCATTTATATAAACCATTCGTGGGGAAATCTACAAAATCTATCATTTCAAAAAAAATTGGATCAAAAGCAAAAACCTTAGTTTATAAAGAAGGGGAGGGCGGTACAATGAATACAGATACTCCGATTGATAAACAAAAAAAATGGACACTGAACGATCAGGAAATTGAAACTATCGCAAAATGGGCCATACTTATTGAACAACATTATAAATTACCCATGGATATTGAATGGGCCAAGGATGGGATCACCGATGAACTCTTTATAGTTCAAGCAAGGCCGGAGACTGTTCATGCGTCTAAAAACCCGTTGATATTAAAAGAATTTCAATTGAAACAAAAAGGAACAATCTTGGTTTCAGGAAGTGCTGTAGGAAATGGTATTACCAGTGGTATTGCCCGTATCATTCATTCACCGGCCGACTCTGATAAATTGATGCAGGGAGAAGTGCTTGTGACAGATATTACTAATCCTGATTGGGATCCTGTTTTAAAAAAAGCTGCTGCTATTATTACCAATAAAGGCGGACGTACCAGTCATGCAGCTATTGTTGCTCGGGAAGTTGGTGCAATCGCTATTGTTGGCGCAAATAATGCAACCGATAAAATTAAAGATGGCGATGTTATTACCATAGATACATCACAAGGAAAATATGGTTTTGTGTATTCAGGTAAACTAGATTGGGAAGTAAAAGATCTTGATTTTAGAAATATTACTATGCCGCAAACGCAAGCCATGCTTATTCTTGCAGATCCCGACAAAGCCTATAAACTTTCATTTTACCCTAACAATGGAGTAGGGTTGATGCGTTTGGAATTTGTGATCAATACAGCGATCAAAATACACCCTATGGCATTGGTGAAATTTGATGAACTCACAGATCAAAAAGCGAAAAATGAAATTGAGGAATTGACTTATCAATACAGTGATAAAAAAGAATATTTTATAGATAAACTTTCGCAGGCTATTGGAACCATTGCGGCGGCTTTTTATCCAAAGGATGTGATTGTGCGTATGAGTGATTTTAAAACAAATGAATATGCGAATTTATTAGGTGGAATGCAATTTGAAACTAAGGAAGAGAATCCGATGATCGGATTCAGGGGTGCGTCAAGGTATTATAATGAGCGCTATAAAGAAGGGTTTAAATTAGAATGCGAAGCCATGAAAGTAGTTCGTGATGAGATGGGATTTACGAATGTGAAGTTGATGATCCCATTTTGCCGTACTGTTGAAGAAGGAAAAAAAGTTATTGCGTTAATGGAAAGCTATGGTTTGAAACGTGGAATCAATGGCCTGGAGGTTTATGTCATGGCAGAGATTCCAAGTAATGTTATTTTGGCTAAAGAATTTGCAGAGGTGTTTGATGGGTTCTCTATCGGCTCCAATGATCTTACTCAATTAACATTAGGAATTGACAGGGATTCAAATATCATCAGCGATTTATTTGATGAAAATAATAAAGCTGTAAAATATATGATTTCTAATGTGATCAATTCGGCTAAACTTTCAGGTGTGAAAATTGGTTTGTGTGGACAAGCACCAAGTGATTATCCTGAGTTTGCAGAATTTTTAGTAAGTCATGGTATTGATAGTATTTCTTTTAATCCGGATGCCTTATTGAAAGGCATAGAAAATATCAATAAAGCAGAATTAATATAAAAAATAAATATTATGAAAACGTTAGATAATAAAACAGCTATTGTTACAGGTGCCGCATCAGGTATGGGAAAAGCTATTGCCGAATTGTTTGCCAATGAAGGTGCTAATGTGATTGTTGCAGATTTGAAACAAAATGAAATTGATGTAGTTGTTAATTTGATCACTAAAAATGGTGGAAAAGCTATTGGGGTTATTTGTAATGTGTCAAATGAAACGGATATTAAAAACATGATCGATACAGCTGTTTCAAATTTCAAATCAATTGATGTATTAGTAAACAATGCAGGTGTAATGGATGATTTTGTTCCTGTAGATCAGGTAACAAATGATCTTTGGAATAAAGTGATGAGTGTTAATGTAAATGGTCCTTTTTATGCATGTCGTTTGGCGGTTACTATTATGTTGAAACAAGGCAGCGGTGTGATCATCAATATCGCTTCTATTGGAGGTTTATATGGAACAAGGGCCGGTGCAGCATACTCAGCATCTAAACATGCTTTAGTAGGTTTAACTAAAAATATCGGATTTATGTACGCACAAAAAGGAATTCGTTGTAATGCCATTGCGCCTGGCGGTGTAAATACCAATATTGGTAAAGATATGAAGCCAAATCCATTTGGATATGAACGTTGTGTTTCGGGAGGAGCAAATATGCCTCGAATGGGCGAAGCCGATGAAATAGCCAAAACAGCTTTGTTTTTAGCTTCAGCTGATTCGAGTTTTGTAAATGGGGCAGTGGTAACCGTTGATGGTGGTTGGACTGCTTATTAATTTAAGTTGAACAAACTTTACAACTTCCCTGATTTTCACTATGTGATGTTCCGCTTCTTAGTACCTGAGAAATTTTTGAACCATAACGAAATACGGTAACACCCTTGGCTTTTTCTTTCCAGGCAAGGAAGTAAGCTTCGTTTACGTCATTTACAGTTGCTTCTTCCGGAAGATTAATGGTTTTTGATACGGCATTATCGGTATGTTTTTGAAAGGCAATTTGATGCATAATATGCCAATAGGATTCTATTTCAAGTGACGTTTTAAACAGATGCTTAACGTGATCGGGAAGATGAGAATGTTGGATCGTTCCACTTCTTTTTACTTCTTCTATAATATCTTCTGTATATAGGTTGTGCTCTTTTAGATAAGAAATAAAATTCTCGTTGATCTCAAATAATGTTTCGTTGTTCAATACATTTTCTCTATGAATAGCTAAAGCAAAATTAGGTTCAATGGACGAGCTTGTTCCTGCAATAATTGAGATGGTTCCTGTTGGAGCAATACTGGTGCGGGTTGCGTTGCGTATCTTGCGATCAGGAGCAAAAATGCTTTTATCCCAATTTTTAAATACACCTCTTTCTTTTGCTAAGTCTTCCGATGCCAGATCACTGTTCTTTTGCATAAAGAGCATTAATTCTTCTCCAAATTGTAGAGCTTCTTTTGATGCATAAGGAATTTCCATTTTTAATAACAGATCGGCCCAACCCATTATTCCCAATCCAATTTTACGATTTCCTTTTACCATCGTTTTTATTTCCGGAATAATGTAATTATTCATGTCTATGACATTATCTAAAAAACGAATACTGTATATTATAATTTCAGAGAAATGTTTCCAGTCGAAAATTTTATCTTGTTTATTGTAAAATTTAGAAACGTCGATAGAGCCTAAATTGCACGCCTCATAAGGCAATAAAGGAACTTCTCCGCAAGGATTGGTGCATGTGATATCGCCAATAGCAGGTGTAGGATTACTTTCATTGATCGTATCTAAGAACACCAAACCGGGATCACCACTTTTCCAGGCATTATTAATTATTTTATTCCAAAGATCTTTGGCGGATATGGTTTTTATAATTTTTCTTGTATTAGGATGTTTCAGATGCCAATCTTTATCTTCTTCAACTGCTTTCATAAAGTCGTTGTACATTCCCACAGAGATATTGAAATTGGATAATACGTCTTCTTCGTGTTTAATTGTAATAAATTCTTCAATGTCCGGATGATCAATGTTCAGGATCCCCATATTGGCTCCACGACGTTTACCTCCTTGTTTAATATTATCAGTTGCGGCATCAAATATTTTCATAAAGGCAATTGGCCCTGAAGATATTCCTGAAGTGCTATGAATAAAGTCTCCTTTATGTCTCAATAGAGAAAAATTAAAACCGGTGCCGCCACCGCTTTGTTGGATTAACGCGGTGTATTTTAAACAAGTAAAAATGTTTTCAATACTATCTTCAATGGGTAAAACAAAACAAGCGCTTAGCTGATTTAAGGGTAAACCTGCATTCATTAAGGTTGGCGAATTGGGTAAAAAGTATAACTGACTCATTATATCGTTAAAGATCTTTTCCCACTTTTCTGCAGTTTCTACATCGTTATAAGTTAGTTCTGCTTTTGAGATATGTTTGGCAACACGTTGAAAAAGTTGTTGAGGCGTTTCAATAAACTGTCCTTCGCTGTTTTTTAATAGATAACGGCTTTCAAGAACTTTTATAGCATTTGGAGTTAAGAGCTTCATTGTATTCCCTTTTACTAATATTATTTCCTTTGTTTTTACTCGTAATTTTTATTGACCTCCGTAATTTGTTATTTATACTTTACTTTATGCCATTGATGGGCTTCTTCTATTGAATGAGAGTTTGTGAGGTCTTTTTCATTTTTTGCTAAATCTGCCAAATGCGCATAAAATTTATGCAAAGTTTCCAATTCCTTTTCAGTCAAATTCTCAATGTCTACTAAGCGATTACTAGGGCCATTTAAGGAGGCAATTAATTCATTAAGTTTCAGATGGAGTGCTCTTGAATCTTTGTTTTGAGTTCGTTGGATTAAAAACACCATTAAAAACGTGATGATGGTTGTTCCTGTATTAATCACGAGTTGCCAGGTATCAGAAAAATGAAATATAGGACCTGTTATGATCCAGGTAATAATAACACTAAGTGCTATCATAAAAGCTAAGGTTGTTCCGGTAAAGGTTGTAGCTTTTTGTGCAATTTTTTCAAAAAAATGTAATTTATTATTATTCATGGTTTTCAGTTTTTTTAGTTTCAATATTAACGCAAAGTTGAGTTACTTCTGCCATAGTGGTTTTAATTCTTGATTCTTTCATGCCAATATCAGACAATAATTTTTTATCAGAACGGATCTCCTGGCAGAGCACAATTTTTTTGTCAAGTAGCTTTTGTTTTTCTGCACGACTAAGTGTTGTAAGACAAGTAATTGGGTATAATCCAAAGGTATCAATTAAATCCTTTAAACTCTCTTTAGCCGGGTAATCCCATCCTAATAATTTTAAACCAATACAATTACCGTATTTAATGGCATCTGTACTGAATTTCGTGTTAGTTACAACCCAACCCTGATGAACGATTTGATCATGACCGGGTAATTTTAACCATCCGGCTTCTACATCTTTAAAACGACTTTGAATGTAAAGTGGTATTTTGACATCGCAAATAATTCCCTGTAAATTATGATATTTACATTCGATCATAAAATGATGATGGTCGGCAATGGCAATCACATCTATTTCGTGATTAACACATTTTCCCTTTATAATTTCTCCTACAGTTACTGAGTAGCCTTGACGTTTTAATAGTTCGCCAATAAATTTTTCAAATGGATAACCTGATGGACCTAATTCCATGATGGCTCTTTTTAAGTGGTATTTTGCTGCAAGAGAATGTGATTTTCCTTTTAGCATATTAAATGCTAAGCGGTACAATTTTTTTGTAGAAATTCCCTCAAATAATTGGCCGGATATTTCATTTAAAATTTTTTCAATTTGATCATTATCTGCTCCCGAGCGAATTAAAGAGTTTCGTAATTTTTCTTCTGAGAAAGGTACGACCTGTCCGGAGGCTTTAGTAATAAGTATATTTTTGGATGGTTTCATAACAATTTTTTGCTGAATAGATTTTCAATACAATTAAAAATAACATTAGTTCTGTTTATTGAGTAATAAACGTTTGAACCACTTCGTTCAAAGACTAATATACCTTTATTCTTTAAAATCCCCAGATGTCTTGAAACTTCGGGTTGAGCTAATTTTAATTGATCACAGAGCTCAGTAACAGAAATATTGATTTTGCTCTTAGGTTCAAGGAGAGCTAAGATCCTGATCCGATCCGGATGAGCAATAGCTTTGAAAGATTCTGCTAGTAATACAAGATCAAGTTCTCTTTTTTTCATGACATCTACATATAAGGATATACAAATATCTGTATATCCTTATATGTAGATGTTGACCTAACTCAGAGAACAAAATGACTTATGTCATTTTCTGTCGTATTGGCAACAATCGGGTAGTTCATTGTAGGCATTGTCATCGCCTTTGTATTTTTCATTATCATACCCGGCAGTTGCGATATTTTTTTGAATTTGATCTAATGAGATCTTACTTTCATCGTAAGTAACCGTTATGATCTTTGAATCCACATCCCAATCAGCTTTAGTGATCCCGTTAACACTTAGAGATCCCTCAATTGTTTCTTTACACATCTCACAATTTCCCCAAACTTTAAAGGTTGATAGTGTTACTCCATTTTGGTTTTCTGTTTTATTGATTGTGTTTTCTGTTTCGGTTTTGTTTCCGCAAGCAATTACAACTAATGCTATAAAAGCAATTGCTATGATATTTTTTATTTTCATTGGATGATTATTTTTTTGTGAATACTGTTCTTATTTTTACTAATGGATATGGTATATATACCATGAGGAAGATTGGAGGAATTGATCCTGAATTTATTTTTTGAGTTTATTTCTGAGTAAACTTTTTTTCCAAGCAGATCATGAATTTCTATTTCCACCGGATCAATAGGGTCAGCTTCATCAAGCTCTATATTTATAAAGTTTGTAGCAGGATTTGGAAAAATTGATACAGATGATTTATTTGAGCTTACCTCGTTAATTCCTGTTGCTGCAGGTGTTACAATAAACTGCCCCATCATACCATCATCCTCATGCATTAAAATATGGCAATGAAACATAAAAGGAATAACTGTATCCGCAAAATCCTCAAATTTTGTAATGAAACGAACCGTGTCGCCTGGAGCAAGTAACACAACATCTTTTCTTCCGCTTTCTTCCAAAGCAGGAGGTAATCCATTTCTATTCAGAATATAAAATTGTACATCATGAATATGAAAAGGATGAGCCACCATGGTTTGGTTTGTTAATTGCCATATTTCGATACTGTTCAGCGGAATACGGTAATCAATTCGCATCATATCAAATGTGCTATCATTAAAATAAAAAGGCCCATCCATAACCATTGCACTATCCGCTGTAAAATCAATTGTACGTATTGCAGATGCTTGTGATGCTAAATATGGATTAACACTTACCAGAGTAGAAGGAATGATAGTTACAGGATTGATGGTTTGAGGAACAACATTAATTTGCATGATATTAAAATCAATACCATTCAAAGGACTGTCCATGGGAGGGCTTCCGGGAGGCATTGGCATTGTTGGCCCACCTTGCACACCCATTGGAAGTTCAGATGCATAACTCATTAAATAAAATGTTTGACCATTCATTCCGGTTAAATCCAATAAAATTTCAGCTCTTTCCCCTGGAGCAAGACGCAAACGATTAGCGTTAACAGGTGCATTTAGTAGTCCGCCGTCACTACCAATAATTTTAAATTGCATATTGGCAGTAAACCCAAAATTAAAAGAGCGTTCGCCAGATGCATTTAAAAGTCGCATACGTACTATTTGTGCCGGACAGTTTGCGTAAACAGTATAACCATCGCTAGCTCTGGCACCATTTACTAACAGGGTACTATCTTGCATACCAAGTGACATTGCTTGATTATTTGAATCATACTGTTGGCATTGAATGATTAAAGGAATATCATCTACGCCATATTTTCTTGGTAGAGTTAAGGCTGCTTCTATTGGATCTCTCACAATGATCAATCCGGCAGCACCTTTAATTGCCTGTTCAGCAGTTTTCATGTGCATGTGAGGATGGTACCAATAAGTAGCCGCATTATCCATTACCGTATACACAGGATTCCAACTTGTACCCGGCATGATTGAAGTATGAGGCCCTCCGTCCCATTTTGAAGGCAGGTGTATTCCATGCCAATGTACTGTGGTTGTATCGTCGAGTTGATTATTGACATTAATAGTCACATTGCTACCCTTATTGAAAATAAGGGTTGGCCCAAGATATTTATATTGGTTAAAAGCGTAGGTATGAGAAATGTTTCCGGAAAAAAACTGAACGCTGTCCTTATGCATGTTTAATGTATAATTAGGTCCAACTATTGTATCCGGAATAGGCAATTGAGTTTGAGCTATTGCGAATGACGCAAATAAAACAAAAACCAGGATTAGATGTTTTTTCATTATTCTTAAATTAAAAAGGGGAGATGACTCTCCCTAATTATTATTGTACAATGATTTTTTTAATATCAACAGCATCATCAGCAATGACTTTTAAAAAGTATATGCCTTTAGTTATGCCTGTTGTATTTATTGTGTTTTTGTATTCCCCTTTAATTTCACCTGCATTGATGTCTTTAATTAATTTGCCGGTTAGATCAATTAATTGTAATTGAACATGAGATGCTTGTTTAATGTTTAAGGTAACTGTTATGTTTTCGGTTGATGGATTCGGGTAAACAGAAATACTTGAAACATAATTATCGATAGTTTTAATACCTACTACACTTCCTGTAAAAGCTAAATTATCTACCCATAAATAATCGTTGTTGGTTGGGTTTGCACCGCTGGCTTTTAAAACAATGATACAGCTATCAGGAACAGTTGAACTTACGTAGTTAAAGTTGATGGTAAAATTTGCCCAACTCATAGCCATGCCGGATAAGGTTTGGTTAGCGGTGGCTACTACATCTCTTTGTAATGTTGTACTGTTCCATTTGGTTAACAAAACAGAAATAGAGCCTTGACTACTGCCATAGATCATGTGTTGCCATTTTCCTGTAAAACTTACCGGTTGCAGAGTACACGGAAAACCTGAAATTGGTTGCATGGTCATTGAATCTAATCGACCACTCACTGCAATTCCATTAACAACAGATGCTCCTATTGTTTTTGATGTTAGTTTTAAATAAGAAGAACCAGGACTACCGGGTGTTCCAACAGTTGCGGTGTAAATACCTGACAAGGTAGTTGTATTATTCATTGTTCCCCAACTATTTGGCACACTGTAACTGCCTACAGCGGTCCAGTTTTCGAATCCATTATTTGGTATTTGAGCAAATGCAGATGCTGAGATTAAAGCAGCAGAAAAAATTGATAAAAGTATTTTTTTCATGATATTTTTTTTGAATTAATTAAATAATAAGAAACTGCTCAAATAAAAGAGCAAACATACGAATCCGTAAAAAATTAGGATCTATAGAAAAGGCCAGAAAATCAGATGATTAATACCCTGTTTTTAAGGTATATTGGATTGTCATATATGACGGGAGGAACATGATGGTCTATAGCAATTGCTACACTTTTAATTTGTGATAAATGAAATAATAATTCAGTAGTAGCTACGCTTATAAGTTTTGGTTCCGGACTATTTATTTTAGAGACTTCATTTTTTTGTTGTGTGTCTTTAACTTTAAGAACTGCTGTTTTATTTTTACAACAATTTTTACTTTTCATTTTCTTGCCACAACATCCCTGTTCATCATCTTTATTTAATAAAGAAACGCTTTTTAATTTTCCGCCACAGTAATGTAAGCTAATATTCAAGCCACAGTTTAAAGTGGTATAAATAAAAAGTAGAGTGAAAATTAAAATTTTATTCATGAGTTAACAAATATATGAAAATTCAGTTGAGAAAGAAAATTGAATCCTAAACAAATCCTGTTTTAAATAGCAAGCCTAAATGTTAATTTTTAGATTTATTACAATTATTTAAGTAATCCATTTTGTAGCTCCAAACTTCTTTAATGTTTTGTGATTTGAGCTTTAGTTCTTCTGCAACAGGGCCTGAAAATAACTCGTTGATGGTTTGGTGAAATAACACTAACCATTGTTGGAAATGTATTGGAGTCATCGTTTCTTTATCATTAACATCTAAATGAGCGGCAAAAGGATGTCCCTTGTAATTTCCTGTTTGAAATACGATGTTTTCCCAAAAATCATACATTTTAGGTAAATGTTTTTCCCAGCTCACTTTCATGACATCATCAAAAACTCTTCCTAGTAATGCATTTTCTTTTACCTTATCGTAGAAAGAATTAACCAACACTTCAATATCTTCTCTGTTTTCAATGTCTGTTTTCATAATTGTATTTTTGAATTATTTTACTTTTAATAGGATTAAAAGAATTAATTGCTGGTATTATTTAACTCAATAACTTTATGTAAAGTTTTAACTGCCTGCATGTGTTTTTTTACAAAAGGATTATTCAGATCCCAAACATAGCCTGCTAAAACAGAACATATTTGTTTTTTAATTTCAGGATCTTGATTACTGGAAAAGAAAATATCATGAAGTTCACCTGTGTACCATGTGGATACGTACGTTCGAAAAGTATTAATTCCCTGCATCATATAATCTGTGTAATCTTTTTGCCAATTTACTGGATTGCCTTTTAAGAAATCATTCACTAGTTTTCCAGCCTTATTCCCCGATTCCATTGCAAAAGTAACTCCCGAAGAAAATACAGGATCTAAAAATTCTGTTGCATTTCCAACTAGTACGAAGCCGGTGCCGTATAATTGTTTAGTTGAAATAGAATAACCTTCAATACTTTTTGGTTCAAAAATCATTTCAGCATTTTCAAACCTCTTTTTTGTATTTTCGTCAGAGGAGATGACGGCTTTCATCCTTTCAATTGGATCTTCAGGGAAGTCATTGAAAAAATCAGGATCTGCTACAAAGCCAACTGAAGTGATCCCATTTGAAAATGGAATGATCCAGATCCAAACTTTTTGTTGATGAACAACTACGGTAATGCGATTTCCATCAATGCCTTCCGGTCGTTTTGTATCTTTAAAATGTGTAAAATGTGTTTTTCTTTTTCCTAATGAAGAAGGTTCATCTAATCCAAACATTCTTGGAATTACTCGACCATAACCACTTGCATCAACAATAAATTTTGCAGCTATTTTCTTTTCTTTTCCTTTGTCGTCAACAACTGTGGTTACAGAATTTGTTCCATTGAATTCAATATTGGATACTGATGTTTGATATTCTACAGATACACCCATGGATTCTACTTTATCAGCCAGAATCTTATCAAATTGCCCACGGGGAACCTGCCATGTCCATTTCCAACCATTTGTGAATTGTTCTGAAAAATTAAAATCACATATTTCTTTTCCTCTGATGAATTTTGCACCAAATTTTTCTTGAAATCCGGCACCCTTTACAGCTTCTAAAAAACCTGCTTCATCTAAATGATCCATTACTCGAGGTAGTAAACTTTCTCCTATAACAAATCGTGGAAATTTTTCTTTTTCCACTATCCTTACATTATATCCTTGTTTGTTGATCATTGATGCAGCGATACAGCCGGCTGGTCCTGCCCCAATAACTAATACATCTGCTTGTTCCATATGTTATATTTTAATATTGTCTGATGCAAACCATTCTGCATAAGATGTTGGTGTTTCATCTAATCTTAAATTATGAATACTGACAGTATTTGGAAGATCTTTTTTTATGCGCTCTAAAATATCAAGAATTAAATTCTCGCAAGATGGCTGATACTCTGTATAAATCACCTTACTAAAACTATTTTTTATCTCTAAGAGATTAGCGTGTGGAGATTGGGCATTTAAAACTAAGGCATGGTCAAATACCTCAATCACTTTTTTTGATACTATTCTTTTTAGATCTGTAAAATCGATCACCATGCCGTTTTTAGGATCATTATTATCGTTAATGGCAGTGCCAATTAAGGTAACGGCTAAATGATAAGTATGGCCATGAATGTTTTTGCAAGGCCCGTCGTAGCCATACAAGGCATGCGCCATATCAAAGCTGAACTTTTTGGTAACCCGTATTTTTTGTGGTGTAATAGAAATCATCAATTTTCTATGAGATATTATTTTCTTCCTAGTTCTTTTAATCTTTGGAAATGTGAGAGTAGGGCTGATCTGAAGCTTGGTTTAAGATTGTATGTAAACCCAAATTCTAAAGCAGTTTGTTCTACAATGGGTGCGATTTTTTTGTAATGGATGTGACAAATGTTGGGGAACAAATGATGTTCAATTTGAAAATTTAAACCACCCACATACCAGCTTAATAAACGATTGTTTCTTGCAAAATCGCTGGTTGTATTGAGCTGATGAACAAACCAATCTGTTTGCATGTTATTTTCTTTTTCAGGCTGTTCAGCACCTTCTACCACATGTGCCATTTGAAATACAAAACTTAAAATGATACTGGCTACCCAATGCATGATTACAAATCCAATAAATATTTGCCAAAAAGTAAAAGGAGTTAACCATAACGGCAATCCGAAAATGACCGATAAATAAACCACTTTTCTGAAAAGCATTTTCAGGAATTCTTTTCGTAATTTTTTATTTTGACTTTTTAATAATCCTAATTGAGAGTATTTATACAAACGGCTAAAATCATTAGTTAACATTACTAACGTCATTAATCCATAAAAGAAAAACACATAAAGGAATTGGTATTTATGAAATGCTTTTAAAGGCACATGTTCGGATAAGCGAATGGGGCCTTTAGAATCAATGTCTTCATCTAATCCTGAAATGTTAGTGTAAGTATGATGTAACACATTATGTTGTATTTTCCAATTTAGTACATTGCTTCCAAGTAAATATAAAGTACCCGATAACAAATTATTCACCCAATGTTTTTTTGAATAAGCGCCATGGCACGCATCATGCATGACTCCCATGCCAACGCCGGCTACTCCAATGCCCATCACTACAACGCAGGCTAAAGCCAACCATACACTCATAGGAAAAACTAATATTAAAACAAACGGAGTTAAGTACATCAAAATTAATAAGACGGTTTTTATTACCATTCTTGTATCTGCTTTCGGTGAAATATTATTTTCTTTAAAATAACTATTTACTTTTTTTCTTAAAGTAACAACAAACTGTTGTTCGTGCTTATCCTTACTTGTAAATTTTATATGGGACATGTTTTGTAGTTGGTTTTATAAGATCATTTTTTTGACTCAATTATGGAGCGAGTCTTTCTATGATCCATTGATCGTTTTTATGTGTATACTGAATTCTGTCATGTAATCTGTTTGCTCTGCCTTGCCAAAATTCCATTTTTTCCGGAATAAGCACATATCCGCCCCAGTGTGGTGGTTTGGGCACGTCTCTGTTTTCGTATAAATTAACAAAGTATGAAAAGGAAAGATCTAATTCTTTTCTGTTGTTGATAATCTGACTCTGATTAGAAACCCAGGCTGCAATCTGCGATTCTCTGGGTCTGATTTTAAAATAATCTTTCGCTTCAGGCTCAGATAATAGTTTTACTTTACCTTCTATTCTTACCTGGCGTTCCAGTTCTTCCCAAAAAAACAACATGGCAACATGCGGATTAGTGTTCATGTCACTCCCTTTCTTGCTGTTGTAATTGGTGAAAAATGTAAAACCTTCGTGACTGATATCTTTTAATAATAACACTCTCGAGGAAGGGATATTTTGTTCGTCAACTGTAGATAAAACCATGGCATTGGCATGTTTCTCCCCACTATCAACAACTTCTTTTAGCCAAATTTGAAATTGAATAAATGGATTAGGATCAATAAGATCTTCCAATAATTGATGTTTAGTGTAATCAACTCTGGAAGTTTTGATCTTATGATGCAATTCTGTTTTCATTTAATTTCCGATTTACTACTGACTAAAAACATGCTATTGTTTTATAATACAAAGGAACATAAGTTCAATGGAAATGAATATGACAATAATCAGAGAATTGATATGATTATTAACAGGAAATGAGCGTATGGCTCTTACTCAAATTGTTTAAGAATGCGCACTAATTCATGGCTTGGTACAACTCCGGATTGTTTCCATTGTACTTTCCCTTGCTTAAATAAGATCAATGTTGGCACACTTTTTACCTGATATAAAGCAGCAGCATCCGGACTTTTATCAATATCAACTTTTATAATGATTGCTTTATCTCCAATTTGACTTTTAGTGTCTTTAAGTATGGGTGCCATAGTTTTACATGGGCCGCACCATTCTGCAAAAAAATCTACTAAGACAGGTTTATCCGAATTGATTATGGTATTGAAATTATTCATTCTGTTATCTTATTGTAAAGGTATATATTATAACATCGTTGCCGGACAAACATAATTTGTTACGTCAAATTTGTTGGTTTCTTTTATTGCTGTATACCCACCGTTAATATTGATCAAATTTACATAACCATGTGCTTTCAAAATGGAAATAAATATCATGGAGCGATAGCCACCTGCACAGTAAACATAATATGTTTTACTGACATCTAGTTTGTGTAGTGTGTCATTGATGCTATCCAGAGGCATGTTCTCTGCATTTATTAAATGTTCACTGTTGTATTCGCTGGCTTTTCTTGCATCTAAAATTTCCAGATTTTTTTTCTCCATTTCTTCAGACAGTTGATTCGCACTCATACATTTTACACGATCTGTTTTTTTATGTTGAGTTAACCAGGTTGAATAACCACCCTTTAAAAATCCTAAAACATTGTCATAACCTACACGTGCCAGTCGTATTATAGCTTCTTCTTCTTTGTCTTCTTCGGCTACTATCAGTATGCTTTGTTTAACGCTTGGAACGACAGTACCTACCCAAACTGCAAAACTGCCGTTAAGCCCAATATTAATAGATCCCGGAATAAAGCCCTGAGCAAATACCTGAGGGTCTCTTGTATCGATGATCAAGGCTTTTGATTCAGAAGCGATAGATTCAAATTCAGTTATACTTAAACGGTGATTACCTTTTTTTATCACAGTATCTATGCTTTCGTATCCTTTTATATTCATCATCACATTTTGAGGGAAGTAACCCGGAGGAGGCATTAATCCGGATAATACTTGCTTGATAAATTCCTCTTTGCTTAAATTTAGATCAAGTGCATAATTTACTTTTTTTTGATGGCCAAGCGTATCTGTTTTTTCTTTGCTCATGTTTTTTCCGCAAGCGCTACCTGCACCATGCCCTGGGTAAACGATCAGGTCATCACTTAACGGAATTATTTTGGTTCTTAAAGAGTCAAATAAATGACCGGCTAATTTTTCTTGTGTCAATTCAGCTATGACCTTTTGTGCCAGATCAGGTCTTCCCACATCGCCAATGAATAAGGTATCACCGCTAAATAAAGCTGTGTCTTTTCCTTTTTCATTTTGCAATAAAAAACAAGAACTTTCCATTGTGTGTCCAGGTGTATGAATTACTTTTATAGAAATATTTCCCAATTTAAATACTTCACCATCTTCGGCGATCAGAGCTTTAAATCCTGTTTCCATAGTTGTTGGCCCATACACAATAACAGCTCCTGTTTTCTTCGCCAGATCAATATGTCCACTTACAAAATCGGCATGAAAATGAGTTTCAAAAACATATTTAATTTTTGCGTTATTTTTTCTTGCTTTTTCTATATAAGGCTCTACATCCCTTAAAGGATCTATAATAGCCGCTTCCCCGTTACTTTCAATATAGTATGTCGCTTCTGCTAAACAGCCTGTATAAATTTGTTCTATGATCATGGATTTTAGTTTAAAGGTACAGTACAAAAATATTTGCATTAAAGAACACACTTTATGATTTATGTCAGTATTTGCCAATGAGATTAGTCAGCAATAGAATCTCTCTATCACTCTAATTTTGTTCCATGCATTCAAAAAGTATTGTACAGGAAAAAACAACTTGCTATCACTGTGGTGAAGATTGTAACGAACAAAGCATCCGTATTGAAGAAAAACAATTTTGTTGTGAAGGTTGTAAGATGGTTTATGAGATCATTAATCAAAATGGATTATGTGAATATTATGATATTTCTGAACAACCGGGCATTTCTCAAAAAATAAAAGTTAGAAAAGGAAAATTTGATTTTTTAGATGATCAAACCGTACAACAAAAATTAATTCATTTTTCAGAAGGAGTTCAAAAGCACGTGATTTTTTATTTACCTCAAATGCACTGCAGTAGCTGTATTTGGTTGATCGAACATTTGCCAAAACTTAATATGGGTATAGTGAAATCTCAGGTTAATTTTCCTAAAAAAGAAGTAACCATTGTTTATAATTCCGATTCAGTTTCGTTAAAAAAGGTTGTTGAATTGTTATCTGAAATTGGTTATGAGCCACATATAAGTTTAAATGATCTGTCTAGCTCTAAAATTAAGAAATATGATAAAACCAAGATCTATAAAATTGGTATTGCCGGTTTTTGTTTTGGGAATATTATGCTTTTAAGTTTTCCGGAGTATTTTTCTTCAGGAAATATGGAAGATACAGGACTAAAAACATTGTTCAGTTTTTTAAATCTGGGTCTTTCCATTCCGGTCTTTTTTTATTGTGCATCCGAATTTTTTGTTTCAGCCTATAAAAGTTTAAAGAAAAAGTTTCTCAATATTGATGCGCCAATTGCATTGGCAGTACTCATTGCATTTGTAAGAAGTGTTTATGAGATCACAACGCTTACAGGTGCCGGCTATTTAGATTCGATGTCGGGCATTGTATTTTTTATGCTCATCGGTCGTTTTTTTCAAAATAAAACCTATCAATCTTTATCCTTTGAAAGAGATTATAAATCCTATTTCCCGTTAGGAGTAAATGTGATATACGCTGATGGTCAGGAAAAACAAATTCCGGTTTCAAACATAAAAGTTGGTGACCGTATCAAGATCAATAGCCATGAAATTATACCGGCTGATGGCATGCTATTTATGGGAAAGGCTAATATTGACTATAGCTTTGTTACAGGCGAATCGCTACCAGTTGAAAAAAGTATTGGCGAAATAATTTATGCAGGCGGTAAACAAATTGGTAGCGCCATTGAATTGGAAGTCGTTAAAGAAGTATCTCAGAGTTACCTCACGCAATTGTGGAATAACGATGTGTTTAAAGCAGACAAAACAGAACAAAAAACTTCATTTATACATGCTGTTAGCAGATACTTTACTTATGTATTATTTAGTATTGCCATTGTAACTGCTGTTTATTGGTCAATAAATGATAGCAGCAGAGTGTGGAATGCTGTGACCTCCATTTTAATAGTAGCTTGTCCTTGTGCATTATTATTGTCTTCCACCTTTACCAATGGTAACATGCTCAATATTTTACAACGCTTGAAATTTTTTATAAAAAATGAAAATGTGTTGGAACGCATTTCTGATGCAGATACCATTGTGTTTGATAAAACGGGTACCATTAGTTTGCAAAGTCAATCCAGTATTAAGTTTGATGGAATTAAGCTGGATTCCAGAGAGGAACAGTTGATAAGAACCATCGCGAATCAGTCTAATCATCCTCTAAGTAAAGCTATTGTATCTCATTTACCTTTTCAAAAATCATTACATATTAAGAATTATAGTGAAGAAAAGGGAAAAGGAAGTTCAGCAATAATCGATGGAGAACATATTAAGATAGGTTCTCCCCAATTTGTACTACTGGATAAGTCAACCTTGTCTGACGATGATGGTAGCAAGGTATATGTCTCGATCAATAATGAGATCATTGGGCGTTATATTATTAAAACTAAATATCGTAATGAGTTGGAAAATGTTATTTCATCTCTTAAATCAACTTATTCATTGGCTTTGATCTCGGGTGATAATAATTCTGAAGAGCATAAACTGAGAAGCGTATTCGGTAACAACGCAGAATTATTGTTCGATCAACATCCGCAGGATAAACTTAATTATATCAAAGAGCTTCAAAACAAAGGTCATAAAGTGATTATGATCGGTGATGGATTAAATGACTCTGGGGCTTTACAACAAAGTGATGTTGGTATTGCCATTTCTGATGATATCAATAATTTTTCGCCGGGTTGTGATGCTATTTTAGATGGAAAGCAATTCAATAAACTTAAACAGCTATTTGATTACTGCAGAAAAGAAAAAAGTATCATTTTTGGCAGTTTTATAATATCCATATTATATAACATCATTGGGTTATATTTTGCTGTTCAGGGCGACCTATCTCCCGTTATTGCTGCTATTTTAATGCCTGTTAGCTCCGTTTCAATTATGTTATATACTACTACCTTAAGTTCATTATTTGCCAGAAAAATTAAAATATGATATATATCATCAAATAGTATGGGAATTTATCATCTCCTAAAAAATGTCAAAATCTAATTTTGTACCGTAATCATGAGTGTCATTTTCGTTTTAATATCCGCTAGTTTAATTATCGCCACCGGTTTTCTCATAGCCTTTATTTGGTCGGTAAAAAGCGGCCAATACGATGACGATTACACACCTTCTGTGAGAATGTTATTTGATGAGGATAATGCTTCTCAAAAATCCGAAACAAAGGAAATTCAAAATAAATCAACTAAAACAACATAAGTAACCAAGTAAAAATCAATCTATGGAAATCGAAAAATTTCAATACGACAACAAAATTGTAAAACAATTTGCCTATGCCACTATGCTTTGGGGAGTTGTGGGCATGCTTGCGGGTTTATTAGCCGCTTTACAATTAGTATTCCCTGCTACAAACCTTGAGTTGCCCTACACAACTTTTGGGCGAGTTAGACCAATACACACTAATGCTGTAATTTTTGCTTTTGTGGGTAATGGTATTTTTATGGGAGTTTACTATTCTTTACAACGATTATTAAAAGCCCGTATGTTCAGCGATCTTTTAAGTAAAATTCATTTTTGGGGCTGGCAATTAATTATTGTATTAGCTGCTATTTCCTTAGCATTAGGTAAAACAACCGGAAAAGAATATGCTGAATTAGAGTGGCCAATTGATATATTGATCACATTAGTTTGGGTAGTATTTGGTTGGAACATGTTCGGTACAATTATCAAACGTAGAGAACGCCATTTGTATGTAGCGATCTGGTTTTACATTGCTACGTTTGTTACAGTTGCCATGTTGCATATTGTTAACTCTATCGAAATTCCGGTTTCATTTTGGAAATCATATTCTTGGTATGCGGGTGTGCAAGATGCATTAGTACAGTGGTGGTACGGACATAATGCGGTTGCCTTTTTCTTAACCACTCCTTACTTAGGTTTAATGTATTATTTTTTACCTAAAGCTGCTAACCGACCTGTATATTCTTACCGATTATCCATCATTCACTTTTGGGCTTTGATATTTTTATACATCTGGGCTGGCCCGCATCATTTATTATATACAGCTGTACCTGATTGGGCGCAATCATTAGGAGTTGTGTTTTCAATTATGCTCATTGCTCCATCATGGGGTGGAATGATCAATGGATTATTGACCTTACGCGGAGCTTGGGATAAAGTAAGAGATGATGTTGTTTTAAAATTTTTAGTGGTAGCTGTTACAGCTTATGGTATGGCTACTTTTGAAGGACCATTATTATCGATCAAATCTATTAATGCCATCAGTCACTTTACAGATTGGACTGTTGCTCACGTTCACGTTGGGGCATTGGGGTGGAATGGTTTCTTAACATTTGGTATCTTATATTGGATCATACCAAAAATGTTTAGAACAAATTTGTTCTCTGTGAAATTAGCCAACATGCATTTTTGGATCGGTACATTAGGCATCATTTTATATGCAGTGCCAATGTATTGGGCAGGTATCATGCAAAGTTTAATGTGGAAAGAGTTTACTCCTGAAGGTCAATTAAAATGGCAGTTTATGGATAGTGTAACTAAAATGGCACCATTTTATGCTGCACGTGCTTTAGGTGGTGCTTTGTTTTTAATTGGAGCAATTATGATGTGTTACAATTTGATCAAAACAGTTAAACAAGGTTCATTTCTTGCCAATGAAGATGCCGAAGCTCCTGCATTATCAAATACATTCCATGCACATAGCAAAGATCACTGGCACCGTTGGATCGAAAGAAGACCGGTTCAATTAATGGTATTGAGTTTGGTAGTTGTAATTATTGGTGGTGTAATTGAAATCGTTCCTACGTTTTTAGTTAAATCAAATATCCCAACTATCTCTAGTGTAAAACCTTATACACCTTTAGAATTACAAGGAAGAGATATTTATGTGAGAGAAGGTTGTTATACATGTCACTCTCAAATGGTACGTCCATTCAGAAGTGAAACTTCCAGATATGGCGAATATTCTAAAGCCGGAGAGTTTGTTTATGATCATCCATTTCAATGGGGTTCTAAACGTACAGGTCCTGATTTAGCGAGACTAGGCGGAAAATATCCGGATAGCTGGCATTACAATCACATGTTAGATCCTACTTCTATGTCGCCCGGCTCTATTATGCCAACGTATCCTTGGTTATTGGATGATAAAGTAGATGTAACAAGTACGGTAGGTAAGATCAAAGCCATGATGAAATTAGGCGTTCCTTATCCTGAAGGATATGAAAATAAAGCAGCTGCTGATATGCAAAAACAAGCGGAAGAAATCACTGCTAATTTAAAAAAGGATGGTATTCAAACAGTGGCTGATAAAGAAATTGTTGCCTTGATCGCTTATTTACAAAAATTAGGAAAAGATTTAAAAGCTGCACCTAAAGAAGAAGTAGCTAAACTGACAAATTAAAAATATATAATTATGAAATTTATTAATTACCTCGAGAGTATTACCGGAATAGGAATCTATCCTCTCACTTCATTCATGATATTTTTTGTGTTTTTTTTAGGAGTAGCTCTCTATGTTATAAAAGCAGATAAAACTTATCTTAAAAAGGTTTCTCAAATTCCATTAGATATTAACGAATAATAGTTTGTATATGAGCACATACAATTTTATAAACAGGAAAAACTCAATCACAGCCATTTGCTTATTAGCATTGCCGATGATATCATTTGCACAAGAAAATGAAGTTGCACCAACTGCAACTTATTTTTCAAATGCCTTATTTAATACACTACTAATCGTAAGTATTTTACTGGCAATGTTGATCGTTGCTTTAAGTGGTGTATTAAAAAATATTTCATCATCTGATTGGTTATTAAATAAAGGCAAACAAAAAGAGGAAACTAAAGGGCCGAACTCAACCATTGTCAATGGAATCATCATTCTGTTTTCATTGTTTAGCTTTTCGGCATTGGCACAGGATACGGCGATGATTGAAGTGGTTAAAGATGATGGACGCATTGGAGGGTTAGATAAGTTTACATTTTTCTTTATGTTAACGATCATTTTTCTGGAAATGGTGGTGGCAGGTATTTTAATTGGTTTGATCAAATGGTTTTTAAAACCTGAAACAAAATTGATGGATCCATCAATTGCAGCTAAACCAAAAGAAAAAACCATTTTTGACAAATTAAGTGGTGCTGTTGAAATTGAAGAAGAAGAATCTATTATGTTGGATCATGATTATGATGGCATTAAAGAACTTGATAACGATTTACCACCTTGGTGGAAATATGGTTTTTATCTTACCATTGTGGTAAGTATTATTTATATGATCAATTACCATGTTACAAAAACTTCGCCTTTACAAGCCGAAGAATATACAAACAGCGTAAAAAAAGCTGAAGCAGAAATTGCTGAGTTCATGAAAAACTCTTCTAATAATGTAGATGAGGGCACGGTTAAATTGTTAGAGAATCCGGAAGATATTAGTGCAGGTAAAGAATTATTTATTGCAAACTGCTCTGCATGCCATGGCAGACTTGGAGAAGGAACAGTAGGTCCAAATTTAACAGATGATTATTGGTTACATAATGGAAGTTTACCGGATATTTTCAAATCAATTAAATATGGTTGGCCAGATAAGGGAATGAAATCCTGGAAAGAAGATTTTTCTCCAATGCAAATTGCACAATTAACCAGTTTTATAAAAACCATCCGTGGTACAAACCCTCCAAATCCAAAAGAAAAACAAGGAGAGTTGTATTCTGAAACAGGTGTAACATCTGATTCAACAAAGGTGATGGCAGATAGCTTAAGTGTAAAAGCGATAGTTGATACACTGAAAAAACAGTAATAAAGAAATAACAAATGGACTCTGATAAAGGAAAATATGATGAAAGTTTTCGTGATACAATTGCTACAGTTGATAAGGAAGGAAAACGTGTCTGGATTTTTCCTAAAAAACCAAGCGGTAAATTATACAATTTAAGAAGTTATTTAAGTTGGTTTTATATCATTGCCCTTTTTGGCATTCCGTTTATTAAGGTAAATGGTGAGCCATTGTTCCTGATCAATATCATCGAACGAAAATTTGTTTTGTTTGGAATGATCTTTTGGCCGCAAGACTTTTTCATCTTTGGACTTGGGATGTTAATATTCATTGTGTTCATTGCTTTATTCACCGTTATTTTTGGTCGTGTATTTTGTGGCTGGGCCTGTCCTCAAACTATTTTTATGGAAATGCTATTCCGTAGAATTGAATATTGGATCGAAGGAGACTCAACGTATCAAAAAGCATTAAAGCAAGCGCCTTGGAATACAGAGAAAATAATTAAACGATCAAGTAAGTATTTTTTATTTTTTGTTTTGTCATTTCTCATCGCTAATGTTTTTTTATCTTACATTATTGGCATGGATGAAGTTTTGAAAATTGCCATGGAACCGGTTTCTAAGCATGTTGGTGGGTTTGTGGCGATCATTGTTTTTACGTCTATTTTCTTTTTTGTTTACTCGTGGTTCAGAGAGCAGGTGTGCATCATTGTTTGTCCGTATGGTCGTATGCAAGGCGTTTTGTTAGACAAAGAAAGTATTGTAGTGGCTTATGATTATGTGAGAGGGGAACCAAGACATAAATTCACTAAAAAACAAGATATTACTAAAGGAGATTGTATTGATTGTGCTGCTTGCGTAAAAGTTTGTCCAACCGGTATAGATATTAGAAACGGAACACAGCTAGAATGTATCAACTGTACCGCTTGTATTGATGCGTGTGATCACATCATGGAGAGTGTGAACTTACCACTTGGATTAATTCGTTTTGATTCTGAAAAAGGGATTGCTGAAAAGAAAAAATTGCGCTTTACTACCAGAATGAAAGCATATAGCGTGGTGTTGATTTTGCTTATAGGAGTGGAGGTTTTTTTATTATCTACACGCTCTGATTACGATGCTACTGTTTTACGTGCCAAAGGAATGTTGTATCAGGAGCAGCCCAACAATCAAATTAGTAATTTATATACGATCAAGTTGGTTAATAAAACCCGTGATAGTTTGCCGGTAGAATTAAAAGTAGAAAATTTTGATGCTTCTATTCAAATTATAGGAAAAAGCTTATCGGTGAAAAAAGAAGATATTTCTCAAGGAGAGTTTTTTATTTTCTTAAATAAATCAGATGTGAAAAAAAGAAAGACTATGCTTGAAATTGGTGTTTATTCAAATAATAAAAAGATCAAAACCATTAAAACAAATTTTTTAGGACCTGTTACTAATTAATCATTTAAACTAAATCACATGAACTGGGGAGTTAAAATAGCTATTTTATATTTAAGCTTTGTAGGCTTAATTGTTACGCTTGCCGTAACTTGTTTTGGGCATAAGGTAGAACTCGAATCAAAAGATTACTATGCAAAAGAATTAAAATTTCAATCGCAGATCGATGCAACAAATAATGCAAATAGTTTAACAGGAAGTATTGAACACACCGTTTCAGGTAAAACAGTAGAAGTAACAGTTCCTAAAGAGCTTTTAACATCTGATTTTAAAGGAGAGGTTAACTTTTTCAGACCATCAGATTCATCAAAAGATAAAAAAATTGTATTTGTGCCGGATTCATCAGGAAAACAAGTGTTTCAGGATGCCGGTTTTATTAAGGGCGTTTATAAGATGCAATTATCATTTACAAGCAATAACAAAACGTATTACAAAGAAGATATTATCAATTTTCAATAATGGAATTTTTAATTGCAGCCATATCATTAGGATTTTTAGGAAGTTTCCATTGTATTGGAATGTGTGGACCTATTGCCTTGGCATTACCAATTTATACTACTAACTATTTTCATAAAGTTCTTTTGATTTTATCTTATAATTTCGGACGCATCGTTACCTATTCGGTTTTTGGGTTATTGTTTGGTTTAATTGGGATGGGTTTTGCCATTGCCGGCTACCAGCAAATAGTATCTATTGTGATTGGTTCATTGTTATTATTAGGAGTTATTATTCCCTCCAGGTATTTTTCAAAATATAAAATAACAAGTTCTGTTTTTATATTTTTTAATCAAATCAAAACTGCTTTAGGGAAATTGTTTTTAAAAAGTGGTCATAAATCTTTGTTTTTGATTGGTTTATTAAATGGCTTACTGCCTTGTGGTTTGGTATATATGGCAGTGGCCGGAGCAATTGCTACGGGTGATATTACAAAAGGCGTTTTGTTTATGGCAGTATTTGGATTGGGAACTGTACCGGTGATGTTATCTTTACCATTGATCGGTAATTTTATTAGTATGCCTGTTAGAAATCAGATTCGTAAATCGGTCCCGTTTATTGTAGGAATTATGGCAATTTTGCTAATTTTAAGAGGGCTAAACTTAGGTATTCCATACATCAGTCCTAAAATTGATAGTGATACTAATCGTATTGCTTCTTGTCATTCACAAAAAACAACATTGGATTGTTGTCATAAAAAATAATACTATGAATTGGCCAAAACTCAGCACACAAAATATTAAAATTAAAGTGTTTGAAGCTTTAAGTAACAATGCGAATTACCGTAGTGAAAATATTTTGGGATTACCGGCTACATTTTTAGATACCGAAGTTTTTTATGATGATGCACCGTTTTTAAAAGATGCGCCTTTTTTGTCAATGTTTATTGCTAATCCAAATCACATTGGTTGTCATACTCTTGGAGAAGAACATGAAGAAGTTTTTAAAGGCACGCAAGCCATTGAAAAAGATCTGATTCGTATTTGCGCTGAGGAGATTTTTGCTGCAGAGCCAAATAGTTATGATGGTTATGTTGCTTCCGGCGGTACTGAAGCTAACATTGAAGCGATCTGGATCTACCGAAATTATTTTATGAATGTCTGTAAGGCAAAACAAAATGAAATAGCTATTGTTTATTCGGAGGACTCGCATTATTCTTTCCCAAAGGCAGGTAACTTGTTAAGTTTATCATCCATTGTTTTTAACGTGGACGAAAATACACGCGAAGTATTGGTGGATGATCTGGAAAGAAAATTGGTACAAGCTGTAAAACAAGGGGTCAAGTATTTTATTGTTGGTATCAATTTATCAACCACTATGTTTGGAAGTGTTGATGATATTGATATGATCACGGACCTTTTAAATATCTTACAACTCAATTATAAATTACATATTGATGCGGCATTTGGTGGTTTTATTTATCCTTTTACAAATACTAAAAATCATTATAATTTTAATAATCCTAATGTGAGTTCTATCACCATTGATGGACATAAAATGTTGCAATCGCCTTACGGCACCGGTATTTTTTTAGCACGTAAAGATTTGATGCAGTACGTGTGTACAGAAGAAGCATCATACGTTCAGGGAAAAGATTATACCTTATGTGGTAGTCGTTCCGGCGCTAATGCGGTTTGTGTATGGATGATCTTACATATGCATGGTTCTGTAGGCTGGACTGTTAAAATGAATCAGTTACTGGATAAAACAACATCGCTTTGTTGCACTTTGGATGAATTAGGCGTTGAATATTTCAGAAATCCTTATGTCAATATCATCGCCATTAAATCAAAATACATTTCTCCGGCATTGGCTAAACAATATTATTTAGTGCCTGATACACATGATGAAAATCCAAAATGGTATAAAATAGTGATGATGCCTCATGTGAAACAGGGTGTCCTTGATAATTTTATTTTACAATTATCCGGTGAATTATCACTTAAATAGATTTTTATGAATTTAATATCAAAATATAATGTAGCGGCACCAAGATACACAAGCTATCCAACGGTTCCGTATTGGGATACAACTCCAACGCAACAACAATGGAAAGATCTTGTATCGTCAAGCTTTCAGAAAACAAATGCGAAAAATGGCATCAGTTTATATATCCATTTACCATATTGCGAAAGTTTATGTACATACTGTGCATGTAATACACGCATTACCGTAAATCACAAAGTTGAAGAACCTTATATTGCAACATTACTTAAAGAATGGGATCTGTATCTTAATACGTTTAATGCAAAGCCACGGATAAAAGAAATTCACCTTGGCGGAGGAACTCCTACTTTTTTCAGTGCCGAAAATTTAAGTAAATTGATCAATGGAATTTTATCAAAATCTGAAGTATGCTCTGATGCAGAATTTAGTTTTGAAGCTCATCCAAACAATACAACCAGTAAGCATTTACAAACTCTTTTTGACCTTGGGTTTAAACGTGTGAGTTTTGGGATACAGGATTTTGATCCTGTAGTTCAGGATGTGATTAATCGTTTACAATCTTTTGAACAAGTAAAAAGTGTTTTTGATGCAGCAAAACAAATTGGATATACATCTATTAATTTTGATTTGGTGTATGGTTTGCCTTTTCAAACGCTTCGCAGTGTTATTGATACGATCAATCAGGTAAATATTTTGAGACCGGATAGGATCGCATTTTACAGTTATGCTCATGTGCCATGGTTAAAGCCAGGGCAACGAAAGTTTACTGAAAAAGATTTGCCGGCCGATGTTGAGAAAAGAGCTCTTTACGAAAAAGGCTTAGAGTTATTTAAACAAAACGGTTATATAGATATTGGTATGGATCATTTTGCCTTAGAAAGTGATACCCTTTATCAAGCTTATCAAAACAAAACACTCCATAGGAATTTTATGGGTTATACACATAATTATACTGAACTAATGATCAGTCTTGGAGCTTCATCCATCAGTGATTCCTGGAATGGATTTGCTCAAAATATTAAAACAGTTGAGGGATATCAGGAGGCTGTAAACAAAGGCGTGTTCCCGATCTTTAAAGGACATGTGTTAACGAACGAAGATCTGATTATTCGAAAACATATTTTAAACATCATGTGTCAGGGCGAAACAAGTTGGAGTAACAAAGCATTACAGTGCGATGCATTACAGGATGGATTAGAAAGACTAAAAGAATTAGAAAAAGATGGTTTAGTAAAAGTAACATCAGAAACATTGGTTGTTACTAAAGAAGGTAGGGCATTTTTAAGAAATATTTGTCTATGTTTTGATGCGCGTTATTGGGCTAAAACACCTGAAGCTGCTATTTTCAGTTCAGCGGTTTAGCATTAATAGATTCTTTTTCTTGTATAGCATTTGGGTTGTATTTTGTAAATAGATTGATCCAAATAGCTCGCGAAGTTCTAAATACAACCGGAAATAATCCGAGAAGCACAACAAGTAATGCAATAAGATTAGGCGCTATTTCCCAGCCATAAAAGTAAAAAACAGTAACATGAACAATAACAGCAATCACTGTTGTAGTCGCGTGGCTTATCATCATGGCTCAGTAATAAAATCCAACTTCTCTCTGAAGATCTTCGCCACATTTTGAGCAGTAATGTGGCATTTTATCTAAATATTTTAATTGGTAAGGATTTTTCACAGTAAACAGATCTCCTTCCTGACAACGTGGGCACTTTAATTTTAAAATGCTATAGAGTTTAGTTCCTTTTTTGATTGGATTAATATTCATGAACGATCTCTTTTGCTTTTATAATAGCATTTTCAAATTTTAGGATAATATTTTCCGCACCAATTTTTTGTTCAAATTTCGATTTTTTTAATTCGATTAAAACGGCAGGGTTTACTTCTGTTAAAATTAATTTTACTTTATCATTAGCCATTTCTTTTTGAATTTTATTAAATGTGTTTAGGCCTGTGCCATCAATAAAAGGAACATTTCTCATTCTTATAATTAAAACTTTCGGATTTCGTTCAATGATTTTTAAAGCATCAGTAAACTTAGAGGCAGCACCAAAAAAGAAAGGACCTTCAATTTCAAAAATTTCTATACCTTTTGTAACCGGATTTTTATTGTCAGAAAGTGTATCACTCAGTTCATCATCATTTAAAACATTTGTAACAACATTAATATTACTTATTTGCGACATCTTTTTTATGAACAGAAAAGCAGAAAGGATCATTCCTATTTCTATTGCTACGGTCAGATCAACTATTACTGTTAAAAGAAAAGTTGTTAAGAGAATTGCAACGTCGCTTTTAGGCCCTTTTAAAATTCCTAAGAAAGACCTCCATTCGCTCATGTTATATGCAACCACGATAAGAATGCCCGCTAAACATGGTATAGGAATTAGAACAGCCCATTGCCCGACAAATAATAAAATTAGTAATAAGGTAATAGCATGAATTATTCCGGCAATCGGAGTTCTTCCACCATTTTTAATATTAGTTGCAGTTCTGGCAATTGCTCCTGTAGCAGGTAAACCACCAAATATGGACGAAAACATGTTTGCTATACCTTGCGCAATTAATTCAGTATTTGAGCGATGATTTCCTCCAATCATACCATCGGCTACTACGGCAGATAACAACGATTCCATTGCGCATAATATTGCTATTGTAAATGCAGGTTGTATGAGATTCTGAATGGTATTAAAGTTAAGATCAGGGAAAACAGGGGCAGGAATGGATGATGAAATAACCCCATATTTTAATCCTATTGTTTCTATCGGCCATTTTAAAATGTAAGTTAAAAAAGTAAACAAAAGGATGGCAATTAATGAGCCTGGTATTTTATGATTTAGTTTAGCTAATCCTAATATTAAGACAACAGTTCCAAATGAAACAATCACCGCATAATAGTTTATACTGTTGAAGTGTGAAAAATATTCGCCCCACTTATCAATAAATTCTACCGAAGCATTGGGTATCACAAAACCGAAGAAATCTTTTATTTGAGTTGAAAATATAATTAGGGCTATACCGGATGTAAATCCAACAATTAATGGGTAAGGGATAAATTTGATAACAGAACCAAGTTTTGCAACCCCCATTATTATCAACATTATACCCGCTATAAAGGTTGCTATTGTTAAACCTACAATTCCATAACTTTGTACTATACCATATACTATAACAATGAAAGCGCCCGTGGGCCCACCTATTTGAACTCGACTTCCACCAAGTGCAGAAATAATAAAACCTGCAATAATTGCCGTGATCAAACCTTTTTCAGGCGAAACACCAGAGGCTATCCCAAAAGCGATCGCCAAAGGTAAGGCTACTATACCTACTACTATCCCGGCTATTAAATCGTTAAGAAATTGTGCTCTTGTATAGTCTTTTAAGGTGGATATTAGTTTTGGTTTAAACATGTGTCAAAATTAATGAGTAGTAATAACTATAAAATATTAAATCATTTTCACGTTTGAGTCTTCAAGTTACAACTATTTGTTTTAATTTAAATGAATACCTTCTTTTAAAATTCTTAAAGCTTCAATTAAATTTTTTAATTCTCTTTGGTTACGTTTTAGTCTTATTTGAAAAAGCACATCAAATTCAAGCGATGGGATCGTATGCATGATCCTTTTTGTAGAAATGCCATTTTCTATTTTTTCTTGTATCACATCATAAATTACTTTTTCAACAGAAATTGAATCAGCTGAGCTTAAAATGCCTTCTATTATTTTCATTCTGAATCTTAACATGTATTCAGGATTAAGTTTAGGGTGAGTTAGTAGTTTATGAATAGGATGGGTTTAGATCAAATATTGTCACTTTGGACTTTTTGTTTGTTTTAAATAGTTGGTTATTACTATGCACAGGAAGTGTATTGTAATACAATAAGCTATTTTCCGATTCGTTCACATAAAATTTTTGTATTTCAGTCCCCGGAAAAATATGTTCAAAATTTTCTGATAGATCAATTAGTTCTCTTTTATGAATCTTGGCTTCCGTCATTTTGTTATAAATCACGCAACAACGTTCGTTCGAAATTCTTTTCAGGTTTTGTAAATATTCATTAGAGGCAAATACCTTGGGTACATCACCGTCAATGAAAAGATCGGATATAATAAGGTCATACTTTTGGTCAGTTGTATCAGCATAAATAAAGGCATCTTCATGAATGATGTTTAACGATTGGTATGCTTTTACATTAAAATACCTTGTTGCCAGTTCAATTACCACTTCGTCTTTCTCAATGGCTGTAATTGCGCAATTTATCCCATACTTTCTTAATAGAGCAATTACGCTACCTGCACCCATTCCTAAGATCAATATATTTTTGATCTCGTATTTATTAATGTTGATGTTTGCAAATAATTCATCAAAAATAGTATGTAAACCTCCAAATGAATAATTTGCATTATGACTATTTAGAATATATTTTCCTCTGGATTTTATAACTTCTAAATAAGGAGTTACATTTCCAGATCTAACCTCTACCATTAACGGGTAAACGAAACTTATGAGATTTTTAATTCTTTTCATTTTCTTTTTTGTCTATCGACGAGAACAATTCTTTTATAGCTCTATCCAGATCATCATTTTGTCCTAATAGAAATGATATGATTTTTTTGAAGTGGTATTTGTATACTTCATCTTCTAAAACATTATTTTTAGTTACATTGATAAATCCATAGTTTTTGAGTTTTTCAATGCCAATGTCTAAAAGCTTGTCTTTAGAATACTTCATCGTAGTGGTTTATTAGTTGATTCTATTGATTTTTCCCAACAGGTCAATAATCCGTCAAAATGCATACTTACCAAGCGGTATGAACTTGGTATCTGATTGGGATATACATGATAAGTTACAATGCGAGTACCATCAGGTAACTTATCAAATTCATTTTTCAAATATTCTGTGTACGTATGAAATTTTTCTAAATTCACTTCAATGGTGTCGTCTAACTTTGCCGTTCGATCGGTGTGTTCCTGAAAAGAATTGAAAAAGTAAAAGCTATCGTATTTCGAAAAATCGATATGCATTATATCAGCATGAATGAAATTCACATTTCTAAAACCATACTTAACAGTTATGTCTTTACAGAGTTCAACAAAATGTTTTCTGTAATCTACTCCGGTGTACAATGCTTCAGAAGAGGAACTAGCCACAAAACAAAATTTCCCCACGCCGCTGCCAATATCCAACACTCTTTGTTTGGGCTTAGTTACCAATAATTGTGAGGCCTTTATCGCAACATCTACTTCCGTAAAATGACGTTTTGACATTTTACGGAGACTTGCTGGATATATACTGTCAAACTCAGTGTCCTTTACAGGCATACCTAATCTTAGGAAATCGGCAACCATTATCATCTCTTTATCCATAATTTTAAAGATCCATTTTCGGTTTCTTTTATTTTTTTGAATGAATCCGGAACTTCAAAATTATTGCCATGAAAAGTCACTAATCGTGTCCCTGATTTTGTTTTATTTAATTTCTGCTCTGTGTGATTAAAATAATAGGCATATAAAGCATGAGCTAATTCAACTTCATTATTTAGTCTGCTACTATGCGCTAAGTTTTCATAAAATGGATTATACATATAGAAGGCATCATAATTTGTAAAATCAAGTTCTACTACATCTCCATTATAAACTGTTGCATTCTTAATTTCATAATGATCAATAAGTTTATTAGCTAGTATAGCCAGACTTGGTCTATATTCTATGCCAAAGAACTCACTGTCTGAATTTGTTGCGCCTGCAATACAAAATTTACCAATGCCTGCTCCAATATCTAATACTTTCTTTTTACCATCTTCTGTTAACCACTGCGCCGCAATTTTCGCAACGTGTATCGGTGTAAAATATATTCTCGAGTTTTTTTGTAAATATTCAGGTAGAAGAGAATTGAAATTATCTTCTGTTAACTCGATCTTGCTTTTTTCTTTGAAACTAAGCACCAATCAATTTTTTATAATCATTTGCAGATAACAGATCTTTTTTTTCTGCTTCATTCTCAACACTAATTTTTATGATCCATCCATCGCCATAAGGATCTTTGTTAACCAATTCAGGAGCATCATTGATCTTTGAATTAATTTCATGAACTGTTCCTGTAATAGGCATGAATAGGTCAGATACAGTTTTCACGGCTTCAACTGTGCCAAATACTTTTTCTTTTTCTACTGATTCGTTTAGGGTTGTAATGTCTAAGTATACTATGTCTCCAAGTTCCTTTTGAGCAAAATCGGTTATGCCAATAATGGCATTGTCTCCTTCAAAACGAATCCATTCATGGTCTTTGGTGTAATATAAATTTTCAGGGTAAATCATATGCATTTTATTTTTTTAGTTAGTTTAAT
Source organism: Bacteroidia bacterium (assembly GCA_036676295.1). Lineage (GTDB taxonomy): Bacteria > Bacteroidota > Bacteroidia > B-17B0 > Aurantibacillaceae > UBA4416. The sequence continues at coordinate 93,666 of JAKFDE010000016.1, read as the reverse complement.
TTTGCGACGTACACCAATTGTTCATTAGTAAATAAAACAGAATAGCGAGTGCTTACCGGTTTTCCATTATTTACTTTGAAAACCAATTTCTCGTTTACGGGATTAGTACACGATTCCATTTTGAGAGGCTCTCCAAGAATTGCCGTAACATCTTCTTTAGACATTCCCTTTTTTAATCGCATCAATTCTCCCATAATGTTTATCACATATTCATTGGAGACACTGGTGATACTATTTCGTTTCTTTTTCAATAGATGTAATTTTTGGACCGCCTGCAATAATTTCTGCATTGGCAGCATCTTTATATTGTTTAAAATTTTCAGAGAATGATTTCGCTAATTTTATAGCGGTTTCTTCATACTTATTTTTATCCTTCCATGTGTTTTCCGGATTAAGTAACTCTGCAGGAACACCAGGACAGGAGGATGGCATTAGTAAGCCAAAGATATCGTGTTCATTGTATGCAACATTATTTAAGCCTCCGTCAAGTGCAGATGTGATCATCGCACGTGTATAACTTAATTTAATTCGTTCTCCGGTTCCATAGCTTCCACCGGTCCATCCTGTATTTATAAGCCAAACATTGATCGCTGAATCTTTTAATTTTTCTCCTAATAATTCAGCATATTGTGTAGGATGCAAGGGTAGAAATGGTTTTCCAAAGCATGCAGAAAAAGTGGTTTGTGGTTCTGTTATTCCTGCTTCTGTTCCGGCAACTTTAGCGGTGTAGCCAGAGATAAAATGATACATAGCTTGCCCTGTGGTTAATTTAGATATGGGAGGTAAAACCCCAAAAGCATCGGCCGTAAGGAAAAAAATATTTTTTGGTATTTTTCCAATAGATGGCTCTACCGAATTATCGATAAAGTGGATTGGGTAAGCAGCTCTTGTATTTTCTGTAATCGTTACATTATTATAATCTACGGTTTGTGTATTCTCGTAGAATTTTATGTTTTCCAATAATGTACCGAACTTAATAGCACTAAAGATCTGTGGTTCTTTTTCCTGGCTAAGGTTTACGCATTTAGCATAACATCCTCCTTCAAAATTAAATACCGAGTTGTCATCCCATCCATGTTCATCATCACCTATTAATTTACGATTTGGATCTGCAGATAATGTTGTTTTGCCGGTTCCGGATAAACCAAAGAAAATAGCAGTATCGTTATCCTTTCCAATATTAGCCGAGCAGTGCATTGATAAGGCTTTGTGCTTAATAGGTAATAAGTAATTTAATACGGTAAAAATTCCTTTTTTAATTTCTCCGGTATAAGCCGAACCTCCAATTAAAATTGTTTTAAGTGTAAAATTGATGATCGTGAAATTATGAGCACGCGTAAAATCAACCTTTGGATCAGCTTTAAATCCAGGTACACATAAAATGGTCCATTCCGGATCAAAGTTGTTTAATTCAGATTCCGTAGGTCGTAAAAATAAATTATGGGCAAACAAATTTTGCCAAGGATACTCCGTAATAACACGGATGTTTAATTTATACTTATCAGATGCACAAGCAGCAACATCTTTTACAAATACGTCTCTGCCTATTAAATAAGCATTCATTCTCTCACGTATTTCCTTATAATTATCAATTGAAATTTGATTGTTAACATCACCCCACCAAATTGTTTTTTTAGTGGTTTCATCCATTACAATAAATTTGTCTTTTGGAGAACGTCCTGTAAATTCACCTGTATTACAGGCTAATGCGCCAGTATCAGTTAATGTGCCTTGTTCTAAAAATAATGTTTTTTCAACTAAAGCAGGAACACTTAAATTCCAAAAAATAGTTTTTAAATTTCTTAACCCTAATTGCTCTAATTCTTGTTTTCCTTTATCACACATATTTTTTAAATTTTTGTAAAACTGTTATATCGTTTGAAACTGTTAGACTATATTCATGTCTTTTTTAACGTATTTCCCTTCTTCTAAATTTTCTTTGATTTCTTTGAATACATCCAATGTCTTTTTTACATCAGCAAGCGTATGGGCTGCTGTTGGGATCAGTCGTAAAATAATAATGCCCTTTGGTACAACAGGGTAAACTACCATCGAACAAAAAATGCGGTGATTCTCCCTAAGATCTTTTACTAACTCTGTTGCTTCTGCTATACTCCCTTTTAAATAAATAGGAGTAACCGGTGTTTCGGTATTTCCGATATTAAAGCCTGCTGAAGTTAAACCGCTTTGTAAAGCTTTTGTAATGGTCCATAGCTGGGCTCTGAAGCCACTATCTTTACGCATTAGTTCCAGTCGTTTTAATAAGCCATACACCAAAGGCATTGGTAACGATTTTGCAAATATTTGTGAACGCATATTGTATCTTAAATGATCAATAGCATGTTTGTTGCCCGAAACAAATGCACCAATTGCTGCAAATGATTTTGCAAAGGTTCCAAAATAAAGATCAATATCTTTTTGTACTCCTTGCTCTTCACCGGTACCGGCTCCCGATTCTCCCATCACTCCAATTCCGTGAGCATCATCAACTAATAACGTAAAGTCATATTTTTGTTTAAGAGCAGTAATGCCTTTTAAGTTGCCCATATCTCCACGCATGCCAAATACACCTTCGGTAATAACCAATATGCCGCCACCTGTTTTATCTGTTATGGTTTTGGCATGTTCTAACTGTTTAGTCAGGTTTTCCATATCATTGTGTGCATATACAAAACGTTTACCTACATGTAATCTTACGCCATCAATGATACAAGCATGAGCTTCTGCATCATATACGATCACATCATGTCTGTCCACAATACTATCTATGATCGATAGCATACCTTGGTATCCATAATTCAATAAATACGTGTCTTCTTTTTTTACCAGGATGGAAAGCTCAGCTTCTAATCGCTCATGTAACGAAGTATTTCCTGTCATCATCCTGGCACCCATAGGATATGCTAAGCCATAAAGCGAAGCTCCTGTAGCATCAGCTTCTCGTACCAAAGGATGATTTGCTAAACCTAAATAGTTATTTAAACTCCATATAAGTTGCTCTTTGCCTTTAAATATCATTTTGTGACCAATTTCACCTTCTAATTTCGGGAAGGTATAATAGCCATGGGCATAATGAGCATGATCACCCAAAGGTCCTTTTTTATGTTTTAATTTCTCTAGTATATTCATCTTGCTAATTTGACATCAAAATTATTTTATCTTTTACAGAATAGCATTGATATAAAAGGGGGTGAAAGCTTGATTTTAGTTTAGCACTAAATGTGACTTAAGTCACATTTATAGGAGAGAGCCCATAATTTGTTACCTTTGTGGTTCCTTTATTCTTAATCTAACAAATGCAAAGTATTGATTTCCCTTTTGACAAGTTTAATTTCAATAGTGATTCTATTTTTGAAGGTTTGCCCGAATATGATCTGAATTTACTTCATAAAAATATGGTAACTCATACTTATAAAAAAGGTGAAACATTATTTAGAGAGGGAAGCTATCCAACCGGAATTTATTACATTAAAAAAGGGAAAGTAAAAAAGTACAAAACCGATAAAGATGGTAAAGAGCAGATCTTTTATTTTTATCGTAAAGGGGAGTTGTTAGGATACCATGCTTTACTTAGTGAAGAAAAATTTACAGATACTGCCAGTACAATAGAAGAGTCTGTTATTTCTTTTATTCCTAAAGATGATTTTCTAAGTGCTGTACAATTGTCTTCTATTTTATCCAATCGTTTATTAAAAGTAATGAGTCATGAGTTCAGTGTTTTAGTAAATGGTTTAGCGGTACTTGCTCAAAAAACAGTAAGAGAGCGATTAGCTCTGAGTTTATTAGTGTTACGTGATAAGTTTAAAAAAGAAAATCAGGAAAATAAACCGGTAGAATTAGACCTGTCAAGAGATGATCTATCTAAGTTTGTAGGAACAGCAAGAGAAACATTAGTTAGGTTGTTGCATGATTTTAAAGAAGAAGGATTGGTAGAAACCAATGGCCGGAAAATTATTCTGAAGAAACCATTGGAAATATCTAAGATCGCTAATTTGTACTGAAGTTATCTATTTGTTTTACAAGATTATAGCCCGCCTCTTAATTAAAAAGCCTGTAATCTAATGACTTACAGGCTTTTTTGTTGTTTAATTGTGACCCCGATTGGATTCGAACCAATGGCCCACAGCTTAGAAGGCTGTTGCTCTATCCAGCTGAGCTACGGGGCCAGTTTAAGTTTGGTGCTTTTAAGGGCATTTCAACTAAAATTGGAATGCGAATTTACTACTTTTTTTTAATCTTTAAACTACTTTTTTAAATACTTCTGTTTAGGCAATATTTTGGTATTTTTAACGCTTTATAGCCTGTGACCAAACTATCTGTCATTATTGTAAACTACAACGTTAAGCACTTCATTGAGCAGTGCTTGTTTTCTGTGCTTAAAGCCTCGGAAAGCCTTACACATGAAGTGTTTGTAGTAGATAATAATTCTGTTGACGGATCAGTAGGTTTAATTAAAGATAAATTTCCTCAAATTAAACTGATTGAAAATAAGGTCAATACAGGCTTTTCTGTAGCGAATAATCAGGCCATTAAACAGGCCACCGGAGAATATATTCTTCTGTTAAATCCAGATACGGTGGTTCAGGAGGATACTTTTACTAAAATAGTGGCGTTTATGGATGCTCATCCTCAGGCTGGTGGATTAGGTGTGAAAATGCTGGATGGGCAGGGAAATTTTGCTCCGGAATCGAAGCGGGGCTTACCAACACCCGCAGTGGCCTTTTATAAAATGTTTGGTTTTTCTAAACTATTCCCAAAATCCAAACAATTTGGTAAATACCATTTAACGTATTTGCCCGAAAATGAGATCAATGAAATTGAAGTGATCAGTGGTGCCTTTATGCTGATCCGTAAATCGGTACTTGATAAGATCGGTTTATTGGATGAAACTTTTTTTATGTATGGCGAAGATATTGACCTCTCTTATCGTATTACACAAGCCGGTTACAAAAATTATTATTTTCCGGAAACGCAAATTATCCATTATAAAGGAGAGAGTACAAAGCGAAGTAGTTTAAATTATGTGGTGATCTTTTACAAAGCCATGGCCATTTTTTCTAAAAAACATTTTAGTGGTTCGCATGCATTTTGGCTTAATTTTTTAATTCATTTGGCTATTGTCTTAAAAGCAGGATTAGCACTTTTATCGCGCTTTTTTAAGGCCTTTACAATTCCTATGATCGATTTCGGATTATTGATCACCGGTTTATTTTTAATTAAAAACATCTATCAGACTAATACCGGATTTAACACCGAAATATATTCTGAAAAATTATTGAGTGTTGCTTTTCCTTTGTATGCTTTAGTTTGGGTAGTGATGACTTATTTTAACGGAGGTTATGATAAACCGATTAAGCTACGTCGCATTGTAAGGGGTGTATTAGTTGGTACGGTTTTTATTTTAATGGGATATTCTTTACTACCTGAATCCTTAAGGTTTTCAAGAGCCTTGATCTTATTTGGAACAGGTTGGGCATTGATCTCTTTTTTAGCAACCAGATTATTATATCATTTTCTGAAATTAAAATCCTATAGTTTAAGTGCTGCTAAAACCAAACGTATTGCTATTATCGGCGAAGAGAAAGAATTTAACCGCGTTTCCTCTTTGATAAAAGAAACGCATGTGAATCCGTCTTTTGTTGGTTTTGTGAGTGCCGAACATAATGGTATTCATAATCCGGCTTACATTGGTAAAATAGATCAGATTGATGAAATTATTCATGTGCATGAGATCAACGAAATTATTTTTTGCGCTAAAGATATCAGCACTCAGTTTATCATTAATAATATGCTCACGTTGGTGTCGAGTGGGGTAGATTTTAAAATTGCGCCACCGGAAAGTTTATCTATTATTGGTAGTAATAATATTGATACGGCAGGTGATCTGTATATGATCGATGTGAACAGTATTTCTAAATCTGATAACAAACGCAATAAACGGGTGTTGGATGTAGGCTTGAGTTTATTGGCTATTATTGCAAGTCCGGTATTGTTTTTTATGCAGAAAAAAAAATCGAATTATTTTTTTAATTGTTTTAATGTATTATTTGGTTTTTACTCCTGGGTAGGTTATGGTAAACATACCGATAAATCATTGCCTGAGATTAAACCATCTGTTTTATCGCCTTCTATGCTTATTTCCAGTGATATTGATCACAATAAAATGAAGTTAATGAACTTGCGTTACGCTAAAGATTATCACGTAGAAAAAGACTTAACGATTGTTTGGAAGTGCCTTAGAAAGTTAGGTTCATAAAAAAAGCTTGATAATACTATCAAGCTTTTTTATTTAAAAAAATGTTTTATTATTTCTATTTCGAAACGTTGAATAAACGTTTGGTTTGTAATTGATGAGAATCAGTAACGCATAAAATATAAGTGCCTTGTGCCAAAGCAGACACATTTATTTCCGTTTGATTTTCTCCTAATTTAGCCGCTAATGTCTTAGTCAAAACAGTTCTGCCCATCATATCTCTGATCTCAATTGATAATGATTCAGAGTCTTTATTATTCAGATCGATCGTTAAACTGCTTGACGCAGGGTTAGGAAAAATATTACTAATTAATACAGAACTTTGTAAAGGAATTTCTTTGACACCAACTGTTGTAACACAAGTATTGGTACACGTACAATAAGAGGTAGTACTGGCAATGGTACCGCTGTTACTATCTACACCTGTGCCCGGCATGCCGGCATCGCAAATATCAACATGGGTAGTTAAAGAGCCTACTGTGCCTGAGTTAAGAGAAATTCCTGTAATGCTAAATCCGCCACAGCTGGTTAAAGTAGGTCCATTAACAGTTGCGGCATTATACCAGTCTCTGCTAACAAGCATCATGCAATATGTCGTAAACGTAGAACTATTACCATTATAAAAGTCACGGTTAACTTTCATATAACCATTATTTAAAAAAGTAGAGTTGTACCCGTGTCCAAAATCATTTGTAACAGTAAGGCTCCCATTATTAGTGAAATTACTACTGTAAACAAGACCCATCATATCGGTAACACTGATCGTTCCATTATTAGTAAACGTTGCCAATGAATCGTAAAATAAATTAGTAGTAATTGTGCCTGTATTAGTAGCATTCGCATTATCGGCAATAGCAAATGCATTAATAACCTGCGTGCCTTGATTCACATATTTAGATGAATTTTGAGTAACAAATAAACTATCAATAATAGACGTTGCAAAATTAGAATAAGTTCCTGCTGCAGAAATTAAGATATTACCGGTATTAATAGTTCCGTAATTTTTTAAGATACCACCCACAATCGAAACATTGGTAGAGTTAAGAGAACCTTGATTACATAATATGCCGCCAGAGGTAACGGTGATCATGCCTGTTGCATTTCCTGTTGATGAAATACATAACACTTGCCCTGAACCAACCAGGTAGTTTGAAGCATCGTTACCGGCAATGGTTTGAGTACAGCCCGTGCATTGTGCGTTGGCATTTAATCCAAAGGCGCTTAATGCAAATAATAATACTTTTGAGTAGATTTTTTTCATGTGACTGTTTTTATGGTTGATATTAATTGAATTTTAAAATCCTAAAACGCTTCTTACCAATTTCATTTTTTCCTGAGCCATCTTTCTTGCTTTAGCTTCGCCTACTTGTAGCTCTTTTTCTAGTAAAGCGGTATTATTCATCAATTCTGAATAGCGGTTACGGGCTTTGCCAAATTTGCTTAGTATCAATTCGTATAACGCAGTTTTTGCATGGCCGTACCCATAACCTCCTTTTAAATAATTAGCACGCATCTCTGCAATTTGTTCGGGTGAGGCTAATAAGCTATAAATTTTAAATACATTACACGTGTCAGGATTCTTAGGTTCTTCTAGTGGCGTTGCATCAGTCACAATACTTTTTACAACTTTCAGTAATTCCTTTTCAGGTAAAAATATATTGATGAAATTATTGTAAGACTTACTCATTTTTTGTCCATCAATTCCTGGTACGATCATCACACGCTCATCGATCAAACTTTCAGGTAATACAAAAACCGCTTGTTGGTATTTGTTGTTTACCGCGGCAGCAATGTCTCTGGTAATCTCTACGTGTTGTATCTGATCTTTACCAACAGGTACAAAATTAGCATCGTACAAAATAATATCCGCTGCCATTAAAGTAGGGTAGGTAAATAATCCGGCGTTTACATCACTCAGTCTGTCTGATTTATCTTTAAATGAATGTGCATTCGCTAACATTGGAAATGGTGTAAAGCAATTCAGATACCAGGTTAATTCACAAACTTCAGGTATGCGACTTTGACGGTAGAAAATGTTTTTCTCTGTATCAAAATCAAACGCTAACCAGGTTGCTGCAACAGAATTTACGCTATCGATTCTAAACGCAGCATCTTTTTGAGTTGTTAATGAATGAAGATCAGCAATGAAAAATAAAGAATCGTTTCCTGGCTTTTCGCTTAATTCAATAGCTGGTAAAATGGCACCAAGGATGTTACCTAAGTGGGGGATATTGGTACTTTGTATTCCGGTAAGTATGCGTGACATCTTTGAGTTATGAGTTATAAATTATGAGAGATGAGTTTGTACTAATTGTCTCATAATCAAATTGACTAATTTATATTCCTTTTACAATTCCATCTTGTGAAGATCTGATGAAATTTACAATTTGTTTTCTTGTTTCGGTATCAGATATTTCCTGTTCTACTAATTCTAAAGCGTTTGTAATATTATGACCACGCACAAAGATCAAACGGTAAATGTCTTCAATTTGATTAATGGTTTCTTTATCAAACCCTCGGCGAGATAAGCCAACGGTGTTAACTCCAATGTATTGTAGTGGATCGCGAGCAACACGAATGTATGGAGGGACATTTTTACGAACTTTTGAACCCGCAGCTAAAAAACTATGCATTCCAATGACGATAAATTGTTGAATAGCAGCATAACCTTCAATGATCACAAAATCCTCAATAGTTACATGTCCGGCTAAACCAACATAGTTTGCTAAAATAACATTGTTACCTACTATACAATCATGAGCAACATGTGCATATGCCATGATCAAACAATTGTTGCCAACAGAGGTTATCATTCTGTCTGCCGTGCCTTTATGAATAGTGGCATATTCTCTAATGATGGTATTATTACCAATAGTAGTTTTTGCTTTCTCTCCTTTATATTTTAGATCTTGAGATACAATTCCAACTAAAGCACCCGGAAATATTTGACAATCGCTTCCAATAGTTGTATCAGGATAAATAATGGCATTTGGATGAATATGTGTATTGTCCCCAATTTCTACATCTTCGTAAACAGTAGCAAAGGCTTCAATAGTTACATTGTTTCCGATCTTGGCTTTAGGACTAACATTGGCTAATGGTGAAATCATATATAATGTTTATTGTTTTTATGTTTACTGTTTAATTGTTCTGTGTTTCATAAAAACATAAAACAATCAAACATCAAACATAGTTATGCAAGTTGCGCTTCTGTAGTTTTTACTTCGTTACCTTTTACTTTTACAATTTGTGCCATCATTTCGGCTTCCATTACTGGTTTGTTGTTAACATAAGCAACACCTCTCATGTGGCAAATACCGCGACGTATAGGGGTAATTAAATTTAAACTAAATACAACGGTATCTCCCGGAATTACTTTTTGTTTGAATTTAACACCATCAATTTTCATGAAGTAAGTTAAATAGTTCTCTGGATCAGGAACTGTTTTTAATACTAATACACCACCACATTGTGCCATGGCTTCTATTAATAAAACACCTGGCATTACCGGATTATCAGGAAAATGTCCTTTGAAAAATTCTTCGTTAAGAGTAACATTTTTCACACCGATCACATGTTCCAAAGATATTTCCATTATCTTATCGATCAACAACATTGGCTGGCGGTGAGGTAACAATTTCATGATATCCATGATGTTTAACACCGGTGGCTGATTCAGATCAACTTTTGGATAATCTTTTTCTGCTTTTTGTTTTTTTGCTAATGCTTTTAGTTTTTTTGCAAAATCAACATTACCGGCATGTCCAGGGCGAGCTGCTAATACATGGATCTTTAATGGCTTACCAACTAAGGCTAGATCACCAACAATGTCCAGTAATTTATGACGAGCAGGTTCGTTAAAGAAACGAAGCTTTGTATTGTTCAATACACCACGTCCTTTTACTTCAACATCCGGTTTATTAAATACTTTACGTAAATGATCTAATTTATCTTCAGGTAAATCGCTGTCTACTAAAACAATTGCATTATCCATATCACCACCTTTAATAAGGTTGTGCGCTAATAACGCTTCTAGTTCTCTTAAGAAAACGAATGTACGGCAGGGTGCAATTTGTTCTTTAAATTCGCCAATATTATACATTCCGGCATGTTGAGTCCCCAATACTTCGCTACCATAATCTACCATCACTGTTACTCTGAATTCATCCTGAGGAACGGCTAACATTTCTACTTTCTTAACGTTGTCTTCGTAAGTTAAATTTTCAGTTAATTCAAAATAATCACGAAAAGCTTCTTGCTCAACAATACCGGCTGTTTCTAACACTTCAATAAAGTTTAAAGAACTACCATCCATGATCGGCATTTCGGGACCCGTTACTTGTATCAAGCAATTATCAATGCCCATACCAACTAAAGCAGCTAACACATGCTCCGTTGTGTGTACACGAGCACCATTTTTCTCTAATGTTGTTCCACGAGAAGTATCAACTACCAAGTCGCAATCGGCATCAATGATCGGTTGTCCTTCTAAGTCTACACGTTGAAATTTGTACCAATGGTTTTCAGGCGCAGGATTAAATGTTAATGTTACAGGAGCTCCTGTGTGTAAGCCTTTTCCTGTTAATGAAACAGCTTTTTGTATCGTTCTTTGTTTATCACTCATCTTTTTTCAATTAGTCAATTCGGCAATTAGTTAATTCGACAATTAATTAATTCGGCTATTGGTTATATTATTTATTTTATTTTTTAATTGTCAAATTGACTCATCGTCTCATTGCCAAATTATTTAAGTTTATTTTCTATATCCTTTATTCGGTCGTTTAATTTTGGTAAGCTTCTAAACAATACATAACTTCTTCTGAAATCTCCTAAACCAAAAGCAGGAGAGCCTTGTACTATTTCATTTTCTTTTTCGATGGAAGCGCCAACACCTGCTTGTCCTGCTATTTTCACACCATCTGCAATTCTGATATGGCCTACAACACCAACTTGAGCAGCGATCATACAATTTTTACCAACTTTAGTAGAACCTGCCACGCCTGATAATCCTGCAATAACGGTATTCTCACCAACTTCAACATTGTGCGCAATCTGTACCAGGTTATCTAATTTCACGCCTTTGCGCAAAATCGTTGACCCTAAGGTTGCTCTGTCAATAGAACAATTAGAACCAATTTCAATATTATCTTCAATAACTACGTTACCAATTTGGGGCACTTTAGCAAATTCTTTTCCGTCTTGTGGTGCAAAGCCAAAGCCATCACTACCAATCACGGTACTGGCATGTACTACTACATTATTTCCGATATGACAATCGTGGTATATTTTTACACCCGAAAATAACGTGGTGTTATCGCCAATGGTACAACCATCACCAATGTACACATGCGGATAAATTTTAGTGTTATTCCCGATTTTTACTCCCTGACCAATGTAAGCAAAGGCACCAATATAACAATCTGTCCCGTATTTAGCATTCTCGCTAATAAACGAAGGTTGTTCAATACCTGTTTTTGTGCCTTTTACCTGATTATACATTTCCAGTAATTTAGCAAAACTGGCGTAAGAATCCTCCACACGAATTAAGGTGCAGCCTGGTTTTACAGGTCTTTCAAGAGTTAAGGTTTTATTAACGATCACGATACTGGCATTGGTATCATAGATATAATTAGTGTATTTTGGGTTAGCTAAAAACGATAAAGTTCCGGGCTTACCTTCTTCAATTTTAGAGAGATTAGAAACGGCTGTGTTTTCGTCTCCTTCCACTGTTCCGCCTAATAAGGCTGCTATTTGAGCTGCAGAAAATTCCATCTCTCAAATATAGTATTTTTCCTCAATAGTGAACAAAGATTTTATCCATTTTGAAGGTATTTACTATCAAATTCTTTGATAATTAAATCGTGCTTTTTTACGGAGGCTTTCAGCCATTCAATGTATATATCTTCTCTTTCAGTTGTTGTTAAATGGTAGTTTGGTACTTCTTTACGAATTCTGGTACTTAACTCATACATACATAAAGCCGCGCAAACACTAATGTTGAAGCTTTCTGTGAAACCATACATCGGTAATTTGATAAACTCATCGGCCACTTCTTCTACATCAGTACTAATGCCGGTTAACTCTGTGCCAAATACCAGGGCAATTGGTTTAGCAACGTCTAATTCCTGCATGGTTACTGAGTTTTTATGAAGCGAAGTCGCTACAATTTTATAGCCTTTTTCTTTTAATTCAGATAAGCAAGCCTTGGTATTGTTTTCGTGTTTTTGATAACGATTTAAGCTTAACCATTGAGTTGCACCCATCGATACATCTTCGCTGATCTTATATTTGTTACGGTTTTCAATAAAGTTGATGGTTTGTACTCCAAATATATCAGCACTTCTAAGCACTGCGCTAAAGTTGTGCGATTGATAAACATCTTCCAATACAATACTTAAATGATTGGTTCTTTCATCCAAAACTTCTTTTAATCGTCCCAAACGACGCTCGCTCACAAACCCTTCTAAATAGGTGGTTAAGGCTTTCTTATAGGCTAAATCAGACATCGTGCAAAGATAGACTTTTTCATTAATTGGGCTAATAGCTGTTATTTAATGACAAATAGTACGATATACCTGCTCATTAATAGCTAGTTACTAGTCTTAATCGCTAAAAAAGCGTACATTTGCAAAAAATAATAATTAATGAGTAGAGACAGTCAAGGGCCTAGAAAAACATTTTCAAAAGGAGGCTCGTCAGATTTTAACAAAAAAAGATCTTTTTCAAGTTCATCGGATAAACCAAAAAGAGATTTTAAATCGGGAGGGTCTTCGTTTAAAAAACGTGAAGGCGATTCTACCGAAAAACGTTCTTATACAAAACGTGAAGGCGGATTTGAAGGCGGAGAGAAAAAAACTTACGGAGATAGAGAGAAAAAATCATTTTCTTCAGAAAACAGAACATACGGCAAACGTCAGGATGGAAGCTTTAGATCGAAATCATCTTCATCTAAAAGCTTTGGGGATAAAGAGAAAAAATCTTACGGTTCGGATTCGTATGAGAAAAAACCATACACCAAACGCGAAGATGGTAAATACGAAAGTAGTGGACCTCGCAAAAGTTATGGTGACGGAGAAAAACGTTCATACACAAAAAGAGAAGGAAGTTCAGAAAGCAGACCTCGTAAATCATACGGCGATGCTGAGAAAAAACCATACACGAAACGCGAAGACGGTAAATACGAAAGTAGCAGCCCACGCAAAAGTTATGGTGATGGAGAGAAAAAATCTTATGGATCTGATTCTTATGAGAAAAAACCATACACTAAACGTGAAGATGGTAAATACGAAAGTAGCGGACCTCGCAAAAGTTTTGGTGATAGAGAGAAAAAATCTTATGGATCTGATTCATATGAGAAAAAACCATATGCCAAACGCGAAGATGGTAAATACGAAAGCTCTGACAGAAAGCCTTATGGTGATAGAGAGAAAAAATCATATGGATCTGATTCATATGAGAAAAAACCATATGCAAAACGTGAAGATGGTAAATACGAAAGTTCTGACAAGAAATCGTATGGAGATAGAAAACCAGCTGAACGTAAATTAAATCCTTCTGAAAAAGTTGCGGTTAAATCTAAAAAAGCAGGACCTAAAAAAACATCTGATCAGCAAAATGTATCTGATGATGCCATTCGTTTAAATCGTTATGTGGCTAATGCCGGAGTTTGTTCTCGTAGAGAAGCGGATGTCTTAATTGCAACCGGTGTGGTTACCGTTAACGGTAAAATTGTTACGGAAATGGGTTACAAAGTAAATCCAACAGATGTAGTAAGTTACGGTGGTGTGCCAATTAAAAATGAAACCAAAAAATATTTGATTTTAAATAAGCCTAAAGATTACATTACAACAATGGACGATCCACAAGAACGTCGTACGGTAATGGAATTAGTTCGTCAGGCTTGTAAAGAGCGTTTATATCCGGTTGGAAGATTGGATAGAAATACAACAGGTTTATTGTTGTTTACCAATGATGGTGATATGACCGCTAAATTAACGCATCCTAAATTTGAAGTTCGTAAAGTGTATCACGTGTCTTTAGATAAAAAAATGTCTACAGAAGATTACAGAACTTTATGTGAAGGTGTTGAGTTATCTGACGGTTTTATTAAACCGGATGCAGCAGAATTTGTTGGTACCGGTAAATTTGAATTAGGTATTGAAATTCATAGTGGTAAAAATCGCATTGTACGTCGTATGTTTGAACACTTAGGTTACGAAGTGGTTAAATTAGACCGCGTTGCATTTGCAGGTTTAACTAAAAAAGATCTACCTCGCGGTAAATTCCGTTTCTTAACTGAAAAAGAAATTAGTTTCTTGAAAATGTTAGGATAATATTTTTGATAAAGGATAAAAGATTAAGGATTTATGAAAAACAGTCTTTAATCTTTTATCTTAAATCTTTAATCTATTGTAATGAATAAAATCTATTACCTCTCTACTTGCGATACTTGCAAACGCATCATCTCTGATCTGGGATTGAAAGAAAAGAAATTCATTTTTCAGGATATTAAAACAGAAAAAATAACACCGGCACAATTGGAAGAAATGCAGAAAGCCGTTGGTAGTTATGAAGCTTTATTTAGCCGTATAGCAAGAAAATACAAAGAATTGAATTTAGCGTCAAAGCAATTAACTGAGACTGATTATAAAAACTTCATTTTAGAAGAATACACGTTTTTGAAACGTCCTGTAATTTTTATTGGTAAAAAAGTATTTGTTGGTAATAGTAAAAATGTGATCGAAGCTGCTAAAGCAGAATTATAAAAATGTAGTACGTCATGCTGAACTTGTTTCAGCATCTCTCGATTTTTATGTCACATCGAGCTTGTCGAGATGTTGGCGGTTATAAGTTCTCGACAGGCTCGAACTGACAAAGGTTTAACGTAAAAAGATAATACTACCTCTCATAAAACTCAATCGGCAATCCATCCGGATCAGCAATAAATGTAAAACGCTTATTGGTAATGTCATCCAATCTCACACCTTCGTGTTTAATATTGAGTTTATCAAGCTCATTTAAAGTTGTGGTTAGATCATTCACTTCAAATGCCAAATGCCTTAAACCACAAGCTTCGGGGCGCGATACACGTTTTGGAGGATCAGGAAAAGAAAATAATTCAATGCTGTAATGACCATTTAATGCCAGATCCAATTTATAAGATGCTCTTTCTTTGCGGTAAGTTTCTTTAATGATCGTAAAGCCTAAAATTTCTGTATAGAATTTTTTAGACTGCTTATAATCCGAACAGATAATAGCGATGTGGTGTATGGCGTTGAGGTGGAGCATATTGTTAACATTACAATTAGTACACAAAAAAAGCTCTTGATTTCACAAGAGCTTTTAATTAAATTATTTATCTCGTTTTTTTAACCACTCACTTACTGCGGGTGCTAATTCTTTTTGAGATTTGCCGCCAACAAACACACCTATGTGTCCACCTTTAAAGCTGTATAATTCTTTATCAGTACTGCCTACATAATCGTTTAATGGAATAGTTGCAGCCGGTGGTACCAAATGATCTTCGGTTGCATAAATATTTAGTAAGTTGCTGGTTAAGTTTTTTAAGTTTACTTTTTTACCACCAACTTCTAATTCGCCTTTCACCAATTTATTGTCCTGGTACAAGTCTTTCATAAATTGTTTGAAGCATTCTCCTGCTTGGTCAGGGCTTTCGCTGATCCATTTTTCCATGCGTAAAAAGTTCAGCAATTTATCTTTATCATCTAATGAGTTTGATAAGGTTTGTTGCTTTTGAAATTTCATCATTGGCTTCAACATATCAAAGCCCTGATTTAAAAAGTCGCCCGGTATCAAGCCATTAAAGCCTGCTACGATTTTATCCATGTCCATGTCCTTGCTCCAACGGAACAATAAACCATCATTTGTGCTAAAATCAATTGGCGTAACATGTGTTACCAGGTTTTTTATTTTGTTTGGATATAAAGATGAATAGATCACGCTCAACGTTCCACCTTGACAAATACTTAAAATATTTATTTTTTCAACGCGGTTTTTCTTGCGCACAAAATCCACACAGTTGTTGATGTATCCATTTACATAATCATCAATACTTAAAAAACGATCAACCTTTGTTGGATACCCCCAATCAATTAAATACACGTCCATGCCGGCATTTAATAAATTTTTAATGTAGCTTCTGTCAGGTTGTATATCCAGCATTTTATAAGTGTTTACCAAAGCGTAAACAATTAATACCGGTGTTTTGTAAGTAGGTTCAGTATCTCTGTTGTAACGGTATAAGGTTAATTTATCTTCGCTATAAACAGCTGTTTTAGGAGTCGTAGCAATTTCTACGTCATCAATCTGATTTAAAGTTTCGTAGCTTTTCAGCAATTTAGAACTCATGTTATTAAGTTCTTCCACAAGTTTATTTTCCATAGTCGCAGGGTTTATCGTTTAAATTTACAATTTATTATCGTTCGATTAAAAAATTATTTGATGATTTCATATGAATTATCTCCTAAAATAAATTCGGTTCTTACATCGTCAATATAGAGTTTCCCTTTATTTTCATTGTTCCAAATAAATAAGCTTACATGATCTATATCCTTCCAGTTTTTGAATTGTTCGCCATTTAATTCATAACCAAACTCCTTATAATCCCAGGAATTTTTCATCATAAAATCGTCTTTAATATAAAAGGCGGTTTCAAATTGCATTTGATTGCTCTTATCAAAAAATTTCATGTAAATGTCAGTTGATTTAATGTCTTCATCAAAATAACACCAAAACGATAAGCGAATTTTTTTTACGCCTGATTCTAAAAATAGTTTTGGGAAAGGATAGCGAAACAATTTCGAGAATGGATTTTGTTTGTCTAATAGTGCTGAACGCTTGCCGGAGTGCTGTTTTTCTTCGGTACTGGAACCAGAGTAAAGGCTATTTTCAAAATTCTCCAAATACGTTTTTTGTTTAATGATAGTGCTGGGAGGAATCACATACATATTTGTTTTATGTAGTCTGAAAAAGTTTTTCCAGAATAATTCTTTGTAGGTGTAGTTTTCATCCAATATGCCGCTGTGTAATTGCTTATTTTTTAATTGGTGATAGCCAACTAATAAAAGGATTAAAGCGATCAAACTTATTTTAAGGAATTTATTGGAGGCAGATTTTGTAATGAGAGCAGCCAATAAAATAGCTAACAAGGGATAAAAATCAATGATAGTTCTGGTTGTAATTGGCCAGTACCACCACGAACTATAAATATAGATCACTAAAAAAAATAACGCAGGAAAAATTATTTTTTGTTTGAATGAGTTTAAACAAGTTGTACCAAGCAATGCTAGCAGAGCTAAAGGCACGTACACAAATAACCCGGCGTGGTAGCTAAATAATACATCAGCTAATCGTGGCTTATTAAAATAAAATTTTTCGTCGGAGTAGGTGTAGGGGATAAAAGATCCGGTTTGTGTGTAAAGAATATGTAGTTGCCAGATAAGTGGTAATGCTAAACAAGCTAAGGCTAAGATGTGTATTTTTTTGAGATCCCATCCTTGTTTTATGTCTTTAAAAAATCCTTTTGGTATAAATGCAGGGATGCTCAATAAGATGAGTCCATTCAAAGGGCGGATGCAGACAATGATAATGAAACAAAAAGCAGCCAGTAATAAATGAGTTGCTCGCTTGGTATTTTGATTAAAGAAACAATGGGCATAATAGAGAAAGATCGTGATGAATGTAAACGAATAAATGTGCGATTGCGAATTGATATTAATTGCATAGTAGAATAAATAGGTGCCATAAAAAATAGCAATGGGAGTGAGGGTTGCTGCCAATTCATGTTTAAAAAGTGCAAGTAATAATTTCCGTAAATAAAATAATCCTAAAAAAAGATAACACATGCTGGCAAAGCCAATTCCTAATTGATAGGGTAGCGAAAAGCCATCAGCCGGATAGTGGAACACTTTTGCACACACATGCGAAAGCATAAAAAAAGGCATCCACAAAAACGACAAGCCCTGGTAATACTTGTTGATCTTTCTGTTTTCGTAATGAACTAAGAAATTCTCATCAGGTACTGCAAAGGCGCAATACACATAATTAGCATCATGAACTTTATTAAACCACTTAAATTCATAATTGCTGTCATGGTAAATAAACTTTGCGGGTAAGTAGGAGTAGTAACCCAAACCATCACCACCTATAAACTTGTGGTAATCAGAATTGAGAGGGCGTGTATAAAAAAATACTAAGGCAATGGAGATGAAAAATCCCAGATAGATTTTATTGTATGTGTTTTTTAACCAGGCAAAGTACATAAACGAACAATGTAGTAGTAAGGTAACAAAAAAAGGCTGCCCACAAACACATCGGCAGCCTCTCTTATTATTGTGCTATGAACACAAGTGGGGATTTATTTCTTTTTAGCTTTAGCTGCTTTTTCTTCGTCAAATAATTCAACTGAAGCGGCATTTTGCATGGCTAATTTAGTTTGTAATTCTTTTACTGTTTTCTTTAGATCGTGAATGGTTTGGTAAACTTCTTCCATTTCACTTTTAAACATAATTGGAAATTGCTCAAATACATTTTCGAAATGTTTTTCAAAATGTTTTTTCACATCCATCGTTAAGTTTAAAGCTTCACCTTTTACTTTAGAAAATTCGTCTGTTGCAAATAATTCAGAGAATAATTTTTCGTTGGTTTTAACCCACTCATTATATAATTCAGTTGCAGTTGGCATTGTAAAGCTACCAGCTTGCATGTTTTTATATTTCTCTTTAGTTTCTTCAGTTAAAGCTTCCATAGAGGCTTGCATTGTTTTGTATAAGTGCGATTGTAATTCAGATTGTTTAATACTGAATTCAGCTACTTTATCCATTAAAGCAATAGTTGCTTCTACGTTTTCTTTTTCTTTACCTGGATTTACCATTTTCAATAAAGGTTCAAACGTTTTTCCAAACACATTGTTTATGTTAGCATACAATTCTTTCATTTTTTCTGAGTTACCGGAAAACATTTCAGGAAATTGAGCTTGCATATTTTGCATTTGTGCATAGTATTCTTTTCCTAAACCATTTTGGCTTACAAAGAAATTCTGAACTTGTTTCATTGAATTATCATAAACGTCTTTTAAGCTGGCGTTATGGAAAAATGAACCAAAGATTTGTTCAGTCATTTTTTTGTAATTCTCAGTATTATAAATGTTTTTCCAAGTTTCCATGCTGAAATCCTGATTTTGGATCGCTTTCATCATTGGTTGAAACATCTCTTGTACTTTAGCATACATTAAACCACCTTCAAACATGTTTTTAAACATATCTGCATTAAAAGGATTGTTGATGTTTTTAGAGAATGTATCGTAAGATGTATTCATCGTACCCATCCAGCTATTAAAAATATTAGTCCAGGCATTGTTCATGCTTGAGAAGCTAGTATTATAGTCATTAGCATTTTTACCAAAGTTGATCATTGAATTGTAAATACTTTGATTAAAATCAGTCAGTTGTTTAATTCCTGTCATTTGTTGAGTGTACCAGTTTTTGAAAAATTCTTCGGGTTTGGTATCACCAGTCATAAAAGGATTTGCACCGGTTGCATTCATACCGCTAAACATAGCAGCTTGCTTTTCCATCATATCTTTGTAGATAGATTGGCCTTCAGCCATAACGTTACCATTTGCAAATGCTGTTTGGAATTTTTTAGCAGAATCCATCCAGGTATTCATTGCATTAGCCTGAGCATCCATCATGTTGTCGATAATTGGGTTGTTTGTTTTCATTTTTTTTGAATTGTATCTATTTAAATATTAGCAAATACGGTTTAATTATTGAAAATCAGGTATTTAGGCCACGGTTTTCAAATCTGCTGCAAATGTCGACATTTTTTCCTATACGTGTCAAGTAAATTCGTATTAATTTTATATTAAATTATCGTAAGCAATCATAAATTGGTCTAAATCGGATTAAATTCCTAGGATGTTTGAAAAGTCAATTTTTTTTTTGAATATTACAGAAAACAAAGCGCTTATGATTGAAATTGGACAAACCTACCAGCACGATTTTAAATTTACTCAGGAAGAAGTAAACCGTTTTGCCGAAGTTACCGGCGATAAAAACCCTGTTCATACAGATGCAGACTTTGCTGCAAAAACAATGTTTAAACGTCCCATTATGCATGGTATGCTCGGTGCGGCTTTGTTTAGTAAGGTATTTGGCGTGTTATTTCCGGGCGAAGGCACCATTTACTTAAAGCAATCGTTAAGTTTTATGAGACCAATGTATGTAGAGGTGGATTACGAAGCTGTTTTTATAGTAAAAGAGGTGATAAAAGATAAAAACCGAGCAGTTATTGAAACTTTAATAAAAGACAAGGCAACCGGCAATGTTTGTACCAGTGGCGAAGCTACTGTGATGAACGTCGATAAGATCAAATAATAAGTTTGATGTTAAGATTAATTTTTTAAAGAATATCAAATTCTTACTTCTGTATTACCAAATAATTAGATCTATGGAAAAATCAAACAAACGTACTGTACTAGTTACAGGTGCTACAGGTGGTTTAGGAACTGCTATGTGCAAGGAATTGTATAAAGATGGATACACTGTTGTTGGAAATTACCACACCAAAGAAAAAGCAGATAAGTGGATGCAGCAAATGAAAGATGAAAGTTTTCCTATTGAATTATTTTATGGTGATGTGAGTGACTTTGAAAGTACCGGTAAAATGATCGCAGAAATTGAATCTAAATATGGTCATATTGATACTTTAGTTAATAATGCCGGTATTACTCGAGATGGACGTTTAATTAATATGAAAGTAGAAGATTGGCATGCTGTTATCAATACAAACTTAAATTCAGTGTTTAATTGTACTCGTCAGGTTATACAAGGTATGATTGATCGTAATTTTGGTCGTATTATCAATATTTCTTCAGTAAATGGTCAAAGAGGGCAATTTGGTCAAACTAATTATTCGGCAGCTAAAGCCGGTATGCACGGCTTTACAAAATCGTTATCAATGGAGGTTGCAAAATATGGTGTTACGGTAAATACTATATCTCCAGGATATATTGGCACCGATATGGTAATGGCTGTTCCGGAAAAAGTATTGAATCAGATAGTTGCTCAGGTTCCATTGGGACGCTTAGGAGGCACACACGAGGTAGCACATTTAGTATCATTTTTGGCAAGCGAAGAAACGAGTTTTATTACCGGAGCAAACTATAGCATTAATGGCGGTCAGCACGTTTATTAAAAATAATTAACCTAATTTTACTCTTCTTTAAAATCACTATCCTCATGCGAATTATCGCAATAAGGTTTGTTTTGGGATAAACCACATCGGCAAAAAGACGTAGAGCCTCTTTTTTCTACAATATTTCCATTTTGATCCTTTATAGTAATAGTTCCTTTAATTATCAATGGCCCATTTTTTTCAACGATTACTTCATTGTGCGCTTTAAGTTCTATATCAACGCTTTTTGTAGCATCTTCATTATTCATTACAAAACTTAAAGCACCGCTTGGACATTTTTTCACTTGCTCAATTATTTTTTCGGTACTGGCACCCATAGGATCAATCCATGGCTTTTTTGCGGGATCGAATACAGAATTTAATCCGGTTGCTCCCTTCCAGCATATTGTAGAATGAATGCAAAGTTTGGGTTTCCATAAAATAGTTACTTCTCCATTACTGTATTTTAATGTAGCTTCTGTCATAATTAAGTTTGAAATGTATTACTAAACGCTAAATGATCTACTATGGTAAAGTTAAACAATTTAGCCAAGTTTTTTTAATGATTGGTTGATAATTAAATCGCTTTTAATTGCCAATTAATAAATTATCATAAGAGATTGCTTATATTTACTTAACCATAAAATGCCAATGAAGGCTGAAGAAAATATACAAACTCTTAAAAAACGGGTAAAAGAATTAGAAAAAGAAAACCTGATTCTTAAAAAACAAAAATCTGTTTTTTTTACTGATAAGAAAACAGTAAAAACACCCAAAGTATTTACACCTATTTTTGATAAAGCAGAAGATATTGTAAAAAAATATTTCGAATCGTTTGAAGCCAACCCGAGTTTATCAAAAATTGAAGTGCATGGTCAGCGTTATGTATTAATGCGTGCCGAATCTTTAGCCACTGATTTTTTTGAAAATATTTTAAAATTATATTCAGACAGACCTAAGCAAGAAGCCATTAAAATTGGCAGGAACTTATTGTTTGACTTTGCGCATTTAATTGGAATTGAAGATGCTCGAAATTTTCATTCTAAAATGAAATTAAAAGACCCTATTTCTAAATTATCAGCCGGGCCAATTCATTTTGCATATACAGGCTGGGCCTTTGTAGATATTTTACCTGAAAGTAGTCCAAGTCCTGACGAGAATTTTTTCTTGAAATACCATCACCCTTTTTCGTTTGAAGCAGATTCCTGGATCAAATCCAAGAAAAAATCTGATTTCCCCGTATGTTCCATGAATGCTGGTTATTCATCCGGTTGGTGCGAAGAGAGTTTTGGCATTGAATTAACGGCTGTAGAAATAAGTTGTTGTGCTAAAGGCGATAAACATTGTACCTTTATCATGGCACCTCCTCATAAGATGGATGGATACTTGGTAAAAGAAGGATTAAAATTAAAGCAAAAACCAAAATATGATATTCCTTTGTTCTTTGAACGAAAGAAAACAGAAGAGAAGATCAGTAGTGCTCTCAAAGAAAAAGAAACATTGCTAAAAGAGATCCATCATCGGGTAAAAAATAATTTACAGATTATTATTAGTTTATTGAAGCTGCATGCCGATCATGCTAATGATCAAAATTTCTCTGATCTTGTTTCTGAGAGTCAGAACAGGATCATCTCCATGTCTCTGATCCATGAGAAATTGTATGTGAATTCAGATCTGAGTAAAATTAAATTGAAGGAGTATGCCGAATCTTTATTCCAGAAACTGCAAAGCATTTACAACAAAAATTTTGTCACCTTTAAATTAGACATTCCCGAGAATTTATTTTTTGAAATTGATAATATGATTCCGGTTGGTTTAATAATGAATGAGGTAGTGAGTAATTCATTTAAGTATGCATTTACAGGTAAATCAGGAGAAATATCTATTTCAATGAAAGGAAATGTATTAACCATTTCTGATAATGGTGTAGGGTTTGCTGTAAATAAAAAGGGTAAGAAAAATACCGGATTTGGAATGCAATTAATGGAATTATTATCTGAACAAATTTCTGCTACCATTAAAATAGAAAATAACAAAGGAACCAAAGTGTCTATTATATTCGGTGGCAAATAAGACAAATAATCTCAATTTATAACAGAGCACCGCATTAGAAAATTATAAAACTAATTTATTCTACTCCGTTAAGTTGTAAATTTCCTGAATATCTTTTAGTATTTTTTTAAAGTCAAGATTCAGATCAATTAGTTTTCCTGTCTTAATGTCTAGTATCCATCCATGCACTATTGGATAACCACTTTTGATATATGTTTTTTGTACAACTGCTGTTTTAATTACATTAATACATTGCTCCTGCACATTTAATTCAACTAATCTGTTGTAACGTTCGCCTTCATTAGTAATAGCATTTAATTCGTCTTTATGTATACGGTAAACATCTCTGATACCTCTTAACCAAGGATTGAGGATCCCCATGTCTTTAGGTTGCATGGCTGCTTTTATGCCCCCACAATTATAATGGCCACATACTACAATATGCTTCACTTCTAAATTTCTTACGGCATAATTTATTACAGACATAACATTTAAATCGGTAGCATGTACCAAATTAGCCACATTACGGTGTACGAATATCTCTCCGGGTTCTGCGCCCATCATCTCTTCGGCAGTTACTCGACTATCGCTGCAACCAATGTATAAATATTCAGGATGTTGTTCTTTGGATAGTTTTTCAAAAAAATGTGTATCATTTACTTTTTTTGATTCAATCCATGATCTATTATTTTCAAAAATCTGTTCGTAGGTCGTCATAGTTTTATTTTTTTTGAATTCACATAGCAAGTTGATTAAGAACCCATTTTTATATTCACCTTGGTGAATATAGGGGGAAATATTAAAAATAAAAAAACCTAAACAATTATTAGTAAAGGGTTTAGGTTTTTTACCAGTCAAGAAATAGCCCCATCGGGGGAACCCCAGGAACCTCACGGTTCAACAGTTTTTTCCGAGGGGATCGTAATTTTTTTCATTTTGAAATAAAGTCTGAAAATAAAAAAGGCTTTACAAATGTAAAGCCCTTTTATCAGCGGAGAAATAGGGATTCGAACCCCAGGAACCTCACGGTTCAACAGTTTTCAAGACTGCCGCAATCGACCACTCTGCCATTTCTCCAGAGGGGACAAAATTAATACTTTTTTTTATTCCACAAGTAATTTTTAAAAATATTTTTTATCACTAACTTTACAGTAGATTTACATCCTCGCAAAACCATGTAAATGCTTTATGATGCAACGTTTTCTCACATTATTTTTCCTTTTATTAAGCAGTGTGTTGCTTTCAAAGGTGACTGTTTATTTCAATTATGGGGTATTTAACACTCCTAGCTCTAAACCTTATTTAGAGACTTATTTAACTATTTCGGGTAATAGTGTTAAGTTTTTGCCTTCCAATGGTAGCTATCAAGCCAGTATTAATGTATCATGGAAGATAATTAAGGGTGCTGATATTGTAAAAGCATCTAATTATAACTTAATGAGCCCTAAGGCAAATGATACGTTACACTTGCCGTCTTTTATTGATAATCAACGTTTTTCTCTGGAAAATGGGAGCTATACATTAGAGTTAGTGGTAACTGATAATGCTTATCCTGATATTAAAACAACCCACAGCGAAAAAATTAATATTCTGTTTAACCGAGAAAAAAAAATATACGCTTCCGATATTCAGATTCTCGAATCTTTCACTAAAATTTCGTCTCCTACAGCTACTTCCAAAAATGGGTATGAGCTGATCCCATATAACATTAACTACTTCCCTAAATCTCAAAATAGCCTTAAATTTTATATGGAAGCCTATAATGTTGATTCTGTATTGGGTAAAAAATCAAAATTTGTTTATTCGTATTATCTTGAAAATAGTGAGTCTTTAGCAAAACAAAGAGATTTAGCAGGTTTTCAAAAACAACATGGAAATGTAGTAAATCCGTTATTAGCACAATTAGATATTACTATGCTACCATCGGGTAATTACAATTTAGTAATAGAAATAAAAGATTCTGCCAATATCATTCAGTTGCAAAAAAAATGGTTTTTCCAACGTCAGAGCGATAGTAAAGAGGATTTGTCTGTATCGGCAGAAAACACTCCTATTAAAATAAATACGATCGAAGAATTTTTTAATGCATATCAAAGTAGTGATACATTGAAACAGTTTGTAGAATGCTTGTGGCCAAGATCTTCAATTAAAGAAAGAGAATGGCAACAAACACAAATTGTAAAAAAAGACCCGAATTTGATGCGTGGTTATTTAATTGATTACTGGAAAGCAGAGGCAGGAGATAGCTTGGATCCGTTAAAGATATGGAAGACTTATTACCAATCCGTGTTAGAAGCAAATGCCCTGTTAAAATGTGGTAAACAAAAAGGTTATTATACCGATAGAGGTCGTGTGTATTTACAATACGGGAAACCTAATCAACGTAATCAGGTAAATAGCGAGCCCAACACCTATCCTTACGAAGTATGGCAATATTACAGGTTGTATGATAAAACTACCGGAAGATTCTTTAGCAACAAAAAATTTGTATTTGCTAATTTTGCCATCGCAGATGATTGCTATCAATTGATTCATAGTGATGTGAAAGGTGAGATGTATGATGAACGATGGAAATATAAATTAATGCGTCGTTCCGAACAGTCTAATAACTTAGATGATACTAAGCCAACAAACTCATACGGAAATAATGTGGAAGACAACTTTAATAATCCTAGATAATTAAATGGATCAGTTTAAAGTTGCTGTTGTTATACTGAATTGGAATGGAAAAAGTTTTTTAGAAAAGTTT
The DNA here is from genome assembly GCA_036676295.1 of Bacteroidia bacterium. Lineage (GTDB taxonomy): Bacteria > Bacteroidota > Bacteroidia > B-17B0 > Aurantibacillaceae > UBA4416. The sequence goes on along the minus strand of JAKFDE010000016.1, from coordinate 67,417 downwards.
TTGCCAACCGTTATTAAAAATTCCCCTTCTGCTAAGATATATGTTGCCGATAATCTGTCTACGGATGATAGCGTCAATTATGTGAAGTTGAATTTTCCTCAGGTTTCAATTATTCTTAATTCAGATAATAGTGGTTATGCTACAGGTTATAATATTGCTTTAAAACAAGTTAAAGAAGAATATTATATTCTTTTGAATTCTGATGTAGAAGTAACTGAAAATTGGATCGATCCTATTGTTAGTTTAATGGATGCTGACAAAACAATTGCCGCTTGCCAACCTAAAATATTGGATTACAAAACCCCTCAAAAATTTGAATATGCCGGTGCAGCAGGTGGTTTTATTGATAAATACGGCTACCCGTTTTGCAGAGGAAGAATATTTAATGAATTGGAAAACGATACTCATCAATACGATGACGCTAAAGAAGTTTTTTGGGCAACGGGTGCTTGTATGTTTGTTAGAGCAGAAGCTTTTTGGAAAGTGAATGGTTTTGATGATGATTATTTTGCGCACATGGAAGAAATTGACCTGTGTTGGCGAATGAAAAATATTGGCTATAAAGTGTATGTAGAACCCAAATCTGTTATCTATCACGTTGGTGGTGGAACTCTGAATAAATTGAGCCCTAGGAAAACATTTTTGAATTTTAGGAATAACCTTATTACTCTTACTAAAAATGCCAGCCCACGATTTTTATTTTTAAAGATCATGTACCGTTTAGTATTAGATGGAGTTGCGGGCACTAAGTTCTTATTGGAAGGTCACGGTTCGCATTGCATTGCTGTTTTAAAAGCACATTTTTCGTTTTATGCGCACTTATCTTCTACTTTGAAAAAACGCCGTACAATGAGGAAAATGAAAGGTTTTGATTATGCAACAACAGGAGTGCTTAAACAAAATATTGTATTCTTGCATTTTGTAAAAGGAATTAAAAAATATTCAGAGATAGTTTAGTTTTTCTTTTCCCCTTTAAATTCTTTACCATATTTTTTACTGATCAACTTAGCCACATCACGGCCTTGGTTAATAGCAACGGGTATGCCGCCGCCTGGTCGTCCCCAATGGCTGGCATAGAAAAAATTGTTGAGTTTTGGTAATGTGAATTTTACAGGAGATGGCGCTACAATGTTTTCTCCCGGTAACCAGCCTTGTGCACTGCCTTGCCAGTTATTGGTATAACGTAATACGGTTGCAGGTGTTGCAAAATCAACTTCTTCAATATCATCTTTAATACCCGGGAATTTTAGTTCCAATAATTCAATTAACGAATTCGTGAATTTTATTTTTTCTTCACGGTATTTAGCGCGATGATTTTTACGTAGATCGATCCAGTAAGCACCGTTAGTGGTATAGAAGCTACAAGCCATAACGGTTTTACCCGCAGGAGCCAGAGTAGGGTCGTAGTTATAAAAATGTGTTTCTAATCTCTCCCAAGTTGTACCACAAGGCGATTCTAATTTTACAGGAGTAGGAAAACGATAAAAATGTGGATGCTCTTTGTACATTTTTTTCAATCCAAACGAAACTAATAAAATAGAGTAGTACACATCAATGACCTTTCCTTCTTTTAACTTCAGGATTTTTTCATCAACATATTTTCCGTCTAAATATTCAAACACAGTTTTATACCAATCTGCGGCAGATAAAACTGCATCGCAATAATGAGTCACATCATTACGAACCAAAAGACCTTTTGCCTGATCATTTTCAGTTAATATTTTTTTTACAGGTGTATTGTAATGTATTTTACCTCCTAAGGCTTCGTATTTATCTGCAATACGTTGAGCCCAGCTTAAAGAGCCTCCTATAGGATAGCCGGCACTCTTTTGATCAAACACAGCGTGCGGAAAATTAAATACAAGCATTTTTACTTCTTGCCCATCAAATAACATTTCAAATCCTTCTTTTAAAAACGGGCTTTTAAATTTTTTGGCTAAGTCGTAATTGCTTTGTTTTTTTTGTTTCATTAAAATGAACAAAAATTTAAGGTAACGGGTCATTTTAATTCCTCTGATAATAGAAGGAATCAAAGGCAGCTTATCCATTACCGGAGGTAACTCGTAATTTTGTAACACTCTGATATCATTGATAAATGAGTGAATTACTTTAGAGTCTTCCGGAGAAAGATCCAATAAATAATCTCTGAGTTTATCAAGATTTGTATAGACGTTGAAAATTTTGTTACCGTATTTATCGGCGTTGTTTTTTAATTCAACTGAGATGCGAATATCATGATGGTGAAATGGAATGGATTCAAGATCCAATAACTCTGACCACATGTGATAAAATCCACTTCCTTTATCTGATCCTAAGATCCAGTGCGCACAACCATCAATAGTAAATTCACCTTTTTGCCAGCTGGTACATAAACCTCCTGGTATGGAATGTTTCTCGAAGATCTGGGTTTCAAAACCACTCATTTGCAAATAAGCACCCGCACATAAGCCCGAAATTCCGGCGCCAATGATGTTTATTTTAGGTTTTTTTTGCACCGTCAAATTTAGCAAAAGAAACAAGAATGGGGGTTGTTATTGAATTCTTTTTGATAAGTAATAGATTGGTGTATAAACAAAAAAGGAGCAAATTGCTTTGCTCCTTTTTTAAAGATTGACGAAAATGTTAAAATTATTGTTGTTGACTATCTAACACTTTCTCTTTATGTTTTTTAATCTGAGATTTTAATGCTTCACAACTTAAATCAATAGATTCTTCGAAAGATGCTGATTGCTTTTTGGAGAAGAATTCTTGCCCTTTGGCATGTAGTTTAATTTCTACTAATTTATTCTCACTCGTCGTCGATTTGTCCAATCGCATAACTACTTCGCCATTTATAAGGCCATCATAAAAGGTTTTTAGTTTGTTTACTTTTTCGTTAGCAAAATCAATTAATTTTGTGTCTGCATCAAAATGCACTGATTGAATGTTCGTTGTCATAATAATTAATCCTCCCGGTTTTGTTTTAAGTTAATAATATAATAATTTAATTGTCTCCTCTGGGGTGTGCTTGTTTGTATGATTTTTTCAATTTATCAATGGTGTTATGCGTGTAAATTTGGGTAGCACTTAAATTAGCATGCCCTAACAGATCTTTTACCGCATTAATGTCTGCACCGTTATTTAATAAGTGAGTAGCGAATGTATGTCTAAGAACGTGTGGACTCTTTTTTTGTATACTGGTAATTTGAGACAGATACTTTTTAACGATATTATATATTGCTTGATCTTTAAGAGCTTCTGCTTTTTCGTTTACTAACAAAATTGGGTTAACTAAGCATTTGTTCTGTTTTACTTGAAAATAGCTTTCAAGGTTACGTTTTAATGATAAAGAAATTGGAATTATTCGTTCTTTATTTCTTTTGCCTAAAACTTTGATAGTTGACTCGAACAGATCAACGTCAGACTCTTTTAAATGGCTTAATTCAGAGCGTCTTACGCCGGTTTGGTATAAAATATCTAATATTAATTTATCTCTTAAGCCATTGAAGCCATCTTCAAATTGCACCTCTTGAAATAGATTTTCCATTTGGTGTTCATCTACAAATACAGGTAAACGTTTAGGTGTTTTTGGTCCCGAAATTTTTGACATTGGGTTAACGTCAATAACTTGCTGTACCTGCAAAAATTTGAAGAAACTTTTTAAGGCCGATAATTTTCGGTTAACACTTTTGGCTGAAATTTTATTGGATAATAAATGGGTTACCCAAGCTCTGATATGTTGATAATTAATGTCCTTTTCAGTTAAAGACTTATCACTTGCTGTTATAAAAAGCAGGAACTGTTCAATATCGTTTTTATAAGACACCGAAGTGTGCTTAGAGTATTTTTTGACAAACTCTAAGTAATCATAAAAAGCGGATAGGTGTTGACTGGACATAAAAAACCTAAGGGTATAACGAATTTACTTTTAAAAATTCGAAATACCCTTAGGTTGAAGTATAATTTTTGTGAAAAGAAGTTTAGTCTCCTAAACCAAGTTGCATTTGTTGCTTGTAAACAGCTTTGATCTTAGTCTGTCTTTTGGTTATAGACGGCTTTTCAAAGTTCTTACGAGAACGCAATTGTTTTACAACACCAGTTTTTTCAAATTTCTTTTTGAACTTTTTTAAAGCTTTTTCAATGCTTTCACCTTCTTTTACTGCTACTAATAACATTTTATATTTTTATTTAATTTAAATTTTGGAGGGCAAATATATGGCCTTAGCCATTAAAATCCAAATTTTAGAACTATTATTTGTTTATTTTAGCGCTATTAAACCAAATATCTATGAACTTCATTAAAATTGCAGCAGTTTTAACCGTTTTGAGCTTAGTGTCTTGTAAAAAAGAGCGTACTTGTGAATGTAGTAGTTCTGCCGGCACATATGATGCAGGAACAGTAGAAAAAACGAAGAGTCAGGCCAAAAAGTATTGTAAGTCCTTATCGGTCGGCGAAACTACTTGTAAATTGAAGGAGTAGATAGTGTTTATTTAAACCAGGAACTATACATTAAGTAATTATTGGCAATGCGGTTTATTTCGCCATTAATTAATTCCTCTGAAATATCTTTTACTTTTTTAGCCGGTACGCCTGCATAAATACACCCGCTTGGCACAATTGTGCCCTCCATAACCACGGCACCGGCTGCAATAATAGTATTACTGCCAATCTCACAATTATCCATTACAATGGCGCCCATGCCAATTAATACATTATCATGTACGGTACATCCGTGTACAATGGCATTGTGACCAACAGACACATTATTACCTAAATTAACTTTTGTTTTTTGATAAGTACAGTGAATCACTGCGCCATCCTGAATATTAACTTTGTTGCCTAATCGAATGGAGTTAACATCACCTCGTATAACGGCGTTGAACCAAAAACTACATTCATCCCCACAAATCACATCACCAACAATAGTAGCATTAGGAGCAACAAAACAATTAGCCCCAAATTTAGGCTCATGTCCATTAACAGGTAAAATAACAGGCATTTAAGATCTTATTTTGGTGAAACGACTTTAGTTCTGATAGCTGTAATAATGGAATCCACTTCTTTCATCGATTCTAAGGTATATACGTTATCCGTCTTTGAATCAAATATTTTTTTCAAATTCTTTAAGTCGGTAATCAAATATTTTGAATCATCAGATAATTTAGAAGCTTCTAATAATTCAACTAAATACCTAAGCGATTCTGTTTGAGCAAAGATCTCTTTCACAACGGCTTCACTTTTGGTTTCTTTGGCAGTGTTACAAGCAATATAAACGCCTTCTATCCAGGCACCAGCCACTATTAATGAAGAGGTTCCGGGGCGACCATTTTCTTTTAAATATTTATCGGCATTTTTAAATGATTGAGAAATGATCTCTAAAGTAGAATCTCTGTTGTCTTTATTAGCTTCCATTCTATCTCCCATTTTCTCATCAAAACAATTACTGATGCCTAAACTCTTGGATAAAATACTTACGCATTTAAAAAAAGTAATCGATTCCTGAGTTTGTTCAAAAACACCAGTTACATTTAAATCAGAGCCATATACGCCTAAATTAAGAGCCTTACTGCTTTCTAATCCATATTTATGCACATTTTCCGGATCGCTTAATACCATTGCATTATATTCTGCTTGCGCTTGTTGCGTTAGGTTAATGATCTCTGTTCGGCCTGGAATGGCATTGAAAATATTTTGAGCTGAAATTTTCTGAGAATCTAATCGATTACTAGACTCATCTACCATAGTAGAATCATCTTCGTTTTCTTGTTTAGTATTTCCGCAGGCATAACAAAGCCCTATGCAGGCTAAAATTAAAAACAAGGATCTTATAGTTGAAAACATACGAATTAGTTTAGGTAATAGTGCGTTTGGTAAAGATAATTTATATTCACTAAAATAATCAAATTATTTTATTTTTTTACACCATTTTTATAGCTTATTCTACTGATTTCTTTCCCTGTTTTGTCATAAAAAATCCAATCGCCATCAGCCACACTTTGTTTTTTGCCTTTACGTTTGTCGTTAATGATCTTATAATTACTAACAGATTGAATTTTGTTATTAGTATAGTAAGTTGTTGATTTCCCGCTTAAATGTCCGTCTTTAAAGCGTTGGTCTTTCATTAAACCTCCTGTTTCGTAGTAGTACAACCAAGTGCCATTTTGTTTGCCTTTACTATAATTACCATCGGTATCTACAAAGTTTCCTTTCTCAAAATAACTTGTCCAGTGCCCATGTTTAATACCACTAACATAAGTGCCTGTTTCGCGATATTGTCCGGTTTCAAACCAATACTCCCAAGCACCGTGCTTTTTTGCTTTCTCATTGTATTCGCCTTTGTAATTAGGTTTTCCATTAATATACCAGCCTTCCCATAAGCCTTGTAATTTACCATCTTTAAAACTTCCCTGATCTTTTAACTGACCAGTGTTGTACCAGCTTTGCCAAAGCCCATTTTCTTTTCCGCTAACATAAGGTCCTTCTTGTAATTTTTTGCCGTTTTCAAACCAGGTAGTCCATGTGCCTGTTTTTAGATCATTCTCATAATTACCAAGTTTCCATTTTTCTTTAGTGGGATAAAAATATTCCCAAGTGCCATGTTGCTTGTCATTTAAAAAATAACCTTCCGATTCTACATTTCCATTAGCATAGTAATAAGTCCACTTGCTATCTCTTAAGCCGTCTTTTAACGTGCCTTCAATTTCCAGTTCACCTTTGTCGGTATAAAATTTCCAAATACCATTTTTCTTTCCGTTTATAAATGAACCTTCACTTTTTAATTTATGATTAGGATAGTAGGATGAGTAATAGCCATTTAAAATCCCTTTTTCATAATTGCATTCGTAATCTAATTCACCATTTGGATGAAAGTAACGCCAGATGCCATTCATGTAACCCTCAACATAAGCCCCCTGTGCGCGAATAATACCACTTGGGTATTGTGCGGTAAGTGTGCCATTTCCATTAGCAATAATGTGTTTACCTTTCTCATCCCACATGTTATTGAGTAAAAAGGTAACTGAGTCTATATAGGTTTTTTCGAATTTTTGCTGTCCGTTTTCGTAATACTCTAGGTTTTTACCACAAGGTTTATTTTTACAAAAATTTGAAACAGATGCCGGTTTACCGTCTTTATAAAATGTTTTTACTTCACCTTCTTTTAGATCATTCTCAAATTTTCCTTGACTTTCAATTTGTCCATTATCAAAATAATAGATCCAATCTCCTTGTTTTTTTCCAGCCACAAAGCTTTCACGTCCTTTCACTGTTTTATTTTCATGATAGGAGGTCCAAACACTATCCGCAAAATTGTTTTTAAAAACTGTTTCCTGTGCCAGATCTCCTGTTTTGAAATAATATTTGTTATGGCCATTTTTTCTGCCACGTCGATAGTTTTCAGTAGCTTTTAATTTAGCGTCTTCGTAATAAAAAAACCAGGTGCTGTCTTCTTTACCATTATAAAACGAACCTCTGCGATAAACTTTGCCGTTTTTATAATATTCTATATGACGTCCGTGTGGCATCCCTTTTACAATGTTGGTTTCAGATTTAATGATTTTTTGTTCATTATCGTAATATTCTTTTTTAGGTTGGGCAAATGCACCAAGTGAAATAAAAACAAACGATAGTAGTAAAAGTGAGTGTAGCTTCATATCTGTAAAATTAATTTTATAATGAAGTTTAAGCAATAGGATACAGGAAAATTGTAAACAATAAAAGGTTTAATAACGTTGTTTTTAAATAAAAAATCCTGTCAGAATATTGAAATCTGACAGGGTTCACAATAATAGGAATTTATTGACCTCTGAATTCGGGTTTGCGTTTTTCTAAAAAGGCATTAACACCTTCATTATAATCGTAAGTATTAGCCGCTTCTATTTGTAAAATGCCTTCGCGTACTAATTGTTTATCGTGTGTATTAAAAACACTTTCGTTCAATAAACGTTTGGTTAGTCCAAGTCCTTTGGTAGGCATATCTGCCATGGTATTAGCTAAGTTCAGATAGTCAGTTACAAATGTATCATCAGGAAATACTTTATACAACATTCCCATTTGTAAGGCTTCGGTTGCCGATACTTTATCTCCTGTCATCATAAGAGCTGAAGCGCGTTGAAAACCAATTAAGCGTGGTAAGAAAAAGGTTCCGCCACTATCCGGCACTAACCCAATTTTGCTAAAAGCCTGAATAAAAGAAGAGGATGCAGTAGCTGTAACAATATCGCAAGCCAAAGCAATGTTGGCACCGGCACCGGCTGCTACACCATTTACGGCAGCAATAATAGGTTTTTCAATTTTGCGCAAACGTAAAATGATGGGATTGTAATGTTCTTCAACAATACGGGCGATACCAGGGCCATTAGGATCCATAGCTTCTGCCAGATCTTGTCCGGCACAAAATGCTTTACCGTTTCCGGTTAAAACGATGGCTCTGATATCAGGATCAGCCTCTGCTTTATCTAAGGCTTCATGCAGTTGTAAAGCCATTTCGCGGTTAAAGCTATTAAATTTATCGGCGCGGTTTAAAGTAATGATCATTACTTTGTTTTGAATATCAGAAAGAATAAAACTCATAGTATTTTTTATGAGTTAAAAATGCAATTTATTTTTTTGAAAATGAAATTTTATAAAAGGTACCCTTTCCATTAGTTTCTAATTTACAAGTAGCATCTATCTGATCAATGAGGCCATTTAAAATATCCATACCTATGGAGTTTTCCGGTACAATCTTTTTGTTAAAGCCGGTGCCATTATCTTTAATGGTTAAAAACACTTGTTTATTGTTTTCTAATAAGGTGACTTCAATGATGCCTTTTTCAGTAGCTTTAAATGCATGTTTATAAGCATTGGTGATCAATTCATTTACAATTAGGGCTAAGGGAATTGCCAATGAAATATCCACATTCACATCGGTAATACCTTTAATGATCTTGACATTTTTAAGGGAATGGTAGCTGGCTGAAATTTGTTCAAGGATCTGAATTAAATAATCTTTAAAGTTTAACTGAGAGTATGATTTGGCCCTATAGATCACTTCATGTACTATAGCTATGGAATCTAAACGGTTACGGCATTCAATAAATAATTGTTTGTGGTAATTGTCGTGAGATTTTTCCGCTTGCAAATTCATTAAACTGGCAATAATACTGAGATTGTTTTTAACACGGTGATGTACTTCCTGTAATAAAATTTCTTGTTCTTTTAATGAAACTTCGAGCGCATGACGGGCTATTTGTTTATTGTGCGTTTCAATAGTTAATGATAGCATTTGAGCGGCTACTAAACCATATTTTTGTTCTTGTAAGGTCCATTCTCTTGTTGTTCCTATATTTTCAAAACATATCACGCCAATCATTTCACCTTCAATACGCACCGGAACATCCATTAAAGCTTGAATATCATGTGGATTTAAATAAAATTCACGCATCTCGGCAGTTTTCAGATCAGTATTCACATCAGATGTTATTATGATCTTCTCTGTTTCAAATAAATTAAAATACATTGGCATTGCAATACGAGGCAATGCATTTTGCGGAACTAATTGATTTACTCTGGCATCAAAATTCCCAATACACTGAATTTCCGTTTTTTCATTATCAAAAATCCAGGCATTAACGCGGGTAGTGTGCATGGCTTTAGAAGAAGATTCTAAAATTTCATAAATAGCTTCATCCAACTTGCCATCCCTTATTTTTCTGGATTTAGAAAGGTTTTCAATAGTTAAACTTTTTTTAATAATATCTCTTCTCAATAATTTTTGCTGAGTGTTGTCTTTTAAATAAAACACATAAAATACTTCTTTACTTTTAGGTTCTTTGTGATAACATACCCTAAAAGAGACATTGATATAATTTTTGGTTTTATGCTTAAAATTCTCTGAGCTAGCGTATTCGCCATCTTGAGCAGCTTTTTTTAAAATGACAGTTAAAGAAATATGTGGATCATGGAATAAAGATCTCAATCCCATTTTGCCTATTTCTTTATCAGAAAAACCGAAGAAAGAAGATAAATCCTTTGTGTGAAAAATGATCTCCTGTTGCGTGTTTATTACAAAAACATGCTCCAAAAAATGATTGATGACATGGTTTGTGATATCTGAGCTTATCATTAAAAAATGCTTTAAGCTAAGATATTACTTTATTTGTAATAAAAAAAACGACAATTGGTCGAAAAAATAAATTTGATCTAGATGCACTTAAAGTAATCAAATGGCTCCAAACAATCCTGACATTGGTATAATGCTTTACAGGCTGTACTGCCAAATTGTGAGATCAATTTTGTGTTTTGAGATTTGCATCGAGGGCAAGAAATAATGGAATGCTTGCCGGTTAACCAGCTTTTGTCTTCAGTTGTGTGCTCAGGTGGAGCAATGCCATATTTCCTTAATTTTTCCTTGGCTTCCGGAGTGATCCAATCTGTTGTCCAGGGTGGAGAAAAAACGGTGTTTATTTTAATAGACGAAAATCCATTTTCAGTTAATTTTTTTCTCACATCATCTTCAATTTGTTTCATGGCAGGGCAACCGCTATAGGTTGGAGTGATCTTTAGTTCAATAGAAGAGTCATCAATCAAATTAATGTCTCTTATCACTCCCAGTTCAACAATAGTAATCACAGGAATTTCCGGATCAGGAATTTCTGAAAGCAAAGAAAGAATATGCTCTTGAGTTTGAATCACTCTAGTTATACTTTAAAAACGAAGTAATAGTTTATTTATAGAATAAAAATAGCAGCAATGATCATGATCACAATGATCACTATGTATTGCCAAATGTCAACAAAATAGGGCGATAGCTTTTTCCAGGTGTCTTTAAGGTTCATAAGGGTGGTATTTGAGGAAAAATCATTTACTATTTGGTAATATTGAATTGATATATTTTTGACAATTTGTTGTTGCAATTACTACTTATGTCTTGAATAAAAAAACGTTCCAATTTATTTTTTTTATTTAAAATCAGATTTTGCGTCTCTTTTAAAAAATTTCTGTCACTCGACTTCGATTCCAAAACCTGATCAGAAACATTAAGGATAATAAGACAATCAAATATCTTGCAATCCTGAGGAAAATTAGGAATTAGTTCGTGAAGTGTTTTTGCTTTTTTTATTTCCTCCTTGGTAATTGAAACTTGAACCTCGTTTGTTGATTGAGCAAAAGAAGCTAAATTCAATATCAGGAAAAGGATAAAAATGTTTTTTTTCATAATTAAGATATTTTGGTTTACCATTTCGCGTCCGGATACATACGAGGTAAGGCTTGCATTTCTGCTAATAAATGTCCTAAGTGTTCGGTATGAATGCCTCTACGACTACCGGTTTGCATAAATGTGTTTTCGGGAATAATTAATGTTGCTTTTTGAAACAATTCAGTAATGTGTTTTTCCCATTTAGCTTTCACGGTAGTTAAGTCAACAGCAATACCTTCTTTGATCAATAATTCATCTACTTCATTCATTTCAAATAATTCGCCGGTATATTGCCATAATTCATTTAAGGCAGTTTGTGCGCGGTAATTACTTTCTTCGGTGCCATCACCAAAACGTTCTACCCAAGAGGATGTGTGACGTAAGTGATAAGTAACTTCTTTAATTGATTTTTGTGCAATACCTGCCAATGTTTGGTCTTTGCTTTTAGCTAGTTCCTGATAAAAGTATAGATCGAAACAATCCATCATGGCTTGTCTAACAATCGTTTTAGCATAATCACCATTGGGTTGTTCGGTAATTTGCGCGTTAAAGTATTGTCTGTCATTTCTGAAAAATGCTAAGCTATCTTCTGTTCTACCTTTGCCTTCAACTTGCGCCGCATACTCTAATAAAGATTTTGCAGTACCGGTAATATCTAAAGCAATGTTAGTTAAGGCTAAGTCTTCTTCTAAAAAAGGACCGTGACCAGTCCATTCGCTTAAGCGCTGACCAAGAATTAAGTTTGTATCGCCTAGGCGTAAGGCGTAATTAAATAATGCTTCGTTTGTTGTCATATTTTTGTTTCTCGCAGATATCGTAGATGTCCGCAGATTTTTTATTGTTATATTTTTTATTGGAACGGTTCTCGACTTCGCTCGAACTGACAAATAAATAATTTAAAATTACATGTGTCCGATAGCATCCGGAATTTGATAAAAGGTTGGATGACGGTATACTTTATCGTTTGCCGGTTCAAAGAATGGCCCGATATCTTCCGGACTACTGGCAACTATTGCGTTTGAAGGCACTACCCACAAAGCGCAGCCTTCGCTGCGGCGAGTGTACAGATCTCTGGCATTTTGTAATGCCATTTCTTTATCATATGCATGTAAACTTCCACAATGAACAAATGGTTGTCCTGATTTTTTTTGTACAAATACTTCCCAAACAGGGCCTTGATTATCACTCATTTTAATTAGTGCTTAGTTATTAATGTTTAGTTTTTAATAGTTTTAAAATTAAGTTTGAATTATAGTCGCTAAAAACTAATAACTCAAAACTAAAAATTGTATTATGCTGCTTCGTATACTTCTTTACGTTTTTTAGCAAATGCTTGTGCCGCTTCTCTTACCCAAGCCCCATCATTATGAGCCTTGTTACGAGCCGCTAAACGTTCTTTGTTACATGGACCATTTCCGCTAATAACGTTTTTAAACTCTACCCAATTTGGCTCGCTAAAATCGTAACCTTTTTTGGCTTCGTTCCATTTTAGATTTTTATCAGGAACAACTAATCCTAAATATTCAACCTGTGGCACAGTTTGATCAACAAAACGCTGACGTAACTGGTCGTTCGTTTCTCGTTTGATACGCCATTTCATTGCATTTTCACTATTTGGAGATTCTGCATCCGGTGGACCAAACATCATCATAGTTGGATACCACCAACGATTTAAAGCGTCTTGAGCCATGGCTTTTTGTTCAGGAGTCCCAAACGCTAAATGTGTCATGATTTCAAATCCCTGACGTTGATGAAAACTCTCTTCTTTACAAATACGAACCATTGCACGGCTATAAGGGCCGTAAGAGGAACGTTGTAACATGACCTGGTTCATAATGGCAGCACCATCTACTAACCAGCCCACTGCTCCAATATCAGCCCAGGTTAACGTTGGGTAATTAAATATCGAAGAATATTTTGCTTTACCTGTATGTAAATTATTTAATAATTCATCACGGCTAATGCCTAGAGTTTCGGCAGCGGTGTATAAATATAAACCATGTCCGCCTTCATCTTGCACTTTAGCCATTAGTACGATCTTAGAACGTAAACTTGGGGCACGGGTAATCCAATTACCTTCAGGCAACATCCCTACAATTTCAGAGTGGGCATGTTGAGAGATTTGACGAATTAAATGCTTACGGTAATTATCCGGCATCCAATCTTTAGGTTCAATCATTTCGTTCTTGGCTAATTTGCCTTCAAACACATTTTCAAAATTGGCTATTTCCATGGTATTATTATTCTATTAAGAATCATACAAATATAGTGATTTGGGGCTCTTTTTCAAATGATTTTTGCTGCCAAAATCCCCTCAAATAACAATAAAAATCATTTGTCCTTTATTAATTACATTAATATCTTATTTTTGCATACTAAATTTTAAAAAATGGCAAGATTTCATACCTTAAAAGTAAAAGATATTCGCAGAGAAACCGCTGATGCAGTTTCAGTAGCATTTGACGTACCCCCACAAATTCAACACGAATTTCAATACAAGCAAGGCCAATATATTACAATTAAATTAAAAGTAAATGGCGAGGAAATTCGCCGTTCTTATAGTATTTGCACCAGCCCTTACAGCGAAAAAGAATTACGTGTAGCTGTAAAAGAAGTACAAGATGGAAGAGCGTCTACGTTAATGAACCGCTCATGGAAAGTGGGTGATATGATCGAGGTGATGACTCCAATGGGGAATTTTAGTTCGGTTTTATCCGGTAGTAACAAAAAGCATTATGTGCTATTTGCCGGTGGTAGTGGTATTACTCCAATGATGAGCATTATGAAAAGTGTATTGTACATTGAAAAACAAAGTACAGTTACTTTAGTGTACGCCAACAGAGATGAGGATTCAGTGATCTTTAAATCTGAGATAGAAAAAATTGCTTCTGAAAATGCAGATCGAGTAAAAGTGTTGAATGTGTACGATAATCCCAAAACAACTGTATCTGATATTCAAAAAGGGATGTTGTCGGTTGAACGAGTGAAAGAAGTAGTGGCAATGCTTAATTTAGCTAAGGCGGATGAATATTTTATTTGCGGCCCAGGCCCAATGATGGAAAATATTAAACAGGCTTTAGAAGGGTTGCAAATTGCAAAAGAAAAAGTTCATATCGAATACTTTAGTGCAGTAGCTGATGCTGTTGCTAAAGCAGAAGGAACGGCAACCGGAGCTTCTGTGAATAGCGAAATTACTGTGATCCAATACGGTTTTGAAACACAAATGAAATTAAATACAGAGGGCTTAAGTATTTTAGATGCAGCCATCGAAGCAGGTGTTGACGCTCCGTTTAGTTGTAAAGGAGCGGTTTGTTGTACTTGCCGTGCTAAGGTAATTGAAGGAAAAGTGAAAATGGATGCGAACTTTGCCCTGACTGATGCTGAGGTGGAAGATGGGTTTGTTTTAACATGCCAGGCCCATCCTTTAACTGAAAAAGTGGTGATCGATTTTGATGCCATTTAAGAATTAGTTTTCAACATAAATTGAACCTCCTTTAATATTTTGTTTAAAGGAGGTTTTTTATTGCCCCCGTTTTTTGACTAGCTTTAGTTAAGGAATAAGCAACACTTTCTTTAACCTATTATGAAGCAATTAAAAAATATTTATTGTTTGGAAGGGATGTGGAATGACTATAATTTAAAAGATAAGTCAACGATTATTCCCATGTTGGAATTGTTATTTAAAAACAGCTATTGCGATTATATTTATCACGATTGTGCTACTAAAGCAGAGTTTGAATTTTTTATAAGCAAATGGGCCAAACATACGGTATTGGCTAATAAATTTCCGATCATCTATGTAGCATGCCATGGTAAAGCCGAAAAAATTTATTTGAATAGGAAAGATTACATCACCTTAGATGAAATTGCAGATCTATTAGAAAATAAGTGTCACCGCAAAGTGTTTTATTTTGCCTCCTGTTCAACGCTTAGTGTTAGTAAACGCAAGATACAAGCATTTTTAGCTAAAACAGGAGCCATTGCGGCTATTGGCTATAGAGAGGAGGTAGATTGGTTAATCGCTACCGCTTGTGAATTGTTAGTATTGGAAGCTTTACAGAAAGATAATTTTGATAGCAAGGGCATTGAAAAGATCAAACAAAAGATATTTGCGGATTATGGCAATCTACCTAAACGAGTGGGTTTAAGAGTGGAAATAAACGAAACATTTCATTTTCCGAGAACCCGGAAGAAACCTAATGGAAAAGGAAATGTTTGATGTATTAAAGACAATTCAGCTGTTTACTTAATAAGTAATCACCTTCTATCATAAATTGTTCGTTAATGTTCTTGCCTTTAATAATGACTTCGTTAGGACACGTTTTGTTAATGTTTAATTCGTAATGTGTAATGGCATGTGTTTTAGATTCGAATGCTGCCAATAATAACACTTCTTGTTGAGATAATTGTTTGCGGAGTTTGAGTTCAAAATCCCAGTTTGTTACTTCAGTTAACGTTAGGTAAGGGAATTTTTTATTAGGGTAATTCGTTAATGGCGATACATAATACTTACAAAAGTAAGCACTATCTGTTTTATGGATCACAAACTTTTCGGTGATGGTTAAACGTTTTGCTTTAGTGGTAATTTTTTGCCCGGAGCTTGTTGTTAATTCTTGTTTAGCTTCATCTACATGGCATTGATAAAAGAATAATGAATCGCCGCTTTTCAATTTTGAGATATGAGATTTTTGTAAATGCTCAGGAAAAAAAACAATTTGAGATTTTCCACTAAACGTAATAAGATACAATATGATAAAAATGATGTTTTTCATTAGTTCGAATTAACGTTTATTTGTTTTGCTAAGTCAATGGCTTTTTGTTTCACTACATCAACATTGCTCCCCACTTTGTCATATGTTAATACCACAGCCATACGACGGTAGGGACGAGTAGTGGGTTTATTAAAGACGCGCACATCAGTTAATTTGTTTTCTAATACAGTTTCGATGCCTGTGTACGTTGGATTTTTCCCTTCTTTATTTGCTAGTACCACAGCTGATGCGCCTGTTCTTTCTAACGTGATCTCAGGAATTGGAAATCCTAAAATAGCTCGCGCGTGTAATTCAAATTCGCTGAGGTTTTGTGTGCCGGCTAATGTTACCATGCCGGTATCATGCGGACGAGGAGATAACTCTGAAAAATAAATGCCTTTATCTGTTAAGAAAAATTCTACACCCCATAAACCAGAACCACTTAGCGCTTTGGTTACTTTAGCCGCCATATCTTGCGCATCTTTCACGTCAATATCACTAACGGCACATGGTTGCCAGCTTTCCTGGTAATCACCACGTTCCTGTCTGTGGCCAATTGGTGGACAAAATAACGTATTACCATTTTTTTGAGTAACGGTTAACAAGGTAATTTCAGAATTGAATTTTATAAATTCTTCAATGATCACTTCTTTATAATCGCCACGAGATCCTTCCATGGCATAGTTCCACGACTTCTCTACATCTTGTTCTGTTTTAATAACGCTTTGCCCTTTACCGCTGCTACTCATTAATGGTTTCACCACGCAAGGAATCCCAATTTGAGACACAGCATTTTTAAAATCTTCTAAAGTAGTAGCGTATAAATAATTGGCTGTTCTTAATCCTAATTCTTTAGCTGCCAAATCACGAATGGCTTTACGGTTCATAGTGAAATTTGCCGCTTTAGCGCTAGGCACAACCGTAATACCTTGCTTTTCATAATCATAAAAACGTTCGGTGCGAATGGCTTCAATTTCAGGAACGATCAAATCCGGTTTGTGTTTGGCTACTACTTTATCCAAAGCTTCTCCATCCAACATATTAATTACTTCAAATTCATGGGCAACTTGCATAGCCGGTGCGTTTTCGTATGAGTCAACGGCAATAACATATTGTCCTAATCGTTGCAAAGCAATCACAACTTCTTTTCCTAATTCTCCTGAGCCTAGTAATAAAATTTTTTTCTGCATGTTATTATTTAAAATCGTAATGAAAGAGTTGCTGGTAATTTGTCTTTTAAAATTCCAAAATATAATCCGTAGCCTGCTGCTAAACCAATTGTTCCACCTATTAAAGCTTGTATACGACGTTTACTGCGAGATACTCTTTCGTATCCTAAAATGTAAGCATCTTGATCTATATAATTTGGATTGCTGATCGTGCTATGTTTAATTTTAACTTTTGTAACACCACTTAAAGCCATATAACCGTAAGGGAAAACGGGAGCAAAAAACAAACCTAATCCGCCGCTGGCTAAACCAACCACACCTGCACCAATTAAGGATCCACGTGCTTTAAAACCTTTACGAGCATCGCGTTCGCCGTAAATATAATATTGCATCTCATCTCTTGTGAAATAATTGTTGCGTAATGTGTCTTGATAATAATAGAATTTCGTAGTGCCATTACCGTATTTAACACTGTAAATATCATCGTATTCGTAATGCAATTTTTCAGTTGGTTTTTCAGGATTAATGATAGTTACAGCACCTATCAGCGTATCAGTAATTTTTTCGGCAATGAAATTTCCATTCATTAAAAAAATGGTGTCTTTAGTTTGAGCATTACTGTTTAAGACAAACAACAAAATAAAAAATAGAATGAAATTTTTATAAGACATAGATTTAATTATTTAACAAGTTTACAAATAATTCTCCAATGGAGAATCACAGCATTACGGTTGTATTTGAAAGGCAATAGAACTAATAGTAGTTAGGTTTTTGTTTTTGTATTTAAAATGTTTAAGCATTTGTTTAGCCTCAGGCAATTCAAACACTTCTTTTAAATTTCTGATCTTTCCGATTGGAATATCAGCTTCTTTACAAGAAGTGAATAGGTCCGGAAAATTGATCTTGGAAATTTTAGTTTTTAAAACATTAAAAAGTTCCTCTCTGTTTGTTACTCTATTTTGATTGGTATTATAGAGTGGATCTCCTGCTATTTTGGGGATTGTCAAAATAGAACAAAGTCTGTAAAATTGCTTATCACTTCCAATGGCAAAAGTAATTTGTTGTTTATCCTTGGTGGTAAATATTTCGCCGTAAGGCGCAATATTAGGATGTAACGATCCTTGAGCAGATGGAAGATGATTGGCAATTAACCAATTGGTTGCCTGATTGGCTAATGAAGCAATAGCTGAATCGAATAATGAAACGGAAATATGACAACCTGTATCTGTTTTGTATCTGTTTAAGAGCGCAATTAAAATGGCTTCTTTCAATTGATGACCGGCAAGAATATCAATTAAGGCAACCGGCATTTTTAGTGGATCTCCTCCTTTTTCTCCATTCATTTGCATAAAGCCGCTTTCTGCTTGTAAGATCAGATCGTAAGCTGTGCGGGGATTATCCTTACCAAAACCGTTGATGCTGGCATAAATAAGTTTTGAGTTGAATTTTTTTAAACGATTATAATGTACTTTTAATTTTTCATCATCTCCGGCTTTGTAGTTTGTAACCAATACATCGGCCATTCTAACAAGCGTATAAAATTTTTCAAGATCTTGTTTATCTGTCAGATCTAAAAACAAAACTTCTTTACCTGTATTTACACTCCAAAAATAGGCACTGGTATCTTCGTCACTTGCTTCTGACTGCAATTTCCAGTTTCGTGTAACATCTCCTTTTGTTTTAGGATTCTCTACCTTGATCACTTTTGCACCTAATTCTGCAAAAAATAATCCGGCCGATGGCCCGGCTAAAACACCCGCTAATTCTACAACGATAAGATCTTTGAAAGGTTTATTCATGATGCTTGATTTTTAGATGATATTAAAATTGTGCTTGAACGGGTTTATTGTTTAAAATAATTTCTATTTTTTCCATTACTTCAGGTGTCAATAGCGGCAATACTTCCAGGGCTTTTAGATTTTCAATTAATTGCTCTTTTTTAGAAGCCCCTAAAATAGCAGTGCTTACATGTGGGTTTTTAACTACCCAGGCAATGGATAGTTTAGCTAAAGAAGTGTCTAATTCGTTAGCTAATTTTGCAAGCATTTTTGTTTGATCTAGCTTGGATGGTTCGCCTAGGGCTCGTTCTTTTAGCCATTCCATTCCTTCAATATGTAAACGATTATCTTCCGGAATACCGTTATTGTATTTTCCTGATAAAAGCCCGGATGCTAAAGGACTCCAGATAGTGGTGCCTAAACCAAAATCTCTGAACAACAATAAATAATCTTTTTCCAATTTTGTTCTTTCAAACATATTGTATTGTGGTTGTTCCATCGTTGGACCGATCAAACGATTTCTTTCGGCAAATACAAAAGCAGCCATGATCTCGTCATTGGCCCACTCACTGGTGCCCCAATATAAAATTTTACCCTGTTGTATCAAGGTATTCATCGCCCAAACAGTTTCTTCAATAGGAGTGTTTTTATCAGGACGGTGACAAAAGAAGAGATCAATATAATCTACCTGTAAACGTTTTAAAGCTGCATGACAACCCTCTATGATATGTTTACGTGATAACCCAGTTTGGTTTGGTTTTTTATCTTCATAACCAAAAAATACTTTACTCGAAACGCAATAAGAACTACGTGCCCAATCTTTTTTCTTTAAGATAGAACCCATTACTTCTTCTGATTTACCGGCAGCATAGATCTCTGCATTATCAAAAAAGTTGATGCCACTTTCGTAGGCTATGCTTAATAATTCATCAGCTGTATTATTTTCTATTTGTTTTCCGAAGGTTATCCAGGAACCAAATGATAATGCGCTTACTTGTAATCCTGATTTTCCTAATCTTCTGTATTCCATAAAAATTTATCAAAAATTAAAAATAACGATTTTAAAGTTAAATTTTATTAAAAACAAGATAAACAGACTTTCATCTCTATTTTGATGTGAGTAATGTGTTTTGTAACTTCGGAGTAATATATTATTGTATTAACCTTTAAATAAAACTATTATGAGAAAAATTTTCCCAATTGTAGCTATATCAATAGTTTTTTGCGCTTGCAGCAATTCAAAAACTGAAGTTGAATTAGCAAAAGAGCATTTATTAGATTCTGTAAATGCCGCGAATAATGTTAATAGAGTAATTGATTCAATGAATGCCTTAGTAAATTCTAATGCAGAAGGGATAGAATCTCAAAGTATGACAGTTAACCCTGCAACTGGGGAACAAGTTTCAAATCCATCTGTACCAATGACAAACCAATCGTCGTCAGGCAATACACATGGGACTGCTCAATCCGGTAATTCAGGTGGAACTCATGAAGTAGCTGGTACGCAAAGCAATGGAAGTACTTCTGCAAGTACAGGTACAACTGCAGCTGCAAAGAAAAAAATGTCTAACACAACCAAAGGTGCTTTAATTGGTGCTGGAGCGGGAGTTGTTGCCGGAGCAATTACAGGAGCAGCCACCAGTAAAGATAAAGGAAAAGGCGCAGTTATTGGCGGTCTAATTGGTGGAGCAGTAGGTTCGGGTGTAGGTTATGGCGCAGGCGCAGCTAAAGATAAAAAAGCAGCTGAAACTAAAACAACTACAACTACAACTAACACAACTACTACAAACCCTTAATAGAATGATTTTATAAAAAAGTCGGGATAACTAGTTATCCCGACTTTTTATTTTACTAAAACCTTTGGTTCTAACATATCCAGCATTGTATATTTTACACCTTCTCTTCCTAAACCGCTTTCTTTTACACCACCATAAGGCATATGATCATAACGCAAGGTTGGTACATGGTTATGGATTACGCCACCAACTTCTATTTGCTGAAAGCATTTATTTAATTCAGAAATGGAGTTAGAGAAAACCCCACACTGTAAACCAAATTTTGTATCGTTTGCTAAGTTAATGGCTTCATCAATGGTGTTATATGAATTAATGCAAATAACCGGACCAAACACTTCTTCTGCATACACTTTCATGGTGTTATTACAATTGATTAAAATAGTTGGCTCTACATAAGTTCCATTTCGTTTGCCTCCACAAATTAATTGTGCTCCTTGTTGAATTGCTTCATCGATCCAGGTTTCAACTCTAATGGCATTTTCTTCATCGATCATGTTTGATACATCTGTTGTTGTATCAATAGGATTGCCATATTTTAATTTAAGTGTTTCGGCTTTTAATTCATCTATAAATTTTTGAATGATAGAACTGTGTACAATAAAGCGTTGCGCATGAATGCAAATTTGCCCGCTATAAGCAAAAGCACCCATTAGTGATTTTGTTAAAGCATCTTTTAAGTCGGCACTTTCTGTAATAATGGTGGCGGCATTTCCACCTAATTCTAAAACGACTTTCTTTTTTCCGCTTTGTGTTTTCATTTTCCAGCCTACTATCGGAGAGCCCGTGAAACTTAGTAATTTGAAGCGTTCATCAGTTACTAATAAATTACCGGTTTCTCTATCCATTGGTAAAATCGACACAGCACCTTTTGGTAGATCAGTTGCGTCAATAATTTTAGCTAACTCCAAACATGATAAGGGTGTACTGCTTGCCGGTTTTAAAATAATGGGGCAACCGCTTGCAATGGCCGGCGCAATTTTATGAACAGCTAAATTCATAGGGAAATTAAATGGAGCAATACCTGCAATTAATCCAATAGGAAAATAATTGACTACGCCTTCTCTGCCTTCACCATTAGGTGTCCAATCTAATGCAATATATTCTTTTGGAATACGTTTGCTTTCTTCAGCAGCAATTAAAAAGGTTTGTGCTGAGCGATCAATTTCTGCTAAAGCATATTTTAAAGGCTTGCCACTTTCTAAACATAATACTTCTGACAGATGTTCGCGCTTAGCAGTTATGGTTTCAGAGATCTGTTTTAAGATCTGAAATTTTTTGAAAGATGCTAAATTTTTTAATTCTTCTTTTACTGCTAGAGCAGCAGTAATTGTTTGTTCTAAAATTTTTGTATCAGCTAAATAAGTTGTAGCAACAAGAGATTCGTCATAAGGATTTTTTACTTCTAAAATTTTAGAAGAAGTGATGAATTTTCCCGCTGAATATATGCTGTAATGATTGTTTGACATTTATTTTTTTGTCAGTTGCTTAAATACGTCTTCCAGTTTTTGTTCTTCTTTGTTCAAGGTTAACACACTGATGTCGTTTTTCACAGCGTAGTTGAACAATTCTTTACGAACGTCATATTCTAAGCCTGCCACAATTTTCCAGGTATTGTTGTCAGCTAATAATGCTTCTTCTACGCCTTTTAGTTTTAATAGAACTTCGCGTTTCACTGGCTTGTCAAACTCTACAGTTATTAATTGTTTGGTAGTATTTTGTTGTAATGTTTGAGTCGTATCGTTCGCTACAATTTGTCCCTGGTTAATGATGATCACACGATCACAAACAGCTTCTACTTCCTGCATGATATGAGTACTTAACATTACTGTTTTTTGTTTCCCAAGTTTAATGATCAATCCACGAATTTCTTCTAATTGATTGGGATCTAAACCTGTTGTTGGTTCATCCATGATCAAAACTTTTGGGTCGTGTATCATGGCTTGCGCTAAACCTACACGCTGGCGATAACCTTTTGATAAAGCACCGATCTTTTTATTTTGTTCTATTTGTAAACCGGTCACATCGATCATTTCTTTCACACGGCTTTTAATATTTTTAACTTTGTATAAGCCACCAACAAATTCTAAAAATTCCTTCACATACATATCTAAGTACAAAGGATTGTGTTCGGGTAAGTAACCAATTTGCTTGCGCACATCAATGCTTTGTTCCTGAGTATCAAAGCCACATACTTTGGCAGAACCTTCTGTTTGCGGAATATAGCAAGTTAATATCTTCATCATGGTACTTTTACCCGCGCCATTCGGTCCTAAAAATCCAACAATTTCATTACTTGCAATTTCAAAAGACACATTGTTTAAGGCTTTTTGTTCGCCATATAATTTGGTAATATTATTTACTTGAATAGACATTGTTGTAAAAGGGGCTAAATTTATTTCCACTCAAATTTAACGATTTTATTATATTTGAGCTATGACAGGTTTAGTGATGAAATCTACCGGAAGTTGGTATTTGGTGAAAGCCGAAACAGGTGCTTTACTTGAGTGTCGTTTAAAAGGAAAAATCCGCTTAGATGACCGTAAAACAACCAATCCGGTGGCTGTTGGTGATATTGTGACGGTGGAAATGGATAAGGATGGAAGTAATCAGATCTCTAAAATTCATCCTCGACGCAACTATATCATTCGTAAATCCATCAATCTTTCAAAACAAGCCCATATTTTAGCCAGTAACCTGGATCAGGCGGTTTTAGTAGCAACTTTAGTTGCTCCAAGAACGTCTTTGGGGTTTATTGATCGTTTTTTAGTAACGGCAGAAGCGTATGATATCCCGGCAAAAATTGTCTTTAATAAAAAAGATATTTTGGACAAAGAATCCCTTGAATTACAAGATGAGATCATGAAATTGTATACCGATATTGGTTACGATTGTTTTGCGGTAAGTTCTTTTGATCTGAAAGATATTGAATTCATTAAAACCTTATTAAAGGATAAAACCACACTAATTGCCGGACATAGCGGCGTTGGAAAATCAACTTTAGTAAATGCTATTGAACCAAAACTAGACTTGAGAATAGGAGATATATCAACGGCTCATTCAAAAGGAATGCATACCACTACTTTTGCCGAATTATTCCCTTTATCGTTTGGTGGTAATATTATAGATTCGCCCGGTATTAAGGAATTAGGCCTCGTGGAAATGAAAAAAGAAGAAGTGGGACACTATTTTCCGGAAATTCTTAAACGCATGAACGACTGTAAATTCAATAATTGCAAGCATGTAAACGAACCGCATTGTGCTATTTTAAAGGCAGTTGAAGAAGGCGAGATTTCTCCCGAACGATACCAAAGCTATTTAGGAATTCTTAATGGCGAGGAAATGGATTGGAAAGAGTGGGAGATTCGATAAGTCTAAATTCTTTAGATTTTAAATTTTCTTAGTATATCTATAATAACCTAAAATTTATCTAATTTTTTTCTCAGGAAACTTGTAAGACAAAAAAAGTTTCCATAGTTTTGTGCTCGAAATAGAAAATGGAAGCACAAGAAAAAATATTAAAAGTATCTCTCGAACTCTTTTTTAAGTATGGTATCAAGCGTGTAACAATGGATGATATTGCCAAGGAATTGGGAATGTCTAAAAAAACGATCTATCAATTTTATAAAGAAAAAGATGATTTAGTGAATCAGTTATGCGAAAATGAAATGTTAAAGCAGGAAGTTCAATTTGATGAGATCAGATCTTTGGCAAAAGACCCGATCCATGAAATTATGTTGATCTCGATAAAAATCAGAGAAATGATGCAAAACATCAATCCGATTTTCTTTTTGGATCTGCAAAAGTTTTATCCTAAAGCCTTTGAACAGTTTCAGAAATTTAAAGAAGATTGTGCCTTTAAAGATATTTTAAGGAATATTAAAGAAGGAAAAGAAATAGGTGTTTATAGAGATGACATTAATGAGGAATTTGTCTCTCGTTACCGATTAGCGCAAATAGACATGTTGATGTTTGGTAACTACTTTTCATTTGAAAAAATAAGCTTCACTAAATCTCATGAGTTGGTGTTGGATATGTTCGTGTACGGAATCTGCACAGTAAAAGGACATAAACTCATTAATAACTATAAAAAAATCAAAGAAGAAGAATAACAATACATAACATATATATAATATCATTTTTATGAAGAACAAATCACTATACTTAGCTTTAATAACTCTCTTATCAGGAGGGGCAATAAAAGCGCAGGTTCAAAGCAATTCATTTTCGCTGCAACAAGCTATTGATTATGCTTACTTAAACAGTCCCAATTACTTAAATGCACAAAATGATGTGTTGATGGCAAAATACAAACGTAAAGAAGTTTTAGGGATGGCCATGCCACAAGTAGGAGTAAGTGTTGACATGAAAAATTTTCTGGAAATACCAACTTCTTTAATTCCGGGCGAAATATTTGGAGCGCCTCCGGGAACATTTATCCCTGTTAAATTTGGAACTACTTTTCAAGCATCAGGAACTGCGCAAGCTTCATTGCTAGTATTTAGCGCTGATTATTTGGTAGGATTAAAAGCAACCAAAGAGTATATCAGTTTAATGAATATCAATGTTACCAGAACTAAATCGGAAACAGTTAGTGCTGTATCAAAAGCTTATTATGGCGTATTAGTAAACAAAGAGCGCATTAAATTACTAGATGCCAATATTACTAAACTTGGTAAATTATTAAATGATACTAAAGCATTCAATCAGCAAGGGTTTGTAGAACAAATTGATGTGGATCGTTTAGAAGTTGCTTACAATAATTTAGTAACTGAAAAACAAAAAATAGAAAATCTAATCTCTCTCAGTGAAAACGTACTGAAATTTCAAATGGGTTATGCCGGTAAAGACAATTTAGTATTAACGGATTCGCTTTCAGTTACAGAAAAAACGGAAGTAGACATTAGCAAAATTGATGTTTCAAAAAGAGCTGAATACCAACTATTAGAGTCGCAACAAAAATTATATAAAATTAATGTAAAACGTTTGCAGTTTGGTTATTTGCCAACGGTAGTTGCATATGGTAGTTTAGGTTATGCAGGTATGAGAAACGATTTGAAGTTTTTTGAAAGAACTCACGACTGGTACCCAACAGCATTGATAGGAGGAACAATTTCTTTAAATCTTTTTGATGGATTGCAACGTCACTACAAAATTCAGCAAGCTAAGTTGGATTACAAAAAAGGTGAACTGAACATGAAGAATTTACAATTAGCAGTAGAATTAGAAAGTACTTCGGCTGCAATTAATTACAATAATGCCATCGCTACTTTACAAACTCAAAAAAGAAATATGGAATTAGCTGAAAATATTTACAATGTTTCTCAGAAAAAATATGAGCAAGGAGTAGGCAGTAATTTAGAAGTAATCAATGCCCAAACTTCATTGAAAGAATCGGAAACAAATTATTTCAATGCGATTTATGATATGCTTATTTACAAAACAGATTATTTAAAAGCCACAGGAACCCTAGTAAAATAAAATTAAAACCAACTTATTAAACATATAGATCATGTCAACTATTCAAAATTCAAAATTCAAAATTCAAGGTATCTTGATTCCTATCATAGCTTCGTCTTTCTTATTAGCTTCTTGTGGTGCTAATAAAAATGAAAATGTAGCAGATTTAAAATCCAAGCAAGCTGCGTTAAAAACTGAGTTAGCAGAAATTTCCGCAAAGATCGCTAAACTGGAAGGTGATTCAGGTAAAAAATTCGTGCTGGTAGAAGCTGCTCCGATAAGTACGACTGTTTTCAAAACGTACATTAATGTACAAGGTAGAGTAGACGCTGAAGAGAGTGTATCTCTTTCATCTGAAATGCCTGGAACCATTACAAAAATTAATGTAAAAGCAGGTGATGCAGTAAGCAGAGGGCAAGTATTAGCAGAGACTGATGCGCGTGCATTACAACAAAGTATTTCTGATTTGGAAACCAACATGGAATTAGTAAATCAGTTATACAATAAACAAAAAGCATTATGGGATCAAAAAATTGGCACCGAAGTACAATTCTTGCAAGCTAAAACTCAAAAAGAAAGTATGGAGAAAAAAATGGCTACACTTCAGGAGCAAGTTCGCATGACTAAAATTATTTCACCTATTAATGGAACAGTTGATGCGGTTGATATTAAATTAGGCCAGTTAACTGCTCCTGGCATGCCGGCTATCAGAGTTATTAATTTTAATAATTTAAAAGTTAAAGCTGATTTAGCAGAAAGTTATAGTTCTAAAGTACATAAAGGTGATGATGTGATCGTTAAATTTCCCGATTCAAACGATTCTTTAACCACTAAAGTAAGTTATTCATCTCGCGCTATTAGTTCATTAAACAGAACATTTGGTGTAGAAATTTTATTGGATAATAAAAAAGAATTTCACCCTAATCAAATTGCTATAATCTCTATCAATGATTATAAATCAGATAAACCGGTTCAGTCTATTCCATTAAACTATGTGCAAAAAGATGTGAAAGGTGCTTATTTTATTTTGGTTGCTGAAAATAATAAAGCTGCTAAACGCTTTATAACTCTTGGGAAAGAATACAATGGCGTTGCTGAAATTAAAAGTGGATTATCAGAAACAGATCTAGTAATTACTTCAGGGTATGATGGTTTGAATGAAGGAGATGCTATTCAAATTAAAAAATAAATCAATTAGTCGAATTTTCAAATTCGACAATTTGATAATAGCATAATGATGTTTAAAAAAATATTACAATAAATAAATAGTTGCAATTGACTCATTGTCTAATTGACACATTAACTAATTAAAATTATGAATTTCAAACAATTTAAACCAAGTAGTTGGTCCATCGATAATAAAACGGCAATTTATATTGTCACTATTATCATTGCTTTTTGGGGCATCATGTCCTATAACAAATTACCTAAGGAAAGTTTTCCGGATATTGTAGTTCCTAAATTCTTTATCAGTACAGTGTATGCAGGTAACTCACCTAGTAATATTGAGAATACCATTACAAAACCTTTGGAGAAAAAATTAAAATCGATCCCAGGGGTTAAGAAATTGATCAGTAATTCCATGCAGGATGTGTCATTAATCACTGTAGAGTTTAATACTGATATCTCTATTGATAAAGCTCGTCAGTCTGTTAAAGATAAAATGGACGAAGCAAAATCTGATTTACCAATTGGATTAACCCGTCAGCCTTTTGTGAAAGAATTAGCCTTTTCTGAATTTCCGATCATGTACATTAACATAGCCGGTGATATGGATTTGATGAAGCTGAAAGATTATGCAGATGATCTGAAAGATAGAATAGAAGGCTTAAAAGAAATTACGGAAGTAAAAATGGTTGGTGCACCTGATAGAGAAATTCAGGTGAATTTAGACATGTACAAAATGCAGGCTTTGCAGTTGGGCATGGGAGATCTTGAAAGAGCAATTGGTAGCGAAAATGTTACCATTAGTGGCGGACAAGTACCAATGGATGGAACCAAACGTACGATCAGTGTTAAAAACGAATTCAAATCTATTGACGAATTAAAAAATTTAGTAATTGCTTCTCAATCTGGCGCACATGTATACTTGAAAGATTTTGCTCAGGTATTAGATACCGTTAAGGAAACTGAAAGTTACGCTCGTTTAGGCGGAAAAAATGTAATTACCTTAAACGTAATTAAACGTGCAGGTGAAAATTTAATTGATGCATCTGATAAAATTAAAGAAACAATTGAGGAGTTAAAGAAAACTGAATTCCCAGCTAATATTGATATTAAAATCACTGCCGATCAATCAGATCAAACTAAAGTAACTTTACATGATTTAATTAATACGATCATCATTGGATTTATTTTGGTAACCTTAATTTTAATGTTCTTTATGGGAGTTACCAATGCTTTGTTTGTGGCCTTGTCTGTTCCTTTATCCATGTTCATTGCCTTTATTTTTATGCCAACTATTGGCTTTACGATGAATATGATCGTGTTGTTTGCATTCTTACTGGCACTGGGTATTGTAGTAGATGATGCCATTGTGGTAATTGAGAACACGCATCGTTTGTTTGATAATGGTAAACGAGATATTAAAACAGCGGCTAAGATGGCTGCTGGCGAAGTATTTTTACCGGTATTAAGTGGAACCATTACAACCTTAGCACCATTTATTCCATTAGCATTTTGGCCTGGTATGATTGGTAAGTTCATGTTCTTTTTGCCTGTTACTTTAATTGTTACATTATTAGCATCATTATTTGTGGCTTATATTATTAACCCGGTATTTGCTGTTGATTTTATGAAATCTCACGATGAGGAATTTAAACAATATGGTCGTATTACGCGTAAAGCCTGGTTACGTTTAGCAGTTTATGCTTTAGTTGCTATTGTTTGTTACAGTATGGGTAAAGTGGCTATGGGTAACTTAATGATCTTCTTTGGTTTGTTTATGGTTATTCATCGCTTGTTTTTATACAAGGTGATCGAGAATTTCCAGACAAAAGCGTGGCCTTCATTTCAACGTGGTTATACAAAATTATTAGTTTGGGGATTAAAACGTCCGTATAAATTATTATTGTACACATTATTATTGTTTATTTTTTCAATAGGATTAATGATGATACGTCAACCTAATGTAGTATTCTTTCCGCAAGGCGATCCTAATAATATTTTTGTATATGTGGAATTGCCGGAAGGAACAGATCCTTCTAAAACTAATGAAGTAATGAAGTTAGTGGAGAAAAAAGTAAATGCTATTGTTGGAGTAAATAACCCTATAGTGTCATCTATGATTACGAATGTTACCATTGGTGTTACAGATCCACAAGATGAGGATCAGAATTCGTATGCAAACCGTGGAAAAATTGCTATCAATTTTGTGGCGTTTAGCGAACGTAATGGCGAAAGTACAATGAAGTATTTAAAAGAACTTCAGGCAGTTAAATGGAATATAGCCGGTGCTGAAATTAATGCGAATAAAGAGCAAAATGGTCCTCCGGTTTCTAAACCAATTAACATTGAAATTAAAGGCGATAAGTTTGAAGAGTTGGTAGAGAATGGAAAAAACTTAAAACGCTTTTTAGAAGAAGCCGGTGTGCCGGGTGTTGCTGAATTAAAAACAGATTTCGTAGATAATAAACCGGAGATCGTGTTTGATGTGGATAGAGAACGCGCTAATCGCGAAGGAATTTCTACAGCACAATTAGCAATGGAAATTCGTAAAGCGGTATTTGGTATAGATAATCCAAGTAAGTTTAGAGATGCGAATGATGAATATCCAATTCAATTACGTTATAATTATGATCAGAGAACGAATGTTGAACAGATCAAAAATTTAAAGATCACTTACCGCGATATGAATATGGGTGGTATGTTACGTTCAGTGCCTTTATCTGCTTTCTGTGATATTCGTTACGAAAACACTTATGGTGGTATTAAACGTAAACAAAACAAACGTGTGATCACTTTATCCTCTGATGTATTGGAAGGTTTTGATCCAAATAGTGTTGTAGCTCAATTAGAACAAACAGCAAAAGCATTTAAACCAAGCGGATCTGTTGATGTTAAATTTACAGGGCAGCAAGAAGAGCAAGCAGAAACCGGTGCGTTCTTAGGAAGTGCTATGATGACTTCTATTGGAATTATTTTGCTGGTATTGGTAATTCAGTTCAACTCTATTGGTAAGCCTATCATCATTTTGTCCGAAATTATTTTGAGTGTGATCGGTGTATTACTTGGTACAGCTATTTTTAAAATGGATATGAGTATTGTTATGACAGGTATTGGTATTGTAGCCTTAGCCGGTATAGTAGTACGGAATGGTATTTTATTAGTAGAGTTTGCCGAAGAAATTCGTCATAAAGGAATGAGTTTATATGAGGCAACTGTTGAAGCCGGGCGTACACGTATGACACCTGTTATTTTAACAGCGATGGCTGCTATATTAGGCTTAATTCCTTTGGCTGTAGGTTTAAATATAGATTTTGAAGGGTTACTAGCACATGGATCACCGCATATCCATTTTGGTGGAGATAATGTCGTATTCTGGGGGCCGTTAAGCTGGACAATGATCTTTGGTTTAGGCTTTGCTACCTTCTTAACCTTATTATTAGTACCTGCAATGTATCTGATAGCTGAACGTTTGAAACGTAAAGCAGAGGTGATCTTAGAACATTATGATCTTCCAAGATCAATGATGTATGTACCGTTCTTTGTTTTAGTATGTACGATCATCCTTAAAATACAAGGTAAAAAACTCGATTACGGTAATTTAGATAGATAGTGTAAATAAAAAGGACTCGAAAGGGTCCTTTTTTGATTTAAGTCCTTGTTAATAAGCTTATTGTTATGGTAATAACAAATTACTTGTTTATTTAAAGAACTCTTTTATTTTTGTCTAAAAATTTTTTCAAATGAAAATAGTAAAAACTTTAAGTATCCTAGCCTTAGGCTCATTAGTTGTAGCTTGTAGTGGTTCAGCAGCAGATGAAGCAAAAGACACCACCGAAACAGTTGAAGTAGCAAAAGACACAACTCCGGTTACCGTTAACGAAGAAACCAAATTCAAATTTGATTTTGCTATTGCTAATATTCCTTCTCCGGTAGGGAGCATTAATGAATTATCTAATTGGGGTGTTGATTATAACAATACGTTATTAGTTGATTCAAAAAAACAATTAGCTTCAAATACAGAATTTTCAAAAGCTTTAGCATTAGGCGTATATAATATTGATATGTCTTACGCTATGGTAAATAATAAAGGCGAAGATGTATTAAAATACATGAAAACAGTTGTTACAACCTCTGATGCATTAGGCTTAAAATCAGCGGTTGATCAAATGGTAGGTAAACGTGTAGAGAAAAATTTATCTAATAAAGATTCTTTATTGAAAATTGTAGATGAGATTTTTGTAAAAAGCGATTCATATTTAAGAACAAACGAACGTGTGTACACTGCATCTACAGTATTTGCAGGTTCTTGGGTTGAGAGTTTATATTTAACCTGTAAAATTGCTGAATCTGTTACAGATGCAGCTGCTAAAGAAAAAGCTTACAAACATTTATGGGACCAACGTTTTTACTTAAAAAACTTAACGGATCTATTAAATGACTATAAGGATAAAAAAGAATGCATAGCATTAAATGATGAATTGAAAAAAATTCATGCAGATATTGATGTGATCAAAGATCCTAAAAACTTAAAAGATGCTGAATTCAAAGCCATTTCAGCTAAAATTTATACATTGAGAAGTTCAATTATGAAATAATTATTTATGTAGACTTAACAAAAAGAGCCTCGCAAATTTGCGAGGCTCTTTTTGTTTTAATAAAATGTAAGAGCTATACTTTTTCAACTTCAATCGTACAAAATAAGCCAAGTTGTTTATTGAGTGGTTTACATAACCATTCTATTGCTTTGGCAAAACCATACATAAAAAACGGGAGCAAAGAGCTGCGAGAAACACCACCGCTTAATACATACATAAATGGAGTATGATAAGTGATCTTATTGATTTTTAAATGAGGGAAATCCTTTGCAAACTGTTCCAGATCTCTTTCAAAATAAATATGTGGTAAGGCTTGATTAGAATTGCTCAATGGGTTACCTGCTTTTATTTCTCTTGGTCCGTTTTCATCAAACGGTTCATGATGAAAACGTTTATAAATAAATCTACCCAACGCAGAATTGGCAGGTTCAATCATTACTATTTTTCCGCCTTTCACTAAGGTTCTTTCAGCTTCTTTTAAAAATAAATAAGGACGAGGTATGTGATGAAATACATTAAGCATCATAATACAACCTAATTCATTTTCTTTATAAGGCATTTCTTCGGCACTAAATACTTTATCTACCACCGGAAGATCCAAAATATCAGAAGTCACTACTTTAGGAAATACATCTTTTAAAAAGCCACCACCAGAGCCAATTTCAAGATAAATGCCTTTGCCAACCGAATCGCACACATTAATAAATTGCTCATACCATTCGGTATATAAGCGTTTGAGAAAAGGTTTTTGAAGAATGATATCTCTGTGAGCTAAAGTTGCTTTTGGATCATCTAAATCAAAATCTATGGTATATTTTTTAAACATGTGTTTTACTTGCAAAAATGTTCATGTATTCTTTTTCCGGTAAATTCATATACGCTTTCACTTTGGCTTCCGATAAAGGAATAAGTGAATGATGTTCAATTAAATATACATGAAAATTGTATTGTTTTAAAAATAAAAAATACTCTAAAATATTAGAACCGGCTTTCTTTAATCCATATGGCCAAAATGCAGATAGTATTTTTAAATCAGGGCTTTTTAAGAGGTTGGTCATGCCATTCATAGCATTCATTTCAAAACCTTGTATGTCAATTTTTATAAAATCAACAACATGTTCTTTCAAATTATTATCTAGGGCTACAGCTTCAATATCAATTTCCTGGTCAAAATCATCTGGCTTGTAAGTACGATGATAGGTGTTTAATATTTTTGAAGTATAAATTTTTATAATATGATTCTTTTCAGCTACCGCTTTATTATATATTGAAATGTTTTCAATTTTTTTAGTTCTGTTTTTCAGATGTTTAAAATTTATGATATCCGGTTCAAAGCTGTGAACTCTGCCTGTTTTGCCAACAAGTGTAGAGATTAATTCAGAGTAGAAGCCAATATTTGCACCTATATCAATTACCACATCTCCCGGTTTAATGTGAGTTTGTAATAATGAGATCTCAAAAGCATCCTGTTTTTTCTTAAATACTTTATTCATGACCTTGTATAAAGGATAACTGGTCTTGAAAATAAAATTTTTAACAGATATGCTAAATGAAGAAGCCATTATTTTGTGATTTCTAAAACATAAGTGGGTTCAACTTGCCCCTCGGTGTGTATTAATTTTAATTTATTTGGATATTTTTCCATGATAGGTTGTACAACATTATGTACAGTATTAATGATTTGTCCTGTATTTTTTGTAGGGTCAGTTCTTAAACTGCCTAACATAATGTGTGTTACACCATTTTTGTTGAAAAAAGCCAAAGCACTATCCGGATTTGATTGTTGGGTTAATGAGTCTTTTTTAATAACGCTGTATATTGGAAAGAATTTCTTGCCTTTAGCGTAAATAAAACTCATTGGTGCTTTTCTGCTCACTACAAAAGCACTCTCCGGTAAGCTGTCTTTACACCATCTGCTGCATTTTAAGAAATTCTTCCAATCGGGGGTATACCCTTCGTAAATATTTCCTTTAAGATTTTTTGTTGCAATTGGAATATTGACAGAAGCACGTTTTACAGAAGATACCGTAACAGATACACAAACGATCCCAATAATTACAATATAGATCAGTTGTCCCATTCCTGATTTTTTTACTGTCTGATAAAATAAATTATAAAGAATAATAAATATAACGGGCATACAAATTAAAATGATCCGAGGTTGATCCCAACGGGCTTGCAGCGCTACAAAGGAGGCGAACATAATGCCAAGTGTATAAACTGAAATAAATTGAAGAAGTTTGTTTTCTTGTCGCAAAAATTTGATTACACCTATAATAATTATAGCCGTAACTAAAAAAGCTAAAAACCCATACACTTCTACCGAATTTTCTTCCCTGAATCCAATAATTTGAAAAAAACGTTTACTTAAATACAAATTACTATTATCAAAAAATCTTCCAACAAAGCCAGAAAAATCTTCTGTTCCTCCGCTTTTATTATAAGGGTCTTTTAACATTAATACATTTCCTTGTCCCGAAAATTGATTGACTCCTCCCCAAATTGTTTTTACAAGAATTTCATATATACCCCTAAATACACCGTAGGAAAGTATAACGTAGCCAACTTTTTTCCAGTTTTTTTGCATCGCAAAAATAAAGATCAATGACGGAACAACGATTATAGCTACGTTTTTAGAAATGCTTAATAGAAAAGTTAAGAGGCCTATAATGATCCAATATTTCAATTGCTCTTTAAATGTTTGTTCATTGGGTAAATCAAAGTATTTACTCATTGCAAAAAACAACAATGATTGGAAAAACAAATAAAATGCCTCTGTAAAAGTCATACTGGCATAATACATCATTAAATAGTTAAGCGAAATGAATAACATAACCGGCATGAAAATGATGTGTGGTATTTTTTTAAATAAAGCTTTCCAGAATAAAAAAACAGAGAAAAAATAAAAAGCAACATTTAGTAATTTAAATAGCATAATGTTAAACCCAAAGAGTTTATACACTAGTGCTAAAAACATGGGGTATAAGGGTGCATTAAAGGTGAAAAAGAAATTAGGAAACTCATTCACATATTTCCATGCGGCTTCTACATATCCCGAATCATCATTTGCTTCGCTAAAACGCGCGTTAAATAATGCTAAAGAGAACAATAATGTAATGGCAAGAAAAGTATAAAACAGCTTATTACTGTTTTTTTCAGCCCAAGTTTCAAACTTGTCAAAAGCACTTTTGTTTTTTGAGATACTTGTGTTTGTTGTTTTTTGTGTGGATGATTTTGCCATAAATTGTATCAAATATTACAAAAATAGCAATTTTATTATGTGTTAGGATATAATAAAAGACACCAATATTTTTTATACATTTAAACAAAATTTAAAGCAAAAGATTATGCCTATTCGAATGACAGATGATGACGATTCTAACTCAGGTTATGATGGTAATCAAGGTAGAAATCCGGGTAGTGGAGGAGGAGGTTTTCCGGGAGGAAATTTGATCGGAATGCTATTGCCTTTATTGTTAAGGTATCCTAAGCTTTTAATTGTTGTAATTATTTTAGGCGGAGCTTTTTATTTATTTAAAGGCGGCTGTAGTGGTGGAGCTGCTAAAGAACAACGCGCTTCTTATGGTACAGGTGCCACACTCGATCCAAAAGTGTATGATAGTACAGATGTTTACGCTGCTTTAAGTCCGGATGAACAATTACCTGAAAGTGTTTCTTTAGAACGATTTTCGCCAAATTCCGGTGATCAGGGTCAACAAGGTTCTTGTGTAGGATGGGGAAGTACTTATGCGGCTCGTACTATTTTAGAAGCTGTAGCTACCGGGCAGGATCCTAACCAAATCAAATTTAGTCCGGCCTTCACGTATAATCAAATTGGTTTAGAGGGTTGTCAGGGAACTTATATTGATAGAGCAATGGATCTATTAACCCAAACGGGTGGAGTGCCTTATAATAAATTTCCTTACGATGAAAATTCTTGTTCTAAACAACCGGACAATTATGTATTGAAAGAAGCTTCTAAATTTAGAATGAAAGGTGCTAATCGTTTATCTATTAGTGGCGATGATTATACTGTAGATATTAATGCCATGCGTGAAAACTTGGCTCATAATGCTCCGGTGGTTATTGGAATGAGTGTTGGAGGAAGTTTTATGCAGGAAATGGAAGGCAAAGAGTTTTGGCAACCTACACAATACGATTATGATAAAAGCGGATTTGGCGGGCACTGCATGTGTGTAATTGGTTATGATGATTATAAATTTGAAAATGACGGTGCTTTTTTAATTCAAAACTCCTGGGGACCAAAATGGGGTAAAAACGGCAGGGCTTGGGTTAGCTATAAAGATTTTGTGCATTTTACCAACGAAGCTTATGGTGTTTATCCAATGCCGGATAAAGCAAATGAAAGTCGACTAAGTTGCGCTATTGCTTTAATAGAAAAAGAAAGTAAACAAATTATTCCTTTGGTTAATAAAGGCAATAATGTATTTAGTACAGTTAGTCCAATGAAGATCGGTACTAAATTTAAAGTGCAATTGAAAAACAATATTGAGTGTTATGTGTATGTTTTTGGTAAAGAAACAGACAATGGCAGTTATGTATTATTTCCTTACACACCTAAACATTCTGCTTATTGCGGTATCACCGGAACTCGTGTGTTTCCAAGAGATAAAAGCATGACACCCGATGAGATTGGTAATAAAGATTATATTGCAGTATTGATCTCTAAAACACCTTTGGATTTTAAAGCTTTGAATGCAAAATTTAATGCCAATAAAAATAAAGACTATCAACAACGTATCAATGAAATTATGGCCAGCGATATGATTACCAATGTACAATACAATGTTGATAGCAAAATTAATTTTAATGCAGATACTAAAGAAAAAAATGTTGTCCCAATAATTATAGAAATTACTAAAAATTAAATTTATTAATCGATGTCACATCAAGACTGTCACCCTGAACGTAGTCGAAGGGCTGATAATTTAAATATTTCAATTTAACTCTATTTGACAAAAACTCATAACTCATCTTTCATAACTCATAATTTTTAAAAATGTTCCATTTCATATTACGCACCATACCACGCCCTATATTAATTAAGCTAAGTTTAATTTTTAGTAAAATTGCCCCTTTATTATATTATGGTAATAAGTTCGAAGATCCTATCAGTGGAAAAACCTATCGTAAATTTTTACCTTATGGTTATAGTAAAAGCGTAAGCAGAGAGAATGCTTTGTGTCCCGGAAGTTTATCATTGGAACGTCATCGTTTATTATGGTTGTATTTAAAAAACAAAACAGATTTTTTTACAGCTAAACATAAATTATTACACATTGCCCCTGAACAATGTTTTTATAAATTATTTAAGGCAATGCCAAATTTAGAATATACAACCGGCGATTACAATTCACCTATTGCTGACTATCATTTTGATTTACACAAAGCCCCTTTTGAAGACAATAGCTTTGATGTGATCTTTTGTCACCATGTGTTAGAACATGTAGAAGACGCCGATCAATGTATGCGTGAGCTATACCGAATGATGAAACCCGGAGGGTTTGGTATTTTTCAGATCCCGCAAGATGTGAACCGTTACAAAACTTACGAAGATAAATCCATAACCAGTGAAAAAGATCGCGAGATCCATTTTTGGCAAAAAGACCATGTGCGTTTATTTGGCTTGGATTATAAAGATAAATTAGAAGCCGCAGGATTTAAAGTAACGGTAGAAGATTATACTAAAGAAATTGCTCCTGAGTTAGTAGAGCGTTATTGCTTACCTAAAGGAGAGTTATTGTATATGTGCAGAAAATAAATCACAAAAAAAGGTTGAATCAATTGATTCAACCTTTTTTTATACTCTAAATTTAATTACTTAGTAGCTTTTGCTAATTTGCCACCTAAAGTTTTTCCTGCTTTAGCATAACATTCTTTAATACGTGTTGATGAATCATAATCATAACCACCAAATTGAGAACCCGGTACACCATTTAAAACACCTTTTGATAAAACATTAGATGGATTAGCAGTTTCAACAATTAATAACTCATAGTTACAAGCTGCTGGTTTTTTAGAAATACCAATGTTCCAACCTGGTTCAGTCATTACTGTATGAATAATTAAAGTATATTTTGCTGATGTTTTTTTTCTGTCAGCAGATAATTTGTCTCCTGCAGTTTTATTAAATAATTCTTCAAATTTTGGTTCAAAACCAGAAGCTCTGTTTTCAGTCCATGCTTTAGCCCAAGCATCTCCTTTACCAGCTTCTTTTTTGTTATAATCTTCAACCTTTTCTTTCACATAATCACTTTCAGAGTTTTTACCAACCATCATGTTGTCGTAAGTGAATTGTAAAAGCAATTCTTTTTGACCTTTTAAGTAAGAAAGATCTTTACCTGTGATCCATTTTTGTGCACTAATAATTCCTGAGCTTAATAAAGCAATTGCTAAAGCGTAAATTTTTAAATTTTTCATATTGTTAAGTTTTTATGTAAATATATATTTTTTAAACTATAAAAAAAACAGTTTATTTTTCTGATTTCGTTAAATCTATAACCATAGGCACTGTACTTGTTTTTAAAGGGATCTTGGTTGAAGATTTGAATGTATCGTTCCATTTTATATAAAAGCCATCCGTCATTTTTCCTGCACCGGCTAATCTCGAGAAAGTTATATTAAAGTCTTCGCTGGTACCATTTTCTATAATATAAACATCCTGTTTGCTTATACTGTTATTGTTCTCTTTGCCCGAAGGGTATATTGCCGAACACTTATATGGATCAACGATACCCACTTTGTCTCCTGTATAACTGCATTTAAAATTAACAACGCTTTTATCATTTTGAATGTTTTGAATAATAACTTCACATTTCATTGGACCAGCTGTAAATTCAGAGCCTCTCTTAGCAGGTAATTCATAATTGGGCATTTCATATACAGCTTCGCTTAACGATAATTTATAAAAACCATTTAATGTTACTTCAAATTTTTCGCAGCGCATATCATCAGCTCCTTTTACATCCACAAATCGTTGTTCGTCACCATTTGGTTGAACTATAATGGTGCGTCCAAACCCATTATAAGAATTGCCGTTGATATTAAATTTAAATTCTTCAGGTTTCACATAGATAATATCTTTTGTTTTATTAAAGACCCTAAGTTTAATTTTTAATATATCAGCTCGCGAAAAACATTTCACTAAAAACAGTTTATAATCATCTGTTTCTAAGATCACTTCTTGATAAAAGATAGTTTTGTAATCTTTTACATTGCTCTGTCCTACTGATTTTAAGCATAAGATCAAACAGATAAATAGAATTATTTTTTTCATAAATGGATGGGTTTAATGTTAAGTTTTTATTAGCCTAATTTATTTATAACAGGGTTAGCGTATAATTTTAAGAATAGTGTTCTTAAAACATCTTCTTCTCCTTTTAATTTCTGAATATTGCTATCCACGTATTTAATGAAATTTTCTTTGGATTCTTTATTATAGTTAGCTTCAAATACATTGGTTTGATTTAAAACATCATAAGCAATGTAATTCACTTCATGTAATTTATAGTTTTGATGAATTTGTTTATCAATGTATGAGGCCAGTACTTTTATTTTTTCATTGTCATTGCTTACTTTTTCTATCTCATGTAATTCGTTTTGAATTGGTTTACCAAATGTTACATGGATCTTCCCTTTTGGCTGTTGTATACCGGTTATGATGCTATTCAGATCTTCGCCGGGTGCCTTTACATATTTACTATGTAAGGTGGATAAATATAATTCCTGAACTTTTAAGGCATCACAAGGTTCATATTCAAAACTAATGGTTAAGGGAACAATATTTAATTCAGAAAAACTTTTTGTGAAATCTTTGCCACCACTCATCTGTAGCATTTTCAATAAACCGGTTTGAGTTTGGTCATTCCCGTCTTTTGTCCTACCGTTTCGTTGTGCAATCCAAACGCTTACGTTTTTATCCAGTATGG
Source organism: Bacteroidia bacterium (assembly GCA_036676295.1). Lineage (GTDB taxonomy): Bacteria > Bacteroidota > Bacteroidia > B-17B0 > Aurantibacillaceae > UBA4416. The sequence goes on along the minus strand of JAKFDE010000016.1, from coordinate 27,596 downwards.
TGTGACGAATATAAGCGCTTAGTTGACGAGAAATATCGTACAATTCTTTTACAGTACCTTCTCGTTTCACCATAAACATGCGGTTCATTTTTCCAAAATCGGTAATAAAACCTTGCTCCATTAAGTTAGATCCAAAGGTGATCTCGGACGTTTCAAATTCTTCCTTATCTAAAATAACTTGAAGTAAAGCACTGTCTAATAAAATATCACGGTGGTTGGCAATGTATAAATAAGCTTTGTTTTTATCTAAATGTTCAATGCCGTTATAAGTGAAACCAGTAGTTGTTGAATTTATAATTGACCAAATAGCATGGTGCATATAACCGGTTTGAAACTCGCAAGGCGATTTTGTATTTAAGGCTTTCTGTATCGCTTCTTCTTCGCTCATGTTTGGCCATAAATAAGCCATCACTTTCAGGTAAGTTTTATCATAAGCTAATCGCTTCATTACCTCTTCGGTTTCGCTATCGTAATAGGGACGAAGTACATCAAAGTTAAACTCTTTAGCAAAGTCGCTTATATTTTTGGGAGCTTCTGATTTATAAAATTTCATCATGGTTATTTTCTTCTATCGATAAATAAAATAGGTTTTCTACTCATTTCTGGTAATTGACGTTTAGCAATGTTTTCTACACTGTCAATAATTATTGATGGAGCAACTCTCAGTTTTGCTCTGAAATGATCTTTCAATTCTTTTTCGAAATTGTCAGGTGGAGCAATTGTACCGATGTAAATTACAATTTCATCAGTGCCAATATCGTTTGTAGATACCTCTACAATATAATTTTTTATATAATTTACAGTATTCAATATATCGTACAACGCCGGCGGATACAAACTTGTTCCTTTAAATTTGATCATCTGTTGTTTACGACCAAGTATAGGACTAATACGCATCGTGTTTCTACCACAGGAACATGTTTCGTAATGTGCTTTGCAAATATCTCCGGTTTTAAAACGAATTAATGGCATGCCTTCCACACCAAGTGTTGTAACTGTTAATTCACCGGCCTCTCCATTCGGAACAGGATTATTATTGTCATCCAAAAATTCGGCTATTAATAATTCGGGATGATGATGCCCCCCTTTTCCTGCTTCACATTCGGTAAAGGCAGCGCTCATTTCGGTTGAGGCATAAGTGCTAAAAAGTTGTATCGGCCATTTATCCGTAATTCGTTTTCCTAAAGTATTATAACTAAAGTCTTCGTTGCGAATTGGCTCGCCGATGCAAACAATTTTTTTGATACTGCAATTTTTATAATCAATAGCGTTTTGTTCCGCAAATTCAATAAGTTTAATTAAAAATGAAGGAACAGCTATGGCTACTGTAGGATTTAAACGTTTGATCGTATCCCATTGAAATTCAGGCATTCCGTTTCCCACTCTCACAACACCGGCACCCATTTGTTTTATACCCAAAAAATAAGCCATACCCGCCATAAAACGACGGTCAATAGTTGTCATCAATTGGTAAACATCATGTTTTGTTCCGCCGGCACAGGCCAAAGAAATGTGTTCGTTGTATGCAAGTCTTTCCAGATCCTTGTCTGTTAAAATAAAAGTTAAAGGATCACCAAGAGTGCCACTGGTGGTAACATAATCAATGATTTTATCTGCACTAACACACATAAAATCGTTGTTGTGTTTATAAAGATCATCTTTAGTTGTAACAGGAATTTTTCGCAGATCTTTTAATGTTTTTATTGATGAAACATTAATACCATGTTGATTGAAAAAGGATTTATAGAAATTAGAATTTTCGTTAACATAGGCTAAAAGTTCTGCTAGCTTTTGTTCCTGAAAAAAAATAATTTCATCACTTGTTTTGGTTTCAATCTCTGGTATAAAGGCAGTCATAAAGTATAAACAATAGTTCGATTTTACTCATTTTTTAGTAAAGCTCCAAGATAAGTTAAAAAATAGAAATATTTATTTTTTTAGAGTAATAAAAGGCCTTTACTTTTGAATAACTATTACTACTTTAACTCAAATTTACAATGAAACAAAAGTTTGATATAAAAGAAAAACTTATTGATGATATACGAGACTTTAAAGCCCCTGTTTTAGCAGAATATATTTTGAAGAACGAACAAGAGGCAGAGTTGGTAGGTTTGGCATTAGATAAGGATCTATTGCTAAGCAGTAGGGCAATGTGGGTTTTGGGCCATTGTAGTAATATTGACTATAAAAGGATAAAACCATTTCATTCTAAATTGATCGATAATTTAAAAAATAAAGGCCTTCATAATGGTGTTATTCGTAATACACTTGGCTTGTTTCAAAAACATTCGGTTCCGGAAAAATACGAAGCTTTTGTTTTGGATATGTGCTATAAGTATATAAAAAATCCATCCGAAGCAATTGCTGTTAGGGCTTTTGCAATAACGGTTGCTTATAACATATCCAAAGCCTATCCGGAATTATTAGAGGAATTATCCATGATACTTCATCATTTAATTCCAACAGAAAATACTCCTGCCATTAAAGCAAGGATCAAAAACACATTGAAGATGATTGTTAAATTAGAAAAAAACAGATGAAGATTGTTTTGTTTTTCATTTCTAATCTTTTGCGTATAAAATATACCGCTGTATTAATTTTAGTACTGTTGCCTACTTTTTTTCTTGTGAATAGTGCTAAAACTGATTGGGGAGATGATTTTGCGCAGTATATTTATCAGGCTCAGCAAATTAATACACCATCAGAGTCTTATAAACAAGTTTTAAATGTTGAAGAATTTAGTAGTTCCAAGCGCAGCGTGTTTTTTTCTTTAATGCTGAGTTTTATTGAACCTACTAATAGCATTACGCCTTATTTAAATTTAATATCATGTTTTTATATTCTTGCCGCTGTTATTTGTTTTCTTTTTTTTACCCTTAAATTTTCAATAAGAATTAGTTTTTTTACAACTCTATGTTTGTTCTATAATTTTTTGTTTCTACGTCAAAAAAACGAAGTATTAACTGAGTTTTTATTTATAGCATTATTGTATGTAATTGTTCATTTAATTATCCTCAATCGCAAAAAACTGAATTATGTGATACCTATTCTTATTGCTTTGCTCATTTCAGTACGCTTTGTAGGAATAGTATTATTGGGAGCTTATTTAATTCATTTGATTTTTTTAAAACAGAATTCAAAAAAGGAAAAATTGATTGAGGTAGGGTACCTTTTAGGTTCAGTTATGTTGGTTTTATTGAGTATTAATTTGTTTTTTATTGAAACTGTAAGTAATAAGGAGCTTAGTTTATATGGTTCATACACTATAGATAAAATTACTCTATACTCGATGTTTGATAATGTAAAGATCTACTCCAGATATATTTTGTTTTTTTTCGAACAAGAAATTCCGTTCTATATTAATATTTGTATTACTTTTTGTGCAGTTGTTTTTTTTGCAATTGGATTGTTCTTTTCAATAAAAAGAGATTTTGGAATTATTGAATTAACTTTTTTTGCTTACATGATCTGCTTGTTTGTTTTTCCTTATACAGGTAATATCTTAAGGTATTTAGTGCCAATACTACCCTTGTTTTTTTATTACATGGTTAGTGGTATTATAACTTCAGTTTCTAATTTTTTGGTGGTGTATCTCCAGCATCAAATAGCTGCTTGGTTTTTAGTGATCGTGCTTTTTAGTAATGCAAATACAATTTGGATCGCCTACAAAACAAAAGTTGAAGGTATTGGTCCCTATAATTACTCGGTGCAGCAAGATTTTAAAACAATTTCAAGACATTGTAAGCCGGCTGAAACAATTGCTTTTAGCAAACCTTTCTTGATCAATTTGTTTTGCGATAGAAATAGTTATTTCTTGACTAATACTAATTATGCAGGACTACTAAATAAAGCCGATTATTTTTTAATTTCTAAAAAAGAGCTTGGCTACTTATATTTTGTAACAAACGAAATAAAGATTCCAAAAGGCGATACATTATCACTCAATAATTTTTATTTAATTAAGCTTTAAATAAATTATTAGTTAAAATATACGTGCTCTAATTTTTTAATTGTTACATTGTAATCAGTTATGAGTTCTTCCATCACTTCTTTGGCAGTTTGTATTTTATCAATGGCGCCTGATATCTGACCAATTTCTAATTCTCCTTCTTCAAGATCTCCTTCAAACATTCCTTTTTTTGCACGCCCACGTCCCAATAAGTTGGATAGTTCTTCTGCGCTAGCACCTTTTTTTTCCAATTCAGTTACTTTTTCAAAAAAAGCATTTTTAATTAACCTCACCGGTGTTAATTGTTTTAAAGATAATTGAGTATCACCTTCCTTTGCTGCTACTACTGCATTTTTAAAATTTATATGACAGGATGATTCGTGAGTTGCTGCAAATCGGCTACCTACCTGTACACCATCGGCACCTAATGCAAAAGCAGCAGCTATAGCTTGTCCGGAACCTATACCGCCGGCAGCAATTAATGGAATAGTAATGGCTTTCTTAACCTGAGGGATCAGAACCATGGTTGTGGTTTCTTCTCGTCCGTTGTGTCCACCAGCCTCAAAACCTTCGGCTACAATTGCGTCAACACCGGCTTCTTCGCATTTAATGGCAAATTTCACATTTGATACTACATGAACTACAGTAATACCATGATCTTTTAAATGTTTGGTCCAGGTTTTGGGATTACCGGCTGATGTAAAAACAATTTTCACCCCCTCTTCAATGATGATTTTAATATGATCTTCAATGTTTGGGTATAACAAAGGAACATTCACTCCAAATGGCTTATTTGTTGCTTTTTTACACTTTTGAATTTGTTCTCTTAGAATTTCGGGATACATAGAGCCGGAGCCAATTAAACCTAAACCTCCGGAGTTAGAAACTGCAGAAGCTAGTTCCCAGCCACTACACCAAATCATACCGGCTTGTATTATGGGAAATTTTATGTTAAATAATTGAGTTATAGGGTTCATTTGGTATTATTTTTGGCATAAAGTTAAAGATTTTATTATTTTTGTATACTTTAACCTCGTTTTTGAATGAAAAATATATTTATACTGATCTTTATTTTATGTTTAACCACAGTTTCTAAGGCTCAATGGCTTTGGGATTATGGTGTGTCAGCGGGTGTTTCAAATTATTTGGGAGATATTGGTGGTAAAGAAAAAACACGCCGTGATTTTGTGGCTGATATGAAATTGGCAAAAACACGTTGGAATTTAGGTGGCTTTGCCCGCTATAAGGTTAGACCGAACGTTTCAGTTAAATTGGCAGCAGAATATTTAAGAATAGAAGGGGATGATAAATTATCATCTAATCCTGCTCGTAATGCACGTAATTTGAATTTCAGAAACGATATGTTTGATCTAGGTATAACTGGAGAATACTTTTTTTATACTGATAATGATTTAGGTAATACTTACCGTTATAGAAACGGATTCAGAGCTTATATTTTTGCAGGTGTGGGTGCTTATTATTCAAATCCAAAAGCAAATCAAAATGGAGAATGGGTAAAGCTAAGACCTCTACATACAGAAGGTGTAAAATACAGTCCTGTTGGAATTAATATACCAGCAGGTATTGGATTTTATTTTACTTTTCAGAAAAAACATCGTATTGGTTATGAGTTAAATTACCGTACTACATTCACAGATTATTTAGATGATATTAGCGGAAACTATCCGGTTGATCCTAGCGAATCTGGAGACCCAAGTTTATCATTAAGAACAGGAGAACTAAATCCTGTAATTACTGCTGAAAACGCAGGCCTTTACCAATCTCATGATTGGGGACAAAAACGTGGCGACAAAACTCATAAAGATGCTTATATGACTATGAGCTTAAGTTATAGTCATGTGATCAGAGGGAAGTCTAGTTTTTACCGTGGTCACTATGGTCACTTCTTTAGTAAGAAAAGAGGAAAAGTTCGTAAGATCAGAGCGAAATTCTAATCAACAACTTTAGTTTGATATAATAACACAAAAAAATCCCGAAGAATTTTCTTCGGGATTTTTTGTTATGATGATGATTTTAAAATTATTTTTTAAGGAATTTAAAATCTTTACCAATGTATCTCGCATTCTTACCTAATTGCTCTTCAATACGTAATAATTGATTGTACTTAGCGATCCGGTCGCTACGTGATGCAGAACCTGTTTTAATTTGACCACAGCTTAAAGCTACTGCCAGATCAGCAATCGTCGTGTCTTCAGTTTCTCCACTGCGGTGACTCATTACTGAAGTATAGCTATTTGTATGCGCTAATTGAACAGCATTGATCGTTTCTGTTAACGTACCAATTTGATTTACTTTTACTAAAATAGAATTAGCTACTCCGGTTTTTATTCCTTTAGATAAGAAGTTTACATTTGTAACAAATAGATCATCTCCAACTAATTGAGTTGATGCTCCTAATCTATCAGTCATTAATTTCCAGCCATCCCAGTCTTCTTCAGCAAAACCATCTTCTATAGAAATAATAGGGTATTTTTTTCTCCAATCAGCCCAAAAATCAACCATTTGAGCCGATGTTAATTTATCACCGGTAGATTTTTTAAAATGGTAAACTTTTTCTTCTGTATTATAAAATTCAGATGATGCAGCATCCATCGCAATATAAATATCTTCGCCGGCTTTGTAACCTGCTTTATCAATAGCCTGCATTACCGCTTTAATCGCTTCTTCGTTATTTTTAAAGTTAGGAGCAAAGCCACCTTCATCACCAACGTTAGTTGCTAAACCTTGCGATTTTAAAACTGCTTTTAAATGGTGAAAAATTTCAGTACCCATTCTTAAACCTTCACTAAAGCTTTCTGCTCCAATAGGCATGATCATGAATTCCTGAAAATCGATACCATTATCCGCATGAGATCCACCATTCAAAATGTTCATCATTGGGATAGGTAATAAATTTGCATTTACACCTCCTACGTATCGATACAATGGCTGTCCCTGAGTTTCAGCAGCAGCTCTTGCAACGGCTAAAGAAACACCTAAAATAGCATTAGCTCCCAGATTACCTTTGTTAGGACTCCCATCTAATTCTATCATAGCAGCATCGATCGAATTTTGGTCGAAGATGTATGCGCCTTTTAAACGTTCAGCAATAACAGTATTTACGTTGTTTACTGCACGCAGAACGCCTTTTCCTAAGTATTGTGTTTTATCGTTATCGCGTAATTCAACTGCTTCATGGATACCGGTGGATGCTCCTGATGGAACAGCAGCTCTTCCTAATATACCTTGATCGGTTACTACATCAACTTCTATAGTTGGATTTCCACGTGAATCTAAAATCTGACGGGCTAAAACGGTGTGAATAAATGACATAAAATTTATTTAATTTGTTTAACAATGGCTGAAATTAAATAAACTTTTAGGATTGGGGAAATTAAAATATCAAGAACTATTAACGAATGTTACTGTCTCTTGTCAATGCCCCACAGCAGCTTGTTTCGGAGTGTTTCAAAAAAATGCTGACCTTCTAAATTCACCATATTAAATCTAAAATCCGCTTTTCTAATCGTTAATTCAGATTCATTTTTAATGGTTTTTGTTCTTGAATCTAAAGAAACATTAAAACTATCGTTTCTGCCACTCACTTTAAAACTAACTGTTTTGTTATTTGAAATAACAATTGGTCTCACATTTAAATTGTGTGGAGCAATAGGTGTAATAATAAAATTATCTGAATCCGGAACCATAATTGGCCCACCGCAACTTAATGAATAAGCCGTAGAACCGGTAGGTGTAGACACAATTAAGCCATCAGCAAAATAAGAGTTCAAAAAAATGCCATCCACGTAAGTATCCACATTGATCATCGCACCTGATTCTTTTTTATGGATCGTAAATTCGTTAAGTGCATAATTCACTTCATTAAAACAAGCTGTGGTTGTATCTAATTCTATTAATTCACGTTTATCTAAAGTGAATTTTTCTTTTGTTAATAATTGAATCGCTTTTTCAAAATCATCTTTATATACAGTTGCTAAAAAGCCTAATCGCCCTGTATTAACACCCAATACCGGAATTCCTGATTTGCGAACAAATTCTAAAGTTTCAAGCATGGTTCCATCGCCACCAAGTGATATGACATAATCGGCCTTAGCAATAAGTTCTTCTGAATTTGAAAATGTATTTGAATTGAAAGCTGATGAAAAACTCGTATTAACGTAATCTAAGTAAGGTTTGTAAACTATTACTTTGAATTTTTCTTTTTCAGATAATGCCAATAACTGCTTTAAGTAATCAGAATGATTTTCTTTTGTATTGCGAGCGTATACAGCTATTGTCATAATGCCGGTAAAGATACAAAATTAAATTTGTATTAAATTAAACGTTCGATAGTAAAGGGTTTACTGACTTTATTTGGAGACCAAAGTAAAGTTTAGATATTAATGAAATGCATAAACTCATCTAATTTGTCTTTTAAACCGCCTTCAAAATCGCTATGCTGAAAAGATGCTTTTACATTATAGTTGTAGCGATAGAAAGTTTGTAAAATACGCGATAGATCTTCTTTGTTTATTTTCAAAGTCACTTCCATTTTGTTACTGTCTGGTACTGAAGAAATATGTGCGCTTAAAATTTTAGCGTCATTTCCTTCTACAATACTGGCTATTTGCGTTAAAGAATAATCTACCTGATTAACTTCTAATACAATAACACCACCTACATTTTGTACAGAAGCCATTGTAGAAATGTTTTGTAGTAATCCTTTTAAGGAAATGCAACCTTTGTATAATTCTTTGTCATCTAATACCGGAATAAGGGTTAAGTTAAATGACATCATTAATTTTAACAGATCGTACGTGTGTTGGTAATTATGAATAATAGGACGTATTAAGGAAACCTTTAATGATTCTAATTTTTCATCGGGAGTACTGTAGTCAATTAAATCGTGTTCAGAAACCAATCCTATTAAATCCCTTTCTTTTACTACAGCTAAATGTGATACTTTAAATTGCTCCATCCAGTCTAAGGCCACTCTAACTGTGTCGGTGTGTTTTAGTGGAGGAATCTCATCGGTTATTAAATCGGCTACTAACATGGTCAAAAATACTATTTTTATAATGAATAGGTTATATTAAAGATACAGTTTTACTTGTTTTTGGCAATATTTATTATGTTTAAAAAGGGTATATTTGGTCTCAATTTTTTTTATGGTTTCGTTCGATAATACTGAAAATGCTTTTAAAGCAAAGTCTGATTTTGATTTAAAAAAATCATATTGGCTATTTAAAATGATCAGCAATCCAGCTTTAGTAAAGTTTGGAGCAAAAACCGCACCAATCGGTTTGGCAATAGGCTTTAAAGGCTTAATTAAAAACACTATTTTTAAACAATTTGTAGGTGGAGAAACTATCCATGATTGCGATAGAACCATTGCCGAACTTGGAAAATACAACATTGGTACTATATTGGATTATAGTGTTGAAGGCAAGGAAAGTGAAGCAGATTTTGATGCTTGTCTTAAAGAAACGCTTGAAACTATTCATAAAGCTAAAAGCGATAAACACATTCCTTTTTGTGTATTTAAGGTAACGGGACTGGCTCGTTTTAGTTTGCTGGAAAAAGTTACAGCTAAAGAAACATTATCCGAAGCCGAAACCAAAGAATATGAGAAAGTTAAGCAACGTGTGTATTTAATTTGTAAAGAAGCTCATCAAAACAATCAACCTATTTTTATTGATGCCGAAGAAAGTTGGATTCAACAAGCTATTGATGATTTAGCTGATGAAAATATGGCATTGTTTAATAAGGAAAAAGCTATTGTTTATAATACGTTTCAATTATACCGAAAAGACCGATTGGATTATTTAAAACAAACAATAGCAAAGGCAAAATCAGGAGGATTTCATGTAGGTGCAAAACTAGTGCGAGGAGCATACATGGAAAAAGAAAGAGAAAGAGCTATCGAAAAAAATTACCCTTCCCCAATTCAGGATACTAAAGAAAACTCAGATAGAGATTACAACTTAGCATTGGAAGAGTGTATTAAAAATATTAGTATGATGGGATTATGTGCTGGTACACATAACGAACAAAGTAGTTTATTCTTAACTGAATTAATGACAAAAAACAATATCCCTAATTCAGATAAACGCATTTTCTTTTCTCAGTTATTAGGCATGAGCGATCATATTAGTTACAACTTAACATTAGCGGGTTATAATGTTTCTAAATACGTTCCTTATGGACCTGTTAAAGAAGTTCTTCCGTATTTGATCAGAAGGGCTCAGGAAAACACTTCTGTAAAAGGACAAACAGGAAGAGAATTGAGCTTGATCATTAAAGAAAAAGAAAGAAGGAAAGGGAAGTAATAAAAATAATTTCAAAAAAAAGTCTCGTTAATTAACGAGACTTTTTTTGTTTTTATTCAGTTGGTTTTGGTGTGTCTTTGTTTTGATCTTTAAAGGCGTCAAAATCAAACGATAAAGTAAAACGTAATGTGTTTTGTAAAGGATTACGTTGTGTTATAGGAATCAGATAAGCCATATCTAAACCAAATACATTATATCTTAAACCAATACCTGCAGTAAAGAATTTACGGTTCCCTTTTGTTTTTGCTTCATTAAAATAACCGGCACGTACTGCAAACGTTTTTGCATACCAATATTCAAAACCTACGCTGTAATTAATTTCTTTTAATTCTTCGCTTCCACCACCTGGTGCATCGTTAAAAGATTGCAACATGCCTTTTGCAATTGGCACATTAGGATCTTTTCCGGATACTATAATTTTTTCGTTTGTTGAAGAATTAATAGAATCACTTCCTGCAACAGTTTTTAAATACACAGGAGGCGTAGGAACCAACAATTTATTTACATCGCCATAAATACCAAATGTATTATAGTCGTCAATGTCCATTTTTAAACCAGCACCTAAACGTAAATTAATAGGAATAAAATCTTTTTTTACAGAGTAAGAAATTTTAGCACCAATGTTAGTAATGGCTAATCCGGCCGTAGCTTTAGCTTTTTTACCACCTACTTCTATTTTTTTTGATTGGTAGTATAAACCAACATCAACAGCTCCTGTTTGACCCGGGCGAGTTGCTTGTCCGTTACTTAAAGTATAATTGCCGGTTAAATTAGAACGGATGTAACGCATGGCAATACCTGCTGAAAACGTTTCAGAAAGTTTTTGTGAATAAGCTAAATCAACAGCAAATTCATTTGGCCTGAATTGACCGGTTGTATTACCAACTATATCTGTAAATGTAATATTCCCTAAAGAGAAATAACGTAAAGAGGCTCCAATAGCTTGTGTTTTACTAATTTTAGTATAACCGGAAACATAATATAAATAAATGTCCGGTACTAATTGTCGTAACCAAGGCGTAACAGAAATACCAGCACCGGTTTTCTTTTCGGCAAAGGCCATTTTTGCAGCATTCCAATGAATACTATTAGCATCGGCAGGTGTAGCTGCACCAACTTCGCCCATGCCGCCTTGTCTTGAATCGGGACAAATTAATAAAAATGGAACAGCGGTAGTAATTGTATTTACTCTTCCGCTTAATTCTTGTGTAGATAATGAGCTGGATGCGGTACTAGATTGCGCTAATGCCTTAGAGGATAAAATTATCCCCACTCCAATAGTTCCTAAAATTCGTTTTTGCATTGTATATTTCTTTTCTAAAAAGAGGATTCAAAGATATAATTAATTTAGAATTACCAATTTTTCTATTTTTTCTGATTTTTTCTTTGAATTGTCACTAACAGACACTCGGTAAATATATACCCCTCGAGCCAATTTATCGCCAAATTCATCTTTCCCATCCCATTCTATACCATCATAACGAAACCCTTCATTATTTATTGTGGCATTTATTGATTTTACCACTTTTCCTGATATTGTATAGACTTGGATCAGCACTTTTAAAGTGGTACAACATTGATTGTGTTCGATGAAAAATTTTGTTTTGGTGGTAAATGGATTGGGATAGTTCAAAATGTGAGAAAGAGCCAATTCGGCCTGTTTTGCCACTAAAAAATCAGTATAGGATGTTGAGGAATTGTTTTGTACATCCCAAACCTTTAAACTCAAGCGATGTACTCCTTCAGGAAGCTCATTAAATGGATATCGGATCTTACCGGATTGATAGGTATTTAGATCAGCCGTATAAAAATCATTTAAAACATAAGGTTTACTGCTGTTTTCATCTAATATGGCAACAACATCATGCCCGATGCCTGTACCAATAGTGTTTATACCGCTGGAATCAGAAACACGCGCATAAATTTTAGGATTTTCGTTAGTTGTTCCTCCGGCTACAAATTTCTCATCATTTAAGTATAAATTAATAACAGGACCCTGGTTATCAACTATTGCATTTGGATTAGAACCACCAATAATAATTTTATCGTAATAACCATGCGCATCGTTTATACCATTATGGGCATAATAACTGATTTTGCCTTTATCAAAATTGTAAGAGATATCTTTTGGAACTAAAAAGGTAAATGAAAAATCGCCATTTACGACCTGAGATTTTCCTTTGTAAATGATATTTTTTTGTAAAAGAAAAGTTGTTACAGGAGAGTTACCATCATTGTTAAGAGTGGTTATGGTATTCGCTTTATCAAATACACTCGGAAAGACTACACCATTAAATGAGGTTAATTTATTTCCGTTTTTATCTCCAACAAAACCTGTAATGGTAATTTTTGATAATGCATTTAAGGTATCGCTTGAAGTAGGCGAGAGGCTTTGAGAATTGATCGTAGATGTATAAACATTTTGTTGCGGATAGGCTAATCTCAAGGCAGGATCTCCTAATATTACAAAGTTGGTGTATTGTGGATTAAAGCCAATATCAATTTTAGTTAACCTGTATAAGTCACCAATGTGCGGCATTTTTCCATTGCTCATGGGAACTAAAGCATGATTAAAGAAGGCCGTGTTTAATGAAAAGTTTAATGTTGAAAATGCTAAACGAACAGTAGTCATTAAACTTATGGCACCACCTTTATCATTTAAAAAACAATACTCACCGGCAGATGTTCTGTCCGGATCATCAAATCTGGCAAACTCACAGGTTGCTGTTACCATTAAGGGTAAATTATTACTGTTCTTCCAATTTAAAATTTGAGGAACTTCTACAATTCTTTCAGCACCTAATCCTATTTCTCCTCCATGTCCGGTATAATTAAAAATCAAACAACCTCTATCCATTCTTCGATTAATATCATTAACCGCATCCGGATATCTGTCTCCTCCAGGCGTAGACTCTTGTACATAGGAATCAACAAAGATTTTATCCACATTATATTCTTTTTGGTTATTGTAAACCATATTGGCTAGCGAGTTTGCCTGAGATTGATGTTCGTTGTTATCTTCGTCGTCAGCAACAAAACAAACCCAATTTCTCCAATCTCCTTGAGGAAATTCACTGGAAGAAACAACACAAGAGGATTCATTGGCATTAACATCAAAACTATAATTTAGTTTATAATAATTTTCAATTTTTGCTGTAACTCCTTGCGCTTCGCCTTTTGTTCTTACAGGAAATCGACCAACACCTATATCAACCAAATCACCTGCTATCAGATCTCCTTCATTATCATCCATCATCGCAAAATAATCATCGCTTACAAATGAGTTTGTGTAGGTCCAGGAATCATCTGTTTGATGAGTTGGAATTAAAGCACTATTGCCGGGCGTAGTAATGTCTTTATTTTTGTAGGAGCCATCTCCTAACAACAATAAATATTTAGTAGCCAAATTAGGATCAGTAGGTCTTTTATAAAGCATTTTTACAAAATCACGGATGCCACCAATATCAGGAGTGCCGGACGAAAATTCGTTATATACCTGCTGCGTAGTTGCTACTACATAAGTTAAACTATCCACAGTTTGATGAAGTGTTGCAATTCGCATAGCTTCATCCATAAATAAAGGGTGTGTTACAATCACAAAGTCAGCTTGTTGAACTGCATGTAAATTTTGATTTGGAATGTTTCCGTAAATGGTTGGTAAATAAGTTTCGTTATCAGTAAACACACAAAATTCTTTTAATGAATCTGAAGTTGAAGTATAACTTAAGATGTTGCCTGATGTGTTGTAAGTTTGGCTGTATGGATTTAAAGCATTAGTAACATCCCATATAGTTGGCATTAAAGAATAATTATTGGTAATAGAGTATTGAGCAAATGTCCCCGGCCCACCTACAACTCTTCTGTCTCTGAAATTAAATTGAGATTTAGTGAAAACCAGATTTCTTCTGCAATTAAATTCAACATTATCTAACCAACCTGTTGCAGCAGCCGTTAATTTAGTAACAGAAATGCCTAAAAAATTGGAATTTAATATCCCTCCTTTTGATCCATATCCAGGAAAGCCTACAGGCGCTATGTAAGAGCTTGTCGTTGTGTTTTGACAGGTAAAGGTAAATGAACTGCCATTAAAATTAACCATGTACGATGAGGTTATATCGCTTCTGGATAAAGCACCTGCACTTACGTATACGCTATCTGAAATTACAGCATCGGGAATATTAAATGAAAAGGAGTAAGAATTATTAAAGTCGAATTTTTCTCCAAAAAAATTTTTTCCGCTTTTGACAACGTTAGTGGCATTTAGTTCATGAAATCCAAAGTAATCCTGAGTACTGGTTGTTTTATTAGGCGCATTTGGTAAAGAGTTTTGTTGTAAAACGCGTTTACCAGTTCCTAAATCAGCTGTAATAAAATAAAAAGAAGTATCGCTGTAATAATGGATGTTGTGTTCAAAAGGCATAATTGAACCAGCTTTATGTTTCCAACTATCTGTACTTTGACCATAAAAAAGAATGTAATCCGTATCATTAAAAACACCATCATTTTCGCCAATAATTGAAATGGCATTTTCTTGTAAATCATCATATCTGAAAACAGAATTTTTTTCAGGCATTAGTTTTCCACCGTTACCATAAACTCTAATGTTTCTTGGATCAACAGAAGTTATATCAATCCCTAAAGTTGTCAAAAAGGCTTTGTCCATTTTATAGATACCATCTTTTGTAACACCTACTTTATACCATTTCCCTGTAGCTAAAACCGAACTATTAGCAGTTGCAGTTTTTGCATTTTTTTTTAATGATGATAAAGGGATTGAATTAGTATTTTTTTCAAAATCCCAAACAGGCGTATAGCTTTCCAAATATTCATATTTATTACTTTGAATATTTAAACGAATAGGAACTATTTTTTGATAAACTATATTTTGATGAGATGATATTCCATATGATACAGATGATTCAAAATTTGCAGTGATCTGTTGTTTGAATTCAGAGATTTTTTCTAATTCATTTACGTTTAATTCTCTGGTTAAAATATTCTCTATTTTAAATTCAGGAATAGAAGGGCCATTTAAAAAAGTATGGTGTAAAAAATAAGGTAAGTTTTGTTTTTCAACATCACGATGCGTGTTTTCTAAAAAAATATTTTTTGTGGCAGAAGCTATATTTTTGGAAGCGTATTGCTTAACTATCTGAGAAAAAATAGTTGAGCCGTTAGTGAGTAGTATTATTAAAATTAATTTGTATGAAAATCGCATTTTCAAGGATTATAAATGTTTATAGTACTAAAAACGGCAAAGAAAATAAAATATTGTTGCATAAAAATTTTTATTTTCAAAACAGACTGTTATATTTGTCTTTAGGAAAAGATTTTCAGTAAAAAAAATTACATGGCGAAGAAACTTATACCACTACTTATAACCCTTTGTATTACTGGCATTTGGCAAGATTTACAAGCTCAAGACCCTCAGTTTACTCAGTTCTACGCTAACCCGTTATATTTAAACCCTGCCTTTGCAGGAACGGCTCGCTGCCCGCGAATTTGTATGAATTACCGTAATCAGTGGCCTAATATTTCAGGAACTTATGTAACGTATAGTGCTTCTTATGATCAGCACATTGATGCGATCAGCGGTGGTTTAGGTTTATTAGTTACTCAAGATGATCAAGCCAGAGGTACTTTAAAAACTACTAGTGCTAGCTTAGTTTATTCATATTTATTACCTGTAACCCGTGAATTTTCAATTAAAATGGGATTACAAGCAGGATTTTTTCAAAAATCATTAGATCGTACAAAATTAAATTTCGGCGATATGATTGATGCTCGTAGAGGATTTGTCTGGAATACTAATGAAATTATTCCTTCTCAAAACAAATCTAATTTAGATTTTTCAGCCGGGGTTTTAGGATATAGCAAACGTTATTTTGTTGGATTTGCAGCTAATCATATTACTCAACCAGAAGAGGGCTTACAAGGGCCTGCTAAATTACCAATGAAAATTACTGGTCATGCCGGTGCAATTATTCCATTAGAAAAAGGTAATGAGTCTTATATATCGCCAAATGTGTTGTTTCAGCAACAACAAAACTTTACCCAACTTAATTTAGGATTATATTTTGTTCGTGGTTCTTTTGTTGGAGGTTTATGGTATCGTAATTCTGACGCCTTTATTGTGTTATTAGGATTACAAACCGATCATTTTAAAGTAGGGTATAGTTATGATGTAACTATCTCTAAATTAGCAAGTAACACTGCCGGTTCACACGAAATTTCAATGCAAATTCAGTTCGAGTGTCGCCCTAAGAAAAAGAAATACCGAACCATTAGTTGCCCATCTTTCTAAAAATAATTTGTAACCTTTTTATTAATCTTACGTTATAGCCTTAAATAAACATAAAAACATGAAGTTCAATTTCATTAAAAGCCGTAAATCACTAGCAATTATATTATCTGTTCTTGCTGTATCTTGTGCTCCAGAGCGTTCTAGCACAACCGGATGGTCATATAATGACCCGGATAATGGTGGTTTTGAGAAAGTACCTTACGAAGAACAAGAAACCGGACCTGGTTTAGTGTTGATAGAAGGTGGTTCTTTTTCTATGGGACGTTCAGAAACTGATGTTACTTACGAATGGAATAATGTTCCGCGTCGTGTAACGGTTTCTTCTTTCTATATGGATGAAACAGAAGTTAGTAATTTTGCATATCTGGAATATTTATGGTGGACAAGTCGTGTATTTGGTCCTACTTTCCCGGATATTTACTATAAAGCATTGCCAGATACTTTAGTTTGGAGAGAGAAATTAGCTTATAACGAACCTTATGTTGAGTATTATTTACGTCATCCGGCCTACAGAGATTATCCTGTAGTTGGTATCAACTGGTTACAAGCTAATGAATATTGTGCTTGGAGAACTGATCGTGTAAATGAGTTTATTTTAATTCGTGAAGGGTTATTGGAACATGTTCCAAATCCATCTGATCAGGATTATTTTAGTACAGAAGCTTATTTGTCAGGAAAATGGCAAGGTCAGTTAAAACAAAAATTACCTTCATTTGACGAACAAAATCCAGAAAGAGATGTTAGAATGGAAGATGGTATCTTTTTACCAAAATACAGACTACCAACTGAAGCTGAGTGGGAATATGCAGCTTATGGCTTAATTGGTAACACTGTTGGAGAACGTATCACTGACAGAAGAATTTATCCTTGGAACGGTCACGGTATTCGTAACTCTGATGATAAATATATTGGTCAGATCAACGCCAACTTTGTTCGTGGAAATGGTGATATGATGGGTACAGCAGGTTTCTTAAATGATAATGCCGATGTAACTGCTCCGGTTTATTCTTATTGGCCAAATGATTACGGTTTATATAATATGGCGGGTAACGTTTCTGAATGGGTAATGGACGTTTATAGAGCAAATACTGCAACAGATGCAGATGAGTTCCGCCCTTTCCGTGGTAATGTATTTGTAACTCAGGTAAAAGATAGTACTGATAATACTATTTCTACAAATATTGATGGCCCTGTTTTCCAAAAATTCAAACATAAAGTTAACCCTCCGGGTTCACATGGTGTGAGTGGAGAAACAACGGAAGTAACAGATAGCGTTTTAACAACAATGAATGGTCAACCTAATGATGTTGATGCAATGAACGGAAATAAAAACGTTACAGCTGAAGGTAAATCAGATATCCCGGGTCGTGTTAAATGGAGAGAAGTTTCTTCGGCTATTGCTTCGGATAATTTAGATGAAAGAAGAAATTATAAAACTTCAGATTATATCAGTTATTTAGATGGAGATGTTAATTCAAGTTTATATTATGAGCAAGGTGAAGATGCTTATGGAGATAAAGCTGATAAATTAATGTATGAATATGCAAAAACATCTTTAATTAATGACAAAGCTCGTGTTTATAAAGGCGGTAGCTGGAGAGATAGAGCATATTGGTTAAATCCTGGAACTCGTCGTTATTTAGATCAAAGACAATCAACCGCTCACATTGGATTTAGATGTGCAATGGTAAGAGTTGGTAGCCCGGTAGGTATGGGTAAATAACTCTGTTGAAAACTATACTCAAAGCCCCTTATCAATTGGTAAGGGGCTTTTTATTTTTAAGCCATGAAGAAGACCGCATCAATTACCGAATTATATAAATTGTTTATTGAATGTAAACAAAAGATAACTACTGATACCAGGAAGTTGGAAAAAGGGGCCATCTTTTTTGCTTTGAAAGGAGATAATTTTGACGCAAATCTTTTTGCTAAAAAAGCTATAGAAGAAGGTTGTTCGTATGCTATAGTTGATAACGACCAGATAGCCGATGAAAAAACAATTTTATATGTAGCTGATGTTTTGGTTGCTCTACAAGAACTATCTAAGTATCATAGACAACAATTAAAATTTCCAATTATTGGGATTACAGGAAGTAATGCTAAAACAACCAATAAGGAATTAATGTTTGCTGTTTTATCTAAGAAGTTTAATGCTTATGCAACTCAAGGTAATTTGAACAATCATATTGGCGTTCCTTTAACTTTATTGTCATTAACACATGAACATGAAATAGCTATTGTTGAGATGGGTGCTAACCACCAGGGAGAAATCGCTTTATTGAGTGAATTATCTGATCCGGATTATGGAATCATTACCAATATCGGGAGAGCACATTTAGAAGGATTTGGTGGCGAAGAAGGAATAAAAAAAGGGAAAGGAGAATTGTATAAACATATTAAAAATAAAAATGGAAAACTTTTTGTTAATGCTAATGATCAAGTGTTAATGGAGATGTCGAACGGTATTACTAAAATTTGTTTTGGCGATAATAAAGCGTTTGATGTTTATGGTAAACAGTTTGTGAATTCAGAATATGTAGAGTTTAAGTGGAATACGAAAGGGAGAGAATTGGAAAATCAACCGTTAGTGAAAACGCATATGTTTGGTCAGTATAATTTCATGAATTTATTATGCGCTGTATGTGTAGGAAGTTATTTTGAAGTTAATGAAACAGATATTAACGATGCTTTGAGGAATTATATACCTGAAATGAATCGTTCTCAGGTAAAAAAAACAGCAAACAATAAATTGATATTAGATGCATATAACGCTAATCCAAGCAGCATGAATTTGGCAGTTCAAAATTTCATTAAACAGCCTTTTGAAAAAAAATATTTCATATTAGGTGACATGTTAGAGCTAGGTGAATATAGTTTTGAAGAGCATAAAAAAATTTTAGATCATTTAGCATCAGAAAAAATTGAAAATGTAATGTTAGTTGGTAAATTATTTTATGAATTAAAAGAACACTTTCCTCAATTTGTTTTTTTTGAAACCAGTGAGGCAGCCATGCAATTTATTGAAAACCAATCTCTAAAAAATTATACTGTATTAATAAAGGGTTCAAGAGGAATTAAGCTCGAAAAACTTGTAGGGTTTCTGTAGAAAAAAACCAAAAAAACACTTCGTTTTTTATTATTAAATGATTAAGTTTGTGTTAATGTTGTTTAATTAAAAACTTATTAATATGAAAAAACAAGTACTTATTGGGCTTGCAGCTTTTGCGTCACTGGCAACTTTAGCGCAAAACTCGCACAGAACCATCGCCAATCCAAAGGCTAAAAAAGTGGCTACTTTTAGGCCAATCAAAGCACAAGAAGTTAGTGGTCAAACTTCTTCTGTAGCTAATCAAACTAAAAAAACAGCTGGTGCTCCATACAAGAGAATCGGTGGATCTGCAAATGTTTTTGGAGTTACAAGTACTGATACTAGAGCGGTTCAGTATAATGCAGACATTAACACTGTAGGATTTGTTTACCGCCAAGGTAGTACTTGGACAGGTATTCCAAATTATAACTCAGGTACAGTTTCTTATGCATACACTTCTAACAATGGTTCTACTTGGGATTCTACTGTTGTAGCTACAAGCGCTACTAATTTTCACCGTTACCCGGCAGGCGCAATGTATAATCCTGCAGCCAATACGAATCCGGCTAATGCTTTTGCAGTAGTTTCTGGTCCATGGCATCCAGGTTCAAATTGGCAAGGTGTGTTCTTTGCATCAAAACAATTATCTATGCCCGGAACAACGGCAAACGGTAATGTGGAGTATAGCGATAACTTAGCGTTAACGTCAACTCAAAGAAAGCAAGATTTTGCACGTACTGATATGCAAGTTACGTCAAACGGCAATGTTTATGTTTTAGGTGATATTGCTAGAGACGTAAATGATGTATCATCTGTTGCTGCTTATGGATGGAGAGGTGCTATGATCAATAAAGGAGTTTATAACGCAGGTACATTTACCTGGACAGTTGACTCTTTAATTCCTAATTTTAAATTAGAATCAGGTGGAGATCCAATTAGCTGGTCAGCTGCTAACATGGCTTGGAGCGAGAATGGTCAAACAGGTTATGTGGTTTTCTATGGTGTTGATGCAAACGCTTCTGTAGGAACCTCACAAAACTCTTACCAACCTTTAGTATATAAGACTACAGATGCTGGTGGCACTTGGGCTCGTCATGCAGCTCTGTTTGATTTCACTACTATTTCTGCAGTTAATGATAGATTATTTGCTACACAAAATAATACTGTTTTAGCAAAACCTTTTATTGCTCCAGGCGAAGGAAGTTCAGCAACTGTTGATGCAAACGGTGATTTACATTTATTCTGTTCAATGCAATCTTCTTATTGGGATGACGTTGCTGCAGGTCCGGATGACAGTACAGGTTATACCGTTTCACCTAATCAGTTCAATGTTTGGACATATTTATATGATTTCAAAACAACTGCTACAGGTTGGGATGCAATGATCGTTGACTCTTTAAGCTGTGATGATCCTACAAGTGATGCATCTGATCCATCAGGTGTGGGTAACTCAAACTGGTTATCAAGTGGTTCGCCTTTAGCTTACGATGCTCGTTTACAAATTTCTCGTACTACTGATGGTAATCATATCGTTTATAGCTGGGCTGATAGTGATTCAACTATTGTTCCTACTGCACACGTAAGTACTTTACCAGACATTTTTATGAAAGGTTATGATGTTGTAAATAACAAAATGACTTGTAAGAAAAATATGTCTTTAGGTAAGTCTGAATTTCAATATTCATCTTATTGGTTCTATTCTTCACCAAGAATTGCAAAACCAACTTCTACAAGTTTCTTAATTCCGGCTACAACATCTAAAAGTACTGATGGTTCAAATGACGGTGATATTTCTATTGATCACTATTATATGGATGATGCGATGTTCACAGCATCTGAATTTACAGTTACTGTAAATACTCCTGGTTGTACTTCAAGTACAGGTGTTGGTATCAAAGAAGAAAATTCTTCTTTAGCTAACTTAAACTTCTATCCAAACCCTGCATCTACAAATGGTACAATTGAAGTTGTATTAAATGAAAATGCTAAAATGGATATCGTGGTTCTTAACTCTGTTGGTCAAAAAGTATATGCTACTTCTGTAGCTGGTAATGCTGGCAGCAACAAAGTTGATGTTAACTTAAATAACTTAAGTTCTGGTTTATATTTCTATCAAGTTAAAATTGCTGATGCAAAAGCAATTACTAAAAAATTCGTAGTAAATAAATAATCATTACTGAATAAAATAAAAAGCCGTTAGAGAAATCTAACGGCTTTTTTTATGATGTAGAATTATTAAAAAAGGATTACATCGACATTGGTACATCCATCAATAAGATCTCAGCATCAGCAGAATTGGCTTTAATAGAAATACTATCTGTATCCCAAACACCCAAACCATCGCGTTGGTTTAAAGCATGGCCATTAATGGTGAAATCACCTTTTAGAACAAATGCATAAACACCATTACCGGCTTTTTTAATTTTATAAGTAGTAGAAAAATTATTATCAAATTTGCCTAAGTGAAACCAGGCATCCTGATGGATCCACACACCTTCATCATTTGGATTGGGTGATAGTATTTGTTGTAATTTATTATGACGATCGTTGAGGTTCAAGGTAATTTGATCATAACGTGGCGTCACGTTTTTCTTATTAGGAAATACCCAGATCTGTAAAAACTTAGTAAGCTTGTCTTTATTTTTATTGTATTCGCTATGTTGAATACCGGTTCCCGCACTTAACACCTGAATATCGCCGTGTTTTATCACCGCTACATTACCCATGCTGTCTTTATGCTCTAGATCGCCTTCTAAGGGGATTGAAATAATTTCCATGTTATCATGCGGATGAGTGCCAAAACCCATCCCCGGATCAACGCGATCGTCATTTAGAACTCTTAATACACCAAAATGCATGCGCTCAGGATTATGATAGTTTGCAAAGCTAAAGGTGTGATGTGAATCGAGCCAGCCATGATTGGCGTGACCACGTGTTTCTGCTTTATGAAGAATTGTATTTGCCATAATGTTTGATTTTGTGTTTGGTAAATGATTAAATCCTAAAATTTCAAGTTCTTTTAATTCGTCAATGTCATTTTTAATAACATTGCCAAGTGCTGCAGATGCGATGAACATTCCTGTTCCCATCAGGCCTTTTTTCAAAAAATCTTTTCTGTCCATATTATTTTATTTTAAGTTAGGCGATGCTTCCAAATTTTCCGGCATTCACATCTTCTATTGCCTGCATGATCTCTTCTCTGGTATTCATCACAAACGGTCCGTAACGAGCTAACGGCTCATTAATAGGTTGGCCAGAAATAAAGAACACCATACTGTCTTCATTGGCTTCTATAGTAATGGTTTCGCCTTCGTTTTTAAATACTACAAAGTCCATATGTTTAGCTACTTGCGATCCGTTAACAGTTACGCTTCCTTTTGTAACTAATAACATGGCATTATGCATTTCGGGCACATCAAAACTCGCTTTTGCATTTTTGTTTAAACGAATGTCATACATATTAATTGGTGTGTAAGTTGAAGCTGCACCTTTTACATCTTTGAAATTACCTGCCATTACTCTTACTACACTTCCATTTTCATCAATTTTATATTGGCTGATCTGTTCTTTGGTGATAGCCTGATAATGCGGAGTATCCATTTTATTTTTTGCAGGAAGATTGACCCATAACTGAATAAAGTGTTGCGTCCCTCCATTTTTAGCGAAATTTTCTGTTTGAAATTCGTCATGCATTAAACCGCCTGCAGCTGTCATCCATTGTATATCTCCTGCATGGATCACACCACCTCCGCCATGAGAATCACGATGTTCGATTTCTCCTTCGTAGGCAATGCTTACTGTTTCAAAACCACGGTGAGGATGTTCGCCAACACCTCTGCGATTTGGAGTAGGAGGGAAGTAATGAGGTGTATTATAATCCAACATAATGAACGGACTTAATTCGTTGCCTGCATAATTGTTTACTCCGGGTATATAATTTGCTACTCTAAAGCCATCTCCAACCATGTGAGGTGAAGTGCCTGTATAGATCTGTTTGATTGATTTTGTTGCCATAATTGTATTTTTAATTAGATAATGATCCGTATTTGTAGTACAAAGTTAAGTCAAACAAAGTACGATAAGCATTAACCTAGGTTAAGAAATTCAATCCTTTTTCTTGGTCAATTTAGCCTTTAATTTACTTAAAAATTCTGGAGAGATGCCTAAATAAGCCGCTATCAAATGCTGTGGTACACGTTGGGGTATTGTGGGGTATTTTGAGATGAATTCGAGGTAACGTTCTTCGGCAGGCTTAGCCATGGTTGAAATCAATCTGTTCATCATGGTTTCGTGGGTTCGTTGAATCATGAGTCTGAACATGCGTTCAAATTTTGGAACTTTCTCGTATAGCTTTTCCTTGTCGTGTATGTTTATCACTAAAAGTTCAGTATCCTCAAGTGCTTCTAGATTTAGAGTTGATTTTTTGTTTCCTGAAAAGTTAGCAATATCTCCGATCCACCAATCCTCCACAGCAAAATGCAAAATTACCTCAGATCCATTTTCATCTATGTAATAGGATTTGATACAGCCTTTGATAATGTATGCCTCAAAGCCGCAGGTTTCACCGGCTTGTTGTAAAAAGGTTTTCTTTTTTACTGATTGGTGTTTTAATAATGAATGGAAATATTCTTTTTCATTTTCTGTTAAAGAAATGCATTTAGCTACATAATTATCTATTTCAGTAAACATAATACCAATGTAATAAAAATAAATTACAGATTGATATTATTCAAAAACGTGAGACGAAAAGTGGAGGTGATTTTATTGACTAATGTTGTTTAATTAAATTAACCCACTCCATTTCCGCCTGCACGTTGTTTAATGTCGTCGGCGCCGCCTTGTCTTCTGCGAGAAGGACTTACGCTATTTTTACCAAATTTATAAGTGAATGAAATAGTGGCTACACGTGTATCTCTGGTTACGTGAAAGGTTTCTTTGTAGCCGGTAAATTGTGTGCTAGCGGTTACTTTATTTGTATAAAAAATGTCATTTACATTCAATTTCACAATGGCTTTATTGTTAAAGAATTTTTTCTGTAAACCGGCATTAACTGACCAGATTGGAGATACATTCTCAAAAGCATATAATTCTTTGGCTCTATAATTTCCGCTCAGCTCTGCTGATAAAGTTGAATTGATATTAAACGTATTTACTGAATTGAAATTAAACGTAATATTACCAATTTGATCAATACTGGTGCGTGCTATGTTGCCTGTATAACTTGCATAATAAGCATTAATGTCGTTTGACGTAAACCACCATTTTGTCACTTCAATAGGCATAGAAATGTTCAAAGCATAAACATCTACGTTAGTTAAATTTTTATTGGTTTGTATGGTGAGTTTAGGTTGATCGTCGGCCGGAGCTATGACTTCGGTTATGTTATTGTGGGTTCTTCCAAAACCTAAAGTTGTATAAATTTTTTGATTGAAAACGTGGGTCAATTCAATAGATTCGGTGGTTTGTGGTTTTAGATAAGGATTTCCTTCTTTAAAGGTAGTAGGGTCGAGGTAAAATTTGAAAGGGTTTAACTGATCATAGCTAGGGCGGTTAATTCTTCTGCTATAATTTAATTCTAAACCATGCTTATCATTGAATTTATATCCGGCAAAAGCACTTGGAAATAACTGTATGTAACTCGTATCAGAACTGGAATTGTACACCAATTGTTTACCAATTACATGTGTGTGCTCACCCCTTAATCCAATTTGAAAACTCCATTTTTTCCAATCTTTAAAAGCGTTGATATAAATAGCATTGATATTTTCCTGATAAATAAAATGATTGCTTTTAGTAGAGTCGTACACATCAGTTCCATTACTTCTGTTGTAGAAAGACAGATCATTATCGGCTATAACATAACTGGATTTAAAGCCGGTTTCTATTTTTGAATTTTTTTTGAGAGGTTTTACAAAATCACTTTTAATAGAATAAATATCTAAGCCACCTTTCAGATCTCCGTGAAGTAAATAGGGATTTAGGAATTCGTTATTATTTAGATCGTAATATTTGGTGGTGAAATTTTGTTCTGTATTATTACCATAATGTGCATAATCAATATCAGTGGTGATTTCAGTTCCTGTTGAATCAAAAGTGTGTTTCAAATTAAAATTGGCAGCGTAATTTTGTAAATTGTTACTCGAACGATTTTGTGTTTCAAACCTCGATGTATTTGTGTGCGTTTGGTCATATACTTGCGATACATTGTTTCCTTTAGGGTTAAATCGGTTGCTAACACCACTTACAACAAATCCTATCACGTTTTTGTCGTTAGCGTAATAATCAATACCTGCTCTGGCAATATGATTTTTAAAATCAAAGGTCAGGTAATTATCCTGATCATATGCCCCAATAAATGTATCGTTCTGATAAAAATTTCGGTTTAGTTTTAAACTGGTAAAGGCTTCGCGGTAAGCATAGTTGTAACTTCCAAATAGGTTTATTTTTTTGTTATTTCTGGCACAAATCCGGCCAAACATTGGGCATGAAAACCTGGCGGATGAAAATCGTGAATAGCGACAACCTGAGTTGCCCGAGTTATGCGCAATGTATTATTCGCTTTCTCTGCGCGCCAATATCACTCTGCTTGGTAGGCGCAGGTTATTGGTTGATGTACACCAACACCGAGCGCCAAACCTTGCACGATAAAATCAGCAAAACACGCACACTTTTATTGGGTAAAGAGAAGAAATAAGTTAACGAATACAAATCTTTGCCGAAGGCTTTTCAATAAAAGTCCAAGTCAAATGCGCAATAATAATACTCATTATCAATGCAAGCCAAGCTACTCCGGGCAACTCCGGTGCAAAAGTGGCGAACAGCTTTATCGCAGTTATATGAAACAAATAGAGACTAAAACTGATAAAACCGAGATAGCGTAATACTGGTAATGAAAAAACTTTCGCTAGCACACCACGCCCACCAACACAAGCCAATAACACCATCGACCATAGCAAACCATACAGCAAAAATTGACGGTGAAAATAAGTATCTGGAATTTCTTGTTGCATCCACAGCGATATAACTAATGGAGTCATAAGTGCGATAACCACTAAAGATATCCATCCACCCCCTTCAATCAACCACCGAACAGAAAGTGAGCTCTGCCAAGAGGACCGATGCCACCAGTGATAAACAACGGCCAAGGTAGCTCCCATTAAAAATATGCAGAGATAAGGACCAAGGTAGGGAGAGTTGAGAGGTACGCTACTTTGCGGCCAAAAGAATTGCGTAGCAGCAATTAACAATGCCGAAAATCCCAAGGAGAGCCATAAGCGTGCTTTTCCAATAAAAACATACAGCGCAGCCACCAACGGCAACACAAAGTAATAACGAAACTCGACTGGAATGCTCCAGGTTACCGAGTAACCTTTTTGTAACAGTAAGTGATCCCACAATTCAGACCAGCTCAACGCAAAGGGAATACCACCCAAGGGTGTTACAATCTGAAACCTAACCACCAACCAAGTTCCCAAAATGCAGGTTAACAAATAAAAAATAAACAATGGGTAAATGCGAAGGAAACGCCGTAGAAAATAATTAGTCATAGGACGAAAAGTAAATGCCGCCTTACCTTTCACCAAAAAAGGCAAGGTCAACAAAAAAGAGCTGAGAAGAAAAAATAAATAAACGCCACTTTTACCAATTCCCGATAAATCCAGACCGGGCAGTAAATTCATATGATTTTTGCTGGCATGGCTTACAAACACCATTAATACCGCCAATCCACGCAAGCCATCCAACGCATCTATCTGAAAACGGCTATCTGATAACTCTCGTCCTTTTAGCATATAATTAACGCGCCTTGTTCAACAAATAAATCCCCAATGCAATACACAGCATGATAGGAATCATCACCGCAACAACAGGAGGAAAACCAAATACCAAACTGGATGGACCCAGCAGCTTTTGCAGCAATACAAAAAC
>JAKFDE010000015.1:0-3555 GCA_036676295.1 Bacteroidia bacterium | reverse complement strand
ATTGAAGATATAAGAAGGGTTTCGGCAGGTGTTGAAGGAATTTTAGGTACTGAAAAGTGTTTTATCCGTAAATCAGGAATGAAATATCATGTAGATCTTCATGCAATTGTTACGGCGAGTATTACAGTCCGGGAAGGACATGATTTAGCGCACGTGCTTAAAGATACTTTGCGAAGAGAAATCCCTGAATTGGGACATGTGTTAATACATGTGGAACCCGATAGCTATAATTAGAAAGTCTACATTTAAAATAAAAAGAGTCCAGTTTTCATAAATTGGACTCTCTTTATTTTGCTCTTTTTTATAAAAAAGACTGTATGGCCAATTCATAACTTTTTAGACCAAAACCCAAAATAATGCCTTTGGCATTTCCGGAAATATAGGATTGGTGGCGGAAACTCTCGCGTGAAAAGGTATTAGAGATGTGTACTTCAACCACTGGAGTTGTAATGGCTTTTATGGCATCACCAATTCCTATCGAAGTGTGGGTATAGGCTCCGGCATTCAAGATGATACCATCATAAGAAAAACCAAATTCCTGAATTTTATCGATTAATTCCCCTTCTATATTACTTTGATAATAGGAAAGGTCAACATTAGGGTACTTTATTTGTAAAGTAGTAAAATACTCTTCAAAAGTCTGGCTGCCGTAAACTTCAGGTTCTCTCTTGCCTAAAAGATTTAAGTTTGGGCCATTAATGATAATTAGTTTCATATGTAGATAATATTTGTTTTTTTTAAGGACTCGAGCGATAGCGAACAGGCGAAGCAATATGGTAACGCCATTCTGTATTCGTGTTTATCTCATTGATACCATTTTGTGTTGGTATTCGATGATTTTCAATTGTGATAATTGAATCATGGCGATTTCATAAAAGATATTTTGGTAAAAATAAAAAAACCGTTCTAATTAAGAGAACGGTTTTGATAAAAATAATTTTTTAATTCTAAAATAGAATTCCTGCCGAAACTTGTAAAACAGAGTTTTTGGTTTGGGCATCTTTTGAAGCTTCGGTTAAGCCTAAAACGTATCTACCTTGGAGGAAAATACTTTTGGTTATCTTAAGTCCTAAGCCTGCAGCCAGACCAAATTCAAAAGATTCAGAATCTTCAAGATCGAATTCTTGTCTTTCGCTCATTAGGAATGAGGCTTGTGGTCCTAAATCTAAACTGATTGCTTTATTTAAACTGATTTTTGCTAGAATAGGAATGGATAAATAGCCTAATTCATTTCTAAATTCTTCTCCTGCATTTTTATAACTTGCCCCTTGGGTCGAGTATAATAACTCTGGTTGAACGGAAAAACCTTCAGTAAGTTTAACTTCTGCCACTAATCCGGCGTGGTAACTAGTAATGGCATCCGTTTGAATTTCACTACCGGTTAAATTTGCATAATTTAATCCTGCTTTTATTCCAAATTTTACCAATTGAGCGTGGATGTTCGTCGAAAATGCTAATAATACAATGGAAATTAAGAGTGTTTTTTTCATAAAGTTTAATTTTAATGTTTATAAGTCTATTTTGAGGTTGCAATTTAAAACTCTTTATTCATCAAATTATTATATAATTATAGTTTTTTATTTTAAATTTTTGACTTTTGAAAGTTCGTAAAAAGAAAATTCTTGTTAAATTAATATTGTTTTATTTGTTGTTTAAATATCACTAAATTTAGTGAGTTGATTTTTTTTAATGATTTGAAATACAGTTTTTTGTTCTGTTTTTTATTTTTAAAATTGCTGCTGGGAGTTCTTTTTTTTTGTTTATTTTGTTGAAACATTTTGTGTTTTTTAACAGGAAAAATATATTTGTTAATAATTTTAACAAATAAAAAAATGAGAAAAAATTTTTTTACAGTTGTGGCAGTGTTGGTTTTCGGATTTGTAAACGCTCAAGAAACCAAATTTGGATTAAAAGCGGGTGTTGATTTTTCGAGTTCAAAGATGAAAATTGATTTAGGAAGCGGTTGGGTATCCAGTACAGATAGTCAAGCCGGTTTTTATGCAGATGGATTTATAGATATTGCTGTTTCAGATGAATTCCATGTACAGCCAGAATTGTTGTATGTTTCGATTAATGATTTAGATCAAATTCAAATTCCAGTTCTAGCTAAATTTTCAGTAGTGGAAGATCTTAGCTTGTTAGCAGGTCCTGATTTTGGATTGCTTTTAAATGGAGGAGCAGGTTCGAAAACCTTAAATTTTGGACTAGATTTAGGAATATCATTTGATTTGGATGAAGATTTTTCACTAGATGGAAAATATAATTTAGGTTTATCGAATTTGATTGATAATTCTTTTGAACATGAAAAATGGAAATTAAGCGGTTTGTTTTTGGGTCTTAGTTATAAGTTTTAATAAAGAATTGTAAAAAAATAAAACAGAAACAGGGGGTAATTCAAAGATTAATAATAGCATTTTTTCTTTATCTGTTGGATATTGTTATACTAATTTGCTTTAATAATTCCGAATTTAAAGTTCAATAGGGTTAATAGCTGATTATGGTACTGGTTAAAATTTTCAAAGAATTTTTCTATGGCAATTTTGAATGTTTTGAAATCTTCATAGTATTTGTTTTTCATTACTTTCTTTTTAAAAAATTTCCATAGCCTTTCTATCAAATTCAGATTTGGACTATA
Source organism: Bacteroidia bacterium (assembly GCA_036676295.1). Lineage (GTDB taxonomy): Bacteria > Bacteroidota > Bacteroidia > B-17B0 > Aurantibacillaceae > UBA4416. Next base: position 920 of record JAKFDE010000015.1, on the reverse strand, counting down.
TGGTGGTAAATATACCAAGTCTATTCCAAGCTCTTTTGCTTTACTCTGTGCTATTATTCCCTTTTGATATCGAGCATTGTCTAGTATTAAACAAATAGTTTCTGCCTGATAGTATTGCTTTTTAATGGTCTCTAATAATCTTACAATTGAGTCTGCGTTACAATTTTCTTCCTCAAGCAATATTGTTGGTTGCATAGTCACAGGATTAATTGCCCCTATTATATTCAACCTTCTTCGACCTGTATTGGAGGAAATTTCTTTAGTTCCTGCTTTTCCGATTTCCTGCCAAGCATAATCATTTTCAACATTATGTATTTGATGCATTGGGTCGGAAAACAACAAAACTTCTTTATCATTTCTCAAGGCACATTCATAAAGGGATTCCATTAGGCTTATAAAATTCTTTTGAACACAAACACTTTGTGCTTTACCTGGTATTAATCTTGTTTTTTTATAAGAGCAATGGAGTTTTTTTTAAGGTATCGGCTAAGCCAACTGTGTTCTATTTCTAAATTTAAATCGGTTTTTATATAGTCTTGTAATTGCGAAACGGTGTTAACAGATGTCGATTTGATATACGCTTTAATAGTCTCTTTATGCTCATCTAATACCGATGGACGCCGACCATCATATTTCAAATCACCCAAAGCCACTAGCCCAACTGACTGATAGATTTTGACCCAATCGGTTATCGTGTCTATATAAACATCTAATAATTCCGCTACATCCTGTCGCTTCATTCCTGTGTGCAACATATGTAAACACTGATACCTACGTAGGATTTTACTATCCTTGACTTCACGCTTTATCCGTTTTAAATCAACTAACTCTTCCTTGGTTAAATTTACCCGATAGCTCATAATATTCAAAATTATGAAGCAAATATACATAATCGTAATTATTAAAGCAAATTAGTATAA
>JAKFDE010000014.1:0-1619 GCA_036676295.1 Bacteroidia bacterium | reverse complement strand
AACTTCCTGACTTCGGCATACAATTCATCCATCAGCTCCCTGGTCATGCCATGATTAGCGATGGTTACAAAACCTGTTTCATTAAAGGCTCTGCCTATATTATCAGAAAATTGTTTTTTCTGCTCCGGTGTTCCGTGAATATAATCGTTAAGATCAAGACGCGGAATATTTACTTCTGCCGACATATTTATACGTTTTGGTTAGGAACACGAATATACGCTCTATTGTGAATAAGATGATAAAATCAGACATTTGAAATTATCAATACAATGAAGATCAGTTGATTATATTATCAACATTCGGAAAAAGAAGAAATAAAAATACGCAATTAACGGATCTGAACACTGGAAACCATCTTTTCCAGTTCCTCTATATCAAAGGGCTTAGCGAGAAAATTATCTGCACCGGCCACCTGTGCCAATGCTTTAACATCATTATTCGCAGAGAAATAAATAATGGGGATATGACTTAGTCCGGCCTCTCCTTTAATAGCCTGAGTAGCTTTAATACCGCCTATATCGGGGATCCAGTTATCCATTAAAATAATGTCCGGACTGATCTCCTGCACGGTTTCTACTATATTTTTACAATGATTGCGTGTGTGCACCTCCCAACCATTCTCTTCTAATATATAGGTACATATAGAAAGAATATCCTCATCATCATCACAAATCAATATACGTTTGGCCATCATAAAAATTTAAGGTGAAATGCAATCCGCATCCCCCAGGCTTTCCTCCATCCTATTTAAACGGAGCATTTTCAAAAAGAGATTTAAAATTAATTAAATTAAAATAAATAGCAACCATTCGCTGAATTTTTAATTTAAGAACAATTTTATGGAACAGGGATTGCTCAAACCTTTTTCAACCTTTACCGTTTAATCAAATACTAAACTTAAAAACCTTAAAATTATTTCTATGAACAATTTTTTTCGCGCAATAATAGCTGGATACGGTGCCCAAAAACTTGGCGGCGGCTGCCTTGGAACAATCGTAATATTTGCCTTAATATGGTTTGCACTCGGACAATGTAATTAAATCCCCCTGTTAATCAGGACGAATTTCTGTACCTGATCAGCATAATTATTATTATAAATACAACTGCAAGCAAAATCAAAATCTTCATCATTCAAATATAAGTTCTGAATTTTAATTACAAAATTCAGAACTATTGATTTACTAATATTTTTAGTATAATTTTACAGCATGGATGATAAGGAAAAGATCAAGGCTGCTATTCAAATGCTAAACCAGCTTAAAAGGATGGTCGGATTTTTTATGAAAAAAGAAATTTCCGAACTCATCGATAAACTGGAAGGGAATGATTCTATTGATACAGAAAACCAAGGACGAAAATAAGAAAATGACCGCGTGGGACAAAGGGGTGGACTATAAAACATGAAACTTATTACTACAATTTTACTCTTCCCGGACCTGATCCGGGATCCCCTGCCATAAGCACTTTAGTTGATTGGTTATCGGTTTTTTGGATGGTAGGGCAGTTTTTATTAGAAAACTCTCCATCAGGTACAATGGAAGCTTGTTTTCTTATGCAATATTTCCCTCATATTCATTCGGGATGACAGGTTTTAATTTCGTACTTGAAACAGGACCGCG
>JAKFDE010000013.1:0-83871 GCA_036676295.1 Bacteroidia bacterium | reverse complement strand
TGCTAACACGTATACCTGGAGTCCGGGAGCTTTAACCGGAGCTACCGTGAATGTAACTCCAACCATTACTACTACTTATTCCGTTACAGGTACTGACATCGGCGGTTGTACCAATACTACAACTCTTACTCTTAATGTATCTCCTACTCCTACTATTTCTGCTACCAGTAATCCAACTGCTATTTGCGTAGGATTCAATTCAACATTAACTGCAACTGGCGCTACTAATTATACATGGAATCCTGGTGCATTAACTGGCGCAACTGTTGTCGTTAGTCCATCCGTGTCAACCACTTACTCTATTGTAGCAACTAATTCCATAGGTTGTGTAGCTACAGAAACTCTTGTATTAGCAGTAAACAAAAATCCGATAGTAGCAGCCACTGCATCCCCTACAACTATTTGTGCCGGTCAAACAACAACGTTAACGGGTACCGGTGCTTTTAGTTACACATGGAATCCAGGAGCTTTAACAGGTTCTACTGTTGCTGTAAGTCCAACAATTAGTACAAATTATACTGTTTCCGGAGAAAGCGTCGCCGGATGTATAACTAATCAAACAATAGCTGTAAATGTAAACCCTGCTCCAACTGTATCTGCTAGTGCTTCTTCCTCAACTATTTGCGCCGGAAGCAGTGTTACGCTTACAGGTACAGGTGCTACCAGCTATACCTGGAATCCGGGAGCATTAACAGGAGCAACGGTTAATGTAACGCCTACTGTAACAACTACTTATTCTGTTACAGGTACTAATGCTTTTGGATGTACAGGAAGTAATACAATATCTATCAGTGTGAATCCTGCTCCAACTCTAACTACTAGCAGTAATCCTACTACTCTATGTTCTGGAAATACAGCAACATTAACAAGCAGCGGGGCAACATCATATACCTGGAATCCTGGCGCTTTAACAGGAAACACAATTTCAGTAACACCAACGGTTACTACAATTTATACCGTAACTGCAACTGATGCATTAGGTTGTACAGGAACTTCCACCTTAAATTTAATTGTAAATCCTAATCCAACGGTTACAGCAACTGCTTCTTCAAATACGATTTGTGCGGGCTCAAGTGCTACCTTAACAGGATCAGGTGCTACAACTTACACATGGAATCCAGGAGCTTTAACCGGAACAACAATAAATGTGACGCCGACAGTAACAACCACATATACGATAACAGGCGCTAACGGATCCTGCATTGGTTCGTCTACCATTAACATTACTGTTAATCCAACACCGACCGTTAGTGCTAGTTCTTCTTCAAGTATTGTTTGTGCTAATGGCACTGTAACGCTCACCGGTTCTGGAGCATCAACTTACACCTGGAACCCGGGCGCTTTGACAGGATCTAGTGTAACCGTTACGCCTAGTGTAACTACTACTTATTCTGTTGTAGGCTCTAATACTTTAAATTGTACTTCAACTAATACTATTACTATCACTGTAAATCCTACTCCTACTATTACTGCTGTCAGTAATCCTACCTCAGTATGCGCAGGAGCTTCGGCTACCTTAACCGCATCCGGTGGTACTACTTACACCTGGAATCCAGGTGCATTAACCGGAACAAGCATTACTGTAACACCTAGTGTCACTACAGTTTACACCATAACCGGAAATGATGCAATTGGCTGTACCGGAACAGGAACGATTAACTTAACAGTAGTTCCTATTCCAATCATAACTGCCAGTGCTTCTTCTAATACGATTTGTGCAGGAAGCAGTACAACGTTATCGGCATCAGGCGCTACAACTTATACATGGAATCCGGGTGCTTTAACAGGATCTAGTGTAACCGTTACACCTAGTGTAACTACCACTTATACTGTTGATGGTGCTAACGGAACTTGTATTTCAAGTGCAACAATTAACATTACTGTTGATCCAACACCAACCGTTAGTGCCAGTTCTTCGGCAAGTGTTGTTTGTGCTAACAGTAACGTAACGCTTACCGGTTCGGGAGCATCAACTTACACCTGGAACCCGGGTGCTTTAACAGGATCTAGTGTAACCGTTACACCTAGTGTAACTACCACTTATACTGTATTAGGAAATTCAGGTGGTAATTGTTCGGGAACAAATACAATTCAAATTACGGTGAATCCAACACCAACAATAACTGCCATCAGTAACCCTACGGCTATTTGTGGTGGCGGTTCAGCAACGTTAACCGCAAGTGGAGCTACAACTTATAGTTGGAATCCGGGAGCATTAGTTGGCGGAACTGTTGTTGTGACTCCTACTGTTTCTACTACATATACGATAATAGGAACTTTAGGATCTTGTACAAACACGATAACTTTTAATTTAACAGTAGGTTCAACTCCAACAGTAATAGCATCAGCTTCAAACGCAACAATATGTTCCGGCTCTGCTTCAACGCTAAGTGCTACAGGAGCTACAAGTTACACATGGAACCCGGGAGCCATTAGCGGCAACTCCATAACCGTTACGCCAACTATTACAACAACATATACAGTAAATGCGGATAACGGCAGCGGATGTATTGGAACTCAGACAGTAGTAGTGAATGTTAATTCAGCGCCTTCAATATCGATCACGGCAACACCAACTGTATTATGCTCAGCCGGTACCGTAACATTAAATGCCAGCGGTGCAACATCTTACACTTGGAGTCCAATTGTTGCAACAACGGCAAGTGTAACAGATAACCCAACAGTAACTACAACTTATACAGTTACAGGCGATAATGGAAATGCATGTACTTCTACTCAAACTATTACAGTAGTAGTTAATACCTCTACCATTTCGATTAGTAGTACACCAAGTGTAATATGTGTTGGAACCACCGCAACCTTAACAGCAAGCGGAGCTACCTCTTATACATGGAGTCCATTAGCAGCAACCGGAAGTACAATTACAGATTCTCCGGCTACAACAACAACATACACCGTTACAGGTGATAATGGTGCCGGCTGTATTGTTACAAATACTTTTGTATTAACAGTTACTAATGGTCCAACTATTACTGCAACAGCTAACCCTACAATTGTTTGTGCTAATTCTACTGTATCATTAACCGCTAGCGGCGCCACAACTTATACCTGGATGCCGGGTAGTTTGTCCGGTGCAAGTGTAACAGTTACTCCTGCAACAAATACAACATACACAGTATTAGCTGATAATGGTGTTTGCGTTGCAACACAAACAGTAGATGTTGCTGTAAATAGTGCTCCTTCCATATCGATCACAGCAACACCAACCGTATTATGTGCAGCTGGTAGCGTAACATTAAATGCAAGTGGCGCTGTATCTTACACATGGAGTCCTATTACTGCAACTACAGCAAGCGTAACTGATAATCCAACAGTAACTACAACTTATACAGTTACCGGTAATGATGCTATAGGATGTACCTCAACCCAAACAATCACGGTTGTAGTTGGCTCACCTACCATTTCAATTAGTAGTACGCCTAGTGTTATATGTGCCGGAACTACCGCAACCTTAACGGCAAGTGGAGCCACGTCTTATACATGGAGCCCATTAGCTGCAACAGGAAGTACAATAACAGATGCTCCTGCAATAACAACAACATATACTGTTGACGGGGACAATGGTTTTGGTTGTATTTCTACAAACACGTTCGTATTAACTGTAGCAAATGCACCTTCATTAACATTAACAGCTAATCCAACTACATTGTGTGCCGGCTCTACAGTTTCATTAACTGCCAGTGGTGCTACAACATATACTTGGATGCCAAATGGAACAACAGGTGCCAACGTAACTGATACTCCAACCATTACAACAACATATACGGCATTAGGTGATAACGGAACCTGTGTAGCAAGCGGCACTATAGATGTTATAGTAACACCCGGCCCTACAAGCGTTACTGCAAGTGCAAGTGGCGATATTACATGTAATACAGCAACCATTAGTTTATTAGGAAATTCAACAACTCCAGGAGTAGTTTATGGATGGACCGGACCAAATTCTTATACTTCAGCTGTTCAAAATCCAAATGACATAACCGCTGCAGGAGATTATACTTTAGGCGTATTAGATCCGGGAACCGGCTGTAGCGTAACAGCAACTGTAACAGTATTGAGCAATACAACAATTCCTAATCTTACAGCTACATCGTCCGGAAGTTTAGGATGTAATACAAGTGTAACTTTAACAGCTACATCAACTACAACTAATGTATTAACCTATGGATGGACTGGACCATCAAGTTTCACGTCTGCTGTTCAAAGTCCAACAACGAGCGTTGGTGGTGATTATACAGTAACTGTTTCTGACGCAATAACCGGCTGTAGCAATACTCTAACCGTTACTGTTGGAACTAATACTGTAGTGCCAAGCTTCACAGCTGTAGTAACACCTGCAACTTGTACTGGAACCGTCTCTAATAACGACGGGACAATAACATTAACAGGTTTTGGTCCTACTGACAATTTTGATTTTGTACAAGCTGCCACTTATACCGGAACTGCTAATTATGCTAGCGCTACACCAATTCCTACATTAGGTGTAATTACTAATACATTAGTAAACCCAACTGTAGTAACACCATACACAATAAGAGTATTTAGCGCTAACGGTTGTTTTACAGATGTAACAGTTACATTAACTCCAGTAGATTGTTCAATCATTAACAGCGCTATCGGAATAGCTAAAAGCGGCACTGCCTCTAATCCATTGTCTGATAAAACTGTTGATGTGACTTATGTATTTACTATTAAAAACTTAGGTCTGGATACTATTAAAAATGTTCAGGTATTGGATAGTTTAACAATTCCATTACCGGCAACGTATACTATAAAATCAGGACCTTCAACTTCCGGTGGATTAACAGCAAACCCAATTTATAACGGCATAACTGATCTTCGTTTATTAGCCGGAATAGATAAGCTGGCGCCAGGAGCTGTTCAAACAATTACATTAGTACTAAACATTAATCCGGACACGTTACACTCTGTAACAAATAGTGCAATTGCCGTTGGATTTAGCTCAGCAGGAACGATCGTGCAAGACACTTCTAATATGGGTAACGATCCTGATCCAAACAATAATGGCAATGCCAATGAATTAGGTGAAAATACACCAACCGTAGTTGAATTTACTGATGGTGAATTATTTATACCGGAAGTATTTACTCCAGATGGTGATGGCAAAAATGATTTCTTTGTAATGAGAGGCATTGAAGGCCGTACCGTTAAAATCACTGTGTTTAACAGATGGGGAAGTACAGTGTATGAAAATTCGGCATATGATAATACCTGGGATGGAACTGCTAACGCCGGTGGATTAACAATTGGCGGAAACAAACTCCCTCAAGGAACTTATTATTATATCATTGAGTTTGAGGACGGACAAAATGATCCTATAAATGGTTTTGTAGTATTACAATATTAATTGATATAAAAATTAAAATGAATCTCATGAAAAAATCAATTTTAATACTTGCAGTTATAGTGTTAAGCACATTATACTCACGTGCGCAGTACGACGCTATGTTTACACAGTACATGTTTAATGAAATGTTTATTAATCCGGGTTATACAGGTAGTAAAGATGCTATGGCTGTAAATTTATTGCACAGACAACAATGGGTTAACTTTCCGGGCCGGCCAATTACAACCACGTTTTCTATACATGGGCCGCTCATGAATAACAAAATGGGCTTAGGTTTAAGTGTGTTAAATGAACAAATAGGTAAACTTAACAGAAATTTAGCCTACTTGAATTATGCATATCGAGTAAAAACAGGATCAAAGGGACAACTATCATTTGGTTTAATGGCCGGAATTCATAATCAGGTTAATAAATTATCTGAATTAAAATCAACTGATCAAGGCGATATACAAGTATCACAAAATACACCAAGTTTAATTGCGCCAAATTTTGGTGGTGGAATTTATTATTACACAAATAAATTTTATGCAGGTATTTCTGTGCCAAGAATGATCGATGATAGTTATTTATTCAATGCTACAGGAGATATTATAAAAACCACAAAAGTAGATGTGCAAAAATTTCATTATTATTTAACCATTGGTAACGTATTTGAAATAAATGATAATTTAAAATTGAAACCACAAGCCATGGTGAAAATGGTACAAAATGCACCTTTACAATATGATGTGAATGTAAATGCTTTAATTAAAAATTTAATTTGGGCAGGTGTTTCTTACCGAAGCAGTTCTGACGTTTCTGCTATTTTAGGAGTTCAGGTTAATCCACAGTTTATAGTAAGTTATTCTTACGATTATTCATTAACCAAACTTCAAAAATATTCACAGGGATCGCATGAAATTGCTTTAGGTTATGTATTTTCTTTCAAAGAGAAAAAAGTAACAACTCCTAGGTATTTTTAAAATTATTAAACCAAATAGATAACGCTACATCTAGAAAAATTTATATGAAAAAATTTATTGTATTACTTACATTCAGCATTATTGCTCCCTTATTGGGCAACGCTCAGTCGTCTGCCATTTATGCTGCTAATAAATTATACTTTTCAAAATTATATAGCCAGGCTATTCCTAAATACGAAAGCCTTCTTAAAAAAGACAGTACCAATACTGACGTGCTAACAAATTTAGGAGACTGCTATCGCTTAACAAATAATTCTAAAGGGCAATTATTGTGTTATGGAAAATTAGTAAAGCTAGGAAAAGCCGAAGACGATATAAAATTACTTTACGGACAAGCCTTAATGGGGAATGGACAGTATGAAGAAGCTAAGCTGATTTTAGCTCAATGTAAATTAGATGCCAGAGGTGAGGCCTTTTCGAAAGCTTTATCCAATCTCCAAAAATTTTCAAAAGATGCAGACGCTTACAAACTGGACACCGTTGGCTTTAATTCTACCTTTGATGATTTTTCAGCCATTAACTTTGAAAAAGATCAGATCCTTTTTGCTTCATCAAGAACAAAAACAAGTTGGATCACAAAAAGACACGGCTGGACAGGTAATCAATATTGCCAAATGTATATCACACACAAAAAGACAGATGACACTTATGAAAAACCTATTTTATTTTTAGAAGAAGTTGATTCAAAATATAACGATGGACCGATGTGTATTAGTAAATACGGAAGTACCATGTTCTTTACACGTAACTCTGTAAAGAAAAAAGAAAAAAGTGCAGATGGTACACAGAAACTACACCTCTATCAAGCAACAGTTAAAGAAGGAAATATCACATCTTTAAGCGAATTAAATTTCAATAATAATGAATACAATTTTGCTCACCCTTCAATCAGTCCGGATGGGAAAACGTTATACTTCTCCTCTGACTTGTTAGGCGGCCAAGGCGGAATGGACATTTGGTACAGCAAATATGGCGCAGATGGCACCTGGGGTCCTCCGGTAAATATGGGGGATAAAGTAAACACTAAAGGAAATGAGATTTTTCCTTCTATGGCAGCAGATAACATTTTATATTTTGCTTCTAATGGTCATGAAGGTTTGGGAGGATTGGATGTATACGAAGTAAAATTGAAAGATGATAAAGCCGGTAGAGTTTACAATATGGGCAAACCGGTAAACAGCGAGCATGATGATTTTGCTTATAACCTGAATGAAGATGGTAAAAAAGCTTTTTTAAGTTCTAATAGAAAAACAGGTGGTATGAACGATGATATTTATACCGTTGATGTACTAAGAAAAGTGGCTCGTGGCAAAACAGTTAATTTTATAATTAAAGACAAAGAAAGTCAAACACCGCTTCCATTAGTGAAAATAAAATTAAATGCCGATTCGTTTATGACCGATGAAAAGGGCGAATTTCAAACATTAATTGAAGAAGACGTTAACTATAAATTAAGTGTTACAAAAGAAAAATATTTTGAGTTAACAGATTCTATGTCAACTAAAACTTCGCCTGAAGGAGATGAGTTTACAAAAACAATTGATCTGGAAAAAGACCCTAATTTATACCTGTTAGCCGGAATATACGATGCTAAAACAGGTGATGGGATCGAGGGTGTGAAAATTTCATTTAAAGATCTGGTTGCTAATAATGAATTTGAGTTAGTGAAAACTGAAAAAAATGGAGAGTATAAAAAACCATTGAGCAACAAAAAAATAGGCGATAAACTATTGTATTTTGTTACTATTGAAAAAGAAGGTTTTGTAACAAAAACAACCAACTTCACCTATGACATTAAAAAAGAAGGTGAAATTCAATTGAATGAATTATTATCCTTAACCATTGGTAAAGTTGAAGTCGGAATGGATCTTGCCAAAATGATTGACATCAAACCTATTTATTTTGACCTGGGAAAATCTAAGATCAGAAAAGATGCAGCTATAGAGTTAGATAAAGTAGCGGAAGTAATGCAAAAATATCCGGCGATGGTTATTGAATTAGGTGCTCATACAGATTGTAGAGGCGTTGCCGGAGCAAACTTAAAACTCTCTGACGCCAGAGCAAAAGCTTCAGCTTCATACATCATTAAGAAAGGTATCGCAAAGGATAGAATTAGCGGAAAAGGTTATGGAGAAAGTAAATTACTTAACAACTGTGCTTGCGAAGGCAAAGTAAAACCAACCTGTTCGGAAGATGAACATGCCAAAAACAGAAGAACTGAATTTATTATTGTGAAACTAAAAAATTAAATATAAAAAAGCCTTTCAAATTGAAAGGCTTTTTTATTATTCCATACCTAAATGAATTAAAGCATCACCTTGATTGACCACCGGTTGATTATTGATGCCAACAATATAACCATCAGCAGTAGAAAGTATTTTATGTTCTATTTCACCAAATGGATTACAGATCACTCCTAAAAAATCATCTTTCGAAACATAAGCTCCGTTCATAGCATTCATATGAAATAAGCCACTCACACTGGCACGGATCCAGGTATCTTTATTTATTTTTACAGATGGATTATTGGGAACATCCATATCGATCATCTTATAGCTCTTCATTAAACGCAAACAGCCATTCACGCCTTCATTGATAGCTGTATAATCAAAGCGCATACTTTCGCCTCCTTCGTATACCAAAATAGGTTTTTGCTTTTTAGCTGCTTCTTTTCTAAAAGTTCCTTCTCGATAAGAACTATCAATAATTAATGGGGCAGAAAACTTCTCTGCAAGTTTCAGATTTTCAGGAAATTCAAACACACAACGTATTTGTGGTGAGTTGCTGATCTTTGCACCACCTGTGTGAAAATCAACTCCAAAATCAATTAAAGGAATGATGTGTTTCATCATATCATGTGCAATTCTACTTCCTAAAGATCCATTTTTTGTTCCAGGAAAACAGCGATTCAAATCTCTGCCATCCGGTAAGTCTCGACTACCAAATAAAAAAGATACGCTGTTAATTACAGGAATAGCAATGATACTACCGCACTTTAAATTCTTAATTTCGTTACGTGTAATTATTTTTCGGATAATTTCAATGCCATTGGTCTCTTCTCCATGCATACCTGCACATAAAAGGATCGTAGGACCTTTCACTTCACTGCGAAAAACAAAAACCGGTAATTCTATTTTTGTTTTAGTATGAAGTTCGTAAGAGTTTAAGACGATCTGTTTGTTTTCGCCGGGACTGATCGTTTGCGAGTTAATAATGAAATCTTGCATAATTACTGACCAGGGGCATTAAATTCATTACGTTCTACATACTCAATAATTTTTCCGGCAATATCAACTCCCGTTGCGCCTTCAATACCTTCTAATCCTGGCGATGAATTTACTTCCATTACTAACGGACCTCTATCGCTCTGTAATAGATCTACACCCGCAATACCTAAGCCTAATTTTTTACACGCTTTAATTGCCGTTGACCTTTCTTCAGGTGTTAATTGTATAACAGTAGCCGAACCACCTCGGTGTAAATTACTTCTAAACTCTCCTTCTTTCGCCTGACGCTTCATCGCCCCTACTACTTGTCCGTCTACCACAAAAACGCGGATGTCAGCGCCCTTAGCTTCTTTAATAAATTCCTGCACCAACATGTTTGCTTCTAATTTCAAAAAAGCTTCGATTACTGATTTCGCTGCTTTTTGATTTTCTGCTAAAATAACCCCAATGCCTTGTGTGCCCTCTAAAAGCTTTACTACACATGGCGCGCCACCAATTGCTTCTATCACACTATCAATATCTTTATCGTTTGGTGAACTGGCAAAAGCTGTTTTAGGAATTCCTAATCCCGCACGTGCCAATATTTGCAAACTGCGCAATTTATCTCGCGAACGCACAAGCGCTTGAGATTCAACAGCAGTAAAGATCTTCATCATTTCAAACTGTCTTACTACGGCTGTTCCATAAAATGTAGCACTGGCGCCAATACGCGGAATCACAGCATTAACGTCGGTTACTTCTTTGCCATTAAAATAAATATGGGGGCGTCCTTGTTCGATCACCAACACACATTTCATATGATCTAACAATAACATTTCATGACCACGTTGTTCACCGGCCTCTATAATTCTTTTAGTAGAATATAAATTTCTGTTTCGGGATAATACAGCAATTTTCATTTTTTTATTTTAATATTTTATTTAAGCGAATACCGTTAGTATAAATTTGATTCACGTCAACTATGAATTTTCCTTTTAATAATTTTCTGCCGATCAACACAGGATAACGCATATTCCCTCTATCGCTTAGGGAAATACTGGTATTAATTTTTTTTCGACCAATAGAAATCAGTGTTTTAATAATAAAACGTTCTTCCATTTCGCCAAAAGAATTTTTAATTTTCTTTTTAGTAAACGTATCAAAACTATAGATTTTATTGTCTAAAAATTTTACCTGCAACAAATCCTGACCATTATTTTTTACTAAAGAAATAAATCGACAATGAATAGCGCACGTATACGCACCTGTATCAATTTTAGCCTCAACCTGATTGATTCCTAATTGAGGAAAATTTACGTATTCACGTCTTCCAATTAATTTAATATCTGAATTGATCGTTGTCATTTAAAACCTATACAAATTAGGTGATTTTGACGAAAAGAAAAAATTATTTTTTAGAAAACCGTTGGATATCCACTTCGGGATGGATAGGGCTAGAATGCTTGATGTACCCTACAAATTGTTTTGCGAAATAAGGCGCCAACATGACGGCTTTGGTACCAAATCCGTTAAATACAAAATAATTGTTTAACTCGGGATGTTTCCCAACAACTGGGCGTCTATCAATCACAGAAGGCCTCACTCCTGCTTCATGTTTAATAACTGTATATGGTGTTTGAATAACCGCAGCTAATTTTTGTTCTAACTCAAGCTTTCGTTTTTCTGTTGGCACATCATCTAAACTTTCCCACTCATAAGTAGCGCCAACTTTGTAAGTGTGATTACCTAATGGCATGATAAAAATGCCTTTATTTAAAATATCATTCTCTAATTTCAGGTCTTCGCAATCAATCGTCAAGACTTCCCCCTTTGCCGGTTTCATAGGTGTCCAACTAAAAAAAGGATTTTTAGAAATTAAATATCCCTCACAAAAAACAATATTTTTTGAAAAAACCGATTGGTAATGGATTGTAGAATCTGTGTTTTTTAATTGCCCAAAATCAAACCGCTCTTCAATAAAATGACCTTTGGCTTGTATATATTTTTTAGCTTGCTCTAAAAACTGAATCACATCCAAATTACCTGCTCTTAAAACTTTCGAGTAAGAGGCAATGTTCTGTTGAGCTGTGACAGAAAGGTTTTCATAAGTCTGCTTATCCAAAAATTCATTTTCTGATTGTGCTTTTTTCAACCACAAATTTTTCTCCTGCTCTTCGGTAAATGGTTTAATGATATGACGGCGCTGAATCAAAACAGAATTTGCTTCCAGTTCAAACCAGGTATAAAAATCCATTAACTCAGGAACTAATTCATCTGCCAACCAACTTTTGGTCAACCGCTTAAATACAACCGGATTCCAAATTCCGGCTGCAACTCTTGAAGACAAGGAAAGTTTTGGTTCATCAACCACACACACGTTTAATCCTGCTTTGATCAATGAAATAGCCAAAACAGAACCGGCAAGACCTTGTCCAACAATAATAAAATCAAAATTACTTAAATTATTTTTTTGCTGGAACACGGCCATATTTTATACCACGGTAAGCGCCTGAAAAATAAACAACTAATCTTACACCGTACACCGTTTGTACTCTATTGTAATCACAAAAAATTTGCCCGCCAATACCTACATCATAGGTTACTTTATAAATTGCCTCAACAACGGCATAACCGCCAACTTCGTTATACACTGACACTAAATTATAATTTGCGGAATCTTTCAAGGGTCGTTTAAAATAAGATGCAGAGGGGCCGATGAAAGCAGAAAGATTATATTTTTCTTTTTCTTTTCTTAGCCCTAAACCTAAATGAACATTATAATTATTGGAAGCATGAAAATTAGTTCCACTCATAAACCCCCCAATTCTGAGATACTGTTGTTTGATATGAAAGCTGAAATCAGCGCCAATATTTTTTTCGTCCTTTGGCCATTGCGTATTAAAAGAAGCACCTGCACCTGCCGATAACCAATTATTGTATACTCTAAATCGTTTGCCATCGTACACAATTTCTTGTTTAGGATTATATGTAGCAGAATCAGATTGAGCAAAAAAAGATCTTGCTCCAAAAAAAATAAATATAATTACCAGTAGATACTTCAAGCAATGCGAATATAAATAAAACTATTCAGTTATATTTTGGTTAATTAAAAGGGGATGATGAATTAGAAACGCAGAAAGAATGAATTTATTTTGCCATTACCCAGGCATTGGGATAGTTTGTTTTAATATTTGCCAATAAACTACTCGCTTCATCTTTTGAGTTAAAGCCACCGCAACTAACTACATGTAAACCTTTAGCGTTAGTACCACTAATACCTGCTTTAATTTTTTTGGTCATTAATTCGCGAATTAATTTTTCGGCATTTTCTTCCACACCAAAACAACCAACTACTACCTGGAATTTCCCATCAAATTTTTCGGAAGAAGGAACATGATAAACAGGTTTTGTTACCATTGTTTTATCAACTTTAGCAATGGTATCATTTGCTGCTACTAATACAGGACCATTAGCAGTTAATGTAAATGAAGCATATCCGTTTGCATCAGACAATAAAGTAGTGGTTTTTCTTTGATTAATAAATACTGTTTTTTCAACGAAATTAACCGGTGTATAGGTTTTTTCAGGAGTATAAAATGGATTTAAAGACGATTCCAATAAAGGTTTCATTGGCTTAGATCCGGCAGCTAGTAACAAAAAGGCTAAAGTGGCAGGTAAACCTACTGCTAAAGCCGCAATTTTCATGTAAGATCTTTTTTGTTTAACAGGGCTTTCAACAACAGCTTTTCTGTCTTCAAATTGTTTAGTAACAATTGGAGATTCTGCCTCTAAAACTAATTCAGTTGCTAATACCGGCTCAAAACCGAAAGAATCAAGCAAGAAATTAACATCAGCTTTAGCTTCAAAACGCAGATTATTTTCTGCATCAATATATAATAACCCAATATTAGAGAGTTCAAATCTCTTTTTAACAGTTAATAAAGATTGTATGTAATCCTTGCAATCAGCTATTAATTTATCCGCCTCTATATAACTCACATTGGCCTTCTCCATTAAAGCAGAAACCAGCAAACCATCATTATGAAGCAGGTTTTTGTTAAACAAAATATGCTTGGCCTGCGGATACAACAAATTGTTGCCTTTACTAAAACTAGAGCTGTAATTACGGGCTACAAAACCACCAAAATTAGGTACGATCACACAATCGTGCTTGTATAAAAGCTCGGATATTAGATCTATTATTTGGATGTATTGTACCATATAGGGACTTCGAATGTACAGTTTTTTAGCTATGTTTTGTTCATAAATTTATAAAAGAGACGGCATATTTTCTAAAATATTAACAACCAATTAATTAACATTTTATCACAATGTATTAAAGATTATTTTACCTTTGCAGGCCATGTCAAAAACGAGAATTTTCCTTTATATAGCTGTTATATCCGGTTTATTTTACAGCAGAGCACTTCATGCGCAAAAAAATCAATTAACAGCCAAAGAAATCATTTATAAAATGGTTAAATCCATTGAAGAGGTGGATCGGTTGAAATACAGCTTAAAAATTACCGAACGTGGTAAAAAAGGCTATAATCATTACGAATCCTCTGTGAAATTGAACAGAAAACCTCGAAAGATCTATTTATACATTAAAGGCATTGAACTGCTTTGGATCAGTGGCTGGAACCACAACAAAGCTTATGTAAAGCCAAACTCTTTTCCTTTTATGAACCTGAGTTTGGATCCTTTAGGCTTTTTAATGAGACAAGATCAACATCATACCTTAAACGAAATGGGTTTTGATTATTTTGGAAGCGTTGTAGAATATATGGCACTTAAAGTAAATGATAAATTTGACCATTATTTCAAATTGGAAGGGGAAGAACGTTATAATAACCGACCATGTTACAAGGTCATTATCGACAATAAGGATTTTGGATACGAGAACTACACCGTGGGGAATAACGAAAGCATTACTACTATTGCCCGAAAATTACATATTAGCGAATACATGATCCTGGAAGTAAATCCTAAACTAAATGATTATTTCGATATTTTGAAAAAAGGTCAGGTTTTAAAAGTTCCGAATGCTTATGCAAAACACGTAACTTTGTACATCGATCAGTTATACTTTTTACCAATAGGTGTAAAAATATTTGATGATAAAAGTTTATACGAACAATACGACTATCATTACTTACAGGTAAATCCTAAAATTGATGATGCCGAATTCACAAAAGAATATAAAGACTACAAGTTCTAAAAAAATGAGTGCTATAATAATCACTAAAAATACAGAGTTAATGCAACGGGTGATCGATGAGATCAAAACCTGTTACGATCCGGAAATACCTGTAGATATTTGGGAGTTGGGGTTAATCTACGAATTGGATCTGAATGAAGAGAACGAATTAAAAATAACAATGACCTTAACTTCGCCCAACTGCCCTGTTGCAGAAACATTGCCGGCTGAAGTAGAAAATAAATTGAAATTAGTTCAGGGAATAAAATCAGCCGAATTAAAACTAACCTTTGAACCCAGCTGGACCAAAGATATGATGAGCGAAGTAGCTCAACTCGAATTAGGGTTTATGTAACATTCATTAAAAATTGATAATTTAAAAATTAAAAAGTTTTAAAAAATGTCTGAAGAAATTATCAATAAAGTTGCCAATAGCGGATTAATTACAATTGATCTGGAAGAGTATTATCCAAAAGGCGAACGTGTTTTATTTGATATTAAACCTTTACTTTTTCAGGAATTGATTTTAAAAGAAAAAGATTTCAGAGAATATATTAAACAACACGATTGGACTGCATACAAGGACAAATATGTAGCCATCGTTTGCACAGCAGATGCTATAGTGCCAACCTGGGCCTATATGTTGATTAGTATTGCCTTAGAACCATATGCAAAAAAAATAGTTTTTGGTAATTTAGAAACTCTCGAAACTATTTTATTCAATGAAGTTTTACAAAAAATAAATTATTCAGATTACAAAGACCAACGTATTGTTGTAAAAGGATGTGGTAATTTACCGGTAAGTACACATGCTTATGTAGAACTGGTTAATGGATTAAGACCTTTTGCTAAATCTATTATGTATGGTGAGCCTTGCAGTACTGTTCCATTATATAAAGCAAAAACAACTTAATTGTATATTTGCTGTATTGAAAAACTACTTCAAATATTTTCTTCTATTATTCATCCTATCTAATGTTGCTTTACTCACGGCTCAGGAAGATGGCGGAAAAAGATTACGTAACAATCGAAAAAATCCGGTTGTAAAAACACGTATAGGCTTTTCTCCGGTTATTGGTTTATACAAACCTAATAAAAATCATACCTCGGGGGCTAAACAAAAATTATCCTTTAATGTTTCATTAAAAGAAGAAATACGATTAGACAAAAACAATCGTTGTTTTTTTATGGTAGGTGTTGATTATATGTACCATGGATTAAGTTTTAACTCTTACTATTTTTATGATGATAGTATTCGTTTTTATAATAAAACAATGAATGCAAAATATAATTTAACGATACATGAACTGGATTTCCCTTTACAATTAAAATATTCCTTAAAAAAAGAAAACAATAGTATTTTTTCAAGTTATCTGTTTGCCGGCTATTGTTACCGTTGGCTATTAGATAATAAATTAAAAGTATCTTATAATGGCGAAGATATGATTGAAAAAAGAGGAGGCCTCACTTTTAAATTACCGGCATTTTCCAGCATGAACAGCTCTTTTTTTTCGGCGGGCATTGGCATTCAGAAAAACACTCCTCTTAAACAAAATGCAGTATTCGCCGAATTACAAATTAGATATGCTACTTCACCAATGTATTTACAGGAAAATTTTGCACCAAGCAGTTTATATATTAGCTCTCATTTTATTTATTTAACGGTCGGATTTAAATTATAAATTTGTAACCAGTGAACCTACAATTACATAAACCAACCAATGCAATTCAAGGCACGATCAGTTTGCCTGGATCAAAAAGTATTAGCAATAGAGTGTTAATGATCAAAGCTCTTTCGGGTTTAAATTTTTCTATCAACAATTTATCTGATTCTGATGACACCAAACATTTGTTACATGCATTCGAATCTATTCAAAACAATAACTCTAATGTTATTGATATTGGACATGCAGGAACCGATATGCGTTTCTTAACCGCATATCTTTCTTCTCGTACCGGAAATATGGAGCTTACAGGTTCCGAACGCATGCAGCAACGCCCTATTAAAGAACTAGTAGAGGTCTTACAACTATTAGGGGCTGACATTACATACAAGAACAACGAAGGCTATCCTCCATTATTAATCAAAGGAAAAAAGATTGCAGGCGGCAAAACAATCATCAATGGCAATGTAAGCAGCCAGTTTATCAGCGCCTTATTATTAGTGGCTCCTTATTTTGAAAAAGGCTTAGAATTAACCATCGAAAAAAATGTAGTATCAAAACCTTATATCAATATGACCATTGATATGATGAAAGAATTTGGCGCCTCAGTAGATTGGAATCAAAATATCATTACAGTTAAGCCTGTTCATTATACTTATTCAAAACCAGAATACACCGTTGAAAGTGATTGGAGTGCCGCATCATACTTCTTCAGTTTGATTGCTTTATCAAAACTAAATACCGAATTAACTTTAAAAGGATTATTTCAAAAAAGTTTACAAGCAGATTCTGTATGCGCTAATATCTATAAATCTTTTGGAGTTGAAACTGAATATTTAGATAACAAAATAAAACTATCTAAAACAAAACTACTGGTCGACGATAAATTAAATTACAATTTCATTGATTGTCCGGATATAGCACAAACAGTAGTTTGTACAAGCCTTGCCCTCAAAACATCTTTTAACTTTACCGGATTACAGACTCTTAAAGTGAAAGAAACAGATCGCATCTTAGCTTTAAAAAATGAAGTGAATAAATTTGGTTTTGACATTGATGTTACCTTGAGTTCTATAAGTTACAACTATACAGAACCACAAACATCCAATAACACATTTTATATTGCCACCTATAATGATCATCGTATGGCTATGGCTTTTGCACCTTTGTGTTTAGTGTTTGAAAACATTGTCATTGAAGATGCAGAAGTTGTTTCCAAATCGTATCCCGAATTCTGGAATGATCTAAAACGCATTGGCATCTTTTATAAATCCGTATGAGTTACACCGACATTATCAGCACCATTGGAGTTTCATTAATTCTACTGGCTTTCTTTTTAAATACATTCAAGTATTTAAATGATACGAGTAAAAGCTATTTTATCCTAAATATTATTGGTGGCGCTTTTGCCTGCTACGGAAGTGTTTTATTAAACTCTTTGCCTTTTATCATTTTAGAAGGCACCTGGAGTTTGGTAGCGATCATTGGGTTGATCAAAAATCTAAAACAATAAATTACCTTTTGCTTTCTTGTCTTTTAATTTCTCTAAAGCAATTTCTTCTACTGCCTGAAACGAATCGATACCTTGCATTGCCTTCAAAATAGTATGTGTATGCAAGTAACGGTTATCTCCTTTCACCAGTAAATAAAAATCAGCGTTTTCCAGTTCAGGAATAAGCTTGGTAGTATGTTCAACATCCCCACCAAATAAATCCACAGGATCTTGCTGCTGTTTGCTGTAGGGTGGCTGAAACGACGTTTGATTAGGCAATAAATTAAATTCAATATTCAATTCTTCGTGCATAAACGTGTAAACAGGGAAATAGAAATCCTGTCCTTCTTTATGCGTGTAATCCAACAGATCGTTGAGTTGCAGATCAATATTCATGGCATCATTCAGTACATGAATAACTCTGTAAATGCTTTCTGTAGTTGTAATTGAGAAAACATCAAAATCAAAATGCTCTTCAGAAGTATTATCTAAACTGTATGATGGCATTAATTAAATGGATAATGGATTTAAACAACAAAGCCTGAATTAATTCAGGCTTTGTATTAATTATTTATTGAGAAATTTTTTCGATCAACTCAGTACTGATACCAGTAGAGCTATAACCACCATCGTGGTATAAATTCTGCATAGTAACCATACGTGTTAAATCAGAAAATAAACTTACGGTATAAGCCGCGCAATCATCAGCACTTGCATTTCCTAATGGAGATTGCAGATCAGCAAAGGTATAGAAATCAGAGAAACCTTTGATACCACCACCGGCTGTAGTTTTAGTAGGTGATTGAGAAATCGTATTGATACGTACTTTCTTTTGTTTACCATAATGATAACCGAATGTACGAGCAATACTCTCTAACATTGCTTTAATGTCAGCCATATCTGTATAAAAAGGATACGTACGTTGGGCAGCAATATAAGATAAAGCCACTACCGAAGCATGTTCGTTCAACGCGTCTAATTTATGCGCAGCCGCTAACATTTTATGAAATGATAAAGCTGATACATCAATTCCTTTATTATAAAATTCATAATTCAATTCAGTATAAGGAATGTTTTTACGAATGTTCACACTCATACCAATTGAATGTAATACGAAATCGATCTTACCACCTAAAATATCCATTGAATCGGTATAAAGTTTGGTCAAATCATCCATACTTGTTGCATCGGCAGGAATAATTTTAGAATTAGTTGCTTCTGCTAATTTATTGATCTCGCCCATACGCATCGCAATTGGCGCGTTGGTTAATGTAAAGGTTGCGCCTTCTTCGTGGCATTTTTGTGCTACTTTCCAGGCAATAGAATTTTCATCTAAAGCTCCGGTAATGATTCCGCGTTTTCCTTTTAATAAGTTGTAAGCCATATTGTTTGTGTTTTTTAGTTGTGCAAATATACGATTAATACGAAAAGTTTAGAAAGTTAAAAGGTTTAGAAAGTCGCGCATTATTACGTTGAATTTAACTGATTTTTTAGTAAAAACTATACATTCAATAATTCTTTGGCGTTTTTAAGTGCTGTTTCTGTTGGAGTACCTGTGCTTAACATTTTAGCAATCTCCCCTACACGCTCATCTTTACTCAATGATTTAATGTTAGAGGTCGTTTTATCTTTTGAATCGGATTTATAAACAAATAAATGATTGTTGCCTTTGCTGGCCATTTGTGGTAAATGTGTAATAGCAATAACCTGCATTGCTTTTCCCATCACATCTAAAATGTTTCCGATCTTATCAGCCACATCGCCACTCACTCCGGTATCAATCTCATCAAAAATAATGGTTGGCAATTCTGTACGCTCTGCTAACAGTGCTTTTAAACATAACATCAAACGTGATAATTCTCCACCCGAAGCAGTTTTATGAAGCTCTTTAAATTCGGCTCCTTTATTGGCTGTAAATAAAAAGGCGATCGTATCTATACCTGTTGCCGATAAATTATCCTGTTGTTTCAGATCAATTTTAAATTGCGCATTTGCCATTGATAAACTGGCCAACATGGCTTTAATGTTTTGTTCTATTCCGGCTAAAGCTTTTTGTCGTTTATCAGACAGATCTTTAGCCAATACTTTACATTGCTTTTCTAATACACTAATTTCTTTTTGAGTTTTTTCAATACTCACTTCTAAGGACGAGAATTGTTGTAGTTTATTTTCGATCTCTTCCTTAATAGTAAGCAGTTCTTCTTCCGAATTAACGCCATGTTTTTTAAGTAAGCGATTCAATTTATCCAATTGCGAATTCACTTCTTCTAATCTAACATTGTCACACACCACTTCTTCTTCGCAATGATCGATATCTGCGGCCAATTCTTTTAATTCTATAATCACAGAATTAATGCGTTCGTATAGATCATTAAATTGTTTTCCGAATTTAGAAACGCTATGTAATTGTTGTTTAATAATTGCTAAAGCAGATAGCATATTTTCATCGCCTCCATTAATAGCGATGGATGATTTAGATAAATTACTTTTTATGAATTCCGCATTTTCTAAAGTCTCACTTTCTTCTTCTAATTGCTTTTGTTCTCCAACTTTAATATTTGCTTCATCCAACTCTGTAAACTGAAACTGAAAATAATCCAATTCTTTTTTTGCCTGAAGTTCCTGAGCCGTTAACTCGTCTAATTGTTTTTTTAATTTTTGTAAAGAATTGTATTGTTTTTTATAATCAGTAAATAAATTGGTTGTTTGCGCAAAGGCATCCACTAATTCAAACTGAAAATTAGTTTCTTTTAATAATAAAGTTTCGTGTTGCGAATGTATATCAATTAACTGTTCGCCTAATTCTTTTAAAACAGTAATGGTAGTCGGCGTATCATTTACAAAAGCTCTTGATTTACCTTCAGGAGTAATTTCTCTTCTTATAGTAGTTACTTCTTCAAAGTCTAATTCGTTAATTGCAAAAAACGATTGCAATTGATAGGCTTTAATATTGAATTGCACTTCAATGACACATTTTTTGGTTTTATCATGCAAGGAACTCACATCAGCTCTATTACCTAATGTTAAACCTAAGGCTCCTAATAGGATCGATTTTCCTGCTCCGGTTTCGCCGGTAATAACAGTTAAGCCTTTATCAAACTTAATATCAGTTTGCTCAATTAAGGCAAAGTTTTGTATGCGTAAGTGCTGTAACATATAGTGCTTTAAATATCGGAAATAAATAGGCCTGAATTGGGATTTTTTACCCAATAAAGCTCCGTTTTTTCAACAAATGAACCATTTAATACAAAACAAACTAAGCCAAGTTTAAGTTTCAATCAGCCAAAATTGTTTTTCACTCAAATTCATGTAACGATTCTAATAATCTAACGTATACATTATAGAGTTTTGCATGAAGTTCTGATTTTATCGATGCAGCACCATTTTTTTCTTATAAACTTTAATTTTTGAGTCATGAGACAGCTAAAAATTACCAAACAGATTACAAACCGCGAAACCGCATCCCTCGACATGTATTTGCAGGATATAGGGCGCGTTGAGTTAATTACTGCTGATGAGGAAGTGGTGCTGGCTCAAAAAATAAAACAGGGCGATCAGCGAGCTTTAGATAAACTGGTAAAGGCCAATTTGCGTTTCGTTGTATCGGTA
Source organism: Bacteroidia bacterium (assembly GCA_036676295.1). Lineage (GTDB taxonomy): Bacteria > Bacteroidota > Bacteroidia > B-17B0 > Aurantibacillaceae > UBA4416. The sequence continues at coordinate 62,349 of JAKFDE010000013.1, read as the reverse complement.
TCTAAGCAATACCAAAACCAAGGCTTAAGTTTGCCCGATTTAATTAATGAAGGTAACATGGGCTTGATAAAAGCGGCACAGCGTTTTGATGAAACACGTGGTTTTAAATTCATTTCTTATGCCGTTTGGTGGATACGTCAATCAATTTTACAGGCTTTAGCCGAACAATCGCGTATTGTGCGTTTACCATTAAATAAAATTGGCGCCATTAATAAGATCAATAAGACCTTTGCCAAATTGGAACAAACGCTCGAAAGAGAGCCAAATGCGGAAGAAATATCTGAAATATTAGATATTTTACCTGAAGATATTAGAGAAACCATGAAAAATCAGGGCAGACATATGAGTATGGATGCGCCTTTAGGGAATCTGGAAGATGGCGGTAGCATGTATGAGTTGATGGAAAATAAACATGAAGCGTCGCCGGATAATGAATTAATTGTTGAAAGTTTACGCAATGAAATTGATAGAGCACTTACATCCCTTACAGCAAGAGAAGCCGATGTAGTTAGATTATATTATGGATTAAGTGGCGGACATTCTCATTCGCTAGAAGAAATCGGAGAAAAATTTGAATTAACGAGAGAGCGTGTACGTCAGATCAAAGAAAAAGCTGTACGCCGATTAAAGCATGCTTCACGAAGCAAAGTTTTAAAAGGCTACTTAGGATAGTGTTTGTGTTCTGTTTAGTTAATAATGAGGAGCTCTGTGTTTGGGGCTCCTTTTTTTGTTGAAATATTTTACTGGTTAAGGCGTAAATTTTTATAATTTTGGGGTATAATTAACACACTATGTCACACATTGTAGCCCCCTCAGTTTTATCTGCCGATTTCGGAAACTTGCAAAGAGATATTGAAATGATCAATGCATCGGATGCCGATTGGTTTCATGTGGATATTATGGATGGCGTGTTTGTTCCTAATATGTCTTTTGGTTTTCCGGTAATGAAAGTTTTGCAAAAACATGCTAAAAAACCTTTAGATGTTCATTTAATGATCGTTGATCCGGATCGTTATACACAAGCCTTTAAAGATGTCGGTGCTTCAACATTAACCGTACACTTAGAAGCTTGTCATCATTTACACCGTTCTGTTCAAAATATCAAAAATGCCGGGATGAAAGCCGGTGTTGCTATTAACCCTCATACTTCCATTAACTTATTAGAAGACATTATAGCTGACGTAGATCTGGTATGTGTAATGAGTGTGAACCCCGGATTTGGCGGACAAAAGTTTATTGAAAACACTTTTCATAAAGTAATAGCTTTAAAAAAATTAATAGAAGATAAAAAATCGCTAGCAAAAATTGAAATAGATGGTGGTGTAGATATGAATAACTATAAAAAATTAGTAGCTTGTGGTGCTGATGTACTTGTTGCCGGCAACACTGTATTTGGCAGTATTGATCCTAAAGAAACAATTTCACAATTAAAACAAATATAAACCCTAAAAACATAAAATCATGGCATTCGAATTACCAAAATTAACTTATGATTACGCTGCATTAGAACCACATATTGATGCAAGAACAATGGAGATCCACCATAGCAAACATCACCAGGCATATGTAACAAATTTAAATAATGCAATTGCAGGAACTGATGCTGAAAAAATGAGCATTGAAGATATTTGCAAAAACATTTCAAAATACCCAATGGCTGTTCGTAACAATGGTGGTGGGCATTACAATCACTCTTTATTTTGGACGATCATGGCTCCTAATGCAGGTGGTGCTCCAACAGGCGATCTAGCAAAAGCTATTGAAACAGACTTAGGTGGCTTTGATAAATTTAAAGCTGATTTTACAACTGCAGGTGCTACTCGTTTTGGATCAGGCTGGGCTTGGTTATGTGTAAAAGAAGGCAAATTATGCGTGTGCTCTACTCCTAATCAGGATAATCCATTAATGGATATTGCTGATTGCAAAGGAACACCAATCTTAGGAATGGATGTATGGGAACATGCGTATTACTTACACTACCAAAACCGCAGACCTGATTACATGGCTGCATTTTTTAATGTGATCAATTGGACAAAAGTTGCTGAGTTATATGCAGCTGCCAAAAAATAAATTTCAGTAATATTATAAAACACAAAAAAGGCTTCTAATATTTAGAAGCCTTTTTTGTTTCAATAACTTAAGATCTTAATTAATGGCTTTACCCATAAAGTCAACCATAATTAATTCTTCTAACGTATAACGATTTCCATTAATGAATGCAGTGATCCAGGCATCTTTCTGACCTTTTCCAATAATTTTTTGGCGCGCTGCTTCCGCTTCTTTAACTGTTGAGAATTGGAATTGCGTGAAGCGTGTGATGCCATCAGGATAATTTACGATCTCCGGTTTACCAAATTGCTTTAAATGATCGTATTTATAATTTTCAGGATGTCTGTATGCTGCAATCTGCACTTTAAACACCATTCCTTCAGCACAAGTTGCTCCGGCAATCTCGAGGAATTTTTTATAAACAGCAGGATCGTTCAATGACTTTCCTTTTATGTTTGAAAAATCAGGAATTGGTGAACCAGCACAAGGAACAACAGATGTAGCTGCTACTGTAGGAGTATTAACCGTTGTTTTTTGAGGGCTATTTGCGTCCACAACATTACTGTTATTAAACACATCATTTTTAAATGTCAAATCCGTTGGTGTATTACCTAATATACTATCCAAAATAAATTTGGTTGGTCGTTGCGTTGGTTTGTGAGCAAAATCAGCAGAGTAAACATAAAAATCTTTTCTGATCTCAAGGAATTTTGTCAATTTTTCAATATCAAATTCTTCCTGTATAGGTTCATACCCTTCTACAATAACTTTCACTTTTATTTTTCCTGGCGATAATGCCATCAAATATTTTCCTGTTTTTGAATTAGAATAATATGGCCCAACCACTTCATCAGTTGCAAGTTTTATTACTTCAAGTTTAGCTTCTACAACCTCATCATTAGCATACACTTTTCCTTTTAATAATGCTAATACAGGTTTTTCACCTAAAATTCCGGGAGTAACGCAATAAATGTCCTGCCCGCCTTTTCCGCCTGCTCCACCTCTGTTAGAAGAGAAATATCCAACATCACCTTTTGCATTAATTACATAATATCTATCATCTTCCGTTGTATTTAATGGAATTCCCATACTTAATGGTTCGATCCATTCATTTTCCTGTTTTACAGAATACATGATATCATAACCTCCAATACTTTTATGACCTTCTGAACTAAAAAATAAAGTAATCCCATCCGGATGGATAAATGGTGCATCTTCATTATAAGGTGTATTAATTTTTGGGCCTAAATTTTTTGCAGGACCCCAATCACCGTTTACTCTTTCTGACACATATAAATCTCTTCCACCTAATCCGTCTTCACGTTCAGATGCGAAATATAAATATCTGCCGTCAGAAGTAATAGAACAACTTCCTTCCCACTCTGAGGTATTGATATTTTTATTTAGTCTTTCCGGCTTACTCCACTCTTCTCCATTTAAGGTACTTAAATAGATGTCTCCTTTATCTTTATCAGTACTGGTATATGTAAACAACATCCTTCCATCAGGTGATAATGCAATTGGTGCATCATTCCCCATGGTATTAATAGTTGTTCCAATATTTACACCTGCACTAAAAGTAGAATCGTTTGTTTTCTTTGCGATGTAAACGTCTTCGTGAAAATAACCTTCATCATTATCCGGCTTTAAATCATCATTTAGCTTGCCACCGGTTGTGTTTTTCCCAACATAAGTATAGATCAATACAGATTCATCCATCGAAATAACAGGAACGTATTCGTCTTCGAATGTATTTAATGGCTCGCCCATATTTTTAATATCGGCAATAACTTTTTTAGCAATTAGTTCTTTTCCGTTCTTGCAATTTTGCAATCCTAAAGTTGCATCGTTTATCATTACCTGTTCTTCCTCACTTATTTTTTCTCTTTTAACAGCTAAAAATTCGTTATACAAAATGATCGCATCATCAAATCGATAATTTAAATGGTAGGCTTTTGCTAAATAATAATCTACTTCAGGAGATTTATCCGTACGCTTAATGTCTTCAAAAATCTCAATTGCTCTGGCTTTTTTCTCAGGATAACGAATTGAGCAATAACCTAAACGAAATTTGTATTCCAAATTTTTAGGAGATTCTGCATATAATTTGTCGTAACATTCATAAGCTGTTTTATAATCCTTATTATCAAAAGCATAAACAGCTTGTTCTTTTAGATCTTTGGTTTGCGCAACCAAAAGATTAAACGTTAAGCTCAAAATAAATAATGCAATAATTTTTAATTTTCTCATAATAAAATAGTTAAACTCAATTTCAAATCATGAAATATCCTTTTATCAAATTTGAAATATTTATTCAGAATTTTAACAAAAACTCAAATTGATTATTAACATAGGATGGTTAAAAGCAAAAAAGCCCATCCGTATATTTACGAATGGGCTTTATTTGAACAAAATAATTATTTACCTCCCAATTTAGGAGTTGTTTTTGGAGTATTGTTTGGTGTTGTTTTTTGAGCATTACCAGCTCCAGGGATAACAGCAGCAGGCATAGTGTCTAATTTTTTCTTCACTAACGCTAATATATCATCCGCAGATTCAGTATATAAAACATTTCCTGTGCTTGTATCTAACACATATTTATAGCCATTTTCTTTAGCAACTGCTTCGATTCCTTTTTTTGCTTTATCGTAAATAGGACGAGACAATTCGCCATATTTACGTTGATAATCCTGTTGTGCCTGACCTTTAAAGTCTTCGATACGCTTGTTTAAGTCTTGTAATTCTTTTTCTTTAGTTCCTCTTACTAGATCAGAGTAACCAGCAGAATTTTGCATATAATCGTTATACTTCGTCTGCAATTCTGTTTCCATCGTTGCAACCTGAGTTTCCAGGTCTTTTAAATATTTTTGCGCTACATCCTGAGCTGTTTTGCTTTCAGGCATTAACGTAATTAAAGAATCTAAACTAATGTGTGCAATTTTTTGAGCATTTGCCACAGACATTGAACCAACAGTTAATGCTACAATTGCAATCGATTTTACTAAGTTTTTCATTGTTTTGTGTTTTCTATTTGTTTGTGTGTTGTTTTATTTTTTATTGTATCCCATAAAAGTTAAGACGTCTTCGCTTTTATCGTATTTACTATTTGAGTAAAGTAAAGACACTTGTCCTGCTTTATCAAAAATAAATGCCAATCCGCTTCTTTCAGCAACTTGTTTAACGGCGCTATATACTTTATCCTGAATTGGTTTTACAAGCTCCATGCGTTTTTTAAATAATTCCCCGTCAACTCCAAATCTTGATTTTTGTAATTCTTTTACTTCCTTTTCTTTATTGATGATCTCATTTTCACGTTTCTTTTTCATGTCATCTGTTAATAATACAGATTCAGCCTGATAAATTTTATAAAGTTTATCGATCTCAGCGTATTTAGCTTCAATTTCTTTTTGCCAATCAACTGATGTTTTATCCATTTCTGCCTGAGCCGCTTTATACTCCGGAATGTGAGATAAAATATAATCCGTATCAACATATCCGATTTTTTGAGCAACCGAAATACCTGATAATAATAGAATCGAAAATGCTGTTAAAATTAATTTCTTCATACCTAATTTGTTTAATGTTTTAGTAATAATCATAACGTGTGCCAAGTTACATATATTTTGGTAATTAACATTTTTTTGGTTTACAATTCGCCTAGCTGAGCGCCTAATGTAAAGTGGAATTGTCCTTTACCATTGCCCGTTCCTGGATTTCCTGGCACATTATCAAAGCCCCAACCATAATCTAAACCTAACAACCCAAACATTGGTAAAAATACTCTTAAACCAAAACCTGCACTACGTTTAACTTGAAAAGGATTAAAATCTTTATACTTAGCCCAGGTATTTCCTGCTTCGGCAAAACCTAAAACAAATATTGTAGCCTGAGGATTTAAAGAGATCGGGTAACGTAATTCCATTGTATAACGGGCGCATAAAGGGTCGCCATTTGAACTGGACAATGAATTATCGGTATAACCTCTTAATGCAATAATTTCTCGGGCTACAAAGTTCTGATATCCGCTTAATCCACTTCCTCCCATATAATAACGTTCGAATGGAGAAACACCAACTTTGCGATTATACATTCCTAAAATACCATAACCGATCTTTGTTCTTAAAACTAAATTACGCGCTTCTTTACCTTCTCCTGCCGGACGTTTGTTAGTTAATTGAGTATACCACTCAGCCGTGAATTTATACTTTTGATATTCGATGAACTTATAACGTTCTGCAATTGTAGCGTTTTCATAATCTTTCCCATTAAATAAAGAATATGGTGGTGTAAACTGTCCAAGTAGAGAAAAATTAGATCCGTTTTTAGGAAAGATCGGCGCATCAATACTATTACGGCTGATATTTAATTTAACGTTAAAGTCGTTAGCAAAACCATTAGCCAAAATAAAATATGGATAATTAGTTAACTCATAATAATTAAAATCGGCTGATGTATATAAAGAGAAGAAATCATCCGGCCATTTTAATCGTTTTCCAAATCCTACAGAACCACCAATAATTGACATGGTACTTCTAAGAGGGTTTGAGATTTTATTACCTTCTGCATCCTTACTGTATTTTTTTTCTCCATTAGAATTAAACATAGAGTAAAACGCAGATACACTTAATGAATTAGGTTTTTTTCCGCCTAACCATGGTTCAGTAAACGATAAATTATACGATTGATAATAAATACCATTTGTTTGAGCACGAATACTGAATTTCTGTCCATCGCCTGTAGGAAGGGGGCTCCATGCAGAAGGTTTAAAAATATTACGGATTGAGAAATTATTGAATGATAAACCCAGAGTTCCAACAACTCGGCCACCGCCCCAGCCTCCTGATAATTCAACCTGATCAGACGGTTTTTCTTCAACTTTATATTCTATATCAACCGTTCCATCCGCAGGATTTGGTGTTGGCGTAACTCCTAATTTTTCAGGATCAAAATATCCTAATTGACTCAATTCACGTTGTGTACGAATAATATCTGAACGGCGGAATAACTGTCCAGGTCTTGTTCTGATCTCTCTGTAAATAACATGATCATTCGTTTTAGTATTTCCCATCACAGTTACTTTATTGATCGTAGCCTGTTTGCCTTCATACATATGTATATCCAGATCGATGGTATCATTATGGACATTTACTTCTTGTGGTGTTACGTTAAAAAACAAATAACCGTCATCCATGTATAACGAAGAAATGTCATAACCATTAGGGTTCATAAATAATTTTTGATCCAATAACGACTGATCAAAAATTTCTCCTTTTTTAATATTCAAGATCGTATCTAATTGGCCGCTGCGGTATTTTGCATTTCCTAACCATTTGATGTTACCGAAATAATATTTATGTCCTTCTTCGATATACACATCTATATTAACACGATTTTTTTTCACAAAATACACAGTGTCCTTTACAATTCGGGCATCTCTATAACCTTTACCATTGTACTTAGCTAAAACACTTGGCAGATCTTTTTCTAAATTATCTTCTAAATATTTTCCTGAATTAAACGGATTGTAAATACGAAATGGTTTACTGTCTTTCATCTTACGACGAAGTTTCCAACTTTTCACAACGGTGTTCCCGTAAAAATTAAGATTCTTAATTCGAACTTTTTTTCCTTTAATTACATTGATATAAACAATAACGTGAGGTGTTTTTGTTGTTTTATCCGGCTCAGATGTAATTTCAACCTGAGCATTGTAAAAACCTTTGTTTACGTAAAAATCTTTAACTGTGTTTTTAATATAACCTAAAGAATAATCAGTAACTACTTTTTCTCTAATCAATCTGATTTTGCCTCTGATCTCATCAGCATCATTTTTCTTAACATTCCCTTTAAATGAAAATTTTGATAAACGCGGTTTTTCTGTGACTTCAATTTTCAAAAAAGCGTCGTTGCCAATCGTTTTGACTAAATATATTTTTATGTCTTCGAACAAGCCTTGTTTCCACAAGCTTTTCATTGCTTCGCCAATTTTATCACCGGGAATTTGAATTTTATCTCCAATCGTTAATCCGGATAATAAACGAACAATGTTTTTATCAGTATACTGAGAACACTCTACCTCTATCGCCGCTAAAGTATATTCTTTGGGTTTAGAATAATCGATCGGCAAATTACTGTTAGGCTCTAAACCAACCTGAGCATTTACTAAATTTGTAAATACGATAAGGGAAAATAAAATAAAAGATTTAATAAAGTTCATTTAGATGGTTTATGTTAATTGCTCGCTGGTTTTTCCAAAGCGGCGCTCACGATTTTGATAATTTATAATTGCAGAAAATAGATCTTCTTTTCTAAAATCAGGCCATAATGTTTCAGTAAAATAAAATTCAGCGTAAGCTAATTGCCATAATAGAAAATTACTGATACGGTGTTCTCCACTTGTTCTGATCATTAATTCAGGATCAGGTATATCTTTTGTACACAAATAATTTTCTATTGTTTTTTCGGAAATATCATCTATAGATAATTGACCTTTTTTAGCGGTATCTACAATTTGTTTAACGGCATTTACTAATTCCCATTTGGCAGAATAACTTAATGCTAACACTAAAGTAAGTCCTGTATTTTTTGAAGTCAATTCAATTGACTCATTCAGTTCTTCTAAACATTTTGGTGGTAAAGAACCTAAATTACCAATTGCCAGCAAACGAACATTTTTTTTGTTTAATTGAGGGGCTTCTCCGCTTATTGTAGCTACTAATAATTCCATTAAAGCATCTACTTCTTCTTTAGGGCGATTCCAGTTTTCGGTACTAAAAGCATATAATGTAAGATATTTTACACCGGCTTGTGCAGCACCTTCTACTACATCTCTTACAGAATTAACGCCCTCATAATGCCCATAAATTCGGCTCTCACCTTGTTGTTTAGCCCAACGGCCATTTCCATCCATAATAATGGCAATATGCTGAGGCACATTTTTAGAATCTATTTGCTCTAGTAAACTCATTAAATTTAAGAACGACGAATTTACACTTTTAGTCGAAATAGGGCAAATATTAACTGTTTTTAGTCTTAAATAGTGTTAATGTGAACTTCTATGGTTTTGCGAACCTTTTAAATGGCGTAACCAATTTTTGATCCCGATTGAACGATGAGCAATAATTACGATCCCAAAATTGAATACAGGATTTGGTTATATACATAACCTAAAAATTGTCTGATTTTTAACAAATAATGAATGTTAAAATAAATCCATTATTTTACTCATTTTAAAATGGTTTTAATTATTCAAGCCAAAACTTAGCCATTCTTATTAAAATTACTTATTCTAAATAAGCTTTATACAGAAAACTAAATTAATTTAGGTCTATTTATAATTGCATTTATTAATGTCTATAAATGACCTTAGGCCGAGTAAAGATAATATTTTGATTAGCAAAGGTACAATTAGGCTTATTAAACTGGTTAAAAAAGCGATTAAACTAGTTTTTTGTATTTGACAAATAATTAAATAAATTCATAATGTCTACAAATTGCTATTCCAATTTATAGCTCAGATATCCAACTAAAAACTCACATATCATGAACAAGAATTTACTTATAATTTCAATTATATTTTTTTTAACAAGTTCCTCTTTTGCTCAAACACCTTCTATAAAAACCAATGATGAAGCTGTTGGCAGTAACGATAAAACAACCATGGTTCTCAAATTAAATATTTCAGGATACGATTTGTTCACCATTGAATCGCTGAAAGAAGAGTTAATGGCATGGAACGAGAAAATCAGTTCTGTTGATATCAATGAATCAACAAAAGAATTTACGTTAGTTCATTTTTTAACGTTAGAAAATAGAGAATTATATGATGTATTGAAAAAACACAATATTCAAAAAAATTCAATCATTAGCTATAAATAAATAACCGCCCTAACCCCAATTTACTCATGCCTAATTCTACAACCACTACAAAGACATACTCAATAATATTGTTTACGTTACTGTCTTTGCTTTTTTCAACCGGTTTTTATTCCCAAACCGTTACACAAACGATAACTACATCAGGTTCATTTGTAGTGCCTTGCGGTGTTACAACATTAACTGTACAATGTTGGGGAGCCGGTGGTGGTGGTGGTTATGGCGGAGCATCAAATAAACAAGGCGGCGGCGGCGGCGGCGGCGGCGGATACGCTTATAATGCAATAGCAGTTACCTCTGGGGCTACTTACAACTATACAGTTGGTGCCGGAGGAGCAGGAAGTAATACATCGGGAGTTAATGGTACCGCTGGTCAGTCATCAATTTTCATAGTCGGTGCCACTACTATTAGTGGCGGTGGCGGTGGCGGTGGCGGCGCTTATTCAGGTAGCGCAGGTGCCGCAGGTACAGCAGGTACAGGTACAGGGGGGACAACAAATATTTCAGGTGGAACAGGTGGAGCAGGAAATGGAACCGGTAGCGGTGGTGGTGGTGAAGGTGCGCCAACAGCAGGTGCAGCAGGAAATGGAATTATACCAACCGGAGGTACAGGAACAACAGGTGGAGATGGAGGTGATGGCTCAGTATCAAATGCAGCCTCAGGTGCTAATGGAACAATAGTTGGCGGCGGCGGCGGCGGCGGAACAAAAGCCAGTGCCGGCGGAAGTGGTGCTCGTGGACAAATAATTATCTCTTATGCTACGCCGGCAACAGCCAACGCAGGCGTTGATCAATTATTATGTAATACCAGTACTTTTGCTTTATCAGCTAATTTACCTACAGGCTTTACAGGTGCCTGGAGTTGTATCACTAACTGTACCGGAATTTCATTTTCTAGCGGAACTTCGGCTACCACAAATGTAAGCACAGTGCCATCCAATACATCTGTTACTGTTCGTTGGACATTAACCCATACATCAGGCTGTGTATTAACAGACAATGCAATCATAACAAACTCAACATCGTGTCCGCCAATTAATGATAATTGTGCCACAGCAACTGCATTTCCTACTGTTCCTACTGATGGCTCTTGTGCAAGTTTAAATAATCAAACTACTGCAGCAGCGTCAAACTCAGGCGTTACGCCTTCGGGTGCCTGTACAAGTAATTCTGGTACACCTGACGATGATGTGTGGTTTTCGTTTGTGGCAACCAGCACTACACAAATTTTATCGGCTACCTGGATCTCAGGAAATACCGATGTTTATTGGCAGGTTTTTTCGGGTGCCTGTGGAGCAACCATGACATCTCTTTTATGTACTGACACTAACACAGGAGGAACATTAACTGGGCTTACAGTTGGACAAACATATTATGTAAGATTATATACCTGGTCAAGTGGTGTTAGCACTACTCAAAATATTTGTATATCAGCACCGCCTTCACCTCCGGCAAATGACAATCCCTGTTCTGCAACCCCTGTTCCGGTGAACTCTGTTTTTACTTGTACAACACAAACTGGCGGTACTATTGCGGCTGCAACTTCCTCAGGTATAGCTCTTGGATCTTGTTTCGGAACTGCTGATGATGATGTGTGGTTTAGTTTTGTTGCAAATAACTCTACACAAAACATCAATATTAATAATATTACCGGCTCTACAACCGATCTATACCATTCTGTTTATGCCGGTACTTGTGGTTCATTAGGTGCGGCATTAATTTGTAGCGATCCAAACAATAGTACGCTAACAGGATTGACTGTTGGGAACACTTATTATGTAAGGGTTTATTCCTGGACGTCAACTACCGGACAAACCAGCTCCTTCAGTATATGTATTACACCTCCTCCAACACCACCGGCTAATGATAATCCTTGTAGCGCAACAGCAGCAGCGGTTAACACCACTTACTCTTGTACTACTCAAACAGGAGGAACCGTAGCAGGAGCAACTGCTTCAGGTGTAGCTCTTGGCGCCTGTTTTGGTACACCAGATGATGATGTATGGTATAGTTTTGTTGCAAATAACGCAACACAATTAATCAGTTTAAATAATGTTGCCGGTTCAACTACCGACTTATACCACTCTGTATATTCAGGAAGTTGTGGTTCACCAGGAACGGCACTGATCTGTAGCGATGCAAATAACAGTACATTAACAGGACTAACTGTTGGTAATACATACTTCATTAGAATATATTCATATACTTCTACAACCGGTCAAACCAGTACATTTAGCTTATGTATTACTCCTCCTCCAACTCCTCCGGTTAATGACAATCCTTGTACTGCAACTACCGCATCAGTCAATGCTACTTTTACTTGTAGTACACAAACAGGCGGAACCCTTGTAGGGGCCACTAGTTCTACCGTAGGGCTAGGCGCTTGTTTTGGAACAGCCGACGATGATGTTTGGTACAGCTTTGTAGCTAATAATTCAACACAATTAATCAGTTTAAATAACGTTGCCGGATCTACTACTGACCTATATCACTCCGTGTATTCTGGAAGTTGCGGCGCACCAGGTGCTGCGCTAGTATGTAGTGATGCAAATAATAGTACTGTGACAGGGTTAACCGTAGGAAACACATATTATGTACGAGTTTATTCTTACACATCAACAACGGGTCAAACAAGTACATTTAGTTTATGTATTACTCCACCACCAACACCACCGGCTAATGACAATCCATGTAGTGCGACTGCTGCACCCGTTAATACTGCCCCTGGAACTTGTACCGTTCAAACATCAGGAACTATAGCAGGTGCAACAGCCTCTGGCGTAGCCCTTGGTGCCTGTTTCGGTACAGCAGATGACGATGTGTGGTATAGCTTTGTGGCTAATGGAACATCCATGAATATCAATTTAAATAATGTATCAGGATCAACTACTGATTTATACCATTCTGTATATTCAGGAAGTTGTGGCTCACCCGGAACTGCATTAATCTGTAGTGATCCAAACAGTAGTACAATTTCTGGTTTAACAATTGGTAATACATATTTTATCAGAATATATTCTTACACTTCAACTACCGGCCAAACAACCACGTTTGATCTATGTATTAATCCTACTCCTCCTCCTCCAACAAATGTAACTTGTCCTCAAATGCAACCTATTTGTTCAGGATCTCCGATTGTATTCCAAGCACAATCAGGAGGTGGCTCTGCTGCTCCAGGTCCTAATTATGATTGCCTTGCTACTACCCCAAACCCAACATGGTTTTATTTAGAAATTGCCACACCAGGTTCAATGGCCATCGACTTAACTGCCGGATCGGATGTTGATTTTGCCATGTGGGGACCATATTCAAACCTTCCAGATGCACAAGCTGATTGTTCAACCTATCCACTACCTATCGATTGTAGTTATTCCGGTTCAAATGTTGAATTAATGGATATTGCTTCGGTTAATGTAGGCGAAGTATATGTTGTTTTAGTAACTAATTATGCCAATGTAATTCAAAGTATCACTCTAAATCAAGCTTCGGGTGCTACAGCAACTACAAACTGTGCAATTGTTACTTTACCTATAGGTTTGCTTTATTTTAATGCTGAGCCGAATGAAGGAGTTGTAAATCTTGATTGGGCAACTGAGAGTGAAGAAAATAATGATTATTTCGAAATTGAAAGATCTGTTGATGCCGTAACCTGGGAAAAACTTACCCAAAAAGACGGTCAAGGAAATAGCACTTTACAAACTAAATATAGTCATACAGATCAGAACCCTCATTCCGGTTTATCTTATTATCGTTTGAAACAAGTAGATTTTGATCTTTCTTACAGTTATTCAAATATTGTAAGTGTTGATCTATCTAAAAATAATGAATTCATTTCTAACGTACATCCTAATCCAACAAACGATTTGGTTTATTTTGATCTGACAACAAAATCTAAAGGAGATGTTACTATTGAAGTGATCAATTATTCGGGCGAAGTAGTTTACACAACCAATAAAAATGTTGAGCTAGGAAAAAATCCTCTTCATGTTTCGTTACAGGAATTCAAAAGTGGTGTTTATCTCATAAAAGCAAAGATTGAGAACAGCGGCAAAACATTAACTCAAAAGATCATTAAAAATTAAGTAAACAAAAAAGCCTGAAACAAGTTTCAGGCTTTTTTGTTTAAATGAAAGTGTTGATCAGCTACTTAAATTATTTTTTATAGATCAATGCTACTGCATAAGCGTTCACTCCCTCTTCTCTGCCAACATAACCAAGTCTTTCGTTGGTAGTGGCTTTGATAGAAACATCATTAGGAGTAATATTCATAATAGGAGCCAATACATTTTGCATTTCTGTAATATGAGGATTTACTTTAGGTGCTTCTAAACTTAAAGTAGCATCAACATTACCAATACCATAACCATTTTTGTCTAAAAGTTCCACCACTTCTTTCAATAACAATTTACTGTCAGCTCCTTTATATTTTGGATTTGTATTTGGAAAATGAAAACCAATATCTCTCAAATTAGCCGCTCCAAGTAAAGCATCACAAATGGCGTGTAACAATACATCGGCGTCGCTATGACCCACACAACCCTTATCAAATTCTAACTTGATACCACCCAACCATAATTCTCTTCCTTCTCCTAAAGGATGTACATCATATCCAAAACCAACTCTAATGTTTACCATAATTTTATTTTGATTAAAGATTTATGATAAATGATATCAGACATCTTTAATCCTTCATCATCTATCTTATAATATCCTAATTTCTACTTGCCTTTCATATACTCTTCAAATGGAACGCCTTGCATGAATTCCGGAGAGTAAATGTATTTATATATCAGATCAGACCATTGTAAATGTGTTTTACTATCGTCAAGCAAAGCAGAATCAAATGGTTTACTGAAATGAATTTTAATCGTTTCTTTTTTAGCCTTAAACATTTCGTCAGGCAAGAATAACATTTCAAAATTAGCTTTAATACCAAGACGCTTACGCCACATGGCAAAATTGTAAAAAAACTTGGAATTTTCTCCTTCAATAAACACCGGTTGTATCATTCGCTTATGATCTATGGCTTGAGTAACAAATGTTTTTCTCCAACGCAAATCTCTTACCAATCCATTTTGTTTTCTGGAAACAAGGCCGGCAGGAAATAATAATAGAGCAGATTCCGTTCTAAAAACCTCTTCCATGATACGTAAGGATTTTGCTGAAGAGGATCCTAATTTATTGACAGCAACAAAAATTTCACCGTAATTTTTTAAATTTTTCAAAACGTCATTTACAAAAAACCGAACATCGGGTCTGATATCGCCAACTGCTTTAATTAATGCCATACCATCCAACCCTCCCAAAGGATGATTAGAAACGATAACTATACTTCCCGATTTAGGAACCAATTCTGAGTGAAGAGACTCAACTTTTGCCTCTAATCTTTCTAAACCCTTGGCATTAAAACTCAGCCCTTCTTCATCTTTTAGATGAACCATGGCAGAATTTATATCATCCTCGTGTAGTTTTTTCTTAAGCCAATTAATAGCAAAACGCGGAAGCCACTTATATAATTTATAGGCTTTTTGCTTTAAAATTTTCTCTACGTCTATAAATTTTTTGTTTTCCATAACGGGAGGTCAAAGATAAAACAATTGTTAATATCTCAAGCATCCTAAAATGAGTTTTTTAATCTCAGTAAAATTCGACCAAATTGATGAAGTAGTAATAAAATCAATCATTTCACGGATGTTTTAAGAACATCAGATAGTAAAAAAATCATTCTAAAATTATTAACCAAAAACGACTTTTCAACAAAAGTGGTAAATAATGGCTAAAAGTGGTAGAAAGTGGTAAAATTTTAATTATTTTTGACACAATTCAAACCAAAGCCACGAATGACAAGCCTTATAGGAGAATTTGATTGTAAAGTAGATGCGAAAGGGCGTTTCATGTTTCCTGTTAACCTCAGGAAGCAGCTGGAAGAGGTATTTGAAAAAGGATTTGTCATCAACCGAAATCTTCATCAAAAATGTTTAGTGCTTTATCCCATCAATGAGTGGAATAAACTCAATAAAAAATTAAGTAAGCTTAATCGTTTAATAAAAGCTAACGATGTATTTGTGAGAAAATTTGCCGGCGGCGCAACCGCAGCAGATGCTGACAATACCGGCCGTGTATTATTACCAAAACCATTAGTAGAATACGCTGGTATTACTGCTGACATTAAAGTGTTAGGCAGTAATAATGTGATCGAGATCTGGGATAAAAAATTATATGATCAATTCTTATCTCAGGATATGGATATCGAAAAATTAGCTGAAGACGTATTAGGTAACTTAAATTTTAATGATGGCGATGACGACTAATCCTTATCACATCCCCGTTCTTTTACAACCTTGTATTGACAGCCTTTCCATCGACCCTAACGGTGTGTATGTTGACTTAACATTTGGCGGCGGCGGTCATTCCAAAGAGATCTTAAAACATCTTTCGGAAAAAGGAAAATTATTTTCTTTTGATCAGGATGAAGATGCTAAGGCGAATGTTCCTGACGATATGCGCTTAACTTTTGTACCACACAATTTCAGATTCATTACAAATTATTTGAGATTATATGGTGTTACTAAAGTAGATGGCATACTTGGAGACTTAGGGGTTTCTTCGCACCAGTTTGATAAAGGTGATCGTGGTTTTTCGATTCGCTTTGAAGCAGACCTGGATATGCGCATGAATCAGAAAAGTGATCTAACTGCGAAAAAAGTCCTTAATACTTACGACGAAAAAAAACTCACAACCATTTTTAGAGAATACGGTGAACTGGATAATGCCTTTAGATTATCAAAATTAATTTCTGAAGCCAGAGTGAATGCAATTATTGAAACTACTGCTCAGCTAAAAGAAATTATAAAACCGGCTACTCCAAAATTTGAAGAGAACCGATACTTAGCAAAAGTGTATCAGGCAATTCGTATTGAAGTAAACCAGGAAATGGAAGCATTGAAAGAATGCTTAACCCAGTGTGTGGATCTTTTAAAACCAGGTGGACGATTAGTAGTCATGAGTTACCACAGTTTAGAAGATCGGCTTGTGAAGAATCTTATTAAGACTGGCAATGTAGAAGGTGTAGAAGAAAAAGATCTGGTATATGGAAATGTAACAAGATACTTTAAGTCACTCACATCAAAACCAATTGTACCAAGTGCCGAAGAAATTGAAAAAAATTCGAGAGCAAGAAGTGCGAAGCTGAGAGTAGCAACAAAACTATAGTTTTTAGTTGTTAGTGCTTAGTTTTTAATAAACAACACTTCCTACTAAAAATTAAAAACTAATAACCAAACACTTAAAAAGGAGTGGCAAACAAATTTAGAAACATACCTAAAGAAGAATTAGAAGAGCTGGAGGAGCTGGTTGAATTAGAACAGCCTCAGGTTTCTGCTAAACCTTCTAAACCCGGAAAAAAAGGTGTTTTGGCTAAAGGTTTGTCAAAAATATTTGGCGGTGGTTTTTTAAGTGATGACAGGGCAACGCAACATGTTCCCTTTATTTTGTTTTTAGCACTAATCGCCATTCTATATATCGCTAACGGGTATTATGCTGACGATAAAATTAGAGAAGTAAATAAAGTAAGTAACCAAATAAAAGAATTAAGAACAGAATTCATTTCATCAAAATCAGATCTGATGTTTGTGAGTAAACAGAGCCAGGTAGCAAAATCGGTAGAACCACTAGGATTGAAAGAACCGGTTGTTGCGCCTTTAAAAATTGAAATTGACAGCAGCACCATAACAAAACAAACAGCACACTAAAAGCTTAATTGGAAAACAAAAAAGACATATTATCCAGAACCTACTTAGTATACATATTATTATGTGTATTTGCTTTGAGCATTCTTTATAAGATATGTATCATCCAATTTAAAGAAGGCGATGAATGGAAAAGAAAAGCGGAAGCCTTCAACACTAAAGTATTTGAGATTGAAGCAGTGCGCGGTAACATCTTTGACGTTAACGGAAACTTATTAGCTACCTCTTTACCTTATTACGAAATAGCTGTTGACATTAATGCGCCATCTATTGACAAAAAATTATTTGAAAGTAAAGTTGATTCTTTAGGATTTATGTTAGCTGATCTGTTTAAAGATAAAACAGCTAAACAATACACCAAATTACTACGTAAAGCTCGTAAGAGTGGGGATCGTTATGTTGTCTTGAAACGCAATGTACCATATAAAGATCTTCAAACATTAAAAACCTTTCCCATTTTTAAACGCGGCAAACGCGGTGGTTTAGTAACCTTACAAACTAACAGACGCGAACGTCCATTTAAAATGTTAGCTGCCCGTACAATTGGCATGTCTCGCACTGGCATTAAGCCTGTTGGTTTAGAAGGCGCTTACGATAGTATTTTAATGGGCGTGAGTGGCCAACGTTTAATGCAAAAAATTGCAGGTGATGTTTGGCGGCCGATCAATGACGAGAATGAAGTTGAACCAAAAGATGGCAGTGATCTATACACTACTATTGACATTAATATACAAGACGTTGCTGAAAATGCTTTATTAAAAACATTAATGAAAAATAACGCATCACATGGTTGCGCTATTTTAATGGAAGTAAAAACCGGCGAGATCAAAGCAATTGCCAACTTAAGCAGAAACGGAAAAGATTCAAGTTCCTATTCGGAAAGTTTAAACTATGCGATTGGTTATGCAACAGAACCCGGCTCTACATTTAAACTGGCATCATACTTAGCTGTAATGGATGATTACAATGTGAGTTTGGAAGAAAAAATAAAAGTTGGAAATGGTGAAGTAACCTATTACAATAAAACCATTAAAGATTCGCATGCACCGGAGTCTCCAGTGTTAACTGTTCAGCGTGCATTTGAAGTATCATCAAACAGTGCCATAGCTATATTGATACAGAAATACTACTCTAAAAATCCGCAATTATATATTAATAAATTAAAATCATTTCATTTAAATGAAAAGTTAGGTTTATCAATTCCGGGAGAAGCAAATCCTTTAATTAAAGAAACGAAGAGTAAAGACTGGTCGGGCTTAACCTTACCTCAAATGAGTTATGGTTACGAATCATTAATAACACCGTTACAAACCTTAACGCTTTATAATGCCATTGCTAATGATGGTAAAATGATCAAGCCTTGTTTTGAAAAAGAAATCAAGCATAATGGAAAAACCATAAAAACATTTCCCACTCAGGTTATAGCAGAACAGATCGTAAAAAAATCTACTCTAAAAAAAGCAAAGCAAATGTTAGAAGGAGTTGTAGAGAATGGAACCGGAAAGGGGCTAAACATTACAGCGTTTAAAGTAGGAGGAAAAACAGGTACAGCTCAAATTGCAACCGGTAATAAAGGTTACGGAACAGTGAAAAATTATCAGGCATCCTTTGTGGGTTATTTCCCTGCTGATAAACCTTTATATACTTGCATTGTTATTATCAACTCACCTAGTAATGGTATTTATTATGGAGGTTTAGTGGCTGGTCCTGTATTTAAAGAAATTGCCGAAAAAGTTTACTCTACCAGTTTGGATTTCTTAGAACCGATCAACAACAAACAAATTCTCTTAACGAAAGCGCCTGCTAGTATTAAATCTCAAAACAATGAAATGATCATCGCTTCAAAGGCATTAAAATTACCAACAAAATCAAACGCTACTGATGACAATTATGTTTCAAGAAACACAAATGACTCAACAACAATTTCATTACAATCGAATAATATCAAGAGTCAACTAGACAAAGGTATTGTACCAAACTTAAATGGTTTATCAGCGAAAGATGCTTTGTATTTATTAGAGAACAGTGGCTTTCATGTAAAACTTTACGGAATGGGTTCGGTAAAAAAACAATCCATCGAAGCCGGACAAAGATTTAATAAAGGTGATAAAATAACATTGATACTTAGCTAAAAAATGTACAAAGTACATTGTACAATGTACCAAGACAAACTGTAAAATAGAAATGAAACTGCTTAGCGAAATATTATATAAAACAAGACTAGAAGAAATAGTTGGTTCTACTAATGTGGCTGTATCTTCTGTTACCTTCGATTCTCGTCAGGTAAAAAAAGATTCGTTGTTTATTGCTACCAGAGGAACGGCTTCTGACGGACACAACTATATTGAAAAAGCGATTGAAAATGGTGCTGTAGCAATTGTTTGTGAAGAATTACCAATTGTACAAAGAGATCATATCACTTATATCAAGGTATTAGATTCTTCTGCAGCGCTTGGTTATATTGCTTGCAACTACTACGATAATCCTTCCGAAAAATTAAAATTGGTTGGCATTACGGGCACAAACGGTAAGACTACCACCGTAACTTTATTATTTAATTTATTCAGAGGTTTAGGATACAACGTTGGTTTATTATCAACCGTTCAAAACAAAATCAACAACACTGTTATTCCTGCTACGCACACAACGCCGGACGCTTTAACCTTAAATGAGCTATTAGCACAAATGGTAGAAGAAGGTTGTCAGTATGTGTTCATGGAAGTAAGTTCTCATGCTATTGTGCAACACCGTATAACAGGAATCAAATTTACAGGGGCCGCTTTTTCAAATATCACTCACGATCATTTAGATTATCATAAAACATTTGATGAGTACATCAGAGCTAAAAAATTATTCTTTGATAATTTACCGGATGATGCTTTTGCCTTAACTAATAAAGATGATAGAAATGGCATGGTGATGTTACAAAACACCAAAGCCAAAAAATACACTTATGGTTTAAAATCAATTGCAGATTTTAAATGCAAGGTGATCGAAAATCATTTGAATGGTTTGCTATTAAATCTTGATGGACAAGAAGTTTGGGTAAAATTAATTGGCTCATTCAACGCTTATAATGTATTAGTTGTATATGCCATTGCACAATTATTAAAACAAGATAAAGTACAGGTATTAACAACACTGAGCAATTTAAATTCAGTGGAAGGCCGCTTTCAGTACGTTAAATCCAAAGGTGGTGTTATTGCCATTGTTGATTATGCGCACACACCGGATGCCCTGAAAAATGTTTTAGAAACCATTAAAGATATTCGCACAGGAAATGAGCAGGTAATTACACTGGTTGGTTGTGGTGGAGATAGAGATACTACCAAGCGCCCTATCATGGCACAAATTGCTTGCGAGTATAGTAACAAAATTATTTTAACGAGTGATAATCCTCGTTCTGAAAATCCGGAAGATATTTTAAATCAAATGCAGGCAGGCATTAATCCTGTGGATGCTAAAAAAACTTTGCGCATCAGCGATAGAAAAGAAGCGATCAAAACAGCCTGTTCATTTGCAAATAGTGGCGACATTATTTTAGTAGCAGGCAAAGGACATGAAAAATACCAGGAGATAGGTGGCGTAAAACATCCATTTGATGATTTTGAAATTGTAAAAGAAAACTTTAACACCCTCGATATATAATATGTTTTATTATTTGTTTCAATATTTGGATAAACTAGACTTCCCGGGAGCAGGGGTGTTTCAATACATTTCCTTTCGTGCAGCTTTAGCTTTATTAACCTCGTTACTTATTTCGATGGTATTTGGTAAACGCATTATTAATTACATCCGCAAAAAACAAATTGGCGAAACCGTACGTGAACTTGGTTTACATGGCCAGGCAGAAAAAGCAGGTACGCCAACCATGGGTGGTTTAATTATTATTGCCGCTATCATCATCCCTACTCTACTATTTTCCAAAGTATTGAACGTATACATCGTTTTAATGCTGATCACTACTGTATGGCTTGGTGGTATTGGTTTTCTAGACGATTATATTAAAGTATTCAAAAAAAATAAAGAAGGCTTAAAAGGTAAGTTCAAAGTAATTGGACAAATTGGTATTGGATTAATTATTGGAACCGTATTATATTTTCATCCGGATGTTGTTATTAAAGAACGCGTTTCTTCAAACGGTCAAAGTGCTTATTCTTTTGATGAAGCCATTAGCAAGCCAAAAGATCTGGCTATTCCGAAATATGCAGCAGAGCCTATTAAAACAATCAAAACCACTATCCCTTTTGTAAAAGATAATGAATTTGATTACACAAATGTGTTATCGTTCATGGGAGATAGTGCACAAAAATATGGTTGGTTGATTTTTATTCCGATCGTTATTTTAATTATCACGGCTGTTTCAAATGGAGCAAACATAACTGATGGTATTGATGGCCTCGCCGCCGGTACCAGTGCTATTATTGGAACAACACTGGGAATATTAGCATACGTAAGTGGTAATACCATTTTTGCCGATTACTTAAATATCATGTACATACCAAATACCGGCGAGTTGGTAATATTTATGGCTGCCTTTGTTGGAGCTTGTGTTGGTTTCTTATGGTATAATGCTTATCCGGCACAAGTATTTATGGGCGATACAGGAAGTTTAGCAATTGGCGGCATCATTGCAGTGTTTGCGATTGCTATTCGTAAAGAATTATTGATACCGATTTTATGCGGTGTGTTTTTAGTGGAAAATCTTTCGGTGATCATGCAAGTATTCTATTTCAAATACCAAAAGAAAAAACGCGGTATTGAATTCGCTCGCGAAAACCGTTTGTTTAAAATGGCGCCTTTACATCACCATTATCAAAAAGTTGGTTTTCACGAATCAAAAATTGTGATGCGCTTTTTTATTATCGGAATCATGCTTGCTGTATTAACAATCGTAACATTAAAATTAAGATAACAGATTACCACTACAAAAAAATTGAACGCAACTACAAACATATCTAATCAAAAACCTCGCATGGTTATTCTCGGCAGTGGCGAGAGTGGCGTTGGCAGTGCTATTTTAGCACAAGCCAAGGGATATGATGTATTTGTATCCGACAAAGGGTTGATCCAAGAAAAATATAAAACTGAACTAGTAGCAAATAATATTGCATTTGAAGAAGGCAATCATACTGAAAATTTAATTTTAAACGCAACTGAAATCATCAAGAGTCCGGGCATTCCTGATAAAGCAGAAATGGTTAAAAAAGCAAAAGAAAAAAACATTTCAGTGATCTCTGAAATTGAATTTGCCGGAAGACATACCAATGCTAAAACAATTTGCATCACAGGCAGTAATGGCAAAACCACTACTACTCTGTTAACCTATCATATACTGAAGAAAGCTGGTTACAACGTTGGCCTCGGCGGCAACATTGGAAAAAGTTTTGCTTATCAGGTAGCTAAAGAGAATCACGATTACTATGTATTAGAACTAAGTAGTTTTCAATTAGACGGCATGTTTGATTTTAAAGCCGATGTAGCTGTATTATTAAACATCACACCTGATCATTTAGACAGATACGATTACAAATTTGAAAACTACGTAGCTTCTAAATTCCGTATCACTCAAAATCAAACAAAAGAAGATGCTTTTGTGTATTGTGCAGATGATGTTGTGATAGAAGAATACATGAAGCAACACAAAATAAGTGCGCAGCTGATTCCTTTCAGTATCAAAAAAACAATTGAAGGAAATGGTGCGTATTTACAAGACAAAGAAATAACCCTTAATTATAATAATAACCCTAAACCCTTAATCATGACCCTAGAACAGTTAGCCTTACAAGGTAAACACAATGTTTACAACTCAATGGCTGCGTCTTTAGCAGCGCGTATCGTAGACATACGCAAAGACATCATCCGTGAGAGCATGGAAGATTTCGTGAATGCTGAACATCGTTTAGAATTTGTAGCCTCTATCAATGGTGTAGAATTCATCAACGATTCAAAAGCAACCAACATTAACTCAACCTGGTATGCATTAGAAAGTATGCATAAACCAACAGTTTTAATTCTTGGTGGCCAAGACAAAGGCAACGATTACAACGAATTACTTGACTTGGTAAAAGAAAAAGTAAAAGCGATCGTGTGCTTAGGTGTTGACAACAAAAAGATCATCAAAGCTTTTAAAGGCTCAGTAGAAACAATTATGGAAGCAGGATCTGCAGCTGAAGCTGTAGCTATGTCTTACAAATTAGCTACTAAAGGAGATGCAGTGTTATTATCTCCTGCTTGTGCAAGTTTCGATTTGTTTCAAAATTACGAAGATAGAGGTGTTCAATTTAAATCAGCAGTGAGAGGTTTGTAAAATGAAAGAAGTTGCACTAAATCAAAAAACATTTTCGATCAGTCGCGAAACCGACCATAGTTTTGAATTTGTTGCTACCATCAATGATGTTACGTACATCAATGATTCCAAAGCGACCAATGCGAAACAAACTGTAGAAAGCGTTAATTCTGTTGATGTTGAACTAGTATTAATATTAGGTGGTGATGATTTGAAAACAGATTATTCTTGGTTTACAAATTTGAACTATTACAATATCAAAACGGTTATTTATTACGGTCGTCGCTTTGCAGAGATCAAAAATGTATTCAATAAACATGTGATGCTGATCGTTGCTGAAAATTTAGAAAGTGCTGTTGGCATTTCAAAAGCAAAGGCCATCAAAAATCAAGCAGTATTATTTTCTCCTGCATGCCCAAGCTACGACGCATTTGATAATTACAAAAACAGAGGCGCTAAATTTAAAGAACTGGTATTACAAGGATAAAACAAATGGATAAAAGATATATGACATATGATACAAGAGTATCATAAATCATTTGTCCTTTATCATTAATCAATAATAAATGAAACAATTCGCATACTTAAAAGGAGATAGAGTGATCTGGACGATAGTATTTCTATTGTCGTTGCTATCTATTTTGGTAGTATACAGTTCAGTTGTTACATTGGCTCATAAATACAAACAAGGTAATACCGAAGCTTATTTAATAAAGCACGCGATCACTATCATTGGCGGTATCTTTATTATGTACATCGTACATAAATTAAAGTACACTCTGTTTTCACGTGTGGCACAGATCGGTATCTTCTTAGTAATTCCATTATTGTTATTTACCTTATTAAAAGGTGTAAGTGCCGGCGAAGCCAGCAGATGGATTGAAATTCCAGGGTTAGGGTTAACATTTCAATCTTCTGACGTTGCTAAAATTATTCTCTTAATTTTTGTCGCGCGCACACTCACCATTAAACAAGGACAATTAGATGACTTTAAATCTTTACTGAAGTATATCTTATTACCTGTAGGTTTTATTTGTTTATTGATCTTACCGGCTAACTTTTCTACAGCGGCATTATTATTTGCAAACTGTTTGTTCCTGATGTTTGTAGGCAGAGTCAAAGTAAAATTCATTCTTTACATTTTAGGTGGTTGTGTGGGTTTTGCTTTATTACTAGGAATTGTCATCTATCAGTTTCCGGATGCTATACCACGTGGCAGAACATGGAAAGCACGTATCGAAAACTTTAGCCAGGGCGATGCCAAAAACAATTACCAAAGTGAACAGGCAAAAATAGCCATTGCCACAGGCGGTGTTATTGGTAAAGGTCCGGGTAATAGTACACAACGTGCATTTTTACCACAAGCCTCTTCCGATTTTATTTATGCAATTATTATTGAAGAGTATGGTTTATTCACAGGCTTTGCCATGCTGTTCTTATATATGATCTTATTATTCAGAGGTATCCGGATCTTACGTGATTCAGAAAAAACCTTTGGCGGTTTAATGGCTGTTGGATTAAGCTTTAGCTTAGTGTTTCAGGCATTAATTAATATGGCCGTTGCAGTGAATTTATTTCCTGTAACAGGACAACCTTTACCATTAGTAAGTATGGGAGGAACCTCTATTTGGTTTACCTGTATCGCTATTGGCATTATTTTAAGCGTTAGTAAATCCAACAACGAACAAAAAGAAGAAGTAACAGTAGTAGACACTAATTAGCATAAACTTTGTCAGTTCGAGCGGAGTCGAGAAGCAAGACAAACATCGATGTAGCATCTCGACTGCGCTCGATGTGACAAGAACAAACAAGTCGATGTGACAAAAAAGAAATGAAACCATTAAAAGTCATATTAAGCGGAGGCGGTACAGGCGGACATATTTTTCCGGCGGTAGCTGTTGCAAACGAAATTAAAAAGTTAGTGCCTCATGCCGATATTTTATTTGTTGGCGCTTTAGGCAAAATGGAAATGGAAAAAGTTCCTGCGGCGGGTTATAAAATTATTGGTGTTCCTATTGCGGGCTTACAGCGCAAATTCACTTTAGCTAATTTCAAATTACCTTTTTTAATCATACAGTCGCTTTTAAAAACCAAAAAAATCATTCAGGATTTTAAACCGGATGTGGTTGTAGGAACGGGTGGCTATGCCTCAGGTCCTTTATTGAAAGCGGCTACAGCAAAAGGAATTCCGGCATTGCTACAAGAACAAAATTCTTACGCGGGTATCACCAATAAAATTTTATCTAAAAAAGCGAGTAAAATTTGTGTGGCTTATGAAGGCATGGAACAATTTTTTCCCAAGGATAAAATTATCCTGACCGGAAATCCGGTAAGGCAAGATATTTTAAACAGTAACGTTGATAGAGATGAAGCGTATCGTTTTTTCAATCTTGATAAAATCAAAAAAACGGTTTTAGTAGTTGGCGGAAGTCTCGGTGCTAAAGGCATTAACGAAGCTTTAGCAGAAGGGTTGAATCAATTTAAAAAACAAGATGTACAATTATTGTGGCAAACCGGTAAAACCTATTTTACTATTGCTAAAGAAAAATCAAGTGCGGTAGGTACAGAAAATATTAAAGTCGTTGATTTTATCTCACGCATGGATTTCGCCTACAGCGTAGCCGATGTTGTAATTTCAAGAGCAGGTGCCGGCGCTATCTCTGAATTATGTATTGTTGCTAAACCGTCTATTTTAGTACCATTACCCACAGCTGCCGAAGATCATCAAACCAAAAATGCCATGTCGTTAGTTTCTAAAAACGCAGCATTATTAGTAAAAGAAAGTGTAGCAAAGTCAGAATTAATAGCAACAACCTTCTTTTTGATCAACAATGAAAATAAAATGAAAGAAATAAGTCATAACTGTAAAGCCTTAGCAAAACCTAATTCTACCAGTGTGATTGCCAATGAAGTTTTAAAATTAGCCAACTATACTTTGTAATGAATATTCTGGACTATAAACTATATTATTTTTTAGGTGTTGGCGGTATCGGCATGAGTGCATTGGCTCGTTACTTTAATCATTATGGCAAACCCGTATATGGTTACGACAAAACACAAACCGAACTCACCAAGGAATTAGAAGACGAAGGAATTCAGGTTCATTATCATGAAGATGAACAATTAGTAAAAGAATTATTTTCTAAATACAAAAAAGAAGAAATACTGATTATTTATACTCCCGCAGTACCAAAAGAACACAGCGAGTTTGTACACATTCAAAATAATCACTACAATTTACAAAAACGTTCCTGGGTATTGGGTGAAATTACCAAACAATTTAAAACAATTGCCATTGCCGGTACTCACGGAAAAACAACCACCACAACCATGGTGGCGCATATTTTAAAAACGGCCGGAATTGATTGTTTTGCCTTTTTAGGGGGCATTTCTCAGAACTATAAAACCAATTTACTACTAGGTGATGCTACTAATAAAGATGCTTATGTAGTTGTAGAAGCTGATGAATATGATCGTTCTTTTTTAACGCTTCACCCCTACATCACAGTCATAACAAGTGTTGACGCAGATCATCTGGACATTTACGGCGACAAAAATGCCATGCACGATACCTACAAACAATTTGCTTCGCAGGTACAAAATGACGGCTTTTTGATTGTTAAAAAAAATGTTGATAACGATTTGAAGCTCAGCGGTAAACGACTTATCTACTCACTAAATTTAGATACAGAATATTCTGCAAACTCAATACACATTAGCAATGGTGAATTTCGATACAACATTACTAGTCCTATTGAGGCTGTAAACCAGACTGCTATTGGCTTGCCGGGGTTACACAATGTAGAAAATTCGATTGCTGCTGTGGCAATTGCACAGCAAATTGGTATCAAGGGTGACGTGATAAACGAAGCCCTGCGTTCTTTTAAAGGTGTGAAACGTCGTTTTGATTATCATATAAAATCAAAATCTGTTGTGTACATAGATGATTATGCCCATCATCCGGAAGAGTTGAAAGCAGCTATTAGTGCTGTTAAACAATTATACCCTGATAAAAAAGTGACTGGCATTTTTCAACCGCATCTGTTTTCACGCACCAGAGATTTTGCAGATGGTTTTGCTCAAAGTTTGGATCTGTTGGATGTATGTGTGTTGTTAGATATTTATCCCGCACGAGAAAAACCAATTGAAGGTGTAAACTCACAAATGCTATTGGATAAAATGACATCGAAACACAAACATTTAGTAAAAAAGGAAAATGTGATAGAGTTTTTAAGAACACACCATTGCGATGTGGTAATGACATTAGGAGCAGGAGATATAGATAGTTTGATACAACCAATTGTAGAATATTTGAAAACGAAAACATAGAAGTGAGATTTTAGATATGAGAATTGAGAAGTTGAAAATAGTTGTCAGTTCGAGCGAAGTCGAGAACATTCGCAATGAAAAACGAAAATGAAAAAAGTTAGTACAAGAAAAATAATAACTATCGTTCTTTGGATTATTGGATTATCAGGTTTACTGGTTTCTTTAGCCTTTGTTGGTAAAAAAGAAAAAACAGTAATTGCCGAAAACATGAGTGTCACTGTGATCAACACAGATGAGAATACATTCATTGATGAAGAAGATGTGAAAGAATTTTTTAATGAAAGAAAAGATTCGATCATACTAGCACAACTCAACAACATCAATGTCAACGATCTTGAAAAAGCGCTTAATTCTCATCCCGCTGTAGAAAATGCAGAAGTGGCGGTAGATATCAATGGCGATGTAACAGTAAATGTAACTCAACGTACACCATTGGTTCGTATTTTAAATTCGGATGGCGAAAGTTATTACATTGATGACAAATCAAAACTAATGCCGCTGAATGATAAATACACTGCACGTGTATTAATTGCTTCGGGTTATATTTTAGAACCCTATGCACAACGCTATGAATTTTCGGTGAACGACATTGCAAAAAACGAATTGTTTAGCAAAGTGAGTGTGTTGGATGACATCTATGCGATCTCAAACTACATTGTTAAAGATTCTGTTCTTTCAAGCCTGATACATCAAATAAATGTAACGAATGATAAAGAATTGGAGTTATACCCTTCAATTGGAAATCATAAAATAATTTTTGGAGAAGCAAAAGACATCGAAGAAAAGTTTAACAAACTAAAATTATTTTACACCGAAGGATTAAATAAAACAGATGGTTGGAATAAGTATTCCATCATCAATATAAAATATAAAAACCAAGTGGTTTGCACTAAAAAATAAGTTTATGGAAAATAAACCAAACAGAGAGATACCTAATGATGCTGAAATAATTGTAGGCTTGGATATCGGTACAACTAAAATTGCCGCTATTGTAGGATACAAAAATGCGCATGGAAAAGTAGAAATTTTAAGTATCGGTAAAGCCGAATCATTGGGTGTACACCGTGGTGTAGTTGCTAATATCGAACAAACAATCGAATCGATCAACGCTGCAATTAAAATTGCAGGCGATAAAGCTAATATTGATATTGAAGAAGTTATTGTTGGTATTGCAGGACAGCACATTAAAAGTATGCAACACCGAGGCATGGTTACACGTCGTTCTTTAGAGAATGAAGTAAACCAGGGCGATGTTGATCAGTTAATTGATAACATGCACCGTTTAGTAATGAGTCCGGGTGAAGAAATTATTCATGTGATTCCTCAAGAATATATTATTGACAACGAAGGCGGTATCCGTAATCCGATCGGACATTCAGGTATCCGTTTAGAAGGGAATTTCCATATCATCACAGGACAAGTTTCTGCGGTAAAAAATATCATCAAATGTGTGGAGAGAGCTAAATTGATTCCTTACGAATTACACTTAGAACCTTTAGCAAGTGCTGATGCGGTATTAAGCGAAGAAGAAAAAGAAGCCGGTGTTGTATTAGTTGATATTGGTGGTGGAACAACAGACGTAGCAATTTTTTATGATGGCATTATTCGTCATACAGCTGTAATTCCTTTTGGTGGGAATATTATTACTGATGATATTAAAGAAGGTTGTGGCATTATTAAAACACAAGCTGAGCAATTAAAAATGCGTTTTGGTTCTGCTTTATCACAAGAAAACCAAATGAATGAAATTATTTCTATTCCGGGTTTAAGAGGTCGTCCACACAAAGAAATTTCGGTGAACACTTTAGCGCAAATTATTCAGGCGCGTATGGAAGAAATTTTAGAATTCGTTTTATTCGAAATTAAAAGTTCAGGTTTCGAACGCAAATTAGCGGGCGGTATCGTTGTAACCGGTGGTGGTTCTCAATTAAAACACTTACCGCAATTAGTCATGTTAACAACCGGAATGGATTGCCGTATTGGTACACCAAACGAACATTTAGCAGGTGCTGACGATGAATTGAAAAATCCGATGTATGCAACCGGTGTTGGTTTAGTAATGAAAGGCATTGAGAAATACGAGCGTGAAGCAAAACGTGGATCGAACTTAACAAAACTTCCAGAAGAATTAGTAACAGCTCAGGCACCGGAAGCAAAAAAGAAAGAAGAGAAAAAAGTAACCGGCCATTCAAACAAAAAAGTTGGCAGCTTCTTCGATTCCATGATCAATAAAGCGAAAGACTGGATGAGTGATGACGTAGAATAGAACAGATTAAAGACAAAAGATACAAGATTAAAGAAAAAAGTAGGCAGAAGCAGTAAGCAGAAGCACAGAACAAGAAACATTAAATAATTAAAAACAACAAAACCTACATACCATGATGCAATTTGAATTACCTCAAGAAGAAAGCTCAATTATTAAAGTAATTGGCGTAGGTGGTGGCGGAAGTAACGCCGTAAACCACATGTTCCGTTTAGGAATTAAAGGTGTAGATTTCATAATATGCAATACCGATAAACAAGCACTAAGCAAAAGCCCGGTGCCTCACAAAATACAATTAGGTAATTCTTTAACCAGAGGATTAGGTGCGGGTGCAAAACCTGAAGTTGGTCGCGACTCTGCTTTAGAAAGCATTGAAGAAATTAAAGATCTTTTAAAAGACAATACCGAAATGGTATTTATCACAGCCGGTTTAGGAGGTGGTACAGGAACCGGAGCTGCTCCGGTTATAGCGTCTATTGCCAAAGAACTAGGCATTTTAACGGTTGGTATCGTTACCATTCCGTTTTCTTTTGAAGGAAAAAAACGTAGAGAGCAAGCTGAAAAAGGCTTAGAGGAAATGAAAAAATATGTAGACACGTTAATTGTTATTGGTAACGATAAATTACGCGAGATCTACGGAAGTTTAAAAATGACTGAAGCGTTTGCTCATGCTGATAACGTTTTAACCAGTGCAGCTAAATCCATCGCTGAGATCATCAGTTTACACATGCATGTGAATGTAGATTTTAATGATGTGAAAACAGTAATGCAAGATAGCGGCGTAGCTATTATGGGTTCTGCAGTAGCAAGCGGCGAAAGACGTGCTTTACGTGCGGTTGAAAATGCTTTGATTTCTCCATTATTAAATGATAATGATATTTCAGGTGCTCGCCACGTATTATTAAATATCATGAGCGGAAGCGATGATATTGAAATGGATGAGTTTGGTGAGATCACTGATTTTATTCAGGAAGCAGCCGGTGGTACAGCTGAATTAATTACAGGTTACGGAACTGATCCTTCTTTAGGTGATAACGTATCGGTAACCATTATCGCAACCGGGTTCAATTCAAAAATGAATTCAGGTTACGAAGCGCCAACATTTATGGAACGTAAAATTGTAAAATTAGACGAGCCACAAACGCCAAAAACTGAAGTGATCCAAACATCTATCATTGACGAAATTCAAAACGAAGAGCCATTCATTTTCATTAAAGAAGAAGAAAGCCCTGCGATGAATTTCAAAATAGAAGAACCAATTGCTCCTGTGGTAAATGAAGTAGAAGAACCTAAAAAAGAAATTAAATTTTTCTCTTTAGATGATGAAACTCCTGCTGTAGTAGAAAACAATGTGATCGTAAACAACATAGTTGCAAGCGAAACACCTGCCGTTACTAATGAAACACCAAAATCTAATTTTGTGATCAATGATGTAACTGACCATACAGAAGAATCAACTTCTAATATGAGTGCAGAAGCAAATACAAGAGAAGAGCAAATTCGTTTGGCACAAGAGCGTATTAAAAAACTAAAAGAGTTAACTTTGAAGATGAAAACGCCTGAAGGTTTATCTCAATTAGAGAAAGAATCAGCTTGGTCTCGTAAACAAATTAATATAGATGGCAATTCAACGCCTTCTACAGAGTCTCAGGTATCTCGTTATACTTTAGGTGAGAACAATGAGATCCGTCCGAACAATTCTTTTTTACATGATAATGTAGATTAATAAATGATCTCTTTAAATATAAAAACCCTCGTATAATGCGAGGGTTTTTTGTTTTAAAACAAATTCATCAAGTAAATAAATTAAATAGGTTTAAGAGTTGGATCTAATTCAATTGCTTTTGCAAAATCTGAGGCAGACAAACTCTGACTTCCTTTACGTTTATAAGCTATAGCTCGATTCCGAAAAGCTACTGCATAATTCGGATTAATTTTTATTGCCTCATTATAATCTGAAATTGCTTTATCAGGGTCCTTAAAATCCAAAAAGAGATTTGCTCTATTATTATATGCGATTGCATTATTAGGATTAATTCGAATGCCTTCATTATAATCTTCTATTGCCTTCTCTTTTAAAATCACATTTGCATCAATTTTACTTAACTGCTGATAAGCATGTCCACGTCTAAAAATCATTTTATCATTAGTTTCATCTAAATCCATATAAGAATTTGCAAGTCTTAGTAAATCATCCCATTTCTTATCGTTTTGTGCCTTCAATGACTTTGCATAATAAAGATTTTTTAACGTCTCAATACCATTATTTTTTAAATCAGTTATTGATTGGGCTATAAAATCATCAAGTTTTTTATTCTGTGCTTCATCTAAAGTTAGATCTGATCTATCTCCAAACTCTTTAAGTTTGATTGTCATTTCACTTTCAATACTTTTTGCACTAATTGCAGAATTTTCTATTTGAGTAATTTTATCTTTAACTATTTTTAATCTATCTTCTGCTTCTGAAACAACTCTATTAATATCTTCTCTAATTCTTCTTATTTCCGATAATTCTTCTTTTGCTAAATCTCTTGACTTTAACCCATTAAATATAGAAGCTCCAATTATAATTGACAACAATAGCGCAAGGTACGTCAGCCATTTATCAAGATTTCGCTCTCCGGCATCAACATATTTCTGCATATCTTCAACCTTTTGGGTCAAATTACTAATTACCTTATTATTCCATTGTTCAAAAGTGACCTTATTAATATCATCTTTTACTCCATATAGCTTTTTATTAAACCCTTGTGCAAAATTATTTTGACATATAAGAAAAAACACAAAAACAATTATGCCTCCTGTAATTCCAACAACAAGTTTCTTCATTTTAATTTATTTAATAATTATTTTTTTCAAGTTTTATATGAAAATACAATATTCTTTATTGTGGACAAAATAAATTCAATAACTCACAAAATAAAATATTTCCTTAGCTTTAACCAAACTATAAACCCCATGTGGAAAGAAGAAAATAACCAACTCAAACGCAGTTTTCAATTCAGTAATTTTATTGATGCTTTTGCATTTATGACCAAAGTTGCTTTTGTAGCTGAAAAAATGAATCATCATCCAAACTGGAGCAATGTATATAACAAAGTAGACATTGCTTTAAATACACATGATGCCGGAAACATAGTAACCGATAAAGACCATAAATTAGCTGCTGCTATTGATAAAGTTTATAACGGCGCTAATACGCTTTTTAAGGGGTAAATTATATCATTAAGGATGTCCTCTGCGCTTCTCGACTCCGCTCGAAGTGACATGCTCAGTGTGACAACTCGTAATGACGAAAACACAATTTATTTTGTATCATGAAAAAAGTTTTGATCATCCATGCGCATCCCGAATCTCAATCGTTTTGCACCAGTTTAAAAAACACGGCTGTTGACTATTTTCAATCTCAGGGAGCCGAAGTAAAAGTAAGTGATTTGTATGCCATGGGTTTTAATCCTATTGGCGATAAACATGATTTTACACAATTGGAAAACGAATCGTTTTTCAAATATCAGGCAGAACAGGTACATGCGTTTCAAAACAATTTATTTGAAGCCTCATTAAAAACCGAAATGGATAAATTAGAATGGTGCGATACACTCATTTTTAATTTCCCATTATGGTGGTTTGGCTTACCGGCTATTTTAAAAGGCTGGGTTGATCGTGTATTTGCTATGGGCTTTGTATATGGCGCAGGTAAAGGCGTTTACGACAATGGTGTTTATAAAAACAAAACAGCCTTTGCTTGTTTCACAACCGGTGGGCCGGAAGTGGCTTATAGCGCTACCGGTAAAAATGGAAATTTAGAAACCATTCTCTACCCTATTCATCATGGAATGTTCTATTTTTTAGGAATGACAGTATTGCCTCCGTTTATTTCTTATGCTCCGGCACGTGCTACTGACGAAGAACGAAAAGCTTATGTGGATAAATACAAAACCTATTTATCCAATCTTAATAAATTAGAGCCAATTCATAAAAGCTAAATTTAGTTTTAAGTTTTAAAGTACTTTCACTCACCATCACCTATTTCCATTTTTTTCGTCGTATCTTTAAGTAATGAAACGGTTTTGGTATACTCTGTTATTTTGTTTGGTGTTTTCTTTATACGGAAAAACACAAATAAAACACGAGCCGCTAAAAACCATACGCGCCGATAGTTTGGTAGCATTTTGCAAAAAACAATTGGGCATTAAATACAATTATGCCAACTGCGACCCCGAAAGTGGCTTTGATTGTTCTGGCTTTGTGTATTATGTGTTCGAACATTTTAAGGTAAAAGTTCCCCGCTCTTCCATCGATTTTGAAAAATTTGGCCAAAAAGTCTCCATGGACTCCTGCAAAATTGGTGATGTGATCGTTTTTACGGGCACTGATGCCAGCAGAAGAAGACCCGGCCACGTTGGCATCATCATTTCCAAACCGGGCGAAGACCTGCAATTTATCCATAGTTCATCCGATAAACGCAATTCGGGCATTAAGATCTCCAATTACAAGAACTCCGAAAATTACAAAAAGCGTTACCTCAAGATCGTGCGGGTAGCCATAGTCAAGTAAACCGACTCATTCTCTCAGGATCAAGGCTCAAAATTCACATTTTTCGTAAAAATCTTACATACCTAATGTATGATTACAAATAGGAAGCTTTAGACGTAGAGCAAACTATACTTTTGGATATAGATTTAAAACAGACTATTATGAAAACACAATTACGATTTTTTAAACCAGTAGCGATACTTTTATTGATCACTAATCTTTGTTTTTCCTTTAAAGCAATGGCTGGTTCTACATCAGAAAAAAATATCATTTTAAATTTTAATGGTACACAAGTTTCAAATACCGTGAAATTATCCTGGGAAATTTCAAATTATAACCCAACGACACAAATACAAGTGGAAAAATCAATAGATGGTGTAATTTGGGAATTAGAAAACGCATATAGCCTGGAGCAAAAAGAATACGAAGACACAAAACCCGTAAATGGTTACCAATACTATCGATTGAAACAAGTAGATTCTCCTTTAGAATTCTATTACTCAAATATTGTGGCTATTGATTTTGTATCAAAGGGTGATATACAACCAATGATCTATCCAAATCCTACAAAAGGATTATTTTGCGTAAAACTTGCTACTGAAGTGATCGGTACTGTCTCCATAAAAATATATACTTATGATTTTCAAGAGATCATGTCTTATGAAGCAACGTTTGAAAACACAATTCATATTGATTTTTCGAGTAAACCAAAAGGCATTTATGTTATAGAAATATTACATAATGGCGTTCTGCAAAAAATGAGATTTGTTAAAGAATAATTTTACTTTTCGAGTATCAAATCTGAATAAAATTGGGAGATTCCTTTTTTCAATTCACTATATTGAATGAATAACTAGATAGTAAATTAATTTTACTAAATTTAGTTCTTTAACATGGATAAGAGTGTAGCATTTGACCTTGATTATTTTAAGAAGAAAGAACACTATCTTGAAGTGATCAATCAATTTGCAACTGTTTTGTTAAATGCAAAAACAGTTGAAGATGTGGTATGGGCTCTTGCTAAAAATGCGATCGCGCAATTGGGTTATGAAGATTGTGTTATTTATTTAGTAGATGACAACGAAGAATACCTCATACAACGTGCTGCTCACGGTTTAAAAAATCCAATTGATCTGGATATTTTAAATCCAATTAAAATAAAAATAGGTGATGGTATTGTTGGTTATGTTGCTAAAACCGGAACAGGCGAAATCATTTCAGACACCTCCAAAGATAACCGCTATATCATTGACGATTCTTCCAGATTATCTGAAATAGCTGTACCGATCATTCATAATAACAAAGTAATTGGAGTTATTGATTCTGAACATCCGGATAAAGATTTTTATCCGCCTGAAGATCTGAAAATTCTTACTACAATTGCTTCGATGACAGCTACCAAATTAATTCAGGCTAAATACGACGAAAAAATTCAGGAATATCAGTATGATCTGAAAACCTTGGTTCATATAAAAACCATGGAATTGAATAAAACCCTGGAAGAATTAAAAGCGCAAAAATTAGAATTAACAGATAGCATCAGCTATGCTAAACGTATACAAAAAGCCATTTTAAGAAATCCCAACTTCATTAAAGAATTATTTCCGGAGAGTTTTATTTTACATAAACCAAAAGACATTATTGCCGGCGATTTTTATATGGCAGAAAAATTTGACAATAAAATTATTTTTGCTGTAGCCGATTGTACCGGACACGGAGTTCCGGGTGCCATTATCAGCGTGGTTTGCCATACTGCCATCAAACGCGCCATCCGACGCGTAGGCTCTTTGGATCCGGCCGCTATATTAAACGAAACCCGAAAACTAATTATTGAAACATTTGCCGGAAGTGATGAAGACATTAAAGACGGAATGGATATTGCCTTTTGTGTTTTTGACCCAATGACGAATCAATTAGATTTTTCGGGAGCAAATATCAATTTACATTATTTTCAGAACGATGTACTGAATATTGTAAAAGCTAATAAACAACCGGTTGGCCAACATATTAATTTTCTACCGTTTACAAATCAAACGGTTCAACTTAATAAAGGTGATTCTGTTTATTTATTTACAGATGGTTACCCTGATCAGTTTGGCGGTCCAAAAGGCAAAAAATTCAAACACAAACAATTTCGCGAACTACTTCACAACGCAACGCATTTAAACACAAACGAACAATACACCCTGATCAAGCAAGTGTTTGAAAGCTGGAAAGGCGATCTGGCGCAAGTAGACGATGTGTGCGTGATGGGTATTAAATTATAAATAAACCCCATAAAAAAAGGCTACGAGAATACCCGCAGCCTTTAAGAAAAGATTATAAAGAACGCTTATTTTACTATAGCAATTTTCTTTGTAGAGATCATTGCACCAGAGTACATTCTAACAAAATAATTACCATTTGGCATCTCAGCTAAATTCAATTTTACCTTAGTATCATTTTTAGGATTATTAGTAACCACTACATTTCCTAAAATATCCAACACTTCGATTTTTGTAAATTCGGCAGCATTTTTATTTTCAATATATAATACGCCATCATGACTCGGTACAGGATAAACATTGAAATTGCTATTAATATCAAAACTTACAGTGCCTAATTTTGTAGCGATAGATGTTTCTCCGCTAAAAATAACGCTATCAATACTAAAAGAACCTGTTCCTGCTTCGCTATTCCATCCATAAAATCTAAAAGTAAGCGGTGATAGTATATTTGTAAATGCAGGCAGTGTAGCTAAATTAACTGTGCTCCCAATTTCTTTACCGGTATTAGCATCTAAACTCCAAAAGAATTCGTTCGTTCCTTCGATAGAAAGATCGGAATTTGTAGGACTGATAGTTGCCAATAAGTTGGCTGCATAGCCATCAGCACTTGATCTTACCGCATAACTTCTGATACCTGTACCTGAACGTTGTGCATCAAACGTAATAGAAGATAAAGACATATTTGCTCCACCGGTGGGAGTTAACGTTACTTCATAATATTTAGCAAGATCAATAGCGCCAGTCATTGTTGAATAGGTATTAATCCCTGTAGTTGCTCCTGTTCCCCAACCTGTAAACGAAAAACGCTTAGCTGCAGTAGAAGCTGTGCTTGTACCAACAGCTGTAAAAGCACTGAAAGAAAGACCTGACGCGGTAGGTACAGGCGTAGGATCAATGGTTCCACTAGTTGTAGCTAAATCATAAAAATTATATTTAGCCGAAAAAGACTGGGCTCCTGCCATTAAACTTGCAGAAATTAACCCTATAGATAGTAATTGTTTAATCATAATTATTAATTTTAAAGTGTATTCAAATCTACAAACAAAATACCATTTTTGCATTATGAAATCGTTAATTATTGCTTTATTTTTTTCGTTATATTCTCTATTCTCATTGGCTCAATCGGAAGATGGGTTAGTGAAATGGTATACTATTAAAGAAGCGCAAGACTTAAATAAAACACAACCCAAACCTTTATTAATAGATGTGTATACCGATTGGTGCGGTTGGTGTAAACATATGATGAAAACCACCTACTCCAATCCAAATATTGCCAACTACATCAATACATTTTTTTATGCAGTAAAATTTAATGCCGAAACAAAAGACACGATTGAATACAATGGCAAAATATACAAGCCAACATCCACAGCACCAAAAACACCTCACGAATTGGCGATTAAATTTCTGGGAAATAGTTTAAGTTATCCTTCCACTATTTTTGTAACCAATAATTACGAATTCAGTTTATTAAGTCAAGGCTATCTGGAAGATAAAAAAATTGAACCGTTATTGATCTTCACTGTTGAAAATGTATTTAAAACAACGCCTTACGAAACGTTTGCCGAGCAATTCAATCGCACATTTTATGACACCAACTTTGTAAAAGCATATCCTA
The DNA here is from genome assembly GCA_036676295.1 of Bacteroidia bacterium. GTDB lineage: Bacteria > Bacteroidota > Bacteroidia > B-17B0 > Aurantibacillaceae > UBA4416. Next base: position 23,375 of record JAKFDE010000013.1, on the reverse strand, counting down.
AAACTTATAGTTTGAAAGAAATAGAAAAATTACAAAAAAAGAAACCGAAAAAAATATTAGTGAACATCACCTCCAATTTTTGCAATTCATGTAAAGTGCAATCAGCCACAACATTTAAAGACACTGCTATTGTAAATTACATCAATAAAAATTTTTACTTAATGGATTTTAATGCAGAGAGTAGTGACACCTTGGTATTTAAGAGTGAGAAACATTTTAAAACACCCATTAACGGCTATCCATTGCATACCTTTGCTTTAAAGGCCACCAATAATCGTTTGCAATTTCCTGTCATAGCCGTATTAAATGAAAAGGAAGACCCTTTAGATGCTATAGGTCCGTTTTTAAGTCCGAGTGCGTTATTACCTATTTTGAAATTTTACGCCGAAAATAAATATCAAACCACCAATTGGCCCGATTTTATAAAAGCGTATAACGAACAAAAAAAATAGCGATGTTTTCACACCGCTATTTTTAAAATTCAAATTTATATCCTATTCCTTTTATGGTTTTAATGTAATTATCCCCTAATTTCTCGCGAAGCTTACGGATGTGTACATCAATGGTACGATCACCTACTACAACTTCGTCTCCCCAAACTTGTTCTAAAATAAATTCGCGTGTAAATACTTTGCCTGGTTTACTGGCTAATAACGACAATAATTTGAATTCTTTTTTAGGGAATGCAATTTCTTCGCCATGTTTATAAACCACGTATTTTTCTTTATCAATTGTTATTCCTCCCAGATCTACCTCTGTTGTTTTTTGTTGATCCGGAGCATAGCGTCTTAACAAGGCTTTTATTCTGCTAATAAAAACTCTTGGTTTAATTGGCTTAGTAATGTAATCATCTGCCCCAACTTCAAAACCGGCTATTTGAGAATAATCTTCGTTTCGGGCACTTAAAAAAGCGATCATTACATCTTTCAAACTAGCAATATCTCTGATCTCACGGCAGGTATCAATACCATCCATTTCAGGCATCATCACATCCAATACAATTAAATGCGGGATCTCTTTTTTAGCTATAGCAATGGCGTCTCTGCCATTAAGCGCTGTAGACACCTGGAAACCTTCTTTTTTTAAATTGTAGCTTAAAAAGTCTAAAATATCCTGCTCATCATCGACGAGTAATATTTTGTATAAATTGTTTTCTGAACTCATAGTATCTGTACGTAACAAATTTAGCGCTAATGATTAAAACAAACGTTAAATTAATATTAAGAAATAACCCTATTTTTCACACAAAGCTTAATATTCCGGTAATCTACAGCTCGTTTCTTCCTGCTACAAAGATAATAATTTAACACAATTGGTCTATCCTCTAAAATTGAGAATAATCAAGCGCTATTAACACTAACAGGCTTGTTTAATTTAATGATAAGTTTACAATACCCGCACTACTTTAGTCAAAACGAAAAAAGATGGCGACTACAATTAAACATTTGATAAACAAAAACAAACAAGCTTTTGATAATGATTATTTTATTGAATCGATTCACTTGTCTTATATATTGATCAATAAAGCGTTAAAACAAATTGTAAAAGACGAATTAAAACAGGAATTGATTGATCAAAAAATAAAAATATCAACACTATTAAGTTGTATCAAAAAGGAACATCAGGTCAATCCAAATTTGAAAACGAAACTTTCTAAAAAGGTCACAAAAGATATTGAACTATTTGTCCTGTTATTTAAACTCATTCATAAAGAATTAAAATATCAGTTTCCTGAAAAGAAAATTTTAGAAACTGCTCAACTCGGAATCAACTGTGTTGTTATTTTAAATACCAGTTTGATAAAAATAAAAAACAACAGCGTTAATTAAACAACTATGTTACCGAATTGTTTAATTCGACGAACATCGCATTTCATCAACTCAACTGATTTATACTTCAGACGGTGTGCATTTTTCAAAAAGCATCATTCCTTGTTATATCATTGTTCAAGCATTAGTTATTGTTATTATTAACGCAATACTAACATTGTTTTATTAAATCCTTCATCTCTAAGCGAGACATTTGTACCATGTTCAATTATTCATCATCTATGGTACATCATACCTTAACCGATCACGAAAACAGTTTAGTATATGCGCAAACCATTCAAAACGGTTTATTGCCAAAAGACAGACATTTCAAGAAATTTTTTAAAGATTATTTTGTTCTATATAAACCACAGCACAAAATAGGTGGCGATTTTTACTGGCTTACTCAAAAAGAAGACACCATTTTTTTTGCTATGGCCGATTGTACAGGGCATGGTGTATCAGGCGCTATGTTATCGGTACTCGGCATAAGTTTATTAAACTATGTGATCCAGAAAAAATTCGACAACGTTGGAGACTATTTAACCGAACTGGATAAAAAATGGATAGAAACATTTAATAACGAATCTTACGACATTGAGTTCAATAACGATTGGATGGAAATTACTCTGGTCGCTTATAATACTTCCTCTAAAGAATTATCCTATGCCTCGGCTGGTGGCGAATTTGCAATTTGCGAAAACAATACCATAAAAGTTTTTAAAGGAAATGCTTTTCCGATAGGAGGATGGCAAATAGAAAAAAACAGAAGCTTTAATTCACACAAAGTAGCGTTTTCAGAAAAATCAAAATTGTATTTTTTCTCCGATGGATTCAAACATCAATTTGATCATAGCAACTCTAAAAAATTCAGTAAAAAAAGATTGCTCGATCTGCTAAAAACAAACGCATCATTAAATATGACGGAGCAAAATGAGTTTATAGAACTGATGTTTAACAGCTGGAAAGAAAACACCAAACAAACTGATGACGTGTCTTTAGTTGGCATTGAGCTCTTCTAAGACACTTTCTTATGTTAATCTAACGTTAAGTAATTCGTTGGGTTTTTAATTTGATTTAATATTATGGTAATATAAAGTTGACATTAAACTTAAGTAAAGGTTGTTTTTTTGTGGCGTAAAATTTAATATAATCATGTTCAAAAAAATTACACTTACCACTGCACTCTTATTCCTTATTACTATTTCTTTTTCTCAAACAGGGAAGATTTCAGGGAAGATCGTAGACGCCAAAACCGGAGAAACTTTACCTGGTGCTACCGTTTTAATTGAAGGCACCACCAAAGGAGCTTCTAGTGATTTTGATGGAAATTTCACATTAGCAGGAATTCAACCGGGAAAGCATACGATCGTAGCCAGTTACATTACTTATGATAATAAAAAATTAGTGGGTATCGAAGTTAAAGCCAATGATGTTACGACTTTAAATATAACGTTAGATCAATCAAGCTCACAAACTTTAGTTGAAGTTGTAGTACAAGCTGAAATGAATAAAGAAAATACCAATACTTTATTTGTGATGCAAAAAAATAATGCCAGCGTAAGCGATGGTGTGTCATCAGAAACTATTAAAAAAACACCAGACAGAAGCACCAGTGATGTATTAAAACGTGTAAGTGGTGCAAGTATACAAGATAATAAATTTGCTATTATTCGTGGAATGAATGATAGATATAATGCCGCCTACTTAAATGGTTCGCCTCTTCCAAGTTCTGAAAGTGATAAAAGAGCGTTTGCTTTTGATATTTTTCCTGCCGGGATCTTAGATAATTTAATTATCCTGAAAACTGCTACTCCTGATTTACCAGGCGATTTTGCAGGTGGAGTGATACAAATAAATACCAAAAACATTCCCGAAAAAAATAATACTACTATTTCTCTTTCAGGAGGGTATAATACCTTAACAACATTCAAAAATTTTAAAACTTATAAAGGCGGCAAAACAGACTGGTTAGGATTGGATGACGGCTCTCGCGAATTACCCGGCTCACTGCCATCTACTCAAGAATATAGTGAAATAACCTTAAATACTCAAAAAGTTGAAGAGGCTAAAAAACTGAATTACGACTGGAGTATAAAAAACACAAAAGCATTACCAAATCTTAATGCACAAATTACTCAAGCAAACATATTCAAATTATTTAAACGTGATTTTGGAAGCATAGCCGCATTGACTTATAATAACACCAACAGTACTACTATTTTAGACAGACGAGATTTTGAAGAACAAGGTGATATTATCCAAAAACTAAAAGAATACAGGGATACAACTTATTCAAACAATATACTTGCCAGCCTCTTATGGAATTTATCTTATAAACTAAACGATAACAATCAACTAAGTTTAAAAAATTTATATTCTATCAATACAGATGACCGAACAATTACTAGAAAAGGAATAGAAAATGCCTCCGACAAAATAAATCCTAATTGGGAAAAATCAAACGTTCGATTCTTCACACAAAACAATATTTATTCAGGTCAATTAAACGGTGATCATTTTATTCCTGTAGGAAAAATAAAATTTAAATGGATCGCAGGCCTGAGTGATATAAAAAGAAATATCCCTAACCTGCGCAAAATGGTTTATCATAAATCGTCTCCTGATCAAGACGATACAACAAGGTATGCTGCTGTATTTGTTCCAGATGCCGTAGGGTCAACCAGTTCAGGGTCTATGTTTTTTGCTAAAACTAACGAACGACTTTACAGTATTAAGTATGATATTTCAAAAACGTTTGATATTAAAAAATCAAAACATGAAGTTAAACTTGGTGGCTTTAGCCAATACAGAAACCGAGATTTTGCAGCGAGATTATTAGGCTATACCTTCTATCAAAAAGGAACTCAGATTAAACCTAATAGAGATTTAACTTATTTATCTGAAGATCAAATTTTTGCTCCTACATCTATTGGTGTTGTGGATGGTCCGGGTAAATATGATGGCGGCTTTAAATTAACCGAATCAACAACTTACATTGATAGCTATAAAGCATCATCTGCTCTTAATGCCGGATATGTAATGTTAGATTCTCGTTTGTTTGACAAATTCAGATTTATTTATGGTTTACGTGCAGAATCATACATGCAAACGCTAAAAACTTATGATGCTAAATTTTTAGAAATTACAAAAGACACAACTTTAATAGATTTCTTGCCATCTGTTAATGCTGTTTGGTCTGTAACAGAAAGAACAAATATCAGAGCTGCTTATTACAGAACAATCAATCGTCCTGAATTTAGAGAACTGGCGCCATTTAACTTCTACGATTTCGTAACTGATTATCAATATTCAGGGAATGATACTTTAAATCGTTCAACTATTAATAATTATGATTTACGATTTGAATATTACCCTAAAAAACCGGGGCAAATATTATCAGTATCAGCTTTCTATAAAGACATTAATAATGCCATTGAGCAAGTGGCTAGCGGAGGTGCCATTAGATCTATTACTTGGGTTAACTCAAAAAAAGCAACAAACCTTGGTTTTGAATTAGAATACAGAGTGCTTTTGTCAACAATTTTCGGAAACGATTCATCCAGATTTTTAAATGGGACTACATTATTTACAAATTTCTCTTATGTAAAATCAACTGTTGATCTTTCAAGTTTAAATAATGTAGAATCAAGACCGTTACAAGGACAAAGTCCTGTTATCATAAATGCCGGTGCTCAGTATTTAGACAGTAAACACAATTTCGGTATTAGCTTATCATATAATTTTGTCGGAAAACGTATTGTGATCGTTGGTAATATCGATGAACCGAATATTTGGGAAAATCCTCGTCATGTATTAGATCTGCAGTTGTCAAAAACAATAAAAGAAAAAATAGAACTAAAATTAAATGTAAGAGATGCGCTTGCTCAAAATCTAATTTTTTATCAGGATATAAATAAAAATGGGAAACTTGACAAAACTTCTTTAACGGATAACAAAGAGTTTGAACACACCTCTACAAGTGATAATATCATGGTAAATACCAAATTAGCTCCAACGATCAGTTTGTCTATCAGTTACCGTTTTAAATAAGAAACAGTTTTTAAAAGCCACCTGCTAATAAGTAGGTGGCTTTTTTGTATGTAGTATTTTTTATCGCAGGAAGAAGCATATTAACTAAACGTTATGTTATTAATAGATCTGTTTACATAAACTTAAACTACAAGTAAGTATATCGTAAACTCATGTTAATCTAAAGCTAAGGTTGTTGCGGTTACTTTGCATCATAAAAATAAAACATACTAAAAAAACAAATAAACAAAATGAAAAAAATCTACACATTAGCAGCGTTGGCTTTATTAAGCTTGCCAACTTTTGCACAAGGTCCATTTTGGACCGCTACCTCATACAAAGGTGCATTTCCGGTAACAGACGGATTAAGCGGAACATCATCCAATAACTGGACAGCCGGTTGGACTAATTGGGATCCTGAAAATGCAGTTTACCCTGCAGCTACAACAACCATTTCTGCTAACATTACAACAAACACAACTTGGACTTCAGGTAATACATATTTATTAGTAGGTAATATTGCCGTAACATCAGGTAATGTTTTAACCATTCAACCAGGAACTATTATCAGAGGTGATAAAAATTCTAAAGCTTGTTTAATTATTGCAGCTGGCGCTCAAATCAACGCTCAAGGTACAGTTAACAATCCTATTATCTTTACTTCAAACGAAGAGCCATCTGGAAACGGAAGAGCTCCTGCAGATTGGGGTGGAGTTGTATTATTAGGTAATGGAATCATTAATACAGCATGCGCTACTTGTGCTACTGCTCCAAACAAAAATTACATCGAAGGATTTGCAACAAATTTTCCTGAAATATTATATGGCGGAAATAACAATACAGAAAGTTCTGGTGTTATGTCATATTGCCGTATTGAATTTGCTGGTGTAGCTTTATCTACAACACCTAACTCAGAATTAAATAGTTTAACGTTAGGCGGAGTTGGATCAGGAACACAAATCGATCACATTCAATCTTCTTTTGGTGGCGATGATGCTTTTGAGTTTTTTGGTGGTGCAGTTGATGCAAGATATTTAATCTCTTTTAGAGGTTTAGATGATGATTTTGATACAGACTTTGGTCATGCCGGCCGTGTTCAATTTGGTTTAATAGTAAGAGACAAAGATATTTCTGATGCTGCCGGTGATTCAAACGGATTTGAGTCAGATAATTTTAACCCTGGAATTGGAAGATTACCAATTACAAAAACAATTTTTTCTAACATTACAGTGTTAGGTCCAAAAAGAGATGGAACAGTAACTTTACCTGCTGGCGAAAAATTTGAAAGAGGTATTTTTACAAGAAGAAATACTGGCATATCTATTCACAACTCCATTTTTGTTGGATGGGAAAAAGGATGGCATGTTTCAGGTGCTACAACTTTTGACAACTATAATGCAACTACAAGTTTAGATTCTTTAGGTGTGGTAAAAAACACGATCATTGCTAGTAATTTATTTCCTAAATTTGTAACTGATGCTGGTGGTGCTAATGCAGCCTGGTACGATACTTACGCAGGTTCACACTCAATTGACACAACTAAAACAGTAGCGCAAATTGGGTTTGTAAATGCATTTCCAACAAACCTGGAAGACAATAGCGATTTCCGTTTAACTGCTGCTTCAACTGCTTCAACAGGAGCAAGTTTCTCAGACCCATCATTTACAGGTGGTTTTGTAGGCATCAACGAATTAACTTCTTTAACAGAAAATTCTTTCTTAGTATATCCTAATCCTGCTACTTCAAACGTTAAGGTTTCATTTATGATGAATGAAAGAAATAAAGTAAATGTAATCTTATTTGATGTTTTAGGAAATGTTGTTTCAACTATCGCTAATTCAAATGAATTAGAGGAAGGTTCACAAGTATTAGACATTAACACTTCTAATTTAAGCTCCGGCATCTACTATATTTCTTTAGAAATTAATGGTAATAAGGAAACAAAAAAATTAATCATCAATAACTAACTCACCCAAACTTAAAGGCACGAACTTGGTTCGTGCCTTTATTTATATATATGATTCAAGGTTTTAATATTATTATTTGTTCTAATTCGGAAACTACCGTTAAAAAAACGGTAGAATATTTGGAAGAAAAACATTATACGGTGTTTTTTGTTTCTACTGAAAAAGAATTGATTAAAACCATTCATTCACACAATATTCAATTAATTATTATAGAGTTAGATCTTAAACACAAGGACGGTATTTCTTTAACTTCTGAGATCAGAAACACAAAAGACATTGAACAACCTTACATTATTTTATTCTCCAATAAATACGACGACTATATTCAAATTACCGCCTTTAATACCGGCGCTGATGATTTTATCGTAACGCCTATTAAACCTATTTTATTGGAAGCGAAAATAGCAACCATTAAAAAACGACACGTTACTAAAAACAATGAATCTTTGGAAGAAAAAGAAAATCATAAATTCTTTGTAGACAAAGATCAGTATTTAATCATCACCGAGAAGGGGAAAATTACTTTACCTAGAAAAGAATTTGAAATGATCTATTTAATGTATCAAAACTCACACAAGGTTTTTACTCGTCAGGATTTTGCTAAATTAATATGGAACGCTCCTGAAGTGGCGAACAGTAGAACAATCGACATTCATATCCGAAATATCAGACGGAGTTTAGGTAATGACATTATTAAAACTTCCAAAGGTATTGGGTATATGATCAATTCAGATTTACTTTAATGCTGTAGCGGACGTTTTTTGATCATACCACCTTTGGTATCTTTAACACTGTTCATCACTACAAAAGCATTCGGATCTATTTTTTCGATCTCAGTATTTAATCTGTTTAATTCTAAACGAGTAGTGACAGTAAAAACAATATCTATTTCTTTCCCTTCGCCACGCTTGCCATAACCTCGTTTACCTGAATAAACGGTAACTCCTCTACCCATCGTATTTATGATCATATGGCGAATTTCTTCACTATGTGGCGAAATAACTGTTACTCCCATATATTCTTCGATACCTTCAATTACAAAATCTAAGGTTTTAGAGGCAGCTAAATAAGTGATCATTGAATACAACGCTGCTTCAATAGAAAGAAAATAAGCCGCTGTAGAAAAGATTATAATATTAATTCCCATGATAATATCGCCCATGGTAGTGCCAAACTTACGGCTTAAAAAAATTGCCAATACTTCAGTACCATCAATTACTGCGCCTCCTCTCACTGATAGGCCAATTCCTGTACCTAAAAAAAATCCGCCAAAAACGGCTACCAGTAATTTATCATGAGTTACTTCAGGAAAATGAACCGTTGCCATACAAATAGCTAAACCGGTGATAGCAAACGCAGTTTTAATAGCAAACTGTTTACCAACTACATTAAAAGCTAATATAACAAATGGTACATTAACAAGAATGATCAGAAAATATAATGGTATACCTGTTAATTGAGTAATTAAAAGCGAAATCCCTGTTGCACCTCCATCAATAAATTTAGCTGGTAATAAAAAACTTTCTACACCAAAAGCTGCCGAAAAAATTCCAATACCCATCAATATGATGTCCTTAGTTAATCGTTTGGCGTTAATTTTAAATGCTCTGAATGCTTTGGCAATTTTAAAAGGAGAGGGCGCTCCACTTTTTTCCGCTTTATGCCGAAGAATAGTTTCAATAATTATTCGTGTAATAAATGGGCGCATAAACTATATTCCTATTTGCAATATAGTTCAAATAATTGTTTATTCAAAATGGCAATAGATAAAACCACAGAACTAACCTGTTTTAAAAACTACACGTAAACTCATTTTTTTGTTTTAACTTTAGAGTAATAGCAAACGTTGTTTGTTTTCATTCAATTATTCTTAAATAACAGCGCTTTATTATCACAAAACAAATAACGTTTTAGTCATGTGATATGATTAAAATTAAACCTGACAAACTTTTTAAAAATGGCTTTTTGCTTTGCATCTTGTCATTTGGAATGTATTGCAATTGCTTTGCTCAAAAAAAAGATTCACTTCAAACTAAAGACTCTCTCAGGGTTTATAAGAAACTAAAAAAAGCAGCTTACAAAAATAAACTGGGAACCTGGGCATACGATGCTATTTTTGTAGATCCGGCACCAAAAGAATACCCTACACAGCCCGCTTCCAAAGAACAAAAAAATGTCAATCCTTATTTAAAATATAAAGGACGAACTATTCGAAATATAAACATTACTGTTTACGATCCATTTGGACACAATGTAGCCGATACGACAGTTCGTAACATTAATTCTGTACAAAAATTTGGCAACCATTTACACATTACCACACGGCATTTTGTCATTATCAATAAATTATTATTTAAAAATAATACACCTGTAAACCCACTTGAATTAAGCGAAACAGAACGGATATTGAGAGAAGCCGTTTTTATCAGTGATGCGCGTATATATATAACGCCATCTAAAAATAAAGACAGTGTGGATGTTAATGTTATTGTGCAAGATAAATGGCCTATTATCATACCCATATTGATCACAGATGTATCCGGAAACATCAAATTCAGAAACCAGAATTTGTTTGGTGTGGGACAACAATTTGAACAGTATGCCGGGTTTAAAAGGCCTGATCGTTTTGATTTTAATGGTTACTATGGCATTGCAAACATTGACAACACCTATATTTCATCTCGGCTTTTCTATAAAACAGAAAAAGATCTCACGCAAGTAAGCTTATCATTTGACAGGCCATTTTATTCGCCATTAAGCACGTGGGCCGGCGGAATTACAACAACACACAGCTGGCGTACTTTTAATTACACCGATACCATTGAAAAACTAGACAAACATGTGCCCATCAATAGCATTTATTATGATGTATGGGCCGGAAAAAGCATTAAACTCAGTGACGACACCAGTCTCTTTTCACAAAGTACCAATATCATTTTATCAGCCAGGCACTATAACAGCAGGCACATAAAAAGGCCGCCCTATTCTATCGATTCCAGTAAAACAAACTACAACTCTAATGCCTTATTGGGTAATATAGGATTTGCGGTACAACAATATTATAAAGACAAGTACATATACCGATTTGGTGCCAATGAAGACGTACCGGAAGGATTGATCGTGCAAGTAACTTATGGTGGTTTAAAAAATGAGTATAGAAAATTAAGGTATTACGCCGGCATAGAAATAGCAAGAGCCAAACATTATCAATTTGGTTACGTATCTTCCACATTATCTTACGGCATTTTTTTTAATAAAACGGTGACTAATGATATTACAACAAACTATCGCTTATATTGTTTCAGTAACTTATATAAAACCGGACGATGGTATTGGCGGCAGTTTTTTAATTTCAATCTGATTCACGGGGCTCATAAATTAGAAAACACAAGCATCAGCCTTACTTCAGATGACTTGTATGGCTTTGATGGCAACGGTCTTTCCGGAAATACAAAAATGGTGCTGAGCTCCGAAACGGTTGCTTACTTACCTTATAATCTAATCGGGTTTCGACTTGCACCTGTAATTAATATAGGATTAGGAATGTTAGGTGATCCGGAACATCCAATCATACAAAGTAATTTATTCCAAGCTTACTCCATAGGTGTGATGGTGCGAAATGAAAATTTACTAAGTAGTACTTTTCAATTTTCTATTGGCTTGTATCCTTTTCTTCCTAATGGTAAAACCGATGTGGCCATCTACAACCCTATAGGGAGTTTTACCTTAAGAGTGAGAAGTTTCTATGTATCCAGGCCCGAGTTTATCAGTTATTAAAAAAATCAGTTAAACAAAAAGCCCTTATCTTATTCGGATAAGGGCTTTACACTATTTTAAATTCCTATTAAACAATTCCGGCTCCGTGGCAAGCTTTGTATTTTTTACCGCTACCACAAGGACAAGGATCATTACGTCCTATTTTTTGTTCAACACGTATCGGTTGTTGTTTAGGCTTTTGATGTTCTTGTTGTTCTTTCGCTTCTTCCTCACTTCTACTCTCCACCAATTTTTCTTTTGGTTTTTGTTGTATCGGCTCTTGCGTAAAACGTGCTTTTGGCAATTGTTGTTGCGAATTATTTTCTTCGGCAGGTAAACCACCTTTCATTAAAAATGAAATAATGTCTTTACTTGTTTTAGCGATCATTTCTCTGAATAGATTAAATGATTCTAATTTGTAAACTACCAAAGGATCTTTTTGCTCTAAAGAAGCATTTTGAACAGACTGTTTCAGATCATCCATTTCACGTAAATGTTCTTTCCATGAATCATCGATCATAGCAAGGATCACCGTTTTTTCAAACACGTTCACCATTTCACGCCCTTGTGTTTCGAATGATTTTTTCAAATTAGCCATTACCTGAATAGCTCTTACACCATCCGTAAACGGAGTCACAATATTTTCGAAATTGTTACTTGGGTTTTGGTACACATCTCTGATTACCGGAAATACCATCTCCGCAATTTGATGTGATTTAGTACGGTAATGTTGCTCACCTGCTTCAAATAATTTCTGGATCAATTCATCTTCTCTACCGGTTGTAAATTCTTTTTCAGTAAATGGCGATTCGATACCAAAGTTTTTCAAGCACTCAAAATTAAAGCCTTCAAAATCTTTTAATGTGTGGAATTCAGTTACAACACTTTCTGCCACTTCATAGATCATATTGGCAATATCAATACTTAAACGATCGCCATATAATGCATTACGACGACGTTTGTAAATAACATCACGTTGTGCATTCATTACATCATCGTATTCGATCAAACGTTTACGAGTACCAAAGTGATTTTCCTCTACTTTCTTTTGCGCACGCTCAATAGATTTAGATATCATCGAATGTTGAATTACTTCACCTTCTTCTAATCCCATACGATCCATTAAACTGGCAATACGTTCGCTACCAAATAAACGCATCAAGTTATCTTCTAAACTCACAAAGAATTGTGAACTTCCCGGATCTCCCTGACGACCGGCACGACCACGTAACTGTCTGTCTACACGACGAGACTCATGACGCTCTGTACCAATAATTGCTAAACCACCGGCATCTTTTACACCTGCTCCTAATTTAATATCCGTACCACGACCAGCCATGTTAGTGGCAATTGTTACTGTACCAGCTTGTCCTGCTTCTGCAACAATGTCTGCTTCTTTAGCATGTAACTTCGCATTTAATACATTGTGTTTAATGCCACGTAATTTAAGCATACGGCTTAATAACTCAGAAATATCAACCGTCGTTGTACCGATCAACACCGGTCTTCCTGCTTCAACTAATTTTGCTGTCGCTTCAATTACGGCATTGTATTTTTCGCGCTTCGTTTTGTAAACCAGATCCTGCTCATCTTTACGAGAGATGGCACGGTTTGTAGGAATTACAACCACATCTAATTTATAAATATCCCAAAATTCTTGCGCTTCTGTTTCCGCTGTACCAGTCATACCGGCTAACTTATTATACATACGGAAATAATTCTGTAACGTAACCGTTGCATACGTTTGAGTAGCTGCTTCGATCTTTACATTTTCTTTAGCCTCTAATGCCTGGTGTAATCCATCACTATAACGACGCCCTTCCATGATACGACCTGTTTGCTCATCCACAATTTTAATTTGTCCTTCAGCAATCACATACTCCTGATCAATTTCAAATAAGGAGTAAGCTTTTAATAATTGATTCACGGTGTGAATACGCTCACTCTTAATACTGAAGTCACGCAATAAAATTTCTTTTTGCGCAATTTTTTCTTTAGGATCACTAAATGTTTTTTTCTCTAACTCCGCAATTTCTTCTCCAACATTTGGAATAATAAAAAATTTAGGATCATCAGAATTTGAGGTCATTAAGTCAATTCCTTTTTCAGTTAAATCAACTGAATTTTGTTTTTCCTCAATCACGAAATATAATTCCACATCTATTTTATGCATTTCCTTTTGTTGGTCTTGCATGTAATAGTTTTCTGTTTTTTGCAATAACGCTTTTACGCCCGGCTCACTTAAAAATTTAATTAAAGCACCATTTTTTGGCAACCCTCTATGAGCACGTAATAATGGAATACCTGCTTCTTTTTCTTTTCCTTCAGCAAATAATTTTTTAGCTTCTGTTAAACAATTTTGAACAACTGCTTTTTGTGCGGCTAATAATTTTTCTACACGAGGTTTAAATTCCATGAACTCATGCTTATCGCCGGTTGGCGTAGGTCCCGAAATAATTAATGGTGTACGGGCATCATCAATTAAAACTGAATCGACCTCATCCACAATAGCAAAGTTATGTTTACGTTGTACTAAGTCAGATAATTCACGTGCCATGTTATCACGTAAGTAGTCAAAACCAAACTCATTATTTGTTCCGTAAGTAATGTCACATAAATAAGCCTTACGACGCTCGTCTGTATTAGGCTCATGTTTATCAATACAATCAACACTTAATCCGTGGAATTGAAATAAAGGTGCATTCCACTCGCTATCACGTTTTGCTAAGTAGTTATTCACCGTTACTACGTGAACACCTCTTCCTGATAAGGCATTTAAAAAAACAGGCAATGTTGATACTAAGGTTTTACCCTCACCGGTTGCCATCTCAGAAATTTTTCCTTGATGTAATACAGTACCACCAATTAACTGCACATCGTAATGCACCATGTTCCAGGCAACTTCATTTCCTGCAGCGATCCATTTGTTTTTCCAGGCAGCTTGATTACCTCGGATCTCAATATTTTTAAATTTCTTAGATAATTCAGTATCGTAAGCATTAGCTGCAACGATCACTTCTTCATTTTCTGCAAAACGACGAGAGGTATCTTTTAAAATAGCGTAAGCTTCCGGTAAAATTTCGTTTAATACGGCTTCAATTTTTTTAGTAATATCCGCTTCAATTCCATCGATCTCTTTATACAACTCTTCTTTCGCATCAACATCCATATCAAAATCTTTTTCGATACGAGTTTTGATCTCATCGATCTGAACTTGTTCTGGTTTTATAGCATCTTGAATTTTTTGTTTAAGTGCGTCAACTTTTGCACGTAATTCATCATTCGATAAGTTTTTTAGAGTAGGGTAAATTTCTAAGATCTGATCAACTTGCGGTTGAATAGCCTTAATATCTTTTTCGGATTTAGTACCAAAGAATTTCGTCAAGAAAGTAAACATAGTGAGTTTTAAATTTAAGCTAACGAAAGTACAAAAAATTACCGTTTGTAAATGATAATTTTTACTAAATAACCCCCTGAAAATCAAGCAATTTTAAGGCAATTCCCCTTTTAAATGAAAATGCCCAGTTATTTGCTCAAGTCCACCACTTATCAATTTGTATAGGCAAACTATTAATAATTCTGTATTTTTAATATTGTAACTCGTATGTACACCTGCATTAAACGAAATATTGCCTGTTTCCTAATTGCCTTTGGCTTTATTCTTTCTCCATTTAAAAACTTTGGACAACAATATAATTTCAAAAACTATTCGGTTGAAAATGGTTTGCCTTACGTTCAAATTTTTGCCCTCTATCAAGACACTAAAGGCTATTTATGGAGTGGCGGCTATGGTGGGTTAAGTAAATTTAATGGCAAAACCTTTTATAATTATTCTCCAAAAAACGGTCTGGCCAATCATTTTGTAAACGCCATTACCGAAGACAAAAGCGGGCAGATCATTGTTGGAACCATTGATGGCCTTAGCATTATTCGCAACAGCATTATAAAAAACTATTCTATAAAAGATGGGTTACCGTCTAATTTCATTACCAGTTTATGCATCGATAAATCAGGTGTTTTATGGGTAGGGACCAACAAAGGTCTATGTTATTATAATGGAAAAACGTTTAGCGTTGCGCCGGCTTTTTCTGAAAAAAATATCAGCTGTTTACTATTTTCCTATCAAAACGGATTATTTGTAGGAACCTCTCAAGGTTTGTTTCAGCAAAAAGAAACCAATAGTTCTTATTTTGAAAC
The DNA here is from genome assembly GCA_036676295.1 of Bacteroidia bacterium. Taxonomy (GTDB): domain Bacteria; phylum Bacteroidota; class Bacteroidia; order B-17B0; family Aurantibacillaceae; genus UBA4416. The sequence goes on along the minus strand of JAKFDE010000013.1, from coordinate 7,615 downwards.
ACTGATAGATAGCGCTGCTATTAATTGTATATCGCAATGTCCAATTACAGAACACTTATATGTTGGCACACGCCAAGGATTAATTTCAATAAACCTAAATGATAAAACCAGTAATGCTTTTCATGTAAACCATGGTTTATTGGATGAGGAAATTACAACTGTTATTTGTCAGAAAAATGGCACTACATGGATCGGTTCTAAAAGTGGGTTAATTAGTTTTAACGGAAAAGAGTTTTCTTATTTTACGATAAGTTTAGATAATAATGCTAATCACATCCGATCCTTACTGATCGATTACGAAGAAAATTTATGGATTGGAACTCATAGTGGTTTATATAAATATCGCGGAAAAGGATTTACCGTATATGACAGACAGAATGGGCTTGGCGGAGCTTTTATTTATCAAATAACAAAAGACAAGGACCAAAACTTGTGGTTTGGAACTGAAAGCAATGGTGCTTATAAATTCTCGAATGGCTATTTTAAAAATTACTCAACCAAAGAAGGCTTATTAGACAATAAAGTATCAGCCATTATGCCAATGGAAGATGGCTCCATCTGGTTTGGTACAGACAAAGGTATTTCGATTTTAAGAAACGAAAAATTTGAAAACATAACACAGGGAGCTGAATTCATGCAGAAGCCACCCATCAATACTTTTTATAAAGACAGTAAACAAAACATTTGGATCGCCGGAAAAAATGGGGTTTGCTCAATGAAGAAAATGGGCAAAAAATACATTCCAAGCTATTACAAATTACCTGCAAAAAGCATTGATAAGGATGGCTATGATGTATGGAGTATTATTGAAGACAATAATGGAAACATTTGGGCAGGAACATATTTAGTAGGCCTATACAAATTAGAAAACAACCAATTCAAACAGCAAGCGATTTCAAATCCCGGCGCTAGCTCTGCTCTGGATCTGTGCAAAGATAATTTTGGTAATATTTATGCAGCAACACTTAATGGTGTATTAATGTTCAATCCTTTAAAACATTCATACAAATTAATTTCTGAAAAAGATGGCTTGAGTTCTGAATTAGTATACGCTATTGGCATGACAAAAGACAACAATTATTTATGGGCAGGCACTAATCAGGGTATTAATCGTATTGATATTAAAAAATTACAATACGATATCATAGATATTGTTACTTATGGAAAAGCAGATGGTTTTAGTGGCGTAGAATCTAACACACATGGTATCTATGAAGACAACAGCGATAGCAGTATTTGGTTTGGTACCGTAAATGGTTTAATAAAATACACCCAAAAAGAATTTATAAAAAATGACAACCCATCAAAAACAACTATTAGCGGAATTAAACTTGCCTTTGTAGATACATTATTAGCCGACAGTTCTGTGTTACCCTTCTCATTAAATAACATTAGTATTTATTTTGACGGCATATGTTTAACCAATCCAGATAAAGTACTTTATACTTATAAATTAGAAGGCTTTGATCCTAAATGGAGTCCATACACCGAAATAAATAACGCAAAGTATGATAATTTACCTCCGGGAAAATATACGTTTAAAGTAAAAAGCTGCAATAACGAAGGGATCTGGAATCTTGAAGCCACCACATTTACTTTTCAGGTAAAGCCACCTTTTTATAAAACCTGGTGGTTCGTTGTTTCTTGTTTATTATTGATCGTTGGCATCATCATTACCATTTTCAGAATTCGTCTTTTTCAAATAAAACAAAAACAAAAAATCGAATTCGAACAACAGGTTGAAGTTTCTAAAGCGGAATTAAAAGCATTGCGCGCTCAGATGAATCCGCATTTTGTATTCAATTCTTTAAACTCCATTCAACATTATATTTTAACCAGCAAAGGTGATGAAGCAGTGAGGTACCTTAACAAATTTGCTAAACTGATCCGTTTAATTTTAAATAATTCTGAAAAACCAACTGTTACCATTAATGAAGACTTAGAAGCAATTGTACTTTATCTGGAATTAGAGAAAATGCGTTTTGAAAATAAATTCACTTACGATATCAATATTGATCCTGCTTTGGATGGTGATTATGAAGAAATTCCTCCCATGTTAATCCAACCCTATTTAGAAAATGCTATTTTACATGGAATCAATCCAAAAGAAGGAGCAGGACACATTTCTATTAATATTCAATCTACATCACAGTTTATTAAGATCTGCATTATAGATGATGGTATTGGACGAGAAAAATCAATGGCAATACAAAGTATTCGAACTAAATCACAACACCAATCATTAGGGATGAAAATCACTAAAGATCGTGTAAGAATATTAAATACCATGCACCGTTCTAATTTGAGTGTAAATATTATAGATTTGTACAATAACAATAAAGAAGCCATAGGAACACAAGTAGATATTTTTATACCATTCATTAAATAAATAATTTTAGTTTCTGAACCATATTCTTAAAACTAAAGCATACTTCTAAAAATAAAAAAACATGAAAGCATTAATCATAGAGGACGAACAAAAAAGCCGCGAAATGTTGGCAGCCCTCATCAAAAAAAACTTTCCTACCATCAATGTAGTAGGACTAGGAAAAAATGTAGAAGAAGGCGTTTCTTTAATTAAATCCTTACAACCCGATCTGCTATTTTTAGACATTAGCATGCCCGATGGAACAGGCTTTGATGTATTAGAAAAAGTACAAGGATTAAAATTTGACATTATCTTTACCACTGCAACCGATAAGCATGCTTTAAAAGCTATTAAATACAGTGCTTGTGATTATCTATTAAAACCAATAGATATTGATGAATTGAAAATTGCCGTTGATAAATTACTTCAAAAAAAATCACAAACAAGTTTGCCAAGTATGGAAAACTTACAATTCCTGATTCAAAATTTAAAACGTTCTGATGACAATTACAGCAAGATCACTTTACCAACCGGCAATGCTTACGAGATCATTAACATCAAAGATATTATCCGATGTGAAGCAGATGGCAGTTATACTAATTTCTTTTTAAGTGGTGGCAAAAAATTAATGGTATCTGCCAGCTTAAAACACTATGAAGATCTATTGCCGGCAAACGATTTCATCCGTATCCATCATCACCATTTAATTAACATGAACCATGTGGTTCGTTTTCTAAAAGTAGATGGAGGTTATGCTATTATGAGTGATGATTCTCAATTAGAGATCAGTCGCCGCAAAAAAGATGCTTTCTTAGAAAAATTAAATGCAGTATAATTTTCTTTTATTTAGTTATAACTAAAAAGGCTCCGAATAATTTCGGAGCCTTTTTTTTATTTTATCTGATGTCTTTATTCCAAGATCAATTTAAATAATTTACTACCGTCTTTAGTAGACGCTTTTAAATAATAAACTCCTTTGCTCATCTTTGTCAGATCAATACTTAACTGGCTAATGTTTTTTGCCGTTTCTGCTTTAACAGTTTGTCCTAATGCATTAATTACTGCAATATTTACTTCATCAACACTGCTTCCATAAGCTAATGTGAATATACCGTTACTTGGATTAGGAAATACATTCACCTCATCAGAAGAAACAATATTAGCAATGCCTGTACATAAACTTACATTTTGAGTTACTGATGTTGTTGTTGTACATGACCCTAAAGTTCCTGTTACAGTGTAGATCGTTGTTGTTGTAGGACTCGCTGCTACCATCGTTCCTGTAGAAGAACTTAAACTTGCCGCCGGACTCCATGTATAAGTTGTAGCATTACCCGTTGCTGTTAAAGTTGATGTGTACCCGGTACAGATCAATGTATTATTTGATGATGCTGTTAATGTTGGACTTGATACAACTGTAACCGTAGCATTTTTCGGTGTACTATTACAACTTCCCACACTTCCTGTAACAGTATAAACTGTTGTACCTGTTGGTGAAACTACTTTAGTAGCTCCGGTACTAGCTGGTATCCATGTATAAGTAGTTGCGCCACTTGCAGTTAAAGTAGTTGATTTACCACTACAAATAGTTGTACTTGTTGGTGTTACTGTAACAACCGGCACTGAAGTTACGTTTACGGTAGCCATTTTTGCCGCACTAACACATCCTGCTGTAGTTCCCGTAACGGTATACACCGTTGTAGCCGTTGGTGTTACTGCACTCGATGTTCCTGATCCTGTTGGCAACCAGGTATACGTTGTTGCTCCACTTGCTGTTATGGTTGTAGTTTGACCGGCACATAACGTTGTGCTCGTTGGTGTTAATGTTACTACAGGAGTAGCAGTAATAGTAATCGTTTTCGATACAGTGGTTGTACCTGTGCCATTAGCTACTGTTAACGAAATTGTTTTTACTCCCGCTGTTGCATAAGTCACACTGGTGGTTTGTGTTGTTGCGCTGGCAGGTGTTCCTCCTGTCATTGTCCAGGTATAAGATGTAGGTGAGCCGGTTGTTGTATTTGTTAAAGCAATGGCTTGACCTGTACAAGCTGTAGATACAGAATTAATAGTTGCTGTTGGAGCAGCTGATGTTACTCCGGTTATGTTGATATTATCTAAATACATACCATCTCCATAATGAGAACGGTTGATTATAGAAACCATAACACTTGCATTTCCAACGTAAGGTGTTAGATCTACAGTATCCTGATTCCACTGAGCAGCAGTTGGAATAAAAATTGACACCCCATCTCCATTACCGGTAGCAATTTGTGAACCACCTCTATAATATGTTTGTGTTGATGTCGTTCCACAATTAGTACTTACTCTAACTTCTAATGTGTCAATATTTGGAGCGTTAAAAGTTTGACCATAGGCTCTATAGAAAGTCATTGAGGCAGAAGTAAATCCTGTAAGGTTAACAAATGTTTTAATTTCATCTTTAGTCCCTGTAACATCTGTCGTAAAATTATCAAACAAAGCACTTTGAGTACTTGCCTGACCGGCACTTGTTGACAATTGCCACTTTACTCCATCAGTTCCACTATCAACTATACTCCAATTGGTTGGAGGAAAAGTTACTGATTGAAAATCTTGGGTTAATGGTAATGATGAAGTAGAGCTAACAGTGATGTAACCAGTTACACTGTATGTATTACTTCCTATTGAATTTGAAGCTGTTAAAGAAACACTGTATGTTCCAGGTGTATTATAAGTAATGGTAGGATTTTGAACAGCAGAAGTTGATGGAGTTCCGCCGGCAAATGTCCAAATCCAAGAAGAAGGATTACCCGTACTGGCATCTGCAAATATGACTGTTTGTCCCGGACAAACGGTTGTTTTATTAGACGTGAAACTAGCGGTTGGTGCACCTAAAGCACAATTACTTGCCGTCAAAGCTGTCATGGCAGAAATCGCACAAGCACCTCCACTTAAATTTCTTGTCATTATAGCGTTACCCCCCGCTAAATCATTTGTACTCAACGTTCTTTTTTGCTGACCATTTGAAATTGAATAATTCATGATTTCTGATGAATTGATCACATGCCCTAATTCATGACCATGTCCTAACTCATGCACAGCAACAGATTCAAAATCATATTGCGAAAATGTTGGAGCGCCCGGCCCATAATTCCAGGTCGTTGCATCATCAAATACTATGTCTAATTCATTTACAAACCAGGTTTGATTTGGCTGTGAACCACAACCACTAAACCAATTGGTACATCGTCCTAATACACCTGAAGGCAACTCAGATCCAACATCAAAACGAATAATATTAACCCCATCATTAGCAGCAACATTTACTGTCGTTGTTGTACCTGTTGTCCAATTAATATAAGTTCCGCAACGCCAGGATTGAAATGCTCTTAAAAAGGAGGCTTTAGCCGAAGCATTAGAATCAAAACCTGTATACATTTGCCAGGTATATCCTCCGGCTTGTTTATTTACATGTCGGGTGTTGTATATCGTTGTGGGCGCAGAACCATTACTGTATACATTTAAATGTGAATACGGAATAGTTAAGGTTCCTGTACTTGTGGATTTTACTCCGCCTACATCAACTCTGATTACTCCGGTACCGGGAGTTGAATTTACTGTACCTGCCCCTGTTGTTGTTACTTTCACCTGAATTTGTGAATCACTCCAGGATACATAAGATAATACATCCGGTCTGCAAAATGTAGCGCCACCATCATCGGCTCTTTTGAATTCTACAAACGATGTGCCTTGAGTGGCGCCAAAACCTGATCCATTAATAGTTAAAACAGAAAATGTTCCGGCTGTAATTGTTGTAGGTGAAAAACTGACAATTGCAGAAACTCCCTGTACACTATTATTACCTGCTATTGGTACTAAGAAAGGATTTACATTTTTAACTACACTATAATTTTGTTGAGTATGTTGTTGTATTTCGGCATACAAAGAAGTTGACAGGTTATTATATTTACGAAAAGGTTCATCCGCCAAATTTTCCTGCACATTATACCTGATAAAACCCTGTGCGCTGGCAAATGCTTCATAAACCGGTTTTCCAAATTGATTTGGAAGAGAATTACTGTTTAATGTAAACACTCCAACATCACCAATTGAAAGTTGTAAAGATGGTTCAACCACCGATTTATCATTTCCAACAATACCTCCTTCTGTAACCACTTCAACATAAACCGGAACAGTACTCTTAAATGTTTTATAAACTTCAATTAAACTTGATGTATAAATATTGGAATGACTAGGATCCCAAAAACTTTTTTGATCTATTACTTTCCCTTCAATTATGTGGGATGATTGTAAAATTCTTTGGTTTAATAAAACCGGACTCAGCATACATTGAGCCGAACTTTGAACATAGACTAATGTCGATAATGTAAAAAACAGTAAAAATCTCTTCATGGTATTAATTTAATTATAAAAGTAAATATAGAAAACTAAAAAACTTAAGTCAAGGTTTTTTAAAGAAAGAAAAAAACATTTAACAACTAAAATGAGGCAAACAAAGGTTTCAACTAGTAAATGCTTTTTTGACAATAAAAAAGGCCCTATGATATAGAGCCTTTTTGGTTGATTTATAGTATTTGTTATTCCAATATTACTTTAAACAATTTACCTCCTTCTTCAGTACTCACTTTCATATAGTAAACACCTTTAGACATACCGGTCATGTTCATCGAAAACTGAGTTGTATTGATCGCTTTCTCTGTTTTCACAACCTGTCCAAGTGTATTTAGTACTTCAACAGTAATTGATTCGTAATTTGCCGATCCTGCAATTATAAATACACCATTACTTGGATTAGGGAAAACGATCAGTTCTGAAGTTGAAGTGATATTATCAAGCCCTGTACATAAACTCACATTCTGTATAACAGTTGCCATCGCTGTACAAGAACCTAAAGTTCCAGTTACAGTGTAGGTCGTCGTCACTGTTGGACTCGCTGCAACAACCGTTCCCGTTGATGAACTTAAGCTTCCAGCCGGGCTCCAAGTATAAGAAGTAGCATTTCCTGTAACGGTTAAAGATGAAGTATACCCTGTGCAGATCAATGTATTATCCGATGACGCTGTTAATGTTGGACTTGATACAACTGTTACTGTAGCATTTTTCGCCAAACTATTACAACTTCCATTACTACCGGTTACTGTATAGATTGTTGTTGCCGTTGGCGTTACCGCACTTGATGTTCCAGATCCTGATGGTAACCATGTATAGGTTGTTGCACCACTTACGGTTAAGGTTGTTGTTTGTCCT
>JAKFDE010000012.1:0-5679 GCA_036676295.1 Bacteroidia bacterium | reverse complement strand
CTTTTAATGAATGCACAGGATAATCTAACTGAATTCAGTATTAAGGTTATAAAGGATTACCTATTATTTAATGCTTTTGCTGTTGAGGTAATATTTAACAAGTTTAAAGAGCCTATTGAATTTCATCATGTGCCATTCCATAAACTCAGAACTAATAAAAGTAAAAATAAGTTTTGGTTTTGTGATGATTGGTTATTGACGAGGAAGTATATAAACTATGATCGTTATAATGTTACATCAAAAGAAGATGCTGAGAGTAAGATTTATTTCTTTGATGGATATTTTCCCTCTATAAATAATGTATATACAGTACCTGAATACTCAGGTACTATTAAATCAATTCTAACAGATATTCAGATTAAGGAATTCAATCTGAATAATATTCAGAATCATTTCTCTCCTTCTACTATCATAACATTTTTTAATGGCAATAATGTAACTGAAACTGTCAAGAAACAAATAGTACAGGATATTGAGGATAAGTTTAAAGGAGCGTCAGGAAAGAAATTCATTGTAGATTTTCAGCATAAGGATAGCAAAGCTGCTGAAATAAAACAACTGTCTGCTAATGATTGGGATAAAGCCTATATAGAAATCTCAAATAAGACTGTAGATGATATAATGATAGGTCATCAGGTTCAGAATCCTTCCTTATTCGGTATCAAAACATCAGGTCAATTAGGCTCTACTCAGGAGCTAGAAATAAGCTATGAGATGTTTAAGAATAACTATGTAAACGTTAAGAGGCTTGAAATTGAATCTGCTTTGAATAACCTATTTACAAATTATAGCACTATAGGAGGAAAGCTAAAATTTGCTGATAAATCATTATTCACAACTCAATTAAGTGATGCTACAAAAGAAAAGGTATTTACTATTAATGAACTTAGAGAAGTAGCTGGTATGAAACCTTTACCAAATGGAAATAGATTATTGAATGAAACAGTTCCTGTTACTAATGAGGAGGTAGAAAATCAAGATAAAGGAGAGATAGTTTATAAAAAGCTGAAAGAGGAAGACTATGATAAAATTTCTCATTTAGGGAATTCTCAGGATGAATTTGAGATCATAGAGGAGTTAGAAATTAACTTTCATCAAAGGTTTGATAAGCAAGCTGATGTTAGCCAATATATCATAGATAATAATGTAAATGGTTTAACAGAAAAGCAATTGATTAACCAAATTTCAAAGGAACTAAACATCAAAGTATCTCAAAGCGAATTAAATGGATATATAGAAGAGATAAACAAATCAGGTATAATTAAAGTAAATATTGAAGATGGTAAAATAAAGACCGCTAGTACTGATACAGATATTCCTGAAGGTGAACCTGATTCTGACAGGGTGTTTGTAATGTATAAATATGTAAAGAGAGATACAGCATCAGGGCAAACTCTTTTACCTACATCTAGGAGTTTTTGTAAAAAAGTAATTTCTAATAACAGGCTTTACTCTCGTTCTGATATTCAAGAGATGGGGTCAATCTTTGGCTATGATGTTTTCAAATATGCAGGAGGATTCTATTTTGATCCAGTTTCAGAAACTACTACTCCTTATTGCCGTCACGCTTGGCAGATGGTAAGAGTTAAAAGAAAAGCCTAATGAACCCACTTATAAACTAAATAGCTAAATGAAAAAAGTTCTCATAATACCTATTACAGAAATCATTAACGGTTCTTTTATTGATGATAATGTAGATCATAAGATACTAAGTAAAACTCTAGCAATAGTACAGGAAACAGCCTATAAAGCAATTCTAGGGGGTTCTCTGTATGATAACCTTATTAATGCTATCTACGAATACAAAGTAAACAGCGTTAATATTTCCTCTGTCTATGCTAGTCTAATTGATATATCAAAACCTTATTTGATAGCCAAAACTGTTTCTGATTTTATTATTACAAATCAGTATAAGATTAGTAATAAGGGTTTGTTAAAGCTTAATGATAATAGTGCTACTGCAATTTCTGAATCAGATTTACAAGCTGTAAAGGATTATTATGACAATCTGATTAGTACCTATAAAAAAGAGTTGATTGAATTTCTGAAAAGAAATAGATTAACAGAAAGTGATGTAACTGATGATACAATAACAGAAGAAGCTACAGGGTGGTATTTTGGTGGCGATTTCGATAATAGTTTTAGTACTTCTGATACTCCTGATATTTTTATTGATAAGGATGTTTATTTAGTTTCGGGTTCTTTTAATAATGGTCAACTGACATTAACAAATAGTGATAGTTCGTCTTTAGTTATTCCTATTTCTATAAGTAGTTCTTATGTTTCTAGTTCACATTTTAGCAATAATCAATTGACTTTAGTTAATAGTGATGATAGTTCTATAGTTACAACAATAGATAGCTTTTCAGGATTAAGTGTAAACGGGATTCTGAATGTAACAGGTTCAATTATTGTTTCAAATGGTATTACAGGTAGTTTACTAGGAACTGCAAGTGTATCGATAAATGCTATTAGTTCCTCTTATCCAATATTTCAAACTGGTAGTTCTATTTCTACTCAAATAGGTGCTTCATATCCTGTTAATCCTACTGATAACATATTATTAGGTAGAAAAGCTGGTAGCGGTTCACTAACAAATTTTGGATATAATATCGGTATAGGATATGAAGTTTTAACAAGTGCATCTAATACATTTGATGTAGTAGCAATTGGATATACAGCAGGAAGACAAGGTATTAATATAGATGAATCTACAATAGTGGGATCATTTGCCGGAGATAGAATAAAAAATGCTGAGTATTCTACTTTAATAGGTCAGAGTGCAGGTTATAGATCATCCTTTATGGACTATTCCGTTTTTATAGGAGCTAATGCTTTTGCGTTTTTTGCTAGTGAATCGTATTATTCAGTAGGTATAGGTACAGATTCTATGAATGGTGCTTTTAATACTAGTTATTGTGTTGCTATAGGATATGAAAGTATGTATGGTGGTATTAAAACCGAATATTCAACTATTATAGGCCACCAAGCAGGTGCTAGACTTTCATCAGCATCTGGTTCTATTCTGATTGGTAACAGAGCGGGATATAAACCACTTTCAGGTGGTACTATTATTGGTTCAAATAACATCATTATAGGTAATAATATCACCTTGCCAGCAGGTAGAAAAGATTCTATAAATATAGGAGCTATAATATTTGGCACTGGTTCTTATGCTAATATATTTACTGGTAATCCATCGGCTACACCAGTACTAAACGGTAAAATAGGAATTCTAACATCAAATCCACAATATACATTAGATGTATCAGGTTCAGGAAGATTTACTAACGGTGTAATAGTAACAGGTTCATTAGAAATAACACCATCAGGTTCATTTGTATTTCCATTAACATCAACTGTTTCACCTAAAATGGGTAGTGCCTATTGGTCTGAACCGTATTTATTTATATGGAACGGAGCTAGGTATATGAGTGCTAGTTTTTCATAAAAAACTTAATGGAATAAGATGATAACATTAAATCAAATAAAAAACATATTGCTAGATTACTTCAAATCTCATGCAATGATTGAAGAGGTTTGTTATGAGAATGATTTTGACTTTAATAGTGAAAGAAGGATTAAATACAGAGTTGTAAATATTGAATATCTAAATAGTTCCATTAATAATAAGTTAGTTAGCCATAATTATAAATTTGTAATTGCTGATTTAGCTGAGTTTGATAACAAAGAGATAAAGGATAATATTTTATCAGACTGTGTTCAAATTGCTGAAGATTTCTACACATTCATTTATGAACACCCTCAGATTATATTTAATAGAATTTCGACCATCAACCCTTTTGAAGATGATACAAAGGATAGTGCTACTGGAGTTATATTCACTGTTTCACTATCTGCGATAAGATCACAGAATATTTGTGATACCCCTATAAAATGAATTTAGATGTTCTTAAATCCATACTTTAAAATATTCAAGGAAAATATTTCTTATCTCTTTCAGGTTATTGCAGCTTTTTTAATACCTGTTAAACCTCTATTAGCAATTGTATTTTTAATGATAATTATTGATACAATTAGTGGTATTTGGAAAGCATTTAAAATTAAAGACCCTTTCACCTCAAAGAAACTTAGTCAAATTGTTTCTAAATTAGTTCTGTATGAATCCGGAGTTATTCTATTCTTTTTACTAGAGAAATATCTTTTAGGTGAGTTTATTGTTCAGTTTACTTCTATTAGTTATTTCCTTACTAAAGTAATAGCTATATTTTTTTGTTCTATAGAATTGGTTTCAATCAATGAAAATATTAAGGTAGTGTATGGAGTTAATTTCTTTCAGATGTTTGGAAATTTGCTTAGTAGAGCAAAAGTTATTAAAGAAGAAATAACAGATATTTCTAGTAGTTCTAAATCTGATAGCGAATAATTATTTGTCTAATTGATTTCAAATTTGATTGCAGATTTGATTCAAAAATGAAACAGATTTGTAGCAGAAATGAAAAGCGTTTATACTACTCCTTTAGTGTATTTAGTATTTTTAGTGAATTTAGTTTTTGTAAAAGAAGTTATCCACATGAAAATGCTAAAACGACTGGTATAAAATTACTTTCCATTTACTTTTGAATTCATAAAATTTAGATTGTTGTACAGGGAATTCATCATTTTCAATATGGTGTTTTCTAACTACTTGTGTGCTTGTCTTAACGACAGGTAGAGCTAATGAAATTTCTTGTAAAATTGCTAATAAGAATAGACAAAAATTGCGGCTTCATTAGAGGAATCCACAATATTGTGAATTTCTAGTTCTCATGTTTTGTTTTTTATTTTACAAACTTTGTTTCTGAAATATTTAATTCATAAAAACATAAGTCATAAAATGAAACCAGTTAACAAGAAAGGAGTCGATTTAGGTAAGGTAAAAGACATTCTTACAGTTATCATTCAAATCTTAACTGCTATTTCTATGGCAGTAGGGATTTTTCATTAAAACATTTAACTTCTCTTTCTTATTACTCTTTTAGTCAATTGAATTTGATGAGTTGTTTACTTTTAGTTTCGATGTTTTAAGAAAAGTTATTCACAGGTATATGATATTGTGATTTTCGTTTTAGTGAAATAGCCTTATTTATTCTTTCTATTTTTACCTTTTTTTTTCTAGCCAAGTGATACTGAAAGTATTAAGTCCTTTTTATTTTTCGGTTTTTAGTAATGCTGTATTACACTCTATTTGTTATAACAAATTATAATAAAAAACAATTGAGTAGTGTTTTGAACCAATACCACACAAGAATGTAAGTTTTGTGGATTTCTAAAAAATATATATCTGCACATAGTATCTATTTTTGCATCACACCCCGTAGTACAAGGAGCAAAAGACGATTTATAACGTTTAAAAATTAAGCAATGCAAAAGCAAAAAAAGGGGAGCAATCAAAAACCACGTTTTAATTGGGAACTTTTATTTAAAACATTATTGAGCCTATTTCAGCTGATTAATTTTGTAATTGAGAATCTTGTACAGTAGTGTTCTAATTTATTGGGTAAGTTTGAGATTTTTATTTAATTTTAGCCTACCCCCCTTACTTATTCCTGTTTCAATCACAATTTTTGCATCGCACATGCCTGCTACTATCCTATTTCGTTCAGGAAAATTATGACGATCCGGTTTGGTGTCTTTTCTGAATTCTGTTAACAGGCCGCCGCCTTCAGCAATCATTTC
>JAKFDE010000011.1:0-3491 GCA_036676295.1 Bacteroidia bacterium | reverse complement strand
AATTCAAGGATTTAGTGTAGCGAAGCGGAACGTGAAATCCGTAGAATTCCGTGAGGCGGGCTGAGCATATTTTTGGCTTGATTTCTTTTGTTCCTTTTCTTTATCAAGAAAGAAAAGGAAGTACTAATAAAAAATAAAATTCTCAGAGCCTTGTATTGATTGCTATAGTGTGATTGCATCTTTCTGTTTCAAGACAGAAAGAAAAACAAGAATAAGCAAATTCTGTTACCTTTGTAGCACATTACAAATACATCAATGAAATTTTCCGAATACCATATCATCCCCGAAATAAAACAAAGTTTAGAAGAATCAGGCTTTAAACGCCCAACTGATATTCAGTTTAAAGCTATTCCCAATATTTTGAACGGAGAAGATGTGTTGGCCATTGCTCAAACAGGTACCGGTAAAACTGCTGCTTTTGCCATTCCTATTTTACATTTGATTTCTAAATCTGGAGTGGGTAGGGGCGTTCAGGCCATTGTGATGGTTCCTACACATGAATTGGCGATACAAATTACCGAAGTATTTGATAAATTAGGAAAATACACCGATGTCACAACGTTGGGTGTTTATGGCGGAGTCGATCAGGATCCTCAAATAGAACAATTGCATAAAGGCGTAGATATTGTTATTTCAACTCCCGGACGTATGTTCGATCTAGTGAGCCAACGACATTTAAATTTAGAAGACATTAAAGTATTGGTACTAGATGAAGCCGATCTGATGTTGGATCTGGGCTTTTACAAGGATATTGAAGATTTAATTAAATATTTGCCTCGTAACCGACAAACTTTATTTTTCTCGGCAACGATCAATGATAAGATCAAAAAACTGGCTTACTCTATAGTGCGTAATGCTATTCGCATTCAAATTTCACCTAAAGATCCTGTGTCTAAAAATGTCACTCACTCGGTGATGCACATTGCCATGGATGACAAACGTTTTTTCTTAGAACGCATTGTGAATGAAAACCCTGAAAGCAAGATCTTAGTATTTGTAAGAACTAAAGTGCGTGCAGAGCGTGTGTTTGAAGCCATGAAGCGTGTCAATATCAAAAGTTTAACCATGCATGGCGGTAAAGATCAGGAAAACAGATTAGAAGTGATGACTCAGTTTAAAACCGGCGAAATTAAATTATTGATCGCGACTGATGTGAGTGCCCGTGGTGTTGATATTGCCAATGTGGATTATGTAGTGAATTACGATCTACCGGATGTGGCCGAAAATTATGTACATCGTGTAGGTCGTACAGGGCGTGGCACTCAAAAAGGAGTAGCCGTTTCATTTTGCAGCCCCGAAGAAAAGCCTATTTTGAAAGAGATCGAAAGCTTTATGGATAAAGAAATTAATGTGTTGCATGTTGATAAAGCCGATTATTCTGAAACATTAGCCTTAACAGAAGATGTGAATGATAATTGGAAACAGTTATTGCGTGATGCAGAACGTGAGGATAAAAACTACCGTATCAAAAAGAAGAAGAAAAAGTAACACTAATCTATTTCCAAGGCGTACAGCGCCATTCTATCTTCGCTGTCTTTTAGTCTGTATAAATAATACACAACACCGTTTTCTACTTTTATATTTTTAGGAAAAGTGTGTTCCAACTTAAATCTCTTATTTATTTTTCCTGTTGCCAGATTGATTTCTCCCATGGTTACAATGCCATCATGCAGATAGGTTGTGTAAAATTTATGTTTTAATTCATCCCCAATGATCTGCGGTTTCCAGTGTTTATAATGATGGTATTCAATGGCTGCTAAATTCACTTCAGCATTAGTTAATGAATAACGATGGATCAGATCGTTTGGATGATCGAAGACAGAGATCGTATCATTATTTAACATAATAGGAATGTAAGCGGCGGTATAAATAAATTTTTTAGCAAAATTAATATCATCTTCTTTTCTTCTGCTTGCCCTTAGATCATCCGGAGATAACTCCCCCATGGTATTATCTGCGGTAGATCCATATTTTTGATACATAAAAGCGTCTTCATTTTTTAACATGTCCATTTTAAACGCATCGCTAAAAATTCCAAAATCACTTTTTTGTTTGGTAGTTTTATTGATAACAAAGACTGTTTTCTTTTGACCTTGATTATAAATGTGTTGAAAATATAAATTGTCATTAGTGTTTAAGATACACGGTCGTAATAAGGAATCGAATAACGTTCTGCGGATTTTATCTAAAAGGTTAATGGTGTTAGTATTTACGAAAACCTGAATAGTACTATTCTCGGTTAGTAAGTGAATGTTATTAAAACAATCTTTGACCAAAGTATCGCTCTTAAAATTAGTAACAGTTAATCGTTGTAATTCTTTA
Organism: Bacteroidia bacterium; assembly: GCA_036676295.1. Lineage (GTDB taxonomy): Bacteria > Bacteroidota > Bacteroidia > B-17B0 > Aurantibacillaceae > UBA4416. The sequence continues at coordinate 1,169 of JAKFDE010000011.1, read as the reverse complement.
CCATCTTTATTAATTAATTTAAGAACTGTTTGATCGTTGATTTCGCCAAGTAATAAAATATTATTGGCAATAAATTGATAATCTGATACGTAAAATGAATTTTTAACCAATCGTTTGGTTGATTTAGCAGCTGTAATAACGACTTCCGAAAGGTCTTTCGATTGTACTTTTAAATAGACAAATAAGGGAAGTTCAGTTGTATTGTTAATGCTTATTGCTTGAGTTTGATAACCTAATTTACTAAAGACTAAAATTGTTTTTTTACTAATGCCGGTTATTTCAAATTCTCCTTTTTGATTACTTTGAATTATTTTATTAGAGCTTAGGTCATTGACGATCACAAAATCAATAGGTTCTTTTGTTGTAAGGTCAATGATCTTGCCGGATATGGTTTTTAAACTATCCTGAGCATTGCAAAAAATGGTAATGCATATAAGTAATTTGAGTAAAGAATATTTCATATAAGTTTAACCCGGCTCTAAAGTATAAAATTAGAAATCATTGGTTATTTTTTAAGAGAAATTGATAACTGGTTGAGTTTAGTTGATAACTGGTATCATTTTATTTCAATATCCGTTATAGCATGATTCAGCATCTCTGGATTTTTTTAATATTATTAGTTCTGTTAATCGATGTTGCGGACTATATTTCGCGCGCATACAGCAAAAAAGTGTGAATCTTGTAAATAATTCAAATCATTCTGTAATATTATTCCGTCCTCATCATCTTACCTTTATTTAATAGTATTAACTTAAAACTTAAGGTTATGACCAGCTCTAAAATAAAACGTTCCGATTCAATCAAACAGAAATCTAAAGGAGGACGAAAAGATACCATTTTGAAAGAAAAAAAGAAAACACTGACGACAGCTGCATTAAAAAAAGCGAAAGGAAAATCAGTTAAAGTTGGAAAGAAAATTGTAGCAAAAGCAAAACCGGTTGCTAAAAAAGTGATTGCGAGAGCCTCAGTTGCCAAGAAAGTTGTAAAAAAAGTTGCAGCTAAAAAAGTGACTTCGAGAGCCTCAGTCACCAAGCAAGCTGTTAAAAAAGTTGTTGCAAAGAAAAAAGTTGCTCCTAAAAAAGTGATTGCGAGAGCCTCAATCACCAAACAAGTTGCTAAAAAAGTCATGAAGCCTACGAATGGTGAAGTGAAAAAAACAGCACTCAAAG
>JAKFDE010000010.1:0-2336 GCA_036676295.1 Bacteroidia bacterium | reverse complement strand
AACCTTGAATTCTATTGTTTTATTACTTAAAAAACTATCATCTAAGCAACAAGTTAAGCCCATTGTTCTTGGGAACATTTGATTTAATTCGACACCTTCAGTGGCTTCTATATCTTCGGCGCTACTATTTTGAGAGTCTTGTTCGTCAGCTTCATCTTTTTTATCTGATTGCTCATTATTATCTAAGGTAATTCCTTCTTTGCAAGTTCCGCTTTTGTCTTCAGGGAATAAAATTCCTGTACTGTAAATGGCAGCTGGTACAATATCCAAAATTTCAGTTGAATAGCTTATTGGTTCTTCAATACTAAGAACTTTATTTATAATAGCTTCATTCTCCAAATCAATGTATCGAAAGCCATTTATTCCTGGGCCTAATGTTTGTTCGCGAATAAAACGCTCTAATGAATTTCTTTTATCTATAATTTTACTCATTGCTCAATTTTTTCAATGGTTTCAAGTTCCATTAGTTTTAACTCAGGTTGAATTAGCTCTGTTAGGGTAACTAAATTATCAGCTAAATAATTTTCGTCAATTCCAAGTTCATCTAGTGGATGGTTTGACTTGTAAAATGATAGTTTATTATTTATGATTTCCCTTGCATTTTTACCAATATCAAAGCAACCATCATTGAAGAGGTCTTTTAATAATTGATTCATTTGCCTTGTGCTTTGACGACTTGATTGTTTAGTTGCGTTTCGAATGCGTTGTATGATAACAAAGTATATTTTTGGAATTTTTAAATACTCACATAATTCAATAAACACTCTTTTGCTCAATGGAGCAATCGATTCACTTAGAGGGTTTATCCAACTATTTTTAAAATGAAATTGTGAAACAATTTTAAGCCCTTTGCTTTCAAAGTGATTTTTTAAATCATTATAAAGTTTTTCTTCTCCGTCTATATTAACAATGTTTTTCAACAAAATTTTCCATAGTCTTCCCGCGCTTTCATCACCTAGATTGAACTGTTTCCGAATGACATCTAATTCTGCCTCCTGTTGCTTTTTGTTAACTATTTTTTCATAAATGTTTATGTCTTCCTGAATTTCATCTAGATTTTGAATAAATACCTTGCCATCATCATTTTCAAGTGACACTAAGAAATCTATCTTTACGACCTTTAGTGATATACTTTTTTCATCTGATATAATGAATAAATCAGAACTATTAAATGATTTAGCTTTTTGATTTTTGACTTTAATTTTGAATGTATCTCTTTGTTCTGAATTGGAATACTCGTTCTCTAAATTCCAATCAATATTTAATTTTAATTCGGGCTTTTGTGTATGAATTGTATTCTTGAGTTTAGTCCATTCAAAATGATTCTCTCTGATTGAGTGAGTTAGGTATTTATGATATTCTTTTAAAAGATAGTATTTTGACCATTTGTAGTGATGTCCAAACAGGAAATTAGGCAATATAGCATTAGCTTTAGTCTCTGGATGGCATTCAATTTCAAGTAAGTTCGGGTAATAATAATTGGGGTATTTACCTTGATCGCGATAGGATAAGATTAAAAAATTATTTGCAACCAGATTTGATAGTTCTGACCAAGGTTTTAATTTAATTGTACTAATTAAATTGAGAGTCTTTAAGAGTTTTGAAGTCAGTTTTACATTTCTAATTATTACCTCATCTAAAATAATTATTGGACTATTCGTTAAGCTTTCAGTTACTCTTGACTTAATATCAGAATTTATAATCAAGTCTAAAGTATTAGAGAGTGCTTCTTTTAAAATATCAATATCTTCATCTCTTAATTCTAGAATTGCCATTTTAGTGCTTGAAGAAATCAACTCTGACGATTCTTTTTTTGAGAAAATATCATCAATGATATAACCTTTGATTTCGTCAGTAAAACAAATGGAATAGATATTCAATAATTTTATAGACCTCAATTCATATAATTCTCTAGTTCTTGCTTCTAAAACGAATGTGTCCCAAAAACTTGATGATTCGAATCCAACAAAATCAATAGATATTGAGGGTTTTTCTTTTCTTTTTAGAAGAAAATCTATTTCGGACTTATTTATAGTGTAAGAAGAATTAGTTGGAATTTTAAATCTTTCCCTAATTAAATCTATTTTATTTCTAACATTGTTTATTGATGGATATTCCTTACCAAAAGTGACAATCAAATATTTCTTAAAACTTGTATCATAATCAGAATTCCATTTGTTAATTTCTTCAAATGAAAAATTAGACATTAAGCTTTTTCGTTCACAATCGAATAGTATAATTGAATCCAATTCATCAATAATTTCATTGTTAATGGTATCAATTTCATTCAGGGTTTTGGTAGCATTTAGTAAATTATAACTTTTGTTCTTACTGTT
>JAKFDE010000009.1:0-1640 GCA_036676295.1 Bacteroidia bacterium | reverse complement strand
TTCACGCTTTATCCGTTTTAAATCAACTAACTCTTCCTTGGTTAAATTTACCCGATAGCTCATAATATTCAAAATTATGAAGCAAATATACATAATCGTAATTATTAAAGCAAATTAGTATAAAAGCTCTAGTGTTTCCGATCAAAACTTCTTTAGGCTCAAACCCTAAAAAACTAACGACTAATACTTTAGAATTTTCATTTACGGCTAAAGTAAATTTACCGTCAAAATCAGTAGTTGTAGAAACAGTCGTTCCTTTTATGGATACTGTAGCTCCCGGAAGCGTCTCTCCATTTTTGTCCGTAACTACCCCACTAATGGTTCTTTGTTGTTGTTCAACTCTGGTTAAAATTGAAACGGTTTTAATATTCGCTTGAACCTGAGACAAAGAAAGAAACACCAGAAGCAGTGTCAATTTCTTTTTCAAATCAAAGTCCAAATGATAAAAATGCATTTTCTTTATTGTAATAAAGTTTTTCATACTTGGTTGTAATTTTTAATTTTTAATTAAATTTCTAAATACCCTAAATCTGTCTATATCTCTTTAATAAATTATGACAGACGAGTTTTATTGGCTTCCTTAGCTACGTCATAGGCTTTAGTTGGTTTTGGTCAGTTAGTCATTCGGTTTTGGTTGTTATCTTAAATGTATTATTTTTTCTATTAATGTATTTTTTACACTTTTAAAATTAAGCACAGTTATTTCCTATTTCATTCCAGTAACAAACATTCATAATAGGATGTTCCCCTGCAATTATTTTATCAAAATCAACTTTATTAAATCTGTTAAGAAAAGTGTTCCCCGATAAAATTCAGATTTGTAAAATAACATTGTTTTAACTTATTTAAAGAGTGGTAAATTGTCAAAAAAGGGGGGGATAAATGGTCATTTCTATTATTTTTACCTTTATTTGTAAGACAAATCATTAAATAATAAATTTCAGCCCAATTTTAATCATATTCCTTTAATTTAGGATTCATTAATTTTATAACCGCTAATTTATACTTTATACAAATAATTTCCTTATTCCTGTGAATAGTATCAATTACAAAAAATAGCCTTTAGAAAAACAAACCTCATTTTCTCAAGTCAAATGCAGGAGTTAAATATTACTAAAAAATTGTACCATCAGGCAGTACATATTAGGGAGACTAATGCTCAATATATGGAGTTTTTTTTGTGCTGTGGGTAAAACGATATGTATCTTTTATGACATACCTATGACAGTTGTGAGGATTTTAAAATGACATATTCTGCCAACAGATAGATGGTAACTAACGGCAAAAAAAAGAGCAACTTTAATTAAAAAGTCACTCTTTATTTTTTCGAACTTATAGTATAATGTGAAACAAAAATTTTAATCCAGTATAAAACTACACCTCAAAGTTATAGCCTTCGGCAATAAATTTATCAAACTTATCTTTATTGAATTTATAAAGGTAAGCTCCTTTTTTGGATCCTGATTTATCTTTCGTATCCGTTTTGGTTAAGATATCAAAAGAGATAATTTTCTTTCTGAAATTTCGGGAATCCAATTCTTTCTGGTATATAGACTCGTACAGTTTTTGAAGATCCTGGATGGTGAAGTATTCCGGTAAAAGATTAAACCCAATAGGTTGATGCCTGGCCCTGCTTCTCA
>JAKFDE010000008.1:0-2934 GCA_036676295.1 Bacteroidia bacterium | reverse complement strand
AATACATTAAATCAACTATTTTACCACTGGTTGTTTTGTACTCTTTTCGGATGATCCCTTCTGTAATAAATCCACATTTTTCTGCTAATCTTCTGCTGGATTTATTTTGCTCATGTATCCGCAGGAATAATTTAACAAATCTCAGTTCGTTAAAAAGGTAATTGATAACTAAATTAACAGTGTTGGTAGCTAAACCTTTTCCTGTATATTTCTCGTCCATGAAATAGCCGAGTTCTGCCTTTGGAATACTCCAGTCAATGTTTTTCACATCTATATAACCAACAGGTTTCTGTGTGCCGGTGTCGATTACAACATAAGGGAAATAGGTTCTGTTTATGCTTCTATCAATAATTTCTTCAATAAAGATTTCGGTATCAGTGAGCTTATTTGTTTTGGATACAATTCCTGCAAAGAAATCTTCAAGCCTTATTCTGTTATTCTCAATTAACTGAAAAAAGGATAGCATATCTTCCTCTTTTATAATTCTGACTTCATATTTTTCAAATTTCATCATATTCTTTACTTTTTTCTTTTTCTGTAATTACAAAATTGCAAGCCAGGTTACATGTTCCCTGAATTGAGCAGTTGGTGGGAGTTAGCTCCCAACACGTTTTGGCTGACACTACTTCATACAATTATCGAAATGTTCTTTTTCTAATGGTCGTAAATCAATAGGTTGCCTGTTAAAAGTAAAGCGTGTTTTATTCAGGGTATAATCATAAGCTTAGAGTTTAGTTCAATTTTTATATCAGCAACTGAAATAAATTAACCATCTGTATAAACGCTTTGCACATAATTTGAAACCAGTAACAGCTTAAATTATTCAATTAAAGTTTTGTATTCTTGGGTCAGTTGAATTAATGCCTCATCAAAATATGGTGTTGGCAGTTGATTTTTTTTGGCTTCCTCAACAACATATTTTACTAACGAATTGATTTCTGTGGGTTTATTCTTTTCTAAATCTAATTGGAATGATGATTTCACTTTACCTTTAAAATTAGCTAACAGATTTATATTATTTAGTACTGTATTGTCATCAATTGAAATGTTTTTAGCTGCAGCCAATTGCATTAAGTCGGATATCAGATTAACAAAAAGATAGTTTGCTTTTGTATTTCCAGGTATTTCAGAAAAGGTTATTTTAAACAGAGCAGTAACAATAGCTGCCGGCGATACAAACATAAATTTCTTCCATAAAACGGATTTTATATCCGTGGTATAAGTAGCGTCTATTCCTGCATCGTTAAAAAATTTAGCAGTCTCTTCTCCTTTAGTATTGGGTTCGCCATCAGATCCAAAAATGAATTTTGCAGGGCCACTGATGTGTTCTGTTTTTCCCGGTTCAACTATATTCGAAGCTATGTAAATACTTCCTTCCATGAGAGTTGCCCCTGTTGGTAAATATGGAATTATAGTTTCTTTGCCACTTACAGTATTTTGAGTCGTAATTACAGTTGTGTTTTTTGTTATACAGCTTGCATATTTTTTGAGTACACCGGCTACAGAGAAATTCTTTGTACAAACAATAAATAGATCAATTGCTCCAATTTCTAAAGGATTGTCAGAGGTTAAGTCGGGTAAACATGTATATGAAATGCCCTTAGAAACCAGGCATAATCCTTTATTGTTGATAGCATCAGCCATTGCTCCTCTTGCAATAAATACAATTTCTACAACTTGTCCCGATACTTCTGGATTTTCAACATTGGAATAGTAATGTGCCAATTTTCCACCAATATATCCGCCGATGCCACCGATGCCTGCTATTGCAATCCTGGTATTTTTAGTTTTACTCATTTTATTTTTTACATGTTCGCCTTTAGTAATTCAGTTATCCTGGCTAAATGATGATCATCATGTTCGGCAACGAATAAGAAAAGATCCATTGTTCGCATTGGAGTTTTTAGCCTGGGATGCAGAGCCGATTTAAAAACAGTTTCTTCATCTATAGATTGAAGAGCTCTGATCGTTTGCTGCCTTATTTTTCTAAATGTAGAAAGAAGTTCCTGCAGCGGAGTGGCATTATGATTTGCTAAATGAGTTTTACTATTTTGTAAGTCTGTTGGACGTAATTCAATTTCACAATTGATAATATCAGCAAGTCTTCCCTGCCAAAGAGGTTCACAGTCAATTAAATGCCCGATATTCTCTTTTATGGACCATGTATTATCCATCGTAAATATCAACCTTTTTTCAGGCACCTCTTTTACCTTTTCTTCTAATCTTACGGGAGTACCCGACAGCCGTTCCAAAATAGACGGGAAAATATTCTGGCTATTTTCAAAATTAAAAATTCTGTTAAACCATTTTTCTTGTTTCATTTTATTCTTTTTTAAGCAGGTTATAATCTCATTTCTAATAAAGCCACTTTAAGGTTTCGGTGTTGGTCGGGTAGTTCTGCTGTATCTGGAGTTGTATAATTTTCTAAAAAGTGAAACCCGTAACTTTTATAATATTCAATAATAGTGGGGTTATCCGCCCAGGTGTCCATTCGTATATAGTTCAATCCTTTTTCATTAGCAAAATTTATAACCCAATGCAATATTTTTTCAAACTGCTTTTGTCCCTTAAATGATGGATTAACGGCTATCCGGTGTAAATAAATTGCATCACCGTTTTCCTTTTTTCTCCAAATCAGTGTATCGCTGAAGCAAATACTAAAAATGCACAGAATATCATTTTTTGTCACAATTTTAAATTGCAGTTTATTTTCAATATCCAGTTGAATAAATTTTTTATCATAACTGTTCCATCCTGTAAAACCCTTTCTTTTGATATAAGCAATTGCTTCTTCAAACAACCCATAAATAAATGGCAAATCCTCTGTAGAAGTGTTTACAATCTGATAGTCAGTTTTTATTTTCATTGTAAATTACCTTTTATATTATTGTATTTACGTAGCCTCAGCATACTATAATGTTCCGCTTTCCAATT
>JAKFDE010000007.1:0-72731 GCA_036676295.1 Bacteroidia bacterium | reverse complement strand
TAATAAAGCTTTTTTATTTTACATTTGTATAAATGATAAACAAAATAATATACTGGTTTGAGCAACAAGCTTTTGGGGTTTGTGAATGGTGGGGAAAACAACTCGGCATCAGAACAACCAATATTCGTTTGTATTTTATTTATTTATCCTTCTTCACGTTTGGTTCTCCAATCATTGTTTACTTTATAATGGCTTTTATTTTAGAGCATAAAGAAAGTTTCAAACCTAAAAATTTCCGTCGCAAAAGCGTTTGGGATCTATAGGTTTTCTTTAATTTATTTCTGATTTTTTAAGGACAGTTTTGCTGTTTTTTATTTGAATAAAGCATCACTCAGAGAGCCTGTTGTTCATTTTTTGTCAATAAAAACACTCGATTTAACAAATAAATCAGGTGGTTTATCTGTTTTTAGCGGCTATTTTTTGTACATTTATTGCTTATATAATTTACAGAATGAAAAATTTTTTGACTCTTTTATTTTGCAGCTTTATCTTTTTATCACAAGCGCAAGTTCCTCAATCCATTTCTTATCAAGGTGTTGCCAGAGATGCAGCCGGTACAGTTTTAATCAATCAGGCTATTGCCGTTAAATTTGATTTACATCAAGGCTCAACAGGTGGGGCGGTAGTGTTTAACGAAATTCATAATGTTAATACAAACTCATTTGGGTTATTTTCATTAATGATCGGTTCAGTAAATACAACAGGTTTTACAAGTATCAACTGGGGTTCAGGCCCCTATTTTTTAGAAGTGTCAATGGATCCAACCGGTGGAGCATCTTTTGTTTCTGTCGGAAATCAACAATTGCTTAGTGTGCCCTATGCGTTGTATGCTGAAAAAGCAGGTAATGCAAGTCCTACACCAACCATTGCTATTAACGCACCAAATACAATTACAAATCCTTCTGCAGGAGTGTACAATATTAATGTGCCTTCTACAACAACTTATACTGCAGGTAATGGAATTGATTTAACGGGAAACATCATCACTAACACTGCCCCTGCCATCACCCCAACTTTAACCGTAACAGGAAATAATATTTCAATTAATCCCGGTAATACACAAGCTTTGCCAACTTATAGTTTAACGCAAAGTGGAAGTAATATCGATCTACTTCAAGATGGCTCATCTATTGCAACAGTTAGTTTAACTCCCGGAACATCTTACGTAGCAGGTTCTGGAATTTCAGTAACATCAGGAACTATTGCCAATACAGCCCCTGATCAAACAGTTACTATTACCGGTGCCGGTGTATCAGGTTCTTATCCAAACTTCAGTATTACACCTGTAGCTTCTCCAAGCACCACATTGATCCAAGGAAACAATGTTGTTTTAAATCAATCGGGTAATACTTATACAGTAGCGGCAGTAACCCCAACATTAAGTGTTACAGGAGGTTCTTTAACAGGAGTTTATCCAACACAAACATTAACGATCCCAACATCAAGTACTACTGTATTAACTCCAAGCACAGGAATTTCTATTGTAGGTTCTGCTCCAAATTATACAGTAGTTAATACGGCACCTGCTATATCACAAACAATAAGCGCAACAGGTGTGTCTTCAGTTACAGCATCAGCAAATAGTTTTACAATAAACACCCCAATGCCAATTTATACTTCAACAACGGGTGTGTTAAGTTTTGGAGGAACAAATACTGTAGTCGCAACTCCATCACTATCTATCTTAGGAAATGTTATACGATCGGGACCAACTACAAATACAATTACGTTACCTTTTGCTACGATAACTGGTACCGGAACCGGAATCGCAACAGTTACTACTGCAGTAAATAACTTTACGGTTAATGTTCCTTCACCCACTTATGCTCCCGCTACAGGAATATTAAATTTTGGGGGAACAAATACGGTTGTGGTAACTCCAACATTATCATTAACAGGCACTACCTTAACTTCAGGCGCATCAACTAACTCAGTAAACTTAGCTTCTCTGCCAAATAACTGGACTCTTGCTTCGGGAGCATTGTATCCAACAACTTTAACTAATAGCGTTGCTATAGGAACAAGCTCTCCTGTAGGTGGAAAATTTGAAATTTTGCATACTGCTACCACTTCTAATCCAACGATGCATTTAAGAGAAACTGCTGGTGGATTGAATAGAATTAAATTTTCTAATAATACAATTCCAAATAAGTTTTTTGAAATAGCATCTCAAACCAATGCAACAGATGCAAATGGCGCATATAGTGTAAATTACCATGATGGTACAACTTACCGCACGGAATTTTTAATAACTGGTGATCATAAGGTTGTTGTTCACAACATGAATACTGCTTTAGCAAGTTTGCATGTAATGGATACTACTAATAATGGAAATGGAATTGCATCGGAAGGTTTTAACAGAGCAGGGATATTAGTTCTTGCTAGAAATAATCAACCGGGTTTTGGTTCAAGATTAGCAATTAATGCAGCTGATGACATTGGACGTGTTTCTTTTGCAGGTTTCACGGGAGGAACATATGGTAATGGACCAAGAATTACAGCAAAAGCAATTGAAGCTTTTACAGGTTCTGCTAATGGCAGTGAATTAATTTTTAGCACTGTAGCTGCAGGAACAACTTCAACGCAAGACGTTATGAAATTAAGAGCTGATGGAAAAGTAGAAATAATTAATACATTGGTTATTCCAACAGGAGCAGGCGCCGGTAAGGTGTTAACATCAGATTTAATTGGAAATGCTAGTTGGCAAAATGCTGCTGCAGCTTCTCCATGGGCATACAACCCAGGTGTTTTATATCCTTTAAATAATCCAAGTACAGATAAAGTGGCAATAGGACAAGCTTCTGCAAGTTCTATGTTAGATATTATGAATAGTGTAACAAGTACTGTTACAGCATCACCGGTTGTGAATATTACAAATAGTAATTCTTCTTTTAGTGGTAATGGAGTTTTGCAAGTCAATAAAACTGCAGGTTTTGGAGCATTGATCTATGCTACCAATACACATTCTATTGGTGATGGTTTATCAATAAATATGTCTAATGCCGCCAATGGAAGTAATGCTGTTCAGGTAGTACAATTTGGTTTGGGTAATTCAGGTTATTTTGAAATCGATAATGCTTCAAGTAATGCATATGCTGTTCAAGGTAAAATAACAAACGGAACACCGAGCAGCTCAGCTGTTAAAGGATTAAACGTGTCATCAAGTGGTAACGCCGGGAATTTTCAAATATTTAATACATCAAATAGTCAATCGGCATTAGTAGTTACAAATGATGGTTTAGGGCAAGGTGGTTATTTTGAAAATACTAATGCTTCAAATTTTAATAGTGCAGTTTATGCCCAGTCAAATGGTGGAGGTGTAACTATTTCGGGAAATAACTCTGGTACAGGTGGTGCTGCTGCGTTTGCAGTTAATAATGCAACCAGCAATGCAAATGCCATGTATGCGGTAAATCATGGAATGGGTAGGGCAGCATTTCTTGAGAATACTAATTCGTCAAACGGAACCAATGTTCTTTATGTGAAGAATGTTGGCACAGGTGATGCGATTTTTGGCGAGCAATGGGGCACATCCGGCAACACTTTAAGATTATCTTCCGGAAATGGTACAAATACATCGCCTACAATATTTGCTCAGAAAAGTGGCCCGGGAGGCGTTGCTTTCTTCGAAAATATAAATACAACAACTAATGCCAACGCTGTAGCAGCGGTTACTTATGGAATAGGAAGCACCATTTTTGCAAATAACATGGGGACAGGAGGCCATGCAGGTCATTTTAATATTCCTGGCGGTAGTACAAATACTTCTGCTGCATTATTAGCAAGTAATATTGCATCAGGTAATGCTTTAGATGCTCAGGCAGGTGCCGGTTACGGAGTTTATGCAACTAATTCCAGTTCGGTAAATGCAGCAGTTTATGCAAATAATTCAGGTTCTGGAAATGGCGTTTATGCTATGAATAATAGTAGTACAACTGCCACAGGATATTTTTATAATACAGGTTCTTATGATGGTGTTGGTGCTTATTCAAATGGAGGAAGAGCAATCTACGCTCAAAGCAGTTCATCAACAGGTTATTCAGGAATTGAAGGCATTCACTATGGCACAGGGAGTGGTTTATTACTCACTAAACCTGCAGGTTCTAGTGGCAATGTTGCAAGGTTCAACAATGTAGAGGCTACAAATAGTTCTGATGCAGTTTGGATCACTAACTCTGGTACAGGACATGGTTTACTTGTTACTAAACCAGGTGGAGTAACCGGAGGAAATGCGGCAAGATTCGAAAATCTTTCAAATGCGAATAGTGCTGATGCTGTTATGGTTACAAATAATGGAACCGGAGCTGCAGTACACGCAGTATCAGGACCAACAGTAACAGGAAGTAGCAATGCTGCTTTATGGGTGGAAAATGGGCACATCAAAACTACATTTACAGCTAATACTACCTTAAGCGCTGGAGGAACTAATATTGGAGGTACAACCATTACCAGAACACCTGCTGCGGGGTTTACTTGTAATGACGTTAGTGGGGTGGTAGATATTAATTTTGCGCCAGCGGTTAGTATTGCTAACGGACAATACGTGGAAGTAAGAGTTACTTTCCAAAAAGCTTATACTGTTAAACCAAAAGTTTTTGCGATTTGTCAGGTTAACAATTTAAACTGTTATATAAGCAGTACTAGTTTAACAGATTGTCAAATTGTTATTCAAAATAATGGAGGGGCAACTACGGCGCTCGCGAAAATCACATTTAACTATTTTGTAATTGAGTAAAAAATGAGAAACTTATTTGTTGTTTTTGTTTTACTAGTTTTTGCAGCAAAAGCTCAAAACAGTACGGTTCCTGCCGGTATTAGTTATCAGGGTGTTGCCAGAGATGCCTCTGGTACAGTATTATCTAATGCTACTATCGCTGTAAAATTTGAGATAAAAGATATCCCAACAAACACGACAGTTTATTCAGAAACGTATACCGGAGGAAGTGGTTTAACTTCTAATTCAGTTGGGATTTTTACGGCCATTATTGGTTCACAAAACCCAACATCGTTTCAATCAATTGCTTGGGCTAGTGCTGCACATAAAATTGACATTTATTTAGATGTGAATAATGGAACTAGCTTTACTTATATTGGTTCACAGGCTTTTCAAACTGTTCCTTATGCGTTTCACAGTGCCGACGGATTATTATGGAAAGGTAGAGCAACTTCAGCGCCCACTAGTGCCATCAAAGGGAGTGTGTACAGAGATCCAATTGGCGGAGCTACTTATTATTTAAACAATACCGGAACTTGGGATACTTTAGCTTTTACAGGCGGAGGTTCTCTACCCTCAGCAACTATTAATAAAACCATTTATCATAATGGTACTAATTGGTCAGTAACTAATCAATTTAATATTGAAGCTGGTTATAAATTAGTGATTGGCAAAACTTTTTCTGATGCAAGTGCTGTTGTTGATATTGCAGATTCACTACATGGAATTTTAATTCCGAGAATGAGTTATGCCAAACGAATAGGTATTGCAGGGCCGGTAGATGGTTTATTGGTTTATCAGATCAATGAAAATATTCCTGCGGTTTCTCCAAAAGGTTTTTATTATTATGATGCAACAGGAGCAACACCGGGATGGAGATGGATCCCGCCATATAATAATTTTACCTCTCCTTGGTTAAGAAATTCGATAGCAGGGAATGATCATGTATTTTTAGCAAATCCTTCTGATTTTGTTAATATAGGTTTAGCAACAGGCGTTGCTGCTAATGAAAAGTTTCATGTGCATAATCAACCCGGAGATGCCTACATTCAATTATCAACAGGCAATAATTCTAATAACGTGGGTTTGGTGTTTGGTGAAAGTGCTAACATCAGTAAAGGTGTTTTAACTTTTGATAATACATCAAGTAGTTTAACATACAGATTATTTGGTCAGCGATTATTTTTTATTGAAGGTAACAGCAAAGGTACGCACATTGGTAAAATGCCAATTGGTGTAAGTTCAAATTGCGCTCTGTCGGTATATGATAGTATTTCTTCAACAACGTTAAAACCAATCATGAGAGTAATTAATGCTAATGGAACTTTAACCGATCCAAGTGCAATATTCTTAGGAAGTAACCCGATCAATGGCGTTAATATATCTTATAGAGGCAGTCCCATAAGTAAAATTAGTTTTGATGGACCTGGTTTCAGCCAAAGCTATCATACATTTGATGCCGACGGAAAATACTCTCCGGGAAGTGATGGAGCAACCGGCAAATCATTTATTCAGGGTGGTCCCGCACCTTCTGATGATATTAGTATTAATGCTGCTTCTGCAGGAAATATAGTGCATTTTGGCTACACTCAATTGGGTGGTAATGGCGTTCAGGTTCCTGCCATACAAGTATTAGAATTTAATGGCACCATGCCAAATACGGCAGGAGGAAATACAACGATTGGTTTAGGAAGTTATGTAACTACTCCCGGTCAAATTTTATCAGTTCAATTATTTGTAATGACATCTAACAGAACTGTGCCACCATCATTTACTATGTTTCCTAATTATGAATACCATTATGAGATTTCGCCAAGCACACCTAACATCATAGTATGGGCAAGTAATGCAAATAGCAGTTTTATTTTAGGGCAGCCATTCAGAGTTTTAGTGACAATTAAGAAATAAAAGATGAGAAAAATTTTAGTAATAATAATGGCTGTGTGTTTTGTGAATGTGTTTTCGCAAAGCATTACACCACAAGTTATAAATTCAGCCGGGGGTGGCGGACCAGTTGGTGCAACCGGTGTTGAAGTATATTACAATATCGGCGAACCACTTATATCTACTATCAATAATGGTTCTTATGCAGTTACTCAGGGTTTTTTACAACCTGATATTATTGGAAAATTTGGATTAACTGTAGCTACATTTTCTACTAATGTTACTTGTGCCGATAAAACGGATGGTACTATAGGCGTGATTGCCACTATTGGCGGTACAACAAATCAAAGTGCGTATAATTTTTCATATTACTGGAGCCCGGATACGATTTGCCCGGGTGCAACTGGCACTTGTTCGTTAGTAACAGGTTTGGCAGCAGGTAATTATTCGTTAATGGTTGTTTCACATTATAATGGCGGAGGAACAATTCCTGATGATACTGTAAGAATAAATAATATTACAATTTTTGGTAGTACCGAACCATGTATCATTAATGTGTATAATGGTATTTCTCCAAATGGAGATGGGAATAATGATTTTTTTACTATTAATAATATTGATCAGTTTCCTGATAATAATGTTCAGATTTATAATCGTTGGGGACAAAAATTATTTGAAACCGATAATTACGATAATATGACAAATGTTTGGAGAGGTACCACCAATGGAAGCGATGCTGTTGCTCCTGCCGGAACTTATTTTTACATCATTGATTTGAAGAATGGCTCTAAGCCGATTAAAGGATGGTTAGAGTTAACGAATAGTAAATAGTTTTAGATAAATGAAAAAAGGAATTATCATATTAATAGGAATATTGTACGTGTTCAATATAAGAGCACAACAGGATCCGCAATACAGTTTATACCAATTTAATCAAATGGTTATAAATCCGGCTTACGCCGGTGCACGAGATGCTATAGCCGTTGTAATGGATGCCAGAAAACAATGGGTGGGATTTTCAGGAGCGCCAACTACTATTGGCGCAAGCATTCATGCACCTGTGCTAAATAATAAATTAGGATTGGGATTAAATGTTATTTCTGACCAAATTGGCGCCAAAAGTGTAACAGGTGTTTATGGTAACTTTGCATACATTTTAAAATTAAGCAATCGTACTAAATTATCGTTTGGTGTAAGAGCGGGTTACTTGAATTATAAATTTGATTTTAGTAAAGTAAATTATAAAGATGCGAACGAGTCTACGATTACGGATCTATCTAATACAAATAAAGGAACACTTGATATTGATGCGGGATTATTTTTAAAAAGTAATTCGTTTTTTATGGGTTTAAGTGCCACTCACTTAAACCAAGCTAAATTGTATAGTATTGATTATACAGGAATCAACGCTTCAGGAACACCTCAAAATTATAATACAAGTTATGTACTTAATCCTCATTTGTTTTTTATAGTAGGTAAAGCTTTTGCATTTAATGAAAATTTTGTGTTTAGTCCAAGCGTTAATGTCAGAAACATTCAACAGACCAATTCAGTAGATATTAATTTGAATTTCTTAGTGAAGAAAAGAGTGTGGTTAGGTGTTTACCACCGTTTTGATTATGGTTTTGGTGCTTTGGCACAAGTGTATGCTACCGAAAAACTTCGTATAGGCTATTCTTTTGATACAGGAATGGGCTCTAAGATGAGGCTGGGAGCATCACATGAAGTAATGATCGGATTTGATTTCGGTAATTATAAAGCAAAAACATTATCACCAAGATTTTTATAAATTTTTCTATTAAAGCATGTTACTAAATAAAAAAAATATTGTTTGTCTATTAATCATGTCGCTTTCTTTAGCAGTTTCGGCTCAAAAGAAAAAAGCTGATAAATTGTATGCAAACGCTCAGTATTTTAAAGCCATTCCTAAATATAAAAAGGCTGTTAAAACTTCAGATAAAGATAAAAAACAAGAAAGCTTAATTCGATTAGCGGACTGTTATCGAGTATTGAATGAATATTCCGCCTCCGAAAAATATTATAAAGAAGCCGTTGATCTGGGTAACGTTGCTCCTGAAGTAAGATATAATTATGGAAATGTTTTAAAAAGCAATAATAATTACAACGAAGCACTTAATAATTACATGGTTTATTTAGAAAGTAAGCCCAATGATAAAAAAGCAGAAAATGCAGTTAAGTCTTGTAAAGAAATCAAGTATTGGCAATCAAAGCCGCAAGAGTATGAAGTAAAACCTGTTGAAGGGATTAATTCAAAATATTCTGAATTTTGTCCGGTAACCTTAAATGATAAGTTGGTTTATATTGGAGAAAAACAAAATGATTATGTAGAATATACAACTAACGGATTGAATGGCGCTCCTTATTTAAATGTGTTTTATAAAAAATTAAATAATAGCGAGTCAGGTAAATCCAAACAATTCTCTAAAAAAATAAATACCAATTACCATGATGGACCGGTTTCTTTTTCTGCTGATGGAACGACGATGTTTTTAACCCGCGTAAATTATATAGTGAACAAGCGTAATAAAGATTTTGTGAACCGTGCTAAATTATATATTACTAAAGGGAAAGATAAAAACTGGAGCAATCCAAAACCTTTTGAATATAATTCAGATGATTATTCTTGTGCACATGCTTCTTTAAGTGCTGATGGTAATACTTTATTCTTTTCGTCTGATATGCCCGGAGGATTTGGTGGTAAAGATATCTGGATGTGTCAAAAAAATGGGGATGCCTGGGGCAAGCCGGTAAACCTTGGTGTGGATATTAACACCAGTGGCGATGAAATGTTTCCTTTGATCAGAAAAGATAATGTATTGTATTTTTCTTCGAATGGTTTACCCGGTTTTGGCGGATTGGATATTCTTTCAGCTAAACAAACTAATGGCAGATGGTTTTTGAATAGAAATGAAGGTTTGTTCTTGAATAGCAGTGCTGATGATTTTGGCGTTTATTTTTTAAATGACAGCATAGGCTATTTTTCATCCAATAGAGTAGGTGGTAAAGGAGGCGATGATATTTATTCATTTAAATACACTAATAAATACATCACCATTGACGGTATTGTGTTGTTAACTGAAAACGGCGAAGACCCAGCTAAGGGCGTGAAAATAAATTTATTGGATGATAAAGGTAAAGTGATCGATTTTACTAAAACAGACGAAAAAGGATATTTTGCTTTTAATAATCTGGAGTCTGATAAAACCTATATGGCTGAGGTAGAAGACAATGAAAGTGTTTTAAAAAACAAAGCGCGTTATTATTTAGCTGATAAAAATTATAAAATAGCCCGTATTACCCACAATCAGGGCAATGGACAAAAGTTTGTATTCAAAAATTTACCTATTGATCCTAATGGTTTACCTGATCTGTATAATAATGATGATTTAAGTTTAGCAGGTAATTTATTGTATGGCGAAAATCCAAGTAAACCTATAGCAAACAAAAAAGTAGTTATAAAAAACGAATTTGGTGATATTGTAGAAGAAACAACCACTAACGAATTTGGAGCATTTGCATTTAGAAATTTACCACTTGATCAAAATTATAGCTTAACCGTTGAAGATTCTGATCTGCCTGCGGATGTGAAAATTATTTTAACCAATAAAAGTGGTAAGGAACTAAAAGTGATCCGTTCTGATGGAAAGGGCAAATTCAAATTTAATATATTAAGCGTTGATAAATCTACGATCGAAGATTTGAGTATAGGTGATGTTGAATTGATCATGAACTTAAACGGGTACTTATATGATCAGGATAAAAAAGCGTTGACTAATGCTAAAGTGACTATTTTTAATAAGAACGAAGTATTAGAAAATATTTTAACGGATGATAAAGGTAAATTTCAATTTAAAAATTTAGGTACAGATAAAAACTATTTATTTACCATTGATGAATCAGATGTTAGATTTAAAAATGTAACCAAGATCTATGTCGCTGATTCGAAAGGGAGAATTTACAGAGAGATCAAGAAAAATTCAAATGGTAAATTTCAGTTCGAATTATTGAATATTGATAAATCTGCTTTAGGGGATTTTACAGTTGACGATCCTTGGTTACAAGTATTAGAAATGAAGAATAAGCAAAAACAAGATGCGATTACGATCATCGAAAGTTTGACTTATGCATATGGTGATTATAAGATCGATGCCGCCGGCAAAAACATTTTAGATAAAGTCATTACGGTTTTAAATTCAAATTCTAATTTAAGTATAGAGTTAAGTTCTCATACCGATTCGCGTAGTTCGGATGCTTATAATTTAGCGTTATCTCAAAAACGAGCCAAAGCTGCAGTTGATTATTTGATAGCCAAGGGCATCAATAAAAACAGGCTAAAAGCCATTGGTTATGGCGAAAGCAGATTGTTAAATAATTGTAAAAACGATGTATCTTGCACTGAGGAAGAGCACGCTATGAACAGAAGAACAGAATTTAAAATCGTAGAAGGTGAAAAACTCTAAAATTTTGGCACAATAATTATTATTATTTTTAGAACATAGACTTTTGTCTATGTTTTATTGTTTTTAAATAAAGTACATATGAAAAAAATTTACATCCTGATCATCACAATTTTATCACTTCAATCCTTTTCTCAAAAAGACAATTCACGTTACTATAACTCCTGGCGTTTAGGTTTAAATGGAGGCGCTGCCTGGCAAACTGCCGATATGAGAAGTTGTTGGGGCGGAGCGGGTGGCTTTACTTTAGAAAAAGGTTTAGGTGAAAACGCGACTAATTTTTTCTCGTTTGCTATCAGAGGTCGTTATTTGGCTGCTAATACTTATGGTATGGATTATGTGCGTAATTATAATTTTAAAGATAACGATGCCTATAATGGAAAATATGATCTGGGATTGAATTACGCTGATACCGCCAAATACAAAAGAGGTTATGTGTATGATAATTATAAAATGACTTTAGGCGAAGGTTCGTTGGAATTGCAATTAACCTTTAATCGTTTACGTGAAAGAACCGGTGTGTTATTGAATTTATGGGGTGGCGTGGGAGTAACGAGCTACCGTACAAAAACAGATTTACTGGATGGTGATGGTAAATTATATGATTTTTCTAAAGTAGATTCAAGCGGTACGACAAAAGCAATTAATACGTATAATTCTCTCATCGATAAAAAATACGAATCAAATGCTTACGGTAGCAAGAATGGCAATTTAGTAACTTTTTCGCCGTCAGGTGGTGTAGGTTTAGGTTATCAATTTACTCCGGGCTTTTCAATGTTATTAGAATACAAAATAACATTGCCGCAAGGAACATCTGCTGATCTGTTAGACGGTAAATATTCCAATAACTCTGATGCAATTGGCGGTAATAATGATTACTATCATTATGCCGGATTGAATTTATTATTCACACTTCGCGGTAAAAAGAAAGATCGTGTAGTAAAAGATGAAACGGTTTATACCAACACAGTTGTTCCTACAAACTCAATAGTTACAACTAACACAACGATTCCTACAAACTCTATTGTGCCAACGTCTACCGTTGTTGCAGAACTAAAACCAATTGTTTCATTTATTAATCCACCAGTTAGTGGACAGATCACTAATAATTCTCAATATAAAATATCAGCACAGGTATTAAATGTATCTACCGCTAATCAAATACAATTTAAATTTAATTCATTAATTAAATCAAATTTCACGTTTAATCCTCAAACTCATATTTTAGAATATTATTCTAATTTAAATTTAGGAAGTAATCCAATTCAGATCATCGCAACCAATACAGCAGGTTCGGATAATGAAACTACGACTGTAATTTATGAACAACCAAAACCAGCGGGTAACCCACCGGCAATAACAATTACAAATCCATCTGCTTGTCCTTTTAATGTTCAGATAAGCCAATTTAATGCAGTGGCTTATGTTTCTAACGTAACAGCTAAAAACAACATTAGTGTTAAAGTTAATAATGCAGCAACTACAAATTTCGAGTACAATCCAACAACAGGTCAGGTAAACATCCCTATGAGTTTGGTTAATGGAAATAATTCTATTTCAATTACGGTAACTAATCAGGTTGGATCTAATTCAAAATCATGTAGTATTAATTATGCTGCACCACAACAAACAATACCACCTCCAATCATTACATTTATCAATCCAATTCAACCTGGACAGGTATCTGCAACTCCAACGTATAGTGTAAAAGCTCAAATATTAAATATTGCTGGGCAAAATGGAGCGTCTGTATATGTAAATGGTATGTCGGTACCATTTGTATATAATGCAACTACTAAACAAGTTTCGTTTTCGGCCAATTTAATTGCCGGTTCAAATCCAATTACAATTTATGCTAATAACACCGTTGGTGATGATGCTAAAGCAACAGAGATCATTTATAATCAACCGGTAGCATCAGGTAATCCTCCTCAGGTTAATTTGATCAATCCTTCAGTAGCTACAACTTCAACCAGTGTTAGCTTTAGTAATTTTAAATTAGCCGTGTTAAACGTTAATTCAAAAAATGATATTAACGTTGTGTACAATGGAGTAGCTACGTCTAGCTTTACATATAATACAGTTACTAAGCAGCTCGATTATTCAGCTAATTTAATTAATGGGATTAATACGTTTTATGTAAAAGGAACCAATGCTTTTGGAAACGATTCTAAAACTTTATATGTAACATACAAAGCTCAGGAAAAAGAAAAAACACCTCCTGCGGTAACGATTGTTAATCCTGCTATTTCACCTGCTTCCACAAGTATTTCTAATTATACATTTAAAGCTACAATTACCAATGTACCAAACACTGCCGGTTTAATTGTTAAACACAATGGGACAGTAGTTACCAATTATACTTATGATGGTTTAAATTTGAATTATCCAGTAAGTTTAATTGCAGGAAATAATAATTTTGAAGTAACAGGTACAAATCCGGATGGTTCCAGTACAAAAGCTGCTTTAGTTATTTATAGAATTAAACAGACGGTTGTGCCTCCGGTAGTTAATTTGATCAATCCGGCATTGGTGGCAAATGCTACTAATAATCAATTATGTTTATTTAAATTTTCGGTATTAAATGTTGCATCAAAAAATGATATTGAAGTTAAGTTCAATGGTGTGGCAGAATTAAATTTCACTTATAATTCAACAACAAAGGAAATAGATTTCTCTAAAAATTTAGCTCTTGGAAATAATATTGTTACAGTAAAAGGTACTAACTCAGTAGGTAGTGATGAAAAAGAAGTATCTGTTGTTTATGAACCGCATGTTGCAATTAAATTACCTCCGGTAATTACAATGATAGCTCCGGTAAATTCTCCTGCATTGTCTCAAAGTCCGGCATACTTAATTAAAGCTACAGTTTCAAATATTCCAAATACAGCGGGATTAACAGTGAAGTTTAATGGAAGTGTGATCACTAATTATACATATGATGGTTTCAATTTAAATTACCAGGCAAATTTATTACAAGGAAATAATATGTTTGAAGTGACGGCACATAATAACGATGGAAATGATGCTAAAGCAGTAACGATTAAGTATCAACCTAAAGTAGTAGCTATTCCTGCTCCAATTGTAAGTTTGATCAATCCTGCCAGTGAGATCAATGCTACCGATAATCCTAATTGCAATTTCAAATTATCAGTATTAAATGTTTCTTCTCAAAGTGATATTGAAGTTCTATTTAATGGTGTAGCGCAATCTAATTTCATCTACAATACTACCAGTAAAGAAGTTACTTTTTCAAGTAATTTAAACGAAGGAAATAATATATTAAACGTGAAAGGCACAAATGTATCTGGCAGCGATTCAAAACAAATTTCAGTGATATATACGCCTCATCAGGATCTGCAAACGCCGCCGGCCGTTACGTTTATTACACCGTCTAATGGTTCTGGCAGTTCAGCAGCTCCATCGTATGTATTTAAAGCTACTATCACCAATATGTCAACAGCAAATGGCCTGGTAGTAAAATATAACGGTGCTGTGGTTACTAATTATACCTATAACGGATCATTGTTAGAATATTCAACTAATTTAAATCAGGGAAATAATTCGTTGGAAGTTTCAGCCACAAATACAGATGGTTCGGATACTAAAACAGCAACAGTAAATTATAAAGCAAGAGTAATTGTTAGTCCGCCCGTAGTTACTATTATTCAGCCTGTTAATAACCCGGTAGTACATTCCGATTCCTATAATTTTCAGTTCACTGCTACTCATGTTAATCAAAATCAGGTAGAAGTATATTTGAATGGTAATGCCGTTTCAGCATTTAATTTTAATGCCTCTAATGGTAATTTCAATTCTAATTTAGTAACAGGTGTTAATACATTAATGGTGAAAGCAACAAATGCAGGAGGTGTTGATTCTAAGACATCTATGATCACTTATGAGCCAATTGCAGAAACTCCTACAGTAACAACTACACCAACTGTAACACCTACCAGAATTACTATTTGTCATATCCCTCCCGGAAATAATCAAAATCCACAAACTATTACAATTTCTGCGAATGCCTGGCCGGCACATCAGGCTCATGGCGACGTTATGGGTGCTTGTCCGGTTAATACATCTACAGTTGTTGTGACTACTACAACAGCTACCACTACAAACACTACCACTACAACAACAACTACAACAACCACATCAGGTAGCGATGAGAAAATAACAATTTGCCATATCCCTCCCGGAAATAATCAAAACCCACAAACCATAACCATTTCTCCTAGCGCGTGGCCGGCACATCAGGCTCATGGCGATGTGATGGGTGCTTGTCCGGTTAATAGAAATCAGAATAATGATGGCAAATTAAACCCAAAAACAAAAGGTGTTATTCAGCCCTTAGAAAATAAAACAAATCAAGTTGTTGATACAGTTAAAAAAGTAATTACCACACCGGTTAATACTCCTAGAAAACCACGCTAATATGAACTATATTTTATTTGACGATTATTCTCGCCATAACTTACTTCCATTTACATATACAAAGCCTGTATGCGAAATTCGTATTGGTATTTTAACCATCAATGAAAAATGGGAAAAATATTTACATACTTCATTGTCTTATCAAACACAGGATTATTTAAGTGTAAAGTATAAAAAGAAAACAGCTGAGGATAATATATATATTAACGGAAAAATATGTCCTAATGAGGAGTTAGTTGATCTGATAAGTCAATTAGAAAATAAAACAGCCATTAAAGCGGGCAATGATCTGATAGCCTATAGAACAAATGAAAGTTCAGATATTGACCCTGAAGCATTGTTAGCTATAGCAACTGAGGTTTCTAAAAATTATATTTCAGTAAAAGATCCCTGGGATATTTTTTCTAAAAATGGAGAGGCTATAAAACAGGATTTTGAACTTTTAACTAAAAGAAAAAAATCGCAGGTGTTATCTTTAACCAATACCGTAATAGGAAACAAACAAGATATATTTTTAGAAGAAGGAGCTGTTGTTGAAGCAGCTATTTTAAACACTAATTCAGGTCCGATATATATCGGAAAAGATGCTGAGATCATGGAAGGTTCTGTCGTACGTGGTCCTTTTTCTTTAGGCGAACATTCTGCATTAAAATTATCTACTAAAGTGTATGGTCCAACAACTATTGGCCCATATAGTAAAGTAGGTGGAGAAATAAATAATTCTGTCATTTTTGGATTTAGTAATAAGGCTCATGATGGATTTTTAGGAAATAGTGTGGTAGGCGAGTGGTGCAATTTAGGTGCAGATACTAATAATTCTAATTTGAAGAATAATTATGGCAATGTAAAGCTGTACAATTATAAAAAGGAAACCATGGTAGATACAGGTTTGCAGTTTTGTGGCTTAATGATGGGAGATCACAGTAAGTGTGGAATTAATACCATGTTTAATACAGGCACAGTAGTTGGTGTTGGTGCTAATATTTTTGGTGGTAGTTTTCCGCCCACCCATATTCCATCTTTTACCTGGGGTGGAGCTGAAGGCATGGATACATATAAACTTGATAAATTATTTGAAACAGCAGAACGGGTTTATGCCAGAAGAAATTTGGAATTAACTGCAGAAGAAAAAAATATTTTATCACAAGTATTTAAGCAAACTGAAAAGCAGCGAAATTCACTTTGAAATAATGGTAAACATTAACACTGCAAAAAAGCTGGCTCTGGAATTTGATGGTGCTGTGGAATCAGCTCATTTTGAAAAGACTTCCTTCAAAGTCAATAAAAAGATCTTTGCTACTTTGGATGTTAAACTTAACCAAATGGTGTTGAAGTTTACTGAAATTGAACAATCGGTGTTTTCGGCTTACGATAATACCATTATTTACCCTGTTCCAAATAAATGGGGTAAGCAAGGTTGGACAATTGTTGAGCTTAAAAAAGTAAAAAAGGATGTATTAAAAGATGCTCTTCGTACATCTTATTGTAATGTAGCCCCAAAATCTTTATCGGATAAATACAGTATTTAGATGTTAAAATCTTCAATGTATGTTTTACTATTGTTTTAGTGAAGTATCTTACTTATATTTAAGTTAAGTAAGGTTTGATCGTATTTAAAATTAATTGTTCCACTGATCTAGCCTTTTCCAGTACTAAGTTATTCTGTTAATTTTGATCGTACATTAAAGCGGTATCGTTATGTTGCTTAACGAAAAACAAAAAATGTTACTCGCATCTGTTGCTAAAAAGAACAGAGTAGAACGGGTAAGCTTATGGTTATTTGACGAAAACAGGTCATCAATGACCTCCAATGTCATTTATTCATTAAGTAAAAATGAATATTTACCCGGACTAACGATCACACAAAAAGAGTTTCCTCATTACTTCAGGGCACTACAGGAGGATAGTGTGATAGATGCCGATGATGCGATCCATGATTCGCGTACTCATGAATTTAGCGAAGTTT
Organism: Bacteroidia bacterium; assembly: GCA_036676295.1. Lineage (GTDB taxonomy): Bacteria > Bacteroidota > Bacteroidia > B-17B0 > Aurantibacillaceae > UBA4416. The sequence goes on along the minus strand of JAKFDE010000007.1, from coordinate 55,252 downwards.
ATTTAAAACCTTTAGGTATTACATCCATGTTAGATGTTCCTATCAGAGATGGAAGCCATTTGTTAGGAGTTATTTGCCACGAACATGTTGGCGAAAAAAGGATATGGACTCATGAAGAAAAATTGTTTGCCATTTCTATAGCTAATCAAATTGCGTTGGCAATGGAAACTGAAGAGAAAACAAGAATAGTGAATGCTTTAATTGAAAGCGAACAGCGTTTTGGATTAGCATTAACAGCTTTGCCAGTAATTTTTTGGACCACAGATAAAAATTTAATTGTTACAGGATGTAGAGGATTAGGATTAGAAAAAACAAATCTTAAACCGGAAGATATAGTTGGTAATCATATATTAGAAATTCTTGCGGTAAAAGACACTGATCCATCGTACCAATTTCATCTTAATACGTTGTCTGGAAAATCAGGGAATTATGAATATGAATACCACGGTTTTGTATTTCAGGTTTTTTTAGAGCCTTTAAAAGATAATACAGATGAAATTATTGGCTGTATAGGTATGGCTATTAGTATTTCTGATAGAAAAGAATCTGAAGAAGCATTGAAAGAGCGGGAAAAACAGTTGTCGTTAACATTTGATACTGTTGCCGATTCGATATTTGTGATTGATGTTGAAAGTGACGGTTGTTTTCGTTTTCGTTCTACCAATAAAGCGTTTCAGATCAATTTAGGTATTGCTTCTGAAGAGATCATTGGTAAATGTGTTAACGATGTTGTTCCTCAACCTTCTTTAGATCTGGTATTAGAGAAATACCAAACTGCGATTAGAGAAAAAAGAACTGTTTCCTGGGAAGAAACAACTGATTATCCAATTGGTAGATTGACCGGTATTGTTACTGTATCGCCTTTGTTTGATGATTTTGGAAATTGTACGGAATTGATAGGCTCAGTTAAAGATATTACTGAACGTAAACAAATTGAAAATGAATTAAAAGAAAGTGAAGCAAGATTTCGTTTATTAGCAGAAACAACAGATATTATTCCATGGGAATCGGATGCAAAAACATTTCAATTTACGTATGTTGGTCCACAAGCCGAACGAATTTTAGGTTATCCAACTTCTGATTGGTATACATATGATTTTTGGCCTAATCACATTCATCCTGATGATAAAGAAGAAGCATTAAAAACTTGCCTAGAAGCTTTTAAAACAAAGCAAAATTATGAGTTCGATTATCGAATGATCGGTGCCAGTGGAAATGAAGTGTGGTTTCATGATGTTGTTACAGTTGAAACGATTAATGACATTCCCGTTAAACTAAGAGGCTTTTTAATTGACATTACTGCAAGAAAACAGATTGAAAATAAAATAAAAGAAAATGAAGAGCGTTTTAGGTTATTGGCCGAAACAACTAACATCATTCCTTTAGTGTTTGATGCTAAAACATTAAGGTTTACTTATGTGGGGCCACAGGCAGAAAGGATTTTAGGTTATCCGATAGAAGAGTGGTATCAAGAAGATTTTTGGCTTCACCATGTTCATCCAGAAGATAAAGAAGCTGCAAGCGCTTATTTTGATCAGGCAATAAAAACAAAATCAAATTATGAATTTGAATATAGGATGATCACCGCCGATGGTGCTATTGTTAGTATTCATGATATTGAAACTGTTCAATACGAAAATAATGAACCGGCGATACTTAGAGGTTATTTGATAGATGTTACTTCTCGAAAAATAACAGAAGAAAATATTAAAAAGTTGAATTCAGAACTCGAACAAAGAGTTATAGAACGTACCACTCAACTTCAGAAAGTAAATAAAGAGTTAGAAAAAGCCAAAATTGTAGCCGAAGAATCAAAGGCATCTAAAGAACTTTTTCTGGCCAGTATGAGTCATGAGATTCGCACACCATTAAATGCTATTATTGGATTTCAACAATTATTAAAAAATTCCCCATTAAATGATGAACAAAAAGAATATGTAGAATCCATCGACTTTGCCGGAAAAAACTTATTAGTGATCATTAATGATATTTTAGATCTCTCTAAAATCGAAGCCGGTAAATTTCAGTTTGAAGAAACAAAATTTAACGTATCGGATATTACCAAATCTGTTATAGAATTGGTTGATCATAGAGCCAAAGAAAAAAACATTAAGCTATTTGTTTATGTAGATTCTACTATTCCGGCAGTTTTATATGGAGATTCATCAAGGTTAAGTCAGATCTTATTGAACTTAATCGGTAATGCTATAAAATTTACTGAAAAAGGAGAAATAAAAATATCCGTCAATGATTTAGAGGATACTGAAAAAGATATGTTGTGCGAATTTGTGGTGGAGGATACAGGTATTGGTATTTCACCGGAGAATCTTTCTTTGATTTTCGAACGCTTTTCTCAGGAAAGTGCTGAAACAAGCCGAAAATTTGGTGGTACTGGCTTGGGTTTAACGATATCCAAACATTTGGTTGAAATGCAGGGAGGAAAAATAGAAGCAAAAAGCGAAAAAGGTAAAGGTTCTACTTTTAAATTTCAATTAAGGTTCAAGAAAACATCCTTACACGCTAATCAGGATAGTAATATTCATGAAGATGAAACAAGTACAACTATCAATTTCAGAAAATTAAAAATTTTATTGGCAGAAGATGTACTTCTAAATCAGCGCTTAGTAGTGAAGATCATGGAGAAATGGGGGCATGATCTGGATGTTGCAGAAAATGGTCAAATTGCATTTGAAAAATTAAAAGAGAACGATTATGATCTGATCTTAATGGATATTCAAATGCCTGTGTTGGATGGTTATGGCGCTACTGCCTTGATACGCAGCCTGCCGGAAATGCATAAGCAATCTATTCCTATCGTTGCCTTAACAGCTCATGCTTCGCAAGCTGAGGCCGAGAAGTGTATCAATTTAGGAATGAATGCCTATGTAACTAAACCATTTAATCAGCAAAGTCTACAGCAGGTTATTAATCAATTAACGAGCAAATAATCAAGCAACGGCTTCCTTCATTTGCAAAAACATTTCATTAAAACGAAGGCGTACTTTTTCAATAAAAGCTTCGTTAATGATCGTTTTTAAATTATCTACCGATTTTACTTCTTCGGTGTGAAATTTAAAGGCCTGTTCCATTGGTCCCGCTTCAAATTTTACAATAAACTTATCATTCATTTGAAAAATGGAAATACTAATAGATGGGTGGGGAATGGAATCAATGATACGCATAATGAGATCTAATCGTTTTTAAAGGCTTTTTTAAAATTCAATAAGTTTTTGAGTACTCCTGTTGGCGTGGTAGCTCTGTCTCCATCTTCATGGATACGCCCCAAAATAGCTTTAGCTAAAGCGATGAAATGATATTTACCAACTCTTCTCAAAGCTTCTTCGGCTTTATCATCACCATTCACAATATTGGCACAGGCTGCCCAGTCAAACGCTTTTACATCTATTAAAAATTTAAAAGCTTTGCTGTCATCCCAAATACTATTTACAAAAGCGGCCAATACCATATGTTTTCCGTCAATTAAAAACTTAAACGCTTTTTTGTCGTCACGTATAGCATCAATTACAGCTAATAATTCGCGGTAATTATTATTGATCAACCAATTAAATGCTTCAACATCACCATGTTGTATATGCTTGGTTAATTGCTCAATAGCGTGTGCAGAATAGTGTCTCATCTTAATTGGTATACCATACAAATGTATGAATATTAATGCACAGTTAAAAAGCGTTAAACCCGAATTTTAAAAAGCATAATAGTTATATTTGCAAACTATTTCACTTTTAAACTATTATAATGACGCAGCTCTCTAAACTCCCTATTGGCACTAAAGCATTAATTTTATCTAAAGTGTACTATGGAGTACTCAGTAAAAAATTAGAAAATTTAGATATTGATAAATATTATACCGTATTGTATTTTTTAAAATTTAATAATGGTTGTAAACAACAGTACATGTGTAATAATTTGTCTATTGATAAAACTGCCATGGTTAAGATCATTGATTATTTGATAAAATCCGGTATTGTAGATAGGAATGTCAATCCGGACGATAGACGCGAACATTTTATCTTATTAACTAAAAAAGGAATAAGACATGCAGATGAAGTGGAAATGGTTTTTAATGGTTTAGATGAAAAAATGTTTGAATCTGTGACTAAAGAAGAGAAACAGATCTTTGAAAAAGTATTAGATAAGTTAATGACCAGCATTGCAAAGTTGCCAGCTAACGATTTGTTTTTTACGGTAAAAACAACCGGAACTAAAAAGAAAAAATTAACTACCACCTTATCATAAATACAATATGAAAAAAATACCTAATTGGATAATTGTTTTAGTGATTATTGGTTTGATTGTTGCGTCTAAATTTTTATTCTTCTCAAAAAAAGTAGATAAAGCTGCTGCTAATAAAGGCAAAACTGCCGGCCCTATGGCTGTAAATTATTATGTGGTAAAACTCGATACGTTTAATAATGATGTGTTTGCCACAGGAAAAATAGGTGCTTTAAATGAAGTACAGATCTTACCTGAAGTAAATGGAAAAGTAATGGCTATTTATTTTAAAGAGGGAGAAACAGTGAATAAAGGAACTGTTTTAGTGAAATTAAATGATGCCGACCTGCAAGCTCAATTATTAAAAACAAAAACACAAATCAAATTATCTGAACAAAAATTAGAGCGTTTGAAAAAACTGATCGCTATTAATGGGATCAGTCAGGAAGAATTGGATGCGCAGGAAAACGAATTAAATTCATTAAAAGCCGATATGGCATTCACCTCTGCACAAATTGCTAAAACTACAATTACAGCACCATTTAGCGGAGTTGTTGGATTGAAAAATATCAGTGAAGGTGCTTATGTGAGCGCTGCTACACCAATTGTTTCGCTAGTGCAATTAAAACCTGTATTTGTAGAATTCTCAGTTCCTGAAAAATACAGTGCTTTATTTAAAAAAGGCATTACGATCAATTTTGCAAGCGATAATTCTAATGGAGAAAAATCACATCAGGCTTCTATTTATGCCATCGAACCCAAAGTAGATGAAGCTACCAAAACGATCAAGGCTCGTGCAATGTATACTGGTAATGAAAATTTTTATCCCGGAAGTTTTGTGAAAGTGTTCGCCAATTTAGGTCAAACTCAAAGTGTATTAATGGTGCCAACACAATGTGTGATACCAACATTAAAGGGACAAAAAATATTTATCAGTAAAAATGGTATAGCTACTGAAGTAATGGTAACTATTGGTGTTCGTACTGATACGAAAATTCAAATTCTGGAAGGTGTAAATAATGGTGATACTGTTATCACTACAGGTTTATTGTCTGTGAAAAAAGACGCGAAATTAAAATTATTAAAAGCCGTTAACTAAAATGGATATAGCAGAGTTAAGTGTCAAACGCCCGGTATTGGCCACTGTAATGTCCATCATTATTGTACTATTTGGCGTTATCGGATTTAATTATTTAGGAGTAAGGGAATTTCCATCAGTAGATCCTCCAGTAATTACTGTGAGAACAAGTTATACCGGTGCTAATGCCGATGTGATCCAATCTCAAATTACAGAGCCACTGGAAAAAGCAATTAATGGTATTGATGGAATTCGTACTATTTCGTCTTCTTCCAATCAGGGTTCCAGTATCATTACGGTTGAGTTTAATTTAAGTTCAAATTTAGAAGCTGCTGCTAACGACGTGCGAGATAAAGTATCACAGGCTGTTAGACAATTACCTCAGGATATTGATGCACCGCCGGTTGTAACTAAAGCGGATGCTAACTCTGACGCCATTGTTTCCATGACCTTAGTGAGTGATACGCGTTCTTTATTAGAAGTGAGTGATTATGCCGAAAATGTATTAGCACAAAATTTACAAACGATTTCTGGGGTCAGTGCCGTGCAAATTTGGGGACAACGTCGTTACTCCATGCGTATTCGTTTACTGCCTGATCAATTAGCTGCCTATAAACTAACACCTTTAGATGTTAAGCTGGCTTTAGATAAAGAGAATGTGGATTTGCCGGCAGGTAAAATTGCAGGTAACTCAACCGAGTTAACAGTTAAAACAATTGGTCGTCTTTCTACTGTCACCGAATTTGAAATGATGATCGTGAAAGAAGAAGCGAACAATATCATTCGTTTAAAAGATGTTGCTAAAGTTGAATTAGGTGCAGAGAATGAAGAAACAATTTTAAAAGAATCAGGAACTCCCATGGTGGGTTTGGCTTTAGTGCCTCAGCCTGGCGCTAATTACATTGATATTGCCGATGAATTTTATAAACGTTATGAGGTTTTAAAAAAGGAATTACCTAAAGATTATACAATTAATATTGCTTTAGATAATACACGTTTCATTAAAAAATCTATTACCGAAGTAGGGGAGACTTTGATCATCGCATTATTGTTAGTGATCTTGATCATCTTTTTATTTTTTAGAGACTGGTTAATTGCATTCCGTCCTTTAATTGATATTCCCGTATCCTTGATCGGTGCATTCTTCATTATGTACATGATGGATTATTCTATTAACGTATTAACCTTGTTAGCCATTGTATTAGCTACAGGTTTAGTGGTTGATGATGGAATTGTTGTGACTGAAAATATTTTCAAGAAAATTGAAAAAGGAATGCCACCAAAATTGGCAGCTATTGAAGGTACTCGTGAAATTTATACAGCGGTTATCATCACCTCTTTAACCTTAGCAGCTGTATTTATGCCGGTGATATTTTTAGAAGGTTTTGTGGGACGATTATTTAGAGAATTTGGTGTGGTACTTGCCGGAGCGGTATTGATCTCTGCTTTTGTATCTCTGACTTTAACACCAATGTTGAATGCGAAATTGGTAAGAAAAGATCATAATAAAAAAAGTAAATTCTATGTTTGGTCCGAACCATTTTTTGTTGGAATGGATAATTGGTTTAAAAATTCATTGACTAATTTTTTGAAAAAGCGTTGGTGGGCATTTGTTATTTTCTTTGCCTCCATTTTTACGATAGTTTATTTTTGGTTCACTTTACCATCCGAATTATCACCTCTAGAAGATCGTAACTGGTTACGTTTATCATTAACGGCACCCGAAGGAACTTCATTTGAATCAACAGATGCGTTGATGGATAGAGTGGCCGGTTTTGTAGGTGATTCTATTCCGGAGAAAGCCGTTTGTTTAACGGTAACGGCTCCGGGTTTTGCGGGTTCAGGAGCGGTAAATACAGGCTTTGTGCGTATTGCTTTATCCGAAGCCGATAAACGTGGACGATCGCAACAACAAATTGCCGATTACATTAATAAAAACTTAGCACTATTTCCTGAAGGAAGAGTGCAGGTGATTCAGGAGCAAACTATCTCATCCGGTGGTGGTCCTCGTGGAGGTTTGCCTATTCAAATTGTATTGCAAACCAACGATTTTCAAAAACTAAGAGATAAACTTCCTAAGTTTTTAGAAGCAGCTAATAAAAATCCTGTTTTCCAGGAAAAAAGTGTGGATGCTAATTTGAAATTCAATAAGCCTGAATTAATTGTTGAGATCAAACGCGATAAAGCTAAAACCATGGGCGTGTCTATTGCAGATGTGGCGCAAACAATTCAGCTGGCATTAAGCGGACAACGTTTTGGTTACTACATTAAAACAGATAAACAATATCAGGTAATTGGTCAGGTTAATCGCGAGCATCGTGATGATCCAAGCGACATCAAAGAGTTATATGTGAGAAATAATAAAGGAGAAATGATCCAGTTGGATAACGTGATTGAAGTTGTTGAACGTAGTAGCCCTCCTCAAATGTATCATTACAATCGTTATCAATCGGCTACCGTTCAAGCAGGATTAGCTCCGGGCAAAACTATCGCAGAGGGTATCGAAGCGATGAATGGGATTGCCAAAGAAGTATTGGATGATAGTTTTACGACTTCCTTAACCGGAGCATCTCGAGATTTCTCTGAGAGTTCTTCTAATATTTTATTTGCCTTTGTATTAGCCTTGGTGTTGATCTATTTATTATTGGCGGCACAATTCGAAAGTTTTGTAGAACCGATCATTATCATTTTCTTCACCGTACCAATGGCTTTGGCAGGCGCTTTATTTGCCTTATGGTATTTCAATCAGACCTTGAATATTTTTAGTGAGATAGGTTTGATCATGTTGATTGGATTGGTAACAAAAAATGGGATTTTAATTATTGAGTTTGCTAATCAATTACGTAAAACCGGATTAAGTGTTCGCGACTCAGCCATTGAAGCAGCAACTGCCCGTTTACGTCCCATTTTAATGACGAGTTTAGCAACCATGCTTGGAGCCCTACCAATTGCTATGGCTTTGGGAGCAGGCTCTAAAAGCCGTATGGGAATGGGTATTGTGATCATTGGAGGTTTATTTCTATCCATGGCATTAACTCTGTTTGTGGTTCCTGCTATTTATTCTTACTTCGTAAAAGATAAAAAAGACAATGTTTAAGAAATACATCATATTAGGTTTTATTTTGTTTGGCATAGGAAACTTGCTTGCTCAGGACCTATTAACTGTTGAAGATGCGATCAAAATCGGGTTAGAAAAAAACTACGCTGTGTTAATGGTGAAGAACCAGCAGGAAATTACCAAGGCTCAAAATAATTTTGGTAATGCCGGTATGTCACCACAAGTTAGTTTAAATGGCAGTTTGAATTTAGCCAATGTCAATTCTCATCAGGAATTTAGTACCGGTGTTATTCAAGATAGAAATGGCGCTCAGTCTAATTCTACAGGCGCTTCAGTTAATGCGGTGTGGACAGTTTTTGACGGACTAAAAATGTTTGCGATAAAAAAACGATTGAATCAAACCGAACAATTATCTGCTTTGCAATTAAAACAGCAAATGGAAAACACCGTTTATGAAATTATTGCAGCTTACTACAATGTGGTTAAAACAAATGAATTGATCAAAGCTGCCAAACAAAATTTAAGCATTTACGAAGAGCGAAAAAAAATTGCCAACTTGAAATTTCAAATTGGGTCTGATTCTAAAGTTGATGTATTGTTGACTCAATCGGATGAGAACAAGGCCAAGAGTGCTATCATTCAATTAGAATTGCAATTACTGGCTGCTAAAACGCAATTGAATAATTTATTGAACAAGCCGGTTGACACAGATTTTAAAACTACCGATTCTATCACGGTAAATTATGATCCCAATATTGATGAACTTAAGAAAAGTGTGGTGAGTTCTAATTCTTCTTTTTTAATTTCTAAACAACAAGAATTGATTACGGAACAAACAATTAAAGAAGCGCGTTCCGCTAATTTACCTTTTGTGCAATTAAATGCCGCTTATAATTTTACGAGAAGTCAAAGTCAGGCAGGGTTTGTGTTTTTAAATCGCCAAATGGGATTGAATGGGGGAGTAACAGCAGGTTGGTTATTATTTAATGGTAATAAAAATAACCGATTGGTTAAAGAACGTAATTTATTATTTCTGAATCAAAAATATGCCACCGAGCAAACACATCAACTAATTGACGGCGTAGTGTATAATAACTACAAGACTTATTTATTAAATAAACAGATCGTAGAGTTAGAACGCCAAAATTTAATTGATTCTAAAGAAGTATTGAATGTATCCATTGAGCGTTACCGAATTGGTAAATCTAATTTATTAGAAACCATCGAAACTCAAAAGAATCTGGAAGATGCTCAGGTGCGTTATATTGAAGCATTATACGCCATCAAAATTGCCGAAACAGCTTTATTAAAAGCTAATGGTAGTTTGGTTAAGTAATTTATATCTCCCTCTCCTCATAGGAGAGGGTTGGGGTGAGGTCGATAGAGAGCACTCTCTAACTAAATCTCATCTGTAGCACTCCAAGAAAAGCTTCTTTGAAGATCTTCGTACTCATTTTACTAACACCTAATACACGGTCGGTAAATAGAATAGGTACTTCCACAATTTTAAATCCTTTTTTAATGGCTCTGTATTTCATTTCAATTTGAAAGGCGTAACCCATAAAACGAATTTTATCTAATTCAATTGTTTCTAATACTTTTCGTTTGTAGCATTTAAAACCAGCAGTGGTATCTTTAACCGAGATCCATAAGATCATACGAACGTATACTGAAGCAAAATAACTCATTAAGATACGTCCAATTGGCCAGTTACTTACTTTACCACCTTTGGTATAACGAGATCCTACAGCCACATCAGCACCATTTTCGCAAGCTTCTAATAAACGTACCAGATCGCTTGGATTATGACTGAAATCGCAATCCATTTCAAAAATATAATCGTAATCTCTTGCTAAGCACCATTTAAATCCATGAATATAAGCTGTGCCTAATCCTAATTTTCCTTTACGTTCTTCAATATGAAGTTTGCCGGCGTACTGCTTTTGTAATTCTTTTACTTTATTGGCCGTTCCATCCGGTGATCCATCATCAACAATAAGCAACTCAATTTCACGAGGTAATGCAAAAACAGTATGCACCATTTTCTCGATGTTTTCAATCTCGTTGTAAGTTGGAATAATGACGATGTTTTTGCTCATAAATCGATTGTAAATATACTATTTTGTTGCTTTATTAAAAGCGCATTTTTTCAGTCTTTATTTTGTTAGCCTTGTTAAAATAGGTTAAGGTTTGGTCACTTTTGGTCGAAAAATTGATGGTTGCCGCCATAAAATGGTCTAGTTTTGTATATGTTTAAATTATTGATCATAACGTTGTTTGTTGGATTAAGTCACATTTTAGTGGGACAGAATACAGCTCAACAAAAAGGAACTGCCAGTTATTATGCCACTAAGTTCAATAATCGTAAAACAAGTTCGGGCGAGAAATTTCACAACAACAACTTAACGGGTGCTCATAAAAGCTTAAAGTTTGGTACCTATGTTAGGGTAAGAAATCTGAAAAATGATTCTACGGTGGTGGTTAAGATCAATGATCGCTTACCTAAAAAATCAAAACGAACGATTGATTTGACACAGCGGGCGGCAAAACAATTGAATTTTATGAGAGCCGGTTTGGCAAAAGTAGAGATCACGGTCATTGATTCTCCCGAAAAGAACTAATATAAACTGACCCAATAGCTATTGAGATTTGGGTCTTTTATCAAGAAAAAAGAACAATGAACATGCATTGTTTTTTAGAAACGAGCCATTAAAACAGCTGTTTTTTTGTTATTTTTGAAAGGTTAATTCAAACTACTACACCTTTAATTCTTTTTTATGTCTAAAATTTTAATTAAAAATGCCACAATTGTCAACGAAGATGAAAAATTTGTATCGGATGTTTTAATAGAAGGTAATGTAATCACTCAAATAGATAGAACCATTGATGCAGAAAATGCCACTGTTATTGATGCAGAAGGCTTAATATTAATGCCTGGAGCTATTGATGATCAGGTACATTTCAGAGAACCGGGTTTAACTCATAAAGGAGAAATTTATACTGAAGCAAAAGCTGCTGTGGCGGGTGGTGTAACTTCCTATATGGAAATGCCCAATACCAATCCTCAAACGGTAACTTTAACTGAGCTTGAAAAGAAATATGCTCGCGCTAAAGAAGTCTCATTAGCTAACTACTCATTTTATATGGGTGGTACTAATGTGAATTTAGAAGAGACACTGAAAGTAGATTATAAAACCGTTTGTGGTTTAAAATTATTTATGGGTTCCAGTACCGGCGATATGTTGGTGGATAATAGTAAAACATTAGAAGGATTTTTCTCAAAAGCAAATACACTGATTGCTACACATTGCGAGTACGATCCATTAATTAAAGAAACACAAGCAAGGATCATTGAAGAATATGGAGAAGATCTTCCGGCTTATTTTCATCCTATCATTCGTAGCGAAGAAGCTTGTTTTCTGTCATCTTCCTTTGCCGTAGATCTGGCAAAAAAACACAATACACGTTTACACATTTTGCATATTTCTACAGCTAAAGAATTAGATCTGTTCACTAATAAAATACCTTTAAAACAAAAACGTATTACAGCCGAAGCTTGTATCCATCATTTATGGTTTAATGATGATGATTATAAAACCAAAGGTAATTTCATCAAATGGAATCCGGCTGTGAAAACAGAATACGACAGAGCTAATATTTTTAATGCCGTATTAGATGGAAGAATTGATGTGATCGCTACTGATCATGCTCCTCATACTTTAGAAGAAAAACAATTGCCTTATTTAAAAGCACCAAGTGGCGGTCCTTTAGTTCAGCATTCTATTTTAGCAATGTTGGAATTTTATAAACAAGGAAAAATTTCTTTAGAAAAAATTGCCCGCATGATGTCGCATAACGTTGCTGATATATTTAATGTGGAGAAACGTGGTTATATCCGCGAAGGTTATTTTGCCGATCTGGTATTAGTTGATTTAAACGCGCCTACTAAAGTAACACGCGAAGGGTTATACTCTAAATGTGGTTGGAGCCCTTTTGAAGGAACCACTTTCTCAGCCTCTATTAACAAGACTTTCGTGAGTGGACATTTAGTTTACGATAACGGTAAATTTGATGAAAGTAAAAAGGGAGAGCGTCTGAGTTTCAAAAGAAATTGAGGGATAAATTAAAATTTTTATAAAATAAATAATTTTAATTTTTTGTTTTGTATAAAAAACTTTCATAGGTTTACCTCAGAATTAAAAAACAACATGACTCTTTTTACAAATAACTTCTTTTATAACAACTTGAATAATTATTTTATTCAGGATGGAAGGCTATTTGTATAATTGTAATAAACATACATACTACATGAAGCCTTCCGGAAACGGGAGGCTTTTTTTTTGAAATAAAACGAAATAACAAAATAACAGAACAATAACATGATGAACATTAATTTTTATAATTATTTTTTTTATGCTCCTTCCTGAGGCACGGCCATGTATTGTATACTATTAAGCCCTGCCTATAAAGCAGGGCTTTTTTTATGCTCATATTAAAACAACATAATAAATAACAACCAGAAAAATGAAAACAATTGAATTAAAAAAAACAGGCTACGAGTCATTGCTGACAGAAACAGAAACAGAAAGTGCGATTGCTGCGTTAAAATCACATTTTGCACTAAGTTTAAGTAACAGGTTACACTTAACAAAAGTTGAAGCGCCGTTATTGGTAGAAAGAGGAACAGGCATCAATGATGATTTAAATGGCATTGAAAACCCTGTATCAGTTAAAGTGAAACAAATGCCTAACGTTTCAGTAGAGATAGTGCATTCGTTAGCAAAATGGAAGAGAGCAAAATTGGCTCGTTTGAAAACTCCTATTGGTGAAGGATTAATAACAGACATGAAAGCCTTAAGGCCTGACGAAGATTTTTCGGAAGTGCATAGCATTTTTGTAGACCAATGGGATTGGGAAAAAGTAATTTCTGAAAGCGATAGAAAATTAGATCACTTGAAAAAAACAGTGTCAGAGATTTATGAAGCGATGTTAGGTACAGAAAAGTATATCACATCCCAGTTTCCGGCACTAAAAACTATTTTACCAAAAGAGATCACCTTCATTCATTCCGAAGAGCTGCAACAACAGTATCCGCATCTAAGCTCTAAGGAAAGAGAACAAGAGATCTGTCGATCAAAAGGCGCTGTGTTTATCATAGGTATTGGTGCTGATTTAGCAGACGGTAAAAAACATGATGGCCGAGCGCCCGATTATGATGACTGGAGTACAGAAACATCAAAAGGTATCAGGGGTTTGAATGGGGATATCCTGGTTTGGAATAAAGTACTGGGTAAAGCATTCGAAATTTCATCTATGGGAATTCGTGTAAACTCTCACGCACTTTATATGCAGCTATTTTTATGTAGTGCCGAAGATCGTTTAGAATTTGAATGGCATAGACAATTAATTAACGGAGAGTTACCACAAACTATCGGTGGAGGTATTGGACAGTCGCGACTAGCAATGCTTTTATTGCAAAAGAAACACATCGGCGAAGTACAAAGTAGTATTTGGCCAAAAGAATTAGTAAAGGAATTAAAAAAACAAAATATCAATTTATTATAATTATGAGAAACCATTTAATAGCCATTCAAGGCTCAGTAGCATCGTTCCACGATTTAGCAGCAAAAAAACATTTTGGCGAAGATATTTCAGTCAATGAGTGCGGTTCATTTAAAGAAGTATGCGATCAAATTGCTAATAATAAAGCCGATTACGGCATCCTTGCCATCGAAAATAAAGTAGCTGGAAGTATTTTATTAAACTACTTATTGATAGAGAAGTATGATCTAAAAGTAATTGGAGAGATCTATTTGCCAATTGAATTGCAGTTATTGGGAAAAGCTGATTCAACATTATCTGATATTCAAGAGGTCATCTCTCATCCAATGGCTTTGGGACAAAGTCAGGTATTTTTAGCAGAGCACGAAAAAATTTCTGTGACGGAATTCAAAGACACTTCTTCCTGTGCGAAGATTGTTGCCGAAAGCGCCTCAAATAAAATTGCAGTGATAGGTGGACCAACACTAGCCAAATTATATAATTTAAAAGTACTGGTTGATAATGTATCCGATGTGAAACAAAACTTTACAAGATTTTATATTTTGAGTAAAGGCAGTGATTATGTTTCTGATCCTAATAAAGCATCTGTTACTCTGCAGGTATTAAATGAGGCCGGGAAGTTGAGCAACGTTTTAGATATTATAAAAAAATATGGATTTAATTTAAGTAAGATCCAAAGCCTACCAATTCCTAACAATTCAAATGCATATCCTTTTCATTTAGATATTGAATTTGATAATAAAAATTTATTTGAAAAATGCATTTCAGACTTGCAACAAGAAACGGTTAGTTTAAAAGTGTTAGGGGTTTACAAGAGTCGGGCACAGACAATAAAATTCGACGAAAATTAATTATAATAATAGTTTAAGACATGAAAACAAATGATACAATAATAAATTCTGATCAGGATAGTTTGATCAATAAAAAAGGTTTGGTAATAGCCGGCCCTTGCAGTGCAGAAAGTGAAGAACAATTAATGACTACTGCATTGGAATTGGCGCAACTAAAAAAAGTAGATGTACTTCGTGCCGGCATTTGGAAACCCAGAACAAACCCGGGAGGTTTCGAAGGTGTTGGTGTTAAAGGCTTACCTTGGCTGTTGGAAGCAAAAAAAGCAACAGGCTTGAAAACGGCGGTTGAAGTGGCTACAGCCAAACATGTAGAAGACGCATTGAGTTTTGATGTAGATATTTTATGGATAGGCGCTCGTTCAACCGTTAATCCTTTCTCTGTTCAGCAAATAGCAGATGCTTTAAAGGGTGCAAAAACAACGGTGTTAATTAAGAATCCTGTAAACCCTGATATTAAATTATGGATAGGTGCTATTGAACGTTTGCAGAAAATTGGTATTGAGGATATCGGGCTTATTCACAGAGGATTTACATCCTATGGAAATACAGAATACCGTAATGTACCCATGTGGCAAATTCCAATTGAAATGAAACGTTTGTTTCCGGGTATGCCTTTACTATGCGATCCCTCTCATATTTGTGGTAACAGAACAGGTTTGTTGTCAGTATCCCAAAAAAGTGTTGATCTGGATTACACTGGGCTTATTATTGAATCACACACGAATCCGGATGTGGCATTAACAGATAAACAACAACAGATAACGCCATTGCAGTTGAATGATTTATTGGAAAAACTGGTTCAGAAAAAAAGTAATTCCACTGAAGAGATTTTTGTAAAGCAATTGGAACACTTACGCGAACAGATCAATCATTTGGATGAGGAGTTAATTAGTTTGATATCCAATAGAATGAATGTCGCAAAGGAAATTGGTCAGATAAAGAAGACGGGGAAAATCACAGTGCTTCAATCTTCACGCTACAACGATATATTAAAAAGAGCTTTACAAAAGGGAGATAAAGTTGGTTTGAGCGAAGAATTTATCAAAGCCTACCTGGAAGCGATACATATAGAAAGTATCCGAATACAAAATACGATTGTCGTATAACAATTTATTTTATACAAGTTAATGTTTGAATTTAAGAGGAATTGGTTTTTCTAATTCCTCTTTTAAAATACAACTTGGTTTTCTAAACAAATTTTTTCAGGAGTTTCTCTATCTGTCCATTATTATATAAAACAGGCCCGTGCCCAAAACAGATAATTTTAGGGTTTAATTCATGAATTTTATGAAGCGATTTGATGGCTTGCTCTTTATCGGTTGTAAATAAGTTTGGAGGCAAATTGAGGCCAACCTGAGTCGTTAGTAAATTCATATTAACCAATGCATCTCCTGCAATCAACACTTTATCTTCTTCTCTAAAAAATGAAATGTGTCCGTTTGAATGTCCCGGTGTTTCTACTATCGTAAAACTCCCAACAGAATCACCTTCTTTTAATGTTTTGGAAACTTTATAACCTTTACCGGCCCAATACTTTTGTTGAAATCGTGCAATAAAATGATTAGCATCAGGATATTCATAAATGACTTTCCCCGATTCAGCATTTGCTTTTTCTATTTCTGATGTCCAAAGCGGGATGTTTAATTTTTCGCAAATAACACTACTGCTTCCCTGATGATCGGCATGGGCATGAGTTAAGATATGTGCGTTGATTTTTGTATTTCTGATAGCTTTTAAGATCTTTTTGGCTGAACTTCTAATGCCTGCATCAATAAGGATATCGTCAATCACATAGCAGTTAATACTGTTTCGAGGCATTAATGGAATTTGGAATACGTTTTTAGTTATCTCGATCATTTTTGTTGGTTTTAAGATGCAAAAATGATGAACTAAGATCTGTTCCTTCTTGATAAATGTTAAGAAATGTTTTTTCGTATTCGGCTTAACGATTCGGGAGTAATACCTAGAAATGAGGAAATGTGTACGAGCGGGGTACGTTGAACAATTTTATCGGATGCTGTTTTTAAAAATTCCAGGTATTTTTCTTTGGCAGGAATGGCCTGAAGTTTCAATAATCTGTCGGCTAAACAAAGCACGTTTTGTTCTGCTAAAATTCTTCCTATTTTTTCCCATTGAGGAATAAGACGATACAGTTCCTGCATATCGTTATAACTGATCGACAATGTTTGGGTAGCTTCTATGCATTGTATAGTCTCAATAGATTTTGTTTGATTTATAAAACTAGAGTAGGAGGAAACAAAACCATTATCACTTGCTAAATAAGTGGTTATTTCTTTTCCATCTCTTATATAATATGTTCTGACTAAGCCATTAACAATAAAATGAATATTGGAAGATATTTTATTTTCTGATAAGATTACACCTTTGGCTTCGTATGAATTTAATGTGAATTTAGAAACGATCAAATCTAACTCTTTATCAGAAAAAGATACGAATGATAAAATTTGTTGCTTTAGGTTTTTGTAAGGCATTTATTATTTTCAAAAATTTAATTCTGTTCGAAATTAAGAAACTTATATTCAGAGAACAAGCTCGTTATAATTTGGGTGTTGTACATGTGTTATCGCGGACTTTCAGTCCGTGATTTTTTTACTAATTGGTTTAATAAATATATTTTATAACCATCAGCTCTGCCACAGGTCACGGACTACAAGTCCGCGACAACTGGGGATAACATGGTTTAGTTCGGTATATCTTTATTAAAACTCCAATCTTTGATCCCCATTAGATTTAAAATTAGTATTCCTGAAATTCTATAGAGCATAATATTGGCTCTTTCTAATTCATTTGGATTTATCTTTTCAATACTTCCATGCGTTATGCTGTCCCTCATTTTTTTTAACACATCTAATGTTATTGGAAATTCTAATGGATTAAAGCCTTCTTTTTCCAAGAACGTCAATAATGAGCTTTTCATCGGTTTATATGATAATTTATTAGGAATAAGATCCCATTTTTTAATAAACTCTTCATGCTCAGTAGGATTTATTGTTTGTAATAATATATTTAAAGCTTCATTGTATTTCTTTTTTATTTCGACATCAGAAATTATTGTTTTAAATTTTTCATCAGTATGTTTTATTCCGCTCATACATACTTCAATTATATTGTACCGGATAAGAAATCTAGAATTACTATCAACATAATGAGATTGAATGAACATTTCGATTGATTTTGATAATTTTTTGAAATTTTGTAGCGCTGATTGTTGCCAGTTAGATTTCATAAAATGGTCGAAATCAAAATCGTATCCAAGTCCCCATAAATAATGTTCTGCTTTGTTTTTTTCTTTAATTGGAATCTTTTTAATATATATGGAATATTCTTTTAAATGGATTTTAGCCATTATATAATCTATATGTACATGATGGTAAAAAGAAAATAATAAACGAACAATTTCCGCATATTTTATTGCTTCTGTTTCTTGTATATCAGTTTTGTATTTAAATTGTATTTTAGGCTCTTTTACAATTATTGCTTCTTTACTATCTCTGTTATCTTTTGGCAAGAAATGAAATTCTGGTCTAAATTCAGCTTGTTCGATAGAGTAGAATTCATTTAATTCATTCATTCTACTAATATCAAATTGATTGTCTGTTTTAAATAACACAGAATAATACCTTTTTACAATATCAAATCCAGCTTCATTTAAATAAAACTCAGCAGTATTAATTCTTTCATTATGAGGATTCCAGTAAAATTTCACAGAGTCAATAAAGACACTTATGAATTTTAATTCTCCTTCGTATTGATTTGATCCTAAAGTGAAACTTAATACTTTCGAATTTAATAGATCGATTTTTTGTAACTTTTCATTTTGGGTTTCTCCTTCAACCTTAGTAAAGGCTCCAAAGTTTTTAGAATTAATTTGAAATATCCAGCTGCTTAGTTTGTCGCCAAAGTACGTTTTGGGATCGTAGAATATTTTTATTTCAATCTCATTTTCTCTGGAAAATAAATGAGCATGAAAAGTAGAATTTGCATCTGATGTACCAGTCATGAAGGTATTCAAATCAATAGAAGGAAAAGATATTTCGAAACAATACTTGTTTTCTCCGCTCATTCCTAATTCTGACTAAACAAACTATCTACAAACTCAGTGCGGTTAAACACTTGCAGGTCTTCCATTTTTTCGCCTACACCAATATATTTTACAGGAATTTTAAATTCATCAGAAATACCAATTACCACACCGCCTTTAGCAGTGCCATCTAATTTGGTTAAGGCTAAAGATGTAACATCTGTTGCTGCGGTAAACTGTCGGCATTGTTCAATGGCGTTTTGTCCGGTGCTTGCATCCAATACTAATAGTACATCGTGTGGCGCATCAGGCAATACTTTTTTCATTACGTTTTTAATTTTCGTCAACTCGTTCATCAAGTTCACTTTATTATGTAAACGTCCTGCGGTATCAATAATTACGACATCAGTTCCTTTGGCTTTGGCGCTGCTTAAGGTATCAAAAGCAACACTGGCAGGGTCGGCATTCATCCCTTGCGATACAATTTCTACACCCACACGTTGGCTCCAAATGGTTAGTTGATCTACAGCCGCTGCTCTAAATGTATCAGCAGCACCAAGCATCACGCTGTAACCTGCTTTTTTAAATTGATGAGAGAGTTTACCAATGGTGGTTGTTTTGCCAACACCATTTACGCCAACTACCATAATCACATAAGGGCGTTTATCGGCCGGTATTTCAAAGCTGGTAGCGTCGGTGGAGTTATTTTCGGTGAGTAGGGCAGCAACTTCTTCTTTTAAAACTTCGTTCAATTCGCCGGTGCCCACATATTTGTTTTTAGCTACACGTTCTTCTATGCGCTTAATGATCTTTAAAGTGGTGTTTACGCCCACATCTCCCGTAATCAATACTTCTTCCAGGTTATCTAATACTTCGGCGTCTACAGTGCTTTTTCCGGCAACAGCTTTAGCTAGTTTACCAAAAAAACTTTCTTTTGTTTTTGATAAACCTTCGTTTAAACTTTCTTTTTCTTCTTTGCCAAATAGTTTACTGAAAAATCCCATTTTTATTAATGTATTATGCTGTATTTTATGAAATGTAAAGTTATAAGTAAAAGCGTATTAATCATCATGTAATAATCGCTTTATTTTATATAGTTCATCTGTTCTCGACTTCGCTCGAACTGACAGGTGCTCAAGGTGCTGATATACTGGGTTTGTTATTTTCCTCTGTGTTCTTTGTGTCTCGGTGGTGGAATTCTATAAACTAAAAAAGCTTCTCTGTTTCCAGAAAAGCTTTTAAGTATATTATAAAAAAATATTATTTTTTTAAGTAATCTGTTACTAAATCGTTATGAACGATTTCCTCTCTGAATGCATAAGCACCAGTTTTTGGTGACTTAATCACTTTAATAACTTTTGTAAAGCTATTTCCTTTACCAGACTTTAACGTCGCAACTACCTTCTTTGCCATTGTGTATTATATTAATGGGATTATTTAATTTCTTTATGAGTTGTCATCTTTTTCAATATTGGGTTATATTTTTTTAACTCAATACGATCAGGAGTATTTTTTTTGTTTTTAGTAGTGATGTAACGAGAAGTTCCACCTTTACCGCTGTCCTTGTGCTCTGTGCACTCTAAAATTACTTGAATTCTATTACCTTTTTTTGCCATTTTCTGTTTGATTTATGAAATTAAGCTAAAACTCCGCTTTCAACAGCGTCTTTTAAACAAGCAAAAATTCCTTTTTTATTAATATTTTTTATTGCTGATGTAGATACACGAAGTGTAACCCACTCTCCTGTTTCAGGGATAAAAAACTTTTTAGTTTTTAAGTTTACTTTAAACTGGCGACGAGTCTTAGTATTAGAGAAAGAAACATTGTTTCCTTTCATCGCTTTTTTTCCTGTTAATTGACAAATACGTGACATGATATAATTCTCTTAAATGTGTTTTCCCCCAAAAGGGACGCAAATATAGTATCTTTTTTTATACCTACAAAAATAATATTGGTTTTTTTGTTGATTTTAAAATAGAAAGGGTAAAAATAGCATAAAATCTGCAATAATTAGCTTTACTAAAAGTTTTTTAGGAATATTTTTTTTGATTTCGACCTAATTTTCGGCCTTATAAAATTTCGCGTAAAAAATAAATATTGCTCAAAAAGGCAGGCAAGTGCGTGGCTAATTTGGGCTGTTCGCGAAGCGATTCAAATTAGCAGATTGAGCGATGTTTGTTTTTAGCGGAATTTTATGAAGTCTTGATTTTTGGTTCTTTTTATCAAGAAAAAGAACGAAGAAAAACATGAAATAACTGTTAAACAATTACCATAAAAAAAGCCTCATTAACTTAGTTAATGAGGCTTTATATATAATAGTTAAACTATGTTTTATTTAGTGAAACGTTTTCTGCGTTCTCCACCTTCACTGTTTCCACCAAACGATGATCTTTCACCACCACCTGAGTTTCCGCCGTAAGAGCGTTTCTCTCCGCCACCGTATGATTTGCGTTCGCCTGAACGTTCGCCACCACCATAAGATTTACGTTCGCCAGAGCGTTCTCCGCCACCGCCAAAAGACGATTTGCGTTCTCCGCCACCACCGTATGATCTGCGTTCTCCGCCACCATAAGATTTGCGTTCTCCACCACCATAAGATTTACGTTGACCATCTTCACGAGATCCACCACCGTAAGAACGTTTTTCTCCGTAACCACCTGAAGGTTTAGCTTTAGATACTTCAAAAGAAATTCCTCTTCCGTTAAATTCGATACCAGCCTTGTTTAACGCTAAGAACTGATCCAAGAATTTATTCTCAGTCTCAAAGAAAGAGAAAGAATTTTTAACATCAATGTTAAATAACATACGTGGATGAACACTAGAAATTTCAGCTAAGAAATCTTTAATTGAATTACGGTTAAAGCCATCTAACATTCCCATATTAATAAAGAAACGAGTGGTTTTACCATTATTCTGTCCTTCGCCACCTGTATTAAGGTCTTGAGAGTTTTGGTAATAACTATAGAAACGGTTAAATTCTTCAGAAATAAAACGCTTAATCAATTCTTCTTTAGAAAGATCTTTTAATTCGTCATAAATTTTTGGAAGATATTTTTCGAGATCATCATCTTTTACTTCTACACTATGTAATTTATTCACTAAGTGAAATAATTGTTTTTCGCAAACTGCTACACCATCCGGCACATCAGCTTTTGTAAATGTATTTTGAATGATACGTTCGATATCTCTGATCTTACCAGCTTCACGAGGAGTAACAATAGCAATTGCAATACCTGTTTTACCTGCACGACCAGTACGACCTGAACGGTGAGTATAGTTTTCTGCTTCTTCAGGTAAGTTATAATTAATAACGTGAGTTACATTATTAACATCAATACCACGAGCGGCAACGTCAGTAGCTACTAACATTTGTAAGGTACGGCTACGGAAACGTTTCATTACTAGATCACGTTGTGCTTGAGATAAGTCACCGTGTAAAGCATCTGCATTGTAACCATCTTTTATTAATTGATCAGCAACATCTTGTGTTTCTGCTTTTGTACGACAGAATACGATACCAAAAATGTCCGGATAAAAATCAGCAATACGTTTTAATGCCGCATAACGATCACGTTGTTGTACTGTGTAATAAATATGTTGAATGTTTTCAGCACCTTGATTTTTCTTACCTACAGAGATCTCTAAAGGAGTTTCCATGTATTTGCTTGCAATACGCTCAACTTCGCGAGGCATTGTAGCAGAGAATAACCATGTATTTTTTGTTGGAGGTGTATTTCCTAAAATTTGATCTAAATCATCTTTAAAGCCCATGTTTAACATTTCATCAGCTTCATCCAATACAACTACATCTACATGAGATAAGTCAATTGCTTTACGCTCGATCAAATCAATTAAACGACCCGGAGTTGCAACGATCACTTGAGAACCCGCTTTGATATCGCGAATTTGACCCATGATAGGCGCACCACCATAAACGGCAGTAATTTTTAACCCGTTAAGGTATTTTGAATAGTTCATTAAGTCTTTGCTAATTTGAACACATAACTCACGAGTTGGTGCTAAAATTAAAGACTGTGTAAAACGAGAAGTTAAGTCTAACTTCATTAATAAAGGCAGGCCAAATGCTGCAGTTTTTCCTGTTCCTGTTTGTGCAAGGGCTACCATGTCGGTAGATTTGTCCTTCAATTGAGGAATAGTTTGTTCTTGGATAGGCGTAGGATTTTCGAAGCCCATCTCGGTCACGGCTTTTAGGAGCATCGGCTCCAAGCCTAATTCTTGAAATGTCATTTGTTTTTGTTTAAATTATTATTACTAGCTGCTAACTAAGATTTAATTTCCGCAGTAGCTGTAATCTGTTTATAGCCCGACGTAGGCGCGATTACAATGTATTGGATGCAAATATTAAATCTAATTGCGGTGCAAAGGTAATACTATTTTACTTAATAACAAACTATTAACAAAATATATTATTTATCCTTTTAGAATGTTAAGGAAAGAGAGAGCTTGAAAGCCAGGTTATCTTTCAAAGACGGATTAGCATAACTTCCGTATCTGATAAAGGCTCCGCCACCAAATCCAATATAAAATAAATTCATATAATTAAACTTAAAAATGTTATTGATCATTAATCCGCTTTCGTAATAACCTTTTTCCATTGTTTTAAAGGCCATGTACTGGTGCTGATTTGTATTTGAGAGAGAACCGTAACCAATGCCGGTGAAAAGCATTAACTCAGGTTTAAACTTTTCGTTCTTAAAAAGTAGTGAACCAAAGTTGTGAGATAAAAACAGGTTGGCGTAATTATCAGAAATGAATTCATTGAATCCCATTGTTTGAAATGAATTCCCGATGTATATATAGTTTTTGGAAAAGCTGCCGTTGCCATTAAATAATAATTGATAAGGTACTTTTTTATCAACTCTTCCTCCTTCAACTAAAATGTGTGTTTTACCAAAGTTTTTAATTAAAAATGTTTTTTCAATTCCAAGTGTGTATTTATTATAGTCATAATCGCCAAGATCTTTTATTTTGAAACCTTTGCCATATGAAAAATGAATGATGGGATATTTAGATCCATCTGAAATTACTTGTCCTAAAGATTGCACCAGTCGCTCTTTATAAGCAAAACGACCTTTTATATTAATTTCAACATTTTTTAAATCAAAGCTTCTGTACAATGCTGTTGAATCAACCGAGCTTACATTATAATCAGAACCAGATGTTTGGTAGTTATAGTTGTATGTTGGTTTTATGTGTGATTGATTGTAGTTCAAATTTGAGGTAAGGTATTTAAAAGCTCTGAAATTGAAGCTTACAGAATGTTGTGTTACAAAATCCATTCTTGAAATAAGCGTATTACGATAAAAATTGTTCCTTGTTTGGAAGTATGCTGTTTTTGCAGCTTCGGCTAGATCGTGACAATATGCATACTTCAAAAAATAATCTTTACTGTTTTTTTTGAGAAATAATTTCCCATCAAAACCATATTTTAATTCCTTATCGGCATAACCATAACCTATATATCCACCTACATTAAACCATGTGGATACCTTGTCGTTTGTATGTAAGCCCAAGCCGCCTCTAATCGTTTCATATTTGTTGGCAAGGATAATTTTATTGAGATCTAAACTCACAAAAGAGATCGGTAATTGAAATGTCATAAGGGACTCTAAGACTTTTAATTTTTGATCGGCTTTAAACTCACGACCTAAACTATCAATGATCTTGTAGGTAGATCTTTCTTTTATAGTAAGGGTATCTACGCGATGTTCCTT
This sequence comes from Bacteroidia bacterium, assembly GCA_036676295.1. Taxonomy (GTDB): domain Bacteria; phylum Bacteroidota; class Bacteroidia; order B-17B0; family Aurantibacillaceae; genus UBA4416. Next base: position 30,693 of record JAKFDE010000007.1, on the reverse strand, counting down.
CCAAAAAACAGAATCTTTAGAGCTTGCATTTGGAGCATTTATAACTGTTGTGTACAAAAAATCCCTTTTCCTGAGGTTAGGATCTAATTGCACATTGGTAATATAACTGCGGCCAATGAGTCGCATACCATACTTTTTAGATGGATAATTTTTATAATGCAATTCATAGTTTAATTGTTCAGGAAACCATTGTTTGTTATCAACCCATTGGTATTGTTGTTGTACTTTTAAATGAATAAGTCCTTTATCATAAGGTTGAACAATAACATTTTGGATGGCAAATCCATTGGTATTAATATAGAGCAGGCCTTCAAGTCCATCAAAATTTTTTCCTTTTAATGGTCGAAAACTGATAATGAAAACACTATCATTATTTTGATATAACGTGTCTTCGATAGTAAAGAAGTATTTTACAGTACTGCCTGCAGTTATCGGATTCAGATAATCTTTACCTAACATATTAAAGTAATCGCTATAAAAACTAAAGGGCTGCAGATCTGTGGCAAGTGTTGTAAAGGATGGATTTTTGAAGCCTGAGACCTTGGTAGCTAAAACAGTTTCGTTTAAATTATCGGGAGAAAGGTATTTTCTTTCAGTGACGGATTCCATCATCAATATATTAGATTTTGTACTAAATGCAACAATTCGAGCTAATGAAGAATCTTTTTTGATCGAATCCGGATCAGAAATATTTGGAACAAGATCATAATGGGTTTTATTATAGGTGTTACATATATAGGAATGAATTTTATCAGGATTATTTTTATCCCTATTCAATGTGGCTTGTTTTATTATGCGGTGCGCGGGATTTTCTTTGGCCAAAATTTTTACTTCCAGTAATTCGAAGTCTTTTTGCTGCATTTTTATAATAACATTCTGTTTGTTTGTTGCATCATAGATAAGATCATGATAGCCAACATAGGAAAGAATGATCTCATGAATTGGCTCATCAGAAGTAATTTTGAATTTACCTTCTATTGATGTGGAGACTCCTTTTTGAGAACCTTTGATTACAATATTGACAAAGGCTAACGGTTCTTTTGATCTGTCATCAATAACTTTACCTTCTAGAGTATATATTCCATAAGATTTTACGGAAAAGAAGAGCGTAATTAGAATAAGTGTTTTAAGTTTAAGAGTTACAATGTCTTTTTTTAACATAAAGAACAGTAGGGTTTGTTATTTAGTATGAGTTATTTTTTGAACCTTTTAGTCAAATTTAACATATGACGGTCAAAGGAAAAGAAAGTTACTGAATAATGTGATTTATTTTTACAAACTAGTATTATGTTTGTATTGTGTTTATGAAAAATATTAAATCAATAATTGTAGTAATGTTTTTTGGATTCTTCATGTTTTCGGGATTTGCCCAAACAAAAAACTATGATGAAACCATGAAAAAAAATTTAGCTGTTTTAGAAAACGCTAAAGATACCGATGCTTTTAAAAAAGCAGCTACGGGCTTTGAAAACATTGCCAAACAAGAAAAAAATGATTGGCTGTCGTATTACTATGCCGGTGTGTGTAATACCTTAATTGCTTTTGAAAAAAAGGGAAAAGAAATTGATACCTGGTGTGATAAAGCAGAAGTGCTAGCAAAAAAATCAGATTCGTTAAGTACACAAAATGCCGAAGTATTGGTGTTGAAATCGATGATTGCAGCGGCAAGAATAATGGTGCACCAGGCACAACGCGGACAAAAATATGGTGCACAGGCTAATAAATTAGCGAAAGAAGCCTTGAAGTTAGAACCTAATAATCCTAGAGCGTATTTACAAAAGGCTACGGTAGTGTATTTTACACCGGAAGTGTTTGGGGGTGGTGCTAAAAAAGCAAAACCACATTTTGATACAGCCATTGAAAAATTTAAAGAGTATAAGCCGCTAAATGCTTTGGCTCCTGATTGGGGGAAAGAACGTGCAGAAAAATTGGTAAAAGAATGTTCTTCCAAACTAAAAAAGAATTAAATTGAACTATCATTTAATTTCAAATCATGGAAACAGAAAGAGAACAGGAACTTTGGAAACTAGCCAAAAAGCGTGTTGGTTTTAAAAGACATTTAGCTACTTACATTATTATCAATGCGATGTTTTGGGCTATATGGTATTTCACCGATCATAACGATGAAAGTTCGGGAGTGCCTTGGCCTATTTTTCCAATGTTGGGTTGGGGTGTAGGATTGATGTTTAATTATTTAGGTGCTTATGTATTTACCAAGCATGATTCTGTGCAAAAAGAATACGATAAACTAAAAGGAAATTAATATTATTCTTATCATTAAATTATTTCGAATTAGAGTATGAGTTTTTATGACCTTGCTAAAGAAGACCGTGTTAAATTAGTTGAGCAAATAAAAACTCATATTGTTTCTGAGATCAAATCTTCCAAACTCAAACAAACAATTGATTATTTTTCGGATGAGGATACGTATATCCGCAAGTCTGCTTATTTATCCATTGGTAGAATTTATTTAGAAGAGAAAACTCTTCAATCAAAGATCATTTCTGTTTTAAATCAATTACATAAAGAAGATCTGGCTCACATTCGCCAAACAGTAATTAATGCCGCCGGAGAAATAGGTAAAACTGATTTTAAGGCCGTGCAACATTTTTTCGAAAAGGGTTTGTTTGACGAACACCATTCGGTTAGAAATGCTGTGATCGGTTCCGTAAAAAAGATGGGAGAAAAAAATCCTAAACCTGTTTTAAAATGGTCGGAGCAATATTTATACCATGAGAACAAAGAGATCAGAAGGGAAATTTGCCATGGTATTGAACTGCGTGGACGCACACATCCTCAGGATATTTTACCCTTATTAAAAGTATTGCAACACGATAAAACGGCCCGTGTTAGAAACACTTTGGTTCATGTCATCGGACAAATTGCGTATAAAAAAGGCTGTTTAGAGACGGTGATCGCAGATCTGAATACCTGGGAAAATAAGGCTTTAACGAATGATGCCATCGAAGAGATCATTGATGTGCATTACCGTTACCGTAATTTTTCAGTGCTTACTCAGGAGCAGGCTATTGAGTATATAGAGAAGCATTATAAAAAAAGCTGAATCAGTTTTTATTTCTTTATTTTCTTTTGCTTGAACAAAAGAAACAAAATTCAAGGCGAAAGACCAACTCCAACCCACCCACTTTCTGGCTCTTCGTTATAAAAGTTCACAGAACTTTTATTTACTCAGCCCTCTCGCTCGAAGAGCCTTCGCAATGCCACCGAAAAAATTGTAGTTCGCTCTCTTTCGCCAAAATCAGCCGCACTTTTTCTAATGAATAAATATCTTAAACCGAAGTTTAAATTTAATTCGGAGTAGCGCGTTGATTGTCAAAACGGGAAGGCGATGAGCCGTGAATTTTAATTTTCTAGAGGGCAAATATCCAGTGGATATTTGAGCCAGAACGTGTGTAAGCGAAAGAGCTTTAGTTCTCTTTCAATAACGAATCTTAAAAATTAAAAGAGAGTGTGAGGATTCGTTTTGACTTGTCTTTTTGTTTACTTTTTTGACTAAGAAAAAAGTAAAATAAATAACAACATAAACGCTGAATCATTTGATTCAGCGTTTATTTATTTTTATAAGGTGGTTTCGAGAGCCTCAACCACCAAAGAGACTGAACCCTGAGGTTCTCGAAGGGTGAAAAATTATTTCACCAAAGGTTTCTCCGGCAAGTTGATTTCAAAGGCATCCCATTTATGGTCTGTGCCATTCCAATAGTATTGAATTGATTTTCCTCCATTGGTATCGTACACAATATAATAAGCTTTGCTGTCTTCAGTTGCATAATAACTTTTGATCATCACTTCTCCTGTGTTTCCCGGTAATGGTTTTTCGGGTAAATTAATTTCAAAAGCATTCCATTTATGATCAGTTCCGTTCCAGTAATACTGAACCGATTTTCCTGTTTTAGTGTCCCATGCAATGTAATAAGCAGCGCCATCTTTATGATCGTAGTACACATCAAACATAATATTGCCTAAAGCGCCCGGTACAGGTTGTGCCGGAATATTAATTTCAAACGAATCCCATTTGTGATCAGAACCATTCCAATAGTATTGAATGGATTTTCCTGTTTTAGTATCCCAGGCTATGTAGTAGCTTTTCTTATCATTGATGTCGTAATACGATGTGATACGAGTGTTGTTTTGCGCTTTGATAAAGCTGATGCTTAATAATAAAGCAAGGATGGTGAGTTTTAATGTTTTCATAGATATGTTATATTTTAACTAAAGTAAACATTTAAAATAAATTATTCCATAAAAAAGCCTGCTTAATTTAAGCAGGCTTTATCATAAATCATTAAGTATTACTTCATGTATTTTTGTTTCACATCGCTATAGCTAGGGAAATTATTATGGTGCCAGTTCATAATAATGGTTCCATCTTTTATTAAGATCAAGCCCGGGTTAGCACGTATCATCGTTTTTAAAACAATCCCATCTGCCTGAGCAAAATCATATAAAGCCTGATGTTTGTGTTTGTATTCGTCAATTTGCTTTGAGTCGGCTGCCGTTAAGCCTAAAACTTTTATTTTTTCTGAAGCAGCTAATTTATATAAGTCGTTAATTTTAGCGTGTAATGTTTCGTCGTCTTCGGTTTTAGTCAGGTCATAACACACTAATAAGAACATATAATCTTTATTATTTAAAACACTATCCATCATTGGTTCTCCATTTAAAGAAGTAATATTGAAATCAACAATTTTTGGAGGATTGATCGCATCGTGTATCAAAATATTATCAGTAGCCACCCATTTCCAATTCAAGGTATCTTGCCAAGGATAATTTTTCATATTAAAATGTTCTTGTTTACCGGTTTTTAAATTTTCGTAAATAAAGCCCGATTCATATTCGGCCGGTTTATAATCAGCACCCGCTTTCATATTGTCTTTAATATTATCGCCAATTTTGTAAGCTCTAAAATCTAAAGGAGGTAAATTACGGTAAGCATAAATTGGGAATGCAAATGATAATAAGATGGCAAACAAGGTTAAGGATGCTGTAATGAGCGGTGAGAATAATTCATTAATATGTTCTTTGCCAACTATTAATAAGGAAATTAAGATCAAGAGTACCACATCTTTCCAGAAACTGGTCCATGGTTTTAATACTAAGAAATCGCCAAAGCAACCACAGGTTGTTACTTTATTGTAACAAGCCGAATAGAAAGTTAAAAAGGTAAAGAAAGCAATTTGAGCAAATAATAACCATAAGGTTAAATTGCGTTTGTAACCAATTAATAACATAAACCCTAAGGCCATTTCACTCACGCATAATACTATGGCTAAGGGTAGGGCAATGTGGGCAAAACTTTCAAAAATACCTAAACCTGAATCGGCTTTGAATACTTCAAAGTACTCACCTAACTTATAGCTAAAACCTACAGGGTCGTTTGCTTTGATAAAGCCCGAAAAAATAAATAAACCACCCACCAAAAATCGGGAAATGTGAACCAAAATGGGCAATTTATTAATTAAACCGCCGCCATTCACAATTAATACCAAGCCACCAAGTACAATGGCAATAGTAGTTTTGCTAAAGCAAGGTGGACAAATAAAATATAATAATGCTGCTAAACCTAATGACCAGATAAAGCGAAACAATTTTGAGGATAGAAATTTTTTCATAATGCGTAATTTGTTTCTAAAGTAAAGCCTATTGTATTAAGTTAAAAGCCTTTTAAAGTTTTTTAACTAACAAGTCGGGTTTGATAGCTTTAGGCTGTTACAACTGCTTTTAAGTTTAATTTGCTACAGAATATAGCACTCAGTGAGTCAAATAGAGCTTAATTTTGCTTTAGCATGTTTGCCATTATTGATATAGAAACCTGTGGAGGGAAATTTGAGTTCCGTAAAGGTCGCATTACCGAGATATGTATTTTGGTGCATGATGGTTTGCAGGTCGTTGAAAAATTCACTACACTCATTAATCCGGAGTGTTACATTTCTCCCTTATACACGAAGCTTACCAATATTACCAATGAGATGGTGGCGGATGCCCCTAAGTTTCATGAGGTAGCTAAAAAGATCCTGGAACTAACCGAAGATAAAATTTTCATTGCTCACAATGTTGGTTTTGATTACGGATTTATCAGAGATGAATTTAAAAGCATGGGTTATAATTTCCGAAGAGAAACGTTATGTACCGTTAGATTAAGTCGCAAATTAATTCCAAATCGCATTTCTTATAGTTTAGGTCATTTATGCGCTTCGTTAGGTATTGAAATTCATGGACGCCATAGGGCAGAGGGTGATGCGGTGGCAACAGCGCAATTATTTGATCTCTTATTGAATTTAAAAAGTCAGCATTCGCAATACAAAAATGTGGGAGTGGATGAGATCATGGTTCGGAGAATTGATAAGATCAAAGAATATATTTTAAAGAAATTACCTGAAGAATGTGGGGTATATTATTTTTTGAATAAAGACCAGGAAATTATATATGTAGGTAAAAGCAAAAATGCTTACAACAGAGCCTTGAGTCATTTTAATACGAGCGAGCAGAAAGGAAAGAAGATGTTGAACGAATTGTATAATGTGGATTTTGTACCCACCGGTAGCGAATTGATTGCCTTGTTGATGGAAGCTGAAGAAATTAAAAAGCATAAGCCGAAATTTAATCGCATGCGCAAAGCCAGTGAGTTTACGCATAGTATTGATTATTGGACGGATAAAAGTGGTATTATTAATTTTAAAATTGTTTTGCAAGAAGAATCCGAAAGTCCGTTATTATCTTTTAATACTTATACTACAGCCCGTGAACGTTTAGAAAGTCTAATAGAGGAACAAACGTTGTGTCTGAGTTATTGTGGTTTAACCAGCGAAGGATCTATTTGTTTTAATCATCAAATAAAAATCTGTAATGGCATTTGTTGCGGAGAAGAAGATAAAGAAGAGTATAACAAACGTGCCAATAAAATATTGGATAAGTATTTATTTAAAGACCAAAATTTTTTAATTGTAGAGCCGGGTAGGAACGAGAATGAACGTGCTGTGATATTGATAGAAAACAGACACTTTGCAGGGTATGGTTATTTTGATGCGAGCGATCAGATTTCAAGTACAGAAGAATTAAAGTCATTTGCTAATAGGGGAAGGTATTATGCTGATTCGGATGATATTATCCGTGGTTGGTTAGAAAAACAAAATAGAGTGAAGAAGATCGTGATTGAGTAGTTAAGCTAATAATTATGTATACTTTTGAAAACCATGTCAAACATTCATTCCGCCGAAGTATATACCGATGGTTCGTGTCATACACAACTTTGTGTAGGAGGCTGGGCCGCTATTGTGTTTGTAGCTGGAGAAAAAATAACCTTATCCGGTAAAGAAGAAAATACCACGCATAACCGAATGGAATTGCTGGCTGTGATCAATGCAACTGAATATATTCTTGAACATTTCAAAACAGTTAAAGAGATCCGTTTAGTATCTGACAGCCAGTATGTGATAGGATTAATAAAAAGAGAAGCAAAATTTACTAGCAGTGATTACACCACTAAAGCCGGTAAAGATATTCGTAATGTAGACCTGGTAAAACGTTTATTGCAACTTACGAAAATCATTACCATTCAATTTGAAAAAATAAAAGCACATCAAAAACAAACGGAGGTTGTGAACTATAATATTGAGGTAGATAAACGCTGCCGGCAAATAGTAAGAGATGCCGTTAAAGACTCCTTATAAAGATTGTATTCATTATTCTTAGGTTTTTTGTTGTTTAATAACTACATTGGATTGTCTTAGTACGGTCATACAATTAATTATTGGGTTGTTGATCTTTGGTGCCATCCAATAACCATTTAAAAATAATGTTATGTGTTTTTCTACTGAAGCAAGTTTTGGAGCAGGGGCGGTCTTAACGATAGTTGGTATTGCTACCTTAAGAAAAACAACATCGCGGTCACAGTTGGCTTTTGCAACTCTTCCTTTAATTTTTGGAGTTCAACAATTTATTGAGGGTTTTGTGTGGCTATCTTTATCTAACGCTGATTATGCTTATTTAAAGCAAGTGCCCACTTATTTGTTTTTGATCATTGCTCAGGTTGTTTGGCCATTGTGGATTCCTTTATCTATTTATTTAATGGAAAAAGAACTGAAACCTAAAAAATTATTATTGGGTCTATTGGCTATAGGAACTGTTCTGTCTTTATGTGTGGTTTATAATTTAACGACCTATACGGTTAAGTCCGAAATTTTAGAACATCATATTCATTATGCCTTAAGCATTCCTAAGTGGATGATACCTTTAGGTGCTTTTTTATATTTTTTACCAACGGTTGTTTCGCCTTTTGTATCAAGCGTTAAACGAACTAATTTTTTAGGCATGACGATCTTAACTTCTTTTATTGTTTCAAAATTATTTTTTGAACAGAATATGATCTCAGTATGGTGCTTTTTTGCCGCTCTGATGAGTGTTGTTGTTTATATAGTCATCAAGGATATGCCTGTGGAAAAACCAACTCCAAAGAGGCGTTCTTTTAGAGAGTGATTTGTAATTTAGTTTAATTCAAGCACCTGATTACCATTTGTTTTTTTGAAATGGCTATCGAAATTAGAAGGAACTATTTTGAGAGTATCTTTGTTTTTTAAAATCTCTAATTCTTTAAGATTAAAAACGCGATCGTTTATAAACGCTTGGTTGTAGGCTTTGTAATGATCGTTATTTAATTCGCCAAAAATAACGGCGTGATTTGCGGGTATTTTTAGTTTTAGGCCTGTTGAAGAACTGTCCAGATCTACAGGAATTTGGTTGGTGTCCCAATCTATTTCGTTAGAATTATTTAATTTATATAATAAGGGTTGATTTGTGAAAATCGGAAATCCATTTTTAATTTCCTTTATCTGGTAATTAATAATGACTTCTGATTGGCTGGCGTTACTAACCACAAAGTATTCTTGCCATGAGCAGCTTGTCAGGAATATTATGAGAGTAATTGCGGAAATTATTTTTGCTGCTTTATTCATTTTTTTAATTGTTTTGTTATTCCATTCGTTTTTGTTGTTCACTGTAGGCTATTGTTTTTTCAAGCCGTGATGATCTGGTTTTTTCCTGTTTGGCACTCATGATCCAATGGATCATTACCTTTTTATAGGAAGGCGTTTGTGTATTAAAAAATGACCATGCAGCTTTATTCTTTTTAAATTGCTTTTCATAAATAGGATCAAGATCAACAGGTTCTTTTTCGTGGGAATAAATTCTTGATTTATTTTCTTTTCGCAAATCAAATGCTTTTTGTCCCTCCGGCATCATTAATCCTGATTTATTGAGTTGTTCAACTTTCTTTATATTGATGTCGCTCCAAATACTTGTACTTTTTCGGGGTGTAAAACGAATGCAGTAGCTTTCATGATCAATGGATCTTCTTACACTATCTATCCAGCCAAAGCAAAGCGCCTGGTCAACGGATTGCGACCAGGTCATAGAAGGTTTTCCGCTTCCTACCTTATAGAAACCAACAATGAGTTCTGTTTCTTTTTTATGGTTCTTTTTTAACCATTTTCTAAATTCTGCTTGTGTTGCAAAAAAGGTTGCCGGCATTTATGTTTTATTAGTTAATGAAAAAATGATCCTGTGATTTTTGTTTGGTATTGCAATATCCTGTTTCAGTTTGAATTTGTTTTTTATTAATACTTGTATGGAATTCTTATTGTCTTTATGCGTGTATGCTTCAATGGTTTTTAATTTCATAGTATTAAATCCAAAGTCAATTACTTTTGTTAAAGCTTCGGTCATATAACCTTTGCGGTGAAATTTCGACACAAGGGTGTAACCTGTTTCAGCTTTCATTTCATCTTTCAAAATATTCCACAAACAAATGGTTCCAATAAAGGTATCATTTCCCTTTTCAGTAATTACCCATAATATGGTTTTGCCAATGGCTATTTCATTTAGTACTCTGTTAATGAATGCTTGTGTTTGTTCAATAGAAGAATGTCTGAAATCAATAAGGTGTGTATTGACGTTATCGTCTAAGCGATGCTGAAAAATGTCCTGAGCATCCGTTGTTTTCAATTGCCTTAACAGCAAACGATCCGTTGTTAAAGTTGGAAAAGGTATGAAATTTGTTTTGATCATTGATCACTTTTTTCTTACTTCCTTAAAATCTTTTCCATTGTTTTTCCTTTTGCCAATTCATCGATCAGCTTATCTAAATACCTGACTTTTTGTGTCAAAGGATTTGTAATTTCTTCTACACGATAACCACAGATGACGCCGGTAATGAGGTGTGCATTTGGGTTTAAGGTTGCATTCTGAAAAAATGTTTCAAAAGTTACTTTTTTATCAATTTGGTCTTGTAGTTTTTTGTGATTGAAACCGGTAAGCCATTCAATTACTTGCAGCAATTCTTCTTTTGTTCTTCCTTTCTTCTCTACTTTTGTGAGGTACATTGGATACACAGTAGCGAATGTCATTTCTGCTATACGTTCATCATGTGTTTTCATATTCTCAGTATTTATATAATTAGGTTAATAATGTTATGCTGTTAAATATGGTTTCATCTGGGTTAGTCCTCTATTGCCTCAATGCCTTGTTCATTTAGTTTTGCCAAGCCGTCTTTCATGGCTTTAATTTTTTCGGCTGAGTGTCCTTGCCAAATGGTGATCTCACCAACAACCTTAAACGGATGTTGTGAGCGGTATGACATTGTTGGATTACCAGGGAATTTTTTATCAGTTAAATTTGGATCATCCTCAATTGGACCTGTTGGCTCTACTAAATAGATTCTTTCGCGCCCTTCGCCCAAAGCAAGTTCAGCTCCCCAAATGGCAGCGTCTAAAGTAGCAGTGAGATAAATGTATTTTGCTTTTTTATTTTGTCCGTAGTTTGAGTTGATGCCGGTTTCAATCAGGTCGCCAATTTTTAGGTCAGATTTTGTGCCGTGAAAAAATGTTTGAGCAAAAGGGCTTTGACCGGGTTCGATCGATTTGTTCTCACTTTTGTTTTTTTCCATTGTTGTATACTTTTGAGTGATTGTTTCTTTCGTGTATGTTGAAGATCAGTAACCATTCAAATGCGACAGAGCAGGTTCTTATTCCTTCACAAATTTCTTCATGGTATTATCCACTTTTAAAAAGTAAATACCTTGAGAAAGCGCGCTTACGTCTACACGTATGGAATTCAGATTTACGAATTCAGGTTTAATAATTATTTTTTTACCTAATACGTCTATTACTTGAATTTTTGCTAGCACATTAAGTGTATTACCTTGAGCTTGAATAAGTGAAGTAGAAATGTCAACATTTAAAATTCCATTTGTTGGATTCGGGTAAATGCTTAATTCTGAATTCTCATTTTTTAATTCAGAAATGTTTGTACATAAACTTACTTCCACGGTTTGCGAAGCACTTGCAGAGCAATTGTTCGGATCCGTATAAACATACGTCAATGTATGAGTACCTACACCTCCCACTGTAGGATTAAACGAGTTTCCGCTTACGGCTGGCCCTGTGTACGCCCCACCTGCAGGCAATCCGTTTAAAGTAATAACGCTTGCATTTTCACATATCGGACTTGATAAAGCATCTAAAGTTACAGTTGGCAAATCGTTTACCGTGACAGATATTGTTTTTGTGCTTTTACAATTACTATCGGAAATACTTGTTACCGTGGCCGTATAAATAGTGGTAATACTCGGACTTACCACAATGTTGGTTGTATTGTTCCCTGTATTCCACTCATACGATACACCACTCGAAGTAGAATTTACGGTTAAACTTGCTGTGCCTCCTTGGCAAATAGCTGTATTGGAAGAAACAGAAATGTTTGGATTAGTTGCTTTAAAATCCAAATAAATTAAACTATCGCAGCCTGCACCACTTGCAGCAATAGATTGAACGTATTGTCCGCTTTGCGTATAACTATAGCCGTTTAATACATAGGGCAAAATACAGGTTGAATCTTTTTTCTCAGAAAATTTATTACAGCCCACGCCACCAACTAAAGCGTTTTGCAAACTAGTGTTTGTTCCAATATAGGTAATTCCGGCCCCCGGATCTATATCTATGCGATAACTGAAAAAGCCGCCAAAAATCACATTTTCTGCGGGCGTTATATCTATTGATTTAAGATAATCTGTACCATTTACACTTCCTATTGATTTAGCCCACACATAATTACCTGAAGAATCTAATTTTGAAATAAATAAATCGGTGGCGTTACAAGCTTGTCCTAAAGTGAGACTACTTGTAGGACTTGGATCAAAATCACAAGCATTAATACCACCACAGGTATAAACATTACCTCTGTTATCTGCTTTAATGTCTTCTGCGTAGTTATAATACTGCTGGCCACAACCTCCTGTTGCATCAAATTTTATAACCCATTTAAAATTGGCAGTCGTATCCCATTTTAAAACATAAATTTCCCGGCTGCCGAAATTATGAGACAATGTTGTCACTCCGCTACCGCGATTATAATCTATTGCATCATTACGATTCGAACCTGTAATGTATATATGGCCACGTTTGTCATAACAAATAGCCGAACTAATATCCGCACTGTTATAGTTTGTATAACTCGGAAAAATTGAATTGCTACCTAACATATAACTCCAAAGCGTAGTTCCTGCAGAATTTAACTTGGAAATAGTCATTCTATCACCAACGGTGTAAATATTATTATTTTCATCAAAAGTAAAATCTAATGGAAAAATATTTTCTTTTAGCCAAATAAACTGTTGGTACTTGGTTTGTTTAAACATACAGTATTTACCGGTGGAAAAAGTATGTGGTTGTGGCGCGCCTACACCAAAACTTAAATCAACCGTGCCAGCACCAAAATAAGTGCTTGTAACCAAATTGCCGTCATTATCCAATTTAATTTTCCATGCAAAGTAAGAGTAATAGCAATCCGCAGACGGATAGGCTTCAACCCATTTCATGGTGCCCATAGAATCCAATTTAATGATATACATATCCACACCGGTTGCACCCACAGAATGGGTTAATACAGCTGCTCCCGGATCTAAATCAGAAGTACCCATACTTATCCCTACACCATACACATAACCGGAATCATCTACACAAATATCATAACCATAATCATAATTTGCAGAGCCACCCATTGCTTTTACCCAAAGTAAATTATAATTGGAATCGTATTTGGCAATAAAAGGGTCTGAATTTCCTTGTGCGGCAACGGAATATGTTCCTGCACCTACATTAAAATCAGAACCGTTGCTATAAAAACCGGTATAATAAATATTCCCTTTTTTATCAACTTTAGTTGAGTAAATTCGGGCAGAACCTGTAATCTCTGCTATACGATTAAAATTAGGTTGCGCTATTAGGTTGCAAACTAAGCTTATAAAAAATGTGGTGATGAGTAAAAGTTTTTTCATTCCATTTTGTTTTTAATGAACTACTTCCTTTGGGCAAATTTGAGCTACAATTATGACTTTTGTTGTTAACATAAATATACATTATTTTCAGTTTAAGTGTTGCTAAAAAAGTAGTGAAGCTGTATAATTTATAGCCTAAAAAAGTTGTTAAATGATTTGTTTTTTACCTTGGATGGTTTGCAGCTACCGAAAGTGCGGTTTGAAACTTTGTATACCGAAATGCTTCCTAACAAAGATAACTGCTTATTAGACTTTTGCAATGCGAAAATAACTGTCTTTCGGGGAGCGACCGCTTTTGCAAATGCCTTATACTTCTGCCAAAATTAAATGAACCGTGTGTTATGGCTTCGTAGCTTTTTCTCTACATTTAGTTTAAATACAGCTTTCGTGTCCGCCGATAAAAGGTAACTATTACAGCATACAGTTATATTAACTTGCCACTTCAAATTAAGCCTAAAACCCAAATCTTGCCAAACCCATGTTAGCGGTTCGTGCTTTCTTACGGAATATTTCTCTTTACTACTTCTTTTACACCTCCTTTTGTCAAAATTATAGAATTGTAAATACCCGATTTATCCTGAATAAATTCAAATGTCCTGTCATTATTGTCTGCTCTAAAAAATTTTGTTTTGGATTCTGGTAAGAGTTCCATTTCCGAACTGTTATAATATAGTTTTCCGCCAACTTTGATTATTTCAATTTTACCATACTTGCCTACATATTTATCATATAGTGTAGTATCTATTTTAGTTTGATAATGTTTGTATGGAAGTTCAAAGTCTTTTTGAAAAGCAATTGCTGAAAGTCCGTAAGAAATAATATGGGATAGAGATTGATTATTAGACAAAACAGTTACAAAAAGCTTGTCATCTGTAAATCGGTTGAGAGAAGTCATTGCTCCAAAAAAGCCACCATCGTGAGCGATTAGCTGATGTCCATGGTTATAAAATGGATTAATCATAAATCCATATCCCCAATTTTGATCATTATATGAAGTAAACATTAGTTTCTTCATCTCTGTTGTCAAAATAGATGTACCATAGAGAGCTTTGTCCCATAATGCCAAATCTTCAACAGTAGAATAAATACCATCATGTCCAATATTAAATTCCCAATTGATATATGGATTGTTTAAATATTTATTTTTAGCCTGCATATAATTTCTTGCTTTGTTGGTTATTAATTCATCGTTAGTAATTACTCCCGAATTATTCATCTTGCATTTCTCAAAAATGTTAGTTTTTAAATAATCAGCATAGCTTATGTTTGATAACTTTTCAATAATCCTGGCAAGTAAATAATACCCTATATTACTGTAAGCGGTATTAGAACCTGGTGAGAACAAAAGTGTTTTTTTCTCAATATACTTTAATGCGTCATCTTGTGTAATAATATCTTTTTGTACTACATGCTTTAATACATCTTCCTGCGTAATTGCAACACTGTTTAAATACAATTCATCATAATCCATTTGCAAACCTGACATATGACACAGCAACATATGAATTGTTATACTATCTCCTTTTGGAAAACTTGGAAAAAATTTATTCAGTTTACTATCAAGTGATAATTGCTTCTTGTCCACTAATTGCAAAATTGCCGCTGCTGTAAATTGTTTGGTTACAGAAGCCAAACTGTATTTTGTGTCAATTGTGTTTTTGATATTCCATTCGTAATCTGCTAAGCCATATGCTTTTTTAAGTAAAACGGTGTCATTCCTTGTTACTAATACTGTTCCACTGAAATTATTAACGTCAACTTGTGCTTGCATATATTTTGCAAGATTAGTTGATATGTTTTTTTGCCCAAAAATTAATGCTGGGAAAAGTATAAATAGTATAAATAGTCTCATTGAATTTTGTTTCATTGTTTATTGTCTGAATGTTGCTCTTGGCATGACTGCTGTTAGCAGTAGGCAAAATTTGTCTACAATTGCTCTCCTAATTTCAAAATCTTTTCTCTAATTTCATTTTCCGTTAATTCCGTTTTTGTATTTGATTTTAACAAATTTTCAAGGGCTATAATTTGCGCCTTTATTAACGCTTTTTCAGTACTTATTTTTATATCGGCATCAATTCCTGTATGTTCCCAATTAGTATTTGTGATTGCATTTTTTTCTATTGAAATCGGGATGAATAAATGATATTTGTTGCCTATAAAAAATGCTTTTACCGGATTTGCGGCTCCATAAGTTTTATCTCCAATTATTTTGGCAATTTTATTTTGTTGTAAATTATATGCTAATGCCTCAGCTGCAGAAATAGTTTTGTTGTTGACTAGAATATAGACGGGTTTATCTAAATACTTTTTACCATTCACTTTCTGCGAGGTGTAAGATGATATAGTGGTATTATTATACCTTGTATAAGTTTCACTTAATTTGAGTTTCTTATCAAAAAAATAGCTTAAAAAAAGTTCGACCATTTTGCCGTCTCCACCTTGATTGTTTCTTAAATCTATAATTAATGCATTAGTATTTGAAACAAAATTCATTGTTGCATCAAGAATTTGTTGAGCCGATTTGTTTCCTTCAGGAAATCCGGTATATTCGATATAACCAATATTTCCATCTAATCTTGCAACTTTTTCAAAACCATAATTCCATTGTTTATTAATAGCGTCATATTCTTGTAACAATTCTTTTTCATTGACTGATTTTTTTTCTTCTTGACCTGGACGATATAACACATTGAAATGTAAATCATTTCCATTTTTTGTTAAATAAGAGGAAAGAGATTTTGCAAATTCTTTATCTGTGAGATTATCAAAAGTTTTAAGTTCTATTTCTGATTTTAATTTTTCAGAAAGTAGATGGGCTACATCTTCGAAAATGTAATATTTCTTAATGTTTTCGGATATTTCCAGGATTTGTTTATTTCGTTCAGTCAAATCTTGGGCTTGTGCTCTTACGTTGAAGCAGATAACAACGTAAATGAATAATAGATGGAATAAGGATTTCATTTTTTTAGACTTTACAATTAGTAATTATTTTATGGAGCATTTTATCTAATAATGCTATTTCGTCCAACGAAAAGCCATTCAAAGCGGTTTTTCTGTTTAGTGTAATGATGGGACTTATCAAACCAAGAGTTGTGGCTCCTTTTTGAGTTATTTCAAGATTGAATTTTCTTCTGTCTTCTGTATGGATAGCTCTAATCAGATATTCTTTTTTGACCATTAATTCTATCATCCTTGTGATAGAAGCTTTATCTTTAAATATAAGATGGGCCAATTCGTTTTGAGAAATAGTGGCATCCTTGTCTAGTATTATTAAAATCAAACATTGGTCTATAGTAATGTCCTTTACAATCTTAGAAATATTCTTCTGTGCTATTTTTCGATACTCTTTAATCGCTTGTTCAATGGAATAAAGTACTGTTCCGGTTGGGTTTTTAGTATTCATACAAATTTATTTGATACAAATATAGTTGATATATCAATCAAATAATAATTTTTTTTATGTTTTAATAAATTTTTAATTTAATAAATTGTTGTTTTTAAGCAGATTTTTCTGTGCGACCGCATGACCGCTAACGTTTTGGGTATTGGCGTTGTAGGGGAAATCAGGGAACGTCAGCCCAACTTTGCACTAATGATAAATTGAAAAACTGAACTTGAGCCTTTGTACTTCACCCCCTATAACGCCAATACCTTGTTAGCGGTTCGTTGTTTTTCTGTCAGCCGATTTTTGTTAAGCATTTCGGTCTGTTTGTTGTTGCTCCGCAATTTCGGTTAAATTTTCTAATCCAAATGTCGCCAATGTGTCAACAATAGGCAAAGTATTTAATCCAAGCTTTGTCAAGCTATATTCAACTCTTGGTGGAATTTCTGGATATGCCTTTTTAGAAACAAATTTATGTTCTACCAATAAATTGAGTTCTTGGATTAGCATTTTTTCGCTTATTCCGGGTATGGCTCTTTTAAGTTCTCCATATCTTATTACTCTTTCATTTATTTGAAATAGAATTAATAAAGTCCATTTACCGCCTAAAATGTTTAAAGACTGTCTTACAGGACAGTTTTCGTCTGATGGGAAAATATTTTTTTGATTTTTTTTCATTGATAATCAGTATTTCTAACTATTAAGTAAGTACCATACTAATTTGTATGTACTTGTGTAAAGGTAAGAATTGATTTAGTTTTGTACAATAATTATAAAAAAACAAATAAAATGACCGCAAAAGAAGTAGTAGAGGCTTATTCAATAGCCCTTTCAAAAGGTGATATTCCAACAGCGTTTTCACATTTCAGTCCTGATGCAAAATGGCATCAACCAGGAAGCCATCAGTTTGCTGGAACAAAAACAGGGCTTGAAGCCATTGGCAAAATGCTTGGTGATATGATGGGTGCAACACAAGGTTCATTGGTAATAAATCCAACAGGTGCTTTGATGTCTAACGGAAATTTAGTTTCCTTTCCTGTTCGTTTCAGTGGTAAAATTGGCGATAAAGCAGTTGATATGAATGGTGTCGACTTGTTTCAAGTAATTGACGAAAAAATTGTTCAAGTTTGGTTGTTTTCAGAGGACCAAGCTGCCGAAGACGAGTTTTGGAATTAATTTTTTTGGTCAAAAGTCTTAATGTAAAGAGAGATTATCCTGTTTAGGGGGTAATCTCTCTTTGCTTAATGCTAACGTACATATTTTTGAGCAGTCGTCTTACAATGACCGCTAACGTTCCGCGTGCAGGCGCTTGGTTGGCTTGACGCTTCATAAAGATAACAAATTTCGGCCAACTAGGCGCTTGCACGCTGTTAGTGGCTGCCTTTACATTTGTCTTTAATTATTTATTTGGCAATGTTAATTCATAGTTACCTAGTCTTAGTAATGCTGAAATAAGCAAAAACATTACTCCCGGTGAATAACTTTTTGTTTGATAAAAGCAATGTGCAACATTGTTTCTGAGATTTAATCCTTGGGAAGTGAAAAGGAATTTTAAAAGCGCCTGGTCGTTTTCTGGAATAATTTGTTTTAGTTTTTCATTTTCTAACAATTTTTCGAAAGATATCCTTGCTTCAGTTCCATCTTCTTTATATTCTATTATTTGGGCTCCTATATGTCGTGAAAATTCCCTTAAAAGCCCTTCAAATTTTATCGTTAATGAGTCGATACAAAGAACATAACCATTAAAGGTATTTTTATTTGCGATAATGTCAATTTCCGATTGAATAAAAAAGCTTGAAAGAGATGGGGACAGGAGTTCGATCCAATTAAATCCAACAATTTCTCCGTCTGCATTTGTTTCCGTAAAATCTTGACCATACCATGTGTTGTTTCTCAAGAAGTCCAATAGAGTTTCGAAACAAATCTTTTTTCTTTTTATTCCTTTTGTAAAAACCTTAGCCAAATGTGGAAGTGAAAAGTTCTGTATATGCAAAAAATATGGTTTGATTAAGCCGCTCTTCTTTTTGCTGACGTTTCTATTAATGTCAAACGACATCACGCTAATAAGGTCAAAGGTTACAGGCCTAATTTCCTGATCAAGAATTTCTGCTTGAGGGAATATGTCATGTAGAATTAAGTATTCGTATATGCCTGTGATTTCCCCTTTCTCTATTAATTCATCAGTAATTTTATCAATTGCGTTATGCCATTTCTCAATCTTTTCATCTTGATATTCTGTCACAACTGATTTAAAATCTAATGTTGGTTTTGCTTTCTCAACCAGTAAAGAAACCTCCTCAATTTTTGTCTTATTTCTTGATTTTTGGTACTGAGCTAGCGCTTTTAAATAGAAATCGTGGACAATAAAACTTCCTTGTTCTTTTTCAGCCTGTGCTAAATGATATTCAGCTAATTTATCGTGGTATTCTTTAGGAGACAGACTAAGCTTAGAGCAGAGATTTATTATTAATTGCAAATACTCTCTTTCCAGTTCTGGATAAACGGAATTATTTATAACACTATTTGCATAATCATAAAAGCCCTGAAAAGTAGCAACGTTAATTTTTTTTCCTTCTTCAAGAATGAATTTCATTAAAGCATATTCTTTGAATCCATTTACTTTACTGGTACCTAAAAGAGTAAATAGATTCTGAATTGCATCATCTTTTTTGTAGTTTATGGTTTGAGCAAGAATAAAAAGGTTTTTGAAATAGTTCGCAAATGTGTGATGAGCTAAATTGTCATCTGGCAGAGTTGTAGAATTTTTTAATAAGAAAAAATAGCTGTCAATAGCTTGCTTTGCATAATCAATATGTCTGTGTTTGCTCTCCCAAAGAAGATGATTGTATTTTGCTTTATATTTATGGTTTAGAACATCTTTTGCTCTTGATTTTATGTATTCAAAGTCGTCGTCAAACAAATCAAAGTTTGGGTATGATGGGCCGTTTGAATATGCCAATTTAGGTTTAATTTCTCCGCCATTAAACACATAGTCAGTAAAAATCAATTCATAAGAACAAATGGACTTCAGGTTCTTTTCTTGGGTTTCTTCGCGTAATTTTAAAAGTGAATTATAGACATCGTGATTGTGATGAAATCCTATATCGCTTTCCTGATAATTGTAATAGTCTTGAATGCTTTTGAAGTCCATTTGTAGATTCTAATTAGCTTATGTGTCGCTCGGTTGCCACTAACTACCTGCTAAGACTAGTTTTTCATTTATAATTATTTACAAATGTTTAAAATTACTTACAGGTATATTTAAACAAATATAATCTTTTCTAAAACAAAAAAGCCGAGAGCTAAACTCACGGCTTTTGAAATTATAAGATGAAATTTTAAGAAACCGATTTTTTGTTTCCTTGTTTTTTGATCACTTCCATTTCTACTTGTAGGTTACGTAGCATGTTCATAATACTACCTACATTTAATTCTTCTTCTTTATAATCCGTCATGTTAATACAGCACGTATATTCCCATAACTCTACCACATCTTTTAAATTTACTTTATATGGTTGGTACATTTTGTTATCAGAGTGACACTCCATAAAGCCTTTTTTAGTGTTTAAGTTAAACACACGTTTATAAGATAAACCATCGTCTTTAGTTACTACAATATAAGTGTAGCCATTTTTCACATCTTCCAAACGTTCCACATATTTAGCCACCACAAATGAACCTTCTTTAATTGGCGGCATACTATCGCCTTTAATAGGAAAGGCACGGTGTTTACCGGTTGGTAAAAACGGTAATTTCATGCGAGGCAAGCGCTCCATGTATTCCGGGTCGGCATAGCCTTTCAAATAACCGGCACTGGCTTTTAATGGTACTAATTCTACCATGTCTCTGCCATCGTCGTCAATTAAAACCGGAAATAACATACGGTTTTTACCAATTTTCATTAAGCCATCCAAACTGGTTTTGTTCAGATCTCCTCTCACTAAAGCATCAACGGCCACATGAAAAAAATCAGAAATGGCAATTAATAGATCGATAGAGGGTTCATTACGGTTTTCTTCGTAGGCACCCAGGCGCGAACGCGTAATACCTAAATTGTCCGCTAATTGCTCTTGCGACAAGCCTTTTTGCAGGCGCAGGTATTTTAAATTACTAAAAACTTTACTCATAATTTCACATGTTGAAGTTTATTGTTATAAAATTGCCATCTGGAATATTAGTCATTAATTATTTTGTAGTTGAATGACTAATATTTCAAATTGCTACAAATTATAGCACTAATATACTACATTAGATAGTATCTTTACAAAGAGTTTTTGTTAAATTTTTAATTTTGTTGTTGACATGGTTCTACAGATAGGTTAAAGTATCTGTAGAACCTTTGTTTTTTAATGGACATTTCAGCACCTGCCCGAATGAATTCGTTCAGGCGGGGAGGACGCAAAGGTTTAATGATTTCGGAATTATTTTATTCTTTTACTGTTCTTTTTCTTGATAAAAAGAACCAAAAATCAAGGCTTCTTAAAATTTAGCTAAAATCTGCATGGTTTCAAGCTGATGATTTGAAGCGCTTCGCGAACAGCCCAAATCATCTTCGCACTTTCCACGCTTTTAAAACCATTTGATTTATACGCTAAATTTTAAAAGGCCGTTTAAATTTCTAATAAAGTTTAAACTTAAATCAGAGGGGAGCGTGGCCTGTCAAAACGCGATGGCGATATGCTGTGAAATAGCGAAGCGTATTCTGAAACGCCTTTAAAAAACAATAAAAAACTGTTACTAATTTTAATTTTTTTAGGTGAGTCCGAAAGAGCTCTAGTCCTCTTTCGGGAACGAACCTTAAAAATTAAAAGAGCGGGGAGAAATCGTTTTGACTTGATTTTTTGGTTACTTTTTTATCTAAGAAAAAAGTGACGGAAGGAAAGAAAATAGAACGCTTCTCGACTTCCCGCCCGGATGAATCCGTTCGGACGGGCGCTCGAAGTGACAAGAAACTAGTCTATCAATCTCATTTGAATATGCGGAATATCATCCTCTAGATAAGTCTCTCCTTCAGGCACAAAACCTAAATTTTGATAAAAACGATCGAGGTATAATTGAGCCCCAATTACAATTACGTTTGAGTTAAAACGCTCTTTGGTTTCTTTAATGCTATACTCCATTAATAATTTACCATAACCAAATTTACGAACATCCGGATGAGTCACCACTCTGCCAATGGATGGTTCTAAATCATAAGAAACACCGGCAGGCACTAAACGTGTGCAAGCCACTAATTTGCCATTGTCATATCCTAATACATGAAAGGATTTGTAATCCTTATCATCCATGTCTAAATAAGGGCAATTTTGTTCCACTACAAATACCATACTGCGTAATTGGAGCAGTTGATATAATTCGGTAGTGTTGAGTTCGTTAAAGGCTTTGGTGATTAATGTGAGCATTTAGTATTTTTTAATAGATAATAATACTAAAGTGCAGGCTTCAATGGCTTCGATGCCGTTGTTCCTAAGATGTTGTTCCAATTCAGGGTTTTCGGTACCCGGATTAAAAATAACACGTTTAGGATTTAAGGAATAAATGTAATCAACCCAGCCTTCTTGTTTATCCGGACCAATATAAAGCGTTACGGTATCAATATTAGTGATAAAATGTTTTGACGTAATAATATCCAAATCACCAATTTTTCCTTCATGTATGCCAACAGGATACACATCGTGCCCATGTTTTTGTAAACTTTGGGTAGCCAGGTAACTGTATCTTTCGTGGTGTGCAGAAGCTCCGATCACTACGGTAGGTTTATTATTCAACATAATCTAAATCTTTACCAAAGGTTTCTTCCAGAAAATATAAGGCCACAAAACCTATACCAATAATAATGCAACCGGTAATAATAGTTGCATTTAATTTATTACACTCGCAGGTAGAAATGATCAAATTCAATAACAACGAAATTAAGATAGTTGAACCTCTTACAAAATTAGGCGCTGTAGTGGTTGCAGTTGCTCTGATGTTGGTGCCAAATAACTCAGATGCTGTACTGATAAATACAGCCCAATAACCGGTAGCAAAACCAATAAAGGTGACAATTGCATAAAAAGTACTGACAGATCGGCCGCCATAATTAAAATATAAAAAGCAACCCAATACGGTAAGCGATAAAAATATGAATAATGTTTTTTTACGCGACCTTAATAACTGACTAATTAAACCGGATGCAATATCGCCTACGGTAATACCGGCATAAGCATACATGATGGCCTTACCGGCTGAGATAGAATTTTCAGGAAGCCCCATCAACTCACTTAATTCGGGAGAAAATAATACCAATGTTCCCATGACATACCAAACCGGTACGGTAACAAAAATGATGGAAAAATATTTTATGATATTTATTTTACTGGAAAATAATTGTAAAATATTTCCGCGTTTAACTTTAGTGTCTTTTTTAATATGATCGAACATGCCTGATTCGAACACGCCAATTCGAAGAGCAAGCAAGGCTAAGCCCATTCCTCCACCTAAGAAAAAAGAGTTTCTCCAATTACTGATCACATCGCCCATAAAACCTGCTACTACGGCACCAAACACACCAACCGTTGCCACGATCATGGTTCCGTAGCCACGTTTTTCTTTGCTCATACCTTCGCTTACCAAAGTAATACCTGCTCCTAATTCGCCCGCTAATCCAAAGCCCGAAACAAAACGCAATACCATGTAAGTGTCGGTGTTGTGTACCATACCATTTAAAATATTAGCAATAGAGTACACTAAAATAGAACCGAATAAAACAGAGAGTCTTCCTTTTTTATCGCCTAGTATACCCCAAAAGATGCCGCCAATAAGCATTCCGGCCATTTGCCAGTTTAAAAGTAATTTGCCGTAAATAGCGTTTAATGATTTTTTTACCGGTTCAGAAATGCCGGGAAATTGTTCAGGTAAAATACTGTTCAAACTTTCAAATCGTTCTACACCAAACAATAACAGATCGTAGATATCTACAAAATAACCAAGAGCGGCTACAATAATTAGTTTGTTAAGGTTTTTGGTTTGAGAAGGAGTTTGCATCATGATTTTAAACGTACTTATCTCCTTTTTGAACTTTAACGTCGTTTACAAAATTACGGATCTGTTGTTCATCTTGTTTTTTACACACCATCAACACACCCTCCGATTCAACAACGATATAATCTTTTAACCCTTGTAACACAACCAGCTTATCTTTTGGTACATGCACAATGCAATTATGGCAATCGTATTCCATGATGTTTTTTCCTACAAGAGCGTTGCTGCCTTTATCATGTCTGATGTGTGAGTACAAAGACCCCCAGGTTCCCAGATCACTCCATCCAATAATAGAAGAACGGACATACACATTTTTTGCTTTTTCCATAATGGAATAATCAATGGAAATATTTTTGCAAATATTGTAAGCGCGTTTAATAAAATCTTTTTCTTGAGGTGTATTATAATAATCTAAACCATCTTTAAATACATGGGCAAGCTCCGGATCATTATGTTCTAAGGCTTTAATAACACTAGCGGTGCTCCATATAAAAATACCTGAATTCCATAAAAAATCGCCGCTTTCCATAAAAAACTTTGCCATGTCATGGTCGGGTTTTTCGGTAAAGGTTTTTACTTTATACAGGCGTTTGTCTTTTTCAGCAACCGGAGAATCTACAAATTGAATATAACCGTAACCTGTATCAGGTCTGGAAGGTTTGATACCTAAAGTAACCAGGCAATCTTCACTTTTTGCTTTGTTAAAGCAAGATTTTATAGCTTTAACAAACGTATCTTCTTTAGTAATTAAGTGATCGGATGGTGCAACAACCGTTAAAGCTTTTGGGTTTAACTGATGGATCTTATAAGAAGCATACGCTACACAAGGCGCTGTGTTTTTACGAGCGGGTTCAGTTAAAATATTTTCTTTTAATATTTCGGGTAACTGTTGCATAACCAAGTCTTCATACATGTCGTTGGTTACCACATAAATGTTTTGTACAGGACAAAGTTCTTTAAATCGGTCAAAGGTTTGTTGTAACAAGGTTCTTCCGGTACCTAATATATCTAAAAACTGTTTAGGATGTGCGGTAGTACTCATGGGCCAAAAACGAGAACCAACTCCACCAGCCATAATAATGCAATACTGATTTTTCATACGTAATAAAGTACTAATTTAATATAAAATTGACAGATAAAGACAATAAATCAGATGATTATATTTTGATGCCTATAACCAAAACGTCATCGATCTGTTCGGTGTTTTGCCGCCAATCATTAAATACCTCTGCTAATTTTTGTTTTTGAGTTTGCATCGGTAATTCAATGTTTGTCAAAAATGTTTTTTGTAAATTGGTTAACATAAATTTCTTTCCTTTTGGTCCGCCAAACTGATCGGCATAACCATCACTAAATAAATACACGCTATCACCTTCCTCAACAGGAATGCTGTGATTTTGATAAACCCTGTTTTCTTCTAACTCCAAACCACCAATAGGAAATTTAGTTGCTTTAATAATATCTAACTCGTAATTTTTATTTTTTCTGTAGATCCATAACGGACGGTTGGCTCCGGCATATTCTATCACATTTGTTCCTTTTGTAAAAGCACATAATGTAATATCCATACCATCACGTCGTTCAAATTCTTTGTTACTTTGGTGCAAGGCTATTTTCACACCCTTATGAAGTTCTAATAATATATCTCCGGGTTTGGTAATTTTTTTTGCATTAACAATTTCGTTTAAAAGCGTATTACCCACAATACTCATAAATGCTCCCGGTACTCCATGGCCTGTACAATCAACAGCGGCAATAAAACTGGTATCGCCATTTTTTGCAAACCAATAAAAATCGCCACTTACAATGTCTTTTGGCATATACAGAACAAAGCTGTTTTTAAACAGATGGCCAATTTCATTTAAGTTTGGCAATAACGCTTCCTGGATATTTTTCGCGTATTTGATACTATCGGTGATCTCAATGTTTTTATGTTCAATGATTGATTTTTGTTCAGTCACCTCTTTGTTAATGACCTCTACTTTTTCTTTTTCTTCTCTTAACTCTTTGGTTCGTTCGTCAACTACACGCTCCAGTTTTTGTTTATCGGCAATTAATTTTTTTGTTTTAACGTAGTTGTATAAACTAATACCACCAATCAACACCAAAACACAAATGGTGTAGAACCACCAGGTTTTGTACCATGGGGCTAAAATCTCAAATTCGTAAGTAACGGGTTCTGTATTCCAAAGCCCATCGTTGTTCATTGCTTTCACCATGAATTTGTATTTGCCAGGAGGAAGAGAAGAGTAGGTCGCCTCTGTTTTAGATGTTGGCGGGGTCCAGTCATTATCAACGCCTTCGAGCATAAACTGATACATGACTTTTTCAGGAGCAGTTAAGCTCACACCAATAAATTTAAAGGTTAAATGGTTTTTATTAAATGGAAGTTCTAAATTGTTTGGCAGAACTGATGTTGAATCAACCGTTTTAGAATATTTAAAAATATCTTCTTGCCCAAAAAATAATTTTATCTGATCAATTCTGGTTAAGGCTTCGTATGTGTTTTTTTTATCGTATTTAGGGTTGTAAATTTCTAAACCATTAATTGTACCGATCAGTATGCGGCCAACATTATCTTTAAATACAGCATTATAATTAGATTCTAAATCCAATAACCCATCGTCTTTGCCAAAATGAGTGATCGTTATTTTTTTATTATAAAAATCATTTAAATTAATGAAATCAATTCCGGTATTTGTACCTGCCAGTAAACTGCCAGAATTTACTTCTTGAAGAAAATTAATAAAGTTTGAACTCAATCCATTTTTTTGAGAAATTTTCGTGAAGTTTTGATAATCATAGTGATAAATACCTTCTGCTGTACCAAACCATAAATTTTTTCTATTATCTAAAATACCATAAGAAACTCTACCGGAAAAGAAACCGGTTTTGTCATTAAATAAGGTAATGTTTGTTCCATCACATTTTATTAATCCATTTTCTGTTCCAATCCAGATAGAACCATTTTTGTCTTCGGTAATAGAGAAGATTTCAAATTGTAAACCTTCTTGCTTAAATGTATTAACTTCCTTTACTTCTGATATTAAATTATTTTTGTATTTAAATAAACCTTCATTGGTTCCAATCCAAATATCTTTTTTACTGTCTTGAAAAAGAAATAAAATATATTTATGACGAATCATCGGATCTTTTACCGCACTGATTTTTTCGTTCTCATAAATACACAAGCCATCTTTTGTACCAAATAAAACGGTTCCATTTTGTAGAGGTAAAATGGCATTTACATCATTGTCAGTTAAATCGTCAGGACGCTTTGTATTAACCAGGTACTTTGTAATTTCATCCCCACGAATTTTGCTTAAGCCATTGCTTCTTAAAGCAACCCAGTAATTTCCCATTTTATCCTGAGAAACAGTATTGACATAATTCTCTGTAAAGCCATTTATTTTAGTAAAGTACACAAACTTATCGTTGTAGTATTTAAAAACACCGGCACCGTCCGTGCCTATCCACATGTTTCCTTCTCTGTCTTTATACAAACATTGAATGGCATTATTAGTTAAACCGTTGTTTAAATGATATCTTGATACACGGGTATTTAAGTTAAAATCATATCCAATTACGCCTTGTGAGTGAGTTCCAAAAAACATGGTATTACCTGCGCTTGGTAACATTGTACTATAAGCAATATTTATATTGCTTCTTGTGTCGCCAAATGGTGTTACTTTAAAGTCTTTACTGATAGTATTTAATCCTTCCTGTGTTCCTACAAGAATTTCTTCGTTTTCTTTTTGAGCAATTGAGAAAATCAAATTATTACTTAAACCGGTTGATTTGTTATAGTGTTTAAATTGCTTTGTTTTAGTGTTGTAAAATATAACTCCGTGTTGTAATGTGCCAAACCATAAATTTTCGTTTTTGTCAATTAGCATGGAGTAAACAGAACTCTTGTTCAATATGGAATCGGTATCGAAGTGTGAAATTTTATCATTTTCTAATGTATAAAGTCCTTCTGCCGTTCCAATCCAAACCTTATTGGTTTTGTCTACCAATAATTTATATATATAACTGTTCGTTAAACCGTCTTTTTCAGTAAAGTTTTTAAATTTTATACCATTATAAATGGATAAGCCTTTTGTAGTACCTAATAATACCTCATGGTTTTTGTTTTCGGAAATAGAAAATACAACATTATTAACTAAGCCATCATTATCAGTATAGGTAGTAAATTTAACACCGTCGTATTTACCTACGCCACCACTATTGGTTCCAAACCACATATTACCATGGTAATCTTGAAAAATAGCTAATACCTGAGATTGAGGTAAGCCTTGTTCCGTATTATAATTTTTAAAATTATAGGTTTGTGAATAGGCAGACATTCCTATTAAACACAATAAGAGTATTGAAAGAGTATTTTTTAAAGGAAACAACATTTTGTAAGCCAAATATAATAAAAAAGCCGTCCGCTAACTAGCTGACGGCTTTTACTTTTAGCTTGATAATTAATTTGTTACAAACAATTTAACAACGCTTTCTGTTTCATTTATTTTAACTTTAATAAAATAGATGCCGGAGTTTAAGTTGGCTAGTTGAAAATTGTTTTTGTACTTGTCAGCTGTTTGAGTTGTTAAGGGTAATAATGTTTTTACTGATCTTCCTGCGATATCAAATAATTCAACACTTACAACGGAAGTTGTTTTTAAGTTGTAATCGATATTTACCTGAGTTGAAGTAGGGTTTGGATACATCGATAATTGATGTTCGAACACATTTAAGTCGTGTACTCCGGCAAAATAGGGGATCGGGTTCACGTATATGGAATCAACTGTAAAATCCAAACCGGTTAATTGATTATTGCCCGCTATTAGATCTCGGTGATAAGTCAAATTAGTATCTAAGCCGGGAAAGTCTACTAAAATAAAATAGTTAGTTCCATCAGGTATATTGCCTAATGTATATTGTCCATTTATATCAGTCACCGTTTGTGCAAACATTTGTCCACCCGGGTTTCTTCCACCTTTTACAATAATTCCACCAATAGGGTTTCCTGGTGCTGTTGGTTTAAATCCGTCACCACTTGATCTTTCTCCAGATCCGAAGCCAATGGTTTGAGTAATAGTTCCGCTTAAGCTGCCGGTACCAAACCCAAAACTTGTAAATGATTGAACAGCAATTGTATTAGTAGAATTGGTCATACAGCCATGATTGACAACGGTAGCGCTTTGCCAGCTAATGGCATTGCCAAAATAGGTAACTTGTTCGTTAGTAGCTGTTGGAACTGCTTTTAAAACATACGAAGAACTATCAATAAGGCCAAAATTATAAGTTGATGTATAAGGTGTAAAAGTCACTGAATCCCATTGGGTTAAAGCAGGAATGTATTTGTACAATATCACATTTCCGGCGGTAGAGTTTGATATATTGCCCGAAATAGTTTTAAGGTCACACTGTAGCATTCGATGAACAAAGATATCAGATGTTCCGATGCTTGTTATATTTTTTGTTCCTGCATTAGGATCAAAATCAACTGTTCCACTAAATTTACCTGCAGTGTATATAATTTTTCCCAGTGGATCAATGCATATTGAAGCGGCATTATCTGTACCTGTTCCTCCTATACTTTTTACCCAAACAAAATTTCCATTAATGTCTAATTTTGAAATAAAAATATCGTTATCGCCTGCAGATATTAAATTAGAAGTTGCTGCACTTGGGTCAAAGTCGGCGGTTGCCGCAAAAAAACCGATACTGTATACATTGCCTGCTAAATCAATTTTAACATCGCCACCATAATCAGATAACGTTCCTCCCATACTTTTAGCCCAAATAAAATTTCCATTGGCATCTAATTTTGAAATAAAAATATCACCGGTACCGGCTGTGGTTAAATTGGCAACACCTGCACTTGGATCAAAATCGGCAGTGCCTTCATAATTACCAATTGTATAAACATTACCGGAGGCATCTACATTCATGCCATTTGCAAAGTCTGTTAAGAGCCCTCCCATGCTTTTAGCCCAAACATAATTACCTGATGCATCTAGTTTTGAAACAAAAATATCATCCATACCGGCCGTTGTTAAATTAGCGGTGCCTGCGTTAGGATCAAAATCAGCAGTTTGCGCATAGTTACCGGTTGTGTAAATATTACCCGAATCATCCAGAACAACAGAATCACCCCATTCGCTACCTATGCCGCCCATGCTTTTGGCCCAAACAAAATTACCTGATGCGTCTAGTTTTACAACAAAAAGATCATCACCTCCCACTGATACTAAATTGACAGTACCGGCATTTGGATCAAAGTCAGCTGTTCCTGCATAATTTCCTGCGGCAATGATATTTCCGGATGCATCAACCGCTATAGAATTACTGTATTCATTGTTTGTGCCGCCCATGCTTTTAGCCCAAACAAAATTTCCAGAAGCATCTAATTTTGAAATAAACATATCAGCAAGACCAACAGAAACTAAGTTAAAAACACCCACACCCGCATCAAAATCAACAGTGCCTGTGTAATTACCGGTCAAATAAATATTTCCGGTAGCATCAATTGCAACACATTGACTAAAATCATTTCCGGTTCCACCAAAACTTTTAGCCCAAACAAAATTTCCTGTGGCATCTAATTTCACAATATAAGCATCCTGGCCACCCGCTGTAGTTAAATTAGTAACTCCAATACCCGGATCAAAATCTACAGTTCCTGTAAAATAACCTGTAGCGTATACATTGTTTGAATTATCTAAGGATATAAATGATGCAGAAGCATTAACTCCGGATCCACCCATCGTTTTCACCCACTGCAATAATGGTTTTTGAGCCTTACCTATTAAAGATATAATGATGAAGCAAAAAATAAAGTAAGTCGTTTTTTTCATGTTTTTTTAATATTATTTTTAAATATAAGGCCGGTCCGATTAAACATAATGAAACGGGGTAGGTAGTATTTTTTTTAGTACTATCATTTTACAAA
>JAKFDE010000006.1:0-2207 GCA_036676295.1 Bacteroidia bacterium | reverse complement strand
GTATAAATGAAATATTTTATATATAATAAGTCATCCATGTATTTCAGAATAAAAAAAGACCCATAAATTATACTTAGGGTCTGATGAAGAAGAAAAAATTTTGTTTGAAAGAATGTTCTAACCTTGTGTAAGATCTTAGATAATGAGATGCCCATTAATTATGATGAGCATTCTCCTCTTCATCCATTCTTTTTTGATATTTATTTTTGGTTGCTTCCCCTCCTCTAATGTGTCTAATTTCTTTATGATGATTTAAAATGTTCAAAACCTGTTGATATAAGTCCTTATCAAACTGGGGCAATCTTTCGGTTATATCGCGATAAACTGTCATTCTTGCTACACCAAAAATCTTTCCTGTTTGCCGAATGGTTGTTCCATTTTCTACCATGTGATTAGCGATTTTTATTGCCCTCTCTTTTATATATTCCTCTTTAGAATTTCCCACGAAATCCCCTCCAATATTAGCCGAGAGAGTGCTAATTGGAATGGTCTTATTATTAGGACTAAAATTATGAACGTTTAAAACATGTATGTTTTCTCTCGGTGTCTTATTACAATCATTAATATTTCCAGGATTTAATAATATTCCATTGATTTACTTATGTTTATTTGTGCATTACAACAAAAAGAAATATTAAATTAATGTATAATAAACAGTGATTATTTAAATAGGAGTATGGCAAATGTTAAAACAAATTGATGTAAGTTCATGGTTCGAGGCAAATAAGGAACAAAAGGAGCAGCTATTAGGACAAGTATATACACCAATCAATATAGCAGATATCATGGTGGAAATAGCCCTGTTGGAAAAACCAAAAAAAATACTTGATCCCTGTTTTGGTAAAGGAGTGTTTATAGATGCTCTCCTAAAAAAAGGTTTTCCAAAAAAAAATATTATTGGTGTTGAAATAGACCCGTTTTGTTATAATGAATATAAAGAATCGAACGTTAGTTTGGAGTTAGAAAACATAAATTTTTTCGATTTTAATAAGCAGGTGGATTGTATTATTATGAATCCGCCTTATGTGAGACAAGAAAACTTAACAATGGACATGCCAGATTTTTTAAACAAAAACTATCTTAATGAAACGTTGAAGAGGCTAAAAGTGGAATTATCGGCAAGAAGTAATTTGTATCTTTATTTTTTTGTAAAGGCATGGTCAATACTTGAAAACAATGGCAGTATAATCGCAATAGTTCCTAATACATGGGCAATTGCAGATTATGGTACAAAATTCAAAGAATTTCTTTTAGACAATTTTTTAATTGAAAAATTTATTTCTTTTGATAAGGATGTTTTTCCAGGTGCAGATGTTGAAAGTTGTATACTTCATTTAACAAAAAAAGATGGAAATAAAAAATTTCCGAACCATAAAGTAGAATTTATTAATATTTCTAGTGGAAAAAATGATACATTTGAAACAATACTTACTAAAAAAAAGGTTCCTTATTTTAATTCCTATTATCAAAAAGATATAAAAGTAAAATCAAATTGGATAACAATATCCAAAGAAAAAAATGAATGGGATGAAAGTAGCTTAGTTAGTTTGGATTCGTTAACTGTTATTAACAGGGGTATTAGTACTAATGGGAATTCCATTTTTATTGATGAGGCTTCGAAATTTAAGAATATTTTTAATCAATATTTTCAACCAATTGTTTGCAGTCCTAAAGATATTCCTGGATACTCTACCAAATCCCGTATCAAGGAAGATTTTATTTTAATGACCGATGCAAAAAAAGAGGAATTACCAAAAGAGCTGTTAGATTATATTGACTATCAGGAAATAAAATTAGTGAACAATAAGAAGCCAAAAACTTTGTATGAAAAGTTACAAAAAAAACAGGAAACATGGTATCAAATAAAAAGAACACAACCTTCCTCCATAATTTTTAGCTATATTATTAGAGAAAATAAAAAATTTATATTTAATGAGAGCAGGTTGATTGCTAGAGACAATTTTTACGAGATTAATGTTAAGGAAGATGTAAATCCTTTCTTATTGTTTTCTATACTTAATAGCAGCATCACTTCTTATTATTTAGAAGAAATAGGGAGGACCCATGGCAAGGGTTTGCTAAAAATTCAAAAATACGAGTTAGACAAATTAAGAGTAATAAACCCAGTTAATATAACAAGTGAAGATAAAGATAAACTAATTACTTTGGCTAAGAGGTTAATAAATGAAAACGAAAGTAGTAGCAGT
>JAKFDE010000005.1:0-107537 GCA_036676295.1 Bacteroidia bacterium | reverse complement strand
CTATTACCTAAGCAAATGGCTGTTGGATTAGATACTGCTGAAACTGTTGGCGTAGAAGTTACATTGATATTTACAGTAGCAGTAGCACTACACCCTGCAGATTCTCCTGTTACTGTATAAATGGCAGTAGCAGATGGAGTAACAGTAGCTATATCAGCTGTGCCACCAACTGGCGACCAAGTATAGTTAGTTGCACCTGATGCTGTAAAAGTAACTGCAGAGCCAGAACATAACGATGGAGTACTTGCTGTTACTGCTATTGTTGGAGATGTATTTACACCAATAGAAATAGTTGCAGTAGATACACATCCGGCATTTTGACTTGTAACAGTATAAACTGAGGCAGATGAAACAACTTCTGTAGCAGTTGTATTACCACTTGGAGACCAAGAGTAGTTTGGACTAGAACTTGTAGCAGTTAACGTAGCGCTTACACCACTACAAATTACTGTAGATGGAGCACTGATGCTTAACGTAGGCGCGTTATTTACGACTAAAGAAACTGTAGCGGTAGAAGAACAACCTAATGTAGATTGGCCAACAACAGAATATGTAGAAGTTGTAGTTGGAGATACAGTTGCAATATCCGATGTACCACCTACAGGAGACCAAGTATAGTTAGTAGCACCTGAAGCTGTAAATGTTGCAGAAGAACCATTACAAATAGCAGTATTAGAAGCAACTACGGTTAATGTAGGATTAGGATTTACAGTAGTAACAGATGACGAGTTACAGCCATAAATAGCATAATTTACAGTATAAGTTCCAACAGTTGAAGCTGAGAAAGAAGTTACTGATGTAGTACTGGTGTTAATTGTAAAGATACCGCCTGTTGTAGCAGGAGTAAAAGTATTAGCTCCGGTTGGTATACAATAGTTAGCTGCTAAACCTGTAAACGAAGTGTTTAAAGGAGCTCCCATATCAGTTAAGACAATGGTAGTTGAATTAGTTGAAGCTGCCGGATCATAAGAGTCTAATTGAATAAAATATGTTGCGCCAGGCGTTAAACAAGCCGCTGAAACAAATGAAGAATAAAGAGCTCCACCATGTGCTACATAAGCAGCATCATCATCATTAGCTGCAACTAAAGTAGCAGTAGTTGAAGATAGCAGATCGGCACAAGCCGCAGCTTTCCAAATAGCTAATTGAGTATCAAATCCTGGAGATTGTACAGTTACATATCCTGATGTTGGAGCCACGAATGAGAACCACATTGTATTATTTAATGTATTATTACCCCAACCGGTATTATTTGAAAACCCTGTAGCAGGAGGAGCGACTTCACCAGTTTGAACTGTTGCTCCAAAAATATTGTATGGGGCAGATGTTCCGATTGATAAAGGAATGGCGTTACAAACAGCATCACCAGGGAAAACAATGTTTACAGATAAAGCAGTATTTGCAGTATCGTTTACACAACCTAAGCCACTAGCAATAACAGTATAGTATACTGTACCGTTACCAACTGCAGTAATATTTTGCACTGAGTTAGTTGCTCCAGCGATCATTGTCCAAGGGCCTGTAGCTGAAGTTGAAGAATACCATTGTAAATTAGCATCAGCCGGAGAAATGGTGTATGAATTTGTTGTTCCAATGTTTACAGGAGAAGGACCTGATATAGTTCCTGCAACCGGAGTTAAAGTACATGGAGGAGGTACTTGAATGTTAATAGAGTAATCTTCATAAGCGCCATAAGAACCATTGTAACATGGTGTTGGAGGACCAAAATCGACACCACCTATTCTTAATCGGTGAGTACCAACTTGTGCTCCGGCAGGTATATTGATTACGCCGGTTAATGTAGTTGGAGAAGCAGATGTTGAAACACCTGTATAAACATTTTCACCTGCATCATTAAAATCTAAATCATCATTAAAGTCGATCCAGATTTTAGTATCATACGTATATCCGGTTTCATATGTAATTGCAAATGGAACACTTGTGTTTTGATAAACGTTTGCTATTTGTGCGCTATAGTCACCATAATTTCCTGGTTCAGCAACGGAAGCATTACTAATTTCACTATTGTTGATGTCAACATTTGTGATCCCTAAATCATCAACTGATGTTGGAGCAGGCGTACAATATCCTGTAAAGAAAGTTGTAACCGGAGTCCAGATACTTTCATTACCTACACCACAATTAGATCTTACATAAATAGAGTAATTTGTATCTGCTGTTAAACCAGTTGCAGTATATGAAGTTGCAGCAGTAGTTGCAGTAGGAACTGTAGTTGCCGTTGGAGGAGTTAATGGAGATGCCCCAAAATACACATCCCAAGCAGTTTCAGAACCACCTGCGGTCCAAACAACACTTGCAGAACCGGTTGTTAATGCATTAACCGTTAAAGAAGTAGGAACCGGACAAGCAGCAAGTGTTGTAAATGTCATAGAAGTCCAAGTGCTCAAATCACCTGCACCACAATCGCTTCTCACATAAACAGTATAAGCAGTAAATGCAGTTAAGCCTGTTACGTTAGTTGTTGTTGTTGGAGCCGTGATCGTAGCTGTTGAAACTAATCCTAAAGTTCCACTACCCGCAGCACCACTTGTACGAACTTCACTGATATAAGATGCCGGAGATCCTGCAGATGGTGTTACCCATAAAATATCAGTAGTAGTAGTGGTAATATTTGCCGTCGCTAAACCGGTAGGAGCAAAACAACTAGCAATATTAAAATTGTCCATGTCAACATAATAATCACCAGATGCCCATGTTCCAAGAATTCTAATTGTTACATTTTGACCTGCATAAGCGGCTAAAGAATATACTTTATTGTACCAGTTTTGACCAGTTTGAGTGTGATTAGTGTTGTCTATTGTTCCGATATCTGTAAATGTTGCACCGCAATCAGTACTTACTTGTACTTTAACATTACCCCAGTTTCCTGCTGGAGTACCGGCTGTTGGAAATCCAGACCAATTTAAAATTCTAAAATCAAATGCAATACTTTCTGAGCCTGTTAAAGTGCCTAATTTCAATAAATTGAATGAACCACTTGTCCCTGCTGAATATATGTTTTTGTAAATACCATTATTGGTAACACCGTGAGTAGTAGCAAAAGACCAAGAACTTGTATTTACCCAACCTGCAGGAGTCGTTCCTGCCGCAAAATCCTGAAAATATGGAGCAGGTGTTCCAGAAGTCGTTGTTCTGGTTGCCACTGCCATAGCATCATTTGCGGTGTTGGCATCAGGTGTAGCTAATGTAGCCGAGGCATTTACTGAATAAACACCAACAGCACTCATATTATACGTTGCTGATACCGTTACGTTTTGAGTAGCATTAACAGCTAAAGTACCTGTATTTACAGTTGTTGTAAATGATTGAGGATTAGTTCCGGTAATGTTTGTAATGATTGTAGCATTATTTGTGCTAAAATCCAATATTGAAGAACCTACATTTTTGATTTGTATAACAACAGGAATAGATGACCCATAGCAACCTGTAGCGCTTACCGCAGGAGCAGTCATTTGTACGGTTTGTAAATCTTCCGGAAGAGCGGCTGTTACAAAAGCTTTAACCGGCGTCCAGGGAGCGATAATACTTCCACCACACATAGCTCTTACATAAACAGAATAATTTGTTGATGGGATTAAGCCTGTGGCAGAATATGATGTTGCAGCTGAAGTAGCAGTAGGAACAGTTGAAGCCGTTGGAGGGGTTAACGGTGCTGAGCCATAATATATATCCCAACCAGTTTCTGTACCACCCGCTGTCCAAGTAAAATTGGCAGAAGTAGTTAATACTGTTGAGGTATTTAAAGCTGTTGGAGAAACACCACAACTTGAACTTGTTAGGTTAATGTCATCAATTGCTGCCGGAGGCATAGTACCGCCAGAGTTATCATTGCTCCATTCAAAAACAAGTCTAAACGAATTTCCTGCATAAGCAGTTGGAATTGCAATATTTGCAGTTGCCCAAGTGCTTTGAAGATTATAATTCGTTAGTCCCACCTGAACTCTACCTGCAGGAGCCGTTCCTGTTGAAGTAACTTGAGTTCCTGCTGTTGGCGTAAATGCAGTTGGTACTAACCAAACTCTCATTTTGTCCCAAGCGGTTCCTTCTCCTTGAGAAAGCCATTTAAAAGATAATTGAATATTGGTCTCCCCAACAGGCACTGTAACGTCACGATAAAAATGAACAGCACTTGTAGAGGTAACTACATAACTGTGAGTTGTGGTTGTTGCATAAGTGTCAGACACATAAGCAGCATTTGCACCGGTAAAACCAGCGGTTGCATTTACTCCGACAACCCATTGATTTACTTGAGTTGCACTGGTAATGCTCCAGTTATTAGCAGCAAAAGTGCCACCTGTTTCAAAGCCTCCGTCTCCGGTAGGGCTTATCAATGTTGTTTGTGCTTGCACTCCAATGCACAGCATCAGAAAACTTAACACAGAAAATAGTTGTTTTTTCATTAGATCTTAAAATTTAATTAGGTGGCTAAAATAAGTATTAAATTAACACTAATTTGCTATTTAATGGCCCACAATTGGATTTTTATCCCAAAATAATACAGTTTTAAAATTCTTCAAGCTCTTATAACATTTAAATTACTTATTATCAGATGTTTAAATAAAATAAATGAAATAATTTCTTAACACTTGGTACCTTTGCAAGACCTTATGCGGTTTAAACCCATTAATCAAATCAATACTGTTTTAAAACAGGAATATTTTGAACCAACAATTACCTGGGCTTTTAGGGTGGTTTTGGCGTTGAATGTGCCGTTGATTATTTTACCATTGTTTGTCGGGTTTTCGTATAACATTATTTGGGCTGCTTTTGGAGCTTATATGTTGTCATTATTGGATTACAGAGGAGCGCATTATAAAAAAATCACTATTCAATGTATAGAAACAGGGTTAATAACAGCGGGTGCTTTGTTGGGAATGTATTCTTCCTATTCTATCGGGGTAGCTGTTATTACCATGTTTTTTGTAGGAATGTTTGCTGCATTGATCAGGAATTGGAGCGATTATGGATCCAGTATTGGCGTAGCGGTTGGTTTTTTCTTTTTGTTTGGCTTATCAAATCCGGCAACCGGAATTTTAGCTTTTGAAACTTGTATGTATTTAATGATAGGTGCAGGATGGTCAATCTTAATTACGATCATTTCTTTTCCTATTCGCCCTTCTAATCCTGTAAGGCGCTCTGTAGCTAAAGTATGGAAAGCAAATACGGATTTTTTAGATACGTTAATTCAACAACAAGTGGCTTTTAAAGAGATCAGTTCTACTCAGATCTTACAAAAAGAGCTGGCTGTTCGCGATGCGATCAATCATTCCATTAATTTATTTGCCAGAAGACAAACGGATAAAACCAGATTGAAAGCGCAGCATTATGACATGATGATCGAACTAAGAAAAACAGCTTCTCTATTTGGGGCAACTTTAAGTTCTATGCATGAGGAGCTGGAAGTCATAAATAGTAAGTCTTTTCAATCCATTCGCAAATCAGTATTATACAAAACATTGTCAGCTTTTAATCAGGCCAGTGCGCGTATGTCAGTTCTTATTTTTACGTTGGAAATAGAGGATCTAACCCTGGCAAAGATCAGGGTAAAGCGTTGCGCGACTTCTATTGAATTATTTAAAGAAGCAAGCGACGACCTGAAATTAAATGATAAAGAAAGACAAGCCTTACAGCATTTTATAGAAACTCTTGAAAAAGCACAGGATTATTTATTACTCACTCTTGAACAGATCGAACAAAAACTTCAATTCAAAAAAAGTGATTATCTGGAAAACTATAAACTTTCTTTTAATAATTTTTTATCAGGCCTTAAGCCTGAGGCATTAATGGAGTTTTTGAGAGAGTTAGTAAACTTTAATACACAACAATTTAAGTATGCCTTAAGGGTAGCAACAGGATTATCAATAGGTGTTTTTTTATTTAAATTTTTCAATATCAATCATGGCTATTGGATCCCATTAACAATGATCATTGTTATACAACCTTATTACGGAGCTACGCGTAAAAAAAGTATTGAACGTATTGTGGGTACTGTTGCCGGTATTTTGTTAGGCGGTGTCATTATGTTGTTGCCATTGCCACACCAGGTGTTTGTTGGCTTGTTGGTTGTTGTGTCCTTTTTTGTGGCATATTTTTTAAGAAATAATTACAAAGTTGGGGTGTTTTTTGTCACCATTATGATGGTAATTTTAATGCAGTTATCGCAACAAGGATCCTGGGAGTTAATAGGTTGGCGAATTCTCTCTACCTTAATTGGCGCGGCTTTGGCAATTACTGCCGGTTATGTGTTTTGGCCTATTTGGGAAAAACAGCGTTTCCCTTTTTTGATCAAAAATGCTTTTCAGCAAAATAAAGCGTATTTACAACAAGTGATCAAGTATTTCAATAATGAACTTTCTGTTAATGAATCCTGGCACAAACACCGCCGTTCGGCCGAAGCGGCTAATAATGATGTGTTTGCTTGTGTACAAAGGATGTATGAAGAACCGGAGCATATCCAAATTATGGTTGATCAAAATTTTTCTATTGTGGGAGTGAATATTCGCATAGCCAGAGAAATTACTTCAGTAGCTTTAATTGTTAATGAAATGAATTCAAAAACTCCAATTAGAGAGTTAACTGATTTTACAGAAAACGCTACAGAGATCTTTGATTGGATGATCCAAAAAGCAGAATTTCCATTCTCTTCACCTACGCCAATAGAATTCAGATCGATCAAAAAATGCTTAGAAAGTGCGGTTTTTGAAACAGACGACAATTTACAGTTCATACAAACAGAACTGAAAAAAATTATTTTTGAATTAGAAACATTGTGCCTACTAATTCAGCAGAGAGATGTTGCTATGGCAAAAAAATTAATCTAATCTTAAGGTTGTAGACCCGATCACAGCGCCATCACAGGATACTTCAATAATATAGTTTCCTGCTACCAATGGCCCTTGTCCTTCGCAATAAGTTACTCCGCTAATTTCTGCATTAGCATAGTTTAATGATTCCTTTCCGGCAAAAAATCCGCTGGATTTATTGAATGTAAAACGGTAATTATCGTCATAAGATTTAGCCATTTCTTTTCCATCAGGCGTTACAATACGAATGTAAACTGTTTTTTCGCCGGCTTTTGCAATTTTGTTTTCTCCTAAAGAAAAAGACACTTTAATTTTTTCAGAACGGGAAGCTTTAGTGGTTTCAACTTCTTTTTTACCACCGCTTTTAAATTTAACTCCTTTGGCAACTACATTAAAGCATGATAAAATCGAACCTCTTTGCACAGTTGCCTGAAGGTCTTCTTTTTCTTTACTTAAATTGGTTGTTTTGCCTTTTTCATTATCTAATTCTTTTAATACATTGTTTTTTTCAACGACTAATGTTTTATTTAAAGTTCCTAAGGAATCAATAGTTCTTACATAACCACGCATAATTTGACGCAGGGTTTCAGTTTCTTTTTTAAGTTTAGATATCACATAAGCATCACCTTTATGCTTTTCGGCATCTTGTAACAATTGATCAATTTCTGCCTTTTTAGCTTCAATTTCTGCCTGTAAAACAACATCATTGGTTTGTAAATTACTATAGTCTTTTTGCAATTGCAATAGATCTTCTTTTACATTTTCACGTTCAACAATTACTTGTTCTTTGATAACCACTTCACTTGAAGCTCTCTTCTTTTCTTTTAAATACATCCAAACAGTTACTGCATTAGTAACAGCCAAAAGGCCTATTAATACCCATAATAGCCCTGATTTTTTTCGATTATCGTTTGATGAACGTTCTTCCATATGCGTT
The DNA here is from genome assembly GCA_036676295.1 of Bacteroidia bacterium. Lineage (GTDB taxonomy): Bacteria > Bacteroidota > Bacteroidia > B-17B0 > Aurantibacillaceae > UBA4416. The sequence continues at coordinate 99,776 of JAKFDE010000005.1, read as the reverse complement.
AAATATTTGGCTAAGTTACTTAAAAAAACAAAAACCTTTAATGAATATTTTCACTAAAGGTTTTTTAATTAGATTAAATTAACGCTTATTGAGCAATGTTTAATTTTTTGGCGATCGCTGCGGGAATTGCTTTTTTGTGTAACATAATGCTGGTTGTTTTGTACAACACATAACTTTCTGAAGCATAAAAATAGCCATCACATTCGTTTCTATCTTTACCCCATGAGTTTTTTACGATATAGTAGGGTGTATTGTTTTGATCTTTCACGATCCCTACAATGTGCATTCCATGGTCATCTTGTGTTTCGTAATTATCAAAAGCTAATTGACGATTTTCCTGAGTCACTTTAAATTGTGCATGAGGTTTTTTAAATAGATCTTGTTTGGTTTCATCATTCATTTCAGAAATAGGTGTTTCCGGTACAATAGCTAAACCTTCTTTAAAACGAAATCCTTTTTCACTTACGTCAGCTGCCCACGCAAACGAAAACCCTGTATTAATAGCATTTTGCATTACTTCTTGAAACTCATTTAATGGCAAGTTGTACATTTGATCCCAATTCCAATTGTCTGGCACTTCTAAAGTAAATTTGCTATAAAAAGGATGGTGTGTGTATGAAGTTAAAAAGACATAATCATCTGGATTTATGCCGGTAGCTTCGGCATAGCTTTTTGGAGTGTATTCTTTTCCTTTATAGGTAAATTTTTCCGGTACTTTCCCTAAAAACGCATCACAGGTACTTTCTACAGCATTGTGTGTGTTTTCAAAATCTATTTTAGTGTTTTTATCATCCGCTGCTGCTGCTACAATTCCTTTTAAAGTAGCTTCAAGTACGGAGTGATTGTGCTGATCTTTTGGATTTTTTTTGCCGGTATATACTTCTTCCGGAACCATACCGTATTTACGAATAACATTAACTACATCCGAAAATCCACCACCTTCTGCCATATTAGCTCTGCCATGCATGCGGATGTAATTATCAGCTTTTAATGGGTATGCTTTACGGGCAATAAACATTTCTGATAAATTAAATTCTTTGCCTTTTCCCATACGGATCAATTCACTTTCGAAAAAAGATAGTGAAGAGAATGACCAACAGGTTCCGGTTTGATTTTGATTTTGTACTGCGGTAGCATCTAAGCTTTTTACCACTGTAAATTTATAATCACTCCCTTTCATGTTTGTAAGAGGGCCCTGATATGGTGCTTGCGTTTGAGCTAGCGTGACGCTTAACGAACAAACTGCTAACGCTGATAGTAGTATATGTTTCATGTGTTTTTAAGTTTAAAATTATGATTTTAAGCCTTATGTGCTAAGGCTTTTATGTTAACTGGTTTGTTTTATGGTTGATTGGTGCGCTTGATGTATTTCAATAGAAATGAGACCTCAAACAGAGTGAAAACAAGGTACTGGATCATAAAATGGCAAGTAAACGCCAAGGCCTGAGGTTTATTGATCAATGAATAAATTAAAACGAATACCATGCATAGTAATAAACGTCCCATACTCAGAGCAAGTGTTTTAAAAACAAATTCTTTTGGCTCTTGATTTTTTTTAGTTAGTATGGCATTAATGCCCAATGAGGTTAAGAGGAAAAATATAGTAGGAATCCAAAAATGTGTGGTTTGTAAATAGCGAGTGGGCAATTGACTTAAGCCATACGATAAAAATAAAGCACCAACACAAATAAGTGAAAAGTTGAGGTAATACTTTTTTTTATTTTCCATCATTTTTTTGGTTTAATAAAATCTTTTAAAATAAGATACATGGCAACAGCGATAGACACTAAACTTAAAATGATAGTGAAAACAGGAGTTGTATTTTTGAAATACTCATCCAATTTATAGCCACCATAACAACCACCACCAATGATAGCACCCATTTGGATACCCAAAGTACTATATTTGGCATATGCATTAAAGGGTTGTTCAGGTTTTTTGTCTTCCATTTTTATTTAGCATTCATGTTACAAGTTCCGGTAAATGAAGCATTGGGCTCAATAGAGATTTTTGTGGTAATGATATCGCCGGCTATTTTAGCAGTAGCTTTTAAAGACAGAGCCTCACTCACAGAAATTTTACCTTGTATTTCTCCTAATATATCAGCATTTTGACATTGAACATTTCCTTCAATTTTTCCTGAAGCACCAACCACAAGCTTTCCGGTGGTAGAAATATTACCTTTTAATATCCCATCTATTCGTACATCGCCATTTGAATTGATGTCGCCAATAATATTAGTTCCGTTTCCAATTAAATTAATTGATGCATTATCGGGAGAAGCATTATTTGATTTATTAAACATAGTACCTGAAATATTAAAACCAGTAAATTTAATATAAATTCAATGAATAAATTGCTTCAAACAGCAAATTCGTCTAAAAAAATACCTAATTCAGCTTATTAAAAGGCTAGTTTCTTTGAGTGAAGATTTCGTGTGAAGAATAAATAAGCTATAGATTTGTTATTTACGCTACATGTTTAAAGGAGGTATATTTTGAAGAGATTAAAAACCACTAAGCTTACTATTTTATTAGTCCTGATTTTTACTGCAGGACTTCTTTTTGCTCAACCATCGGGTAATTGCGACCCTAATACACCCTTTTTCAATGTTAATCTTTCCTCTTCACCAAACGGTACTTGGACCTCTTCAGCGTTGCCACGAGTTGGTAATTGTTGCGGAACAGTTGCTCCAGATAAATGTGTAGAGTTTAAAATAACATTATCACCTCTTGCTGTTGCTATTAATTTTCAAATAGCGTCGGGAGCGGTGCCTCCCGGTGCCTTGTTTTATCAAATTAATTGTGGACCACCTGTAGCGGTTGGTTCTCCACTTTGTTTAAATGGTCCGGGACCATATTCTTTAACCTTTTGTAAACCCGGAAATAATATTAACACCTATGCGATCACCTCTATTGCTGCACCGGCTGTTTCTCCTGACGATACAGTGGGAGATGGTTGCACGGCTAAAATGTATGCTTCAGGGTTATTGGTAAATTCATCTATTACGTGGAATTCTGTTTTTCCCGGAGCACCCGGCGCTTATAATTCTTATTTAAGCTGTACTACAGGTTGTGATTCCACAGTGGTTACAGCACAACCCGGCGCGCCTCCTTATGTAGATTATGTTGTGTGTGGCCAGCCTTTAGCGGGCGCATGTGTTTCTGCAGGACTTTATTGTGATACAATTCGTATTCATTTCTCTCCACCGATCATAAATACGATTACGCCCAACCCGGCAGTTTTTTGTTCCAATAATCCCTCGGGAATTGTTTTGACGGGGAATATTAATGGCGGTATGCCTCCATATACATATGCCTGGACAAATGGTACAAATGGTTCGGGAGCTGTAGTAGGCAACAATCTAACATATACAGCTACCACCGGCGGAAATTATTCTTTAATTGTATATGATAAAAATTATCCAACCTGTCCTCCAAAAATTTCTAATGTTTCTGTAAGCGTTACTCCAAATCCAACAGTAAATGCAGGACCGGATCAAACACTTTGTGCAACGTCTGTTAATTTAAATGGAAGTTTTGCCGGATCTACAGGTTGTATATGGACAGGAGGGAGTGGCACGTTTTCTCCAGGTAACACCTCACCAAACGCAATTTATACACCATCAGCAGCAGAACTCTTAGCAGGAACTATTGTATTAACACTAAATTCAACAGGAAATGGCGCTTGCGCTGTAGTTTCGGATCAAATGGTCATTCATATAGCGCCACCTATTTCCTTGATGATTGCTGCCCCTTCCGGAGTTTGCTCAGGACAAACAGCTAATATTACTACCACTGTTACAGGAGGATTTACACCTTATACATATTCTTGGAGTAATGGATCTACAAGTCCAAACCTCTTTAATTTGAATGCCGGAACATATAGTTTGTCTGTTAACAGCACATCGGGAGCAGGCTGTACTACGTCTACAGTAGTTACCATTGCTTTGAATCCATCAATTACAGTGAATACGTCACCAAACAATTCTATCTCTTGCGGAACCTTTGCAGTTGTTAGTGCAACTGCAACCGGAGGAACCGGAAGCTTAAGTTATCATTGGAGTAATGGTGCTAATGCAAGTTCAACCAATGTTTACTCCGGAACTTATGTTGTTACAGTTACTGATGCTTTAGGTTGTGTGGGTAATAATACAGTAAGCGTTCTATCTTCCAATAGTGCTTTATTATCTTCTGTTAATCAACCAACAACTTTATGTAATGGAGCATCTACTACTCTCAGTGTATCTGCTACCGGAGGTTTTGGCGGTTATACGTATCAATGGAGTAATGGTTCTACGGCAAACAGTATAGTTGTTGGTGCAGGTAATTATTGTTGTCAGGTCACAGATGGAGGCGGGTGTATTTCATCGTCATGCGTTAATGTAATTCAAAATACGCCTATTACAATTTATATTCCACAACCGCCTACCATTTGTAACGGTGCGGCTACTACAGTAAATGCTTTTGTGTCCGGAGGTCAGGCATCATATTCATATTCTTGGAGTAATGGACAAATAGGGCAGACTCTGACCGCTCAAGCCGGAAATTATGCACTTACTGTAACCGATGGGTTGGGTTGTGTTGCTACGGCTACTGTAGCTATTATACAAGAGGCGCCATTAAATGCAGTTATAAATTCTACAGCTACCAGTTGTTTCGGAAGTAGCGATGGTAAAGCAGCTGTAAATGTTGTTGGCGGAACAGCTCCGTATTATTATGCATGGTCTCCTTACGGAGGATCGGGTTCATTGGCTACGGGTTTATTAGCAGGCACCTTTAACGTAACTATTACAGATGCAATTGGTTGTGCATTAACAGCATCTATAACTGTTAATCAACCTGCGCCATTAACGGTTTCAGTTTCGGTAAACAATAATGTGAGTTGTTATGGTGGAGCTAATGGTTCGGCAATTGCTGTTCCTAATGGAGGTAATGGCGGTTACACTTATCAATGGCTACCGGGTGGAAGTACAGCTCAAAGCCCTACTAACTTTATTGCAGGAAATTATATTGTTACAGTTACTGATTCAAAGGGATGTTTTCAATCGGCTTCAACCACTATTACCCAGCCGCCTGTATTAACTTCAAGTTTAATAGGTGTGAGTAATAATAATTGTAATGGCGGAAGTACAGGTTCGGCAACCGTTACAGGTGTTGGTGGAACAACTCCCTATTCATATCAATGGGTACCAAGCGGAGCTACCGGATCAGTAGCTATGAATTTAAGTGCCGGCGTACATACGGTTACGGTTACAGATGGTAATTTTTGTTCGGTACAACATACGGTGAGTGTGTTGCAACCGCCTGTTTTAACCGCCAGTTTATCATTAATTAATAATGTGAGTTGTAACGGTGGATCTAACGGTTCGGCTATCGCTAATCCTGCAGGAGGCACAGCCCCTTATTTTTATTCGTGGAGTACGGCGCCAACACAAACAACACAATCTGTCAGTAATCTAGGAGCAGGAAGCTATTCGGCTGTTGTAACAGATTCTAAAAATTGTGTTGTAACTACGGCTGCTTTAACCATTACGCAGCCAACAGCCATGAGTGCAACCATTACCCCTTCGGCGCTCACATCCTGTAGTGCGGCTATTACGCTCTCTACTTCTGTTTCCGGAGGAACAATGCCTTATTCTTATACGTGGAGCAATGGAAGCTTTAGCCAAAATACGAGTGTGTACTCGGGCTCATATACCGTTGTTGTTTCTGATAATTTAGGATGTACTGTTTCGGCAACAGCTAATGTTCAGGCAGCAAGCAATGCTTTAGCAGCTACCATTCCTCAACCTGCAAATATTTGTTATGGGGCATCAACCACAATATCTGTTTCGGCCAGTGGTGGATTTGGAGGATATTCTTATTTATGGGATAATAGTGCAACAACCACAACTCTTATTGTACAGGCAGGACAGCATTGTGTTACCGTAACTGATGCCGGAGGTTGCCTAGCGACAGCATGTGTAAATGTTATACAAAACCAGCCGATTATTCCGGTTATTAATCCACCGTCCTTGGTGTGTCCATTTGGCTCAACAACATTAACGGCAACAGCAAGTGGAGGTCAGGCTCCTTATACTTATTTATGGAATACAGGCGTGAGCAGTTCAACACTCTCAGCGCCGGCAGGAAACTATACCGTAACTGTTTCAGATGCATTAGGAAGTTCTTGTAAGGGTACAACTACAGTAACTGTTTCTCAAGAAACACCTATCACTATTTTCACCGGTTCTACCAATGTGAATTGTTATGGAGGAAATAACGGAACGGCTTCTGTTTATGTAAGTGGAGGAATTCCTGACTATACCTATTTATGGTCGGTTGGAGGCGCTACAACATCTATTATTGGAAATTTAAGTGTAGGCACATATTCTGTTTTAGTGACAGATAACTTGGGTTGTACGAAAACAGCAAATATTACGATTACTCAACCGGTTTCACCTATGCAAATCGTAACTACCAATACCAATATTACCTGTAATGGCGCAACTAATGGGATTGTGGCCGCTTCAGGTACAGGAGGAAATGGAACATACTATTATTATTGGGATCCTTCAGGGGTCAGCACTTCTTCCTTGAGTGGTTTAACAGCCGGAACATATTCTGTTTTAGTAGCAGATAGTTCGGGATGTGTAGCAACAACTACCGTGTCTGTTACAGAACCGGGTCTGATCACACTGGCATCTTCAACCATTGCCTCAACATGCGGAAATAGTAATGGTAGTGCAACGGTAACGCCAAGTGGCGGTGGCGGCGTATACACATATACTTGGGCTCCAAGTGGCGGTAATAACTCAACATTATCCAATGTTCTTGCAAATACGTACACTGTTTCAGTATTGGATAATTACAACTGCTTGAGAAATTTTCCTATTGTGATCCCCTCAAAACTATCATCCGCAAGTCCTAGTTTTAGTGTGAGTACATCATGTCCAAATACGCCGGCACAGTTTACGGATCTATCGGTAAGAGGAAATGATTCTATCGTAATTTGGAGTTGGGATTTCGATGATCCGTTGGCGGGCACTAATAATTTTTCTTTATTACAAAATCCAACCCATGTATTTACTGCTGGAGGAACTTACACTCCGACATTAACAATACAAACAGCTATTGGATGTATTATGAGCGTGTCGTTAAACGTTCCTTTTTATCCAATGCCAACAACTGCATTTTTAAGCCATTCAATTTGTGCAAATTCAAGTATTAGTTTTACAAATACATCTTCAATTTCTCCCGGCTCTATTACTGGCTATGATTGGAATTTCGGAGATCCTGCATCGGGAGTCAATAATACGTCCGTAGTATTAAATCCTGTGCATTTTTATTCCAATCCGGGAACATATTCTATTACACTGACAACAACGTCTAATAATAATTGTTCAACTACAGCAACAAATGTTATTAATGTTTTTGCCTTACCCACAGCTTCTTTTACGGCGTCTGATGTGTGCTCAAACAACCCCAATAATTTCACTAATTTATCAGGTAGTGGTGGCTTTGTAAAATGGTATTGGAATTTTGGTGATGCTTCACCCATTGATTCTACTGTTATAAGCCCGGTACATACCTTTACTACCGGAGGAACTTATTCGGTTGTTTTAACAACAGTGTCTGGCAATAATTGTTATAATCATGATACACTCAATGTTGTTGTGTATCCCGGACCAATAGTAAATTTTAATGCACCAAGTCGTTGTTTGGGTGCGGCTACAATATTTACCGATCTAACATCAGTTCCCTCAGGATCGATTACATCCTGGCAATGGGATTTTGGTGATTTTTCTGCGATCGATCCACTCCAAAATCCAACACATTTATTCACGGCCTCTGGAATTTTTAATGTGAATTTATCTGTGACAAGTTCAAACGGTTGTTCGGCAACGGCATCAAAAACAGTAGGAGTTTATCCATCTCCAATTGCCGATTTCAATGTTTCCAATTCGTGTTTTAATTCTGTTACAAGTTTTAATGATCAGTCAACACCTGGGCTTGGAACAACTTTGCAAACCTGGTTGTGGGCATTTGGAGATGGCTCACCTATTGCAACTACTCAAAATCCAACACACACTTATGGTTTGATAGGAACGTTTACACCCACTTTAGTAATAAGTAATAATTATGGTTGTAAGGATACTACGTTTAAAACGATTACGATAGACCCAACTCCTGTTGTAAGTTTTCTGGTATCCGACACAAGTGCTTGTGAATCGGTGTGTACAAATTTCACTGCTAACAGTTCTCCTTCAGGAATAGTTACTAATTGGTTATGGGATTTTGGAGACAATACGGTTACCAGCAATTTGCCAAATCCTGAACATTGCTACACGGCTATAGGCGACCATACTATAAGTTTAACCGGTACAACAGCAAATGGTTGTGTTGGTGTTAGTACTCAAACTACGGTTGTACATATTCATCCCAATCCGGTGGCGAGTTTTGCACTTACGCCTTATTACCCTTCTTCATCTTCACCCGAAGTTCACTTTACAAATACATCAACAAATATCAATTCATTTACTTGGTATTTTGGCGATGGAACAAAAAATTCTGTTGATAATAATCCGGTGCATTCGTACGATCATAGCCAGGAGTATTGTATTTATTTATGGGTTTTTAATAATTACGGATGCTCTAGCCATGCCAGACAATGTGTGAATATTGAACCTGACTTTACATTTTATGTTCCGGATGCGTTTACACCATTTTCTTCAGGAGGACTTAATGATTTTTTTACAGGTTATGGAACTAACATAGATAAATTTGAGATGTGGATCTTTGATAGATGGGGCGAATTGATCTGTCATTCAAACGACATTTATCATGGATGGGACGGCACTGCTAAAGGTGGCAAAGACATAGCAAAACAAGATGTTTATGTGTATAAAATGGAAGTTACAGATTTTAGAGGCGATGTCCATAAATACATTGGACACGTAACTTTGGTGAGGTAATTTTATTTTTTATAATGGTCGGTATAAAAAGGAGTATAGTAACTTATTTGTTTTTTTCTATACAATTTTTGCAAATTAACACTGGATATAGCCATGATGTTGAATAATTCGGGAGCAACTTTACCACTAAAAACAGTTTTATCTTTCGTTAAATTTTCGATGTAAGTTAATGCTTCTTCGGCATTTTTAAATTGTTTAATAATAGTGATTTGATTTGAGGATCCAAACAAGGTGCTTGAAATGCCCAAGTCATTGTTACTATAAAAACTAGCATTAAACGTGGACAGCCCCGACTTAAATGCATTTGCTAAGTCGTCATTGTCTTGGCAAACGGCAATTACAAAATGTGTTGCATTTAAATCTAAAACTAAGCTATCAGTATTATTTATAGCAGGTGTATTTGAACTAGATTCGCTGGGATGTTTAAGGTTATATAAAACTTCTAATATTTCTTGAGCCTGTTTAGAAACAGGATCTTTAGGATACAGCACTTGTAATTGTTTTAAGGCATTTTCTAATGAGTCGGCACCACTCATTCTGCCAACACACATGGCTTTAATAAAAGCAAATCTGGCACTATAATCATTTTTGCCAAAGTTGTTGTCAGATAAATAACAACGGTACATAGCTTGACTATATTTGCCTTCGGCATATTCATTATAGGTCTCGGTGTAAAACAATTCTACTTCATCTTTTTTTACATTTTTTTCTGCAGTATAGTTTGGATTTTTAATGATCTGAGCATACTCACTGGTTGGATATTCGTTTAATAATTTATTTTTATAAAAGTCGGCTTGTTGTTGGTTACGTGCCGAAGTAAAAATACGGTACAACTGATAATAGGTAGATAGTTTATACTTGTTGTCGGGGAATCGCTTATTCAGATCTTCAAAAGAGGAAATCGCTTTTTTGTTGTTGTTCAATTCTTCTTTGTAAGTGCTTCCTAAGTTATAATAGGCATCAATAATTTTAGTGTTTGATTTATCCATTAATGAATCGTTCAGTGGCAAATCTGTTAAATAAAAATCTCGGCTTTTCTTATCTTTTGTTTTTGATTTTTGTGTAATGCTTCCACTTTCTATTTCGGTAGTATCATTCTCAGTAGTATTGTTTTCTAACGTTAAGGCTTTCTGACTTCGTCTCCAATTATCTTCTAGCTTTCTATTACCCCATTTTTTAATAAAATCATTAATACCAAAACTCAGGGTAGTTTGATTATAAAAATACCAATTTGCTTTGCTGCCATCGCCTAAATTTGGCAAGCCATTATTTGGAATGTTAGGATTTAAATTAGGGTTTTGGTTTTGAGCATTTGCAAGTTCAAGTTCTTCTTTTCTACGCTCTTCATCTTCTTCTATTTTTGCGATCATTTTATCTAAAAAACGATTTCGCTCAGATTCGCTCATATTAGCAATGCGTTGCAAACTGTCTTCACGCTGAATGGTTTTGATATAACCAACCAAGGTTTCTAATGTTGTTTTTCGCTTATTGATGATGTCGTAATCTTTATAATCTTTAGGAAGAGTGATCATGGTACTGTCGTAGTATCCACCTGAAGCTGTATAATTAGCTTGTTCAAAATTAATTTCACCTAATTTCAAATAAGATAAAGCTTTTTGTTTGGGGTTTTGAGTGCTGTTACGAACGGAGAGTTGGTAATTACTAATGGCTAAAACGTCATTTTTTTCTTTTTCGTAGATCTCTCCGAGGGTGTAATAAATCACATCTAAGTATTCTTTATTTTTCACATCACGGGTCATGTTTTGCAGATCACGTTTCAGTTTAGAAACATTTCCTGTTTTCACATCAAACAAACGTGCTATTTTCATTTTAGAATGAAACACCAAGTCATAATCCGGCTTAGCCGAAATAGTTTTTTTGTAATATTGTATGGCCTTTCTGTTGTCTTTTTGTAGTTCATACAGTTGTGCTAAAATAAATGAGTAGCGCGCTCTTGTTTTTTTAGACGGACGACTTTTCAAAGCAGTCATCTTATTTAAAAAAGCATTTGTTTTTTTAGTAGCTCCACCATTTAAAGCAGATTGTAGAGCTTCTTCCGCTTCTTTATACATACCGCGTCTGATGTAATAATCAGCACGAACAGCGGGCAATTCTTTTTTGGCGTACTTAGAAATTTTTTTGTCGTCTTTTAATAGCCCAATCACTGGTTCAGCTTGAGACGGCGCTCCAATTTCGTTATAAGAACGGGCTAGCCAAATCATGGCTTTGTACTTATCTCTTGATTTGTAACTTCTGATCACATATTCAAATGCTTCGATCCCCGAAAAAAACTCGCGTTTATAAAAATGTGAGATCCCAACTACATTCCAGTTGTTATCTATCCATTTTCCGGCCTTGTATATTTCATTCCCTTTTTTGTCTTTGATCGTATGGCGTTGAATGCAATTTGAAGATTTTTTGATGGCTTTATCAAATTCAGGAAAAGTAGATTTAGCGGTTTCGTTAGTTGGCACTAAAAATACGGGCAATAACTGATCGTAATCGTATTTATAGGTAGTTCTGATCTTGTCTTCACCTTCCTTAATACTTTCGGTAGCATAGTAATAACCATTAAAACGGGCAGTAAGGTTGTGATATCCTCTGTGAATAAATGTGTTTTTGTTAGTTTTACAACCAAACACAGTTAATAGCGCAACAAGACTAAGGATAATATATTTCAATGGGTTTCTCAAAATTGTTCGCAAAAATAAAGTAATAACGTCAAAATCGTAAATTTAGTATATTTTTGTGTCCCGCGTATGTCTGAAATCAAAAATAGTCGTTGGAAGATCTTCACTAATCAATTACGGAATAAATACCGGTTGGTTATTTTAAATGACGATTCCTTTGCCGAAAAATTTTCTTTACGTTTATCTCCTCTCGGACTAATTATTTTAATAGGTTCTGTTACGATTGTGATGACCACATTAGTGATCAGTTTAGTAGCTTTTACTCCTTTACGAGAGTATATTCCGGGTTATGGTAATGTTGACGATCGCATTGCGATTTTAAAAATCAGTGCCAGAGCAGATTCTTTAGAAAGTACGCTTTCTTCAAGAGATTGGTACATGAATAATTTGTTAAATGTGTTTTCCGGAAAAACAGAAGGAAAACCAGCTAAACCTACTAAAGATTCTACAGGGAAATACAAAAGCATCGATATCAAGCCCAGCGAATCTGATCTGAAATTGAGGAAAGAGATCGAATCTAATCAGATCCAGTCTACCAGTGATAAAGTGTCTGCTTACAAATTGAACGCATTAAGTAATTTTTTCTTTTTTAGCCCGGTAAAAGGGGTAATTACAAGCTCTTACAACATTCGCGAAGAACACTTTGGGGTAGATATTGTAGCCAAAGAAGATGAGTTAATCAAATCAACGTTGGATGGCACGGTTATTTTTGTGGGATTTACTACCGAAGATGGTTATGTCATTCAAATTCAACATGGTAATAATTTAACCAGTGTGTACAAACATAATTCTGTTATCACTAAAAAAACAGGCGATTTCGTTAAAGCCGGCGAACCAATAGGCGTTGTTGGAAACACAGGCGAAAACAGTAAAGGCTCACATCTGCATTTTGAGTTGTGGTATAATGGTTTTGCTATTAATCCACAAGATTATGTGGTCTTTTAAAAACGAGCTAATTAGTTTAGTTTTTCCTTTGTCTAAAACTCAAAAAATATTTTCGGTTTCAGCATTTTATCCATACATTTGCACCCGAATTTTAAAGCTTACAATTCAATTTTTGCGTAATGACTAGTAAAATCAATATATTCAAGAAGTTTTCAGGTATCAATTTATTGGTATTTGCCCTATTTTTAACCTTTTCTGTAAAATTAACTGCTTCTGAGCCGCAGGAAAATGCTGTGGCCCCTCATCATGAAGATGCGGCAGCCGTTAATCATGAAGAGGTAAAAAATCCAAAGAAAAAGATCAATATCGCTGAAATCGCTTTTGAACATATCTTGGATTCTCACTCATGGCACTTATGGGGAGCAGGACACGATGCCGTTTCAATTCCTTTACCGGTTATTCTGAAATCAAATAATGGTTTGGTGTTTTTCTCGTCATCAGCTTTTCATCATGATGTTCATGGAACAGAGGTTGTAGAAAGAAATGGAGAACGCTTTGTTAATTTTGAAGATAAAATTTATTATGCTTCTGCAACACCAAACGAGCACGGACAATTTTTAGATCTAAAGGTTGATGAAAAGGGTAAACACGAAGTGTTAAATGCTACAGTGTTGGATTTTTCGATCACTAAAAACGTTGCTCAATTGCTTTTAACAGCGATCATTTTAATTTTAATCTTTACGTCTATTGCTAAAGCGTACAAAACACAAGGTGTTACATCAGCACCAAAAGGTAAGCAATCATTTTTTGAGCCATTGATCGTTTTTGTACGTGATGATATTGCAAAAGGAAATATTGGACACACGGCAGATAAATACGTTCCATATCTATTGACTGTTTTCTTCCTTATTTTAATTAACAACGTATTAGGTTTAATTCCAATTTCTGCAAACCTAACAGGTAATATTGCTTTTACATTGGTAATGGCAACTTGCACATTAATTATAGTAAACATTAATGGTAATAAAAACTACTGGTCTCACATTTTCTTACCTCATGCTCCTAAAGCAATTTGGCCAATCTTAATTCCAATTGAGATCGTTGGTATCTTAACAAAACCTTTCGCTTTAATGATACGTTTGTTCGCAAACATAGCAGCGGGTCACATCATCGTGATTTCATTAATTGGATTGATTTTTATTTTCGAATCATGGGCACTTTCTCCTGTGTCTGTAGCCTTTGCATTATTTATTGATGTATTAGAGTGTTTAGTAGCATTCTTACAAGCGTATATCTTCACTATGTTAACAGCTTTATTCATTGGCTCTGCAGTAGCAGATCATAATGAAGACGGAGGACATAATGATGATGATGAAAAGTTGGTAGTAGGGCACTAAAAAATAAAATAATTAATAACCAATAAAAACAAAGAAAAATGACAGGTAGTATCGCAGCAATCGGAGCAGGCTTAGCAGTAATAGGCGCTGGTATCGGTATCGGACAAATTGGTGGACACGCAATGGATGCCATTGCACGTCAACCGGAAGCTACTTCGAAAATTCAAACAGCTATGATCATCGCGGCAGCCCTTGTAGAAGGTGTTGCATTATTCGGTGTAGTAGTTGCTTTAATTTCGTAGTAATCTTCACAAAACAAACTAAAGCTATTACGGTTGGTAATAGCTTTAGTTTAATTTATTTGGTTATAAAAAAAGAATTTAAATAATACAAAACGATAGAACATGAATAGTTTAGTTATTTTATCAAGTTTAATTGAACCAGCAATTGGTTTGATTTTTTGGACGTCAATCACTTTTATTTTATTATTAGTTATCCTTGGTAAATTTGCCTGGAAGCCAATTTTAAATGCGATCAAAACTCGTGAAAAAGGTATTGAAACTGCATTAGCAAGTGCAGAAAGCGCATTAAGAGATATGCGTGAGTTGAAATCCAATAACGAAAAAAACTTAGCAGAAGCACGCGCTGAACGCGATAACTTATTGAAAGAAGCACGCGACATGAAAGACGCTATTATTGCTGAAGCAAAAACTAAAGCTCAGGCAGATGTTGAAAGAATTATGTCATCAGCTCGCGAGCAAATTAGCGCTGAAAAAAATGCAGCTGTTGCCGAATTAAAAAGCCAGGTAGCTACTTTGTCTATCGAAATTGCTGAGAAAATTTTACGCAGCGAATTATCAAGCGATGACAAACAAAAAGCGTTGGTAAACAATTTAATGAAAGACGTAAACCTTAACTAATCATGATAGTTGCTTCAAGATATGCTAAGTCGTTATTAGATTTAGCCACAGAAAAAGGACAATTAGAAGCAGTTTATGCTGATATGATTCAGGTTAAATCTGTTTGTGAAAATTCACACGAGTTTGTATTATTCTTAAACAGCCCTATTATTAAAGCAGATAAAAAGATCTCTACTATTAAAGCGGTATTTGAAGGTAAGTTCAATCCGATCACTTCCGGATTCTTAACAATCGTAGCTTCTAAAAGAAGAGAATCGATCATACCGGAAATGGCTGCTAGTTTTATCGAACAATATAAAACGCAAAAAAATATTTTAACTGCTATTGTAACATCAGCTAATGGCTTAGATGCTGCAACTAAACAAAAAGCATTAGATCTAGTAAAAACACAATTAAATGGCGAAGTTGAATTAGTTGAAAAAACAAATGCTGACCTAATTGGTGGATTTATATTAAAAGTTGGCGATAAGCAAATTGATAAATCGGTTTCTCGTCAGTTATCTAACTTGAAAAAAGAATTAACAAATAAAGCATTAAACTAATAATAAAGATAAAATGAAAAAAATCTTTTCGATATTAACTTTTGCGATGATCTTTTTGGTGGCTTGTGGTCCATCAAAAAAAGATGTATTGTTGGTGAACGATCAGTTAGTAAATAAGGTTAGCCAAGCGTCAAATGCTGAAAAACATTTTTTTGAAGCATGCAGAACGTATGAGCCAACTAAAATTCAAGCAGAGCTAAAAGAATTAGCAGAAACTTGTAAGCGAGTGAAGGGAGAATTAGAAGCGATGGAAGTTCACAAGGATTTGGATAAATTAAAAAGTGCGGCAGTAGAATTAGTGAATTTTTACGTTAAAACTGAGCCTGAATACAAAGAATATGCTCGTTTATACAGCATTCAATCGGCTGATTTTACAGAAGAAGACGAAAGATTAACCAAAGAAGTTGCAACAAAAATAAACGATAACATTAATGCTGGATTTACCTCTTTCCAGTTAACACAAGAGGAGTTCGCGAATAAGTACCAATACACATTGAGTAAATCAAGTTATAAATAATATTACGTAAACATAAATAACAATGGCTGAAGTAAAACCCGCAGAAGTATCTGCAATTTTAAGACAACAATTATCAGGCTTTAAATCCGAAGCTGAATTAGAAGAAGTTGGATCTGTATTACAAGTTGGTGATGGTATCGCTCGTATTTACGGTTTATCTAAAGTTCAATCAGGTGAGTTGATCGAATTTGAAACAGGATTACAAGGAATTGTATTAAATCTTGAAGAAGATAACGTTGGTGCTGTATTATTAGGCGCTAGTACTGGTATTAGCGAAGGATCTACGGTAAAACGTACAGGGCGTATCGCTTCTATTAAAGTTGGTGAAGGCATGTTAGGTCGTGTTATTGATACGTTAGGAAATCCTATCGATGGTAAAGGGCCTATCCAAGGTGTTACTTATGAATTGCCATTAGAGCGTAAAGCTCCGGGTGTAATTTACCGTCAACCGGTAAATGAGCCGTTACAAACTGGTATCAAAGCAATTGATGCGATGATTCCAATTGGACGTGGACAACGTGAGTTGATCATTGGTGACCGTCAAACAGGTAAAACAACTGTGGCGTTGGATACTATTATCAATCAAAAAGAATTTTATGATGCTGGTAAACCGGTATTCTGTATATATGTAGCTATTTCTCAAAAAGGTTCTACAGTAGCTAACGTAGTTCGTACTTTAGAAGAGAACGGCGCAATGGCTTATACTGTAGTAGTAGCAGCTAATGCTTCTGATCCTGCTCCAATGCAATTCTACGCGCCATTTGCTGGTGCTGCAGTGGGTGAGTTTTTTAGAGATACCGGTCGTCCTGCATTGATCGTGTATGATGATTTATCTAAACAGGCTGTAGCTTACCGCGAGGTGTCATTATTATTACGTCGTCCTCCAGGGCGTGAAGCGTATCCTGGTGACGTATTCTACTTACACAGTCGTTTATTAGAGCGTGCCGCTAAGATCAATGCTTCTGATGAGATCGCTAAAAACATGAATGATTTACCTGAGTCGTTAAAACCGATCGTTAAAGGTGGTGGTTCATTAACAGCTTTACCAATCATTGAAACACAAGCGGGTGACGTTTCTGCATACATTCCAACTAACGTAATTTCTATTACGGATGGTCAGATCTTCTTAGAAACTAACTTATTTAACTCAGGTGTTCGTCCGGCTATTAACGTAGGTATCTCTGTATCCCGTGTAGGTGGTAACGCTCAAATTAAATCAATGAAAAAAGTAGCTGGTACTTTAAAATTAGATCAGGCTCAATACCGTGAGTTAGAGGCGTTCTCTAAATTCGGTTCTGATTTAGATGCCGCTACAAAATCAGTATTAGATAAAGGTGCTCGTAACGTGGAGATCTTAAAGCAAGCTAACGCTGCGCCTTTACGTGTTGAACAACAAATTGCAATCATTTATTTAGGAACTAAAAACTTATTACGTTCAGTTCCGGTAAATAAAGTACGTGAGTTCGAAAAAGAATTTTTAGCTGTTTGTGAATTAAGAAATAAAACACAATTAGATGCTTTAAAAGCAGGTAAATTTGATGATGAAATCACTGGTGCTTTAGAAGCAACAGCAAAAGAGTTAGCAGCAAAATACAACTAAAATAAGTTTTAAATGTTTAGTGTTTAGTTTTTAATAACACTATTAAAAACTAAACACCTACAACTAAAAACTAAATAAAGATGGCAAATTTAAAAGAAGTAAGAAATAGAATAACGTCAGTTGGTTCAACCATGCAAATCACTAGTGCCATGAAAATGGTGAGTGCTGCTAAGTTGAAACGTGCACAAGATGCAGTTACGACAATGCGTCCTTACGCTAATAAGTTGCAAGAAATATTACAAAATGTAAGTGCAAGTTTAGATACTTCTGAAAATGTATTTGCAAGAACTGCTACGCAAGAAAAAAATATTTTAATTATCACAATTTCCTCTAACCGTGGTTTAGCAGGAGCGTTTAATGCGAATGTTATTAAAAAAACCTGGAGTTTAATTAATAATGATTATGTCGGACAAAACGTTTCTGTGATCAGTATTGGAAAAAAAGCAAACGATGCGTTTAAACGTACAGATTATCATATACACGGATCTGATCTACCACATAATTTAAATGAGATCTTTGATAAGTTAACTTATGAAAATGCTGTGCCGATTGCTGAAGTAGTAATGGAAGCATTTGCAAACAAACAATTTGATAAAGTAGTCTTAGTGTATAATCAGTTTAAAAATGCCGCTGTACAAATCGTACAAAGCGAACAATTTTTACCAATTATTACAACTAAATCAGAGAGTGGTGCTAAAAATTCTGTAGATTATATTTTTGAACCAAGTAAGGAATTTATCATCAGTGATTTAATCCCTCGTTCATTAAAAACACAATTCTATAAAGCTTTATTAGATTCATTAGCTTCTGAGCATGGCGCTCGTATGACAGCGATGCATAAAGCAACAGATAACGCTAAAGATATGTTACGTGATCTTAAGATCAGTTATAACAAAGCTCGTCAAACAGCTATTACAACTGAGATCCTTGAGATCGTTGCAGGTGCAGAAGCATTGAACGGATAAATAAAATTCACATAATATTAAAAAATCCATCCGCCAGCTGGCGGATGGATTTTTTGTTTAATAACGGTTTGGTAGGATTGTAAAACTTAAAGTATAAGTAGATTTACTTTTTAATACTAATTTCCTAATTTTGTAGTAGGATTAATTCATTAAAATTGTTAGCCATGAAAAAAATCTTCCTATTTCTGTGCGGCTTCTTTTTTTCAGTAATGTCATTTGGGCAAGGTTCTATTTTAGGATTCACCATTGACCCGCAATCGCCATCCGTAACAGATCATGTAAAAATTTATGTTGGGCTGTCATTTACATCAGGAGATTGCCCGCTTGATCAGAAAAATCACACAACAGTGGGTTTAATGACTGACGCTAATACACATCATTGTATAGGTATGTTAACAGTCATTTGTAATACTACCGATACGTTTGATCTGGGCTATTTACCGGCAGGTAACCATAAATTTAGATTAGTGCTAACAAGTGGAGGCGGAACACCTACTAACTGTACACCAGGTATAATACCTGATGACATCGATTCTACTTTATTTACGGTAGCACTTACCACAGGAATGAGTGATCAAAGCTTAAATGATCAGGCTGTTTCGATTTACCCTAATCCATTCACGGATCACACTAAGATTATTGTTGACCCTTTAATTTTCGTAACAGATACTGAGATTAAACTTATTGATGTTTTTGGAAGGATCGTAAAAACATATAACAACTTAGAAAAAAATGAGGTTATCATTTCGCGAGATAATTTATATCAAGGAGTTTACTTTTATTATGTGACCAATAACGAATCGATAATTGCTTTAGGTAAATTGGTTGTTGAGTAATTTATAGCCAAGTTGTATGAGATATATCAGTTATTGCAGATGTAAGCACAAATAATCACAATTATTCGACAGAATAAATCGTTTAACCATTATTAATCCCGACCTTGTAAAGCGTAATTTAATGCGCTTTAAAATGATTATTTTTTTATTTCTTATACTTCACTGGTACTTATCTCTTTTCGGACAGACCTTCTTTTTACACCGTTACGGTGCACATAAAATGTTTACCATGAATAAATTTTGGGAAAAATTCTTTTATTTATTTGCATGGATCACCCAGGGCTCATCTTACTTAAATCCCAGAGCTTACGCTATTTTACATCGTATGCATCATGCCTACAGTGATACAGAAAAAGATCCTCACACACCCCATTTTTTTAAAGAAGTGTTCACGATGATGATGCACACTAAAAAAATATACAATGATGTTTTAAATAAAAGAGTAGTTATTGAAGAGAAATTTGATCGTAATTTCCCTGAGTATCCTGCCATTGATAGAATAGCAGATAGTTGGTTTACCAGAATTGGTTTTGGTGCGGCATATGTTGCTTTTTATGTGGCCTTTGCTACACACTGGTGGATGTACTTGTTTTTACCAATTCATTTTTTAATAGGACCCATCCATGGTGCTATTGTTAATTGGGCAGGACATAAGTACGGTTATCGTAATTTTAAATCAGGAGATAAATCAAAAAACACGTTGGTGTTAGATATATTAATGATGGGAGAGTTGTTTCAAAACAATCATCATCATCGTGGTTCAAGACCTAACTTTGCTTCTAAGTGGTATGAGTTTGATCCTACCTATCCAATTATTTTACTGTTGGATAAAATGAATATAATTCATTTAGCCAAAGTAAGAGTTAAGAGAAAATAATCAGAGAAGATTAGCATTTCATTATAAGTAATTTTTTAATTTTAGATTGTCTTTATAGGCAATCTTTTTTAATTTATATGATTAAGTCAATTCAAAATTCAGAACATTATAAATGGGGTCAAAACTGCGATGGTTGGCATCTTTTAAGATCTGATAATTTAAGTGTGATTGAAGAACTTATGCCGAACGGAAGTTCAGAAGCCTTGCATTATCACCGACAGGCACAACAAGTGTTTTATGTGTTATCAGGAAAAGCGACGTTTGAAATAAACGGAGAAGTAAAAATAGTTTCAGAAAACGAAAGTATTCATATTCCGAATAATACTTTGCATAAAGTAGCGAATAAAGAAATGAATGATCTGTCTTTTTTAGTGATTTCTCAGCCTAAATCACATGGTGATAGAGTTGATATTATTGATTACACAGAAGAGCTAAAGAGTCATATTAAAACTTTAAATATTGAGTGGCTTGAAAAATATTTTAAAGTAGAAGACATTGATGTGTTACAACTCTCTAATCCTAAAGAAGAAATACTTGACAAAGAAGGTTACATCTATTATGCAAAGTATCAAGAGAAAATTGTAGGCACTGTTTCGTTGCTTAAAGTAGAAAATGGCGTTTATGAATTAGCTAAAATGGCAGTCACTGATAGCGTTCAAGGGTTAGGTATTGGAAATGCATTGATGCTGCATTGCTTTAATGAAGCCAAACGATTAGGCATTCATAAACTTATATTATATTCTAACAGAGGTTTAAGCTCTGCTATACATTTATATCTTAAATATGGATTTAAAGAAATTGAAATGGAAGCCGGACATTATGAAAGAGCAAACATTAAAATGGAAAAGATAATTTAGGAAGACAAAAAAGAGAATTTGTTTTTAATAATGTTTTGCGAGGCCTTTATGAAAGATCCACAGCCTTCCAGCATATCACGCCAAAATCCATTTTTGTTATATTGATTGTTTTCTACACCAATGGTTATTTTAGCATCAGAACTTAAATAGGTGCCAAATAGCTTATCCCAAAAGATCAACATCGTCCCAAAATTTTTATCATGAAAATCGGCGTGATTAGCATGGTGAATTTTATGTGCTCTGGGAGAGATAAATATATATTTACCAAACCAACCTAAAGACCAGTTGATGTCGGAATGAAGTAGCTGATCATAAAACTCTTTTAAAATTGTATAAAGTATAAAATACTCAACTGGGGCACCTAGTAGAGAAAACAAGATGCTATCAAAAATAGTGAGGATTCCCTTTTCAATAAAATGACTTCTTGAGTTAGTGATCAAATTAAATTCGGTAGCCGAATGATGATACTTGTGTAGTTCCCAGAATGGCATCAAATGCATTAATCTGTGCCATAGGTAATGCTTTAGATCTCCTAAAACAACTATCGTCAGAAACTGAAGAAAAGGGATAGGAATTAATTGAATAAGACTAAAGCCTCCAGCTTTTACAATTACACTGGATAAGACATAAAATAAACCGAATGAAAACAATAAAGTAAAAAAATCATATAAACTGAATAGTGATAATACCCAGCACCATAGATCGCCTCTGGATGTTGGGTTGCGAATAAAAAAAAGTCGCTTCAGCGCGCATTTGTTCCATCCTAAAACAACCAGATCAATGATCGCAGCTGATGAAAAAATGCCAATGTTTATCAGTAAAAAATTTACACTAAAAGAACTGATTCTGGATGCGGTTAAAAACAGATCGGCAATTTTTTTAGGCTCGTTCATTAAACGAGTTAATCGCGGATAATAGTAAATAAGTGGTATAGCAACTAATACAAGAACTAAAATAATTATGAGAAAGTAGGTGCGTTTTTTTTTCATCAATAAACAATTACATAAGTAAATTGAAAGGAATATAATTTAACTCCCCAATTATCGGAGGAGTTTAAAATAACCTGTTTTTATAATTGGAGCTGTGTCAATATATGTTACTACTTCTGTTTGATACACATACGTTTCCATATTCTGTGGAACGCCTTTGTAAAAGCCATCCCATCCGGCTTTAAGATCATTTGTTTCGTAAATTAATTCTCCCCAACGATTGTACACTCTGAAATAATTTAATTTTTTTATTCCCCAGCCATCTACATTTATAAAATCATTAATGCCATCTCCATTTGGAGTAAAGGCTGTAGGAACATCTACACTACTTAAAGGCAGGATGTCCACTGTATATGTATTTACTCTTTGAAAGCAGCCTAAACGATCAGAAACAGTTACGCTGTATATATAATCCACAGTTGGTGTAGCTACAGGATTAACACAGGTAGTGCAACTTAAATAATCGCCTGGCGTCCATGAATAAGTGTAGCCCGAACCAACGTAACCCGGTAAAGTAGCCGTTTGACCAATAACGATACTAGTATCCCAGGATATTGGTGTAGGAGGCTCTATAATATTTACTTGTAAAGTATTAGCACCTACACAACCATAAATGTTATTAGCGGTTACAGAAAATATCGTACTGGTACTTAATGTTGCAATAGGGTTTGAAGAATTAGGATTATTTAAACCGGCTGATGGAGACCAGGTATAAGTTAAGCCGCCGGTGACGCTTAATTGTGTCGGTTTATTTTGACAAGTGTCTTTACCACTTAAACTTAAAACAGGTTCAGGAAAAATCTCCATTGTTTTTTTAATCGTGTCTTTACAATTATGAACATTGTCTGCAATATAAAGAGAAACCGTATATATTCCCGGACTGGCATAAAGGTGAGACGGATTAGTTGTAGTTGTTGTTTGGCCATCTCCAAAATCCCAACTATAAGTATTTGCATTTTGCGAGGTATTATTAAAGTTGTCGGTAGTGCCAATGCAATGGGCTGTATCAGACATTTGAATTTCGTTGTTTCTGTTAAAGTCGGCAATAACCTGATAAATATTGATAGGCTTAACAACCGAATATTTACAGGCCGAATCAGCTGTATAATAAGTTAATGAAACATTGGTTGTTCCTCCGGGAGGATGGTAATTGTAGTTATGAGAAATAGGTGACTGTGGATTAAGATTGTAATCAGTACCATCTCCAAAATCCCATCCCCATACAAATACATTTGTACTGTCTTTTATCGTAAAAGCAATTGCCTCGCCTTTGCAAATAGCTGTGTTGCTTATGTTAAAGTCGGCAGTAGCACTGTATACTCTTATGTTTTGTTTGGTAGTGTCGCAGCAACCAAAAGGCGTACAGTTTACTAAAGTAACTGTAAAATTTCCTGCTGATGTGTAAGTTGTTCCAACGGTTTGATTACCAACTACAGGGCCACCACCTGTTCCGAAATCCCAATCTCTGGTATTTGGTAAATAAGGATTGATAGAATTATCAGAAAACAAAACAGTGGAGCCTGCACAGGCATTTTGTTTTGTTGGATTATTCT
This sequence comes from Bacteroidia bacterium, assembly GCA_036676295.1. Classification (GTDB taxonomy): domain Bacteria; phylum Bacteroidota; class Bacteroidia; order B-17B0; family Aurantibacillaceae; genus UBA4416. The sequence goes on along the minus strand of JAKFDE010000005.1, from coordinate 76,252 downwards.
GATTAGTATAAGACAAGATAGCATCAGGATAATTTTGTACCTGAACAATATAAGGTGCAGAATTTGCTTTACATCCTGCTGCATCTGCCAAGTTTAATGTAGCATTGTAATTTCCTCCGGTGGTATATGTATGAATAACAAGAGTATTAGTGTTTACAGCAGTGGCACCATCACCATAACTCCATGTGTAGGTGTTTGCACCAGTTGCACTTGTTGTAAGAGTAACAGTTTTGCCCGCACAAATTTGAGTAGAGGATCCTGGAATAATAGTTGGTGAAAAAGGTGCATTCATTACTACAGGAAATAGTTTTGTGTCGCTACAGCCATTAATATTGGTAGCTGTTAATGCGATGCTATAAGTTGTAGAAGGAGGCGTTGCAGTAACATAAGTGTGAGAGAAAACAGAGCCTGATTGGAGAGGGCTGCCATCTCCAAAATTCCAGCTATAACCTGTAATAGTTGTATTTGAAGTGGCACTTTGTGTGGCGGTTAAGCTAAAAGAAGGAACACAACCAATAGTATTAGATAATATTGCATTTGCAGTAACATAGCTTACGATGATCGTTGTTCTGCTGGTGTCTCGGCATCCATTTACATCTTTTACTACCAGTGAAATAGATTTAGTGCCTGCACCCATAGCGTAACTTGTACTTGAGTTATCTGTAATTACCGGTGGATCGGTTCCAAAAAACCAAATATAACCAACGCCACATACACCGTCTACATCTTCACTGGCAGAGGCATCATAAATGGTGGGATCTCCTGCGCACGTTATTCCTTGGCTTGTGATGATCGATTTTATTTTTCGAACTTTCACATTTAAGGTGTCATAAAATGGTATACAACCTGTTAAGGAATTTTCGCCTTTTATAACGACTGTATAATCACCTGTAGTGGCATATATATGATTAAGAGTGTGCATGCCACTGGTGTATACTGTGTCTCTATCACCATCACCATAACGAATTTCGGCAAAGGCTGCATCTTGTAAAAATAAATTGAATTTAACTTTATAAACTGAATCACACCTGGTATAAAATCTACCGGAAACAATGGGGCCTTTTACCGTGACCTGAGCAGGTAGGGTCGTGTCGTGTTGACAACCAAAACTATAAGCGGATAAAGTAAGAGGAAAAGTTCCTGTATGATTATATTGCCAACTTGGATTAGCGTCGCTGATGCAATGAGAAAAATAACTGGCGTCTGATGTTAAATGCCAATGATTTACAGAGTCAACCAATGGAGTTAAATTAGTAATAGCAACAGGTTCGTTAGGGCAAACAATACTAGGAGAAAAAGAAAAACTGGTGTGAGGCGGTGTAGCAACATGTATGGGCCATTTAAACGAGGTGTCTTTACAACCTAAACTATTTTGTACAACTAACGTTGCATAATAGACTCCAGGTGTTGTATATGTATGGGTTACTAATGTGTTTGTAGCTCCGGCATTTACAGGAGTTCCATCTCCAAAATTCCAGGTATAATTTACAATTGGCGAGTTAGGGTTCGTTCTGCTTGTATCTCTAAAAGTAACCGTGAGCGGATTACAGCCTTGCATCTTATCTGTAAAAAAGAAAGCGGTAGGTCGTTGAAGTGTGTCGAGCACTTTGGTAATACTATCTACACAACCCCCCGCACTAGTTGCAATTAAAGTAGCTTGTAATGGCAGCGACGGGAAAATAGTAAAGGGATTTAAACTGCCTTGAGTGAAGGTGTGTGTGGGATTGGCTAAATTGGAACTTGGCCCACCCCCCGAAAAATTCCAGGTATAAGTAATAGCACCGGTAGTGGTATTGGTGTAGTTTACAACTAAAGGAGAATTGCAACTAAAAGGAGGAAGAGCCGTAAAATTGGCCACCACTTTTTCTACAGTTACAGTATAAGTTTTGGTAGCCGAACAGGTACCTAAAAAAGTAGTAGCTGTAATGGTATATATGCCCGGTGTAGTATAAACATGAACAAATGTGTTTGGAGGAAATACAGTTTGAACCGGAGTTCCATCGCCAAAATTCCATTGAGAATAGTTAGATGAGGAAGTATCTCTTACTGAAAAATTGACATTGAAGCAGGCTTTGTTATTTAACGATGCTTTTACTGCAGGTGCCTGAACTGTAACCATAACGGTTTGGCTATTGCTGCAACTTGTATTGTCAGTACAAGTTAATGATACGGGAAAAGAACCTGTTGCAGTAAATGTAACCGGAGGAGGATTTGCAGCCGATGAACTTGCTCCATTTAAATTCCAACTATAAGTTAAGGAAGTGCTGCCCGTTGTACTGTTGCTACTTGATGTTGATCCACTGAAGGTAGCTGTAAATGGAGCAGCACAAGCATTTAGGGAAGTGGGAGTATTAGTAATAACCACGGTTGGTTTATTAGATACTTTTATTAAACCGGTTTTTGTGATAACGCTATCGCAACCGTAACCATCTTTATAGATCAATGTAACGTTAAAGGTTCCGGGAATGGTATAATTATAATTTGGATTTTGGACGTTACTTACTCCTCCATCACCGAATGACCATTGCCATTGTGGCGTTAAGGTGCCGCCGGGGTTTGTAGATAGATCTGTAAACGATACGTTTAAAGGAACACAACCCTGAGAAATGTTAACCGAAAAATTAGGAGTGGGTTTGCCATGCACGTTAATACTTAAAGTTTGAGTTACCGGGTTTCCTGAAACTACAGCGGTGTATGTAGACACAAAGTTGCCGGGAGAACTAAATGTATGGGTGGGGTTATTAATGTTAGAAAAGGTGCCATCACCAAAAGCCCATTGAATATTTGATGCTCCGCTTAAACCGGTAAATTGAACACCTACTAATGGCGCACAACCTTCATTAGCGGTTGCGGTTATCGTTTGAGAAAAAGTTTTAGAAACAAAAAAAATGCATAAAATAAACAGAGTGATAATATTAAGTCGAAATTTATGCATCTATATTCTTTTTACTACATTTACTGAAAACAAATATAATTTAAAAATACACAATTAATGCTAAATAGACTCATCATTATCTTTGTTTTAGCGCCATTTTTTTTGAATGCTCAAAAAGGAGTAGAATGTGGAAATAAAATGACGCAAGCACAATTACAAAATCATTTTCAGCGCACTCAAAGAACGTCTTCTTTATTACCACATGATACGTGTTTAAACAGAGAATTGTCTGTTGTATTTCACATTGTATTAGATAGTAATATGCAAACAGGCGTGGTGGCTTCTGATCTGGATGTGTGCATTGAGACCTTAAATGATAAATGGAAACCGATTTGCATCACTTTTAAAAAATGTAGTGTTAATTATATTCCAAACTATAATTACAATGAGTGGAGAGATGTACCTGATGAAAACACATGTTTCCCAAATTACTGTGTCGACAAAACCATTAATATTTTTTTAGTTGAAAACATTATTACTCCAGCGGGAGCAGCCGGTTACGCAGGACAGATGAGCCCGAGTGGTTGTAATAGAATTGTGATGCAAAAAAGCGTTTTCACTTCCTCAACAGCGATACATGAAATGGGACATTTTTTTGGATTACCTCACACATTTGAAGCCGGAAATGAATTAGTAATTAGAAATGGATGCTATACTACAGGCGACGGTTTTTGTGATACCGAAGCAGATCCTCATCCTCAGGGAGAAGTTACAGGAGCTCACTGTAATTTTCAACCCGGACCCCAAGATGCTAATAGTAATTATTATACGCCGCCATTAGATAATTTCATGACTTACTTTAAACCTTGCCGTTGCAGATTTACACAAGAACAATACAATTACATGGCAAGAACATTTGTTTTATTTGGAACAAGTCTTCATTAAAAAAGTAAAATCTATTTAATCTTCATCATCACCGAAGTTGGTAATGGTTCCGATAATTTTAAACTCTGTTCTTCTGTTTTTAGCCCTTCCTTCAGGATTATCTGAGCCATTCTTGTTTTTATTCGGAGCAATAGGAGTAGTTTCTCCGTAACCTTGTGCTTTTAATCTGCCTCTGTCAATGCCTTTGCTAATTAAATAATTAACCACACTCTCGGCTCTTTTTTGAGATAACTTTAAATTGTATTCATCACTTCCTTTATCATCTGTATGCGAAGAGATCTCTACAATAATATCGGGGTTGAGTGTCATGATCTTATAAATAGTTGTATCTAATGTAATGGTTGAGTTTTTCATCAGATCCGACCGATCGAATTCGTAATTGATGTTCTCTATAGCAATCGCTTTGGTTGAAATTTTTGATAAACTAAAATTGTTTTCGATCACCCTATCCTGACTTTCATTTTTTGTATTAATGACAGTAGGGTTTGAGTTAGTTAATAAATAACCGGTTTTTTTAGGGACTAATTTATATTCTTTACCGGCCTCTATGCTGGTTTTGTAATTCCCTTGTTTGTCTACCTGAACGGTTTTGATCAAAATCGGTTCTTCATATTTTTTATCTATTAAATAAAAATCTACCAAGGCGCTATCTAAATTATTAGAGGTATTATTTGCCAATAATTCTTTAATGTTGCCGGCAGCAAATAAATGAATGTAGGAAGTTTGTTTATAGCTGTAAATGTCATCACAACAAGTAGAATTTTTTAATGACACACCTCCTTTACGATTAGAAACTAAAAAACCTTCTTCTCTGTTTTTAGAAATACTGTAATAAATATCGTCAGCTCCAGAATTGATCGGTTCCCCTAAATTTTCAGCAGTTGTCCATTTTTTATTATCACCTAATACTTTGTATACGTCTAGGCCTCCTAAGCCTCCCATGCCTTCAGTACTAAAATAGAGCGTTCTGGTGTCGTTATCAAAAAAGGGAGTTAACTCATCTTTTGGGGTATTGATTTTGATGCCTGCATTTTTCGGTGCTTTGTATAATTTCCTTTTTTTATCATACACAAAATACCAAATATCTAAACCGCCTTTTCCTTTTGGTCGGTTACTTACAAAATAAATAATTTCATTTCCTTTCACAGGATCTATGCATACGGCTGGTTGTGTGCTTGTATAGTTGGGGTTATTGATTGTTTTACTTAATTTGATAGGTTCGGACCATTCACCTTTTAATTTTTCGGTTACGTAAATAGCACAAACTGTTATTCCTTTCCAGTTAGGTTTACAAACTGTGTAATACATTTTATTTCCATCGGGAGTGAAGGTGGCATTACCAACATTTTCACCTGGCTTATTATATGTTCCTGCCATAAACTCATCCTCAAATATCCAGATGTTATTTATTTTTTTTGCAGTATAAAATTTTCTTACAGGAATATTAGCACTGTCTTCGCCTTCGGTAATGTATTCTTTTTTGTCGGTTCTTAAAGAAGCATAAAGCAAGGTATTCTCATCTATTGAGATCGGAGATAATTCTACGTGCGCTTTATTGATAGAAGTATCAAGGTGTTGAATAACGAATTTTTGAGATTGGTTAACAATGTTTTTTACTGAATCGCAAAATACAATTTCTTTTTTGGCTTGTTTTTTAAGTTTGGCTTCTTTGCCTTTATACTCTTTAGTAAACTTTGCGTAATTTTCTTTTGCTTTATCGTATTTTGCGGAAGCTTTACACATATCGGCGTAATAATATAAAGCAAGGACATTTTTTTCAGGATCAGAATTGTATGCTTTTATATACATTTTCTCTGCCTTTTCATAGTTTCTTGTCAATCTATAAGATTCTGCCAGCTTGTATTGAATTTTACTGTCGTTTTTATTTGTCTTTAAATAAAATTGATAATAATCTACAGCTGAATTATGATCGCCTTGTAATACAGCATTGTTGCCTAATTTCTTTAAGTCTTTGGCTGACATGCGGCTTAGCGTAACGCTATCGGTTTGAGCAAAACCAAATGCAAAACACATGATGAATAATATTGTTATTTTAATACCTGTCACAAGGAATTTGTTTTTTATGGATACGTGTATTTTTTCCTGTATAAATTAAGGCAATTTCATAGGCGCCTTTATAATCAGTAGCTGTTTTTAATGGAGACACGTTGATGTCGTAACTAAAACCAATAGTGTATTGATTTTGCTTGAAGCCAATGTTTACAATAGCGGCATCAGATATTCGTTTTACGCCTTTTCGCCACATAAAGCCACCAAAAATTTTATTATCATAAAAACTGTTCTTACTCAATGTGTATTCTAAATTTAACCCATAGATCCAATCATTGGCTTTTGTTGTCACATTAGCTACTGTATTGGGTACTACAGCTATTTTGTTATTAATGAAATAGCGTAATGACCCAGTATAAATTTGTCTAATTGGCAATTTGTTTTGTTTGTCGTAAAAAGATTCATTAGGTGATGTTAAATGAAAAAATGAAGCGCCAAGTTCCGGCTCAATTTTCTTGAAGCGTTTACTAATAGTGAAACCGGTATTTAAATCAAAGTACACTACGCGTTGTTTGGTAAAGGATTCGTTATTGGCTAATGTATTGTCAAACTCTCCGGTATTCCAGTTTAATTGATTTGGAAAAGTATGAGAATTGATGTCGAGTGATTTAATGACTACGCCGGGTTGAAGACCTAAACTCATTTTAAAGCCCGCTATTTTTTTATGAATTGCACCTGAAATAAAAATCTTATTAACGTTTAGATTTCCACCGGATTTATCACTGATAAAATAGATACCGGCAGCTACGTTTTGATTGTAAGGATAAAAATTCATATCACCGCCAATAGAGTAGGTGTTATAAGCTCTCGAAATTTCTTTCCACTGGCTTCGATAGTTTCCCATAATGCGCCAACCTCCATTATAATTTCCGGTATTGGCCGGATTCATACTAAGTGGCGATAAATTGTACATCGAAAAGTGAATGTCCTGAGATTGAACTACAATGGCAAAAAACAGGAATGATATAAGGATTTTGATCTTCACTAAACAAATATAATTATTATAATGAGTATAAAACTTAATAAGGACTTTGTTTTCTGATTATTCTGCCAAAGAGTTTTGGGAAGAAACGTTTGATCTTTACAGCCAGTAATTCTTTACCTCCTACAAAAATTTCTTCTTTATTTGTGATGATGGCATTAACGATCACTTCGGCACAATCTTCGGCACTCATGGCATTTTCATGGCTTTCATCCATTAAATTATGAGTTTTCCCTTCAGCACTTTGAGCATTAATGGATACGTTGGTTTTAATTTTTCCGGGACAAACAATTAATATACTTACCCCATGTTTTTCAACTTCTAACCTCACACTTTCAAAATAACCATGCAATGCATGTTTTGCTGCAGAATAGGTGGAGCGCAAATAAAACCCAAATTTACCGGCAATACTGCTGATGACAACGATTTTACCTTTTTCGTTTTTGATCATGTGAGGCAACACTGCTTTAGATAGATGTGCTGCTGAGAAATAATTAATTTCGAATAATTTGCGTTCGGTTTCCTGAGATATTTCAATGGCTTCAGAGCGTTGACTTTGTCCGCCATTATTAATTAAGATGTCGATCTTGCCAAAGGTTTTAATGATGTGTTTCACATAATCTTCGGCCCGGCTGGTATCAGCTAAATCAAATGGTAGAATAAGAGAATTAGTTTCGTTCAATCCGGCTTCTTTGGCTACGCGTTTTAATTCATCTACACGGCGTGATGATAGAACAATATTGGCGTGATGCTTAGCGCAAAGATGCACTAAAGCTTCACCAATACCTGATGAGGCGCCGGTGATCCAAATGACCTTATGTTTTAACGATTTCATTTATCTTAAAGCTAAATGTATGAATTTTATTTTCTTTTTCTATGTCAGAAACTAAATGGCGGAACGATAGGTTGTTTAGTTTTTTTCAATTACCGTTAAAATGTCTAAAGCCTGGATCTCTCGTATACAGTGGCAATCATGATTTTTACGACAATCAGAACATTCTTTGTTGAGCACTAAATAATGAGCTTGTGCACCAATAGGTCGCCATCTTTCGGGATGAATAGGACGCATAGGGGCAAACAGGCCAATGGCTTTTTTGCCTAAAGCTGCTGCAATATGTAATGGGCCAGTACTGGCTGCCACTAATATATCGCATTGATCAATAAAAGCAATAAATTGTTGCAGGTTCATTTTTCCTGTAATGTCAATTACTTCAGGATGTTTTGAAATAAGTGTTTTTAATAACTCGCCTTCATGTTGCGTGCCGCTTATAAATACAGTGTATTTAGAAGGGTCTAATAAACTGATCAATCTCGAAAAATTATCTAGTCCCCATTCGCGTGCACTACCTTTAGATTTAGGATGTAGAATGATTTTTCGTTTAATGGTTCTGGTTAATTCCTTAAACGAATTCTCGAGACCTGGCACTTTACTAAAACCGTAATAAGTAGCTAAATCGTGTAATGAATATATTTCGTTTATACCTAGTGGACCTAACAATTTACAATTCAATTGAGACTCGTGCAGGTCAGAATTTTTGCGGGAGAGTTTTACTTTAAAATTACAGGTAAGCCAATGATAATAACGGTTTGTGGTGCCGATACGGTTTTTAATGCCGGTTTTTTTAGCCAAGAAAGCAATTTCTTTTACTGGAAAAACATGGATGATATGAGTGGCGTTTAATTTTTTTATAATCTCTATCTGGTCTTTTTCAGCATGTTTTAAAATGTCATCATAACTTACAAATTCATCCACATGTTCGGATAAAGCAATAATGTCTTTTGTGTAATTCCTTCCTAAAAAAACGATCTTGCAATGAGGTAAATGCTGTTTAATAATACCGGCCAATGGCAAGGTTAATACAACATCGCCAATGCTGTCGGTACGACTAATGATTATGGTAGGATTATTTTGCAAGGGCTTGTTGTTTATAAAGTTGTCTGATCTTTTTATATTTTAAGTAAGCAGCGTAGGCTGATATACGCGAAATTAAATAACCCGCTTTACCATCTAAAAAACCTAAATGTAAAATGTAATGATCTATAAATTTAGCAATAGGGTTAACAATTAATTTATAGAATGGCGCTTTTTTACCGGCTTCTACAAAAGCTTTAGCGGCAATATTGGTAAAGTATTCAACCTGTTTGTAATGATCTTGTTGGGTATAATAACTATAATGTAAAATATCACCTTTTAAATGTTTGGTGTTTTTATCACCTTCGTTTAATTCGTATTTATCGTGTGGGTTAATGCCTGTCCAAGAACCTTTGCGGCTATCCCACAACCGTAATTTTGTATCCGGATACCAGTTACAGTGTTTTACCCAATGGCCGCAATAGTTGGTTAAACGGTTCATGTAATAGCCATCATGCGTCCAGTTTTGTTTGGCTTCTTTGATAGAATTTTTGAGAGTTTCATCTAAGGCTTCATCCGCATCTAAAGATAAAATGTGAGGATTAGAAGAGTAAGTGATAGCTCTGTTCTTTTGTTGGATATGCCCATCAAAAGCATGCTCAAAAAATTTAACGCCGTACGATTCACAAATTTGTTTGGTTTTATCTTTACTGAAAGAATCCAATACTACAATTTCATCGGCAATATCTTTCACCGACTCTAAACAACGAGCAATGTTTTTTTCTTCGTTAAACGTAATTATAACAACCGATAGTTTTGGCATGATGTAAATTTAAGAATATGTATGGTTGTTTAATAACAAAGCTTAAATTTGTTTGGTGAATAAAATTAAAGATAACCTGGTACTGAAACCACAATTAGTGATGGTTTTGTTGTTGGCGTTGGTTTTTCCGTTGGTTTTCTTTCAATTGTTCAGCGCTAATTTTATCAGTTGGGATGACGCAGACGTTTTACTTAAAAACAAGGATGTTCATCAGTTTAATGTAAACGCTTTTTTTACTAAACATTATGTAGGGAATTATGCCCCTGTTACAATGATTGGTTTTGCTATCGATTGGACTTTATTTCATGGCTCCGCTTTTTGGCACCATTTCATTAATGTAACACTCCATTTTATAAATGCTTTATTGGTGTTATTACTGCTCAAAAAGCTAACGAATAATCTATGGCTGGCTTTTTTAGTATGTGTTTTGTTTAGTTTTCATCCCACACAAATTGAAACAGTGGCTTGGGTTGCAGCTAAAAATAACATTTTTTATTCTTTCTTTTTTTTGGCGGCGCTTATTTGTTATGTCAATTATAGCCAACAAAAGCAGCCTAAATATTATATCTTTTCATTGGTGTTATTTGCCCTATCGGCTTTAAGTAAACCATCAGCTATTTGTTTCCCGTTGTGCTTATTGGCTATTGATTATTTTTTAGAACCGAAATTTTCGACAAAGAGTTTGATCAATAAGATCCCGTTTTTCGTCATATCAATTATCATTGGGGTAGTTACTATTTATTCGCGAACCGAAGATAAATTCATGAACGAGAATCATGCGTTTGCTATTCATGAACGTATTGGTTATGCAGGTTATGCCATTTGGCAGTACATTTCTAAATTTGTTTTTCCGGTTAATTTATCAGTCATTTACCCTTATCCTGCTAACAAAACACTAAGTCTTGCAGTTGGTTATGCTGTTTTAATTTTACTTGGCGTACTGTGTTATCGATTGGTAAAACGTAAAAACAAAATAGTCATACTTGGCTTGAGTTTCTTTATCATTAATTTATTATTAGTGTTGCAGTTCATTCCTTTTGGGGAAGTATTAACGGCCGATCGATATCTATATTTACCAATTATTGGCCTGGGGTTGATCTTATTTAGCTTAATAAAGTTTAAAGAAAAAGAATACAAGTTCTTAAGCATAGGATTAATGGTTGTTTTGGGTAGTATGTCTTTTGTAAGAACAGCGGTTTGGAAAAACAGTATTGGTTTATATTCAGATATTATTGATAAATACCCTCACTCGTTTGTAGCCCTAAATAGTTTGGGAGCGGAACATATGCTGAATAAAAATTATCAGCCTGCTCAACAGTATTTAAATAAAGCCATTGCAGAAAATCCAAACTATTATAAAGGATATTATAACAGAGGTTTGTTATTTGCACAAACTAACAGAATGAATGAAGCTTTGCAAGATTTTACTAAAGCCATTGAATTGAAGCAATACTCTAAGGCTTATGTAGGCAGAGCTAATGTGTATTATGTGATGAAGGATTTTCCGAAAGCAATTGCTGATGCCGAAGCTGTATTAAAACTGGATGCAAATAATGTCAAAGCTAATTTTGTTTTAGCAAACTGTTACGACGATCTGAATCAAATGGATAAAGCAATGGGTTATTATAATAAAGCAATTATGCTTAATCCGGATGAACCAAATTTTTATTTAAGACGAGCTATTTTATTTGGTAAAATGCAGCAATTTGCTTTATGCTTAAACGATTTGAACATAGCCACAACATTAAGCCCTCAATACGCCGAAGCTTATTATTGGAAAGGTGTAGTTAAAGTGAATTTAAACCAAAATCCTTGTAGTGATTTGAAACAAGCATTAAATCTAGGATTTCAGGCGGCACAACAACCTTTGATGAAGTATTGCCGATAAAAAAATCCCATTCGAAACATCGAATGGGATTTTTATCAAGGGATTTATTTTCTAAAACTTAAAGAAAAAATAAACGACTGCAGCCCACTCTCTTTTTACACCATTGGCATGACCAATAGTTGAATGTGAAGAGTTTTCTACTGTTCCATCGCTTTTTACATATCCAATAGTTGAGTGCGAAGAGTTTTCTACTGTTCCATCACTTTTTACATAACCAATGGTTGAGTGTGAAGAGTTTTCAATCGTTCCATTACTTTTAATATAACCAATCGTTGAGTGTGAAGAATTTTCGATCGTTCCGTCAGATTTAATATAACCCTTAGTTGAGTGCGAAGAGTTTTCAATGGTTCCATCAGATTTCACATAACCTGTTGTTGAATGACTTCCACTTTCAATAGTTTGTGCTTTTACTCCAAAAGCAATAGTACATAAGGCAATAGCAAATAATTTTTTCATAGCTTAAAAATTTAGTTATTAGTAAACTAAAGATAGAAAAAATAATAAAAAACGGAAATTAATGTTTGCGACCAGGGCATTTTTTACAACGGTCACCATCCTTGTGTTTTTTGCAACACTTTTTGTGCTTTTTACAGCAATCTATAAAAGGCAATAAAGGACAACTAAACTCTTGTCGAGTTGGTTTTTCATATGTCATGTCTTCTAGCACACTACAAAGTTCCGATATTTGTCAGGCAAAGACAATACCTTAAATAGGGTACTATTTCAAAGCTAAATGATTGATTATAAAACCGTTCTATTTGCGGTGATAGAACTGTCATTTTTGCTTAAAAGATAGTACATTTGACATCCGTTTAATACAATAAATTGAAAATACAAGCACTTAATAGCTGGATAACCCAACAAGACGAGCCATTGATCATTTCAGGGCCTTGTGGCGCAGAGTCTGAAGAACAGGTTTTGCAAACAGCTCATGAACTGTCGAAAATCCCTAGTATTAAACTATTCAGAGCCGGTATCTGGAAACCGCGTACACGACCTAATGCCTTTGAAGGAGTGGGAGAGCGCGGTTTAGAGTGGCTAAAATTGGTACAATCTCAATATAAATTAAAAACAGCGGTAGAAGTAGCCAACGCTCAACATACAGAATTAGCCCTGAAACATGGCGTGGATGTATTATGGATTGGCGCAAGAACTACCGGCAACCCCTTTAGTGTACAAGAAATTGCTGATGTTTTAAAAGGAGTTGATATTCCGGTATTTATTAAAAATCCTATTCATGCCGATTTACAATTGTGGTTAGGGGCAATAGAGCGAGTAGCAAATTCGGGCATTACTAAATTAGCGGCTATCCACAGAGGCTTTCATTATGCCGGTAAAACAAAATACCGTAATAAACCGCTTTGGGAAATTGCCATTGAGTTAAAAACGATTCTTACAGAATTACCTATCATTTGCGATCCTAGTCATATTTCAGGCAATAGAGAGTTAATTCCTCATGTATCTCAAAAGGCATTGGATTTGGGAATGAACGGATTAATGATAGAATCTCACATTAATCCTGCCGTTGCGTTAAGCGATGCGCAACAACAATTAACACCACAAGCATTAAAAGAAATGCTAGACGGCTTAGTGTACCGTCAATCAACCGATTTAAGTTCGGAGTGTACTGATAAGCTAATTCAGTACCGAAGTATGATCGATGAGATAGATGACGAGCTTCTCAATGTTTTGAAGAAACGGATGAATGTGATCGAGCAAATAGGTAATTATAAAAAAGAACAACATATTACTATTTTTCAATTGGAGCGTTGGCAGGAAATTTTGAGAACCCGCTCTCAATGGGCCGAAAAATTAGGCATTCCAAGAGCACACATTGAAAAATTATGTATGCTATTGCACGAAGAATCTATTCGTGTGCAAACTGAGGTGATGAATAAAAAATAAGTCACCAAGCTTAAAAGTTAAAAAACACTCAGTTAAATAATTAATCTTTATTTTAGACTATTATTTTGTGGAAAGCATAAAGATTTGATATGTGGAAAGCTGTTAGTGAAATAGGGTTAAAACAAGATTTGAATGCGCCTGATGTAAAACAAGTCAGACTTACCAATTGGTTGGCGTTTATGTCTATTGTGGTTTCTGTTTTCTATTTATTGGCGTTTCTGTTTTATAAGATCTCCAACCCTGTTATTATTGAATTGATGGCCATAGGTCTTTATGTAATGGTATTGGTTCTTTCAAACTTTCGCTTATTTCAATTAGCCAGGGTATTATTTATCATCAGCCTTTTTGCCCATATGGTTGCTCGATCCTTGTGTTATGGCGAGGAATCTCAGATTCATTTATTGTTGATCCCTATTGCAACCATTCCTCTGATTTTATATTCTCTCGAACAAAAACTCAGCATTATTATTTTGGTATGTTTTGGTATTATTTCTTTTTTATCTCTTTATGCCTGTGATTTTAGTTCCCCCTTTTTTACTGAACTCCCGGATGGGTTATTAAAGATCATCCGGTTTTCATCAAACCTTACTGCCATTAGTACTCAGGGCATAGTAATGTTTGAGATCATTAGTAATTATGAGAAAACTGAAAAACGTTTGGGAGAAAGCAATACATTATTACAACAACAGTTGCAATCTGTTTTTGAAAACTCACACGATGCACTTTTTTTAGTTGACTGGGACGAAAGATCTATTGTTAAAGCTAACAGAAGGGCAGCCGAATTATTTGAATTTGATAAACCTGAAGATTTTAACAATAAATTTGGAACGGATTTTCATGCTGAGGGAAAGGAAACTCACAACATGGAGCATGCTATAAAACAAATTATTGAAACGGGTAAATTTGAAAGCGAAATTTTATATAGAACAAATAAGGGTAATTTATTTTGGGGAGCTATTGCTGTTATTTTAGTTGAAATTGGCAATAAAAAATACCAATCAGTAAGGATTACGGATATTAGCGAAAAGAAAAAAAATAAGCTTCAAATTGAAGCCTCTCTTCACGAAAAACAAATTTTATTGTCAGAAATCCATCACCGTGTAAAAAATAACATGGCGGTTATAAGCGGCTTGTTAAGTTTACAGGCCAATTATGTAGAAGATGAGAAATCAAAGGCTTTATTTATAGATAGCCGCAACCGTATTCATTCAATGGCGTTGATCCATGATAAGCTTTATCATAATGAAACCTTTGCCAACATTGATTTTGGCTTATATATTAATGACCTCATCAATCAGATCAAGAATTCTTACAATAATTATAATACAGAAATTACTTTTAAGGTTACTTGTAACAATGTGCTTGTAGATATGAAAAATGCAGTACCTTGTGGATTAATCTTAAATGAATTGATCTCAAACGTTCATAAACATGCCTTTACAAATCAGGATAAAGGTGAAGTAATAATTGCTTGCTCTAAAACAAATGATGTTTTTTCGTTGACATTTTGCGACAACGGAAAAGGGTTTGATACTGCCAAAGCGATGAATAATCCTACCTCGCTTGGTTTGACATTAGTGAGCGCCTTAGTTGATCAGGTAAACGGCACTCTACAGATTGAAAACAATAAAGGAACTATTTACACCATTTCATTTACAGAATAGCATGGCTAATATTTTAATAGTAGAAGACGAAGCGATTGTGGCCTTAGCAACTAAAATGATGCTAACCAACTTGTCGCATACGGTGGTTGCTGTTGTTTCTAAAGGTGATTTGGCCTTGACGGAATTAAATCAACGTCCGATCGATTTGATTATTTTAGATATTAAACTAAAAGGAGAAATGAATGGAATACAGGTAGCTGAAAAAATCAGAGAAACCAAAAACACACCCATTCTTTTTATAACCGGCAACTCCGATCTGAAAACCAAAGACGAAACCACAGCCATTTCAAATTCAGCTATTCTTTGTAAACCTATTTTAACAGAAGAGTTGGAGGAATCAATAGAAGCTTTGTTGGTTGCGAGGTAGCCTTATTCTGTTTTATATCCAATCTGCTTTCTTTGTTTTTGATTTGTTTCTTGCTTGTCTTTTTGCAATAAGTAGTTTATAGCTTCATAAACATCTTTAAATTGTTTGTTGTAGGTGTTTTCCAGTTCTTTTAGTTTGCTACTAAGTTCGTTATTGGTTAAAGCATATTGTTTTAAGGTTATAAATGCTCTTACAATAGCAACACTGGTTTGACGGGCTTTTTTGCTTTTTAAAACGTTAGCTAACATTGTTACGCCATGTTCAGTAAACACAAATGGCAATGCTGTTTTAGGTCTTTTATTTGGTGATGTCATCACAAATTGTGATGACATAGTTTCCCATTCCGATACAGTAATTTGAAACATAAAATCTGCTGGAAAAATGTCATTATTTCTTTTTACCGCCTGATTTAATACCCGGGTTTCTACCTCGTAAAGCTCTGCTAAATCAAAATCTAACATTACTTTTTGCCCTCTTACTTCATAAATTTTTGTTTGAATCACTTGTAATCGCATCTCTCTATAAATTATATTGGTTTTCTGAAAACAAAAATAAAGTATTTTATAGTTGGCTTTTGCTATAGATTGTAGCATTTTAGGGAATTATCAAAAAATAAAAAACCCTCAACATTTCTGCTGAGGGTTTTTAATTATGTATAAGAATCGATTAAGCTTCTGATTCTACTTCTTCTTTACTAGCCATTAAACGCTCGTACTCTTCTTTACTACCAACCACGATTTTTTCGTAGTGACGTAAACCTGTACCAGCCGGGATTAAGTGACCAACGATTACATTCTCTTTCAAGCCTTGTAATGTATCTACTTTTCCGTTTACAGCTGCTTCGTTTAATACTTTTGTAGTTTCCTGGAACGATGCCGCAGAAATCCAACTGCTTGTTTGTAACGATGCTCTTGTAATACCTTGTAAGATTGGCGTTGCTGTTGCAGGAACTGCATCACGAGCTTCAACCAATTGTTTATCCTTACGACGTAATACTGAGTTCTCATCACGTAATTTACGAGCAGTTACAATTTGTCCGCGTTTTAAGTTTTCAGAATCACCTGGTTCAACTACTACTTTTTTACCGTATAAGTTGTCATTCTCAGCCATGAAGTCAATTTTATTGATCAACTGTAATTCTAAGAATGAAGTATCACCCGGATCTTCGATTTGAACTTTACGCATCATCTGACGTACAATCGTTTCGAAGTGTTTATCATTCAATTTCTGACCTTGTAAACGGTATACCTCTTGAATCTCATTTACTAAGTATTCTTGAACCGCTGTAGGGCCTTTAATTGATAAGATATCACCAGGAGAAATAGCACCATCAGATAATTGATCACCTGCACGTACGAAATCGTTTTCCTGAACTAAAATATGTTTCGATAAAGAAACTAAGTAACGGTGTTGCTCGCCAGTTTTAGCTTCAACAACAACTTCTCTGTTACCACGTTTGATTTTACCAAAAGTAACAATACCATCGATCTCAGCTACAACAGCCGGATTACTTGGGTTACGAGCTTCAAATAACTCAGTTACACGAGGTAAACCACCGGTGATATCACCTGTTTTTCCTGTAACACGAGGAATCTTAACTAAGATCTGTCCTGGTTCGATTTTCGCTTTTTCGTTAACGATAATGTGAGCACTAACCGGGATGTTATATGTTTTTAAAGCTTCACCTTTTTTATCAGCAATTCTGATCAATGGTGATAACGTTTTATCTTTTGATTCGATAATTACTTTTTCGCGGAAACCTGTTTGTTCATCAGATTCTTCACGGAAAGTTACGTTTTCTTTAATCCCGTCAAACTCTACAGTTCCGGCAAATTCAGAAACGATTACCGCGTTATATGGATCCCAATCACAGATCATATCACCTTTTTTCACTTTCGCGCTAGGTTTGATATATAATTGAGAACCGTAAGGAATGTTACCGGTTGTTAAAGTAATACCAGTGTTCGCATCAACGATACGAACTTCAGTAGAACGGCCAATAACTACATTAGCTTTAGTTCCATCTTGGTTAACACGTTCTACAGTACGTAACTCATCAATTTCAGCAATACCATCGTATTTAGCAATTAAATTAGATGATGCAGCCGTGTTAGATGCAGTACCCCCAACGTGGAAAGTACGTAATGTTAACTGTGTACCCGGCTCACCAATTGATTGAGCGGCAATAACACCTACAGCTTCACCTAACTGAACCTGACGGCCATTAGCTAAGTTACGTCCGTAACATTTAGAACATACACCCAATTTAGATTCGCAAGTTAATACCGAACGAATTTCAACTGATTCGATTGGAGATGATTCGATCACATCAGCAACATCTTCAGTGATCATTTCGCTACCAGAAACAATTAATTCTCCGGTTGTTGGATGATACACATCGCTTAATGCAATACGACCTAATAATCTGTCACGTAATGTTTCAACTACATCATCATTGTTTTTCAATGCTGTTGCTGTTAATCCACGTAACGTACCACAATCTTCTTCGTTAATAATAACGTCTTGAGCAACGTCAACCAAACGACGAGTTAAGTAACCCGCATCGGCTGTTTTTAATGCCGTATCCGCTAAACCTTTACGAGCACCGTGAGTAGAAATAAAGTATTCTAAGATGGATAAACCTTCACGGAAGTTAGATAATACCGGATTCTCAATAATGGAAGCCGTTGTATCACCCGCTTTCTGTGGCTTAGCCATCAAACCACGCATACCACTTAACTGTTTAATTTGCTCTTTAGAACCACGGGCTCCAGAATCTAACATCATGTATACGGCGTTAAATCCTTGGCGCTCTGTGCTAATTTTATCTAATACTTTCTTAGTTACTTTAGAGTTAGCATGTGTCCAGATATCGATAATTTGGTTGTAACGCTCGTTGTTAGTAATGAAACCCATTGAGTAGTTACTCATTACTTCATCAACTTGTGTTTGTGCCTCTTTAATGATCTTGATCTTCTCATCCGGAGTTTCAATATCACCTAAGTTAAACGATAATCCACCTTTGAAAGCCGTTTTGAAACCAATTTCCTTAATATCATCAAGGAATTTAGCTGTTTTAGCCATACCGGTTTTCTTAACGATCAATCCAATGATATCACGTAAAGATTTTTTAGTCAATAATTCATTAATGAAACCTACTTCATGTGGCACTACCTGGTTAAAGATAACACGACCTACAGTAGTTTCGATAATTTTAGTAACTAATTTATCTCCTTCTAAAGCGTTAGTAATTTTAATTTTGATTTGTGCATGCATGTCAACTTGCTTTTCATTTAAAGCAATGTTAACCTCTTCAGCACTATAGAAAATTTTACCTTCTCCTCTTACTGCATCATTCGGTAAATTCTTTTTAGATTTAGTTAAATAGTATAAACCTAAAACCATATCCTGAGATGGAACCGCAACCGGCGCACCGTTAGATGGGTTAAGAATGTTATGAGATGCCAACATTAAGATTTGTGCTTCTAATACGGCTGCATGTCCCAATGGAACGTGAACAGCCATTTGATCACCGTCGAAATCGGCGTTGAACGCAGTACAAACTAATGGATGTAATTGAATCGCCTTTCCTTCAATTAATTTTGGTTGGAAAGCCTGGATACCTAATCTATGTAATGTAGGAGCACGGTTTAACATTACCGGATGTCCTTTCAATACATTTTCTAAAATATCCCAAACAATTGGTTCTTTTTTATCTACAATTTTCTTAGCGGATTTTACTGTTTTAACAATACCACGTTCAATCATCTTACGGATGATAAATGGTTTGAATAATTCAGCTGCCATTTCTTTTGGCAAACCACACTCATGTAATTTCAATTCAGGTCCTACAACAATTACCGAACGAGCCGAGTAATCCACACGTTTACCTAATAAGTTTTGACGGAAACGTCCTTGTTTACCCTTTAATGAATCAGATAATGATTTTAATGCACGGTTTGATTCAGTTTTAACAGCATTTGATTTACGAGAGTTATCAAATAATGAATCTACTGACTCTTGTAACATACGTTTTTCGTTACGTAAGATTACATCCGGAGCTTTAATTTCGATCAAACGTTTTAAACGGTTATTACGGATAATAACACGACGGTATAAATCATTTAAATCAGAAGTAGCAAAACGCCCACCATCCAATGGAACTAAAGGACGCAATTCTGGTGGAATAACCGGAACTGTTTTAATGATCATCCACTCAGGACGATTTTCAATATGACCATTAGCAGCACGGAAAGCTTCAATAACCTGTAAACGTTTTAATGCTTCGTTTTTACGTTGTTGAGATGTTTCTGTATTTGCTTTGTGACGTAACTCATAAGATAACTCATCTAATTGTAAACGTGCTAATAGATCTTGAAGAGCTTCTGCCCCCATTTTAGCGATAAATTTATTAGGATCGTTATCATCTAATAAATGGTTATCTTTTGGTAAAGTGTCAACTAAATTTAAGTATTCTTCTTCAGTTAAGAAATCTAAATAAGCTGTCCCGCCTTGAGCAGCAACACCTGCATTAATTACTACGTAACGTTCGTAGTAAATAATCATGTCTAATTTTTTAGTTGGTAATCCTAATAAGTAACCAATTTTGTTTGGTAACGAACGGAAATACCAGATGTGAGCAACAGGAACCACTAAGTTAATGTGTCCCATACGTTCACGACGAACTTTTTTCTCAGTAACTTCAACACCACAACGGTCGCAGATGATACCTTTATAACGAATACGTTTGTATTTTCCACAATGACATTCGTAATCTTTTACCGGCCCAAAAATACGCTCGCAAAACAAACCATCTCTTTCTGGTTTGTAAGTACGATAGTTGATCGTTTCTGGTTTTAAAACTTCTCCGGAACTACGTTGTAGGATAGTTTCTGGCGAAGCTAAGCTAATCGTGATTTTTGAGAAGTTTGATTTTACTTTGTTATCTTTTCTTAAAGCCATTGTTTTGCTTTTTGGTTTTAGTGATAATAAATTATTTACTTTTTACCGGTGGCTTCGAGAGCCTCAGCCACCGGATTCAAAGTGTCTTTTTAGTCAAGTGTTACATCTAATGCTAATCCACGTAATTCGTGTAATAATACATTAAATGATTCAGGTATACCCGGAGCTGGAATGTTTTCGCCTTTTACAATTGCTTCGTAAGCTTTTGCACGACCCATTACATCATCCGATTTAACCGTTAATAATTCTTGTAACACGTTAGCTGCACCGTATGCTTCTAATGCCCAAACCTCCATCTCACCAAAACGCTGACCACCAAATTGTGCTTTACCACCAAGAGGTTGTTGTGTAATTAATGAATATGGTCCGATTGAACGAGCATGCATTTTATCATCAACCATGTGTCCTAATTTTAACATGTAAATGATACCTACAGTTGCCGGTTGGTCAAAACGCTCACCAGTTCCACCATCGTATAAGTATGTACGACCATATTGAGGAATTCCTGCTTTTTTAGAATATTCATCAATTTCAGTCATAGATGCTCCATCGAAAATCGGAGTAGCGAATTTTAAACCTAATTTTTGTCCAGCCCAAGCTAATACTGTTTCATAGATCTGACCTAAGTTCATACGAGAAGGTACACCTAGTGGATTCAATACGATATCTACCGGAGTTCCGTCTTCTAAGTATGGCATGTCTTCATCACGAACAATACGCGCTACGATACCTTTGTTACCATGACGTCCAGCCATTTTATCACCTACTCTTAACTTACGTTTTTGAGCAATGTAAACTTTAGCTAACTGAACAATTCCGTTTGGTAACTCATCACCTACAGTAATTTGGAATTTCTCACGTTTGTACTGACCTAAGAAATCATTATACTTGATCATGAAGTTGTGTAACAAACGCTCAATTTGCTCATTTTTATCTTTGTCAGTTGTCCAGTTTCCAGGATTAACTTCTGAGAAATCAATTTTCTCTAATAATTTTTGAGTGAATTTAGTTCCTTTTGTAATTACTTCTTCACCTAAGATATTATGAACGCCTTGAGATGTACGGCCATTAACTAGTTCAAATAATTTTTCAATTAATTGATACTTGATGTTAGCAACAGCTTTGTTATGATCTGCATCTAATTTTTCAACTAGAGGTTTTTCATCCGCTTTTTGCTTTTTATCTTTTATAGCGCGAGAGAATAATTTTTTATCAACGATTACACCTTTTAATGAAGGAGACACACGTAAAGACGCATCTTTAACGTCACCTGCTTTATCACCAAAGATCGCGCGTAATAATTTTTCTTCCGGAGATGGATCAGTTTCACCTTTTGGAGTAATTTTTCCAATTAAGATGTCACCTTCTTTTACTTCTGCACCTACACGAATAACACCTTTTTCATCTAAATCTTTAGTAGCTTCTTCAGATACGTTAGGAATATCCGGAGTTAACTCTTCCATTCCACGTTTTGTATCACGAACCTCTAAAGAATATTCATCAATATGAATAGATGTAAAAATATCATCACGGATAACGCGCTCAGAAATAACGATCGCATCCTCAAAGTTATAACCTTTCCAAGGCATGAACGCTACTTTTAAGTTACGTCCTAATGCTAATTCACCTTTTTCGGTTGCATAACCATCACATAATACTTGTCCTTTAGTTACTTTATCACCTTTCTTAACGATAGGTTTTAAGTTCATACAAGTACTTTGATTGGTTTTTTGGAATTTAGTTAATTTATACGTTCTCACATCACCTTCAAAGCTTACTAAACGCTCATCATTTGTTCTGTTGTAACGGATAACGATTTCACGAGCATCAACATACTCAACAATTCCTTCGCCTTCAGCATTAATTAATACACGGCTATCTTCAGCTACACGAGCTTCAATACCAGTACCAACAATTGGTGCTTCTGGACGCATTAATGGAACTGCCTGACGTTGCATGTTCGATCCCATCAAGGCACGGTTAGCATCATCATGCTCTAAGAACGGAATCAATGATGCCGCAATAGATGCAATTTGATTTGGCGCTACGTCCATTAAATGGATTTGGTTTGGCTCTAATACAGGGAAATCACCTTCATAACGAGCAGTTACTTTACTACCTGTAAAGTTTCCTTTGTCATCAAGTGCTGCACTAGTTTGCGCAATATTTTTTTGATCTTCCTCTTCAGCCGTTAAATAAGTAATGCCTTTATTTACTTCTACTTTACCGTTTGTTACCGAACGGAAAGGAGTTTCGATAAATCCTAACTTGTTAACTTTTGCGAATACACACAATGAAGAAATCAACCCGATGTTTGGACCTTCAGGAGTTTCAATTGTACATAAACGACCATAGTGAGTGTAGTGAACGTCACGAACCTCGAAACCTGCACGCTCACGAGATAAACCTCCTGGCCCTAGTGCCGAAAGACGACGCTTATGCGTGATCTCCGATAAAGGATTGGTTTGATCCATGAACTGAGATAATTGATTCGTTCCGAAGAATGAATTAATTACAGAAGACAATGTTTTTGCATTGATCAAATCGGTTGGTGTAAATACCTCGTTATCACGAACGTTCATACGTTCACGAATAGTACGAGCCATACGTGCTAAACCAACACCAAATTGAGAGAATAATTGCTCACCAACTGTACGTACACGACGGTTAGATAAGTGATCAATATCATCCACATCAGTTTTAGAGTTGATCAACTCGATCAAATATTTCATGATCAAGATAATGTCTTCCTTAGTTAAAACACGAATGTTTGCAGGAATATCTATACCTAATTTTTTGTTGATACGGAAACGACCAACTTCTCCTAAATCATAACGTTTGTCTGAGAAGAATAATTTATCAATTACTCCACGAGCTGTTTCTTCATCAGGTGGCTCAGCATTACGAAGTAATCGGTAGATATACTCGATTGCTTCTTTTTCTGAGTTAGTTGAATCTTTTTGTAAAGTATTGTAGATAATAGCAAAGTCAGCCGTGTTAACGTCTTCTTTGTGTAAAATGATTGATTTTACGCCATTATCAGCAATTAAATCGATGTGTGCATCTTCTAAAACCGTTTCACGGTCTAAGATAACTTCATTACGCTCGATAGAAACTACCTCCCCGGTATCCTCATCTACGAAGTCTTCGATCCATGTTTTTAACACACGAGCCGCTAAACGACGACCAACTTCACGCTTCAATCCTGCTTTTGAAACTTTTACTTCATCAGCAAGACCAAAAATTTCTAAAATTTGTTTATCGCTTTCAAAACCGATAGCACGTAATAACGTTGTAACAGGTAATTTTTTCTTACGATCGATGTAAGCATACATAACATTGTTAATGTCTGTAGCAAATTCGATCCAAGAACCTTTGAAAGGGATAACACGAGCACTATATAATTTAGTACCATTTGCGTGACGGCTTTGGCCGAAGAACACGCCCGGAGAACGGTGTAATTGAGAAACGATAACACGTTCAGCACCATTGATCACGAATGATCCTTTTGGTGTCATGTACGGAATAGTTCCCAAATAAACGTCCTGCACGATGGTTTCAAAATCTTCATGTTCAGGATCAGTACAATAAAGTTTTAATTTAGCTTTTAAAGGCACTGAATAAGTTAAGCCACGGCTGATACACTCTTCTAGTGCATAGCGTGGAGGATCTACGAAATAATCCAAAAATTCCAACACGAAATTATTTCTCGCATCAGAGATAGGAAAGTTTTCGGCAAACACACGGAATAAACCTTCATTTTTACGGTTATCCGGTGTAGTTTCTAATTGAAAGAAATCTTGGAAAGATTTCACTTGTATATCCAAAAAATCTGGATATTCAATTGGAAATTTGTTTGAAGAGAAGTTAATTCTCTGTGATGTTTTTACTGTTGTAGCCAATGTAAAGATGTTTATTAGTTAGTATTCTTAAAAGATTGACGCTAAATGACTAAAAGCAGAAAAAGGGTTAAGGTCTTATTTGCCTAAGCAAAAGACCTTAACACCTAGTTTTGTAAGTAAATTACTTTACTTCTACTTTTGCACCAGCTTCTTCTAAAGCCTTTTTAATAGACTCAGCTTCTTCTTTTGCAATACCTTCTTTAACTGGTTTTGGAGCACCGTCAACTAAATCTTTAGCTTCTTTTAAGCCTAATCCAGTTAAGTCTTTTACAACTTTAACTACACCTAATTTTGCTGCACCTGCTTCAACTAAAATTACATCAAAAGATGTTTTAGCTGCTGCTGCGTCTCCGCCACCGCCTGCAGATACAACTACTGCTGCTGCTGCTGGTTCGATTCCGTATTCGTCTTTTAATACTGTTGCTAATTCTTGAACTTCTTTAACTGTCAAGTTTACTAATGTTTCAGCGATTGCTTTTACGTCTGCCATTTTTTATTAGTTTAAATTTGTTTAATTTTTAATTTGTTTAATTTTTGATTGTTCTTTTTGCAGTCAATTAAGCTGCTGCTTCTTCGCCACCTTTGGTTTTGTTCTCTAAACCACCGATTACGCGTTGGATAGGAGATTGTAATAAGCCAATGATGTCGCCGATTAATTCGTTTTTCGATTTTAATCCCGCTAAAGCTTCTAATTTATCGTCACCGATAAAGATCATGTCTTCAACGTAAGCAGCTTTTAATTTAGGTTTGTCACCGCCTTTGCGAAATTCTTTAATTAATTTAGCAGGAACATTAGATGTTTCTGTTAAAATTAAAGCCGTTTCACCTTTTAAAGCAGGGATCAATTCAGCCATTTTGCTGTCGTTTGCACGCTCTAAAGCTTTCGCTAATAACGTGTTTTTTACAACTTGCATTGTTACTTTTTTCTCAAAGCAAGAACGACGTAATTGGCCAACCTTTTCTACTGTTAAAGAAGAACAATCAGCTAAATAGATCTTGTTGTTAGCGTTTAAAACGTTAACTAATCTTTCTATTTCCTGTGTTTTTTCTTGTTTGTTCATACTAACAGATGTTCTTTAAATTAGTTAAATGATTTGGTGTCGATTTGGATACCTGCACTCATTGTGCTGCTCATGAATACTGACTTTACGTAAGTACCTTTTGCAGACGATGGTTTTAATTTTACAACAGCAGTTAATACTTCCATTGCGTTCTCAGCTAATTTAGCAGCATCAAAAGATGCGCGACCGATACCTGCATGGATAATACCAGCTTTGTCTACTTTAAAATCAATTTTACCACCTTTAGAATCAGTTACTGCTTTAGCTATATCCATAGTTACAGTACCTGTTTTAGGGTTAGGCATTAATCCGCGAGGACCTAATACACGACCTAAAGCACCAACTTTACCCATTACTGAGGGCATAGTGATAATTACGTCTACATCAGTCCACCCACCTTTAATTTTTTCGATATACTCGTCTAATCCAACGAAATCTGCACCAGCTGCTCTAGCTTCCGCTTCCTTATCAGGAGTAACGATTGCTAGTACACGCATAGTTTTACCTGTACCGTGAGGTAAGGTAACGGTGCCACGTACCATTTGATTAGCTTTACGAGGATCAACTCCTAAACGGATCGCAAGATCCACAGAAGCATCGAACTTAGTGGTAGTAATTTCTTTTACCACTTTTGTCGCTTCAGCAACTGTATGCGCTTTGTTCACATCGAACTTCGCATCAGCTACTTTTCTTTTTTTAGTTAACGTTGCCATTTTTTAAAAAGCTTGTTTTTGGTTAATAATTAATTGAATTAGTTTTTTACGGGTGCATCACCTGTTACGGTAACTCCCATGCTTCGTGCTGTACCGGCAACCATTAACATGGCAGATTCGATTGTAAAACAGTTCATGTCTACAATTTTGTCTGTTGCAATAGTGCGAATTTGATCCCATGAAATAGAACCAACTTTTTTACGGTTACTTTGGCCTGAACCTGCTTTAACTTTAGCCAACTCCATAATTTGAATTGCTGCAGGTGGACGTTTGATAACGAAATCAAAAGTCTTGTCAGAATAAACATTGATCATAACCGGTAATACTTTACCAGCTTGTTCTTGAGTTCTAGCATTAAATTGCTTACAGAACTCCATGATGTTTACACCTTTTGCACCTAATGCAGGACCAATTGGAGGCGACGGGTTAGCAGCTCCACCTTTGATTTGAAGCTTTACAATTGCTGATAACTCTTTTGCCATTTTCTTGTTTTTATTTTATTTGTTTGTTGAAAAGTGTCCGATGGCTCATCATCTTTTTCTTTTCATATTGAGGTGTTCATTTTGGGAGAAAACTTTGAGTTGGAAGCAGCAAAGCGCTCATAATTCCCTAGTTACTAACCTACAATGTTTTTATTTAATTTTTATTCTCTTTCTACTTCTCCGAAGCTTAATTCAACCGGAGTTTTACGACCAAAGATTTTAACAGTAACTTTGATTTTCTTTTTCTCGTCGTTGATCTCTTCGATAATTCCATTAAACCCATTGAATGGTCCGTTGATTACTTTTACAGATTCACCTACAACGTAATTGCTTGTAACAACGCTTTCAGCTTCTGTTAATTCATCTACTTTACCTAAGATGCGGTTAACTTCAGATAAACGCATTGGAACTGCTTCTCCACGTTTTGTTTCACCTAAAAAACCAATTACACCGGTAATGTTTTTAATAATATGAGTAATTTCTCCTACTAAAGCCGCTTCAATTAATACATAACCAGGGTAAAAAGAACGTTCTTTTTGAATTTTTTTACCGTTACGGATCTGAACAAACTTTTCTGTAGGAATAAGTACTTGAGAAACATAATCGTTTAATTTTAATCGATTAATTTCCACTTCAATATATTGCTTTACTTTTTTCTCTTGTCCGCTAATAGCACGTACTACGTACCATTTTTTAACAATCGAAGAAGATTCTTTATTTACTGTTTCAGCCATTTTGTAAGTACAAAAAATTATAAACTATTTACCATTTGGTAAGCCAACTCCATTAACTTACTAAAACCCACGTCCATACCCCAAACTATTAAGCCAATAATTGTAGAAGCCACCATTACTAAAATAGCGCTGCTTTGAAGTTCAGGCCAAGTTGGCCACGTTACTTTTTCAAATAACTCTTCTTTGGTTTCTGCTATATATGTTCCAAACTTACTCATAATTTCATTTTTTTAGTTGCACGGGCGGAGGGATTCGAACCCCCATCAGCGGTTTTGGAGACCGATATTCTACCGTTGCACTACGCCCGTAAGAACAATTTCTTTTAAACAGCAAAATGGCTAAGCCTTTCGGCAAGCCATTTTGCTATAAATATTCCAGTTATTAAGATAAAATCTCAGTAACCTGACCAGCACCTACAGTACGGCCACCTTCGCGCATTGCGAAACGTAAACCTTTATCCATAGCTACTGCTGAATGTAATTCCACAGTGATAGTAACGTTATCACCTGGCATAACCATTTCGCGTCCAGCTTCTAAAGTAATTTCTCCAGTTACGTCAGTTGTACGTAAGTAGAATTGAGGACGGTATTTGTTATGGAATGGAGTGTGACGTCCACCTTCTTCTTTTTTCAAGATATAAACCTCAGCTTTGAATTTTTTGTGAGCTTTGATTGAACCTGGTTTAACGATAACCATACCACGACGGATATCAGCTTTGTCAATACCACGTAATAATAAACCTACGTTATCTCCAGCCTCACCGTAATCTAAAATTTTACGGAACATCTCAACACCTGTTACAGTTGACGTTAATTTTTCGTCACCCATACCTAAGATCTCAACTGGATCGTTAGAGTTGATTACACCTGCTTCGATACGTCCTGTAGCTACAGTACCACGACCAGTAATTGTAAACACGTCTTCAACCGGCATTAAGAATGGCTTATCTTTTTCACGTGGAGGTAATGGAATGTAAGTATCTACAGCATCCATTAATTCCATAATTTTGTCAACCCATTTCGGATCGTTATTTAATCCACCTAAAGCAGAACCTTTAATGATTGGAGTGTTATCACCATCAAATTTGTAGAATGATAATAATTCACGAATTTCCATTTCAACTAATTCTAATAACTCAGGATCTTCAACCATATCCACTTTATTCATGAATACAACGATTTGAGGAACACCAACCTGGCGAGCTAGTAAGATATGTTCACGAGTTTGAGGCATAGGACCATCTGTTGAAGCAACAACTAAAATTGCACCATCCATTTGAGCAGCACCAGTAATCATGTTTTTTACATAATCCGCGTGACCTGGACAATCTACGTGAGCGTAGTGACGAGTTGCAGTTTGGTACTCAACGTGTGAAGTATTAATAGTAATACCACGTTCTTTTTCTTCAGGAGCATTATCAATAGAAGAGAAATCTCTTACTTCTGATAAACCTTTAGATGCTAATACAGTAGTAATTGCAGCAGTTAAGGTAGTTTTACCGTGATCTACGTGACCAATTGTTCCAATATTTACGTGTGGTTTGGAACGGTCGAATTTTTCTTTTGCCATTGTTATTTTTGTTTAATTGTTATTATTTGTTATATATAGTTTTTGTACTATTCTTTTTGTTTGAGCTGTTGAGCGGGATTGAACCGCCGACCTCCTCCTTACCAAGGAGGTGCTCTACCACTGAGCTACAACAGCTTTTTAAAGTTGCTGTTTGCTTTATTCTAAAGAACTCTCTTTCTGTATGCACGAAAAGTCCCTCGTTTTTTGGGGACTCTCAAAAATCAGTTAAATCGCCTTCGCAGATTTCATAAACTTTTGTCCGTTCATACGGTTATTAATCAACTTCACTTTCCATCTATTGGAGCGAAAGACGGGTCTCGAACCCGCAACCTCCAGCTTGGAAGGCTGGAGCTCTACCAATTGAGCTACTTTCGCTTAATCTCATCCTAAAATTTACAAGCGACAAATGTAAATATTTAAAGTGGGGACAGGAGGATTCGAACCTCCGAAGTCGAAACAACAGATTTACAGTCTGTCCCATTTGGCCACTCTGGTATATCCCCATCTTGCAATGAGCCGAAGAAGGGACTCGAACCCCCGACCTACTGATTACAAATCAGTGGCTCTACCAGCTGAGCTACTTCGGCTTATATTTTCTTAATTTTAAAGAACGTCCCTTTTTATTGGGGTTGCAAATTTAATAACAATTTTGGTTGTTGCAAAAAAAAACAAAACTTTTTTTGTTTTTTTTCTAAAACAAGTGTTTTTATTCTATATATGAAAAAGCTCAGCCTTGATTTTCGAAATCCTAAAAAATCAAAAACCACGATAAAATAATGTGTATATCAGCAGATTAATTCTTAAAACCAAAATCAGTTAGCTATAAGTATATCTTTATTTTCAGTATATTAGCAGCCTTAAAATTATGAAAGATTTTTTTGCATTTATAAAATCAAAAGCGTTTTTAAAGCACTTGATCATAGCACTTGTCAGTTTAATTATACTGTTATGGCTATTATTTAAACTTTTAGGGGTTTATACCCATCATGGAGAAACGGCTGAAGTGCCCAATTTTAAAGGAAAATTAATTTCCGAGTTAGATAATTTCATTTTAGATAAACATGTTAGATATGTGATCATTGATAGTATTTACGACCCGGAAGAAAAAGCCGGAATGGTAATTAAGCAAGATCCTGAGGCAAAATCACAGGTGAAACACAATAGATTGATTTATCTATACGTTACTAGTACACAGGCACCTCAGATGGAAATGCCAAAATTAGTAGATAGAAGTACTCGCCAAGCAGTATTTATGATCGAAAGTTATGGGTTAAAAGTGGGTAAAATCACTGAAATAGCAGGTGATTGCAAGGGATGTGTGTTAAAACAATTATATAACGGCAAAGAAATTGCTCCGGGAGAGCCAATAAAAAAAGGCAGTAAAATAGATTTAGCGGTTGGAAAAAAAGATAATGAGTTTATACCTGTTTCTTCTGACAGCACATCTGTAGAGGATTTAGACCCGGACAATGAGCAATAAAACAGTGAAATGAAATTTTCAAAATTAGTATATAGCACTATTTTTAGCATCGTATTTTTTATGTGCGGGTTTAACGTTTCTGCTCAGGAACAGTTAAAGCCACTAGGAGGAAACATTAATCTACCTGTTATTAAAGCTAAATCCGGGATGGTTTCTAAAACAGCTACGCTTACTCCAATAGATTTGCCTTTTTTCGAAGATTTTTCGTATGCTACCAAAAGCCCGTATCCAAATGCTACTTTATGGCAAGATTCCAATGTGTATGTAAATACCGGTTTTCCTATAGCTCCGCTAAGTATTGGTGTAGCTACGTTTGATGGGTTGAATAAAAAAGGCTACCCATATGATATATCGGCACCGGTTTCCAGCTCATCTAAGGCCGATTATTTAACCTCAAACCTCATCAATTTAAAGCGTAAAGGGCCTGTTGCTTATAACGCCGATGATAGCATCCGTTTAAGTTTTTATTACCAAGCAGAAGGCAATGGCGAAGCACCTGAACCAAATGATTCTTTATGTTTGGATTTTTATAAAGCAAACCAACAAAAATGGCAAAAGGTGTGGGGTGTAAAAGGTTATAATCCTTCGGCAACTGATACTAATTTTTACCGAGTAATGATTTACATTAAGGATACGGCGTATTTAGATAGTTCTTTTCAATTCAGATTCAGAAATAGAGCTACTTTGAGTGGTAGTTTGGATCATTGGCATCTTGATTATATTTACTTGAATTCGGGTAGAACAAGAGAAGACACCAGTCGTCAGGATGTGGCATTTGCCTATAGAAGCAGCTCCTTTTTAAAAAATTACTGGGCGATGCCGTACCGCCAATACATTCCACAGGAAATGACGAGTTCATTAAAAAATTACATGCGCAATAATTATACCGGCACTCCTGAACCAAATATAGCATATAATTACATAGTATATGATAGCGGCAATGTGATAGTTGACCAATATAATGGTGGGAATGATAATTTACCTCCTTTTCAAAATAATGGGTATCAGGATTTTGCCCCTCACGCTAATCCTACTTTTACTTATGTTCCCAGCGTTTCTTTATTTTCAGGCCCAACTCATTTCACAATTAAACATTTTACCACGTATAGTTCAGATGTGCTTAAACAAAATGATACGTTAGAACAAATTCAAACCTTTTCTGATTATTTTGCGCACGACGATGGTACAGCAGAGTTAGGGTATTATTTGAATACCTATGGCGCTAAAACAGCGGTAAGATTTAAATTAAATGTGGCTGATACTTTACGCGCAGTAAATATTTATTTTGATCCTATTGTTGATGGACAAAATATAGTAAACTCTACATTTAGAATAGTTGTATGGGATGGTAACGGCGGAAGCCCCGGTGGAGTGATACTTCGTGATAGCGCTTCGTACCCGAAATATTTGCAAGGCGGTTATAATATAATGCCAACTTATACATTAACTTCTTGTTTGCCTTTGGGTGCAGGAACTTACTTTATTGGCATACAGCAAACCACTAATAAAGCTTTGAATATTGGCTTTGATAAAAACACCAATCATGCCAATGATCTGTTTTATAACATTAGTGGCAGCTGGGTACAATCGGCTATACCGGGATCTATTATGATCAATCCGATAATGGGATGTACGCCTCCAACACCAACAGTTGGCGTAAGGGAATACGAAAAAAACAATGTGTTTACTTTATTTCCAAACCCTGCTCAAAACATATTAAATATTCAAAGCATGGATATTACAATAGAGAATGCATCAATAGATATTATTTCATCTATTGGCCAAACGGTGCTTTCTTCTGATCTAGAAGAGAACACAAGCATAGATATCAGTAATTTACCTAATGGCATTTATTTCGTTTACTTTAACAACAAGCAGGTAAACGTTAGTCCTAAAAAATTGATTATATCCCGATAACATGACAGAAGATATTGAAGAAGTAGAATCCGGAGAAGAAGAACGGGAGCTTTACGAACACCATAACATTAAGGTTGAAAAAGGCCAGGTGATGATGCGTATTGATAAATTTTTGATGATACGTATTCAAAATGCGACGCGCACCAAATTACAACAGGCTTGCGATGCGGAATGTATATTGGTTAATGGTAAACCCATTAAATCAAGTTATAAAATAAAACCCCTTGATGAAATTTCGGTATTAATGACAACGCCTCCGCGTGATGTTGAGGTTGTTGCCGAAGATATTCCGATCAATGTAGTTTATGAAGATGATTATATCTGCGTGGTAAATAAAGAGCCTGGCATGGTGGTTCACCCTGCTTATGGGCATTACACAGGTACCTTGGTAAATGCTTTGGCATGGAGGTTTAAAAACTTACCGACTTCGAGAACCCAATTGACTGAAAATTTATCGATCGATAGACCGGGATTAGTACATCGTATTGACAAAAACACTTCAGGGATTATTATTGTTGCTAAAACAGAATTAGCCATGACCCGCTTGGCGAAAGATTTTTTTGACCGTAATTTGGACAGAAAATACATTGCTATTGTTTGGGGAGATGTGAAAGAAGATGCCGGGACGATCAGTTGCAATGTAGCTCGTGATTTGAAAAACAGAAAAGTGATGGCTTGCTTTCCGGATAGCGATCATGGAAAACATGCGATCACGCATTATAAAGTTTTAGAACGTTTTGGTTATGTTACGGTAGTAGAGTGTAAACTTGAAACAGGACGTACACACCAAATACGCATCCATATGAGGCATCTGGGGCATCCTTTGTTCAACGATAATGAATATGGTGGCGACAGAATATTAAAAGGTTTACCAAGCAATAAGTATAAACAGTTTATTGAAAATTGTTTTGAGTTATTGCCTCGTCACGCCTTGCACGCTAAAACACTTGGCGTTACACATCCTATTACTCAAAAGCCGATCTTTTTTGAAAGCGATCTACCAAACGATATGCAAAGTGTGATTGAAAAGTGGAGAAAGTATTCGTATAAGTTTGAAGAGGAATAATTAAATTACTCCTTCACCCACATTAATACTTTGCCATTATCGCGATAAGAGTTAAAATCTTTATCAAAGACAATGGCGCAAAAATCAATAAGAGGTAAAATACCAAATACACCGCCGAGGCTGGCAATGTATACTACCGGCACATGTGGCTTTGTGCCTAAATAAATGCGGTGTAAACCTACGATGCCAAACGGAAAAGGAAACGCTAAGACAGCAGAGGTGATTTTTTTATTGAGTTTTTGTTTTTTACGAAAGATCTGAAAAACAGGGTTTGGTTTTTCATCCAGTAACGAAATAGTATTTAATTCTTCGATTGAAATAATTTCAGAACTAACCACTTGTTGAGCACTGTCTAAATAGAAAACCTTAACGCTATTACTAGTGTTAGAGAATGCACAAACATTCACTAAACAAAACAGTATAGCCATTAAATATTTCATGTTATTTATTCTTGTTTTAATAATTTAATATCTGAAATTAATTTAGCTACTGCCACGCTGTCCGTCCCATCGTACATGCCACGCACACGCTTTTGTGTATCAATTAACAAGAATAATTCGCTATGTAAAAACCCTTCAGGTGTTCCGTCTTCTTCTAAAGCATTTACCAAATAACTATAACGTGCCATATCGTATATTGCTTTTTTATTTCCGGTTAAAAAATGCCACTTATTTTTAATGGCGCCGTAGCTTTGTGCGTAGCCGTTTAAAACCTCAACAGTATCGTGCATCGGATTTACAGTATGCGATAAAATCAAAACACCATTATCTTTTTCAAATGCTTTTTGCACATTTACTAATTGTGAACTCATTTGCGGGCAAATACTTTGACAGGTTGCAAAGAAAAAATCAGCCACATAAATTTTGTTGTTAATAGTTTTCTCGGAAACAGTATCGCCAAATTGATTTATAAATGAAAAAGGCTGAATGCTATGATAGATGGTATCCTTAGACTCTGTGCCGGCTAATTTTTTTTCGCCAAGAATAGGTAATAATTGTTTGTGTGTAGATTCAGTTTTACAAGCAAAAATAATTAAGCTCAAAAAAGATAGGATGATAATTCGTTGCATTATTTTGTTTCTATTTTATTAGCATTCAACAATGTTTTCTTTTCTTCTTTTAACCTTAGATGTTGATACTCTTCGATCAATCGTTTAATTTCTGACACATAGCGACCATCGTAATAACCTCTGATCTGGCGCTTCACATCAACTAAGACAAAAAAACTATAATCAATATAGATCGGTTTTTCTTTAAAATATGCCAGATTTAAACTATCAAAAGAAGAAGATTGCCAAAATAAATTAGAGATGTTTGGACTATCTTTTTCGAACTTTTCAAATTCCTTAAAACAGGAATCGTTATTTGGGCCATCGCAGGTAGTTACAATGATAAAAGGAATTTCTTTGATTTTTGAACGCTTGTATTGAACATATTCTGTTAAACCATCCATCCTATAATTATCTTTCTGATAACTTTGTTTAATGAAACATACAGCAAAAATGGGATATTGAACCGTGTCTAAGGTTAATTTTTGCATCTTCCATTGTTTGTCATTTCCAATGATCAGATCATTAAAAGTAGGATTGATTTGATAAAAAACGGTGTCTTTTCCGGCTCCGGATTTTGGCCCGTAATGAGGCAATTTTTTAGCATTAATTGTACTTAGTTCCAGAATCAACCAAAATACTGATGGAAAAAGAATAATTAAAAAAAGAATCAGTTTTTTGTTTTTCATCAGTAATTAATTTTTGGCAAAAATACCTTAAATCATGCTAAAAACTTCGATTTTTAAGGCTAAAATCGATTTTTTCTTGTAATTTTTGTTGAAAGGCTGTTTTGTGTGAAGCTTTGATTCCGAATAAAGGCAGTTTTTCAAGTTCATCATCATTATAAATCATCTGTAAAGACAAATTCCCGTTAGATCTAACGGCTTTTGTGTCTAAAAAATAAAAATGCTTATTGTAAAACAAACTTTGTTTTATTTCAAAACGGTCTTCATACACGATGGCGTAGGGATTAACAATTAACCACAAGGCTTGTAAGCTTAGGATTATTGCGGGAACACCTACTAAAGTCCCCCAAGGGTTAACATCTAAAAATAAATGAATCGTTAACCAATCTAAAAATATACTAATAGCGGCTAGGGTTACTACAACTAAAATGTTGCGTTCAAAATACTCTTTTGGCTCGTCTTTTTCGTTTTTCACAGCCCGAAGTTAAAAATTAATATAGTTTAACTTTGGGGTTTCGTCTATTATTTTTATACTTGTGTAGAAGATTTAAAAAAAAATGTAACGTTTTGACTATTATTACGTTATAAGAAAGCAAACTAAACTATATGATCACTACACTAAAACTCTCCATCCAAAAAGCACTTATAGTGTCTGTTTTGGCCACTGGCGGTATGTTTGCCCAAGGCAGCATAACCATGACGGATAATCCTGTAGCGGCTATGTTAGATAGTTTAGCCAATCAAAAAGTACTTGAAAAAGCGTTAGCAAAGCCGGTTTATCCTAAAACCAATAAATACAAATATGCGGTAGACAGTGTTCCTCGTTTTGAGGATTTCGTTTATGAAAGTCGTTTAGCTAAACTAGATGCCAATTCACCTTTTGATTTGGTGTATAACCCGCATGTAAAAGGGTTTATTGAGTTATACGCTGTTCGTAAGCGTCAATTAGTGAGCCGAATGATGGGTTTGTCGCAATTGTATTACCCGATGTTTGAAGAGGTTTTTGATAAACACAATATTCCTTTAGAATTAAAGCACTTAGCTGTAGTGGAATCCGCCCTTAATCCTAATGCCCGTTCAAAATGCGGAGCAACAGGTTTATGGCAATTCATGTACCCTACCGGTAAAATGTACGGGTTGACGGTGACTTCATACATTGATGAACGTTCGGATGTTTACAAAGCAACGGAAGCAGCCGCTGAGTATTTACAAAGTTTATATAACATGTTTGGCGATTGGCAAATGGTATTAGCAGCTTACAATGCAGGGCCTGGAACTATCAGTAAAGCCATTCGTCGCAGTGGTGGGAAAAAGACCTATTGGGAAATTCGCCCCTATTTACCTTTAGAAACACAGGCTTATGTACCGGCTTTTATTGCAGCGAATTATGTAATGAATTATCCAACAGAACATAATATTTATGCTTCTACACCACGTAAAACATATTTTGAAGTTGACACAGCTGTTGTTAAAGAGCCAATGACCTTTGAGCAAATATCTTTAGCGTTGGATGTGCCGGTGGATGAAGTAGCTTATTTTAATCCACAATATCGTAAAGGTGTTATCCCGGCCGGTGGCAACTGCTTAACATTGCCTAAAGCTAAAATTGGAACATTTATTTCTAACGAACCTGAAATTTACGCCGCCATAAAATCTCAAAAACTAGAATTAACAGAAAGTGCTCTTGCTGTTAAAGAAGTTCAAAAAACACATACAGTTCGCAATGGAGAAAAGATCAGCACCATTGCACGTAAATACGGCGTTACTGTTGCCGATTTAAAGTCATGGAACTATATTGGTAAAAAAGGACTAAAAGCCGGAAAAAAATTGGTGGTTTATGTGAAACAAGATGTTGCAGTACCTAACAATACTACAAAAACAGATACTCCTAAAGCGCCACAAACAAACCTTGCGGTTAGCACAGAAAAAACGGATAGCGTTGCCCCTAAAAAATTAGCAGATGCTTCTTCTGTTAAAGGGCAATATAAATACCATCAGGTAAAAAGCGGAGAAACCTTATTTGGAATCTCTAAAAAATATGGCGTACCAGTTTCCGAAATATCTAAACTCAATAATTTTGGAAAAAACAAACAACTGCAAAAAGGACAAAAGCTTAAAATAAAACTGGTATCTTAAAGTAATCTCTTAAAACCCTCTGATTATCAGGGGGTTTTGTTTTTAAGCTTGGTGTAACTTTTGCTTTCTTCTATGCGTCTTATGTATAATTAAACCCTTTGACTGTTTCTGAATTTAATAGCTGTGTTGATCAGTATGCTGATAATTTATATCGCTTTATTTTAAAGCATATAAAGGATGAAGACGTGGCCAAAGACATTGTTCAGGACACTTATGAAAAGGTGTGGAGAAAAGTAAATGATATTGAAAGTACGAATGCTAAATCTTATTTATTTACAGCAGCCCATCACACTTTAGTGGATCATACCAGAAAAGCGAAGAAACAGGGAGATTATACAGAGGTAGTAGAAAACAGTTTAAAACATGAAAAACACTATTCCGATCTTAAGGAGATCTTGAATCAGGCTTTAGATAAATTACCTGAGATACAAAAAAGCGTGGTGTTATTGAGAGATTATGAAGGGTATGATTATGCTGAGATAGGGAAGATAACTAATTTAACAGAAAGCCAGGTAAAGGTTTATATTTTTAGAGCAAGGGCATTTTTGAAAAATTATATTGGAAAATTAGAGGTTGTTATTTAATGAGTCAAATTAATATACATAATTACGAAGCTTATTTGTTAGATCATTCTGAAGGGAATTTATCTGATGAATTGCAGATGGAATTAGAATTATTTCTGATTCAGCATCCTGAATTAGATATTGATCTATCCGAGTTGCCACCCATTTCTATTGAAGTTGAGCAATTCAGCTTTAATGATAAACAACAATTAAAAAAAACATCAGCCGATCTGGTTTCTGAAACTCAATTTGTAGCTTATGTTGAGAATCAATTAAGTAGTGATGAAAAATTACACGTTGAACAAAGTTGTTTAAAAAATCAAACGTTAGCTAAAGAATTAAATTTATACCAACATACAGTTGCGGTAGCTGATACAAGTATAGTGTATCCTAATAAAGCCGAATTAAAACGTAAAGCAAAAATCGTTTGGCTTAATTTTACCGCTACTCAGTTTGCAGCAGCGGCTTCGGTAGCGTTCGTTATTGGTTTGTTTATTTTATGGCCTAAGTCAAACACTAATTCTTCAGAAATTTTAGTAGCAACAAATGATTCTTTGATCAACAAAAACAGTAATGTTATTTTGCCTCATGAAACAAAAACAATTGCTTCAAATCAATTAGAAAAAACCACAACACAAAATTCTAAAAAAGAGAATAAGACTCCTGTTTCAATAAACAAAGCTGTTTTAAATTCTCCTAACAACGATAATAGTGTTCAAAACAATACGCTTAACAACAATCCTATTGTTGTTAATAAGGAGAGCCCTGAGGTTAATGAAATAACCTCTAAAGAAGTCTTAACAAATAACACTAATACAACAGCTAAGGCAAACGCTAAACCTGAAACAATTGTTGAAACTATTACGGAAAATGAAGAGGATCTAGTTGCAGAAGCCCCTGTTAAAAAGAAAAAAGGCTTATGGTCTATTGCCGAAAAAACCTTACGTAATTTAAACAACTTTGGCGTAAAGGCGGTTGACGGCGAGGAGGATAAAAATAAAAATACAACAGCTTATGCCTTAACCTTGGGAGGATTGAACATTACCCATAAAACAGCCGAGAATTTATAAGGTTGGATAAAAAGCACCCGGAATATGTTCTACTGCTAATTCATTTGTATTTTGAATGATCGAAATGATGTCAAAACGGGTTTCTGTTTGAATATTATTTTCAATAATATAGTGATGAGCCGCTTTGATCAATTTTTTTTGTTTGGATTTTGTGACAAACTCTTCCGGTGTTCCAAAAGCGTTACTGGCTCTTAATTTTACTTCTACAATTACCAAAAGGCCATTAATACCGGCTACGATATCAATTTCCAAGTGTTTAAATCGCCAATTTTTGTCAAAAATCTCATATCCATGCTTTAATAAATGACTTATAGCGATCTCTTCCCCTAAATTCCCTTTTTCGGTATTATTTGGCATAGTTTTTAATAGTTAGGTGTATAAAATAAAATGAAACAGGTTTGTTATCTGAATAAATTAATTATTTTAGTGTAAAATTTAAATACAAATTAAATGAATAAAATTAAATTACTTGCCGCTAGCTTAACATTATCTGTTATGGCAATTGCTCAATCTTATGAAGGTTCTATCGAATTTAAAATGGAAACTAACAAAGACACGACAACCAACATTTACTATGTAAAAGGGAACGACGTGAAATTAGATCAGATTGGTCGTAAATCGGGTAAAGTAGAAGGTAGCTTTGTGTTTAATTTAAGCACCAAAGAAATTAAATTTGTAAACCCGGTACGTAAGGTTTGGGGCGAACATAAAAGCGAAACAGCTCCTGTAATTAAAGGTACTTGCGTGGCTTCAAAAGGCACAAATACTAAAGTGGTACAAGGCATCAAATGTACAGAGTACACTGTAAAAAATACGGAAGAGAATACTCAAATTACTTATTGGATCGCTTCCGGTAAATATGATTTTTTTGTACCATTAGTAAAAGCGTGGAACAGAAAAGACAAACAAAGTATTTACTTTAATCAAATTAAAGATTTACCAAAAGGCGCTATGCCAATGTTATCTGAAGAAAAACAAATTTCTGATGGTAAATTAGTAAGTAAGTTAGAAGTTTCTAAAATGAGCAAAGGTGGTGTAGATGCAGCTAAATTGGCTATACCGGCTGATTACAAAAAATTCGAACAAAAATAATATTACCCTTAATTAGTTTAAGAGCCGTTCCAACTAGTTGGAGCGGCTCTTTTATTTTAACCAATCTTAACACTAATATAAAGGTTACAAAACAGCATTATGTGGCATCAATAATAAAACCCACATTTATGAAAACCAAAACCTCAACTTTAGTTAAACTTTCAGCGATCGTTTTACTATCATGTACTGTTATTGCTTCTTGCAGCCCTTCTTCGGAGTATATGTCTGATAAAGAAGAACAAGCCAAAGCTTTTGCCGATTCAGTGTCTACGGTTATTAAAAACATTCCTCAAACACAACAGCCAATTAAACAAGACAGTCATAGAGTGTTTGTAAGAAAAGCTGATCTGTATTTTAAAGTGAAGGATGTGAAAAACGCCACCTTTGATATCGAACGAATTGTAACAGCTAATAATGGGTATGTAACAAGTTCCATGTTAGAAAGTAACACCAATTTCAAAAATTCAATTCGCATTAGTAAGGACAGCATGCAGGACGTGATCAATTACACCGTGCATAACGATATTGTGATGCGTATTCCAAACGATGAGTTGGACAAGACCTTAACTGAAATTTCTGCGTTGATCGATTATTTAGATTACCGGAAAATTAAAGCAGATGATGTGACCAAACAATTTCAATCAGCCAAGTTATCCGAAAACAGATTTGTTAGTCATAAAAAAAGAGTGGAGAATGCTATTGATAACAAAGGCAAAAAATTGAATCAAACGGTTGAGGCTGAAAATGATCTATTGATTAAACAAGAGAGGGCTGATGATACAAAACTGAATACGATTGAATTAGCGCATGATGTAGCTTATAGCACAGTTAATATCAGTATTTATCAAAGAGAAACTTCTAAAAAAGAAACGTATGCATACGCAATACCAATTGAACCTTACCAACCAAATTTTGGTTCTAAACTATTGCGTTCAGTTAGCGATGGCGCAGCTATTTTCGGAGAGATCATTTTATTCTTCATCAGATTGTGGCCAATAGTGGTTGTTATTATTGGATTGGTTTTATTGATCAAATTTATATTAAGACAAAAATGGTTTGCACAGCAATAGATTAAACGTATTTGTCACATCGAGCGTAGTCGAGATGCAGTATTTCAAATGTTTTCGACTACGCTCGAACTGACATAAAGTCTTTCGAAATCAGCTTTCTTTTTACATAATTCCAATATATAAATGTATTTTTGTGACTCTTTATTTGAGTCATGATTAGTGTAGATAAACCCATAGTAAATACAGAAGATATTTTAAATTATATCCCACAGCGTGCGCCCATTGTACTTGTGAGTAGAATTTATAAATCTGATGAATCATCTATTGTCACCGGTTTTGACATTAGCCCTGATCATATTTTTACTCAACATGGCAAATTAACCGAGTCGGGTATTATTGAAAATATGGCACAAAGCGCAGCTAGTAGAGCGGGTTACGAGGCCGTAAAAAATAATACTAAACCGGCTGTTGGGTTTATTGGTAACATTAAAGATCTGGTGATTCATCATTTACCAAGTATGGGACATGAATTATTGACTGAAGTGATTACTAAAACACAAGTGATGAATGTTTCTATCATCGAAGCTAAATCCTATTGCCAAGGGCAATTAGTGGCTACTTGCGAAATGAAAATATTTTTACAAGACAACGCCTAGTGAGTGTATTAGTTGACATACAACACGTTTCTAAAAAATATAAAGACGCCCCACGTCCTGCCGTGAATGACTTGTCATTGACCATAGACACAGGCGATATTTTTGGATTACTAGGCCCTAACGGTGCCGGTAAAACAACCTTCATTTCTATGTTATGCGGGTTGTTCAGTGCTAATAGTGGCGAGATATTTATTAAGGGCTTAACGCATAAATCAAATAGCAAAGCCTGCAAACAATTAATTGGCGTGGTGCCGCAGGAAATTGCTTTATACCCACAACTAACGGCCTGGGAAAATTTATTATTCCTCGGGCACATGTACGGTTTAAGAGGAAATGCTTTAAAAGAAAACATTAAACATAATTTATCGATACTGGGTTTAGAAGCTAACACACATCAAAAAATTGTTTCTTACTCGGGTGGCATGAAACGCCGAGTAAATTTAATTGCAGGCATTTTACATAACCCTGAATTATTGATTTTAGATGAGCCAACTGTTGGCGTTGATGTGCAGTCTAAACAAGCCATCATTGATCATTTGAAAAAATTGAATCAGGAAAATGGTATGACTATTTTATATACTTCCCACCATTTGGATGAGGCGGAAAGTTTCTGTAATCATATTGCCATCATAGATGAAGGAAAACTAATTACTCAAGGAAAAACAAAAGCATTAATTGAAGAAAATAATTGCCATAGTATAGAAGAAGTGTATTTAAAAATTACAGGGAATAGATTTAGAGATAAATAATGAAATTAATATACAGCATATACAAAGAGTACAAAGTGTTGATTCGGGATAAAGCCGGATTAGCCATTACTTTTATTATGCCTACGATATTAATTTTAGTGATCACCTTAATTCAGGATACGACCTTTCGTTCGGTTAATGAAGCTTCGGTTCCTTTATTGATCGTTGATAAGGATAACGATTCTCTATCTCATACTTTAGAAAAATCATTAGAAGGTTCTAAATTTTTTGTCATAACTAAAAAGCAATTGACGGCTGAACAAGCTAAAACAGAAATAGCTAAAGGCAATTATTTTATAGGTATTGTGATTCCTGAAAATACGAGCAAGCAGCTAAGAGAAAAATCATCTAAACGTGTTTCTAAATTATTGAATAGTTTTAGTGGAGATACTACTGCTATTGTAGAGCCGCAAGATACATCTACTTTAAGAGTACAGTTATATTTTGATCCCATTACTAAAAAATCATTTAAAACCACGATCAGTAACTCTATTGAACGTATCATTTCTCAAATAGAAATGCAGAGTATGGTTCAGGCTTTGAACGAAACCATGAGCGACAATTTTCCGGATGCAAAACCTGCTAAAATGGAAACTAAGCCATTAGTGAATTTGTCAGAAGAATACGCGTCCTATAATAATTCTCCTATCATACCAAATTCAGTACAACACAATGTACCTGCCTGGACGTTATTCGCTATGTTTTTTATTTGCATCCCTTTGGCAGGAAATATCATCAAGGAACGTGAAGACGGCAGTGCTTTTAGATTATTGACCATGCCGGGCTCTTACATGATCGTCATTTTAGGAAAAATGATCACTTATATGGTGGTGAGTTTGATTCAATTCAGTTTAATGTTATGTGTAGGGATCTATATTTTACCACTGATGGGATTACCGCAATTAAACATTGGCAATCAGTTACCGGTATTATTAGTCGTAGCCAGTTCGGCGGCATTTGCAGCCACAGGTTTTGGTTTATTGGTAGGAACCATTGCCAACTCGCATGAACAAGCCTCGTTGTTTGGAGCCGTGTTTGTGGTTATTTTGGCGGCTATTGGTGGCGTTTGGGTGCCAACCTTCGTCATGCCGGAGATCATGAAACAGATCAGTGTGATCTCGCCTATGAATTGGGGACTTGAAGCGTTTTACGGCATCTTTTTACGGAACTTTGGATTTAGAGAAATTCTTCCTCATGTTGTCAAACTGTGGGCATTTTTCCTTGTGGCTCTTGGTGGTTCTTATTGCTACCAAAAGTATGTGAGGTTGAAGTAAATACTTTATTTAGTCGCCCTATACTCTAACTATTATATATGGGAAAAATTAGCGTTACAACACAAATCACATTGAAAGATTATATTAATGTAAGTTATTATACATTTTATCGCAAATGGACAACGATATCTTCTACCATAATGGGGTTATTAATGCTATTTTTATCTCTCACTATATTGGAAAATGACAAGTTTTTTATTCCTTTAGTACTTGGATTATTTCTTGTTTTCTTTTTGCCTATTTCTATGTATTTTACTTTAAAAAAAATTTATAATTCGCATAATCGTTTGAAAGAACAGGTTCTTTATGAATTTGACGAAGATAATATGACCACTACTGGCCAATCATTTAGTTCCACATTATCTTTGGAGAATTTATATAGTGTAACTGAAAGTAAAAATTATATTTTAGTTTGGACAAGCTCAAGAGTAGCCAGTATCATACCTAAAAGAAATTTTTCAGGAGAACAATTACA
Organism: Bacteroidia bacterium; assembly: GCA_036676295.1. Lineage (GTDB taxonomy): Bacteria > Bacteroidota > Bacteroidia > B-17B0 > Aurantibacillaceae > UBA4416. The sequence goes on along the minus strand of JAKFDE010000005.1, from coordinate 32,236 downwards.
ACTATTTAAGAGTGTGTTTTTGAGCTAAGAGTATAAATAAAAGTACTATTCCTTCACCACCATCCAAGCCATCAAACCACTGGCTATTTCTAAAGCTTTTTCATCAATATCAAAAGTAGGAGTGTGTACTCCGGAAGTAATTCCTTTTTGTTTGTTGCTGGTACCTAAGCGGTAAAAACAACTTGGTACTTGTTGAGTGATATAGGCAAAATCCTCTGCAGTCATGCGTAAAGGTAAATCCTCTACATTTTCTTTTCCTAAATAGTCTATAGCGGCTTTTTTACATTGACCGGTAATTTCATCATCGTTAGTTAAAAACGGATAACCATCCATGATATTGATGTCTGCTGTGGTATTGTATTTTGCGCAAATGGCATTAATGATTTGCGTAATTTTTTCTTTAACCGTTTTGCGCCAGGTTTCATCCATCGTTCGGAAAGTCCCGGCTAAATAAACACTTTCAGGAATAACATTGGTAGCGCCCTTACCTTCAATTTTTCCAAAAGCAATCACAGTTGGAATATTGTTTTCGGTATTTCTGGCTACGCCTTCTGCATCCAACACAAACGGAAATTGCATTTCTATTTCTTTAATAATTGATGCTGCAACTACTAACGGATTATTGTATTCGCCAGCCATGGCTGCATGGCCACCTTTACCGTATATGGTAATGTGCAATTCATCGGTACTAGCCATATACATTCCACTTCTAAAACCAACTTTTCCAACTTCCATACTTGGAAATACATGTTGTGCAATGGCTACATCTACTTTTGGATTTTGTAAAACGCCATCCTGTATCATTAAAGAAGCGCCACCAGGCAATAGTTCTTCTCCCGGTTGAAACATGATCTTCACTATACCTTCAAATTCATGCTTTAATTGATCTAAAATAATAGCAGTTCCTAAAACTGAAGCCGTGTGTACATCATGTCCGCAAGCATGCATAACGCCAGTGTTTTTTGATCTATAACTCACGTCATTCTTTTCTTCAATGGGTAAAGCATCCAGATCGGCACGTAATAAGATCGTTTTTTTATCAGGATTTTTTCCTTTGATCAAAGCAATAATACCTGTTTTAACGTGGTTTTTGGTATATGGTATTTGATATTTGTCTAATACAGAACAAACAAATTCAGAGGTTTTGAATTCCTCGAAAGATAATTCAGGATGTTGGTGAATGTGTCGTCGAATAGAAATTAATTCTTCAGAATGTTTGGCGGCAAGCTGCTTGATGTTTTCAATTAAACTCATACTCAATTTCTATTTATCCAATTTTCCGTTAGCTTGTATTTGACTTAATTTATCTAACACCTTATCGTAAACCATTTTTAGTTTTTTTGGATGCTGGCTGTAATAAGTAATAGTTGAATCGAATGTTGCTTTAGTAACACCATTATCTTTTAAAGGATTGAATAAATAAGTAGAATCGTATTTTTCGCCATTAACGTTTTTTACATTTATGCCAGAAGCGCCTTCTCCTAAATAAGCATCAGTCAATACATTTATCAATTGTTCTTCATTTAAAATAGCCGGAGGAACTGTCTCATCTTCTTCTTGTTTTGGAGTACAAGAAAACAAGACAATAAAAAGAAATAAAAATTTTAACCAGTGTTGTGCCATTAAGTACAAAGTTAATACTCTACACCATATATTTATAGGTGAGGACTGACTTCTGTCATTTTTTAAGTATTTTTAGTTTTATAGCGAATTAGTATATTTGTTTTGTAACCTTAACTTATTTACCATGTCTAAATTATTATCCAAAATTTTGATATTGTCTATTATTATATTGTTTGCGCAATGTTCTAAATTGGGCTATATGAATCGCCGTTATACCAAAGGGCACTATAAACCAACTCATAGTGAGGTATCAGCTAAAAAAGGTAAATCAACAACCACAGAGAGCTTACCTGAGGTAGCCGCTAAAACAGAGATTTCTGTTGATACAAAAGCACCTGTGGAGCCATTGATAAAAGAAGAAGTAACGGCATCGGTTAAAAAAGAACCTGCTCAAAAGCCTGTTGTTACAAAGAAAAAAACGATCAAATTATTTGATACAAAAACAATAGATGCTAAAACAGCGAAAGCTTTATCTAAAATGCCTTTTTCGGCTATTTTATTAGAAAAGGCAGCAAAATCAGAAGCATCAGAAAGTAATGGTAGCAGCATTGCGGCGATGATCCTTTCTATTGTAGGCTTTGCAGCTGGATTAGGAGGATTTATACTCACTTTTGGCGCTATTATCGACACAATTAGTATGGCGATAGCATCTTCAGTAGCGGTTATTTCACCTTTATTTATGATAGCTCTTATATTGGGTGTTTTAGCCTTAGGCTGCGGTATCGCCGCTTTAATTATTGGCAAAAAAGAGATGCCATCCTATCAAAGAACATTTGCTATACTAGCAATTGTATTTGGGGGTGTTGCTTTATTGATCTCAGGAGTTTGGTCAATGATATTTTACTCCATAGGAGCTTAATCAAACAAGTTGTTATAATAAAAAAACCTTCGAGATTGTTCGAAGGTTTTTTATTTAAAAGCTTATCCTGCCCAACCGTCTCTGTCCAAACTACGGTATTGAATAGCTTCGGCAATATGATTGGTTTCAATGTTTAACGAAGATTCCAGATCGGCAATAGTTCGCGCTACTTTTAAAATACGATCATAAGCCCGAGCAGATAATCCTAAACGTTCCATAGCTGTTTTCAGTAAATTAGTGCTGGCATCATTTAAATGGCAATAGGTTCTCAGATCTTTAGTACGCATTTGCGCATTGCAATAAACACCTTCGTGTTCTTTATAACGAACAGATTGAATGTATCTGGCTTTGATGACACGCTTTCTGATATCTTTACTGCTTTCCGTATTTTGTACTTTACTTAATTCATTAAAAGGAACGGGAGTTACCTCAACATGCAAATCGATCCTATCTAATAATGGCCCTGAAATTTTATTCAGGTATTTTTGTACAACTCCCGGAGCGCATACACATTCTTTTTCCGGATGATTATAATAGCCGCACGGACAAGGATTCATGCTGGCCATGAGCATAAAGCTGGCAGGATATTCTACACTAAACCGAGCTCTTGAAATCGTCACTACCCTGTCTTCGAGTGGTTGACGCATCACTTCTAAAACCGTGCGTTTAAATTCAGGTAATTCATCTAAAAATAATACCCCATTATGTGCTAACGAAATTTCTCCCGGTTGGGCGTTAGCACCACCGCCCACTAAAGCTACATCGCTAATAGTGTGATGGGGACTTCTGAAAGGACGTTGAGTTACCAAGCCTTTTACTTTCCCCGTTCTGCCGGCTACGCTGTGTATTTTAGTAGTTTCCAGGGCTTCTTCCAGCATCATAGGCGGTAAAATAGATGGCATGCGTTTACTCAACATTGTTTTTCCGGCACCCGGTGGACCGATCAAAATTACGTTATGGCCACCAGCAGCCGCAATTTCCAAAGCTCGTTTAATATTTTCCTGACCTTTTACATCCGCAAAATCAAATTCTATATTTTCTAATTGACCTAAAAATTCTTCTGCAATATTGATCGCTGTTTTTTCTAAAGCGATGGTGCCATTAAAAAAATCGATCACTTGTTTGATGTTGGCAACGCCATATACTTCGATACCGTCTACCACTGCAGCTTCTTTAGCATTAGCTTCCGGAATGATCAATCCTTTAAATCCTTCTTCTTTAGCTTTAATGGCAATAGGTAACACGCCTTTAATGGGCCTCAACTCACCATCTAAAGAGAGCTCTCCCATGATGATGTATTTGCAGATTTCTTCCTGTAATATTTGTTCGGAAGCAGCCATAATGCCAACAGCAATGGTTAGGTCATAAGCAGAACCTTCTTTTCTAATATCTGCCGGAGCCATGTTTACGGTAATTTGTTTGCCCGGAATTTTCAAACCATTATTTTTTAATGCGGCATCGATGCGTTGATGACTTTCTTTCACCGCGCTATCCGGTAACCCAACCATATAAAAATTGATCCCTTGAGAGATATTCACTTCTACGGTTACGGTTGTTGCACTAATTCCGTGTACGGCACTTCCAAAAGTTTTTACTAGCATATCAATAATTTTTCCACAAAATAACAACAAAAACAAACAGTAGTTTGCTATAAAACGTAGCATTTGCCTAATTGTAATGGTATTAATCATATTTATATGATTAATATTATTTAGTTTTGCATTGTGAAATAGAATAAATAATTGTTTTTATTTGTAAAATAATCGACAGAATATATTTGCATCTTATTTCATAAACTGTATATTTATAACTCTAAAAAAATGCCCATGACTAAAAAATTACTACTTGCCTTGGCAATAACAATTTCATCAAGCTCATTGTTTTCTCAAACAGATGATACTAAAGAGTTGAACTGTTATAATAAATGGTCTATTAAGTTTGATGAACGTGGCGCAGATGAAGTAACGGATGGTGTATACACGGATGTTATTATTACTTCGCGTGTTGGCGCTAAAGCTACTTGCTATAGCGGTAAAGCAGAAGTTATGGGGAAAAAATTAATGAAATGTTATATTACTCGCGAAGATGGAACTTTTGAAGAAGTAAAACGCAGCTGGAAAGGAAATTCTAATAAAGATGTCGATATTATTAATGGAATCAGCGAATCCATGATCACGGTGCATAATGAATTAATTAATGTACTTTGGCCTAAAAAAGTTAAACCTAAAAAAGCCGCATTTAAAAAAGCCCCTGAGCCAACAGATGATTAGGACTTGATCATAAAAATCTACCCGTTCGCATCCATCGGACGGGTTTTTTTATGCCTAAACGTTAAAAATTGAGTTATACATCTATTTTTCCCAAAAAAAAGGTTTATAATTTTTGATTTTCAATAAAAACAGTATCTTTGCAGCCCGATTTTTAATTTTAAATCGCTGATTATAAATATTTTGTAAATGACTAAAGCAGATATAGTAAACGAGATTTCAGAAAAAACAGGTATTGAGAAGATAGTTGTTCAAACTACCGTAGAGGCCTTCATGAAATCTATTCGCACATCTATGACTGAGGGGAAAAATGTGTACTTAAGAGGATTTGGAACCTTTGTTGTTAAAAAACGTGCCGAAAAAGTAGGGCGTAATATTTCTAAAAATACCACAGTGATTATTCCGGCACATTTTATTCCGGCATTTAAACCTGCGAAAACATTTTCAGAAAGAGTTAAACGTAATGTAAAAGTGGCTGAGCCATTAGATAATAAACAAGTTGAATGACACTAGCACGTAAAACACAGATTGGTTTAATAGCAATAGCTGTTGTTTTATTCGTTCTTTTATTTCTTGCACCAACAAAGCAAACAGTTGAACCTGTTCAAAAAACGGAACATCGACAAGAAGCAAACGTTGAGCCATTTTTAAAAATGGCACTCAAATCATTGAAGCCGGAAGAAAAAACAGCTCACGATAATTTACTGTCGCTTGCTGCAAACACCAAAACAGACACGGCTTTTGTGCCTTTAGTATTGTTTTGGGATAAACTAAAGCGACCTGATTTTGCTGCGTATTACGTAGAAAAGATGGCAGACAGACAACAAACTTCCGCAGCTTACAATAAAGCAGGCGATCGTTATTATTACGCTGTTCGTTTTATAAAAGATAATGAAGAAGTTCCTGCTTTATACCAAAGCGCTGTTCGTTGTTATGAGAAAGCTCTAGAAAAAGACCCTAAAAACATTGACGCGAAAATTCAGTTAGCAGCTTGTTATGTAGAGGGTAGTCCAGATCCAATGAAAGGGATTAGCTTGTTAAGAGAAGTTGAAAAAACAGATAGTAACAATGTTAAACTGCAATTGAGTTTTGCGTTTTTTAGTGTCAAATCAGGCCAGTGGGATAAAGCAATTAAACGTTTTGAAAATGTATTAAAAATAGATCCTTTATATATTGAAGCCTATTTGCATTTAGCAGATGCTTACGAGCAACAAAATAATAAAGAGAAAACGATTGACATGTTGCAAAAATATGCCGAGCTAACGCAAGATGCTATGGCAAAGCAAGAAGTATTAAAATATATTGAACAATTAAGAAGTAAATAAATAACCTAATATAAATTTTTTAAAACCTAAGGATTATGCCAAGCGGAAAGAAAAGAAAAAGACATAAAATGGCGACTCACAAACGTAAAAAGCGTTTAAGAAAGAATCGTCATAAGAAAAAATAATTAGTTTCGACTAATTTTTTACAAGAATTAAACACAAACGGGAGGATGTACATCTATTCCGTTTGTGTTGTTTGTGTACATTGTTGTTTTTGGTAAAAGCTACGTGCTTTTTCGTGCGCAACAGTTACAAATTATATAAATTAAAAATATTTAGAGCGTGAATGTAGAATTAGTAATTAACTCCACGCCTAACGAAGTTGTTATAGGTTTATTAAACGACAAACGATTAATAGAACTACATAAGGAAAAAAACAACATAAAATTTTCGGTAGGCGATATCTACCTGGGGAGAGTTAAAAAGGTCATGACCGGACTTAACGCTGCTTTTGTAGATGTAGGATACGACAAAGATGCATTTTTGCATTACTTAGATTTGGGCCCACAGGCCAATTCGTTGATTAAATACGTTGATGCCGTTCGTGGCGGAAAGCAGAACGTTAGCAATTTAATGTATTTTAAAAACGAACCGGACATTAACAAGGACGGTAAAATTAATGATGCTGTTAAACCGGGACAATATGTGCTTGTTCAGGTAGCAAAAGAACCTATTTCTTCTAAAGGCCCAAGAATTACAACGGAGATTTCAATTGCGGGTCGTTATATTGTGTTGATCCCTTTTTCTGATAAAATTTCTGTATCGTCAAAGATCAGAAGTAGCGAAGAAAAAAGCAGATTAAAAGAATTAATGCATAGCATTAAGCCTAAAAATTTCGGAGTGATCATCAGAACAGTTGCTGAAGGTAAATCAGTTTCTGATATTGAAGGCGATTTAGCGGATCTGGTTTCTAAATGGGACACTTGCTTTAAAGCTTTACAAACAGCAGAGCCTCCGTTTCGTTTGCTTGGTGAAGTTGATAGAACCAATGCTATTTTAAGAGATTTTTTAAATGCATCCTTTAACGCAATTCATGTAAATAGCGAAAGAGTGTATGATGATCTAAAATCATACATCAAAACGATCTCCCCGGATAAAGTTGAGATTTTAAAACACTATACAGGCAAGGTTCCTATTTTTGATAATTTTGGAATTGACCGTCAGATCAAATCATTGTTTGGGAAAACAGTGTTTATGAAAAGCGGAGCTTACTTAGTTGTTGAACATACCGAAGCTTTACACGTATTTGACGTAAATAGCGGAAACCGAGCTAAAAGTGATAAATCACAAGAAGAAAACGCCCTAGAAGTAAACTTAGAAGCGGCTGTTGAAGTTGCTCGCCAGTTACGTTTACGTGATATGGGTGGTATTATTGTGATTGATTTTATTGACTTACATAATCCGGAAAACAGAAAACTTCTTTTTGATAAATTGAAAGAAGAAATGAAATCGGATAGAGCAAGACATAATATATTGCCTCCAAGTAAGTTCGGGTTAATTCAAATTACTCGTCAGCGTTTACGTCCTGAAGTAAATGTTGAGGTTTTAGAAACTTGCCCTAGCTGTAATGGCAGTGGTAAAGTGCAACCAAGTATTTTATTTGTTGAGCAAATTGAAAATGCTGTGCGCTTTATTATCAGAGAGCAATCTTCAAAAAATATTACGTTATGCGTTCATCCTTATATTTTAGGATTCTTAAAACAAAAAGGGTTTTTACGCAGTAAGCAATGGAAATGGTATTTTGAACATAAGCAATGGATCAAGATCATCAGCTCAGACAGTTATTCTTTTATGGAATACCATTTCTTTAATAAAGACATGGATGAAATTGTGATTTAATTTTCATCATAAATTTTAAAATAAAAAGCGTCTACCAATTAGTGGACGCTTTTTATTTATACTTTCTTTTGATTTAAGAAGTGTTTTATATTTAAATCAATTTCAGTTTACGCAATTCTTTAAAAGCCGCGCGTTCTACTTCAGCAATTTCATCTAACAGTCGGGCGCTTTCTTCAAAGTCTTTTTGCTCGTTTAATCGGCCTTTGTAAATACGCCCCATGTGAATAGCACTATTACGCCACATATCACCGGCTTTGGTAAACTCATCCGATATTTTTATAAGTTTATCATTACTCATAATATCACTGGCTTGTTCTAAAAAAGCTGCGTATAAAAAACGAAAGCCACCGCCACCTGTGCCAATTTCTTCTTGCATACGAACAATTTGACCTAAGTACAATCCTGCTTTACGTGGGCCTAATTTTTCTCTCCACTTACGAATTTGTCGTGCGGTATAATTAATGCCATCAACACCTACAATTGGTCCCGGAAGACTTAACATTTCAATAGTAGTTCGTTTAATAGCTTTGGTAATCGCTTTTTGTAAATGTTCTTTTGAGATTGGTTTTACATTTTCAGGATAATAAACATGACCTTTTGGAGCCAAGGGTCCTTTTGCAAAACGCACTTTGATCATGTCCTCTTCTGAAAGAGTTGTCACAGTTTCCATAACCGGATCGCTCACCAAATAGTTTCCATTTTCTTTTCCGTAAACAACAATATTGTGTGCGTTAAAGTGAAAACGGTATTCGGTTGGAAAATAAGGTAAATTAAAAACACCTACCTGGCAGCCAACCGGATTTCCTATTTCTATTTGTTTGTTCAGATAATCATAAGCATCTTTTTCATTACTGAATTTTTTGCGATTAACTTTTACTCCTAATAATTTACTTGCCTTACTAAAAATAGCGCCCGGCATACCACGAAAAGCAATAGCGGGGCCACCGTTAATTTGTAAAATAGGAATATGTAAATAAAATATACCAGACCCCAAACCAAACACTAAGGGTTCGGTCATAAAATCCAGGCCGTGGTATTTTAATAAACTGGAAGCAACGCCGTTTTCACAGTGAGCAGCTTGAATATGTTGAAATTTTTTCTCCAATTTATATTATCCTTTAAAATTTATAAGTTCAATAACACCTATGCCAAACGCTTTTGCATAGATGTTTAATTTTTTGTCGTTCAAACGTTTAAATACTTCGGGTTTAAAATGTCGTTTGATGGTAAATTTCCAAAAGCCTGTATAGCTTGCTACTAAAGTCAAGTCCATTAAATTTTTTTCCATAAAGTAGTAAACAGGGCTCATTTCACCACGTTTTACTAATTCTGCAGCATTTTTCACACGCTCATTAATATCTTCCCACGCGTTATCTAACGCATCTTTTTTAACATCCCAGCCGGTACTAAGTCCGGTAGTATATTTTCCATCTTCATTTTTCACATAACATAACTCGCGAGTTAGTTTTTCTAATGCCGATTTATCTTGTGGAAGGTTTTCTTTTTTCATTGGTATGATTTATTTACAATAACGAGAAAACAGTTAATTTTTGTTCTATTTGCGAAAGCCATAAGGCATAACTATCATTTGAATTTAGAGAAGAAGAAGGCTCGGCTTCAATAGTAAGTAACATGGCTTCTTGTGCAGATATATTGCACCAGGTGCGACAGGCTAATTCAATATCATTATTAATAGCATTGGCTTGTACGCGAGCTTTGGCAGCTAAGGCAGCTCCTGTAGCTAATTGAACTTTGTGTTTTTGAGAAGCGAATAAAAGGGATCTTAATAAATTTTCATCACATCCTCCTACATAAGCACAAGCAACACCTATTCCTAACCATAAAGCAGCATGGCGATCAGGCGGAAAAACCGCAATCATAGCTTCAAGTTTTTCTACATTTCCTTTACTGGTATACCACAAACTTCGTCCTATTCCCTGATCATAAGCCTGAAGCATTTTACTATCAAATGCTTCAGGTGATCTTTGATTTTTAATGCTTTGTCTTTGTCTGAAGATACCCTCATAATAGCCATAGCCATCTAAAACCCTGAAACGTAAAAGAGGAGATAGTGTTTCAAGAAAGGGCAAGGCTGAACGATTTTGTTGAGCAATGGCCCATCCTAATCCTGCATGTGTTTGCGCTGCATGTGCACCGGCTCTTTCATTAAAGGTATGCCAAACACTAAGTGTATTATTTTTTTCAATATCCAGTTGTGCAATGGCCATTGATGCGCCTTCGTATGCAATGGAACGAAATTCTGAATCTGTAGTTTCGAGGTGATCGATCAGAGTATCTAAATTTTTTTCAGCAGTACTAATGTCTGTAGCTGTTTGAAAAATAGTTTTTATTTTTTCTATTCTGAAGGAGATCTCTTTTTCACAATCCATGTTGTGTATTATTAACACTTGTGATGATTAGCAAACCGTTAGCAAGCTGTAAGCGTAGGTAAATCGGGCACTTTCAGGAACCATCAACAGGATCTTTTGTCCTTTTTTTAGTTTACCCGAATTCATTAATTCTTCTATCATAATAAAGATAGAGCCAGAACCGATATTTCCTGTAGAAGTAAGGTTAGTGAACCATTTCTCCTGAGGAATTTGAATGTCGTATTTTAAAATTTCTTCGGCAATTTTGCCTCTGAAAAACTCAGATGATAAATGTGGTAAGAAGTAATCGATCGTGTTTATATCAAACCCTTTTTTGTCTAAGATCTCTTTAAGGTATTTAGTTCCGGTTGGAACAATTTCTTTACCTAATAATTTTACATCCTGTTTGAATGCAAAAATAGATTTATCCAACCATTCTTCTGATGTAAATTCTTTCCAGCCTTTGGTACTGCCATCGTCGTTCTTATCAGAACCGGCATACATACAGGTTTCAAATTGATTAGCGTATGATTTTATTTCTAACCATTCAATTTTTAAGGAAGGTGTTTGGCGAGGTTTGTTTTCTAATAATAAAGCGCCCGCGCCATCAGAAAGCATCCAACGTAAAAAATCTTTTTCAAACGAAATAATCGGATGTTTATCCAGTTCAGCTAAACGCTCTGTTTCTTTTTCGTAGTGTTCAGCTTGCATCAGAGAGGATAATTTTTCTGATCCTGTGCAAATTGCATTATTACTGCTTCCTGCTAAAATAGAATTATAACCATATTTTAAAGCTTGCATACTTGCGCAACAAGCTCCTGATGGAGATACTAATTCGATAGGAGAACAGTTTAATTCGCCATGAACCATAACGGCATGCGAAGGCAATAAATTATCCGGTGAAGTTGTGCCGCAAGCTAATAATTCAATATCGTTTTTTGTAAATTCTGAATCCAGCAATTTTTCAATTGCCAGGGCAGTCATTTGTGCATTACTGTGTGTTGAATTACCTTTTTTATCGATCGAATAATACCTTGTTTTGATACCATTATTTCTTAAAGTAAGTCCTTTCCCTTTTGACGGAACGCCATCGATCATACCTAAGTACTCTTCCATTTCATCATTAGAAATGGGAGAGTTAGGTAAGAATTTTGCGGAACGGGTAATGAATACTTCTTTCATAGTTTTAAAAACCTAAGTAACTAAAAATTTATTAAACTACCATGGTAATTAATAAACAGTTTTAGCAAATAAAATTTAGTTAGAGATTCCGAAGAATTCGTTGTAGCTAACTTCTTTTGTTTCTAGTTTGCAATTAGTTTTTAAAACATCTAATACTTTTTTGCTGTATAAGCCTTCAAATATTTTTTGAGCTTCTTGTTCTTTTTGTAATATAGAATCTGCTATCTTACTCACTTCTGCTTCATCAGGAGCTTGTCCGTAACGGGCAAATTGCGAACGAATGTAACCTTTTGCTTCTTCTTTAGCTTCATCAGCAGTTACTGCAATGTTGTTGTTTTTAATGATCTTGTTCTCGATCAATTTCCATTGCATTGATCTTGCATAAGAAGGATATTCAGCTTCTAATTGCTCTTTAGTAATTGGTTTCTCATTAACTGATAATAACCAACGTTTTAAGAAATCATCCGGTAACGCAATGTTTAATTTTTCTACTAAAGTTTTCTCAACCGTTTCAACAAATTTACGATCCGTATCTTGAGTAAACATTAACGCTAATTCAGATTTAATTTTATCTCTGAATTCAGCTTCAGTAGTAATCGTTCCGGCACCGTATAATTTATCAAATAATTCCTGATTTAATTCAGCATCTTCCATACGAGCGATGTTACGTACAGTTAATTGTAAGTTTGAGTTAAATGTTTCTGCAACTTCTTTGTCAATTCCTAATGAGATAGATTTATCAACGGCTGAATCATACAATTCGTTAGCATTGATAATGATTTTATCTTCTTTTTTAGCGCCAACTAATTTAGCTTTAGCTGCTTCGTTTTTTAAACGATCAATTCCAATACTGGTTGATTTAAAAATACCACCGGCAACGATGTTGTTATCAGCATCTAATTCAACGATGTCGATGTATAATACGTCTTTTTCTTCAGCTACTTCAGGGTTAGAAGGCTTGCCATAGTTACGTTTTACATCTTTTAAATATTTTTCTATTAACTCGTCATCAATCTTCACGGTGTTGTAAGTAAAAGCTTGAGAGTTATCTAATTTTACATCAAATTGAGGGGTTAAACCTAATTCGTAGTTAAAGGTCCATTCAGTTTGGTTATCAAAATCAACAATACTGTCTTCTTTAGGCATTGGATTTCCTAAGATCTCGATCTTGTTTTCGTTGATATAGTTATATAAAGTATCGTTTAAGATCTTATTGATCTCGTCTACTAAAATTGATTTGCCGTATTGTTTTTTAATTAAACCTACTGGCACTTTTCCTGCTCTAAAACCAGGCATTGCTGCTTGTTTTTGTACTTTTTTAATAGCGTCTGTTACTCTGGTCTCATAATCTGCCGGAGCAAGGGTTATACTTAATTCTGCGTTTAATGCACTGATGTCTTTCTTAGTAATGTTCATTTCGATTTTTTCTTAAAAATTATAAGGGGTGCAAAAATACGGGATTTTAGCTAAAAATCAATGATTTATCTTGGCTTTTTGCACAAAATAATAGAGGATCAACAGTTAAAAATTTGAAAAGTTGCCAGTTAAGATAGAGTGTTTTATAACTAATTGATTTACAGCTAATTGTTTAATTGTTTTTGACGAAAAAGTATAAAAAATAAAAGAAAAAACTAAACTTGTTAATTAGAGATATTGGGTTAACCAATTTCTAGCGTCTTTTTCATTACTAAATAATTTAATAGGGTATGGAGGAGGTTTCAAACTGAAAAACACATTAGCAACCATACGCCCTAAGGCAGAACGGGTAACCATAGCGTAAGCTTTTATGATAGCATTTTGCTGAATTTCGGCATACTCTCTGGCTTCTTTATCGGGCGGTAAAACATGGGTTATATCGATCAAAAAACAGATTTTTTGATCACCCGCTAATTTTTTCCAAAGCGCTACTGTTTTTTCTAAATTTTCCTTTGAACAAGGAATGTTTTTTAAGCAAATTCCTCTCATGATACCAGGTTCTTGCACCCAGGCAGTCATAATGCCCGCCGTTTGAACCTCAATATCCTTAGGTAATTCCATAACGTTAAATTACAATACTTTTAAAAAACAAACAAACTTTAGGAACAGTTTACCCCAAGCTAGCCTAATTATCTACATTGGTTTTGTGAAAAACTAATTGTGCTTCTGTATTACCACGCTAAAAAATTCCTCATCTTGCTCTTTTAAAAAGAACTTTGCAAAAACCATTTCATACACTGTCATTTATTATTCTCACATTTTTAATGTTGGGAATCATTACGTTGGTTTTTCCGGAAAACGGAATTCGTGTGAATGACAAATTGTCCATAAATTTTCCAACGTTTAAAAAGCTGTTTTTAGAAAAGAAAGAAACTAAAACAGACATTTCTAATATTATTGCCTTAGCTGATGCAGAAGATAAAGAGGGCGATAATGGAACGGATTCTTCGACTGTAAAAGAAATTGAGTTAAAAGATAGTACGATCAAATTAAACACCAGTATTCAATATAAAAACACCTCTAAAACAGCGTTAGCTAACTTTTTTAATTCATTAGCTAATCTTTCTAATGAAGATAAAAGCATTCGTATCTTACATTATGGCGATTCTCAAATTGAAGGCGATCGTATCAGTGATTATATACGATTAAAACTTCAAAATCAATTTGGAGGTGAAGGCCCTGGCTTGATTTCTTTTATGCCGGTTGCACCTAGCGTGGTTAATAAAATTTCGTGGAGCCAAGGATGGGACCGTTATCAGGCTTTTGCAGGAAAAGATAAACGAGTGAAGCATAATAATTTTGGAGCTTTAGCTAGTATTACACGTTACTGCGCATACTGTACTGTTGCTGATACGACTCAACACAAATCGGCTTGGGTAAAAATTGTAACCAGCAAAAATGGAGGCCCAAAGGCAGCAGCCTACCGAAAAATAAAATTATTTTATGGTGGCGCACAAACTAAAACTCATGTAGAGCTCTATGAAAATGGTTCGTTGAATAATTCAGATTCTTTATTAGCTGGCGGCAATTTTAATATCAAAGAATTTAATTTAAACCAAAGCGCGTTATTACATGAATTTAAATTCAAAGGAAAGGACAGTCCTGATTTTTATGGTGTTTCTTTGGAGGGCGGAAAAGGTGTGATGGTTGACAATATGGGACTCAGAGGAAGTTCAGGAACTTTTTTCAATCAAATTAATTATTCGCAATTAAAATCATTTTACGATTATTTAAATACGAAATTGATCATACTTCAGTTTGGTGGAAACTCATTACCATACATTACTACTAAAGAACAAGCTGATAATTTTGGTGGGTATTTAAAATCTCAAATTGCAACGATAAAAAAAATAGCACCACAGGCTTCTATTTTAGTAATTGGCCCTGCGGATATGAGTGTGAAAGAAGGAACAGAGTATGTGACTCATCCACAATTAGAAAATTTACGCGATGCTATTAAGAAAACAGCCTTTGATATGGATTGCGCTTTTTTTGACATGTACAATTGTATGGGCGGAAAAAATAGTATGGTTACCTGGGTAGAGCAGGGTGTAGCAGCTAAAGATTATATACATTTTAGTTCTGGTGGTGCGCGTAAAATAGCAGTGTTATTATACACATCATTAATAAATGATTACAATGCATTTGTGAAGAACAAGAAGTAAGTTTAAATTTTTAGATACAAGATAAATGATGAAGGATAAAAGAGTTGGCGTAAAGATATCAGGATTAGTTTTAACAGGGGTTATGTCTTGTTTCTTATATCTTATATCTGTTTCACAAGCTCCTTCTTTTGTCAATCTTAAGCAAAGCAAACTATATTTTAGCAAGGATAGTTCTCAGTTCATGAACTTTTATAAAAAGATCGATGAATTAAGAGAAGGTAAAAGAAAAAAAGTAACAGTGGTTCATTTTGGAGGGTCACATATACAAGCCGGTTTTTGGACAGAAGTATTGATGGATGGTTTTCAGGATATTGGAAAATTTAATGGTGGCGGCACCTTTATTTTTCCATTTAAAATTGTGAAAACCAATAGCCCACATTTTTTTAAATCATTTACTACCGGTAATTGGATCAGGAAGAGAAGTGCTTTGGCAAAAGAAATGTGTGATAATTTGGGAATGGCAGGAATGGCGGGAATCACTAACGATAGCGCTAATACCTTTGGATTTAATTTATTGAAAAACAATCATCATCAAACGTTTAATTCATTAAGAATCTATCATAATTTCAATCCAAGTTTCGAATTTTCTATTGCCAATCAAGTAGGTCAAAATTTTGTAAGAAAAGATTTTAAGAGAGAAGGATATACGGAGTTTGTATTTGAAACTTTTATTGATTCTATTAACTTTAATTTAGTTAGAAAAGACACTATTATCAGAGATTTTATGCTCAAAGGTTTTAGTATTGAAAATCCTAATCCAGGATTTTATTACGCGGCCATTGGCGTAAACGGCGCGAGTACTTCTTCTTATTTACGGTGTCAGTCGTTTGTAGATGAATTAGCAACGATTCCGCCTGATCTGGTTATTTTTTCAATAGGAGTAAACGATACACATGATATGAATTTTTCTAAAGAAAAATTTATGGCGAACTATGATAGTTTAGTATCGTTGATAAAAATAGCTTCTCCTAATTGTGTGTTTCTATTTAATACCACAACCGACAATTTTATTCGCCGTAAAACGCCCAATAAGCGCCCCATAAAAGCTCAGGAAGCTGCGTATGAGTTGATGGAAAAACACAACGGAGCTGTGTATGATCTGTATGCGGTAATGGGAGGTTATAAATCGATGTACAAATGGTATAAAGCAGGCTTAGCGGCAAAAGACAGAGTGCATTTTAATGGACGCGGTTACAAGCTATTAGCAGGTTTAATGTTTGAAGCCATTGATAGGAGTTATAGGTATAATAGTAAAGTAAAATAGAAATGAGATTTTAGAAATGAGATATGAGATTGTCTAACTTCTCACATCTAACTTCTCACATCTAAAATGAATGATATCCTCACATATTTAAAATCCTGGTTTCTTTATACCAAAGGACAGCCGGTTATTTTTACCCAATTGTATTTTTGGGGATTTTTTGCTGTGGTGCTAGCAATTTATTCTTTAATCTATAAGAAGAATACACTTCGCACTATTTTTTTGTTAGCCGTTAGTTTTTTCTTTTATTATAAAACTAGTGGCATCTTTTTACTTCTTCTCATCTTTACCATTATCAGTGATTATAATTGGGGTAGGCTCATTTTTAAAACAGATTCTGTTCGAAAAAAGAAATTCTATTTAACCATCAGTATGATCCTTAATTTAACCTTGTTGTGTTATTTTAAGTATGCGTATTTCTTTGTGGAGAGCGTGAATCAAATGGCTGGCTCTGATATTCATTTTTTTAATTATTTCACACAATTTAGTAATACTTTTTTTACAACCAGCGATCCGCTCGATAAATTGATCTTGCCGGTGGGCGTGTCGTTCTTTACGTTTCAATCTATTTCGTATACGATTGATATGTATCGAAAGAAAATTGAGCCTGTGAAATCTGTTTTTGATTATGGGTTCTTTGTATGCTTCTTTCCTCACTTAGTGGCTGGGCCAATTGTAAAAGCCAATGAATTTTTATATCAAATTTATCAGCCATATAATTTAACCCGTAAAGAATTTGGCTTTGCTATTTTTTGGATATTGAATGGTTTAGGAAAAAAAATATTAGCCGATTATATTGGTGTGAATTATGTTGATCGTATTTTTGATAGCCCGACTTATTACTCCGGTGTAGAAACCATCTTCGGTATTTTTGGTTACTCATTACAGATCTATGCAGATTTTAGTGGTTACACAGATATTGCCATTGGCGTGGCTTTATTATTAGGCTATCGATTAAAAACCAACTTTAAATCGCCTTACAAAGCACAGGACGTGAGTGAGTTTTGGAAACGTTGGCACATATCCTTATCAACCTGGTTAAAAGATTATTTATACATTCCCTTAGGAGGAAATAAATCCGGGACAATTGGTTCTTATATCTGTATTGCCTTTTTATCAATTGTTTTAGTATTGCTTACCGGTAAATTATGGTTGCTCTTAGTGTTGTTATTTATTGCAATTGTTATTGTGTTATTAGCTTATTTCTTCCCAAAAGTAAAACAAAGTATAAACACCAATATTAATTTATTGGTAACCATGTTGCTGGGAGGCTTTTGGCACGGGAGTTCCTGGCTATTTATTATTTGGGGGGGATTAAATGGTTTAGGTTTGATCATCCATAAGTTATGGTTAAAGATCTCTCCATTTAAAGACAATAATTCTTTTTGGGTAAAAGCGATGATGGTTTTCATTACCTTAACGTTTATCAGTTTTACACGTATTTTTTTTAGAAGCGATAGTTTGGAGACCGTTAGTTTAATTTTTGATAGAATAAAAAATCATTTAGGATTAGAATTGACTTTTGGCATCATCAGAGGCTATGCTGTGGTATTTGCAGTGATCCTTTTAGGCTATTTGATCCATTGGATTCCGGAAAGCTTTAAGGAAAGATACAGATCATATTTTTCAGAACTGCCACTGCCAGCCATGAGCGCTGTGGTAGTGGTTTGCGTGTTTTGTATTTATCAATTAGTAAGTGGCGATATGCAACCCTTTATTTATTTTCAGTTTTAAGGGAGAGCAATTCTAACCTCTATAATTCTGTTTAAACTTTACAGCTAAGATTTCAAATCTTTTTTTGATCTCACCATTCATTAAATTACCGATACTGCCTTCGTGTGTATGGTTCAAGTCACTATCAAATTGAAAAGCATTAGCATCTATTTTTTCACCAATAAGTTTATATGCTTCTCTAAATGGCAAGCCATTCTCTACAAGTTTATTTACCGCTTCTACACTAAATAGTAATTCGTACTTTTTATCCTGTAAAATATTTTTTGTAATCTGAATTTCTTTCAGCATTTCAACACAGGCAAATAAACAATCGTGTAATTCTTTAAACGCCGGAAATAAAATATCTTTGGTTAACTGCATATCTCTATGATAACCTGAAGGTAAATTATTGATCAATAATGTTAGCTCATTAGGCAAAGCCTGTAAACGGTTGCATTTAGCTCTGATCAACTCAAACACGTCCGGATTTTTTTTATGCGGCATGATGCTGCTTCCTGTAGTTAAATGCGAAGGAAAGGTAACAAAGCCAAAGTTTTGAGAATTGTATAAGCAAACATCCATTGCTAATTTTGAAAGAGTAGAAGCAATGCAAGCAATGGCCATACAAACTGTTTTTTCGGTTTTTCCTCTGGTCATTTGAGCATACACCACATTGTAATTCATGCTTTCGAAATCCAGAGCTTCAGTAGTATAATTTCTATTGATGGGCAATGAAGATCCATAACCGGCACCTGATCCTAATGGATTTCTGTTAACTACATTGTATGCTCCGTATAACATTTCCAAATCATCGCACAAACTTTCGGCATAACTACCAAACCATAAACCAAAAGAAGAAGGCATAGCTGCCTGGAAATGTGTATAGCCAGGCATTAACACTTTTTTATGCTTATTGCTTAAACTGATCAATAAATTAAATAATGTTTCAGTCTTTAAAACTGTTTCCTGAATTTTATGTTTAGAGTATAATTTAATATCTAATAAAACCTGATCGTTTCTTGATCTGGCAGTATGAATTTTCTTTCCTGTTTCGCCCAATTTTTTAGTCAGTTCTAATTCAATTTGCGAATGAATATCTTCTACACCATTTTCAATCAAAAAATTTTTTGCTTTAATTTTTTTGAAAATTAAGTTTAATTCTTTTTTTAATGAGGCAAATTCTTCTTTTGTAATAAAGCCTGTTTCTGCTAACATGGCAGTATGGGCAATAGAGCCTATCACATCAAATTCAGCTAATTCCAGATCTAATACTTTATCATTACCTACGGTAAACTCTTCTAACCAAATAGGAGTTTTTGTCGTTTTCTTTTCCCACAATTTTGTTGCCATCTTACATAATTTGTTTTAATAATTTTATATAGAGTTCAATGCCCTCTTTTATTTCGTTCACATAAATAAATTCATCGGCCATATGTGAACGCGCCGAATCTCCGGGACCTAATTTTAAACTAGGGAAAGGCATCAAGGCCTGATCACTAGTGGTTGGTGAACCATAGGTGTTTCTTCCTAAAGCAATACCTGCTTTTACTACCGGATGTTCAGGTGATATGGACGAAGGTTGTAAATGAAAAGAACGAGGAGTGATTTCGCAACTCACATTTTTTTTGATCACTTCTAAAATATCTTCATTGTTATAACAATCTGTTGTTCTTATGTCAACTGTAAATTTACATTCAGCAGGAACCACATTGTGTTGTGATCCGGCATTAACCATCGTAACACTCATTTTGATTGGCCCCAATGTTTCAGATACTTTAGGAAACTGATATTCTTTAAACCATAAAATATCTTTTAATGCTTTGTATATAGCATTGTCACCTTCTTCTCTTGCAGCATGTCCCGATTTACCAATGACGTTACAATCCAATACCATTAATCCTTTTTCAGCAATAGCTAAGTGCATTTGAGTTGGTTCACCTACAATAGCAAAATCAATTTCAGGAAGATCATTTAAAATGCAAGCCACACCATTAGATCCGGAAATCTCTTCTTCTGCAGTTGCGGCAAAAATGATATTATAAGCCAGATCTTTTTTATTATAAAAAAATATAAAAGTACTTAATAACGACACTAAACATCCACCGGCATCATTGCTTCCCAGGCCATATAGTTTCTCATCTCTTATACCAGGATAAAACGGATTAAGCGTATAGCCCGAATTTGGCTTCACCGTATCATGGTGTGAGTTTAATAAAATGTTTGGTTTTGACGGATCAAAATATTTATTGTATGCCCATACATTATTTAATTTTTGGTGTGTTTTAATTTTATTAAGAGTTAAACATTTTTTTAGTAAGTCTGCTGTTTTATCTTCTTCCTTGCTAAAGGAAGGAATACAGATCAATTCTTTCAATAAATCAACCGCCCCGTTTTGTAATTTTGATAAACTTATTTCTTTAGTTATAGAGGATTGTACCTGCATGTTGTTGTGTTTTTAATAATTCTAGTAAATAGTTTGAATTTCCAATGTGTATGGAATTTACTCCTTGATATAGTGCTTTGAAGGCATTGTCTAATTTTGGGATCATACCGGAGTGAATGATTCCTTCTTCTTTTAACACTTGGTATTGTTCTTCATTTATTTTTGAAATAAGCGACCGCTGATCGTTTACATTTTTCAACACGCCATTTTTTTCAAAACAGTATACTAATTGTACATCATATATATGACTCATAGCCACTGATATATACGATGCAATGGTATCAGCATTGGTATTTAATAAATTGTTTTTCCCATCATGTGTTATAGCTGAAAAAACAGGTGTAATTTTTTGCTTCAATAATCCGCTAATAAATTTTGTATTTATGCTGTCTGCATTGATGTCGCCAACAAAACCATAATCAATTTCGGATACAGGGCGTTTATTCGCTTTAATACAATTAGCATCTGTACCACATAAACCTATGGCATTACATGATAAAGATTGTAATTGAGCCACAATGGTTTTATTTATTAGCCCTGCATATACCATGGTGGTAATATCGAGCGTTTCTTTATCTGTAATCCTCTTGCCTTCATGCATGACAACCGGAATATTTAGTTTATTGGCTAATTCGCTTGCTAACTTTCCTCCGCCATGAACCAATAGTTTATTGGCTTTTATTTCCGAAAATTGCTGCAGAAACTTTTTTAAAGCGACTTTATCATCAATCACATGTCCGCCAATTTTGACTATAATTAATTTTTCTTTTGTCATAACACTTGTATTTGTAGTGATTCCATTTGTTCTTTAATTACTCCAAATTGTGCTTCCAACATTTTTTTTAAAACAATTTGCGCGGAGTATATCCTGTTTTCAGCCTGTTGGTGGATCAATGATCTTGGGCCATCTAATAATTCATCATTAAGCTCTACATTTCTTCTTACCGGCAAGCAATGCATGATGTAAGCATTATTTGTTGAACTCATTTTTTGTTCAGACAAAAGCCAGTCTTCTTTTACCGCAGGCATAGTTCCGTACTCGTCGTATGCCGACCAGTTTTTCACATATACAAAATCTGCATCAGTCAATGCTTCTGACTGATCATAGCAAATGGTAGCATTTTTACTGAAGTCTTCTTGTAATTCATAGCCTTTAGGATGAGTGATCACCAGATCAACATCCGTGCATTTCATCCATTCAGCAAACGAATTAGCAACAGCTTGTGGTAATGGTTTAATATGTGGGGCCCAACTCAAAACAACTTTTGGTTTTTTAGTTTTATTTTGAACTTCTTTAATCGTCATTGCATCAGCTAAACTTTGTAAAGGATGCAAGGTTGCTGATTCTAAACTGATCAATGGTTTTTGGCAGTACTTCATAAATTGCAATAATATTTTTTCCGAATAGTCTTCTTCTCTATTTTTTAAAGATGGAAAACTTCTTACGGCAATAATATCACAATACAATCCCATAACAGCCGCCGCATCTTTTACATGCTCCTGTTTGTCGCTATTCATTACGGAGCCATCATTAAATTCAAGTGCCCAACCATCCTGGTTTATATTCATCACAATGATCTGCATTCCCAAATTCATGGCCGCTCTTTGCATGCTCAAACGCGTACGTAAACTTGGATTCATAAATAATAGACCCAATACTTTGTTTTTTCCTAAGGTAGAAAAAGCAAAAGGATCATTTTTTAAAGCAATACCTTCTTCTATTAACCCAATGGGAGAAGGCACATCATGAACGGTAGTAAAATATTTCATGCTCTATATTATTAAATCGTTTGTAATTGGTTTTGTAATATTTTCTGAATGGCAGTTAAAAATTTATCAGCTTCTATTTTGCTAATGTTTAACGGTGGCAATAAACGAATGGTATTATTGGAAGAAGAGTATCCTGTAAATATGTTTTTCTCTTCCAGTAATTGTTTTCTTATTATTGCAGCGTTGCCTTCTGTTTCAATGCCAATCATTAAGCCGTTGCCTCTTACTTCTTTAACGCCATTCAGTTTTGTTAATGATTCTATTAAATAATTCCCTATCTCTTTTGCATTCGATAAGAGTTGTTCTTTTTCTATAACATCTAATACAGCCAATGAAGCAGTACATGCTAAATAGTTTCCTCCAAAGGTTGTCCCTAACATACCATGTTTTGCTTTGATGAATGGGTGAATAAGTACACCGGCTACAGGAAATCCATTTCCCATTCCTTTTGCTATTGTAATTAAATGCGGTGTTACATTTGCATATTGATGTGAGAAAAATTTGCCTGTTCTTCCGTAACCTGATTGAATTTCATCGACAATAAATAAAGCGCCATGTTTTTCGCAAGTAGTTTGAATTGTTTGCAAAAATGAATCATTAGGAATTTGAATACCACCAACACCTTGTATACCTTCGATGATAACAGCACACACGTCATCACTGATAGCATTTAAAAATTGCTCTTCATTATTTAAGGGAACAAAAACAACTTCATGATCTTTATTTATGTTCGCAGAAAGTTTTGCGTCATCTGTTACTCCTAATGATAGAGATGTTCTTCCATGAAAGGAATTTGTAAAGGCAATTACTTTTTTTCTTCCATTATGAAAGGACGCTAGTTTAATGGCATTTTCATTCGCTTCAGTTCCGGAGTTACACAAGAATAAGTTGTAGTCCTCGTAACCTGAAAGTTTTCCAAGTTTTTGTGCAAGCTCTTGCTGAATAGGCATTTTCACTGCATTGGAATAAAACCCAATTTGAGACAACTGCTCAACCATTTTTCTAATGTAATGTGGGTGCCCATGACCAATAGAGATGACCGCATGTCCGCCATAGAAGTCAAGATATTTTTCACCTGCATCATCCCAGATATAAGAGCCTTGTGCCTTAACAGGATTGATGTCAAATAGTGGGTATACGTCAAATAATTTCATTTTAGTTTTTTAAAAGGTTAAACATTTTAATTGTAAAGCTGTTTTTTCTTCAAGGCCAAACATTAGATTCATATTTTGTATGGCTTGTCCTGCCGCACCTTTCAGTAAATTATCGATTACACTGATGATGACTAATTGATCTTTATGTTTTGATAGTTGAATGAAACATTTGTTTGTGTTTACTGCCATTTTAAGATCAACAGCTTTGTTTGTTACAAAAGTGAAAGCGGCTTCTTTATAGAAATCAGTATATAATTCCAGGACTTCATTCTCACTTAGTCTTGTTTGTAACATTGTAGTGGCCATAATGCCTCTGGTAAAAGAACCACGCTGTGGTACAAATACTAATTGCTCGTGATAACTGTTTTGTAAATGATTCAAGCTCTGATTTATTTCGTCTACATGTGGATGATTGAATAACTGATAAGCCGATACGTTTGAATGTCTCCATGAATAATGTGTTGTATCGCTTGGTTTTTGTCCTGCACCTGTTGAGCCCGTGATTGCACTTACATAAACCGTTTTATCTAATTGATTTTGTTTAGCAAGTGGTAATAATCCTAACTGAATAGCTGTAGCAAAACATCCTGGGTTTGCAATATAATCAGCCTGCGCAATTTCTGATCTATATAATTCCGGCAATCCGTAAACAAATTTTTTATTGTTAAAGATCGCGTCGCTTTCCAATCTGAAATCTCTACTTAGATCAATGATTTTTTTGGAAGCTAATTCAGGATGCTTTAATAAATAGTGTTTTGATTCTCCATGAGGTAGGCATAAAAATACAACATCTGATTTTTCATTAACGGTTGACGTAAAAAAGAGATCAGTTTCTCCCGTTAGATCAGTAAAAAAATCACTGATTTTGTTTCCTGCTTGTGATGTGCTCACAACAGAGCTTACCACAACATCCGGGTGCTGCAATAAAATTCTTAATAGTTCTCCGCCTGTGTAACCAGCCCCTCCAATAATAGAAACGTTAATAGGTTGCATCTTCAGTTATTTTTTGATCGTTTGCGATTTTATTATTTTCTTCTGTATGTAGGTTATTTACCTGATAATAGATGCTCATTTGATTCCCCATGATTTTAGTAAATCCTTTTACATCGTCACCTGTCCAGCCATTATTCATTTCACCATAGGTTCCAAACTTACTCGACATTAAGTCATGTTTAGATTCAATACCTATGATCGAAAAATGATAAGGAGCTAATTGAACAAATACTTTTCCCGTCACCATTTCCTGAGAAGATTCAAAGTAGGCTTCGATATTTCTCATTACCGGATCTAAAAATAAACCTTCATGCAACCAGGCCCCATACCACGCTGCTTGTTGATCCTTTATCATTTGCTGATATTTAGTGAGGGTATGTTTTTCTAAAGTATGATGCGCTTTTAATATAATTAATGGTGCAGCTGCTTCAAAACCCACTCTGCCTTTTATGCCAATGATAGTGTCACCTACATGAATATCTCTGCCAACTCCAAATGGTGCAGCAATACTTTCTAAATATTGAATAGCTTCTGTTGGATGTGAGAATTGATTGTCGTTGACGCCAACTAATTCACCTTTATTAAATTCTAAAGTAATTTGCTCAGGCTCTGTTTTTGTAACTTGTGTAGGAAAAGCATTTTCTGGTAGCGTTAAGCTTGACGTTAACGTTTCTTTGCCACCTACAGATGTGCCCCATAGCCCTTTGTTAATGCTGTATTTCGCTTTTTCAGCGTTGATCTGAATATGATTTTTTTCTAAATATTCAATCTCTTCCTTTCTTGATAATTTGTTATCTCTGATTGGTGTGATTATTTGAATATTAGGAATCATAATATTAAATATCAGATCAAATCTTACCTGATCGTTTCCCGCACCTGTACTTCCATGCGCTACATAGTCAACATTGATCGATTTTGCATAGTGAGCAATAGCAGTTGCTTGCGAAATTCTTTCGGCACTCACAGATAAGGGATAAGTGTTATTTTTTAAAATATTACCAAATACCAAATACTTTATCACTTTGTCGTAATAGTTTTTAGTTTCTTCTATGCAATGAAAAGAAGTTACTCCTAGACCCATTGCTTTTTTCTTAATGGCTTTAATTTCATCTTTAGTAAAGCCACCTGTGTTTACTGTTACGGCGTGAACTTTTAACCCTAATTGTTTTGATAAATAAATGGCGCAGTATGAAGTGTCTAATCCTCCGCTAAATGCCAGTACTACTGATTTTCTCATGTTTAATTTTTTATTTGTGATTAGTATGAATTAATTCTTTTTTATTTTGTTTTATAAATACCTGTTGCTTTAGTCGCAGTAAGCGTTCAAATATTTTTGATTGTTTTGTGAAATCCCAGAATTTCTTTTTTTCGTTTTTATTTCGTTTGTCATCCGGATTGTAAAGCATGGCTGTACACAAACAATTCTTGCGATCTTTACTTTTCAGGATCTCAAAATTCACACAGCTTTGACAACCTTTCCAAAATGCTTCATCTTGGGTCAACTCTGAGTAGGTCACGGGTTCATAACCTAAGTCGGAATTGATTTTCATCACTGCCAGGCCGGTAGTCAAACCAAATATTTTTGCCTCAGGATATTTCTCTTGCGATAACTCAAATATTTTTGCCTTGATCAATTTTGCTAAACCATCTTTTCTAAAGATTGGCGCCACAATAAGTCCTGAGTTAGCTACATAATTTCCATGGCTCCAGGTTTCGATATAACAGAAACCTGCCCACTCCATGGCTTGAGTAAAAGCAATCACTGCTTTACCCTCGAGCATTTTTTTCTCAAGATATTCCGGCGACCGCTTAGCGATGCCTGTGCCTCGTGCTTTTGCAGATGATTCCATCTCATCGCAAATAATGGAGGCATAATGCAAGTGCAATTCGTTAGCAACTTGCACAATG
Organism: Bacteroidia bacterium; assembly: GCA_036676295.1. Classification (GTDB taxonomy): domain Bacteria; phylum Bacteroidota; class Bacteroidia; order B-17B0; family Aurantibacillaceae; genus UBA4416. The sequence continues at coordinate 5,889 of JAKFDE010000005.1, read as the reverse complement.
AATTTTTCCATTGTGTTAAATTTTAAAATGTAAATGATGATTACTTCCTGTTACAGGAAATAAAAAAGAAACAGACTTGAGTTTTTAAATCAACGTCGTAGAAAATAGGGGGGTCGCGCTACTAACGGCATGGTTAGTAACAGTTCAACAAACAAAAACACGCTTTTACTTAAAGCGGGCAGATAGTTAGGATATAATCCTGATGTATTTTTTTTTGTTTTCATTTTTTCACTAAAGAAAAAAGTTTGTTGTAAAATTATTTCTGCAAATATCTGCAAATAAATCATTCTCTGTAAAAAAAATACATGAGCGTGTGGTTGAGTAATCTGATTTTTTATAATTAATCAGAGTAAATCTTTAAAAATAAATAGGGAATGAAAACTAGATCAAGTTGTAATTCTTATACTCCCCAACTTTCCAGCCGGTAGTTTTCTCAATTACCAGAAGAAATCGGTCTTTCAGGCTTAGTTTGATCTGCGATCTATCGAATTTAAAATGCCAGTTAGTAGCATTGACTCTATTCTGAAATACTAGTGGATGAGTTCCTTTGAATTCTTCTAAACTATCAATTTGTGAGTAATCAAACTCCTCAACCTGAGCGATGTTTTTTTTCATCCATTCATCATCATGCCACATTTTATGAAAATTTTCCTGTTTGGCTTGTTGTGCTTTTGGCGATTTTACCCAACCATAATGATAGATCTCAGCGTCAATTTGTTTAACGGTTAATTTAGAGTTATCCATTTTTCTAAAGCCTTGAGCGTCTTTATACGAACGAATAGATCTATCATTTTTAATAATACGAATTTCTTTTCGGTACCAGCGACGGGAGTTTCCGACGTAATTATAACTTCCGTAAAAATGAGTGTAGTTAAATAATAAACCGTCAACACGCTTATCATCTTTATGCTTCAACATCGCTTGTTTGATGCTATCTAAATATTTTTCGTGTACACATTCATCGCTTTGTATGTAAAAACACCAATCAATATCAGAGCTAATTGCGTCAAAGGCTTTATTAGTTTCGATGGCTAATACTTGTCCGCCCTGGCGTAAGTTGTCGTCCCAAACGGTTTCAATGATCTTTATTTTAGGAGAATTTATATTTTTGATCAATTGCAATGTTTCATCTTCGCTGTTTCCAACGGCTACAATAAATTCATCACAAATAGGCAAAATAGAAGTAATTGCCTCCACCACCGGATAGTCGTACTTTAAAGCATTTCGTATGATGGTGAAGCCTGCTACTTTCATTGGGTTCTAATCTGTGTTTATCTGCGGAATCTGCGAGAGACTGTTCTAAAATTCCGGATTTTTACCAACGTAATTTTGTGGTGTAATTTGTAATAACTCTGCTTTTACTTCAGCGCTTACATTTAAGCCGTTGATGAAGGTATGCATCGAATCTTTTGTAATGTGAGAATTAGTACGAGTCAGATCTTTTAAGGCTTCGTAAGGTTTTGGATAACCTTCTCTGCGTAAAATTGTTTGAACTGCTTCAGCTACTACTGCCCAGTTATTTTCAAGATCTTTGATAAATACATCTTCATTTAAGATCAACTTGTCCAAGCCTTTTAAAATGCTTTTGTATGAAATTAAAATATGTGCTACAGGCACACCTAAGTTTCTTAAAACAGTACTGTCTGTTAAATCTCTTTGTAAACGTGATAATGGAAGTTTAGCTGATAAGTGTTCCAGGATCGCATTTGCAATTCCTAAATTTCCTTCCGCATTTTCAAAATCAATTGGGTTTACTTTATGTGGCATCGCTGATGAACCAATTTCACCGGCTTTTAATTTTTGTTTAAAATAATCCATCGCTACGTAAGTCCAGATGTCGCGACAAAGATCTAATAAGATGGTGTTGATGCGTTTCAATGCATCACAATAAGCAGCAATATTATCGTAGTGTTCAATTTGTGTGGTAAACTGGCTTCTATGTAAACCCAAAGTATTATTCACAAATTCATTTCCAAATTTGATCCAATCGTTTTTAGGATACGCCACATAATGTGCGTTGAAATTTCCGGTAGCGCCGCCAAATTTTGCTGAGAAAGGAATTGCTTTTAATTGATTGATCTGTGATTGTAAACGCTCAACAAACACATAAATTTCTTTTCCTAAACGAGTAGGAGAGGCTGGTTGACCGTGAGTACGAGCCAATAACGAAACACTTTTCCATTCTTTAGCTAAAGTCACTAAACGATCGTTTACCTGATTTAAAGTTGGCAATACAACGTCAGTTGTGGCTTGTTTTAAAGATAAAGGAATAGAAGTGTTATTAATATCCTGAGAAGTTAAACCAAAGTGTACAAACTCTAAATAATTTTCTAAACCTTGTGCTTTTAATTTTTCTTTTACAAAATACTCAACGGCTTTCACATCGTGATTCGTTGTTTTTTCTGTTTCCTTAATAATCTCTGCATCAGCAAAAGAAAAATTCCCGTACACTGATTTTAAATTATCAATTTGAGTAGCTGACAATTTTGGTAATTGCGCTAAGCCTTGTTGCGATAACAAGATGAAATAATCGATTTCAACTTGTACTCGGTATTTAATTAATCCGAATTCAGAAAAATATTGAGCTAATTCGTTGGTTACTTTTCTGTAACGTCCATCAACAGGAGAAATAGCGGTTAAAGCGTTTAATTCCATAATTTAAAAATAAAGCGCAAATATAGGGAATTTTTGAGACAGACCTGTTGGGTTTTTAAAACCTGACAGGGCTATATAGATTTACTCCACTAATACAATTTTCTTCACAATCTGTTTTTCTCTCCCCATCAATTTCAAACAGTAAACTCCTTTTGAGAGATCAGATAAACCAATCATTTCATGACTTGAGAGTAGAGATTTTTTAAAAATTAATTGTCCGTTGATATTGTAAAGTTCAATAACGTTAAACTCAAAGGTGTTTTGTAAAACAGTTAATTCATCGGTTGCCGGATTTGGAAAAACGGAAACATTATCTATTGTAGTTTGTTCTTGAACAGTCGTTGGTATCCCGTCGTATTTTAACTGCGCTTGGTTTGCTGCCGTAATTAAATTCTGTAAACTATCCCCACCTAAAACAGCAAAGGCTACCTTAATGGTTTGGTTAGGTAATACCTGAAAAGGTCCGGTACTCATTACATTAGAGTTATCGCTTCCACTTCCTGCAACCCCAGCCGCTAAACGTTGGGTAGATAGAGAGAGATATTTTTCTTTGGTATCAAATCCATTGGCAATGTCAATCCCGCCATTACCGCCTGCTACATTATCAAAAGCATAAAAATTAGGAAGTGCATTACTCGTTAGTAATTTAATGCCGGCGTATTTTCCTCCTGCCGCGGTGTAATAACAATAGCCCATTTTTGTTGTAGGATCATAAGCACTTCTGTTTTGTGCAAAGGTACCTCCATCAATATCCCAGTCGGCAAAAATACCGGCATACATGTTTTTAATGGTGTCTGTGGTATGTGTATTTTTTATGTTGTATTCCCATATCACAAATTGTTTATTAGGATTGGCGCTCCAGGCAAGGGTGTTTTGCATAACTTCTACAGGCAATGGATTAAACGCAAAATTATCATTGATGGTTGCTTTGGTATCAAAGTCGGACGTGATAGATGGTATTAGTTTAGCAATAGTTGTAACATTCATAAAGTCAACGTCATCATTACTTGGGTTAGAACCTCTCACGCAATCAGAAACTTTAGTAGTATCTTTGCCAATCATTAATCCGGCCTCATACAATAGATCGATGCCTTTGTATTTAAAGCCTAAGCCTTGTGTTTGCGCATTTTGGTTATAACCAATTTTACCATTGCTCGTAGCAGAGGTGTTGACATCATTAATGGTAATGTTAATGTAATCTACATTGATGTATACAGAAAAATAGTGTTTACTCTGGTAACTTCCATCCTGCATCAGAAGCTCAAAGTCTATCAATTGATTAATAGGAATAGCACCAGTTAATTTAAATCTAAAAGGATCAGTGTTATTATTTTTAGTGGCGAGTGTATTAATGATGCCAAGAGAAGTAGTATTATCAACACTACTTGCGTAAGCTGATAGTGGAGTAAGTGTCGCATTTAAAGCAGTTGTAGGATCCAGATAATTAATAAAATTTCCGGTAATGAATAAGGTGTCGCCAACCAAAAAGGCTTCGTCATTATGATCAGAAATTAATTTATCAGCGAAGACTACGCCCGGTGTTGCCGGATCCGTCAGTGCTCTGAATAAGTTAATTCTACCGCTACCCAGTTTGGTAGCATAAGAAGGATTAAGCCCCGAAATGTTATCTGAAGTTACTTTTAAACGTTCGGCAATTTGCAAGCCGTTATATGCCGGAAATTGATTTTTGACAATACCTGCAGCCCCTGCCGTTACAGGTGACGACATGGATGTGCCGGTTTGAGTAGTGTACATATTTCCCGGCCAGGTAGAGTTAATGTTTTCGCCTGGAGCGCATACATCCACAAAATAACCATAGTTAGATGAGCCTTGTTTGACATCAAACTGAGTAGTATTAGCAACAGCTAGTACATAGTTATAAGCTGCCGGAAAAAAATCATCACCTAAATTATAATTACCAGTGGCTGCAACAACCAAACAATTTTTATTGACAGTAGCATAATCAATAATATCTTGCCCATATTGACTGGAACCATAACTACCCCATGAGCAATTGATAATAGTGCATCCGTGATCGGCAGCATATTTGATCCCTTCATAAGCAGCGGTTAAAATTCCAGAAGCATTACTTATTTTTACCGGTAAAATTTTACAATTAAAACCTACGCCTGCTCCGCCAATGTTGTTATCGGTACTGGCACCTGCAATACCGCATACGTGCACTCCGTGAGAATTTGCCTCGTAAGTTGGGTCATTATCATTATTGGCCATATCCCAACCTCTGTAATTATCAATGTACAAATCGCCATCGTTATCAATGCCATCCGGTACATCGGTATAATTACGTTTAATGTTATTGAACAGATCAGTATGTGTGAAATCAGTTCCTGTGTCTGTAATCCCAATCACAATGGATGAATCTCCTTTATTAATGTCCCAGGCATTAAAGGCATTAATGGTTTGTAAATGATATTGTGAACTGGCATTCGCCAAAGGATCATTAGTACTATAGGTTAGTTTTGGAATAAAATGGGGTTCGGCATAAATGAAAATACCTGTGGATAGTAGTTTACTAATAGCTTTTTCAATATCGGTAGCTGAATTATATTTCAATTCATAAATTAAAGACAGGTCGGCATAACGTTGCCCTACTTGGTTAAACTCTTTTTCAGGGGATCTATCCTGAGGAAATTTCTTTTGTAGATGAGAGATACCAAGTGTTGTGGCTATAGTTTGAAATATAGGGTGATTGATATTTGTTATACTACAACTGCCTTTAAAAGCAGGTTTTACTTTTAAAATGATAGTTTTAGTTAAGTAGTCATTAGTTGTAATTTCTTTAGGTAAATGATACAGTTTTTGAGACTGTAAAATCAGCGTTGTACTTAAGAATAGAACAATGAATAACTGTTTCATGGGAGAAATTATTCTAATAAATAACCTTTGTGTTTATTGAATTTTTCGAGCGTGCGAATACCGGATGAACTGATATGTTCAAATTCTTTATCACAAAATATATTGATGATTTTAATGCCCGGTTTTAATTCCTGAATGTAACGGTATTGATTTTGTTCGTATTGAAAATCAGTTGAGTTTCTCAAACCTCTTACTACAGTTACGTCATAACCTAACGAATCGACGTGGTCTGTTAATAAACCTTCATAGTGCGTTTGTTGTCTGTTAGCAATGGTTTTTGGAATTTCGTAATGACGTTCATCTTTTTCCGGATTTCTGCCAAAGGCAATAATGACTTTATCAAATAATTTTTCTGCT
>JAKFDE010000004.1:0-3648 GCA_036676295.1 Bacteroidia bacterium | reverse complement strand
GTCTCAGTAAAGTGTTTTTTTGACATTTAAAAGTTCTCCGATTCCCCATTTTTTTCATTATACATAAAAGTACCCTATAGAGCAGACCTTTTTTAAGTGTCTACTCTATAGGGTACATTTTATTTTTCTGGTTGACCTTTTTCTTTATGGTCTTATTATAACGGTAGTCGGGGTAGAGCGTCGCGCCCGTGGGACTTGATCCCGTCAACAAAACTGTTCACCCCCTACTTGTATAAACATGTTTCAGGCTGGTTGGGACAAAGATCCCGTTTAACAAGCGAACCTATGACATTACAAGAAGCCCTAGGGGATACCGACAATTGTTGCTTTACAGAGGAGGAGACTTGAGTATGAATCCAGTCATTGGTCTGGATGTTTCAAAAGGTGAAAGTCAGGTTCAAGCATTTTTAGATAAAGGCAAACCATATCGTAAGAGCTTTAGTATCAAACACAATACTGATGGTTTAGGTAGTTTATTAGAATTCCTTCATGAAGTAGAGAGTTCAGCTGGTGGTCATCAACCTTCGGTCGTTTTAGAATCAACAGGACACTATCATTTTCCTGTTATTCAATTTCTTGAAGAGCAAAATTACGTTTATATTGTTGTCAATCCTCTTATCTCACATCGAGCCAAAAGTTCAAGTTTACGGAAGGTGAAAACAGATGCAATTGATGCTTACCATCTTTGCGAGCTATTTTACAAAGAAGAGTTAGAGCCTTATAAAAAAAGAGGTATTCAACTATTAAACCTTCGTAATCTAACAAGACAACAAGAAAGTATTGCCGAAGTATCAGCACAGACTAAAATACAGCTGCATACCCTTTTGGATCAGGTATTTCCTGAATATAGAGGAGTTTTTGGAAGCTTATATTCAAAGGTCTCATTGCTTACATTATTAGCATTTCCTACTTCAGCAGCAGTGTTAAGCGTGAGCGAAAAGGAAATAACAGAGAAAATAGCTTCGCTATGTATGAGTCGTTCAGATACATGGGCAAACGAAAAGGCTAAAAAATTAAAGGAAGCAGCCCTTCGTAACCCGTTTCAAAACAACCTGTATCAGAGTAATATTTTTAATCTTGAGTTATTAGTCAAGATCGTTCTTCAATACCAAGAGCATCTATCTAAAATTGCAGATGAAATAGATGCCCTCGCTAAAGATATTGATGAATATCATATACTCCAGTCTATCCCTGGAATCGGAGAGAAAATCGCCGCCACGATTATTTCCGAAATTGGTGAGATAGATCGATTCAATGATGCCAAAAAGCTCGTTGCATTCGCCGGAGTAGATCCTAGTGTTTACTCGTCTGGTAAATTTACCGCATCTGTAAATCGAATTACCAAACGAGGTTCTTGTAGGCTTCGTCATGCTTTGTATATGGCTGTTCAAAGTGGTATTCGTGATGCCCGAAAAATGAAAACAACTGATGAAATCATCGCACGCAATAAAAGATTAAGAGAGTTTTACGATAGGAAACGTGATGAAGGAAAACCCTTCAGAGTAGCCATTATTGCCTGTGTCAATAAGCTCTTACACTGGATTTACGCCTTACTAAAAAACAGAACTACTTTCCAAGATATTGCTTAGAAACTATATCTATCTAAATACAACAAAACCTTCCAAAAATGAGATAGTGGAAGGTTATTTGGCATGAACATTTTTAGTATATCATGGGGTTATAAATCTTTTCATTGAAAAATGTTGACAAACTATTAGCTGGTTTTGTTTAAGTACACAATTTCACAATGAACATTTAATACAAACTTACCCTAACTAAAAACAACAAAAAAATATTCAATATTAAGCATAACGATAAAAGTTACAATTAAAAAAATTAGTGTGGTAACATATTGCCTTGAGTTTTTTAGGTACTTCCACTCCAAAATTGTTTGAAAACCCATTGAAGTAGTTGAAAAAAGAATCCAATACCATTTCAAAACATCATTATCTTTTGTGATAAAATATGGAAGCGTACATAAGAAGATAACTAAGATAATACCTCGTCCCCATTGGTCAACCTTTTTTCCTGATGTTTCTGAGATTTTTTTCTTCTCTACTTTAAGTAATTTATTTATTATTTTCTCTAATAAGATGAACAAAATGAAAAGACCAATAATAAACACCAAAAATTTCATAATAAATCCCCCGTTTAATAACGTTTATCCCCCGAAACTTAATCGTTATCGAGCTTTCTTTTATATAGGACAGATATGAACGCCAAAATAAAAAACGCTATTGTTATGGTGTTAGCAAAAGTAGAATAATTGTTTAATAAATACTTACCAACAACAAAAGACATAACGCCCATCAATAAATATGATAGAAAATTAACAGTTTTAGTATTTTTAAATTTAAAAAAGTGTTTTGGAATCTCGATAATTGTAATAACACCAAAAAGAATTATCAAGTTTATTAAAACTACCCCATGAATACAACTCCCTTAGCCACTTTCTTATATGCATTTTACCATAAAAAACCAACAGTCTTGTTTTACAAAACTGCTTCATTAGTGAAAAAGCGTTCCTACCACTGTTGTAGGAACGCCACCCTATAGTTGAAGAAGATTTAATCGCTAAATCCCTAAAAAGTTACCGATTTATACAAGGATTCAACTCCAAACTCGTGTGATAGTCTGCCTCTGCTGATTGAGTATCTCCCTTTGCTTTATATACTTCTGAGCGTACCCGGTAATGAGTCCACTCTTTAGGGTCAATTTTAATGCAGACATTGCAATCCATTAGTGCATTATCAAACTGTCCCAATTTTGTATAAATTCTTGCTCTCCGATGATAGAGGTAGAGTTTCGCCGGTTCTACTTCAATGGCTATAGTGATGTACTCAAGAGCCTCTGTAAGCTGCCAAATTCTCTCATAAAATTCCGCATTGTCCAAATATGCTTGTCTGGTTTTTGGATTTTCTTCAATTTCTTGCTTTAAAATCAATATGGCGTTCTCTCTCTGCCCTAATTCCTCATAAACCTTAGCTAAATGTTTATGATACATATATTTTGGAGGTGCTAAGTTAACAGCCTTTTTTATATCCTCTAATGATTTCTCTAAATTACCTAATTCCAAAAATATTTGATGCCTTAGGAAATAAAAAAAGAAATGCCTTTGCGGCTCTATCTGAAAAGCGATTTCAAGATCTTGAATTGCTAAATCATATTTTTTCAACGACGTATATGTTTTACTCCGCTCTACATATAAATTTGCATTTTGTGGGTCAAGTTTAATTGCATCAGAATATTCTTTACATACTTTCTCATATGGGCTCTCTGCATTTGTACTAAGGTTTATTGATATCTCAGAATGATTTGCATGATGGCCTAACTTACTTTCTCTACTCCACTTCTTGAAAAAACTAAAAATGTTCATTTTTCATCCTCTCTTGTCATATTAGAACAGAATAAAAACCACCAATTATTATAGAGAGCCAATAATAATACATATACCTGTTGTAATAAAAACACTCAGTCCCCCTCCACTCTCTCTTTGATTTTACCAGGAAAACCCCATTACCTTTGTTCATACGGATAGGTAAGGTTTTGAGATTATCGCCACCTTTTCCCCCCGTTCACACCGTACGTGCGACTTTCACCGCATACGGCGTTCCAACTAATCCAATTCATTCAATTCTATGTATTTTA
>JAKFDE010000003.1:0-56117 GCA_036676295.1 Bacteroidia bacterium | reverse complement strand
TGTGTTTAAAGGAGAACCGGCATTGTAAGAAGTGCCAAAAGTTGAACCGTTCATAGGCGAAATAAAAACATCTAATCCACCAAGGCCAAATCGTCCATTTGATGCATAGTATAATGTTTGGTTTGTTTCATCAATAAAAGGAAATAATTCATCACCTTCTGTATTTATGTTATCTCCTAAGTTTTCGGGTTTTTGCCATTCGCCATTTGCACTTTTGGTAGTTTTGTAAATGTCACCGCCACCAAAGCCACCAGGCATATTGCTGGTAAAATACATAGTGTTTCCATCAGCTGTTAAGCAAGGGTGTGTAACAGAGTACTCGCTACTGTTATAAGCAAAGGGCACTGGTGTTTCCCAGTTTTCATCTTTACCGGAGCTAAAATAGATTTGAAGTTCTACAACTCTATCTTTTGTTTTATCGTTGTAATTATTTCTAGTAAAGGCCATATAGGTACCATCATTGCTAAAGCTTGCCGGACCATCATGCATTTTACCATCTAAACTTTTACCAAAAATTTTAGGATCTTTTAATTGTGCACCATCTACTTCAGAAGCATACATATTTAAGAATGGTTTCCCTGTCCAACTGTATTTGCGTTTGATCATTTTAGGAAAAGCTCTGCTGGAAGCAAATACAATTTTGTTTTTGTAGAAACTAGTACCAAAATCTTGCGCGTCAGTATTTACGTTCAAGTGTTCTATTTTAAATTTACCATTGTCTTTTAATAAAAGAGGTAAGGTTGCTTTATTTTCAGCATAATCTTTTGCACGTAGATCATTAGGTTTTTGATCTTTAAATATATCCATCCATTTAGCGGACTCGTCATATTTTGCGTTGCTTCTTAAAACCATAGCATAGTTGTAATAGTCTTCCGGCAAAACACCTGTAGAGGAATTTACTAATTTTGCATAGGCAATTTCTGCTTCAGTATTTTTGCCCATTTGACTATAGCTTTTAGCTAACTTACGTTGCCCGTCTATCGTTAAATGTTTGGCGCGATTGTATGAATCAATGGCCTTGTCGTAAGTGTAATTAAAAGAGTATTTATCTCCTTGTTTTTCTTTTCTCGACTTTTCTTGTGCAATAGCATTTATGCTAATTCCGATAAGTATAATGATTGGAATGTATAATTTTTTCATTTTTTTACGTTTTTAGATTTAAAAGTATCTTGGTGTATGGATTTGTTTTTTGTTCATAAAGATGAAGTCATATCTCAACATAATTTCATGACTTCCTTGATTATACTTAAATGTTTTTAATCCATAAGACCAATCAAAAGAATAACCCACGTGTAGTTGATCTGTAACATCTAATCCGATTAAAGCACCAAAGGCATCACCGGTGCGGTACATACCACCAAGCAATAATTTTTTCATAATTATAAATGATGCTGTAAGGTCTGCTTGAATAGGAGCGCCTGGTGTTACCTTAACTAAGGTTGTTGGTTTTAAAGCAAGATTTTCATTCAACTTGATCATAGTTCCTGCAATTAAAAAGTAATGACGTTGTTGTTTTCCTATTAACGTATTCCCACTTGCATCATTAATTACAGAATAATTATTTTCTAATAAATTAGGAGCTGAAATACCTGCGTAAAAACGTTCTCTTGAATAGTATGCGCCAAATCCAACATTAGGCGTTACCCGATTACGAATGTTAGTTTGAAATACCGGATCGCTTTGTTGATCTAATTGAAGAGTATTTAAATTTGCTTGAAAGATATTCACTCCACCACTTAAACCTAATGCCAATTTGGATTTTTTATTGAGTTTCATGATGTAAGCAAAATCTGCAAGTATAGTTGTGTTATTACTAGGCCCTATTTTGTCGTTTAATGCTGATAAGCCAACTCCAATATGTTCGTTTCTTAAAGGAGAGTGCATGGTTAAAGATTGAACAATAGGAGCGCCTTTATAGTTAACCCATTGCGAGCGATGAAGCCCTGTTACGGTTAAAGCATCTCTGCTTCCTGCGTAACCCGGATTAACCATTAGGGTGTTGTACATGTAATGTGTGTACATTGGTTCTTGTTGCGCATTGATCGCTAAACTTCCTAAGTTTAAAGCCAAGACTAATGTAATTTTATTTAGAGTTTTCATTTTTTTAGTTTTTATATCATGAATGATTTTTGTTACAGTAGTTTATCTGTTTAAATAAATAGTTCCTTTATATACAGGTGTACCATCTCCCAGATCCAGAATGTAGAAGTAAGTGCCTACAGGTAACTCATCACCTCCAACTCTTATGCCTTTAGTAGCTGTTCCATTCCAAGTACTTTTATATGAAGCTTCTTCAAAAATTTTATCTCCCCAACGATTGAATATATCAAAGGTGTTATTTGGGAAACGGTTAATTCCTCTGATCACAAATAGATCATTGATGCCATCTCCATTTGGTGAGAAGCCTTCCGGAATAAAGAAATCCAGAGGATTTGGTTCGACAGAAGAACTGTTATTGCTTAAATTAATATCAACTTCATTTCCTGCTACCACTGCTGTATTAAGATAGCTTCCACTTTCATTTACTGTAGCAGTTACTGCCATGGTTTCAGATGCACCATTAATCATTGTGCCAATTGTCCAAATACCGGTTGAAGCATTGTAAGTTCCGGTTGTTACTGTTGATGAAACATAAGTGTAACCACTTTGCAATACATCAGTTACAACTACACCTGTTGCGTTATTAGGTCCATTATTTGTTACAACAATTGTAAAGACAACTGTTTGTCCAATAGTAGGATCATTACTGTTCAAAGTTTTTAAAACACCTAGGTCGGTACAATTATCAACGATCACATTTACTGTTGATAATGTGGAAGTACAACTACTTGAAGAAACACTTAAAGAATAAGTCCCCGCGTTTAGAGCTGTTGCTGTTGTTATTGTTGGATTTTGTACAGCTGATGAATAAGCATTAGGGCCTGTCCAGTTATAATTTACACCAATAATAGTTTGAGTAGTTAAGAGTATTGAATTACCTGTACAAATTGGAGAATTACTATTTGCAGTTGCAGTAGGTGTTATATTTACCGTAAGCATTGCATTTATTGAATTATCGTTAGGTAAACAAGTTCCTGAAATAACTACGTTATAATCTGTTGCCGCATCAGCTAAACTTACAGGATTTATAGTAAGTGTTGCAGTAGTAGCTCCTGAAATATTTCCACCATTTGTTAAATTAACAAGACCTTTTCTCCATTGATAAGTAATACCACTACCGGTAGCGATTACTGAAAAACTTACTGAAGTTCCGGTACATGCTGTTTGATCAGTTGGTTCAGTTGTAATACTTGGTCCACTGATTATTAAAGCGGCATTTACAGAAATGTCGTTTGGTAAACATGATCCTGAAACAACAACATTATAATCTATGGCCACATCAGTAATACTTACCGGATTAATAATAAGTGTTGCTGAGTTTGCTCCCGAAATATTTCCTCCATTCACTAAATTCACAAGTCCTTTTCTCCATTGATAGGTAAGATTAGTGCCCGTTGCAGCAACTGAAAAACTAACTGAGCTTCCTAAGCATGTTGTTTGATCGCTTGGTTCTGCCGTTATGCTTGGTGAAGTATTGACAACTAATGAAACGTTAGTTGATGTTGCGCTTGGAGCAGATGATCCGCTTACAATAACATTATAATTTAATCCAGCATCTGAGACACTTACCGGATTAATTGTAAGTGTTGCAGTTGTTGCACCTGAAATATTTCCTCCATCAACTAAGTTGACAGTTCCTTTTCTCCATTGGTAAGTTAAACTATTTCCTGTTGCAGCTACTGTAAAACTTACTGAAGTTCCTTCACACGCTATTTGATTGTTTGGTTGAGCCGTAATACTTGGTGTAGCAATAATGCCGCAACCTGGTGGCATTGAGGCAGCTAATCCGGCAGTTGTAATAGCGCCGTTAGTTGATAATGCTCGGCCATCAAGTACAATTCCGGTATTTACTAAATTTATAGCGCCGTTGTTGCTGATAATATTTCCTCTAAAAACAGAATAGTTATTAATATCTACAGCACCTTCAACTTTCCAAAACACGTTTTTTGCTTGTGCGCCGTTAAGTAAAGTTACTTTAGAATAAGCGCTGGTTGAAAGAGCTCCGTTTATTTGAATAACAAATACGGCATTGGGATTTCCTAATGCATTAAGGTAAAGTGTATCTGTAAATGTAGCTGAGCCGTTCATTAAATATGTATGTGGTGTAAGTACTAAGCCATTACCAAATTGTGCAGGATATAATAATTCGATGTCATAAAGGAGAGAATTCAGATAATTGTAAGCTACCAGTAAATCTGTTGCACATGCCGAAGTAGATCCATCAGGAATAGGGTGAAAAATACCTGTTACATCAGCCGGAGTCCAGCCTGTAACCGAACCGCCACCATTACTTCCAACATCACCAATTGCAGATGATATTGGTGTATTTGCTAATGCGCCAATGCTTGTGAAGATCACATAACATTCTGCTGAACCAAGATTAGCTGCTGCCGGACCAGTCAGAAAAGGACTTCCGCAACCAATTGGCGTATATGCTAAAACCCCACTAACGGTGATCGCTCCTGCTGTAGAAAGAGCTCTTCCTTCGAGTGTATCGCCTACACTCATATTAATAGCTGCGTTGTTTGCAACTATAGTTCCTTTCATGCTTGTTCCGGCAGCCATATCCACTAAGCCTTCAACTTTCCAAAACACATTACATGCTTTTGTTCCGTTGATCAATTTAATTTTAGAAGAAGCGTTAGTAGAAAATGCTCCCTGTATTTGAAAAACAAATACAGCATTGGGATCTCCTAAACCATCTAATACAAGTTCTAAATTTAATGTTGCGGGACTTGGTATAGAAAATACACCAGGCGTCAAAATTTGTCCGTTACCAAGTAATGGTGCCGGAAAAAAAGTTGGAATGGTTGCATTTAATTGATTGTATGCAAGTATTAGATCGGCAGTACACTGAGCACTTGCGCCATCATTGTCGTGCATTACACCGTTCACGTTTCCGAATCCCGTGCTTAAACCGCTATTTGACCCTACGTTACCGGTAATTTGAGAGATGCCAGTATGACTAACACCACCAACGCTTGTAAAAAGAACAAAATCAGCGGCTGTTCCTAAGTTAGGCGCCTGACCGTAATTTATTTTCGAAAAAGATAATAGAGCAACAGCTGTCGCAATAATATGTAGTAATTTATTTTTCATGTTAATTAGATTTAATATTCATACTACAAATGTGCGGAGGTTTACACGGTGAAGTGTTACACAACTTTTAATATATGTTACATCATTCACACTTTAATTTTATAAAAACCAAAAAACACTTTTATGATCAATAAAAGTGTTTTGGTGATGGATGTAAAAAAATATGGGTGCTGTCTTGTTTTTTTATGAAATGATTGGTAATCAAAAGATTTAAAAGTGGAAGTATTTATGATTTAAAATAGTTAATTAATTAGTTCTGGAATTATGCGATAAACAATTATTCCTCCTATCATGGTTCCTATGATAATAAATAAGGCATTAAGCATTAGTTTGTATTTTTTAGCTTCATTTTTGGCAGCTATTATTTTAAATATATTACTAAGTGAATAATTAATTTTTCTGAATTTAGTTTCGGTTTTAACCACATAATCAGATGCCCCATGTTTAAATGATTTTAATGCAATGTCTAAATTATCGTCAGCGCTTAACATAATGACATTAGTGTCGCAATTCTCTTTTTTTATCCAGTCTAAAACTTTTATTCCGTCTGCGGCATCCGTGTAACGACCATTTAAGTGATAGTCAAGGATAATTATTTCAGGCTTTATGTCATTAAATTTTTCCATACATGTTTCACCTGTTTCAAATGAATGTATTTTTATGTGCATATTTTTAAATGTATTTTCTATATCTGCTTTTAAAGCTAAAGTGAATAGCTTATTATCTTCTATAATAAAAATAGAAGTAGGATTTGATTTTTTCATGGTTTTAGTTTTTTGTCTATTATTAGTTCAAAGGCTCAAAAGATGTCGCGTTTTTTGAGCTTAAAATTCCTGTTATTGATAGCTTTATTTTATTAAAGGCCGTTTGGTTTTTTGGAATATAAGTACAATCATATTGTTTAATTGATTCAGAAATTACTTCTAAGTTTTCCTGAGAACTTAATACAATAATATTTGTTTTTGGTTTCAAAAGCTTGATACGTTTAATTATTTCTAATCCGTTAATTGCTTCACTATGTTTAGAGTTGAGATAATAATCGATAATAATTATACTTGGATCTTCATCTAATTCCATAATACACATTTCGCCTATGGGAAAAATTTCTATTTTATATACTGAAGGAAAATGGGTTTGAATAAATAATTTTAATGATCTGGAATACGTTTCATTATCTTCTACTATGAAAATTACTTTTCTTTCGGTATCGGGTTGGTTATTTGGAGCAGTATTCATTTTTGATTTGGTTTGATTGAGTTTGCTAATCCATAGCTAGGGTTTTAGTGTTGATCATGTTTTAGTTATAACTAAGCACTTCTTTTTCTATTTCTTTTATTGCCTGTTGGCATACTATATTTAATTTTTGACTGAGTACTTTTATTTTTTCAGGATCTGTTGCCATTGTTCCTAAGTCTTCCATTTCTTTTAATATTGGATCAAGGATAGAAATACCCATAATGGAGACAGTCGATCTCATGGAATGTGAGGCCTTTTTGATGCCGACAAAATCTATTTTTGATATAGCTTCGTTAATTGATAGAAGCTCTTTTGGTATTTCCTCAAGAAATGAGTTCATGATCTCTTTGATCAAATGCCTTTTACCATTCATCATTTCAATAAGGTCTTTGAGGTTACATACACTTGTTCCTAAAGAGTTTTCCTGAACGGGGTCGTTTTTTGGTTCGTTGTTTTGCATGGTATTAAATGTTTATAGTTAATTCGTACATTTTTTCAAAAAGTAAATTAGCGTTGATGGGTTTTGATATATAGTCATTCATGCCTAAACTCAAACATCTTTCTCTTTCGCCAGACATGGCATGTGCTGTCATTGCAATAATTGGAATTTCACTTTTTATATCGTTTCTAATAAAGGCAGCCGCTTCATAACCGTTCATTACGGGCATTTCCATATCCATTAAAATAATGTCAAATTTATTTTTCTTTAACTTTTCAATTCCAATACTTCCATTTTCTGCTACTTCTAATTGTAAATTATATTCTGAGAATAAACTTAAAATCAATTTTACATTGAGTCGATTGTCTTCTACAAGCAGTATATTTAGTTTACTAAGTTTCGCCATGTTGTATTTTTTTTCAGTTGTATCAGTTGCTGATAAAACTTCCACAGATTTTTTATATGGTATGTAAAATTTAAATATGGAGCCAACATTAAATTCACTTTCTACTGAGAGTTTACCGTCCTGAAGTTCAACTAATTGTTTGGCAATACTTAAGCCAAGTCCTGTGCCACCATACTTTCTGGTGGTGTGAGATTCGGCCTGACGAAATCGTTCAAAAATGTGTTCTATTTTATCTTTCGAAATTCCTATCCCGGTATCCTGTACTAAAAATTCTACTACAGTATCCCCATTTTTATTGTTTTTAAAGTTCGAATTTAAAACCTTAGCTCTTACGTTTATATTTCCTTTTGTTGTAAACTTAATGGCATTGCCTACTAAATTGATGATGATCTGGGTGAGGCGGGTAGGGTCACCAAATAAATTTTCAGGAACATCGTCATCACAACTAAAAAATAAACCTAGATTTTTTTCTTCTGCTTTGCTCATGAGCATTACATTAAGGGATTTGAAAATCTCTTTAACGCTAAAAGTATGGTCTTCAAAAGTCATCATGCCTGCTTCAATTTTTGATATGTCAAGTATATCGTTTATAATAGTCAACAGATTTTCTCCTGCTGATTTGATGGTTTTGACATATTCTCTTTCTTTTTCTTCAAGTTTCCCTTTGAACAATATGTCGGAAAAGCCAATTATGGCATTCATTGGCGTACGTATTTCGTGACTCATATTTGCGAGAAAAGCCTCCTTTAGTTTTGTCGACTCTTCTGCTTTTTCTTTTGCTTCACTATAATCTTCAAGTATATTAAGAACAGCTCTCTGAGTGTTTTCCATATTGACTTTTTCCTCGCTATAGTCGTCTAGTATATTTAACAGTGCTCTTTGAGTATCTTCTGAATTTTGTTTTTCTTCGGAGTAGTCGTCTAAGATATTTAAGAGTGCTTTTTCAGTATTTTGGAGATCTATTTTTTCTTCAGAAATAAGTTCGTCATTTTTTATTTGAGTCTTTTTCGGTTCTCCTAATTTGATATTGATGTTAGTATTTTTAAAAGGAGAGTTATACATTTTGTTTTATATCACACTGTAAATAATGTTTTAAATTTTACTTTTTAATTCTTCGATCTCTTTTTTTAATTCTATCATTTTTAATTCTCTCCCTACTGTTAATTTTCTAAATCTTTCTAATTCTTCTATTCTCATTAATTCTTTTTCTCTTCCGGCAATTTCTCTTTCTGCTAATTGTTTTTGTTCAGTAACATCTCTGGCTACAATTACAACGCCTAATACATTTCCTCTGTCGTCTTTGTATACAGAACCATTAAATAATACATCGGTTAGTTTGCCGGCTTTATGTCTTAGCGTTAATGGAGAGTCTGCGACAGACCCTTTCGCGAATACTTCTTGATAAACTTCACGTGCTTTTTGTGGTTCAGTGAAATAATCAAAGAAATCGGAACCGATCAGTTTTTCACGTTCCATACCGGTAATGTTTACAGTAGCCTCGTTCATGTCAGTGATCTTACCTTCAATACTGATCGTAACCAACGGATCTAAACTTGCTTCGATTAAACTTAGAGAGTATTGTGAGGCTAATTTTGCTGAATAACTGAATGCTTCCAGTTCTTTATTTGCAATTTCACGTTTTTCTTTTTCCTTATTCTGGAAGTCAAGTTCGATGTCGGCAATCACTAATTCGGCAGCACGTTTTTCTTTTTCGCCTGTTTGAAATACTAATTCTTTATTTGCAATAAATAATTCGGCTGCACGTTTTTCTTTTTCATCGTTTTGAAAGGCTAATTCTTCATTTGCGATAATTAACTCTGCAGCACGTTTTTCTTTTTCATCATTTTGAAAAGCTAATTCTTTATTAGCAACAACTAATTCAGCGGCACGTTTTTCTTTTTCGTCGTTTTGAAAAATCAACTCTTTATTAGCAATGATCAATTCTTCGGCACGTTTTTCTTTTTCGTCATTCTGAAAAGCTAGTTCTTTATTTGCAATACTCAACTCAGCTGCGCGTTTTTCTTTTTCGTCGTTTTGAAAAGCTAATTCTTTATTAGCAATTCGTAATTCTGTAGCCCATTTTTGTTCTGTAACATCTCTGGCAATTATAATAGCACCTAAAACATCACCTTTCTCATCTTTATATACAGAGCCATTAAATAAAACATCGGTAAGCTTACCATCTTTATGTCGCAATGTTAAAGGAGAATTGGCAACAGAACTGTTGGTAAATACTTCCTGATAAACTTCATGTGCTTTTTTTGGGTCAGTAAAATAATTTAAAAAGTCAGAACCGATTAATTTTTTGCGATCTATCCCTGTAATGTCTATTGTGGCCTCATTGAGATCAATGATTTTTCCCATAGGGCTAATGGTAACAAGTGGAGCCAAATTGGCTTCAATTAAACTATGAACATATTCTGGGCAATGTTTTTGTAATTCATAATCATTTGATGCATCGACGTGATTATTTTTTTCTTTGTCTTTCATCATGTTTCGGATTTAAGTCTAATTTAGAGTGAGAAGGGGCTATACTACTACAAAGGTGAGTAGCTTACCCGATAGAAGTATTACATAACTTTAAAAAAGTGTTACATGATTCACACATATCAATTTATGTAGGATCATGTTTGAGCATAAAAAAAGCGTTGCCTATTAAGCAACGCTTTTTTTTATGAATGAATGAATTTATGGTTTTACAATTGTATTCCCTTGCATGGTAATCGCTCCGTTTCTTGCTAATGCTCTACCATCAAGTGTTGCTCCTGTGCTAAAACTAATGGATTGCATCGCTAAAATATTTCCTTTCATAACAGATGTAGTTCCAAAAGTAGCAGAACTACCAACTTGCCAAAAAATGTTAGAAGCTAAAGCACCACCTGAAAGAATAACTTTACGTCCTGATGTTGTAGTTAAAGCAGATGCAATCTGTATTATAAATACGGCATTTGGATTCCCTTGCGCATCAAATGTTACATCTCCTGATGATATGGCTAAAGTAGAAGTTGACTTATATAACCCTGGGGTTAAAGTAAGTCCTCCGATGTTACCTGCTACCATTACTTTATCAGTGCTGGTCCTTCCGGCCGCATCATTATACGCTGCTGTTAGATCAAGTTTTGCTTGATTAGCAATGCCGTCATTGATGTGTAAAGTTCCATTTAATATGCCTGGAGGAAAGCCACCAATTGAACTTCCGGGACTTAATCCCATATCACCTGTAATTATGGTGGCTCCGGTATTTGTGATGCCGGAACCCGCAAGGACAGCTAAACTAGCTGCACCCGTTAATGCCACTGGAGATTGTATGGTTGATTGATTTGGCATTACAATTGGATATGCTGTTCCACCACTACCCCAAGTACGTGTAGAGGTGTCGGTTTTTTTACATCCACTAATTAAAATAGCCGATGTTATCGCAATGGCTGAAAATATTTTTATCGCTTTCATGTTATGTTTTTTTTGTTTTCCACTACTGGTGGACAGTTGCAAATAGAATTTTGCTTTACAAAGGTGAGCATCTTAATGTCGTTAAGTGTTACACAATTTCATGAATAAGTTACAGGATTCATACATTTTGTTTTTGGTATGAGTTAATTAAATAAGAAATCTTGTTTAATTACGGTTGCTATTTTATGAAAAATAATTTTTTAGGTATAGTTGGAACTATATTGCCTAATAAAAAACCTAATGGTTTAAGTGGTTCAATATGATCAAAAATTACTTTGAGAATAGCTGTTAAAGGAATGGCCAGAAACATGCCTGGGATTCCCCATAAAGCTCCACCAATAAGAACAACAATGACAGAAATGAGCGCATTGATCTTTACTTTAGAAGCGACTATTTTTGGAATAATATAGTTATTATCGACGAGCTGAATAAGAAGATATGCTCCTAATACAAGCAGAGCATAACTAGGAGATTTAGTAGCGATCGCAACGATCATAGGCAGAGCTACAGCAATGATACCGCCAATATAAGGGATCACATTTAGAATAGCACCGATCACACCTAGTAATATTGCGTAATCAATACCTAGAATCAATAAACTTGTTGCATTTAATGTGGCTACAATAAGTGCTTCCAATAAAAGACCTACCAAATAACTTTGAATGATTTTTTTGGTGGCAGAGATAACCGAATCAAGTTCAATTATATTACTTGCTTTAAACATTTTGTGAATGAACTCTAACAGATGTGACTGATAAATTAGTATCATAAAGACATATACCGGTATTAAAACAAGAACCACTAATACACTACCGGTATTAATTATTGTTTGACCAATGGTTGCACTGGTTCCATTTAATATTTCTGCATTTTTTTCTGTGATCCATAAATTGATCTTACGAGTACTGATGTTAAAATAATCTGAAGCCCAGGCGACAGACTGATCTACTAATTGATGAAATTCCGTTATTAGTTTTGGAAATGAATCACTGAACTGCATCATTTGACTGGATAACAGAACGATGATCAGAATAGTAATTAAAGTAACAAGTGTTAATGTAATTGAAACAGCGATTATGCGATTGATCCTTTTTTTAACTAAAAAGCTAACGATAGGACTCAAGACAATAGCTATGATGATAGAATAGATGAGTGGAACAATAATGTCCTGAGCGATATACAATACACTTATAAAGGCAATGATGCCGATAAAAATAACGGATGCTTTTGCATAAAAAGGCAGTTTAAGATCTGATGGCATTATGATGGCGTTTCTTTTTTGCTAAAAATATTATTGATGATAGTCATAGTAGTTGATTTTATTCCTTCCGCATTTTTTGACACAATGGATGTAACCCCCATTTGTAAAAGAGTTCCTAACAATTGTTTTAAAGGATTATGTGTGGAGCCAACCGCTATTTTTTTTGAAATAAAACCGGCGGCAAGACTTAATGTTGTATTAAGAAGATCTCCTTTAAGATCAGGTCCGGTAGTTAAATCGCTAAGTGCATTTTTGATCAAATTGATCGGTTTTATGTTTTCGTAAGTTTCAAGAAATTGTTCTTTTAATGCAGGCCATTCATTTACCTGCTGATATTCCAATTCTTGAATGGCATTTTTTAGTTCGGCTATAGATGTGATTTTTTGCATGACCTATTAATTAAACATTTGTTTGATGATTGAATTTTGAACTCGCGCTTTTACAAAGGGATGAATGACGCATAAAATTATCCCAATAAGCGCATAGAATGATGCCACAATAAAAAAGCCATAATAGTTTTTACCTAGCAAATCGCCTATCCAAAAAGCAAGACCTATATTTAAAGTAAGTGCAAAAAGTGATAAAATTATGGCGAGTAACGCTCGGGAAATCAATGTAGATGTAACATCTGCGGTTTTATCCAGAGACTTTAGTTTTAGTAATTCAAGATTAGTTTTACCATACTGTTCGACTTTTTCTAAAAGAGGTTCGAACAAACTTGTTTTTGTTTCCATGTTGTTTTTATAGTAATAGTTGGGGCGTTAATACCCCAACTATTGATTTTTTGAGGCCTTAGTTTAGTAATTGACCAGTTTAGTTTTATGGATTAAGCCTTGGCTTTACCATCTAACATAAATTCATTTGCCTTTTCTTTAACTATTGCTACTTCTTTTTTTACTTCAGAAATAAGACCGTCAAATTTTTCTTTCATTGCATCTGATAAATCTTCACCTTTAGATAAGATCTTTTTTCGTGTTTCACTGCCTTTATCAGGAGCAAAAAGAATTCCTAATGCTCCACCTATGGCAGCACCTACTAATAAGGCTCCAATTAATTTCATGTTGTTGTTTGAATTTTCCATTTTTTTTAGTTTTTAATTGTTGATAATAGTGAATGATTTAAAGTGGTTTTCTTCCGTCAATAACTCTAAGTATAACTGCGATTAGAGCTATGACTAATAGAATATGAATGATCCCACCGGCATGAAAGCCTACGAATCCAATTGCCCAGGCAATAACTAGTATTACGGCAACGATGTAAAGTAAATTTCCCATGATTTCTTTTTTTAGTGTTATTTGATTATTTAGTAGGACCTTCTTTTTTAGTTTTATCCGAATCGGTATCTATACCTGTTTTATCAGGGTCTTCCTCTCGTTTTGGTTTATCGAACTTATGCTCATCTGTACTTTTTTTTGGATCATTGGTTTTCGTTTTATCTGACCCTGTATCTGTACCTGTTTTGTCTGCATTTTCATCCGGGCTAGTCTTATCGGAATTATTTACCGGTTTTTTAATTATAGTTGGTCGTTCGCTTGCAGGTACTTTACCATTCTGATCTTCACCAATAGGTTGCCCTTCTTTTTCATCTGTAGGTTTCATGGCATTAATTTTAATTATTATTAATTAATTTTATAAAATCGGTATCCTATTGTTGCCTGATACCAAACGTTTTTGTAACGAGGAGTTGTACTTGAGCCATCTCCATTATTATTTTGCACATCCCATCCGGCTCTTGCGCTTAAAACAATATGTTTCAGGTTGATATCAGCTCCACCTACAAAACACAATGTATTTTTGCGAATATTATCATTCTCAAATTCTTGTTCCTGTTCAATACTTGTGCTAGCATTTTCAAACACATCTTTTTGATTGGTTAAATAAGAATATTGAGGGCCGGCTAAAAGGCTGATAAATTCACTTGGCTTAAATGTTAAAAACAATGGTACATCAATGTAATTTGTGGTACGCGTTAAGCTGTATGTGCTGCCAAGTATTCTGCCTGTTGCTCGAAATCCTTTTTGAGAGAATAAGAATTCAGGCTGTACACCTAAATATCGTCCAATAGGTATGGCAAGAAATGCACCCGCCGCTAAA
This sequence comes from Bacteroidia bacterium, assembly GCA_036676295.1. GTDB lineage: Bacteria > Bacteroidota > Bacteroidia > B-17B0 > Aurantibacillaceae > UBA4416. The sequence goes on along the minus strand of JAKFDE010000003.1, from coordinate 42,032 downwards.
CCTAATTTTGGATCGGTGTTAAAATCTTCGCCTTCTGAGTCATATACATTTGAGTAATTAACACCGGCTTTTAACCCAAAGGTTAAATTTTTCCGTAAATCAGTTTCGTTTTCCTGCGCTATGATATTACCAACAAAGGACGCCGATAAAACTATTAAGATGATTTTTTTCATGATTTTTTGTTTATGCAATGAAATTTTCTAATAAATAATTACTTAACGTTATTATTACCAAGATCTTTAAATGCTTTGCCTAATTCTTCCATATCATGGTTGAATTCTGCTTTGAATATCTCCCAACTTTCTTTTCCTTCTGCTTTATATTCATCCATTTTTTTTCTTGCATCGCTGTTTTTTTGTTCCAGTGTAGCAATTTTTTCTTTGTATTCAGCTCTTGCTTCCTTTTTTTCAGTAGCGATTCTTGCTTCAAATTCAGCTATACTGCGTTCGTTTGCAGCAATTTTGTCTGCTGTTTCTTTTCTGTAAGTTTCAACATCATTTAAATATTCTTCATTAGCCTTTGCTAAATCGCTATTGGCTTCTACTGCATCTTTTTTAGCTTCGTCTACTTTTTCTGCACTAGATGTACAGCTAGTTAAAATCGCACCTGATATAAATGTGCATGTTGCTAAGGTTAAAATTGTTTTTTTCATGATGATTAGTTTTTAGGGTTATATTGTTTTTATGGTATTTGATTTATAATTCTGAAATCAGTTTTTGTAATTCTTCTTTTGTTTTACCTAATTTGATCTCTAAGCGACCTAGCATTTCGTCTTGCTTACCTTCTGCTAACAATACATCACTATCTGTAAGTATTGCAAATTTTTGTTTTAATTTTCCTTTTAATTCGTTCCAATTTCCTTTTAATTCTAGATTTGTCATGATTTCTGTAATTTAGTGTGAATACATTTTCACATAACAAAGGTGAGCATCTTGATAGCCGAAAGTGTTACATAACTTTGAATAAAAGTTATATCATTCACACATTCTTTGATCTTATTTTGGGATAGAATAATGAATCTTTAAAAGGTATTAAAACAAAAAAGTAAATGCATTATGCATTTACTTTTTTGTAAAACAAGACTTTAAAAATGTTATTCGTCATCTAAATGTATTACCATTATTGGTGTATTAGTAGACAGTGCCATGTTCTCAGTAATACTTTTGTGAATTAAACTTTCCCAAAAATTACGATGCTTACTCACAAAGGCCATTAAATTTATGTTATTTTCTTCGCTATATGTTTTTAGTTCTTCTATTGTATCATTGCCATATATGGTGCGATGTTCATAATGTAAATTTGGATCTATTGCTTCAATAAAATTATTCAAATTAATTTCCTTTTGTTTGGTTTCTAACATAGGATCAAAGTTTTTCACATTGATGAAATGAATAGAGGCTCCTATATTTAATGCGAAGCCGGTTATTTCTTCTATGGCTTTTGCTGTCATAGAGTCATAATTACTGGCATACATTATTTTTTTTATGGGTTGCCATTTTGCTTCCCTTGGAATAAGTATAACAGGGCAGTGCGCTTGATTGGATAACTTAACAGAAGTGGAGCCGAATATTTTGGTTAAAACATCAGCAAAGCCTGTTGTGCCAATAATAATTAGGTCTGTATCTTTGTTTTCTGACAGATCAGTCAGAACACTTGCAGGATCGCCTCTTAATACCTTTATGTTTGTTTTGTTTATAGTATTTAGCGTATTCATTTCAGTATCTTCTTCAGCAATAAATTCCTCAATATCTTTAAATAATTGAGGGTCATCTTCAAATGGCAGTGGCGCCATTACCACATCAGAAACCATAATGGAATGTTCTTTGATATGAACTACGGTTAATTTTGTATTTAAGTGTATTGCTAACGATTTTGCATAGTGATAAGCATTTCGTGCACTTACTGAAAAGTCAATTGGTACGAGTATGTTAGTTATAGTTCTCATTTTATAGTAAGTTATTTGCAGTTATTATTTTTTGAGATCGTATTTTTTCTGACAAACAATAGCATAGTCAAGATGGGTATGCAAACTTGAAACAGTAGTAGATGCCCATTCTTTTATGTCTGCGTCTTTTGATTCTACAGATGCTTTATCAAATTTAGCGATAGCTTCTTGGTGCCCTTCTACCATCATCTTACTATATTCTTTGTCGAAATCAACTTCCAAAATATCAGTTAATTTTTTATAAGCAATCAGTGCATTGTCTGTTAATGAAGTTGGAATGGTAATGTTTTTTTTAAGAGCAAGTGCTGTTAGCTTTTTAAAGGAAGTTTGATGGGCTTCTTCCATCATTTTCCCCAGATCTTTGACATCTTCCATTTTACTTTTTTGTTGTGCCAGTTGTCCAAGCTGAATCTCAGTTAAACTTATTTCAGCTGCGTTTACCAAAAATTGGGCATCTGTTTCTTTTGAAGTGTTATCGAATTTCTCTTCGTTGTGTTCTGTGGCTATTACCTTTGTGTCTTCTGCTTTTTGTTTAGTGTCGCATGACGCTACGTTAAATAGGATGGCTAAAGATAAACCTGTATAACACAGTGTTTTGCCTATAAGGATTGAGTTTTTCATTTTGTTTAATTTTTAGGTTATTATTCTTATGATTTATTTTATAGATCTTTTAATTTCAGATCCGGGTAATTGATCGTGTATTTCTGTAGCTCACTAACAATTTCATGGAGTACGCTGTAGTTTTTATACCATTTCTTGTCTGCAGGAATTATTTTCCATGGACTGGAGGTTGAACAATGATTGAAAATGAATTCATATGCTTTTTTATACTTGGTGTGTTTTTCAATATCAGCAACGTCTTCTTTTTGATACTTCCAACGTTTTTTTGGATCTGCTTTTCTGGCATTTAAACGTTCTATTTGCTCTTCTTGAGAAATGTTTAAATAAAATTTCATCAAAATAGTGTCATCCATTATTAATCCCATTTCAAACGCATTTATTTCTTCACAGCGTTCTTTAAGTAGCTTATAGGTTAATTTTTTATTTATTCTTGGTATTAAGATGTCTTCATAATGTGACCGATTGAAGATCTGTATCATCCCTTTAGCAGGACATTCTTTGCTTATGCGCCACAAAAATTGATGAGCATTTTCTTCTTCAGTTGGTACTTTAAAAGATTTTACTCTGCAGCCCGCAGGATTGACGCCAGAAAAGACATTTTTTACCACACCGTCTTTTCCGGCGGTATCCATTCCCTGTAACACAACTAAAACAGAGTATTTATTTTGAGCATACAATTTATCCTGAATTTCAGCTAACTTTTTTATCAAATGAATAGTTTCGGAAGCTGCCTTTTCCTTACTTATTTTTTTAGAAGGTAAAGTAGAAAGTGAGGATATATGTATGTCGTTACTCATAATTATTGATTTAATAATTTAAAAAATTCTTTCAAGTTTGGAGATAAAATGATCTCTGTTCTTCTGTTTTTTGATTTTCCATCAGTAGTTGAGTTATCTGCTATTGGATAATATTCAGCCCTGCCGGCCGCAATAATGGTTTTGGGGTCTACTTTAGAGTCTGTCGTTAAGATTCGAACAATAGCAGTTGATCTTGCAGTGCTTAATGACCAATTGTCTTCATATTTTCCTTTCATAGGAACATTATCTGTATGTCCTTCGATCATCACACTTATATCTTGTGTAGTATTAAGAACTGAGGCTAATTTTAAAAGAGCTTCTTTTCCTTTAGGATCCACTACCGCACTTCCTGATTTGAATAATAATTTTTCCTGAAGCGATACATATAATCGGCCATCTTTTAATTCTACACTTAATTCATCCGGTTTAAAATTGATCAGCGCATCAGCAACTGTCTTTTTAAGTTTGTTTAAAATATCTTTTTGTGATTGAATAAGTGTCTGGAGATCTTTTAATCGTTTGGCCTGTTCGGCAATTGTCATTTTAGAATTCTCAATGGTCATTTGTGAACTTGATGAAAGATTGAACATGGCTTTTGCCATCTCTGCTTTTTCTTTTTCAAGATCAGCTACCGTTAGATTACAATTGTTTAAACTAGAGTGAGCACTAATGCTATCAGTTTGAAGGTCTTTCACTCTTTTTTGTTCGTTCTGTAGTTTCTTTTTTGAAACGCATGAAGAGAAGGAAACAATGATAGTTAATAAAATAACGGAGTATGTTTTCATAATTTATTGGATTAAAGATTTATATAACAAAGGTGATTGTTTTGCACTGGTTACATGTTACACAACTTCCGGTAAAAGTTATATCATTCACACATTAATACATGAATCAGTAGGGAAGAAATACAGTAAGGTTTTATTTGCCCTTTAGAGGATAACCAAGAGAGCTTTTGTTTTTCTCTCTTTCTTTTTTGAATTTATTTCTTGGAGACTGGTTGTTTAAGTCATTCATTACCTGATAGGCATTGATCAACGACTCCGGAAATTCGTTTTTGTATTCTATTTTATAGAATGATTGTCCGTTATAAGGAACAACATCTTTACTCTTATGGAATTTAACCTGCTTTTCTACGTTTTGTTCTTTAAAATAAAAAATAAAAGTCTCAAATCTTTCTATATTCAACTGATCAAATTTTTTATTGATAACATCAGTACCGATGATTCTTTCGCATTTAGCTTGCGTGGTGAATAGCATTGAGTCTTTTGTTTGATCATTTATGTATTTTAAAAAAGAAGGATCTTTTATTGACATTTCATTAATTGTTTCTACATCGTATTCGCTTGGTTTCTTTTTATTGATAGTTAAAAAATATTTTTTCTTTGCTAAATATAGTGCAATGTATTCCCTTTCTTTTTCTGCGTAACGATTTGGAGTCACTGTAATGTTTGCTCCCGGATTTTCTGAAAGAAAATCAACCATAGCGTTGATAAAATTAATTTGGTCAGATTCAAGTATGCCAGATCTTAACTCCCATTTTAAGGATAATGATTTCTCGATCTCAGTTTCGGTATGTTTTACTTGTATTCTGTAGGGTGTTGTTGCCGGCTTGACAAAAATATTGGTCAGTGCATCAAAGATCACATCTCGTAATTTAAATTTTGGATCTTTTAAGTTACCGGTTATTGGCACTTCATAATCAATAACGTTACCACGTTCCCGCACAAAATACATCACTAATCGCATTGGCAACCATCTTGAAGCGTCATTTTTTATCCGACTGCTTAATCTTGGATCTATTATTACTACATGATTTCGGCTTTGGATGCTTCCGTTTTTTACATTCCATACACCATTTAGTTCAATAGTTCCTCTATCTAATGGAAAAGAGGTGTACTTGATTATGTATGGATTAAACAATGTAGCCGGAACTTTTTGGAGTTTATAGTGTATGTCAAAGTCAGAGCTATCTTTTGGATTTATACTAAGTTTTACTGACACGTCTCCATAGGGCTTAATACCCGATTTAAGAGATACATTTACCCTATTATATTTTTTATCAATAGAATCAGCTGTAATATATAGAGGATTTAATTCGGCTGAGAATTTTTCTCCAAGGGAAAAATCATTGTATTTTAAGTCGCCATTGTATACGGCCAGTCTACCGATCTTATAATTACTTTTAAAGAAATTTTTTGATATTATTTTGATATAATTACCTATTTCAATAATAAGATTAAATTTTGTTACATCTTGTTTTGCTGTGCTCGCCTTAATTCCATTTTTACCAAAGATGGTTTGAAGATTATCTAAATAATCATAGCGCTCGTATTTTATATAGGGATGACTGAGGGATACAGAATCAAACATGTACTTATGTTTTTTAGGACTAACTTCTTTTATAGCTAGTACTAGTTTATCAAAGGAAGTATAATCTTCTTTTGGCGTTTTTCCAAAATGAAAATCATTGATCGTTATCATGCCTGAATTTGTTACATTTTCACGATCGATAAAATTTCCATTTGATTTGAAATCGGCATCCAGGTTGGCTTTAAAACTTCCGTAATTAGTCAGATCTTTTAAATATTGTTGTATGATATTTAAGTCAAACTTATTAGCAACTACGGCAAAATGATAATCTTTATTTTTTGAATTGATCGTGAAATTGCCTTTCATGTCACCGGATCCAACTCCCTGAACAAAAGAGAATTTTAAGGCAATAGTATCAGCATCCCAATGTATACCACTGCTTTCGATGTTTACTTTTTTGATCGAATAATTAATAGGAGTGATGTTTTCCAGGTATTGAAATTCTCCATCATTAATTTTTATACTGAGTATACTAAAATGAACGGGGTTCTTTACTTTTTTTGCTTTTTTTGGAGTAAATGTTTCTATGATGTCGTTAAAATTCAGATCATGCTTATCGCCGGTTTGAATGATAACACCTTTTGGTTGGTTTAATTCTAGTTCACTTATTTCGTAATTTTTTGAAAATAATTTAATCATGGAAAAATTTGCATTAATCCCCTCAAATGATAAAAAAACACTATCTGTTTTATTTTCATATATTTTTACATTACTTAAATGGACATAACCGGTAAAAGGATTTACATAAGCCCAATCCATCGTAATTTGCCGTCCGGTATATTTTATATCATATTTTTCAACTAAATATTTAGTGATAGGTGAAATGAATATGATAATGACTACGACAAAAATGATGATGGAGCCAAAAAGAATAAGGAGTGTTTTTTTGAATTTACGCATGTACCATACAAAAGTAAGTATGATAGAAGGATACTCTATTACACGATTTCAGCAATATGTTACATCATTCACACATTATATAGTAAGTTGATGTCTGGAAAGTATTTGTATAAATTAAAAACAGTTTAGCAAGACCTTTAGTTAGTTAACGGGGAACAGGCTCGTGTACCCTTTCGTTGGTTATGGAAGGAAGATTGGGAAATTTCCATATTCCTGATACCGTTGTGCCAATCTGACAAACTAATATCGACTACTAAACTGAATTTAATTTTAAATCTTCAGATAATGATTACTAACAGAATGCAAAGTATAGCAAAAAGGTGAATCCAATAACCGCTGTTAAGCCATGAAGTATACCCAACCATTTAGGAATTTTTTTACCTGTGCTTTTTCTGTAGACCATTATTAAACCACCTAGTGCGGCAATTGAAAATATGATAATGCTTATTAATGGCCCGGAGTTATTACCGGAACAGTAAACAATCAGTAAAATTATGCCTGTAGCAGCAAATAGACCATGAATCATTGCTATCCCGGTAGATGTTTCTTTGTTGCGTAATATGAGTGATAATAAATACATTCCTAAAATGGCGGCCATTCCGAATATAGCTATTGCTGTATAAATAGATTTCATAATTGTATTTTTTTTAAATTAACGCATGTCATTTTGATTATGTTCAATTTCTAATTCTTCTACTAATTGTTTTTGAAAAACATTATTTAGTTCAATCTCACATGATAATAAGATCTCATCACTCACCAAAATTCCCCCCGTTTCTAATGTTTTATTCCAGGTCAGGTTCCAATCACTTCTGTTAATTTTTCCTTTAATAGCAAATCCGGCTTTTTCAATGCCACGCGGATTATTTATAATACCTCCCAATTGTAAATTTAATTTCACGTATTTGCCAATACCGTTCATTACTAATTCACCACATAACTCACAATTTCCATCGCTATCGGGTTTACTGATAGTACTTGATATAAATGTTATTTGACTATGCTCATTCACATTTAAAAAATCTAAACTTTTTAAATGTTCATCACGTTTTTCAAAACCTGTTGTAATGGATGATGTATCTATCCATAATTCAATTTCTGCAGTTGTAAAGTCCTTATCTTGAGTATAGATGTTTGCTCCGAATTTGGTGAATGTGCCTTTAACGTTAGTGATCATTAAATGCTTTACTTTAAATGCAATTTCACTATGTGACGGGTCTATCGACCATTTTGTTTTATTTTCCATAAGAGCAGTTTAATAATATTAATTAAGGAATTTCATTCAGTGTTATTGTGCAAATTTGATCAACTCTGTATTAAACTTAGTGGTTTCTTCAAGAAATAAAGCATGACCGCTGTTTTCAAAAGTAATTAATTGTGAATTGGCAATGCTCGAGTTTAATTGTTCTGCCATATCATAAGAACATATTTTATCTTTTTTTCCATGCATAATTAATGTTGGAATTGAAATTTTAGATAAATTATTTCTTAGATCGGTATCACGAAGAGCTATTAAACTTTGTGCCATAGCATGGGAAGAAGAATTTAATCCCATGTTATATAACCAGCTACTGATACCTGGATTTATGGACGTTTCCGTGGCTCCGAATATTTTTCCAAAATCGGATAAAAGTTGGGGTCTGTCTTTATAATTTAGCGCTATTAATTTATCTACTTCTGTAGTAGGAAGGTTGTAGGGGTAATCAGGTCGTTGTGTCCAAATGGGGGCAGCAGCTGCAAACAAAGCAAGTTTTGACACATGTGCTCCATCATCTATTGACGCATAATGGATAGCTACTGAGCCGCCCATTGAAAAACCACCTAATACGGCATCGGTAATATTGAGTATGCATAATACCTTTTTTACATCTTCGGCAAATATTTCATAATTATAAATTCCGGATGGTTTGCTTGATTTTCCAAAACCTCTTAATGTAATACCAATGACTCTAAAATTGTTGTTGATCAAATCATTATATTGGTATTCATACATTTCATCACTTAGTGGCCAACCGTGCAAAAGCACAATTGCTTTACCTTCTCCGGCATCGGTTACATGTAGCAACACATTAGGTTCTACTTCAATGTATTCTTTCCTTACTGTTTTTAGTATGGGCGCTATAATTGATTCGTCAATTACAACATCAGCAAATGTTTTGATTGTTGTTATTTCTATGTTCTTATTAGTTTCCATGTTCTATAGTATAGTGTGTTTCTGTATTTAAAACTCTTCTTTTATAATATGTTTTTCGTCTACGTTTAAATTTATCAATTGCTTTTTGATGGCTTGTATCATTGTAGGTGGGCCGCACACATAAAAGTATTGAGAAATACTATTCATGTTTGCTTTGATAAAATCTTCGGTAATTTGTCCGTTTGCATATTCTTCTGTTTTTTCATTAGATAGAATATTGATAAAATTTTCGCCTAATAAATCTTCGAATTCCTTATGAAGTATAATGTCCGATTTTGTTTTATTGGCAAAGATGAGTTTGTTATCACCTATTTTATTTTTTGATTGAAGTTCTCTTATGATTGCAATGAATGGCGTAACTCCCGCACCTCCGGCTATAAATATCCCTTCACCTTTATATTTGATCGCACCAAATACATTATGCAAAACTAGTTCATCATCTTTTTTGAGATTTAATAATTCATTAGTAACACCCTTATGAGAAGGATATGTTTTGATCGTGAATTCAAGATAGTCGTTTTCAGGAAGAGATGTGAATGTGAAAGGTCTTACTTCTTTTGCCCAGCCACTTTTGTTTATCGAAATTTCAACAGCTTCGCCTGGGGTAAAAGAGTATTCTGAAGGCTTCTCAGTTACGATTTTTAATACATCATGGGTCACTGTATCAATGGATTTTATTTTTACAATATCGTTTTGCATGTTTTGTTTTTTTGAAAATTGATTACCAATATGTGTTTATCATTCTCGTAACTATTCAGTTACTTTTAGTTTAAATAAATGATAAACAGGATAATTTTGATAAAACAAAGGTGGGCACCTTAATTGTAGAAAGTCTTACATAAATTCCAAAAAAAGTTACAAAATTCTCATATTTCTATGTTTTGTAAACAGATATTTTATTAAAATCGTTTGCTTGTTTTTCGTCTAATAAAAAATCTTTTATTGCTATAAGCATAGCTTTGTTAGAGGTGAAAATTTCGCGATTAAAGTTGATCGCCGTGGTTAAATCGATATCTTCAACAGGATGGTGTTGTGCTTCCGAATAAAAAGTATTGAGGGCTGCACTATAGTTGTTTTCTATTTCATTAAAAATACTTTCTAATTTTTCAAAATTGTCATTTTGATCTTGAGTTAAAACGGCATTCAATTTTTGATATAGATTTTCAGTTTCCTTTTTGTGTTGTATAAAAAAATCAAACTTGATGTTTTTAGACGATCGTTTGAGATTAGTTATATTGCTTTCTATATCTGTAATGCTTTTAACAGAATGTAACGAACTTCTAACGGCAGAGATCAGTTGGTTGAGTTGAGAGTTTTGTTCGCTTTCTAATTTTGTTCGTAGTTCTATGTAAAAAGCTTGTAATTCGCCCTGCAATTGTTTAATGAATTCGTATTTTTCTTCACTCGTTTTTGAAAAAAATGCTTTTTTGATGTTAATTATTTTGAAATCAGGATGTTTTTGAAATGTACTGGTGTCTATATCAAATTGCATTAAATTATAAATCATAGAGTTGTGAATAAAATAATTCGTTTCTCTTCGAAATAGATCCAGTGCAGTTTCAGGCTCAGAGGCGGTTGCATTTCCTATAAAAGCGGCAGCTGAACTGTCTGTATCTTTAAAAAATCTTTCTAAAAACGTTGAGATCAAATCGAGTAGAGGAAGAAAAATAAGTACAGCGCACAAGTTGATGAGACTTGCAAATGTAACTAATCCAATTAGCGGATTTTGTATATTGAAAATATCAGTGATTAAATAAAGAATTGGTTTTAAAAACGTAAAAGAAAGAGTTGTGAGGAAGATGTTGAACAATAAATTACCGAGCACTACGCGTTTTTTAGAAGCATTGCCTCCTATGGCACTTAATAATATTTTTATCATGGTGCCCGTTTCCGAACCAATGATAATTGCTGCAGCCGAAGGAAAGTTGATGGCTCCTACATGAAGTGCGCTAAGCGTTAGCGCCATCATAACAGAGCTTGATTGAACAATTAATGTAATTAAGAAACCAATCAGTACAAAAACAGCCAACGGCATTTCAGCATATTCTGTGAGATCAAAATTTTTCACTTGCGACTCCATCGCTGTTTTCATAAAGGACAGGCCAATGAATAGTAGTCCAAATCCAAAAAGAAAATAAGAAGTGTATTTAACGACTTTATGTTTGCCCAATAAAATGATCAATAAACCTCCTATGCATATTGCAGGGTAGGCTATTACTTCTATATTTGTTTTGAATCCAAGTGTTGCTACTAACCAGCTATCAATGGTTGTTCCTAAGTTGGCTCCCAGAATAATGGCTAAGGCACTTTTCATGGTAAACACTCCGGCTCCAACAAATGCCAATACCATTAAGGAAACCATAGAGCTACTTTGAAGTACGCCTGTTACAAGAGCACCACCGGATACGGCGCCTATTTTATTTTTACTGATACGTTGAAGAAAGATTTTAAATTTCCGGCCTGCCAGATTTTTTAAGGACTCCTCCAGCAGATACATGGCAAAAAGGAATAACCCGATCCCGGCTAAAAGTTTAAAGATGCTACTGATAATGTCCATAACGGTCACATTTTTAGCAGATGATTATTTGCGCCTAAAATATCCATGATTCAATTACTTTGAATACCAATTTTTTATTTTTTTGATCAGACTCAATTCCGTTTTTTTGGTTTCGATCTCTCCTATCAGAAAGCCATAAGGTTTTAAGGAATCAATATTGTCGCAAATAATTTTAAACATGGCCATTAATGGAATGGCTAAAAAAATTCCGGGTATTCCCCACACTAAATCGCCTATGATAAGAGCAATGATCGTGAATAAGGGATTGATCTTAACGTGTGATCCAACAATCAATGGCTCCAGTACCCACCCTTGTATAAATTGTACAACTCCATAAGTTCCCATCACACCAAGCAACATTGGTGCACTTGCTCCGTTTACAGCGGCTACTAATACCGTAATGGCAGTGCCTATGATGTTTCCAATAAAAGGAATGATCTCTAAGAGTCCACATAGAACAGCAAAAAATAGAGCGTGTTTAATTCCAAGTATAGAAAAACCTATCCCATACATGATCCATAGACATATGATCATTTTAGAAAGGCCTAATAGATATTGTTGAGATACTTGTGCTACATTATGTACAACTTTCTCCATTTCTTTATTTTGTGATGGCGGAGCAAGTTTTAGTAAAAATTGTTTGATGTGATTGCGATAATACAATAATCCGAAAATATAGACCATCATTAAAATAAAACTAGTAAAAATAGATGCCATGGAACCTGCCATTATCTGCATCATGCCACTAACAGATGGTTGCTCGTCTTTCAGTATTTCTGTTTGCTTTTTTACAGTAATTCCAAATTGATTAAAAATGTATTTTTGGATACGTTCACCTGTTTCAATGGCTTTTTGTTTGATAAGATCAATGTCATTTGTCAATTCAGAGATCTGCCAACCAAGAAGCAGGCCTATACCGGTTATGAACATTAATAAAATGATAACACAAATCAGAACGGCAAGACTCTTGTACACTTTCTTCTCTTCAAGCCATTTGCATAAAGGTAAAAATAAGGTTGCCATCACAGCACCTATAGATAAGGGGATTAGAAAATCTTTAGCAAAATATAACCCTGCTATAACAAGAAATAGTACAAGTAATTTTTTTATTATCGAATAAGAATTGGCCGTCATTTTTTATCTATTCTGTTAATCAATTTTTTTATTTTTTATAGATCCTTATTCCTCTCTATAAATTGTGGGTTACTCTAAAGGTAAATTTTATTTTGGTAAAATTCAATGTAATATATTTAATTTTAACTACTATTTTATTGATATACATCAGGTTTAGAGGTTTTGTTTTTTTAATGATCAATTAAGTTCTATGATCTTTAATTCAACTCTTCTATTTAATTGTCTTCCTTCTGGATTATCTGTGCCATTTGCTTTTTTATTGGCTGCAGCAGGTTTTGTTTTACCGTAACCTTTAGCTTTCATACGGTTTGTGCCAATCCCATTTTCTATCAAGCGATTAACAACAGCTTGCGCACGTTCTTCCGAAAGCTTTTGATTATAGTCATTATCACCTTTGCTATCAGTATAGCCGGAGATCTCTACTTTCATGTTGGGATTACTTTTAAGAAGACGAACCAGATTTTTTAATTCTACATTTGATAAGGCTCTTAATGTCGCTTTGTCAAAATCAAAGAAAATATTATTTAAAACAATTCGCGATCCTACAATAATAGGGTCTAATAATACAGCCCTTTTTAATTCGTAATAACTTGATTTTTTAGGTATTTCTAAATTTTCCGAATAAAATAAATGTTTATCGGCCTCGTAAGTAACGTTGTAATTTTTGCCGGGTGTTAGGATAAAAAGAAACTGGCCGGTTTTACTGTTTGTATGGTAAACACCAACAACCTCTCCGGTTTCATTATCTGTTACAGTGATCTCAACATCTTTTGCAGGCTTTCCGGATTCATCGTTTACAATACCCTGGAGTAATGTCAGTGGCGTTTCTTTACGATCAATAAATGTAGCCATGTAATTATCTTTTTCGCCCAATCCACCCTCACGGAAAGAAGAGAAATAAGCATTACGACTATTTGGACTTACTACATAAAAAATATCATCATACGTTGTATTAATTGGGTAGCCTACATTTACCGGTTCCGACCAGGTTCCTTCATTTGAAAGAAGACTGGTGAAAATATCAAAGCCACCCATAGTTCTGTGTCCATTTGAACTGAATGATAAAGTAATACCATCAGGATGTATGAAAGGAGAATCTTCATCGTTGGGTGTGTTGATGTTGGGTCCCATGTTTACTGATTTTCCCCATTCGCCATCGGGCGTTTTTTTACTGGTATATAGATCTCTTCCACCATAACCATCCGGTTTGTCGCTGGTAAAATAAATGGTGTTGCCATCGGCCGAAATAAACGCGCTTGGTTCCCAATGTTTGGAATTGATATTGTCATTTAACTTTACGGGAGTACTCCATTCATCTCCGTTTAATGAAGTGCTGTAAATATTACCATCACCTGCATCGTCCTTATAAATTAGTATAGTTTGTCCATCGGGCGAAATGCCAATAGTAGCTTCATGCCATTCGGTATTAATTTTTGTTCCAACATTTGTTGCTTTTTCCCAACCGGTTTTTGTTTTAGTTGATCTATAAATATCTTCCATAAAATTTCCATCAGGATCTTTTTGTGTACCCGTTGTTTCCGGTCTTCTGGATGTAAAGAACATGGTATTTTGATCGGCTGATAGAACAATGGAGTAGTCGGCATACATTGAATTAACATTGCTTCCCAGATTTTGTATTTTCAATTTAACGGGATTTGCTACCAAACTTTTGCCCACTTTACACATTTCTATTTTACGATTGGTAGCTGCCAACAATACCTTGTCGGTACTTTTGTTATCAGACATCACCATGATGTATTTATTGTATGCTTCAATGGCTTTATCAAACTGATAATCTAAGTGATAAGCATCACCTAAAAATTTATAAGCAATAAGCGGAGCATTTTTTTCTTTGTAAGAATCGCCATTGTAATTATCAGAAACAGATGCTGTTGCTTTGGCAAAATAAGGGATCGCAGAAGCCCTTTCTTTTCTGGAACTTAGATAACACACGCCCAATTTGAAAGCCAGGTTGTTGTTTGTTGGATCTTGTTTATAAAGTTTAAGATATACAGGAATGACTTGTGTGTAACCCCCTTTTGAAACAGTAAGCGATTCGTCTTTTGCATCCTGATATATTTTTGAAAATATTTTTTCAGCATTTTCAAAATCTTCCTCAAAATTTTCAGTGTTATTTTGCGCATTGTAGCTCAGCGTACTAAGCAAACAGATAATAGTTAAGGATTTTAAGATCTTCATGATGTGTAGTTAAGTGTATAGCGTATTAGATTATTTTATTTGAAAAGTAAATAGTCAAGCGACCAAATGTTCCGGTTTTGTGGAACAATAAGCAGGAATATAATCAGGATTAATCTCGGTAAAACAAAACGTGTGTCCCACATAGGGTTATTGATGCTAAAACCGATGGCAGTGATAATTAAATTTAAACCTAAGAGATACAAAACACTGTATTCGCAAAGGCCAATGATGAGTAGAAAGCCTCCAATAAGCGCCGTGTATGATGTAAACCATGAAGCGCTGATCGTCAAAAATTTAGGAATACCTTTATTTACAAAGGTATTATGATACGTTTCAATAACCTGTTTCAGTTTAATATTAAAAATGG
Source organism: Bacteroidia bacterium (assembly GCA_036676295.1). Lineage (GTDB taxonomy): Bacteria > Bacteroidota > Bacteroidia > B-17B0 > Aurantibacillaceae > UBA4416. The sequence goes on along the minus strand of JAKFDE010000003.1, from coordinate 26,948 downwards.
CATCGTATCCCTGAAAAAAGAAAAGAATACCCAAAAAGACCCGCGCAATAAATATGGCAGCAACTACGTGGTATTGATTAATGATTTCCATTTGATTGATATTAACAAAGGTGGTTTACTTTTGGTTGAGAAGCATTACACAACCTTTATGAATTGTTACATGATTCACACTAATTTTAAAACAAAAAACTGTTTCATTTGATTGAAACAGTTTTTTAGTATTTGATCATGTTTATTTTATTTATTTTTTCCTTTTCCACCACCGCGATTTCCGCCACCACTACCTTGTCCTTTTTGAGAACCTTTATCATGACTTTGATTGATGTTTTTGCCGCCACCGCCAACTTTATGACCACCACCTTTATTGCCGCCGCCTTTATTGCCACCATTACCATTGGGTACGCCTTTGTTTTTTTGGCGATCAGGAGTTCCATTGATTTTATTATTTCCTTTTCCGGGTTTTGGACCAATTGTTTTTTGTGGCCCACCGCGATATCCTTTATGGTATTTTGCTTTATGATCATGAAAGTGAACATAAGGAGCGTTTCCATAATAGTTATTGATCACTACTTTGTATCCACTGTATAGATCATAGTTGCTGTACATGGAAGGCAGATAAGCTCTGTGAAGCCAAATACCATCACCAAAATAGATGAACATTGATGTTTGAACATCATAATAAGCTTCCACATCCGGAATATAGTAGTATCGCACGTCTGTATAACCAACTGGTCCCCACATTGGTGGCGAACCAACATTAACATTTACCGAAACTTGGGATCTTAAGGCATTTGAGAAAAATAATATCAGTCCTATGAAGGTTAATTTTAAAGCTTTCATTTTAATTTTGTTAAGCGTAATTAAATTATTACTTAACAAAGGTCTATATCTTTGGGTAAGATCTGTTATACAATATTTTATTTAAGTTGCATGATTCACACATCTGTATAAATCGGCATCACCGATACCGATTTGGATACATAAGGATGTTTGTTGTTAGAACTTTATTTTATAAATAAAATAATTGGATTTGTGTATTGAGTTATTCCATGTATAGAGAATATACGGATAGAAATAAAGTATTGATAAAATAATTACATACGATCCATGTACCAACTTAATTCTTTTTCAATTTTTTTGGATTGAATAATATCAGCAATGATCTTTTGTAATCGCATAAATGCAGTTTCGCTTTTTACCACATAATCATGTGCGTGATGATGCATGCAATTAATGGCTACATCAATTTTATCTTGAGAGGATAACATGATAACAGGAATGTCCGGTAATTTAGCTTTTATTTTATCTAAGGTGTCTACTCCATTCATAGCATCTTTAGTAATGCCATCCAAATGGTAATCTAAAATAATGATGTCCGGATTTCGGGATAGATTTTCTATGCAGAGTTCTCCGGTAGCATAAGTTTCAATGATGAAATCAGTATGTTGTAAAAAATCAATTTCCATTGCTTTTAATAATAATGCATCATCATCCACAAGGAAGAGTGTTATTCTATTGGTTTCCATTGGTTCGTATTTTTAATCGTAATAAATTCTTCTTCTAATTCTTTGCAAGCCTGCAAACATACACTTTCCAGTTGCGACACCATATCGTGTATGCCATCTGCCTGTTGTTGTAGGTTTGCATATTCTTGTATTTTTTTTGCTGTATTTTCAAATTCTTTACTCATTCCAACGATTGAAAATGAAGGGATCATTTTATGCACAGCGGCTTGTAATACTGGCCAATCATTATCCTGTAAGCTTTGTTTCATTTCGATGATCAACGGAGGAGTTTGCTCCAGGTAAAGGGAGATCATTTCCATGATCAATTGCGGATTAGATTTTGTGCGTTGTATTAAATACGTTAAGTCAGTATATTTTTTTGTATTAACCAAGGTTTTTTCTTCAGATTTATGATGATTGTTAAGTGCCGGTTTTTTTAATAAGCCTACAATTTTACTGTATAATACTCTTTCATCTACAGGCTTTGCAATATAGTCATTCATTCCCACCGCTTTGCATTTAGCCAGATCAACTGTTGTTACATCTGCAGTTAAAGCAATAATGGGCACTTTCGAATTCATTTCATTACGGATATACTCTGTAGCTTCAAAGCCATTCATTTCCGGCATTTGTAAATCCATCAAAATAATGTCATATGATTTATCTTTTAATTTTTCGATGGCTAATCTTCCGTTGCCGGTTATATCACTTTCAAATCCAAAATCATCCAGCAAAGTCTTCATCAATAATTGATTTAAGGCAATATCTTCCACTACTAATACTTTGATGTTTTTGATCTCTGTATCTAATTCTACAAAACCTGTTTCTAATTCTGCCTGAGCTTTTGTTTTTAAAAAACTTAAGGTAAAACTAAACGTAGTGCCTTCGTCTATTTTACTTTTTACGGTTAACGTTCCTCCTTGAGGTTCTACTAATTGTTTCACAATGGCTAAACCTAAACCTGTGCCTCCATATAATCTTGAAGTGCCACTGGTTGCTTGCTGAAAATTTTCAAAAATGCTGTTTATTTTGTGCGGGGCAATGCCAATACCGGTGTCTTTCACGGCAAATTCAATGGTTACTTTTTCTTCAGTTTCATTTAATAACCGAACGCTTACTGTAATTCTACCATGTGTGGTAAATTTCACGGCATTGCTCACTAAATTTAAAATGATCTGGTGTAAACGAACAGGATCACCGACTAACACATCAGGAATTGTATTGTCATATTCTTTGATCAATTCTAAATTTTTCTCCTGAATCTTAGTTTCAAATAAATGAAGCATGGCCGAAATAGAGGAAGCCATTTTAAATGGTGTTTGTTCAAAGGTCATTTTTCCGGCATCTACTTTTGCCAGATCTAAAATATCATTAATGAGAACGATCAAGGCATCGCCACTAATTTTAATAGCGTTTAAATATTCTTTTTGTTTGGCTGATAAATTTGTTTTTAGAACCACTTTCGTAAATCCGATGATGGCATTCATTGGTGTGCGGATCTCGTGACTCATGTTAGATAAAAACTGCTGTTTAGCCTTTACGGCGTCTACAGCAATACTGGTGGCATGTTCAGCTTTACTTTGAGCTTCTTCAGCAATTCCAGTAGCTAATTCAGCAAATATTTTAGCTTCTACTAATTCATTGGCAATTCTTTTTTGATCGGTAATATCTCTTGCTACAACAACGATACCTAATACGTTTCCTTGTTCATCTTTATAAACCGATCCGTTAAATAATACATCGGTCAATTTATGATCTCTTATCGTTAATGGATAATCAGCTACAAATCCTTTTGCAAACACTTCTTCGTAACCTTCTCTTGCTTTATCGGGTTCTGTAAAATAATCAAAAAAATCGGTGCCAATTAATTTCTCACCTGATATGCCGGTGATATTAACACAGGCTTGATTCATATCGGTAATTTTTCCGGCAGGGCTAATCACAAATAATGGATCTAAACTGGCTTCTATTAAGCTTCTGGCGTATTTGGAAGCTAGTTTTGTGGAATAATTAAAAGCTTCCAGTTCTTTATTGACGATTTCCCGTTTTTCTTTTTCTTTGTTCTGAAAATCAAGTTCTATATCAGCAATGACTAATTCGGCAGCTCGTTTTTCTTTTTCTCCTGTTTGAAAAATGAGTTCCTTGTTTGCAATAAATAATTCGGCGGCTCGTTTTTCTTTTTCATTATTTTGAAAAGCTAGTTCTTTATTGGCAACAACCAACTCGGCAGCACGCTTTTCTTTCTCATTATTTTGAAATAACAATTCTTGGTTGGCAATACTTAATTCTGCAGCACGTTTTTCTTTTTCGTCATTTTGAAAAGCTAATTCTTTGTTGGCAATTCGTAACTCCATTGCCCATTTCTCTTCAGTGACATCTCTGGCAATAATAACAGCACCTAATATATCACCCTTGTGATCTTTGTATATAGAACCGTTAAATAATACATCCGTTAAATTACCTTCTTTATGACGGATAGTTAATGGAGAATTAGCAATAGAACCGTTTGCAAATACTTCCTGATAAACTTCGCGGGCTTTTTGTGGTTCGGTGAAATAATTAAAAAAATCGGAACCTATCAGCTGTATGCGGGTCATTCCTGTAATATTTACCGTTGCCTGATTCATATCAGTGATCTTGCCTTCAATACTAATCGTTACTAAAGGGTCTAAGCTTGCTTCTATCAGGCTTCTGGCGTATTGAGATTCTTGTGTGTTTAAAGTTTCCATTTTCTTCCAGTGGTTATACTACTCCAATTTCTTCAATTGGAGTTCTTCTTTTTTCTTTTAATTGTTTAAAGTGAGAGGGTGTAAGGCCTGTTACTTTTTTAAATTGATTAGATAGATGAGCTACACTACTGTAATTCATTTTCCAGGCAATTTCAGTAATATTCAATTCTCCATAAATGATCAATTCCTTTATCCGTTCAACTTTATGACTGATAATGAATTGCTCAATGGTGGTGCCTTGTACTTCCGAAAATAAATTGGCTAAGTAAGTGTAATCATGATTGAGTTTTTCGCTTAAATAATCTGAGAATTTAATTTTGATAATTTCATCCGAATGATGGATCATTTCAATAATAATGGTTTTGATCTTTTCGATCATCATTGCTTTCTTATCATCCATTAATTCGAGCCCGGAAATAAGTAAGGCTTCTTTTAAACGTTCCCGTTGTTCCACAGAAATGTTTTCCATGATCTCAACTTCTCCTAATTCAACCACAATAAAGTGTAATTTAAGCTTCTTCAATTCTTCTTTCACTGTTAATTTGCAGCGAGTACTTACCATGTATTTTATGTATAATTTCACAATTAATTGTATAGATAAACAGTTCAATACAAATTTGCGATACTTTACAATCTATATGTTACACATATACTAGATTTTGTTACATAAATCACAGATTTCGGACATTGTGGCAGTAGGTGAATTGGCTTGGCTATACCTCCGGTTTCATGTATCGTAAAACAAAAAACACGACTAATCCCATGGTGACAAATGTCAATAGAAATATGGCCATGTATTTAGAGATACCAAACTCTCTAACCATGATACGGATAGGTTCCGTGATAATATGATATATTAATTTATATAATTTATTGGAAGAGCCTTTGCCTTTTATGACGTAATCTGTAGCTCCCATACGAAATGATTCTACCGCCATAGAAATATCTTCATTGTTGGTAAACATGATCACTTCTGTTTTTGAATTAATTGCCTTAATGGATTTTAAGACCTCTAAACCATTTTGTCCATTTAAAAAATAATCTAAAATAACAATGTGTGTATGTTTATCAATTTTATTTAAACAACTCTCTCCATCGGTAAAAGTGGATATTTGTACACCTGTTCCAAATTTGTTGATCAGATAGTATTTAAGATCTGCTGATACCAGTTTATTATCATCAACAATAAATAGGTTTATTCCTTGCGTTTCCATGTTGTTTTAATTAAATGTATTTTAATAAAATATAATAGTTGTAATTTATATCTACTCTAAAGAAAATAACAGTTTACCGCATAAAGGTGAACACTTTTCGGGAAAAATATATTACACAACTATTTAATATAGTTACATTATTCACACATATATTTCATGATCAAATGCGATGGAATGCAAGCTGGAAATAAAAAAGGTTGGCAATAACGCCAACCTTTTGTAAGGGTAAGTATAGTGATTTTTAATCTTCGTATCCGCTTTTAATAACGGTTGAGATCATTTTGAATTGTTCATTGGCATTAAAGCAATGTCTTGAGTTGGCCGGAATAATGATGCCGGTTCCTAATTTAAGATGGTGTTCTTTTTTATCGATGGTAACATGTGCAGCACCATGAATGATTTGAATGTAAGTATCAAACGGAGACATTTTTTCTGATAACTCTTCGCCTACATCAAACGACATGGCGGTAATGTTTCCGGTTGTTTTTCTGATAATAGTTTTGCTCACAACAGCGTTAGGTACATACTCGATTATTTCTACAATAATATGAGTTTTGCCTTTTTCTAATTCTATAGCAACATCGTTATTATTGGCAGGTGTATGTTTATACTCTTTCATTATGCAATTTTATAATTCTATCTAAAGGTAGTCAATTAAAAATGGTTAGAGCATATATATTTTTAGAGATTGCGCATCTTTTTATGCATAAAATCAGAACATCCTCATTGTTTACTTTAATGAGGATGTTATATGATTATAGAATTTGGAAAATGAGTGACTTTATTTTGTGAAATGTTCCTTTACAAAGGCACGTTCCTGATGTTCAGTCAATTTACCGGTTTGTTTGATGTCAATTTTGATGTTCTCAAAAAGATGATCAGCTCTCAAAAGGTTAAATAACTGATTTTTAGCTTCAGTAGGGCCAAATAGCAAAACTTCATCGTATTTTTTGATCACTTCGCTTAACTGTTTGAAATAAGCAGCTTGTTGGTGCTGCTCTTTATTATGCATCAGGTTTTCGTTTTTACTTAAGGTTTCTTCTTTCACTTCGTGTGTAAATGTAGATTCAATAATTCTTGTTTCCATGGCATCTGCTGCCAATTCCATGATATGGGCTTTTGAATGATCCATCCAAACGCCTAAATATTTTGCTGATTTCATGATATGTTATTTTAAGGTTATAATTATGAATTAAAAGCACCGCTATAAATAGGGCACTTTTAAAATGTTGTTACTTAAAGTGGTGGTTTTCTAATCTTTTTTTAAAATTTCACCTCTTATGTTACTTTTAATTTCTAAATAAAGCTTCATAGCTTCATCCAATTCACTTTCTTTTTTCTTGTAGTTCTCTATCCATTTGTTTTTTTCAATAGTAAAACTACTTGGATTAATATGTAGGGTTGTGTTCATGCTCTTTGTTTAAATGATTACTAACGTAACCACAGAACAAAGGTGATAAGATCTCCTTCCGAAAGTATTATACAATTAAATATAAGACTTACAAAATTCACATGTTTTCTAAATTGCCTTTCCGTTTTTCTTTCAATTGTTTGAAGTAAGAAGGGGAGAGGCCAGTTACTTTTTTAAATTGGTTAGATAAGTGTGCTACGCTGCTATAGTGTAATCGGTAAGCTATTTCAGTTAAATTAAGTTCATCATACAATAATAATTCTTTCACACGTTCAATTTTATGAATGATGATGAATTGTTGTATGGTAATACCTTTTACTTCGGTAAAAACATTAGAGAGATAGGTGTAATCGTAATTTAATTTTTCGCTGATGTAATCCGAATAATTAACATGAGGCAATTCATCAGAATAATGGATCATTTCGATGATCAGATTTTTTATTTTTTCAATCAGGATGCTTTTTTTATCATCCAGTAATTCAAGTCCTGATTTGTGTAAATTGGCTTTTAACAGGTCGTGTTGCTCTTGTGAGATCTCTTCCATGATTTCGGCCATACCCAAATCAACTGCCACATAGCGTAATCCTAGTTTTTTCAACTCTTCTTTCACCATCATTTTGCACCGCAAACTAACCATGTATTTGATGTATAATTTCATCCAGTGTTATTAAATATATATTAAACCAATGGGTTAAGATCGATCTTTAGCATTAGACGGTTGCGTTAACAGTCTTTTACTTATTTGGTATTGGCTTTTAGTACAGTGTAAGGAAGGTTTAATTAGTTCACACTATATATATCAAGTATTATAAAGATACAAAGGCTAAATGGCTTTGCCAAAAAATACGTCAAATTTTCGTTATTATTCTTCTTTATTGATCTTTAACATGGCATGTAAATTCTATTAACAATCAAAATGCTACAAAATGTAGCAATATAGTGTTGTTATATGTAGTAATTTTGTTATGAGATTTTTACCGTTTAATTCTAAATGCCATGAACACTAGACATCAAACCCTCGTTAGCGCCGGGAACAGCCAATTATCTTTGTTTCCTGAAGCCAAAAAAGAAACGCCTGCTATGGATGCCGTCCATCAGTATTTTTTTATTATACCTTTGCCGGATGCAGTGAAAAATAAAGTAAAATTACTTAAACATCAGTTGAATACTGCTATTGGGTTGAGCGACTATAATTTGTATTCTGTGCCTCATATCTCTTTATTATCGTTTCACACCATGCGTCCGGTTAATGAGCGTTTTATTCAGGCTATTCAGGAATTATTTTCCAGAAACAACCCCTTTCGAGTAAAACTCAGTGGTTTTGCGCATTTTGAGCATGGCCTAAATTCCAATACCTTATATGCCAAAATTGAGGATTCGGACCAGATCAAAAACCTGTATTATGAGTTAAATTTATTGCTGGGTTTTCGGGTTCGTTCGTTTGTACCTCATTTAACAATTGCACGCAGTGTACCTCGCGCTAATTTTGAAAAAAGTTTTACCATGGCAAAACAGTATTCTTTGGAAGAAGAATTCAATTGCGATCAGGTGACTATTTTAGAAAGAAAGTTGCAGCACGGAGTAGTGAGTAAATATCAGGTGTTGAAGGAGATTAGTTTGTAGGGGTTAAATTCAAATATAGTTTCTTTATATTTTCTTTTGTCTTGAAACAAAAGAAACAAAAATTCAAGGCTTCTTAAAATTTAGCTAAAATCTGCTTGGTACCAAGCTGATGATTTGAAGCGCTTCGCGAACAGCCCAAATCATCTTCGCTAATTCCTACGCTTTTGATACCACTTGATTTGTACGCTAAATTTTAAAAGGCCAGTACTGTTCTAATGAAATGAGAGTTTAAACTTAAAGTTAACTTGGATTGAAAAGGATGTGAACTTAAATTTTGAATTTTTATATAATTCGGAGGATTATGATTTTGTGCAGCAATAGCGGTAAAAGCTCCCGAAGGGTTGGCATGCGCAAGCGGGGGAGTTTTATCCGCGGTCCGAAGGAATTGCCTATCACAAAATCATAAGCTTTTGGATACTTTTGGCTGCAAAAGTATCGAAAGATAATTTTGGTTTGCCATGCGAAGGTGTGATTGTAACTTTTTTTGTCAAGAAAAAAAGTTATTACTAACCTCAAACACCATTTCTTGATGTGTCACTGGATGCATTATCATTAATTTCTCAGCATGCAAAGCAATGGCATTAGGGAGATAAGCTTCGGTGGAGCCATACAATTCATCACCTAAAATAGGACAACCTAAGCTGGCTAATTGAACTCTGATTTGATGATACTTACCGGTGTGCAATTTAATTTTCCAAAGAAAATAGTTTCCATGGGGAGTGACGCTGTATTCAAGTTTTGCTTTTTCAGCAAAGTCTGTTCCTTCAGGAACCAACACTGCTTTCTTTTTTTCTTTACGATGCCAGTGTTCAAGTATTCCTTTGGTGCCTTCGAGAGTCCCAGGCACCGGACTATTTGAAGTTAAAGCCTCATAATATTTAGAAACCTGACGTTGCGCAAATTGCTCGCTTAGATTTTTTAAGTGTTCTTTCTTTTTTGTGAAGAGGACAATGCCGCTGGTTACTCTGTCTAAGCGATGCAGATGTTGTACATAAGGTAATTTTTCACCTGTTGTTTCTTTCAAATAATTTTTTACTTGCTGTAATAAATTAGGATGGTTATTGCGATCGGGTTCTACCATTAGTCCGGCCGGCTTGTTGGAAACGAGTAGGGTATCGTCTTCGTATAGAATGATAGGTTGTGTAGTCATTAACCAAAACTAGGATTTTTTTTGATTTTAATTGTACTCATCTGCTTAGATTATGTGTGATTAATGTAACTTATTTTCAAAATTATGTAATACTTATGATGCTTATTAGCATCAACTTTGTCTTGTAGCGAAAACTCATTCGCAGGTTAAAGAATCAATTATGAAAACGATCCAAAAAATTATAGTATCCGCAGCCGTTAGTGTATTTACCTTATCTGGTTCTGCATTTGCACAAGAAGTAAGTGGTTCAGACAAAGCTAAATTAGCTGATCAAGAGCAAGTAGAGAAGCAAAAAGCTAAAGACGATAAAAAATCCGAGAAAAGAACTAAGACGATCAAAAAGGCAGAAAAGAAAGTAGAAGATAAAAATGAAGAAGTGAGAAAAGCGCAAGACAAGGCAGTGAAGAAAGAAGATAATTTAAAAAAAGCACAAAATAAAACAGACGATAAAGCCAATGATTTGAGAAAATCTCAAAACAAAACCGATGATAAAGCAGAAGAATTAAGAAAAGCTAATCTAAAGGTTGAAGAAAAAGTTGAAGATAAAGCAAAAGCAACTCAACAATTAGAGCGTAAAGCAGAAGATATCAAAAAGGATGAATTGAAAGAGGCTGAGAAAAAACAAGAAGAATTAGATAAAAAAAATAAAGAAGCGGCCGATAAAAAGCCTGAATAAAACATAGAGTACATTTATTTTCGATGTTATGTTTGCAGTTCCCCCTTTACTTTTATAGCGAGAGTAGAGGGGGTGTTTGTTTGCGGTGATTAGATTTTAATATGAGTCTCTATAGTTTTAACTACTTTATCTGGTTCTGAAAAAACTTCTTCGTTTGTAAAACGTAAAACTTGGATACCTAATTCGATAATTTCTTCTTCTCGTTGTTTATCATACTGTTTCACTATTTCTAAATCGTGTATATTGCCATCTAATTCTACTACTAGTAATGCTTCATGACAATAAAAATCGGCGATAAAATAGTTTAATGGATGTTGGCGTCTGAATTTGAATCCACCTACTTTTCGGTTACGTAACATTTGCCACAGAAGATCTTCGGCTGCCGTACTTTTTCTACGCAAAGATTTTGCGTTATCAAATATTTTTTTGGTGGCGTCATAGTAGTGCGGTATTTTACTGTTGTTCATAGGTTGAGTTATGAAACATAAATATAAGTATTTAGGTATTTGCGTAAAAGGGTTTGGTGCATGTGGTGCTATGCCCTTGCCATTAATCCCTTTCCCACAGGAGAGGGGCGTTACCAAAGTTACTGCCTGTAAATCGCCCCCTTCTCCGAGGGGAGAAGGGTTGGGGATGAGGGCGGAAATCCAGCACTATTAAAAACTCACCTGATACACATCCATTTCATTACGTGGAATATTAAACACTTCAAAACCGCCGTCTTGGGGAATCATTTCGATCAGATCAAACGATTTGCAACCTTTACTGAGCCCTTCAAATATGAGGGTGAATCCCTTACCATCATTTAAGGTCCAGTGTGGCGCAAAAGAAATATTAAAAGCTGTAATGAGTTTAGCTCTGCGGTTAGAACCATGCTCTACTAAATAGGTGCTAGGCCAAATACGGTAAGCATCGTTGCCATCGCCATGGCAGGTGCAATGCACAATGGTTTGGCGTTCTTCGCTTTCGAGGGTTTTGATTTCCTCTTTCGTTTCTGTTTTGGTGATCGTTTCTGTCATTCGAATATTTGCTTTGCAAAAGTAAGGATTATTTCATTTTCCTTTCTGATACTGTTTATTTAATAGGACGGGTTTTCGCGACAGCCTTGGCATTCCATGGATCATCCGGCCAGGCATGTTTTGGATAACGTCGTTGCAATTCTTTTTTTACTTCGTGATAAGTATGGTTCCAAAAACTTTTAAGATCATTAGTTACCTGAACCGGTTTGTAACCGGGAGACAATAAATGCAATACTGTTTTGATTTTACCATTATTAACGGTTGGTGTATCTGCCATTCCAAACACTTCCTGCAAACGAACAGAAATAACAGGCGTTGCTCCATTCGCAAAATATTCCATACGGATCTTTGATCCACTCGGTACCTCGAGTTTGGCTGGCACAAGTTGTTCTAGTAATTGTTGTTGTTCCCATGATAAGGAATGTAATAAACATTCGGCGAGATCCAGTTTTTTTAGATCATCCGGTTTTCTGATATCTTTCACATAAGAGCCAAGCCAATCCTTGGCGGTGTTTAATAAATGTTCGGTAGTAACGATTGGCCATTGTTCATTAGTATTCCAGATGCTTAAGCTATTAATACGGTTTTGTAGTTGTGTGAAGTTGTCAGTAAAATCGAGCAGACTTTCACCTTCTAATTTAATGGCATAACAAATGGCATCGAGTACTAAAGTCTCGTCAGGTTTGTTCAATGGTTTTGATTGCAGAACAATACTTCCGATCTTTAATTCAGTCGCGCAGATCAATCCTCCTTTTCGTGTGTCCCACACAATGGTTTGTTTTTCTTTAACCAAATGAATGAGATCTTTTGGATTAAGCGGAGCTGCCATAAATATTTTTCCAAGCCCATCACGTAGATCCATGTTAGCAACTGCCAGCCACGCTTCATGTGCTAAGTCGTCTTTATGTCCGGCTGTGGCAATTTTTCCATTGGCTAGTTGAAACTGTGCATTGTTTCCAGGTTTGGCAGACGCAATACGTTCAGGATAGGCGTAAGCTAATAAAAGGCCTGTTTCATTAGGATCGACAGGGTCATTATCTGCTTCAAGATTTAAAAGTTTACGATAGCTCGCTGCATTTTTCTCGATGCGTTTAAATTTATTGTTGAATGCGTTATGACTGCGAGCTCTGCGCAAGGCTTCAATACGCAGATTGAGATCTATGCCCGAATCTTTTGGCAAAGGATCACGTTCTTCGAGTATGCCGGCAATATCACAACCTAACTGTTTCATGCTTGTGGTTTCTGCTAATAGGAGCATGTGGGCAATACGTGGGTGACAAGCTAATTGATGAACTTGTCTGCCGTGTTCGGTGATTTTAAAATTTTCTAAAGCTCCAATTTGCGTCAATGTATCATAAGCTTGTTGCAATGAATTTTTTGGAGGCAAGGTTAACCAACACATCTTATTAATATCATCCGTTCCCCATTTGCTTAGTTCTAATACGAGTGAACACAGATCCGCTTCCATGATTTCAGGAATGCGATGTTCGGTCATGCGCGCTTGTGTAGCACTTGTCCACATGCGGTAACACACACCGGCACTTAAACGTCCGGCGCGACCTGCACGCTGATCGGCTGCATCTTTAGAAATACGTAAGGTTTCCAAACGCGATAAACCCGAAGACGGATCAAAACGTGATCTGCGGGCAAAACCCGAATCCACTACAATTTTAATTCCTTCAATAGTCAACGATGTTTCGGCAATGGAAGTAGCCAGTACTATTTTTCGCTTGCCATGTTTGTTAGGCATGATAGCGGCATATTGTTCGTTTTGAGGTAACATCCCATATAAAGGGTGTAGACTAAAGTCCGTTAATTGTCCTCGTAATAATTCTTCACATTTACGGATCTCACCTTCTCCTGGTAAAAAGGCCAACACATCACCGTTATGTTCTTTCACGGCACGGGCAATGGTTTGTGCCACGAGCTCCGGTATTAAATATTCATCCGCATCACCGGTGTGGATGATCTCTACAGGATAAGTGCGTCCCTGACTTTCAATCACCGGTGCATTGAGTAATGTTTGTAATTGTGGAATATTTAGTGTTGCCGACATGATCATGATGCGCAGATCAGGACGTAACACCTGTTGTGCTTCTCTGCAAAGTGCTAATGCTAAATCAGCTTGTAAATTACGTTCGTGGAACTCATCAAAAATTACCAAACCAAATTGTTCCAAAGCATTATCACTTTGTAACATGCGCGTTAAAATTCCTTCGGTTACGACTTCAATGCGAGTGTCTTTACTCACACGATTTTCGAAACGAATACGATACCCAACGGTTTGCCCCACCTCTTCGCCTAACAATTCTGCCATGCGCATGGCAATGCTGCGCGCCGCCAAACGACGAGGCTCCAGCATGATTATTTTTTTGCCTTGTAGAAAATCTTCTTCAAATAAAGCGAGTGGGAGCAAGGTGCTTTTACCGGCACCCGGTGGAGCTCCAATAATAACTGTCGATTGTTCCTTAAGTGTTTTGTGAAGCTCAGGAATAATTTCTACAACAGGTAGTTGGATATGTGAGTAATTGAAGGGCATTGAGGGCTATAAAGATAAGAAACAATTGGGACACTGAGCGCCCGTCCGAACGGCAAAAGCAATCTCACATGATTTTTTCTTTTCTTTCTTTTCGTCACTTTTTTCTTAGATAAAAAAGTAACCAAAAAATCAAGTCAAAACGAATTCCCCGCGCTCTTTCCTTTTTTAAGATTCGCAGCCAAAAGAGAACTAAAGCTCTTTTGCCCAACGCACATGCCGGCTCAAATATCCACTGGATATTTGCCCTCTAAAAAAAAGAAAATTCACAGCTCACCGCCTCCCCGTTTTGACAGGCTCGCGCGCTGTTCCAATCTAAGTAAACTTTAAAATCAAATATTTATTTCATTAGAACCGTAGCGGCCTTTTAAAATTTAGCGTACAAATCAAGTGGTATCAAAAGCGAAGGGATGTGTGGAGATGATTTGGGCTGTTCGCGAAGCGCTTTAGGGTAGAGCGTTAAGAAAATGTTTAGTAAACATTTTTAGCGATGAGCCAGCAAGTGGGCCGGCTTGATGCCATGCAGATTTTAGCTAAATTTTAAAGAGCCTTGAATTTTTGTTTCTTTTGTTTCAAGACAAAAGAAAGTAAGAAAATAAAAAACTCACAACAATTCTTAATAAAATATTTGATTTTTGATTGATATAAAAGAATCTTACATTAGCTATTCCTGTAATTTAAAAATAGATGAAACAGAATATTATAATTTTTAGTTTGATAGTGCTAGGCGCCATGTGCGCTTGCCAACAAAGTACAACTACTAAAACCAGTGAAACAGAAACGCAAGATTCCATCACCATGGATGGAGCAATTGCCGGTGATTTGATCGTGGAAAATTTTGTGGCTAATTATAAAGGCACTATCAATGATCAATATCCTATAAGTCTTGAATTCATCAAATTTACAAGTACAGTTGGCGGCTCTTATAAGTACGATGGTAAAACTACTTCGTTGAAATTGAAAGGAAGTATGGAAGATACAGGAGAAATCAGAATGAGCGAATTGAACAGTGAAGGAGAAGAGACTGGTTTTTTTGAAGGGAAGATGGTAGGTGAACGCATTACAGGCACCTGGTATAATAAAAAAAGAACGAAGAGTATGCCCTTTAGTTTAGAGAGAACGTCCATTGCCTCCTTGCAAACAAAGTCGGATATATTAAGCGATGCCATGGGGCAGTTTTCATTGACATCTATTACGGGCAGTGCGGGTGCTAATACCATGTTTGATACCTATCGGGAAAATGGTCAATGGCGATCGTCAAGTTCTGGTATTACTTCAGGTATGCGCGAAGAATATAAAAATGAACTATCGGAGGCCGATATTCAATTACTCAACAATTTACATGTAGAAGTGGACGAACAATTAAACGTGCATGTATTTGCAGGTTTAATAGAATTGATCAATTGTCCCTTTAAAGCCGGGGAGATGGAATACCGTGTCAAAGAAACGGATAAAGAAAAAATGAATTTAAAAATAGCAGGCATCATTCCCACAAATATCATCAACGATAATCATTTAGATCTAGTAGTAGATGATCATGTTGATTTTTCGGGAACCTTAAAAGGCGGCTTTGATATGATTGCTTTAAATAATATGATTTTAACTTACTATCCAGCCGAGCGAAAATTTGAATTAGATCTATTTTATGGTGTTTGTTGTGATGGCAATATATTAACCTTCCAAAAGTAGGCATTTATAAAAGTTATATTTCTTATCATTGTTTTTTAATAATAGTTTAAACTTATATAAAATCTATGGAACAGGTTAAATGGTATAAAAGCACTAAAAAGATACACGAATTTTTAACGTATGAATTGGTTAATGGCGTGGTTGATTATTATAAAAAAGAAATGCCTACCGATCAAACCAAGCTGTATCAGGCAGAAGGATATTATTACATTAAAACAACCAATCCTAAGGGAGTGTTTGCGTATTTCCCTGATATTGAATTTAAAGAATCTGATAAGCCGGCCAGAAAAAATTTATCGCCGCTTTAGATTAGACATCTTTTCTTTTTATACAACGTCCTCTTGGCTCATCACCTTCATGAAGTACAATGTCGGAATGTAAAAAATGCACCGCCTCTGCTGAATCTTTCACTTTGATGGCACTCCGTTCTAACATCTCTGCTTCAAACTCTCTTAATACACTTGCCCTGATTCCAACTTCTCTCCACGGAGAGGAGGGGCCGCATCCTTTTGATATTCCCCGAGCCAGCGCCAGTGCATCTAGCAGCACTTGATTGGCACCCTGTCCTTTAAATGGACTCATGGGATGAGCAGCATCTCCTATCAGGGTTGCTTTTCCGCATTTCTCTAATAGTTCAGGTACAAGTAATTCCCGGTCATACACGGGATAACCTGAAACTAACGCTTCCGTGGTTGCTGCTAAAATTTGAGGAATAGGATCGTGCCACTGAGTTCTGCGACACGCTTCTTCTTTTAATACCTGAGATCCTTGAACACTCAAGTCCTTAGCCTCTTGTTCCGACAAAGGGAAACTCAATTGCCACATCACCGAATCAACATCATAAGGCATGATGTAGATACGATCATGGCCATTAGCGGTTTGAAATACCGTGGCCGAATCCAGTAAAGAACTCTCCAAATCTTTGAGAGCCTCCAAAGAACAAATGCCTAATATTACCATGCAACCTAAATAACGTAAAGGGCTAAGATCCTCGCCAATCAGCAAATTTCGTACTGCACTACGAATGCCATCAGCTCCAACCACCAAATCCGCTTTGGCGTGTTTTATTTCTCCATCAACCTGAAAACTGAGATCTACGCTTCCATCTACATCTTCTTTTATATCTATTAATTGGTGACCCCAGGCAACCACATCTTGTTTGCCGAGTTGCTCAAGCAAAGCTAAGCGCAAAGACTGCCGTGCGATATGCATATTGGTGCGCTTCGGTGATTTATGAGCATCTGTAGACATCCACTTTCTCATTCCCCATTCTCCGATTATTTTTCCTTCGGTTGTATGAACGACATGCCGTGTTGAAATGACTCCTTTTTTTAAAGAGAAAATACCCAAGCCCTCAATGGCTTTACAAGCTTGTTGCAACGTAAGTCCATAGCCTTGCGATCGCGCATCAAAGTTGTGATCACGCTCATATAGGGTAAAAGGTATGCGGCGGTGCAAACAAGCTACAGCCAAAGCCACGCCTCCTATACCACCACCAATAATAGCAAGGTGAGGATAGTTTTTTGTATCAGCGATGGGTTGACCAGTAGCTTTTACCAAGCCTGATCCGCCACAGTTTAAACAAGTAGAGAGGTGAGCCTTAGGACGAACAGGCGCCATCCCTTCTTCTTTGGTTTTTGAAAATTGATCATAGGCCATCTGGTACTGAAGCCGTGCTTTTTTTTTGAGCCTCCGGCTTTTTTTGCCGCGTCCCTGGCATTCCGCACAAATAGCCCAGCTAGCTTTTTCAGTTATCATATTAAGAATTTATTTTTTTGATATGGTAAAATAATAACGAAGTTACCATTCCTTCTTGAAAATTTCCATGTACTCTTTTATTTTAGTATTGATGTGTTCTTTAATTTTGCGAGGATATTTTAGGGAGTGATTTATTGTGTATGGAATTGTACCGCAGCATTACAAATACAGCGGAGCAGCGTTTTTGCTTTTTAATTACAGAATTCTTGAATCTTCTATTTCATGGTGATTTTTATTAAATATAATTAAAAAATCTGCTGTAAATCAAATTACAAAGTCAGATCAATTTCTGTTTTTTTGTCGCGACTGTATTGCAATGCAGCGGAGCAAAGCCAGTTCTAATAGAGAACTGAATAATTTATTGGGTATGATTAGAGATATTGTTGTTTATTCAGTTTTTCTTGGATTTTATGCGAAAAATTATATATTTGTTAAGGATAGCTTTTTAAAAAATGTATTTATGGAATTAGTTGAAAAAAAAATTGAGTATCAACCTGAAATCAAGTATTTGTCAATTTCTGAAATTGAACCTAATAGATTTAATCCTCGACAGCGTTTTAATGAGGAGGAAGAAGATGAGTTGATTCAATCTATAATAGAAAAAGGCATTCTTAATCCAATCGTCGTTTATAAAAAGGCCAAGGAGAATAAGTATGTAATTTTAGATGGTGAAAGAAGGTTTAGAGCATCTAAAAAATTAAATATTTCTGAGTTACCTGCGAGAATTTTACTTGATGAACCTGATAAGCTGGAAAGCTTATCGTTAATGTTTCATATTCATCATGTTCAGAAAGACTGGACTCAATTTGCTATTTCAATGACGTTAATTGAAATAATTAAAGAAAAAGGAATGGATCCCAAAAGTCTTACAAGAGATAATAAGCGAGAGTTAGTGAAAATTACTTCTTTGTCAGAATATAAGATTAATAGGTTTTTAATATTTCAAGATTATCCTGATGAAGTTATCCAGCGGTTTCTTAAATCTGAAATAGAAGGGAAAGAAGAAGAGGGCGCAGATCCGGATATTCTTTTAGAAATGTATAGACCAATTCGCCAAATAAAGACTTTGATGCCTGGATTATTAAAAAAATATCCAATAGCTAAAATTATTGATTCATGTATAAAAAAGAAGGCAAAAAATATTATTAAAACAAATAAAGATTTTCGTTTTATTTCTAAATGTTTAACTGCTTCTAAAAAGGGACGTATTAACATCCATAAACTAGAAGAAGAACTAATAGATTTTATCAAAAATATAAATGTTACACCTGAAACTATTTATTTGAAGACAGCAGAGGCTTTTTTTCAAGTTGATTCAATAAGTAAATCTACTGATTCACTTGCTGGTGAAATTAACGATTTGAATTTAGCTAATATCACTAAAATGGATAAAGCCGCTATTAAGTTAAAAATGACAACATTAATTAAGATCATTAAATCCAGGTTTGGAATATGATTGATGCTTCGTTATGGAATCTATAATCATAGATAAACAAAAGAAAAAAGGATTTTTTGTTACCGAAGAATATTCAGCTATTTTTAGATTAAGACCTGATCTTGTTTTTCAAAATGGCAACGAAATAAAATCCTTTTTGTTTCGTAAAACTAATACAATTCCTGAAGACTTTATAGAAAGATATTCTGAAACTACTACTATTGCAGACAAGGAAATTGAAAAATATATTGTTTTTCCAAAAAAACCAGTCAAAGCTTTATTTGATCTTTGTGTAAAGTTGAATATAGGATTGGTCTACATGTCGAAGGGTAAATTTACAACTGAAAAACCTAGCAATAAATATTCTAGTGTAGAATTAATTGCGGAACCTGAACCTTATCGAATGCCAGAGACACATGTATTTCTTTCGTCTGACCAAGAAATACAAGAAAGAAAATCTAGTAAAAAAATAATAGAACAAATTAATATAAGATATAAGAAAGCAATTTATCCTTTTGCAGTTGAAATTGATAAGATGACTAATGTGATGAGTCCAGAAGATTTGAAGAGAGAAATTTTGGAAGGAATTAAAAAATGTGAATTCTTTTTAGGAATTTTAAATGAAACGCCAAGCCCTGCTGTTGAATGGGAAATATACAGAGCACTTGAAGAAAAAACATTTGAAAATATAGTCTTATTCGTTAAGGCTAATGTAGCTACCAACAAGACATGGGAGCAATTAATAAAACATATTAAATTACGTTATGTTATGGATAGAAAAACAGTTTGGTATATCCCTTACGATGACAATCTAGATTTCGAAGAAGGTCTTAGATATAAGATAATGAATTTGATATCAGAAATTCATAAAAAAAACGGTGCAACTTTTTTATAAGTAGTATTTAGCCTAGATTATTAAATCGTTCTTCAATTTGATGGCTCAAAGTTTCAATTACGTCTTCTACAACTTCTTTCATATCAATGTCATTCGCTACAATACCAGAAGCCTCAATAAGGGACCTGTAAAAACCTTCATCACCAGTAAATCTGTGCCAAAAGTCTTTTCCAATTAAGACATTGCAATCTCTCTCTAATTCGAGGATGAATGTGTTTTTTTCATCAGTTTCCCCGTAAATTAAACAAAAAATTAAGTCGCCAATTCGAACATCGCCTTGATTAAATCTTGAACGATTTTGGGCTTCTCTAAAATGATTTTTGATCGTTAGAACATCGTCTCTATTTATTGCATTTGGACCTGATTTTATTTGGCAATATTTTCTTCTATTATCAGTTTGATCAACAAATTCTATATCAATTCCAGGGATTGCTGAACCATACCCGCCTAAAACAGTTCTGATAAACTGGCCTTGCATTAAAGAGCCAAAAGAAGTAGTTATCGATGTTCCTAATACTCTCGGATAGACTAATGCTTTAGCAAGTGATTTTGAGTCTGAATTACCTTCTAAAAAGTTTGCTAAATAATATAATAAAAGTGGGTTAATGTTAAACTCATTAATGTCTTTTAATTTTTCTGTGTTTTTTTTGTGACTACTTACTAGTGATTCCTTGAACCATTCTTTGTATCTATTAAGTATGTCTGTTCTTTCTTCTAAGGTCATTTATTGAATATTTTGGTTGCTATTAATGCATTAACTACGCTTTTTATGACAGGAACTGAAACTGCATTTCCAAATTGTTTATTTGCAAGTTTAGGGTTTGTATCTATTGTGAACCAATTTGGGAATCCTTGTAGTTTCCCAGCTTCTCGTGCAGTAATCGGTCTGAATTTTTTCTTTCTGTAAATTTCGGCTATAAATTTCTTTTTATATTCTTCAGGTGAGTTCGCTTCAATATTAACAAGCGCAACCATGTCCTTGGTACCGGTTGCTGTTAATGTAGAGAAAATATTTGAACTTGGCATATATACACGATATACTCCATTTATCCCTGCAGAGTTTTTAGAGTTAACGAACTCATAACCGTTTTCAGATTTTCTAAGAATTTTCTTTTCAATGAGTTTTTTTAATTCAGTTTCCTTTAAATCTGTAATCAATTCTTTTAGATTTGAAAAGGTTAATGGATTACCATCTAAAGGACCATATATTTTTTTTCGTCTATTACGTAAAACAGTAAAACATATTTCTTTTTCTCTTTTTGAAGTATTGATAATATCCCAAGAATGAATTGAAGTATGTCCATTTCTTGTATCGCATAATACAAAGAAGTCATTTAATTCATCAAGCTTTTGGAATTTATTTCTTGAAAAAGGTATTTTATCTCCAAATAATTCCTTTGAACCAAAAGTTTTCTTTATTAAGTCGGTATCAATTTGAGTTCCCTCTATAAAATTGTATAGTTGTGGGTTCAAAGATTTTAATGGCTCAGGAAAACTAAACGGCTTTATATTTTTAGAATCTTTTAATGTGCCAACAATAAATATTCGTTCTCTATTTTGAGGTAATCCAAAATCAGATGAATTTAATAAGTTACAACTAACTGAATAGCCAATTTTTCTAAAACTATTTATTATAAAATCTAAACTCTCTTTATTTCTCGGATCATATAACCCTTTTACATTTTCAAAAATAAATGCCTTAGGTTTATTTTTATTTACTATTCTTATAGTGTCGTACCATAATTGTCCTCTAGGGTCTTCAAATCCTTTCATGTTACCTGCAACAGACCAAGATTGACAAGGAACTCCACCAACAATTAAATCAACAGAAAATGGCAATTTGTCAATATTTGTAACGCTTCCTAATTCGATTTCTTTAGAGCCATATTCTATGTAGTTTTTTTTATAAACTCTAATCGCATCTTTGTCAATTTCTGAAAATCCTAAACATTGTCCCCCACATTCTTCAAGTGGAGCCCTAAACCCACCTATGCCCGAATACAAATCAACAAAGGTGAACTTCGGAACTTTGACTACTCTGTTTCTAGTTTTAACGGTTTCTAAATAATTTGTAATTTCAGAAATACAAGCAGGGAAATTTTTAAGCAAGTCATTTTCCCAAAATCTTAAAACCTTCCAGCCTTTTGCAATTAATAAGTTATTTACTTCCGTATCTCTTTCTATGTTCTTTTTGATTTTTGCTTCCCAAAATTTCTCATTTGAAGCAAATTTTAATTGATTGAAATTGCGTCCATGCCAAAAATCACCATCACAAAATATGGCAACTTTATAACGAGGAATAACAAAATCAGGTTTACCTGGCAAAAACTCAAGAATAAATTCAGGTTTAGAATAATTAATTCCTTCTTGTATTAATGCTTCCTCCAGAATTTTCTCAATAAATGTATCTTTGCTCTTGACTTTTGACATCATTTTTGAACGAACGGCAGTAGGTTCAATTAAGTCAAATGTTTCGTTATTTATAGTTCTTTTGCTTCTTCTAGGGTATTTTAATTCAGTAGAATCGGCTTTGTCTCTATTTTCTATATCTGTTTTAAATACTAGCATTTGATAAATTCTTATTTGTTAAAAATATAAAGTCTAATGATATTCTCACTATTCACTTATGAAAAAGGATTAACAAATTAATCTGCTTATTAATTATGAATAAATGATACTGAAATCTAAGTTAAGTTTAATAATAGTAAGGTGTTGCTATATTTCGTAGTAACACCTTAGGATTATTTTGTAAATCGTAATTATCAACTGAAAAGATAAGAAAGAGTCTTTGATCATAGTTTCATTTAATGAAAATATCCTTAAAAACAAAAAAGCCTCTCATTTTCATGAAAGGCTTTTATTCTAGTATACGTATTGCGGTATTTTTAGTACCCCAGACGGGACTTGAACCCGTACGTCCGCGAAGACACAGGATTTTAAGTCCTGCGTGTCTACCAATTCCACCACCGGGGCAAATTTAGTATACTAGACTGAGCGAAAGACGGGTCTCGAACCCGCGACCTTAACCTTGGCAAGGTTACGCTCTACCAACTGAGCTACTTTCGCTTGTAATTTCATTTAAAAGAACAACCCAATTTTATTAATCGGGAGTGCAAAGATATATGTTTTTTTGCTTTGACAAAATTTTTTTTGAATTTTTTTAAATGCGCCTTTATTAAAGGCTTTCAAAGGCTTTATTGTTGATTTTTTCAGTTCTTTCTCCTTTCTTTTTTACTACTTTCTTTTGTCTTGAAACAAAAGGATAAAGAGTTTAAATATCCTTTCGATACTTTTGCAGCCAAAAGTATCCAAAAGCTTATGATTTTGTGATAGGCAATTAGCATATTCCACTTTCGTTCCATATGCTACCGCGGATAAAACTCCCCCGCTTGCGCATGCCAACCCTTCGGGAGCTTTTACCGCTATTGCTGCACAAAATCATAGCACTCCGAATTATACTTAAATTCAAAGTTTAAGTTTACACTCGTGCTAATTCGGTGAATTTTAAAATTTGAAGTTAACTTGAATTGAAAAGGCGGGTGGGTTGTCAAAACGGGGAGGCGGTGAGCCGTGAAATAGCGAAGCGTATTCTGAAACACATTTAAAAAACAATAAAAAACTGTTACTAATTTTAATTTTTTTAGGTGAGTCCGAAAGAGCTTTAGTTCTCTTTCGGTAACGAACCTTAAAAATTAAAAGAGAGCGGGGCTATCGTTTTGACTTGATTTCTTTTGTTCCTTTTCTTTATCAAGAAAGAAAAGGAAGTACGAATGAAAAATGGATTAAGTTTGAGATTGCTTCGTCGTGCCTCCTCGCAATGACGAGAATGCTTCTCTTTTGCGCATAACCTCGCTCAAAAATCCACTGGATTTTTGCCGTGCTCGAAGTGACAAAAGAAAATAAGAAAAGAGAAATAAATATGTGATTTCGATTTACTCCGCCTTCGATACTTCGACAAGCTCAGTAGCCAGCTCAGGCATCGTATTTGTCGGTGGCGAGGAGGTCACTGAGTTCATCGAAGTGCTCTCGAAGCCACAGAACACGGTAGCTGAGGCTCTCGAAGCTATCCTCCGATCAAACGTTTAATATCATTTAATTTCATTAAAGCCTCAACAGGAGTTAAAGTATTAATATCAATATTTAAAATATCTTCTTTTAATTGCGAAAGAATCGGATCATCAAGTTGGAAAAAGCTTAATTGAAAATCATTATTCTTTCCAACCTGAGCTGATTTGGTTTTAGGAGCTACTGCATCCATCGAAGAATTATTTTCAGAATGATTATCCGCTAATTCTAATTCAGACAATTCCAAGTCATGATCTTTTTCAAGTTTCTTTAAAATATCATTCGCGCGATCAACCACTTGTTTTGGCATACCGGCCATTTTAGCTACGTGGATCCCGAAACTGTGATTACTGCCACCTTCCTGAAGTTTACGTAAAAAGATCACTTTATTATTGGCTTCTTTTACCGACACGTTAAAGTTTTTAATGCGCGGAAAATACGTCGTCATTTCATTTAACTCGTGGTAGTGAGTGGCAAATAATGTCTTGGCTCTGTTCTTTGGTTGCGAATGTAAAAATTCGGCAATGGCCCAGGCAATAGATATACCATCGTATGTAGAGGTTCCTCGTCCGATCTCATCTAATAAAATTAGAGAGCGGTCACTTAAATTATTTAAGATACTGGCGGTTTCGTTCATCTCCACCATAAAGGTAGATTCTCCCGAAGAAATATTATCACTCGCGCCAACCCGTGTAAAGATCTTATCGACGATACCGATCTCTGCAGATTTTGCAGGAACATAACAACCAATTTGCGCCATCAAGGTAATGAGTGCAACCTGACGTAACAAGGCAGATTTACCACTCATGTTGGGTCCGGTGATCATCATCACTTGTTGTGTTTCATTATCTAAGTAAACAGAGTTACTCACGTAATCAACACCTAATGGTAATTGTTTTTCAATCACCGGGTGACGACCATCAACAATGTTGATTGCGAAATCATTGGTTAACGTTGGTCTTACGTATTGATTGTCTTTAGCCAGTTTAGCAAAGGATAATAAACAATCTAAACGAGCGATCAATGATGCATTTAATTGTACCGGAATAATATAATCAATCAGGTCTCTTACTAAGGCTTCGTATAAACCTTGTTCTAACACAGCGATTTTATCTTCAGCACCTAAGATCTTTTCTTCGTATACTTTTAACTCAGGCGTAATGTAACGCTCAGCTGTTGTTAGCGTTTGCTTACGAATCCAGTCTTGCGGTACTTTATCTTTATGCACATTGGTTACTTCTAAATAATAACCAAATACATTATTGTAAGAAACTTTTAAGGATGTAATTCCTGTGCGTTCAACTTCGCGTTGTTGTATTTGTAATAAATAATCTTTTCCCGAAAACGCAATGGCTCTTAATTCATCCAACTCTGCATTCACACCTTTACAGATCACATTACCTTTGTTCAGCAATACAGGAGCTTCTTCGTTGATCTCGTTTTGTAAACGGTCACGCATTAAAGCGCAAGGGTTTAACTGATCTGCAATTTTTTTCAGTGAAGGATTTTCGCAAGCGGAAGTCACTTGTTTCACCGATTCAATTAATGTCAGCGCACGTTTTAATTGTACTAATTCGCGCGGATTAATTTTACCGGCAGCTACTTTAGAAATTAAACGTTCCAGATCACCGATCTCCTCAAACTGTGTTCTTAAGTCAGATTGAATGTCGCTATGTGTCCCAAAATAATTAACGACTTCTAAACGCTCATTAATTAATTCTAATTCTTTTAAAGGTAATGCCAACCAACGTTTCAAAAGTCTTGATCCCATTGGGGTTGTGGTTGCATCAATAATATCAATTAAGCACTTGCCATTATCATGACTCGTTCCAAATAATTCTAAATTTCTTACTGTAAAACGATCTAACCACACATACTGATCTTCTTCCACACGCGATACTGCTGTGATGTGTTGTAAACGATCGTGTTTGGTTTCTCCTAAGTAATGCAAAATAGCACCACAGGAAGTAATGGCTAATTGTAAATGTTCAATTCCAAATCCTTTCAATGATTTTGTGCTGAACTGCTTGGTTAGGGCTTCGTAACCAAAATCATATTTAAAAGCCCAGTCATCTAACCCAAAAATATAAAAGCGTTCGCCAATTAAATTTAATAAAGTCTGACGTTTATTTTTTTCGAATAAAATTTCGTTAGGCTTAAAACTCTGAACCAGTTTTTCAATATAAACCAAAGAACCTTCAGCCACTAAAAACTCACCGGTTGATACATCCAAGAAAGAGGCACCGGCTCTGTCTCCCGCTAAATGAATGCTCGCTAAAAAGTTATTGGTTTTATGTTCCAATACTTTATCATTAAAGCTTACACCGGGAGTCACTAACTCCGTAATGCCACGCTTCACAATGCCTTTCACCATTTTAGGGTCTTCCAGCTGATCGCAAATCGCCACACGATAACCCGCTCGTACTAATTTTGGTAAATACGTATCAATCGAATGGTGCGGAAAACCTGCTAATTCAATATGAGAAGCAGAGCCATTGGCACGTTTCGTCAAGGTGATTCCTAATATCTTAGAAGCTTTCACGGCATCTTCGCCAAAGGTTTCGTAAAAGTCGCCTACACGAAACAACAAGATCGCATCAGGATATTTTCCCTTGATCTCGTTGTATTGTTTCATTAAAGGTGTTTCTTTTACTTCCGTTGTCTTTGCCATAATCGAAGGGCTAAGATACAATATCCATGCGGTGCTGCTGGATTTAATTTTTAACAGAATGAGGGGAATTGTTAATATTTTTCCTCTTTTTCTCTATTCATTCTTTTCGTCACTTTTTTCTTAGATAAAAAAGTAACCAAAAAATCAAGTCAAAATTCCCTTTCGATACTTTTGGAGCCAAAAGTATCCAAAAGCTTATGATTTTGTGATAGGCAATTAGCATATTCCACTTTCGTTCCATATGCTACCGCGGATAAAACTCCCCCGCTTGCGTATGCCTACCCTTCGGGAGCTTTTACCGCTATTGCTGCACAAAATCATAGCGCTCCGAATTATATATAAATTCAAGGTTAAAGTTTACGTCCTTACTAATTCAGTGAACTTTAAGTTTAAAGTTTTATTTCATTAGTAAAATGTGGGGAGCTAGCCAAAAATGCGAGCAGATGAGGGGTGAAACGAGAATTCAAGGATTTAGTGTAGCGAAGCGGAACGTGAAATCCGTAGAATTCCGTGAGGCGGGCTGAGCATATTTTTGGCTTGATTTCTTTTGTTCCTTTTCTTTATCAAGAAAG
>JAKFDE010000002.1:0-1782 GCA_036676295.1 Bacteroidia bacterium | reverse complement strand
ATGTCCTTTAATAGTTAACCTATTATACCCATTTATGAGGGTTAATAGAAGATTTCTTTGTACTTACTTAAACCAAAAATAGTTAACAAAATTTTCATTTACATTTTTAAATGGCGGGAGTATTTTGCTTCCATCTTGCTAATTATTACTTTTCATGGACATACAGAAAATTTAATCCCGTTGTATGCAGTTGGTGTTTTTATTCCATTTACCCTTTCTCAAACTGGAATGATGGTAAAATGGATTTGTGAAAAAGCCAACCGGCTGGATATCAAAGCTCGCGATTAACACAAACGGTGCACTTATAAGTTTCGTGGTTACCATGATGTTTTTTTATTACAAAGTTTAGCCAGGTATGGCCAGTTCTTGTTTTTATTCCTGTGATTGTACTGATCTTTCATAAAATCCATAAGCACTATGAGGCAATTGCGGATCAGCTTCGTGTCACCACTTGCGAAGCAGCACTACCCATCGAAGGAAATGTCATCATCGTACCTTTGGCTGGCATTACCCATGTAGTGGAGAATTCCATTAACTATGCTAAATCCCTATCAGCAAGCCAAGTAATTGCTGTGTATGTAGCCTTTGATCGGGAAGGAGAAAAACGCTTTGAGGGAAAATGGAAGAAGTGGCAGCCTGACGTACGATTGGTCACCTTACATTCTCATTATAGAAGCATTATTCATCCACTCACCAAATTTGTCGACACTGTCGAGCATAAAGCGAGTGAGTCCAATTACCGGGTAACTGTTCTAATCCCTCAATTCATTCCGAAAAAAGGCTGGCATAACATGCTTCATAACCAATCAAGCCATTTAATCCGTTCCTTCTTGCTTTATAGAAAAAATGTTATTGTTTCGACACTGCCGTATCACTTGAAGCATTAGGTCGGGGTTGAAAAAAAACACCTGTGCGTAACGGGTTCAGATACCTGTCACTTTTTATAAAAATACGTTTGAAAATCTACTTATATTTGTTATACATATTGTCCTGCAAAATGCAGGGCTTTTTGTTGTGTAAGAATATTACAAAGTGCCACCTAATATATAATGCATTTTATGGCCAAGCTACTAATTATAAAACTGATGTTGATTTCATTGAGTTTGAAAAATAACCGGAAAAATTCCGTTTAAATTGGGAAATACCCATATTTTCTTAAGAATAAGCGGAGTTTTTCCGCTTATGTGATCTAAATCTTTGAATTTTGGCTTATTTAGAGCAGTTAACCGGAATCCCTCCTCTTATCTCTGCTTCTTAAGCTTCCTCTATATACATTAGCCGGAAATTCTCCGCCTATTATTTCTCTTACCTATACGAAATCAACAATGAATAATTACAGAGCCAAAGTCAAAAGAAAAACGTGGTTTTGTAAATAAAAAAACAGTATTTTGCAGTCCAATTTACGAGGTAACAGAAATCTCTGTAACCTTACATTTTGATATACAAATTGGACTACCGTTTCACGCCTATTTTTATAATTATTCGCGTTATATCAATAAAAAATGACCATCAAATTCACATACAAATTGATGGTCATTTTAATATACATTTTGGATTTTTGTGACAGGTAACAGAACCCGTTAACCTGTGAGGGTGCTCTTTTGTTTTACGAGACAGTAGATTGAGCATTGGGCATTACTATTTGACGGTTTGCGGGGTAAGGAGTTGCTTGCGGGCAGATAGAGTCCTTCTATTTGACCATTTGAGGCACCTAGAGTTGCTTAAGGGTAAATAGAGCCTTTCTAATTAACCTACAAACACAAAAATACGAGCATACAGTCA
>JAKFDE010000001.1:0-2351 GCA_036676295.1 Bacteroidia bacterium | reverse complement strand
TGTGCTAGCTTAATATGCTCATCTTTAATTTTAATCATAACTACAAGCGTGTTTTATAGCATCAATTAGATATTTTAAATACTCATCCTTCTCATCGATAATTAAATCCTCTTTTTCGTTTACTTTGTTTGCTAATTCTGATGCAATTTTGACTTTATCAATTCCGGTTGTGTTATCCTCTTTTTTTAATTTTGAAATTAATTTATCTTGAAAAGTTGATTTGAAAACCTCAGTATCTTCTTTTTTAAATTCTTCAGTTCCAGAATGAACCAAACTAACAGCCTCTTTGAAAACTTCAGATAAAGTAATTGATTTAAACAGACACCATTCTAGTGTCCATTCTTTGGCTAACTCTAAAGTGATGTTTGTTTCTTCTAATTCACTTTTTAATTTAATTAAATTCTCGTTTTTTGACTTTACTCTTTTGTCTTCGTCATCGATTGTTTTGAAAGTCCCTTTTTCATCAGGTCTGTTATCTAAATCTGTAACAATAGCAACCGGTACTTTCATTTCTTTACCATCATTCCTCAAGAATATTTTAGCAAAGTGTAAGTATGCCGTTGAAGCAACATTTACAATGGAAACTTCTCTTGCAGTCAAGTCATAACCCATTTTTTTTGCTAGTGCGGGTATTAAAATTTCTTCTGACCAACCTTCGACTATAATAACTCCTTTTGCAAAAAATAGATTTGATTTAGTAGTATCTAAAAATCGCTCTAAATAATTGTAATTATCTTTACCTAGTTTAGTGTAATTATCTGCCAAAGGAAAAACAGTATCATTTTTACATACAATCAAAGATTTCAAATGAACTTTTGAAGCTATATTAGGACTATGAGTAGTCAAAATAAATTGAATTCCTTTATTTGCTTCTTCATTTAAGGCTTCAATAATTTTCATCTGTGCTTGTGGATGAAGATGAGCTTCTAATTCTTCAATCATGCATAATTTTAAGCCATCCCATTCACGCTTTAAGTGCAATAACTCTGCTGCCATAAAAAGGCGGTTCATAGTCCCTAGACCAAGATTACTTCTATCAACTATACCGAGACTAAGTTTTTCTAATATGTTCTTAATCTCAGTCTTACCTAATGAAAAAAGAGAAATTGTTTTGTTGTCAATAAATTTTTCTAAAAACTTATCAATAGTTGTTTTTATTTGTTCATTATATTTTTTATCGCTATCTGTTCCTTTGAAACGATTTTCAATATTCTTATTAATTTCTTTGAAATCAGTTTCAAATTCATGTTCAACACCTTTTTGTTTATGAAATAATTGGTGCTTTTGTAAAATTTCAGAAAGCCTTGAATTCTTTTTGGCTGTTAATTCACTATCAGCGTCTCTTAAAGCTTTTAGATATGTACATTTTAAGTACTCTCTAGCTTCAGCATTCAGTAAATGACCAACACCATCCATACCTGCTTTAATATCTGATGGAATTATTCTATTATCTTTAATTTCAGCTTGATAAATTAAAATAAGTTTAGGACGTAATTCCTTAACTAATTTTTTCTCTTTTTCTATTTCCTCTTCTGCCCATCCAGACCATTCAATGAATTGTTTAGCCTCTTCATTTGAAATTCCAGAAAAGTGGATTTCAATTTTTAATTTATCCGTTTCTGAATGAAAATCTGTATCCTCAACTTTTATCCATTCGTATGCATGTGTTTTTAGAACTAATTTTATTGCATCTAAAATTGTAGATTTACCAGAATCATTTTCTCCAATTAACACATTAAGTCCTTTATTTAAAGGAACTGTTAAATCTGCATCTCTGTTTAGATCCGAAGAACTTTTTCCGTATTTTCTAAAATTCCAAAGTTTTAATTCTGATATATACATATTTGATTTTCATTTATTTTTACAATTTCTCTAACTCATTTTTTAGAATTGTCAATTTAATTATCAATTCTTCAAACTCCAATGTCTTTCCATAAATCATAAATTCCTGCATGGCTTGATAGTCTTTTTTCCAAAGTTCCATTACTTCAGCTGGTGGTATGAAATTTATTGTTTGTGGTGTGTGCAAGTCATAAGAAATTCCTCTTACTGGTGTGTATTTACTCCTGTGTTGTACTAGTGTTTCAAATAGTTCTTTATTTTTTATTGCTTCTTTTCCATATTCATGATCCATTAGTTTTTCTATATCATACAAATGTCTTGACATTCTGTAATGTCTAATATTTTCAGTAGGTTTTAGAAATTCTTCATGAAGGAGCATTACTTTTTCTAAAAAGGTTTTGGTTGGTACTACTACAATTACTTCAAATGGTTGAATAGTAAATACTTGTTCTGAATATACTTGACCAATTATAGATTGAATGATTTTTGGTTCGTTTGGTTCTAGCAAA